>NZ_VWSH01000001.1:0-89892 GCF_008629695.1 Taibaiella lutea
ACTGAACTCTTAAACTAAGAAAGTAGCAGCGACGCGGCTTTCAGGATGAAATTCCTACCATTTTCTAAGAACTTTGTCCGCTGCCTTTATCTCTCAGCGGGGTGCAAAAGTAGGACCTCATTTCCAATCGGCAAAATCTTTTTGTTAATTATTTGCATTAATAAACATCGACAATCCAGTGAAATGCAATGTCACAGCCATTCTCAGGCCAGATATTTATTTAAAACAATCTGTAGACTCGTTTGTTACCGCCTGATTAGCAGGCATATCATCGACTTTTGGCAAGGTTTATGAAAAGAAACTTTCAGCGCAGGAGCATTATCTTCCCCGCAGAGGCACCAAAGCGCGGGAGGAAGGTGGTTTGAAGGTAAAAAACGTGAAGGGGTTAGCGTAAGGGATAGCAGTGTAAATCCTTTTTTGGAAGGCAACGAACCCAAAAAGATTGAAACGGATAGCCCGACCCCTTGCGTAGCTTGGGGCTACGTCAAAAAACAAAAAGATGATATTGATTAACAACCATAAATAAAGCTACTATTATGATACAATATCATCCCAACGAGCAACCTGTATTTTGTCGTCTTACAATAAACAGACAGATACAAAAGCATTATGATTCCTATTCATGATTTTGCGACAGATACGGTAGAAAAAACGCCTTTTAAATTTATTCCATTAAATCAAAGGTCGGATTATGATACAACAAAGGCACATCGTCACAGATACTATGAGATATTTCTGTTTGCAAAAGGCGGAGGTTACCATGAAATTGACTTCAATGCTTATAATATAACAGATTGCAGTATCCATTTTGTTTCTCCAGGACAGGTGCATAAGGTAAGGAGGGAGCCTGATTCTTTCGGTTCCATTTTGTTATTTTCAAGCGACTTTTATTATTTTGGCACGAAGGTGAATTTGCCATTATATGAATTTTCATTTCTGAATACACATACACAAGGCTCTCCCATTGTTCAACTTAATGAACATCAATTTGATGAATTGTTAAATCTATCAAGGATGATGGGAGCAGAAAAATCATTGAACGATGTTTCGGGAAGAGAGGTTATCCGGACTTATCTTCATGCTTTCCTCCTGAAATGCCACCAATACCAGTCTCATCAAAATCCGCAACAACATCTGGATGGTCATGGTTTGTTTCTGAAATTTAAAAGTCTGCTGGAAGATTCTTATACCAAGGAGCATTTGTCCTCTTTTTACGCAAATGCACTTTATGTCTCAAACAAAAAATTGAATGAACTTTGTAAGACTTTTGCGGGCTCAACGCTTAGTGATTTAATTAAGGAAAGGTTATTACTGGAGGCTAAACGGCTGTTGCTTCATTCCAATAATAGTGTAAAGGAAATAAGTTATCATCTTGGATTTGAAGATCCGGCTTATTTTAATAGATTTTTCAGGAAACATCTTGAAATGTCTCCTGTTCTTTTCAAGAAAAGCCATTTAGAGCCTGAGAGGATGGAAGATGAGTTAGCTTAATCTTTACAAATACACGAAACAATAAACAATATAAACCCTGTCAGATATCTGGCAGGGTTTATTATTTAGGTAAAGCTATTGTCTGAAAAATATTTCAGTGGCTCCATAACCATATCTCGGATTCCATTCGCTTTGGAAAAAATCTACTTCGTGAACAGACTTTAACAATGAATGAATTTCTTCTTTTAGCCTTCCTTTTCCAACACCATGAATAACTACAAGAGATTGTTGATGGTGGCGAATTGCATTATCCAATGCATCTTCAAAGGCGTTCAATTGAATACTCAGCATTTCGTAATTGCTAAGACTATTGATATCATCTACTAATTTCTCAATGTGCAAATCTATTTCCTGCTTTGGTTTGGAGGTTTTTGAATATTTCAATTCTTCTACCATTTTTGCCAAAGATTCTTTTGACTTATAGTCTTCCTGAATATCTTTAATATCCGATTCGTTTGAAAAATCATCAGCGAGCTTGATATGGAACATCGGATGGTTTTCCTGTTGCAGTTTATTGATAAACCCAAACAGCTTCTTCGGTTTGATTCTTATTGTGTCTTTTAAAGGTTTGGCGGGCGACAAGACACTTGTCTGCTCTATAACCCATGAAAAGCGTGGCTGTTCATGCATTTCACTAAATGGAATATCATGAAGGTAGAAATGTGCAAATGGCTGCAATGTTGCTTTATGAGAAAATAGAGAACCGGCATGGCCTGTGCACTCGTAATGTAGTGTGATGTTATAATTGGTTTGATTAATGAAATAAGCTTTCAGTTTATCAACCACGTCTTCAAACTCATCAAATTTAAAAACAGGCAGGAAAGAAAGATGAAAACCGGAGCTAACACCGTGTTCGACTTTTTTCTTATGTTTTTCTACAGGGATATCATCAATATGTTTAATCGTAGCTGGTTTTGCTTTTCTCTGTTCTGTAAACCATTTTAAATACGGATGGTCCACTTCGTCCAAAAAAACAGGAAAATGCGTGCCGCCAACTTCAACTTCCACCATATCATTATTCAAAATACCTACAACCCTGCCCTCTTCGCCGGTCCTCTTCAGTAAAACAATATCTCCAATCGAAAATTTCATGAATGTCCTTTCTTTTATAAATCTGTGATATAAGGCCACGACTTACAAATTTCGCTACATTTTTTTATTATGCGGCCATTTATATTTTTTTTACCTTTGCTCCGCAATCAGAACAGGGAATCCGGTGTGAATCCGGAACAGTACCCGCTGCTGTAAGTTCCATTATATTATTACAAATCATGCCACTGTAAAGTTTTACGGGAAGGCTGTAATAAAGGGAACGAGTCAGAAGACCTCCTGGTCGCATTTTAACAATCCATCGCTTTCGGGAATAAAAGTGAAGATAAGAGACGTTGATGGCTGTATTCCGTGAGCCAAATTCCAACTTATTTTTCCTGCATTGCTCAAAAGGGTCGATTTTATTCATTTTTAAAATTGTCAATCTTTTTTATGCAACAAAAATTACAAAGATTTTTCGCAGTAACGGCGTTAACATTAGGCAGCGTATCATTACAGGCACAAACTATTTCAACTTTAGACGACCTTATTTTACCGTCTCCAAACAGCGATTTTGCGGGCACGCAAACTGCGGCGGGAGATTATGAATTCCAGAGCGGGCATGTAAAATTCTTTGGAACACTTGAAAGCTGGGGGGGATACGGAAGATTCAATTATACCAATGTAGTTGACAGTACCAATCCGTCATTTACAAATGACAAAGCAGCCATAACCGGCAAAGGTTATGACAATTCAGATAATTACGGTGTAGTTTACCTGACTCAGGACTACCCTGCACATCCAACACAAAGCCTGCTGATAGGCGCAAAGTTGCAGGGGGCAGCAGCCGGAAGCAAAGTACTTGGAACATACCTGACCAATACTACTTATGCTTACTTGTATATGAAAGACAATTACACAACCGGAGATTTTCTGAAATTAGTTATCAGAGGTTACTTAAATAATGTAAAAACTACAGATAGTGTAATATTTGATTTGGCAAAATATACTGCAACAGATACTGTTCTTGTAAAAAACTGGGAATGGGTCAACCTGCTTCCTTTAGGCAATGTAGATAGCATCAATTTCCAGATATTATCTTCAGATGACTTTACGCCTTATTATGCTGCGTTCGACAATTTCACTACTCTGGATGGTGTATGCCCGCACGCTGCAGGCATTATCGCTTCCACATTGAATGAAAACAGTGTGACCATTACCTGGAACGGAAGTGTAGAAAACCTTACAACTGATTATGAAGTTGCGGTGGATGTTTCCAATACATTAGCTCCTACAGCAACTGCCGTAACGGTTACTGCCCCAACATATTCAAAAAATGCATTGGTTCCCAATACAACTTATTACGCACATATAAGAGCTACTTGTCCTGACGGTGGGTTTTCTGACTGGGATACTGCAAGTTTTAAGACATTACCGGTTACCGGCATTTCAAATGCCAACGGCAATGAAATGAAGATCGTTTTAAGTCCTAATCCTGCAAATGATTTCATTCATTTACAAACAGCTATTTCTGTTGATGCAGATATTTATAATCTGGAAGGCAGATTATTGCGGCATATTGAAAATGCAAAACAAGTTGATATCCGTAATTTAGCAGCGGGCACTTATTTGTTAAGGGTTGTAAATGATAAAAATGCAAGCCAGCAATCAACTTTACGGTTCATAAAGAATTAAATAACCAACAAACCCGCAGGCCATTTTTGCGGGTTTGTTTCATTAAGATAAGCTATGTATAGATTTCTATCTTCAACTATTTTATTGTTTGCAATGCTATCTGCAAAGGCTCAGTATGCTCCGCAAACTCCCTTGCAAGGCAACACAGCTATTCCTCAAAACGACAGCAGAATTGTTGACTGGGCGGCGACCTGTTCTATAGAAAGAGGCTGGCTGGACATTGCGGATACAAGCCTGGGGCATCCGACATTGGGTTCAGAATCTGATGCCGTCGGCATTCCGGGTAGTGGTGTTGTAAGTCTGGGCGACAGCGGCGTTGCTGTATTGACATTTAATTACCATATTTATAACGGAAGCGGAGCTGATTTTGCTGTATTTGAAAACGGATTTTCCAATCCTGAAAATGATTCGTTTGCCTATCTGGAATTGGCCTTTGTAGAAGTGAGTTCTGATGGTATTCACTATTTCCGTTTCCCTGCTTCATCTGCTATGCAGGATACTGTTCAGATTGATAATTTTACTTATTCCCTTGCTTCCAAGTATCATAACCTTGCAGGTAAATATGTAAGTGGTTACGGCACTCCTTTTGATCTGGAAGATTTAAAAAATATACAAGGTTTAGACATTAATAATATCAGCCACGTTCGCCTTGTGGATGTAATCGGTTCTATTAATCCTTTATATGCCAGCATGGACAAAGACAATCATATTATAAATGAAGCTTACCCTTCTCCTTATCCTTCGGCCGGTTTTGATTTGAATGGCGTTGGCGTCATTAACAGCTTAAAACCAACATCTGTAAAGGAACTCAATAACTCTGTTTCAATAAAAATTTATCCCAACCCTACTAATGATATAGTTTATATAATCAGTGAAAACGGGAATAAGGTTCATTATTCATTAAAGGATATAACGGGTAAAGAAATTTGTAATGGTTCTTTTTCAGGACAAACATTTTTATCCTTAAAAGAAAGAAACAAAGGGTTTTATTTCCTTTATCTTGAGTATGGGAACGAACATTTTGTTCAAAAAATCATCAAATATTAGCATGTTCGCATTGCTTCAAAAGAAAAGCTTTTTAATATTACTATTGTCAGTTATGATGATGGATATTGCCTGTGTCAGAGATAAACCGGAACCGTCCAATCCAGGCAATAATAACTCTGAAGGGAGAAAAGTATTCATTGCAAATGAAGGAAGCCTTGGCAATGGCAATGCTTCTTTTTCATTCTATAATATTGATAAAGACAGCGTATATAACAATATTTATGAAACGGCAAACGGACAAGGACCGGGTGATGTTTTACAGAGCGTATTAATTGATAATGACCGCATTTACCTGGCTGTTAATAACTCTGACAAGGTGGCTGTCATCGATAAAAGCAATTATACATTATTGGGCAATATTCAGGTGCCTAAACCGAGATATTTATTAAAATTAAGCGCTGATAAAATGTACGTCAGCAGCCTTTATAATGCACAAATCAATATCGTGAATCCATCAAATTTCCAGGTAACCGGAAAGATTGATGTTGATTATAAAAATTCTGAAGGATTAACAGCTTTGAATGACAAAGTATATGCCTGCAACTGGGATACGGCTTGTAATTACATTTATGAAATTGATGCTGCAACAGATGCCATTACTGCAAGAATCCATATTGCGGGAAAGGCATCGCAGCAGGTATTAGTAGATAAAAATAAAATGCTTTGGGTATTGGCAGGTAATGTTTACAAAGGAAAAACGGCTTCGTTAACCCAAATAAATCCTGCTACAAAAACTATAATCAAAAGTTTTTTATTTCCTGCGGGCGCGGATATTATGAAGCCTTGCTGGAATCCGACAAATGATACTTTATATTTTCTTGGTGTGAATTATAATGGAGGAACGGATTATAATGGTGTTTACAGAATGTCTATAGATGACAATGCCATACCTTCTGCTCTCTTTATTCCCGCACAACCGTTACAATATTTCTGGGGGTTGGCGGTCGATTCTGTTAAAAATCAGATATATGTTGCGGATCCGAAAGGCTTTATTCAAAACGGCACCATTTCTATATACCAAACCAATGGGATTCAATTAAAGTCTTTCAATGTGGGAATCGGGCCGGGTTTTTTTAGTTTCGATAACCGGTAGCGATAAAAATAATTTCATTTTTTTGAAAGATGTGTTTTGAATTTAGCGGCTAAATTATATCTTTACGCTAATTCTGAAAATTCATTCAAAGACAAAACATCATATATTAGCATGAGAAAAATTCTTCAATTAGGACTTGTATGTGCAGGTATCGGAATTATTGCTGCAGCATCTTCCTGCTCAAAGCCTTATAATTCGGGGCCATATCCTGGTCAGGATACTACAAAAAACAGCTTTAGGGGAACGTTTACAGCCACTATTGACGGAGAAGCTTTTTCTGCTGAAAATAAATGGGCAAGCGACAAAAAAGATGACAACGGCATCAGAACTGTAACTATTTCAGGTGTTATGGATAGTAAAGCTAAAGATCCTTCTACTAATCAGAGCATTTCACTTTCTATTTATGATTATAAAGGCCCGGGTTTTTATCCAATTCAATTTGGTACAGCCGGCAGCTATATTATGCTTAACAAAGGAACTGCAACCTCTTATCTGGCTAAAACAGGCGATACGCTTGCCCTGATCCAGATTACAAATGATGCAGGCACACTGGACGGTACATTCAATTTTGTAGTTGCTCCGGGTGGCATTGGCGAATCTGACAATCATAATATCAACAACGGTGCGTTCAGCGTTCCGAAATAAGCATTATAATATTTAACACTGTAATTAACATACAGCCGGCATTCATTTACGAATGCCGGTTTTATTTTTGACCCATGAACGAAACCAATAAACTAAAGAAAATCCTGTTAGTATCCTTATCGGTAATTTTAGGAGCCCTTTTCATTTTTTCAGCGTGGAGCAAAACCCAACCTAACCTTCAGCTTTTTGAATTTATAATAGAAAGCCAGGTACATTTGTCAAAACAGCTTTCTGCAGTTCTTGCAAGGTTTTTTATTGGTATTGAAGGCGGGTTAGGACTATTATTATTTGCCAATATTTTCGGTTATGGCAGATGGGTCTTAAAAGTTTGCATCGGGCTATTAATTGTATTCTCCATTCATCTTTTGTATCTTCTTATATCGCATGGAAATGATGTCAATTGCGGATGTATGGGCGATATTGTACCAATGACTCCTGTTGAATCTTTATTGAAGAATGTTGGCTTGCTTGCAGGTTTACTGGTTCTTCTTAAATGGCATAAAACGAAAGATGGCGTTCTTCTTGATTACGGTTCGTTTATCCTGTGCGGCATAATTGTTGCAGTGCCGTTTTTTATTTTCCCGTTTACAAAAGAAACGCAGATGCCTTTGTCGAAATTATACACAACAACAAGGTCAGAACATCCAACGGTAGAATTAAGAAAAGGGAAACATATCCTTTGTTTCATGAGCTTAAGCTGCTCGCATTGCAGAGATGCTGCCAAAAAAATCGCCATCCTTAAGAAGGAAAACCCTACGCTGCCATTTTATTTTGCATTGGCTTCCGGCACTGACAGCACAAGGGCTAAGCGTTTTAACGATTTCCTTACGGATACAAAAGTAAAAGACATTCCTTATCATTTCCTTGAACAAAAAGATTTTGTGGATATGGTCAAAGCAGCGGGAAATATGGGTGTTCCTGTTATTCTTTGGATGCAGGATACAACGGCAGTAAGAAATGTAAATTTAGATGAATTAAATATGGCAGATTTAAATGCCTGGCTGTCTCAATAAAAGTACAAAAAGCAAAACGGGCATTATTTTCTTCAGATAATGCCCGTTTTTATATAATAGCATCGTCAATCTTCTTTTTCGACCTGAGCAGCAGCTTCTTTTAGATCTTCATCAGCAATGGCAGATTTATAGGAAGCCCATGCATTTTGTGCTGTAAATGCCCTTAATTGCCATTTTTCCATCTGTTCTTTGTCTGTAGCAATCTTTGCCTGACTTTGGGCATATTTCTGAAGATTACGGATAATTTCAGCGTAATAAAGTCCATCAATAGCAGCTATATTCTTTATGGCGTATTCTTTTATAAAATCAATGCCTGCAGTATATGTTTCATTCTCTTTTGCTTTTATAAGATAGGACTGGAATGCATTTAAGAAAGTTTTTCTGTCTCTTTCAAAAACATGCATTGTTTTGTCTTTGAAGAATTCAAAATCATTTGTTTCACCATCCATACTTATTACAGTAGCTGCGCTGAAAAGCAGCGCATTGGCTTTTGAATTTTCCGGATGCAAAGCTCTGGCGAAGGTTACAGCTCTTTTGTGGTTCACTTTATTCAAAGCATATAAAGCGTCGGCGGCAACTCTGTAGGAACTATCATTAATGCTTATCTCATAAGTGTTGATAAATTCTTTTTCTTCCAAATCCCCTAATGCATGCAAAGCTTTAGAACGCACTTTTGAATCAGCATCGTTTGCCGCCATTCTACCAAGAAGGTTTTTCCATGAATCTGAAATTTTTGGTTTGTTTTCATACTGATATAAGCCTATTGCAAGCGCCCTGATAACAGGATCTTTATCTTCCAAAGCCATTTCATAAACCATCTTTGTGGTATCGCTTCCTTTATAAGCAGCTAATGCAGTCAATGCAAAACGTTTACTGATATGGTCTCCGGCATTTTTATATTGAATATACCATTCGCGCGGCTGTTTGTTTTCCTTCCATTCGCCTAAAATCCAGTGCGCTACGTCTGGCACTACTACAGGCTTTTGTCCGTTTTTATAATCGACAGTAAATGTATCGATCTTATGCTGGCTGATCCACCATGTTTCATTTGTTTCATTGTCATTTATAATAAGCGTTTTCATCGGCAATATATAAAGGCCTATAGAATCAGGCTGCACCTGAGATATAACCACTTTTAGCTTTTGGCCGGGATCATCATATAAATATTCGACATTGAGTACAGGATGGCCGCCTTTATAATACCACTGATTGAAGAACCAGTTCCAGTCTTGCCCTGTAACTTTTTCAAATGCCATTCTTAATTGCGGTACTTCTGCATTCTGGTAAGCATTTTGACTAAGGTAAAGATGCAGGGCATTGTAAAAAGCTTTGTCGCCTGCCAAAGACCTCAGATAATGCAAGATCAAACCGCCTTTTGAATAGCTGATTCTATCAAATAAATCTTCCTGAGACATATAATGGAAGCGCAATAAAGCAGGATCGTTATATTTTGCCTGCTTCATATATTTTGCCAGCCCCTGCATCCAGTATGCTGCGCGCGCATCTTCACCGTATTTATATTCTGTCCAGAGTTGTTCGCTGTAATCTGCAAAAGATTCATTTAAAGTCAGGTTGCTCCATGATTCTGCCGTTACATAATCGCCAAACCATTGGTGAAACAATTCATGCGCCACAATGAAATCATTGTTATCATCATCCAATTCTCTTCTGTCTTTCAGATTAAAAGCGCCGAACAAACTTGCAGAGACATTTTCCATTGCACCGGAAACATATTGGTAACCTATAACCTGCGCATATTTATTCCAGGGGTAATCGACACCTAATTTATTTGAAAAGAATTCCATCATTTCGGGTGTGTGCTGAAAGATATCTTTAGCATAAGCACCGTATTCCTGCGGCACATAATAACTTACTTCCCGGCCCCTCCAGCTTTCTTTGGATATGGCGTAATTGCCTGCAGCCATCATTGCCAGATAGGTGGATATCGGCAAGTCCTGTTTCCATACATCTTTACGCATATCACCGGCTTCTTTTACAGATTCGACCAATGTGCCGTTGCTTAAGGTTTTGAAAGAATCGGGCACATGCATGGTTATGGAAAAGGTGCTCTTAAAGACAGGGTTATCAAAAGTGGGGAACCAATGACTGTTAGCTTCCGATTCGCCTTGCGTCCATATCTGAACAGGCAAATAAGGCTCTTCATGATTAGTGTTGATAAAATACAAACCTCTGTCTTCATTTATGGCACTGCTTCCGCCGGCTTTGCTCAGGTAGGGCATTGCTTTATACGCAATTGTCAAGAACAAAGTGTCTGATTGGCTATACACTTTCGGAAGATGAATCGTCAGCTTTAAGCTATCATAGGAAAAAGCAAGCTTGTTGTTTTTATTGTCAGAAACACTATGAATCAACATGTCTTTTGCATCAAGCACCACGCTGTGCACACTATAAAAATAAGGATGCAATGAAAGCCGTGTGGTGGCATCAGCGGTTCTTTCCGGCAAATTGAAATGAATATCAATAGCAGTATTAACCAGTTCCCATTCTTTGGTTCTTGATGCACGATAGAGCTTCAATGCACTGTTTGAATCCGTTTCAGCGGCTTCTGAAACTGCAGTAGGCGCCGGGGTTGTATTGTTTTTAAAAAGCTTGCAGGAATTAAAAATCAATAAAACCGGGCATAACAATACTGATAAAACATTTTTCATCGACATACCTGCAAAGTTGGAAATTATGTGGAGCATTTCAATAACCCATGACGGGTGAATTTGTTGAAAGCGAAAAGCAAAAGGTAAATTCGATTTTGAAGATAGATCACTTATCGTTTTGTCGTTTCCAAATTCCGGCTACTTTTTCAACCTGGATATTTGTCATACTATTAATTCTGTTTATTGTCCTTACGCCATGTATCATAACCATTGATGCTTTGCCTGTTTCGATGAAGTATCTTAATATAGCTCCATTGGGCAATTGAATGCGTCCGAATGTATGTAATGAATCTTCGTATCCCTTGAAATCACCATATGATTTATCTACTGAACCCATTATTCTTCCTGAAATCAAGATGCTATTTTCATTAGTGATTAACCTTTGTGTTGTCAATATAGAATAGTTGGCCAAATCAATAATAGTAGAACAAATAATTAGTTCTTCTTCAAAAAGATCAATTGAAATATTAGGATATAAATCATTAAAACCGGCATTTGTATCATAAAATTTTGTCCATTTAAAATCATACGGTTTCATAGTGCTCCTTTTTATCGAAGCAATACAAATATTGTGTATTGATTTATCAGACTTCTTCATTGAATCTTTATTAGTAGTAACTTCTTTTTCTTTTTTAATATTCTATAAAGCCATTCAACTGCTCTTCAATAGCTTTGAGGGTCAATTGATTAATGAAATGCCCTTCTGCATCCATTTCTTCATTGATTCTGGAAAGGGGCAATTTGTTATAATGTACATTCATTCGCAGGTAATGCAGGATATTGGTCATGTGTTCTATGCCACGCAGATTGCCGCCACGGCCGTCTGCAACACCAACTAATAACGCTTTTTTATACCACCAGCATTTTCTGATGTCGGTATTATCAAGGAGTGCTTTTAAAACGCCGGGGAAGCTTCCGTTATATTCCGGCATTATGAAAATGATTTTCGGGGAAGGTATCAATAAGTCATTTTCAATTTGTAATATTTGCTCATTCCTGCTTAATACATTCAGGCCTTCCAGTGAAAACATATAGACATCCTGTTGCTGCTGCTTTAAAAAATTGTAATAATAATTTGCAACCTGCAAAGTTCTGCTGTCTTTTCTGTTTGTTCCTGAAATGATAGTTATCATGCTTTGAAATGAAAATTGGAATGTACAAATGTAATCCTCAGAATGATGAATTAAGGTGATTAAGGTTATTTTTTTTATGACTCAAAAATGACGATGCCATAGTATTTATTTCGATAAAGCCATTACCTTTGCGCAAAATTAACAGGTAGTATTTTCACTATCATTTAAAAATTGCCAATGCAGAAGTCCTGGTGGAAAATTCTTTGCGTTTTATTATTGGGATACTCCATAGTCGGGGGATTTCTGTTTACCGCTCCTCACCTTCCCATCATCCACGAAACTATCCGGAATTTGTATTTCCATGTCCCCATGTGGTTCTCGATGATGACGATGTTTACCGTAAGCCTTGTTTATTCCATTAAATATTTAAGAAGCAATAACCTTAAAGACGATTTGTTTGCCGTTCAGTTTATCAATATCGGGTTGCTGTTTGGCACTCTCGGATTAATAACCGGCATGGAATGGGCAAATTTCACCTGGGGTGAGCCCTGGAGTAACGATCCGAAACAATTGGGTGCTGCCCTGAGCATGTTGACTTATTTTGCATATATAGCATTAAGGGGTTCCATAGCTGACTATGACAAAAAAGCTAAAATAAGCGCGGTCTATAACATTTTTGCTTTTGCACTGATGATTCCGTTTATATGGATTCTACCAAGCCTTGCAGATTCTTTACATCCCGGAAGCGGTGGCAACGCAGGCTTCAATGCTTATGATCTGGATAATCACATGCGCCTGGTTTTTTATCCGGCTGTAATAGGCTGGATATTGATGGGTGTCTGGATAAGCTCATTGATGATACGCTTAAATTTAATCGACAAAAAAGATATATTTAATGAAGAACAAAACCTCAAAAATCAATTCGATATCACTTTGTAAGTATTTACTTACTTTGTTGTTATTTTTACCATTTTTAGGTCATGCCCAACAAAATGTGGAGATGGCTGACGCTTTCAGATCGAATGGTAAAATTTATGTTGTGGTATTGGTAATTTGCACTATTTTTGCGGGCATTATTTTATTTCTGGTCTTTTTGGAACGTAAAATCAAAAGATTAGAGAGAAATCAACTGAATTAAAATCCAAATACAAACAAGAAAGTAATTCATCACTTATTTAAAGTTTTATGGCTTCTACGGCAACTGTAACGACCACTTCAGGTCACACTGAGTACAGCTTCTTCCAAGGCGTTGAACGCAATTTCGACAAAGCTGCTAAATTCACTCGCTTCGAGAAAGGTATTCTTGAACAAATCAAAGCTTGTAACTCTATTCTTCAGATTAAGTTTCCGGTTCGTATCGGTGATGGCGTTGAAGTAATCGAAGCTTACCGTGTACAACATTCTCATCATAAATTACCATGTAAAGGCGGTATCCGTTTCAGCATGGACGTGAACCAGGATGAAGTTATGGCGCTTGCTGCTCTGATGACTTACAAATGTGCTATCGTAAACGTTCCGTTTGGTGGTGGTAAAGGTGGTATCAAAATCGATCCGAAGAAATATTCTCCGTTCGAGCTTGAAAAAATCACCCGTCGTTACACTTCTGAATTAGCTAAGAAAAACTTTATCGGACCCGGCATCGATGTTCCTGCTCCTGATTATGGTACAGGCGCACGTGAAATGAGCTGGATCGTTGATACTTATGCTTCTCTGAATCCGGGCGAATTGAATGCTCAGGCTTGCGTTACAGGTAAACCTGTTGCTCAAGGCGGTGTTCGCGGACGTACAGAGGCTACAGGTCTTGGTGTTTATTATGGTATCCGTGAATTGTGCAATGTTGCTGAAGATATGAAAAACCTTGGCTTGACTACAGGTCTTGCAGGTAAAAAAGTGGTTGTTCAGGGTCTTGGTAATGTTGGTTATTATGCTGCAAAATATTTCCAGAATGCCGGTGCATTGCTGGTAGGTCTTGCTGAATATGAAGGTGCTATTTCAAACCCTAATGGTTTGGATCTTGAACAAGTAATTGCTCACCGTAAAGAAACAGGTTCTATCCTTAACTTCCCTGGTGCTACAAATATACCTGTCAGTGCACATGCATTGGAACTGGAATGCGATATCCTGATTCCTGCTGCACTGGAAGCGGTTATCCACGGTGGAAATGCTGCTAACATTAAAGCAAAAATCGTTGGTGAGGCTGCAAACGGTCCATTGACTCCTGATGCGGATGTTATCCTGAATCAAAAAGGTGTTATCGTTGTTCCTGACATGTATTTGAATGCAGGTGGCGTAACAGTATCTTATTTCGAGTGGTTGAAAAACTTAAGCCACGTTCGTTACGGTCGTTTGGAAAAACGCTTCAGCGAGAATATGTATGGTGAAATCGTTCACGCGATGGAAAGCATGACCGGCAAACGCGTTACAGAAATGGAACGTAAAGTATTGTTGCATGGTCCTGATGAAGTTGATTTGGTTTACTCAGGTCTTGAGGATACAATGATTACTTCTTACCATGAAATCCGTGAGGCATTAAAATCACATTCAGGTGTTGAAGATATGCGTACTGCTGCTTTCATTTGCTCTATCAACAAAGTTGGTTCTGCTTATGAAGAATTGGGTATCTTCCCTTAGTAGTAGATTTGCAAGTTCAGGAAAATGCCGGTTTCACCAGAAGCCGGCATTTTTTGTTTTCCAGAGGCGTCCCACACTTTAGTATAGATGTCCCACACTTTTGAAGTGTGGGACATCTATACAGCTTTCTATCTACAAATTGTAATAAACATTTCACGTTCTCTCCATCTTTGTAAATAGTATCTTTACGCAACAATCAAATACACAAGTACCCTGTATGACACATTTTCAAAATGTGTCATACAGGGTACACACTCAAAACAATCAAACCAAATGAAAGCATTTTTAGGAATGGGGCACTTAGGCTCCAATTTTGTAAAGGCCATGATAAACAAAGGCGAAGAGGTGCAGGTGTGGAACCGTACGGCTTCAAAGGCCCAGGCATTGGAAAGCGTTGGTGCAAAAGCTTTTGAAGAAATTACCGATGCCGTAAGGAATGCAGATGTCATCCACCTTACTTTAAAAGATGATGCGGCCGTAAACGAAGTACTGGATAAAGCAAGCAGCGCCTTTAAGCCGGGCGTTATTATTATGGATCATACAACCACATCGGTTGAAGGCTCTGTTGAAAGAACAAAAGAATGGAAAGCGCGTGGTTATACTTACCTGCATGTACCGGTTTTTATGGGGCCGCAAAATGCATTGGAAAGCACCGGAAGTATGTTGGTTTCGGGGGATCAGGAACTGATTCAATCCGTTCAGCCACAGCTTGAAAAAATGACGGGAAAGGTTATCAATTTCGGGGATAAGGCGGGCATGGCTGCGGGCATGAAATTATTAGGCAATCATATGCTTATTGCTATTACCGCAGGATTGACAGATACATTTGCGTTGGCTAAAGCGATGAATATTTCAAAGGAAGATTTAAGCGCTTTGTTTGATTCCTGGAATCCTGCCACATCTTTCCCTGCAAGGTTAAAGAAGATATCAGGCGGTGATTTTGATAACCCTACCTGGGAATTGTCAATGGCAAGAAAGGATGCGGGGCTTATGATGGCTGAGGCTAAAGCAGGTGATACCGATTTGATGGTGCTACCACATGTAATTGCATCAATGGACAACTGGATTAGTAAAGGTCATGGAAAAGATGACTGGACTATTATAGCTAAAGATGCTTTATAATATTTAAACCGGGAGTTTAATATAAAATAGATTTGACAACTTTTAAAGGTTGTCAAATCTATAAAATTTTCAAATTTATATTGAACAAACTAAGGTTTTTCTACGGTTTTGTTTTCCGCAAGCTCTGCTTCGTCCGGTTCTTTTTCCATATCTCTGTCCAGGGTGTAAAGCGCTTCGGGTGTTGCACTTGTACCGCCTGCAATTTTTATTTTATCCAGCAGGTTCAATGCCAGTGTTTCTTCTTCCGTTTGTTCCTTTACAAACCATTGCATGAAATGCCATGTAGCCCAATCTCCTTCATCGTGGCTCAGTTTCACTAACCTGTAAATGCTTGTTGTATTATCTACTTCCTGCTTAAACACTTGTTCAAAACAGTCCTGGACATTGGACGGATCTTGCGGAGGTTTGGCAATGGCATCAATATTTACTTTGCCGCCTCTTTCCAGGATGTATTCCAGGAATTTCATCATGTGGTTACGCTCTTCATTGGCATGCCTGAAAAGAAAATTAGCAATGCCGTTGTATCCTTCGCTTGCAGCCCATGCAGCATAGGATAAATAAACTTGTGCGGCCCAAGCTTCCTGGGTCATTTGTTTATTTAGTCCCGATTCCATTTCGGGAGAAAGCCTGTTTCTGTTCATGATTGTGATTTTTTGATTATTATAACAATCTAAACACAGAAAAAAGATAAAAGATTAATAACGAACTGCTTTTAAAGAGTTTTTTGAATACCTTAACTTATTGACATAAAGATTTCAGGGGCGGATTATTGATAAGAAAAATCAATCCCGAAAGTAATTCATGATTATTTTACTGATCGTATCGGCTTTATTATAAACCATCAGATGTCCGCCGCCTTTAATTTTATAATCAGGATGAGAAAGCCTGCAGGCGATGATCTTGTCGGCTGTTCCATGAATCTCTATGGTGCGCTCCGGCATTTCCACATTATCCCAAAAGGCTATGCTTTTCAATGCCCAGCGAAAAAGCTTTATATCTGTTCCATTCAATAAATGTGTGAGGGCTTTTTTATCCGTTGGCGTATGGGTGCCGAAATAGGTATAGGTGAGAAAATTAGTATGTCTCAGGAAGGAACCGGGAATGATTTTATATAAACCCAATCTCATGAAAAAAGCCTGAAACCGGCTCAAATCATCCTTTGTTCTGGCCGAGGAAATCAATACCATTTTCTCTACTTCTATTTGTTTGGAGACTTCTACGGCTACCATACCCCCGAAGGAAAGCCCGATTATATAAGGATTTTTAACTGTAATCTGCTCTTTTAACCTTCCTGCATAGTGTGCCAATGTTTCATCGGGCAAAGGCGGAATCCAGGAAATGTAAACTTTATTATAACCGGGCAGATCCAGGTTTGAGAATGGACTTGAATCGGCTCCGATACCGCTAAAAAGATAAATAGTTTTTTGATTTTGCTGAATTGTGTCCTCCGGGGTTTGGGAAAAACACAAAAAGCCACTTAATATTAATATAATAGAAAAACACGTTTTCATTCTGTACGCTATAAATTTCATTTGCTTTTTACCGGTATAATACTCGTATTGGTTTATGAGTTTACGATATTGATGCAAAAAAGTTCAATTATTAAGGTATAAAATTCAACTTTTTAATGCCGGGGTTTTGACGACGCAATATTAATATGGTTTAGTTTCCCGCACAAATTATATTGGCTGAATTATAGGTAAGGTTGAAATTGTCTTTTCCTTAAAAAGGAGATTGGGGTTTGACTGAAATTATTACGGGGCAGCAAAAAAGTACACGGGAGTTGATAAGTGTACAGAGGTGTTTGATTTTGCGTCAAAGGTATTTGATTTTGCATCAGAGGTGTTTGATTTTGTGTAAGAGGTGTTTGATTTTGTGTAAGAGGTGTTTGATTCGGTGTCAGAGGTCTTCGATTCTGTGTCAGAGGTGTTTGATTTTGTATCAGAGGTGTTTAATTCTGTGTAAGAGGTGTTTGATTCGGTGTCAGAGGTCTTTGATTTGGTGTCAGAGGTCTTCGATTTTGATTATATTAAAACCGATTATATGCATGAGGGGTTCGCAGGGATGCATGGGAGGTTCGCAGAGATGAATGAAAGTCTTACAGAAAATTGCGGGAGTTTAGATTTAATGTAAATGACTGATTATTAATCATTTTACATTATAGATTGATGTAAAATGATACTCGCGTGTACGAATAAGAGATTTGCAAATGAGAATATATAATTGAATTAATGACAAGGGGGTTTTGAACTTTTGAATCACTAATTAGATTTTCATCCTATTATTAGTGGATAGGGTTTTACGGAATTATTAGTGGATAGGGTTTCACGGAATTAAGCAGATAGGGTTTCACCCTATCCTATTTTCTTTCGCCCTTTCAGGGCTTGTAGAGAAAGGTATAATCAACGGAAGGGGGTTTCTTTATGTTGTTAACTTAGGCGTTTAATTAAACCCTATGAGGTTTTTAAAACCTCATAGGTTCCTAAATGCAATCAGCGGATAGGGTTTAAGTAGATAGGGTTGCACCCTATCCTATTTTCTTTCGCCCTTTCAGGGCTTGTAGAGAGGGAGTGTGTACAGTTAATTAAACCTGTGAGGTTTTGAAAACCTCACAGGTTTCCTGAAATAAATCAGCGGATAGGGTTGCATTCAATTATTAGCGGATAGGTTTTCATCCTATCCTGTTCTTTTTCGCCCTTTCAGGGCTTACCGGAGAGCTATTGCATTTGCCTTAGAATAAAAAAAGGCGCTGTAAGAATACAGCACCGTTGGTCAGAAAGTGTATGAAAAACTTATAATTGCTGATATTCAAAAGAGGGACTTCCTTTTTCGCCGCTTGTATTGAAGAAGCTAATGAAATGCATTTTATAGTAAAGTCCTTTTCGGTTACGGATAATGTAGTTCCAGCTTTTATTCACTACATATGTTGAGCCGGTATAGGTTTTCCAGTCATATCCGATAGTGTTAATGGCATTGGAAAACGTTGCGCTTTCTGCATTTTGCAGATTAATATCGGAAAACGAGCTTAGAGTATCTTTAATCGCAGTAGTTTTATATCTGTTCAGCAGGCAGCCTGTTACAAGATATGGTAAGGGCCCCGATTCTTCTTCAAAAACGTGTGTGTACTGTGTAAAAGCGATATCCCATGTATCCTTCGGCGGCTCCACGGCAACGGTTGCTCCATCGGTCAGGGACATAAAGATAAAGTTGTAGTCGTCGTTTTTTGTAATGGTTTTTTCCACCAGATTACTGCCATTGATGTCTGCCATTTTCAGGTGATAGGTATTGGCATCTACCTGAATGAACTGCACTTTTTTATGGCCTTGCTGATTGGCATCTTCATCGTAGCCGCGATCGATAATATACACTTCACCTGCAGTACGCCAGTCGCCGACAGCAGTGGAATCGAGATTGCCCGATGATGCATCCCAAAGCTTCGCACCCAATTTTCCGACGGTATCTGTCAATGATGCAAAATCAGTTACATGGGTATTATAGGCAAACATTGATTTTGAAGAATTGAGTATAATATGGAAACCGTCTGCACCACATTCAAATCCCAAATCCCAGACTTTCTTGGCGTTTTGAGCAACGGCTTTGTTTGTTTCAAGATCGAAGAAGATCTGATATTTATAATTATTGCCCATTGCTACTTGGTTGTTGGCAACTCCGGGTTTGACAGCAGGTTTAGGCACAGCTTTTTCATCTATCTCGCAGGAGCTTAGGAGTGTGACAAATAAAGACAAGCAACCTATATATAAAATACTTTTTTTCATTACCATAAATTTATTTTGATGCAAAATGAAAAGCTAACCTTGCAAAATAGCTTCTGCCGGAACCAATGGAAGACGAGCCTCCTGCCAGTGAATGGGCTCCGGAAACTGCGCCGGAAGTAATAGTTGTAACGTCAAATATGTTTTTAACGCCAAGGGTAAGGTCTATTTTCTTTTGAAAAAGGGATTTGGAAACAGATGCATCGGCCCAGCTATATGCGCTGTTGTCTGCCTGCACTATATTCCCTTTATCATCTACTCTATAGCTTGGTATTCTTCCATTGTATTTATAAAAGGCGGCGAAGGTCATACCTTGCTCATGCCAGTCATAATATACATTGAACCTGAAGTCGGGGGAGTATAAAAACGCGCCGGTGTTGTTTTCTTTGCTGAAAGAATTGTAACGGCCTAAATAATACAAGCCTGCTGTCGCTTTTATATGTCGGAAACCAATAGATTGCTGAATCTGGAAGCCTAAGGTTTTAAAATTATCCAGATTAAAATAAATAAAAGCAGTTCCGCTGGAATCAGTTGCAGCCAAAGAAATCTGATTATCTATATTGTTGTAGTAAGCTAATACTTCTGTTTTAAGGCTGAGGTCGCCGCTTGTATGAATATAATTTGCAGAAAAATCAAAGTAATCGGAATTTTCTGCTTTTAAATCTTTGTTACCTACAATGTTGTGATTGATGTCCACAAAATCGAAATAGAGCTCTTTTAAAGAAGGCGCCCTGAATCCTTTTGAATAAGAGGCCCTGAATGTAACCATATCATTTGCCGAGGTATGGACACCATATTTTAGATTTAATGAGGGTATCAGCGGCGCATCAAATTTGCTGTTGTATCCTGCACGCAAACCGGGGCGGATAGTCAGGTCTGCAAGAGGCGTCCATTCGGCATTGGCAAATACAGCAATATCATCCATACTTTGTTTTAAATCTTCGATACGGGCCCCACGCGAATAATCATGCCGCAGGTCATACCCGAATTCATAATTCAATTTAGAGGATTTATTTACATTGCTGATGGTTGCTCTTGACATCAACGATGTAAAAACGGAAGTATCCTGCGAGCCATCACTGATGGAAAGTGACTCCTGTAAATCGGTAAGGTCTTTTACATAAGTATTTTTATTTCTTTTGAAATAGTTGAATGCTACCACTCCATTTATCCGGAAGTTCTTGCTTAGCATACCGGAAAGCGAAATACTGTTATTGACTCTGTAAGTATTGTAATAATCATCTAAAGCGACAATGGTGGTGGGGGAAGAATCTGGCAATCCTTTATTATGAATGGATTCGTAAAAATAATCGAGGTTGTAATCGAATTTCAATTTCTTAAAATCATAACCATAATTAAACCCGCCAAAGTATTGCTCTTTTGGTTTCCAGGTCTGCACTCTTGATGCATCGGCTACCGGATTGAAATCGAAATAGAATTGCTTGTCTCCGGCACTCCAGCCGTCAAAATAATTACGTCCGCCGTTAACCTGAAAACGATGGTTCTTCAGGGCAAATCCTGCATTTGCATTAAGGTTATACTTACCGATACTTTCGTAATAGCCTTCGGTATTAAATGTAAAACTGCGGTTGGTATTCTTCTTGGTAATAATATTGATAGTGCCGGCTAATGCATCTGTACCATAACTTACAGCCAAAGGCCCCTGTACAATTTCAATGCGTTCTACGTTGTTCATGTTAATCTGCGAAGGATCGACATTATCTGCCGTACGTCCGATAACGGGTACGCCATTAATCAGTATCTTGACATTCTGTCCTTGTATGCCTTGTAAACTAAAGCCACTGCCTAATACAGCATCTTCCGTAACGGTTACGTTGGCTTCATTCATCATTACATCGCGTAAATTAACAGCGCCCATGGCTGCTATTTTCTTTTGATCGATGATTCTGATATTGTGTACTGCCTTTTCGGGGCTGTTAGGTGCAAACTGTGCTGTAACGACAACTTCATTTATTGAAGTCTGCTCTTTAGTAAGAAAATAGGTTTTGTTTACATTCCCTTTTACGGTCTCTGTTATTTTCCGGAAGCCAAGTTGGTATATAGTAATCTCATAGTTGTTGCCTGCAACCATTTCAGGGAAGGCAACCTTTCCGTTTAAATCTGTAAAATAAATCTTCTCTGCTTTCGTAAGTATATCACGGCAGAAAACATGTGCACCGACTACAGCAACTGAATCTTCTTCAAAAACCGCTATTGTCTGGGCCGACACATCTGAACAGGTAAATAAAAATGCTGATAATAATATGGCGTAAATAAATTTCATTCAGGTATTGTTTAATTGATTCGGGCATTGAATAATGTTCCTATTTTTTTACTGTAAGCCAGCAGCAGTAATAGGTTCAATGTGAAGAAAATGCCTGTTTCTATGTTTTCATCCATTCTGTTATCCATAAATAAATGGATGAAAAATATATTGAGTGTGACAGGCAATAAGAAAATCAGGCCTCCCAATCGTGTTTTAGGAAATAATATTAAAAGGCCGGAGAGAATCTGTAATACACCGACCATTTTCAGGAATCCGGAAACCTTCAGCATCTTCACGGCAAGTTTAAAGGGAACAGGGCTTGCATAATGGTCGTTCTGAATGGCGGCTACCAATTCCGACTTTGCCGAGGGATTGGGCGTCTGTTCTTTAGGCAGAAACTTCTTTACACCTGCATAGATAAAAAACAAGGCCAGACCTGCACTTAGTATGAAGTGTATTATACTTTTCATCTTTGATATTTTAAAAAAGCCAAAGGAATTTGAATTTCAAACCTTTGGCTTTTTTATAGGATTATTTTGTCATAAATGACTCAATTACTTTCCTGATTTCATCCTGTGCAGCTTTGTGGTCATAGCTTTCAAGCGCAGAGTATTTATCGTCAATGGCAAAAAGCTTTTCATAGAGAGATTCGTTATCGACTTGCTTTTTCAGATTCAGCACATTTACTTTGGCATAAATATCAGCCCAGACGGTGCGGACATCTTTCCAGTAACTTTGATGTTTCTTCCACCAGTCTTCGCCTTCTTTACAGTCATAATCGCCTTTAAAGAATTTCTCATAACCCTTTTCTCCGCATAATAGCTGATCACCGGCATTAGTTCTGATGGTCTTGTCATTATCTTGTTCAAGCATCCAGCCAAAATTGGTGATTTCCATTTTACTGTGTCTTACAAGCACATTATAATCATCACGTTTGGTGTACTCTCTTCTTGGTAAAGGTGCGTCTGCAACGCTTTCCCAGAAATGGCGGCCATCTACATGGTTCCATGTTCCGAAGCCTTCGTAGCGGGGACTGTCGTCAACCTGATAAACTTTTTGTGTCCAGGTGCCCTTAGCGGTTTTGCTGTCAATTGTTTTTTTCTTCCAGACATTATCTCTGTCATAAACCAACAGGTTTGTTTCTTCGTAAACCCAATCCTGCCTCCAGTGTTTGACGATCATACCACCACCGACTAACAATAAATGTTGAAAGGAAATTTTCTTGTCTGTTGCTTCAAGAAGAATTACATATTCGATGCCCCATTCTGTTTTGCGTTCATGATATTTGTAATTAGAATCAGGCGCAAAGGTTTCGGCAAAATCAAAAGTAACTTTATAGCAACCTGCCATAGATACGATAGCTGCTTTATCTTGTTCAAACTTGCTTGTTGGCGCTGCATTTGCAGTAAAAGACAATAAGAATACTGCACAAATGGCGCTCAATAAATGTTTCATTTAAAATGGTTTGTTTATGATGAAATTTAGATGTTGGGAAAATTACCGGATACTTACTTTCTGAATGGCAGTGCTTCCATTTACATCCAGGGCAACAACGTACAATCCTGCTCTAAGTCCGGAGGTCGGTACAGCAAAAGCTTTCAGGCCTGTCTGGTTATTAACTTTGGTTTTGAAAACCTGTTTGCCTGTAATATCATACATAATAACATTTACAGTTGTGTTTGCCTGCATCAGGTTTACTACGACGTTAAGGTCCGTACCTTTTGCAATCGGATTAGGATACAATGATAAAGTAGCAATGTTATTCATTTCATTGATACCTGTCGGAGGCGGAGGTGTTACAGGAGCACTTTTCAATTTTTCTTTAGAGAAAATAAAGTTACCATTTGTGCTACCGCCAAAACCTGTCATTACAACTTTCCAGATAGCGCTGTCTTTTGCCTGAACAAAGAAAACGGTGCTGTCGTTTACAGTATATACACCGGCTCCCATATCATAGGTTTTCCAATTCCAACCGATAGTGTTGATTTCAGATTTATAAGTCTGCGTCTGATAGTTATCATAATTGTCAACATCAGCTACATTCTCAACTTTTGCAGTCAATACACCACTATTAGCAAGAATACCGGTAGCAGTGCTCATATAGCCACCGCCAAGATCTGCCGTATATTGAGTGAAAACCAAATCCCAGTTAGTATTTGCTACCGGCTCGTGGTCAACTGCTGCATTACCGGATAAAGAATAGTAACCAAAGTTTTTAGTTGCATAAGCTGATTTTGCAAGCGCAACAGTTTGTTCGCCTGTACCGTCCAGATTAGCATAAACAAAATTGTAAGTGCCATTGGCAAGATTCTTAACCCATAATTTTTTGAAATCGCCGTTAACCAATTTAACTACAAACATAGAATCACCTGTTACGAAGTGGGTATTCAGGTCATAAACGCCCCAGCCCAAATCGAAATCATTTGTAAGGTCTGCGTTCTGATTGAAAGCGCCCCAGCTCCAGGTAGTTTCACTGTTGTACATTTTAGGCCATGTGCTTAAACCTGCGGTATCAAAAGTTACAGCCCAGTTCGTGGCATTTGCAGTCGCATTAGGATAAGTGTATAATGCAGCACCGGAATAAGAGTTAATACTTATGGCATAGCCCATAGAGCCGCCTGTCTGAAAGGCAATATCCCATTCGTTTTTAGGAGCGGTAGTTTCAGTGCCTGTGCTTAATTGGTAGTAATTCTGATTAGCATAACCTGCGCCGACAGAAACGGTATCAGTTACCTGAGCGTTGGCTTGCATATTAAGAAGGGAGATTACGGAACCAAGTAGAAGTATCCTTTTCATTTGAAATATATTGTTAGGTTGAGATTTGAAATGCAAAATTGAGACTTAATGCAGCATCTGACAATCGCTGTTAACATGTAATTTCAAGTAACGCAAATAAGGTATTGCCTGATACCGCTTTCATGAATTGCAACCTTCATTGCGCTATAGATAATTATAGCCACCGGAAATATTTCTCCGATGGCTATAAAATGACTAATAGGATTTACACCCTATTCTATTTTGTGTATAGTTGTCAAACTTAATTCGCTTTGGCAGTGATAATACCTTTTCTAAGGGAATGAATAATAAGTTCGGAGGAATTCCTGACATTCAGTTTCCTGAAAATATTCCTTCTGTGTGTACCAACGGTATGGAAGCTTAAATATAATTGCTGGGCAATATCCTTAGTGGTAAAACCGTCTGCTATAAGCTGTATAATTTCAATTTCGCGTTCACTAAGGGTGGAAGAATTCAGCAACTCTTCTTCAACTTCATCTTTTCTGATAACCTTATGCAGCAATGCGCCCATTACATGTCCGCAGTAAAATTTTTCATCTTTTTTTACTGCTTTCACTGCATTTAAGAATTCGTCCTCATCGCATTCGTTTAATAAAAATGCATCTACTTCATAGGCCAGTACATCCATTAGTTTCTCATTGGACAATAATGAAGAAAGTATGATAAGCCTTATATGAGGATAATTTGATTTAATCTGCGCTATCTGTTCCAAATCAAAGTTCCCGTCTTCCTGAAAGCTTAAAACCACCACATCGGGTACTTCAAATTGCAATTGCTTACTTAGTTCCTGTTCATTTTTGGCAACACCTATAATCTCCAAATCCTCTCTTTTGAGCAAAATGGCTTTAATTCCTTCACGTCTTAATGTTTGTGCGTCTGCAATCAATATCTTGGTACTGCTCATGGTTGTTGCGGCGCTTATGTATATCCAATACCGCACGCTGCAAAGTAATACCAAAGATTTGCTTTTGCCATACCGCAAAACCGTTATTATCAAATTGTGACCAAGAAATTACAATTGAAAAACAGCATGATATTCAGACAATTAATTGAATCAAAATAAATAACCCAATGACGTGAAATACTACGATTATTTAATCTTCCCGGTTACTATTTTTTCAGATTCAGCATTAAGCGCCCATCTTCCACGAAAAATAGCGCCTATAGCAGCTACCATACAAATCATTTCGCAGGCTGCATGTTTACCGGGAAAATCGGGGATATACCTGAGATTAATAAAGATACCCATTAAAAGGAGCAACAGAAATACATTAGGGATCTTCTTGTATTCCATTATAAAAATTGCCGCAACAGCCATCCACTGCACCATCTGATATGGAGGAGAATTAATGGGGGCGAAAAAGTTAGCTATAAAGTAAAAAACGAATCCTGCTAATATCAATGGCTGAACGGGCAAGGGAGCTGTTGCTTTTTTCCTGTTCATTTTATAAATAAAGAAAATAAGAAGGGCAAGGGATGACAATGTCAAAAATTCAAGCAAGGCTGTCGGTGGAAATTTACCACCGGTAAACTTTTTATAAACATGCATGAAATTGGTAACTACCGGGTTCACCCACTCGTCTTCGATACCCAGGCGCTTTTGCTCCTGTATGTTTTCTCCTTCAAATACAGCAGGCAATACAGCATCCATATCAAAATTACCGGGTGGGTACACTACTTTCATCTGATGGATAGCGGCATGTTCCTTGATGGAGCCGAAATATTCCACCCAATTTGATTTTTCAAACGGAAGGAAGCAAACTATCAAAGCATAAACAGACAAAAGCATTCCGGAACCTAACAGGAATTTCCTGTATGTTTTAAAATACAGGAAAAAAGGAATCAGGAATATAATACAACTGGGCTTGAATAATATTGCCAATGCCAGGAAAAGAGCCGCAGCATACATTTTGCCTTTTAACAAGGTGTATGCCGCCATAAAAAGCAGGAAACCGAATAAAAGGTAGTATTGAGATAATTGGATATGGTGCAACCAGCCATCCGTAAAAAGAAAAGGAACAAAGAAAAGGAGGACCAGCAATGGATTCCTGCTTTCATACCACGCTATTATTGCCATAAAAAACAATAAAGCATAGTTGAAGAAGAAGAAACATTTTACTATATCGGGTTCATTGTAATTTGCGACAGGCGATAAAATTCTATGAAAAAATGGTGATGCCGAAATGATGGATACATGCCTGAAACGATTGGTATCTATTGTACGTTGTACTACATATTTAAGGTTATCGCCCGGATGCCAGTGATAATGGTAAGGCAAAATACCGTCTTTCATTAATCTTGCTCCCACCACACGATTGCGCATATCAGTAAAAACATGCACTTTCTGAACAAAAAAAGTTTTATAAATGCCAAAGCAACCTAAAATTATCAGAAAGAAAATAATACAGTTGCGTTGTGTCTTGTTCATAAATAAATTCATTTATACAAATTACAAAAACGGCATCAACTTAAATAAAAACGATTATTGCTTATAGCGATAAGTTCACCTCAGATTTGAATCAATGTTTTTATTCCAGTCGCTTTTTATAATTATCAGGAAAGTTGAAAACATGAATATTACATCGGAAATAGCATGTTTACCTCTGATGTTCGGGAAATAGACCAGGTCAACAAATATGCCCAAAAAGAAAAAGACAATCAGCCACCGCGGTATTTTTCTATTGAATATAATTATCAAAGCAGCAACCGTCATCCATTGAGGCATCTGATAAGGATTAGAAATGATGGGCGAAAAGAAACACGACAAACCATAAAACAATAAGCCTGTAAGCAATACTTGTTCTATGGAAATGTTGTAATCTTTCTGTTTTCGTTTTACGAAAAAGAAAGCAGCAATTACACTTAAATAACAGAAACCCAATAAGCCATTCAATAACAAAACAGGTGGCTGCCGTTTTAATATGAATTTATAAATCAGGGAAAAATTGGAAGCCTCCGGGTTGACCCATGTCGATGGCGTGTGCTGCCTTTTTATTTCCATTGCGGCAAAATTTTCGCCTTCAAAAGGAAATGGCAATAAAGAGTCGATATTGTAATAGCGCTGTTCATGCGGAAGCTGGCCAAGATGAACTTTTGTATGCTCCTGCAAGGCACTGAAATATTCTGTCCAGTTTTTTCTTTCAAAAGGGAAGAAGGCTAATATGGAAACGTAAATCAATAAGCCGGATGCAAGTCCCAAAATGAAGTGTTTATATTGCCTGAACAGTAAAATAAAGGGAATGGCAAACACGATACTATTCAGCCTGAACAAAAACAGCAGTGCAAAAAGCAGGCCTGCAAAGAAATAATGTTTCTTCAGTATTGTAAAAGAAACAAGAAAAAAAAGGAATCCAAAGAGAAAGTAGTTCTGAACTAAAGTGATGTGATGGCACCAACCGTCGGAAAACAGAAAGGGTACGAAGAATAATAAAGTCAGTAATAAATTTTTGCTTTTATACCAGGTCAGTAATGCCATGATGACAAGAAAAGCATAAAACAAAATAAAGATGCCTCTGTCAATGACTGGTTCATTATAATCGGCAAAGGGCCCTAAAACCCGGTGAAACAAAGGAGAGGACGTACACATGGAAACCCTGCGCCGATGGCTTGTGTCAATATCGTGTTCGCTTACGTAACGCACCGGATCGCCGGGATGCCAATGATAATAATAAGGTATGATACCATCTTTCATTAACCTCGCTCCCTGAACCCTGTTACGGAAATCGCCGCTACCGGCACTGCGTTGAATAGTATTGGTTCTTATAATACCCAATACTCCCACTATCAGTAAAAGTGCAATTAGTATTTTCTTGTAAAGATTCTGAGGCATTTTCAAAAGTACGAATGAAGTCTTTGAAATAATCATTTCAATCAGATGACAAAAAAATACTCATCCGGTAACCGAATGAGTGTTTTCTTTAAAATTTATTGAAACGATGCTTAACCATTCAACGCTGCTGCACCACTTACAATCTCTGTAAGTTCTGTAGTAATAGCTGCCTGACGCGCACGGTTATAAGAAATTTTCAGGCTGCGCAGGATTTCAGCAGCATTTTCCGTTGCTTTATCCATTGCTGTCATACGGGCGCCATGCTCGGAAGCATTGGCATCCAATATTGCTTTGTAAACTTGTGTATTCAATATTTTCGGCATCAATTCTTCAATCAAAACTTCTTTGGAAGGTTCGAAGATGAAGTCTGTTTGTTTTGCATTTTCTGCTGCTTCCACTTTTGGAATAGGCAAATAGGGCTCGCTTACAAAAAGTTGGGTAGCTGCATTTTTAAACTGGCTGTAAACCAGTTCAACACGGTCATATTCTTTTCTCAGAAATGCTTCCTGTGCATAAACAGCAGCACGTTTCACATTTTCAAAACCCAAGTCAGAAAACATATTCCAGAAATTGTCTACCAAATTATAACCATGACGCTGGAAATATTCATAACCTTTTTTACCCATTGGCAAAATAGTTACATTTCCCTTTGCTTTCTGAGATGGGTATTTTGTATCAATGGTCTTGATAGCAGCTTTAATAACGTTTGCGTTATAAGCCCCGCAAGTACCACGATCACTTGTAATAGGAATAATCAAAACCCTTTCAGCAGTACGTTCTTCTGCCAATGGAAGATGCATATCGCCGCTTAAACTGCTAACGATATTACCTAACATTTCCTGCATTTTTTGCGTGTAAGGGCGCATTTGCAAGATAGCATCCTGTGCTCTGCGCAATTTAGCAGCACTCACCATTTTCATGGCTCTCGTGATTTGCTGTGTAGAGGTTACAGACTGTATGCGTAAACGAACTTCTTTAAGTTGTCCGGACATATAATATAAATATTTTTAATTTCACTAATCGGGTGCAAATGTACGAAGGGAATGCGGGATGTGCAAATTTTAAACTGCAAGGTTTTTTAGAATCTCATAAAAACTATACACATCTTCAAAAGTATTGTACATCGGAACCGGAGCAATACGGATTACATTGGGCTCCCTCCAGTCGGCAATAACACCTTCGTTGGTCAATGCATCGAAAACTTTGCGGCCGTCTTTGCCAAACAATAATGACAATTGCGCGCCTCGGCGGTGTGGCTCGGATGGCGTAATGATTTCAAATTCAAGGTGGGTTAATTGCTTCAGCAGGAATTCGCAGTATGCAGTTAATGTCAGGCTTTTATTGCGTAAGGTCTGAACAGAAGTTTTATCAAAAATATCCAGAGAAGCTTTATGCGCAATCATGTTAAATACCGGTGCATTGCTCATCTGCCAGCTTGCAGCGCCTTTTGAAGGAATAAAGCCTTTCTTCATTTTAAAGCGGGTGCTTTCCTCATTGCCCCACCAGCCTGCAAGGCGGAAAGTATCAGGATTATTACCATGCGTTTCATGAACAAAAATACCACCTACCCCACCCGGACCGGAATTCAGGTATTTATAAGAACACCAGCAGGCAAAATCAACCTTCCAATCGTGTAACTGCATAGGGACATTACCCATAGCATGTGCCAAATCGAAACCACAAATAGCGCCCGTTTTATGTGCTGCTTCTGTAATATCTTTTAAATTGTAAAATTGACCTGTATAATAATTTACCGCTCCAATCATAACAGTCGCGAGGCTGTCTCCCGCATCAGATATGGCTGTCAGAATATCTTCATCACGCAAAGTGTATTCACCATCGCGCGGTGTCAGTTCAATAATAGCATCATCAGGATTGTAACCATGCATACGTACCTGGGTTTCGATGGCATATTGGTCCGAAGGAAAAGCTCCGGCTTCCATGATGATTTTGTAACGTTCTTTTGTTGGCCTGTAGAATGACATCAAAAGCAAATGTAAATTCACTGTCAATGTATTCATTGCCACAACCTCTTCTTCTTTAGCTCCAACAATTTTTGCCAGAGAAGTGGAAAAAGGTTTCTGATAGCTGAACCATGGATGATCTGCATTGAAATGCCCTTCGACTCCCCATTTTGCCCAATCGCTTAATTCCCTGTCAAAAAGGTAACGGGCACTTTTAGGTTGAAGACCTAATGAATTTCCACAAAAATACACAACATCTTTACCGTTGTGTTGCGGGAAATGAAAACGTTCGCGGAAGGGATACAGAATGTCTATATCGTCCTGCGACTGGGCATATTCTAAATTTGCTTCGAAATTGTTCACGCTATTAAAAAGAGGTTTGAAAATATTATTGTCCGATATGTTAATTAGAATATCCGGAATGTCATTCCCGACATTATTTTGATTGCACAGAAACAGCAATGGCGATATTGCAGCGGTTAAGCTTTCCCTTCAACAATATCCTTTGGTTCAACAACAGGTTGCTGCATTGTCTTGGAATTCTGATGATTAGCCAAAAATTTCTTTTGAAATACCAATAAAGTAATAACACCTGTAGAAATTGCAGCGTCGGCCAAATTAAAAATGGGTTCAAAGAAACGCAAAGCGTGACCGCCTACAAACGGTACCCACTGTGGCCATACGGTATTTACCATTGGAAAATAAAACATATCAACCACTTTGCCATGAAGGAAAGAGCCGTAACCTTTACCCGGGCTTACTACTTGTGCTATCTGCATAAAATCGCTTTCTGTGAAAATAAGCCCATAGAACATACTATCTATTAAATTTCCTGCCGCACCAGCCAGAATCAGGGCAGCGCAAATCAAAAGACCTTTGCTGTAACCTTTTTGTACCAATTTCTTAACCCAGAAAAAACCAAAAGTAACTGCTACCAAACGGAACAAAGTCAATATCACTTTGCCTAAAGGATTGTCCATAATTGTCATTCCGAAAGCCATGCCTTCATTTTCTATAAAACAAAGCTGCGCCCAGTTCCCGGCCAAATGAACAGCACCCGGATCTCCGATTAGAAAATGCGTTTTTACATAGATTTTAATAATCTGGTCGAGGATTAAAATCAGGATTACTATAAAAAGGAGGTGCTTATATTTCACGAAGGAATGTTGTTAAATAAAAATTGCTTGCAAAAATAGCTTTATAGTTTGTAAAAACAGTCACAGGATTGTAGAAAATAATTAAACATCGACGGAACAAAATTGCACAATTATTTATTAACGTATATTTTAGCAAAAATTTCCACACCTTAATCCCTGAAATATGATAGAGAAAAAATGCCCTAATTGCCAAACAAACAATATTTCAAATGCCAGATACTGTTCCGGATGCGGCTATGAGCTTCCAAAAATTGAGCAGGAAATTCCGAATGACTCAAAAGTAAATGTCTTACCATCGGCTTCGAAATCAGAAAAAACAAAAAAGAGGATGGCGCTAATCTTCGGTATAATCGGCGCGGCTTTCGGGTCTTTTGTAGCACAGCATTATTTCTTTGACAACTCATCTTTTGATAAAAAAATGATGCAGGTGGCGAGTGAAATAAATAAAACATGCCCGATAATGGTTGACCAGTTTACGCGTTTGGATAATACGCTATCGCTGCCCAATAATACATTTCAGTATAATTACACAATTGTTGGCGTTGCTAAATCAGAAGTAAATATTGATACGGTAAAGAAATACATTGAGCCGACCTTGCTTAATAATGTCAAAACCAGTCCTGATATGAAAATATTCAGAGACAATAAAATGACGTTGGTTTATAATTACCGGGACAAAAACGGTGAACATGTGTGGAAATTTTCTGTTACACCGGAGATGTACAGATAAAAATAAATTTGGTAAAGTAAAAACTTCACCTTTATCTTTGCACCCGAAGTTCTTTTTCAAATTATTGCTACTTATCCAGAAAGGTGGAGGGACATGGCCCGACGATACCTTAGCAACCTATACTCGATATAAGGTGCTAATTCCAACTCAAGAAATTGAGATAGATAAGTCAGGTCAAGCTTTTAATCGGTCTATTATCAAACTCATTATACAGCTCATCTGATTTATCAGGTGAGCTTTTTTTATGCTCGTCTGATAAATAATCTTTCCGGGAGGTCAGCAAAATGTTTAATCAAAATTTTCATTAACTGTCTAATCCAAAAGAAAGATGAGCACAAGCACTCAGATTCTCAACAGCATTCCTGTTGACCCGCAAACAGGCGCTATCAGCGTTCCCATTTATCAAACCGCAACCTTCGTGCAGGAAGCACCCGGTGTAAACAAAGGTTATGATTATTCACGTAGTAACAATCCGACAAGATCCGCGCTGGAAAGTGTTTTGGCTGCATTGGAAAACGGCAGCACAGGTCTTGCTTTCGCCAGTGGCTTAGCCGCAATTGATGCTGTTCTTAAGCTATTGCAGGCCGGCGATGAAATTATTGCAGTCGATGATATTTATGGCGGCGCTTACCGTTTGTTTACGCATGTTTACGAAAAATTCGGCATCAAAATTAAATATGTCGACACGACAGATGTCTTGAATGTAGCAAATGCAATCGGCCCTGACACAAAACTGATCTGGCTGGAATCGCCTACGAACCCTACATTAAAAATATCGGATATTGCAGCTATTGCAAAGCTCTCCAAACAATGCGGGGCTTTGCTTTGTGTAGATAATACTTTTGCATCCCCCATCCTTCAAAAGCCTTTGGATTTGGGTGCGGATATTGTTATCCATAGCGCCACCAAATACTTGGGCGGCCATAGCGATTTGATTGCAGGTGCGTTAATTGCAAAAGATGCGGAGTTGGGCGCCAAACTTAAGTTTCTCCAAAATGCTGCAGGAAATGTATTGGGGCCTTTTGACAGCTGGTTAGTACTTCGTGGTATTGAAACCCTTTCGCTCCGTGTGTTTCAACAATCCAACTCCGCACTTGCCGTGGCAAAATACCTGGAACAACATCCGGAAGTTGCAGCAGTTTATTATCCGGGATTATCTTCCCACCCTAATCATCTATTAGCAAAATCACAATTAAAAGCTTTTGGCAGCATTATAAGCTTCCGCTTGAAAAATGACACAAAAGCCGCAGCTACAGCCTTTCTTCAAAATACAACATTATTTCATCTTGCTGAAAGTTTAGGCGGTGTCAAAAGCCTTAGCTGCCTGCCTTGTGAGATGACGCACAAATCTGTTCCTGAAACAAAACGAAGGGAAGTAGGCATTACGGATGGCTTTATCAGATTGTCTGTAGGTATAGAAGAAACCGAAGATTTAATAGCGGATCTAGCAGCGGGATTAAAAGTTATAAGTCAATCGAGGATCAAGGAACTGGCTTTGGCTTAATTACCTTCCCATGTAAGGTTTGACAACTTTTAAAAAGTTGTCAAAGCTACAAACAGGACGAATGTATTGCCAAATAAAATTTATGGTTAATTAAAAGATAAAAGAGGATGAGCATTATTAATTTCATTAGCTTTGTTTCACTTGCAAACATTGCAAAATCAATGAAGCCAACAACTATTCATACTACACATATCCATCTGATGCATCGACGCGTCATGTGTAGCTATTGTTGTAATTGGCAGTAATACATCTATTACAATCTTCCTTTTTAATTTTTCTTTTGAGTTTTAAAATACTTGCGCTGCAAGGTTTTACTCTCTTTTTACCAACAATTTTTTAATCGTTTTTTACGTCATGGCTAAGCTAAATTTTTCTTTTGCAGGAGAAAGTATTCAATCTTCTAAACTGGAATCCAAGACCCGCAAGTTCGACCTTGAATTTGAAAGCAATACTTATTTGTCATTTATAAAGAATCCTACTTTTTCAGTAGAATATTTCTTTTCCATCAATAACTACGCTGAAAATTTAAGCGATGCTTTTCACATGGCTGCTAAAGAAGCAGGTATTGAAGTGGCTCAGTTTAATGTCATTATAACAGGCAATCTTGATTCCAATTTAACCCATAAAGAAAATTTCAATAACAGCATTTTTAATAAGATAGATGTTTCATTGTCTATTAAATCCAATGCGCCTGATGAAGCTCTGGAACAGCTTTTGAAGCTTGCCAATGAACTAAATCCGATTGAAGAAAGCATCGCCAATCAGGTAAGATTTCAATTTTCGTTGAACTCGGTTATTCATCTGAATTAGTAGTGAATAGTGAATGGTCAATTGTGAATAGTGAATGTGTAGCAGTGAATAGAAAGTTCGTCCTTCTCAATTCAAAAAAATAATAACGACTTCCAAAGTTTTAAAATCTAATATCTAACATCTAAAAATCTAAAAAAATGTCTAAGCAAAACAAATTAACCATTGGCCTGTTCGGCTTTGGTGTGGTAGGAGAAGGTCTTTACAAGGTATTACAACAAACGCCGAGCCTGAATGCAAACTTGAAAAAGGTTTGTATTAAACATGCCGACAAAGAAAGAAATGCACCCGCAGCGCTCTTCACAACTGATAAGAATGACATCTTAAATGATGCCGAAATAAATGTAGTTGTCGAAGTTATTGATGATGCCGATGCCGCATTTGAAATTATAACAACAGCTTTTAAAAATGGCAAGGCCGTGGTAAGCGCTAATAAGAAAACGATTGCGGAACATTTACCGGAATTTTTGAAGATACAACAGGAAACAGGTTTACCATTTTTATATGAATCTGCAGCATGCGCTTCCATTCCAGTTATAAGAAATCTGGAAGAGTATTATGATAATGACTTATTACATTCCATTAAAGCAATTGTAAATGGTTCTACAAATTATATTCTGACCAAAATATTTGAAGAAAACCTGGAATTCAATGTTGCCCTGAAACAAGCGCAGGATTTAGGCTTTGCTGAAAGCAATCCCAAACTTGATGTGGAGGGTTTTGATGCTGCCAATAAATGGACATTCCTTTTGACCCATGCCTATGGAATTGTAGAAGCTACGGAAAACATACTTTTTAATGGCATCCAGAATATTCAGTTGAGCGACGCGAAAGTGGCTAAAGAAAAAGGTTATGAAGTAAAATTAGTTGCGCAGGCAAAGAAATTATCAAACGGTAAAGTGGCAGCGTTGGTATTACCTCAGTTTGTTTCAAAAGAAAATCCTTTGGCTTTGGTGAAGAATGAATATAACGGTGTGGTTATTGAAAGCGGATTTGCTGATGAACAATTCTTTTATGGAAAAGGTGCGGGAAGCTTTCCGACTGCATCAGCGGTATTGAGCGATATTTCGGCGTTGCGTTACGACTACAGATATGAATATAAAAAACTATATCACCATCAACCATTTGGCTTATCCAATGATTATTATCTAAGTGTATTTGTAAGTGCAGCATCCTGGAACAATATTCCGATTGATGATTTTGAATGGATTGATGAAAGTTATGCTGCCAAAAACAGGTGTTATATTACCGGTGTAATCCATTACAGCAAGTTAAAAGATGATAACTGGTGGAAACATAATGGCATTTCTTTAATACTGGATGCCAATGCGGTAATTGAACCGGAATCATTAGAAGCAATCAGACCCGAAAAAGCTATTACTTTCTTAGAACAGGTATTGTAAAATCAATACTCACATCCCGTGAAAAATCCATTTTATTATATGAATTCCATTTTAAGGATTCAAATAATAGAATGGATTTATGCTTTATAGATATTATTGTGAATTTGGTATCTGATTCATTTAAATTGAAATTTGATATTGAGTAAACTACTACCTTTGCCTTCTTAAATAAATAAAATTTGTAGTGGGAGCTCATCTTAAGAAAGCAAGTTTAGCCGGAATTATAATTGCATTAGGAATTGTATTTGGAGATATTGGTACTTCGCCGCTTTATGCAATGAATGCAATTGTCAGGGACAAAACTATTTCTGACTTATTAGTTATCGGCGGTGTATCATGCGTCATCTGGACACTTACATTACAAACCACTATTAAATATGTAATACTTACGCTACGGGCCGATAACAATGGGGAAGGCGGCATTTTTTCCCTTTTTGCATTGGTCAGGCGACATGCCAAATGGATTGTCTTTTTTGCCATGATTGGAGGTGCTGCCTTATTAGCCGATGGCTTAATTACGCCACCCATTACGGTGACTTCAGCTATTGAAGGTCTTGATCTGCAAAGTGAAAAGACCAATATGATTGTTGTACTTGTTATTATTGCCGGTATCTTTTTCATGCAGCAATTTGGCACGCAATCCATCGGAAAGCTTTTCGGGCCTATAATGGTGCTCTGGTTTATGATGATGGCCGTTACAGGCACTATGCATTTAGGCGACAATCCACATATCTTCAGTGCATTTAATCCTTACTGGGCTATAAAATTATTGACACAATATCCTCAGGGATTTTGGCTTTTGGGTTCCGTATTTCTTTGTACAACGGGTGCGGAAGCACTTTATTCCGATTTGGGACACGTGGGTAAAGGTAATATCCGGGCTTCCTGGATTTTCGTAAAAATATGCCTGATATTAAATTATATCGGCCAGGGTTCATGGCTTTTAAGTCACCATAAAGGTGGCATATTACGCAATGATATCAACATTTTCTTCGCTCTAATTCCGGAAGGTCCGTGGCGTATTGCTGCGATTGTAATTGCAACGCTGGCAGCTATTATTGCTTCTCAGGCTTTGATTTCAGGTTCTTTTACTTTGGTAAACGAAGCAATCAAACTGAATCTCTGGCCAAAAATGAAAATCAATTTCCCTACAACGGAAAAAGGACAATTATTTATTCCGGGTATTAATTTCATGTTGTGGCTGGGTTGTACGGCAGTAGTCATTTTCTTTCAGGCTTCTTCGGCAGCAATGGAAGGCGCTTATGGCTTATCCATTACCATTACCATGATCATGACTTCTTTGCTTTTAAGTTTTTACCTGTTCACACTTCGTGTTCCGAGAATATGGATTGGATTATATCTGGCTGTTTATTTAAGTATTGAAGTCAGCTTCCTGATTGCCAATCTGAGCAAATTCCCGCCACCACATAATGGCTTTGTAACGGTATTCATCGCAGGTGGTATTTTCAGTATTATGTTCATGTGGTACAGGGCAAGAAAGATTAAAAACCGTTACGTTGAATTTGTAAGGCTGGAAGATTACGTTCCCATCATACAGGAATTAAGTAATGACCGTACTATTCCGAAATATGCTACGCATCTGGTTTATATGACGAGCGCCAATTTCAATAAAGAAATTGAACATAAAATCATTTTCTCAATTTTATATAAAAAGCCCAAACGTGCAGACATTTATTGGTTTGTGCATGTGGATGTTGTGGATGAACCTTATACAATGGAATATGTGGTTCAAACTGTTATTCCAAATGAGATAATACGCATTGAATTCAGGCTTGGGTTCAGGGTGGAACATCGCATCCAAATGATGTTTAAGAAAGTGGTGGAAGAAATGGTAGCAAACAAGGAAGTGAATGTAACCAGCAGATACGAGTCGTTAAGCAAGAATAATGTTCGCGGTGATTTCCGCTTCATTGTATTGGAAAAATTCCTTTCGAGAGATAATGCTTTGCCTATTTTCGATAAGATAATTATGCGTGGCTATTTCATTCTGAAGAAATTGAGCTTATCCGAAGAACGCAGTTTCGGCCTGGACATGAGCGATGTTACAACGGAAAAATTCCCGTTAATAGTTTCCAAAACAAACGATATTAAATTGCAACGTGTGGGTGAATAAATTGCACAGCACACCTATTTCAATTCATGGCTGTATTTCATCAATTAAATAACCTGCCTTCTTTTACTAAACCGGTTTTAACTATCGGCTCTTTTGACGGTGTACATCATGGTCATAAAGTTATTTTATCGGAAGTAGTAAAAGCGGCGAAAGATATCGGCGGCGAAAGCATTCTCATAACTTTTGAGCCGCATCCCAGAAAAATCATACATCCTGAACAACCTTTGGGATTGCTGACGGCACCCGAGCAAAAGATAGATTTAATACTTGCTACCGGCATAGACCACATTGTTGTAGTGCCTTTCAACCGCGACTTCTCCATGCTTTCTGCAACAGAATATGTAGAAGATTTTCTGTTGAAAAATTTCAATCCGCATACTATCATTATCGGTTATGATCATCATTTCGGACATAGCAGGGAAGGTAATATTGACTTATTAAAAAAGTTAGTTCCGCCGGAAGTTACTATTGTGGAGATATCCGCACAACTTATTGAACAGGCTGCGGTAAGCTCTACCAAAATCAGGAATGCACTGTTAAACGGCGGTATTCATATAGCTGCTGAAATGCTGGAACGTTCCTATTCCTACAAAGCTACAGTAGTGCATGGCGATAAGATAGGCCGTACTATCGGCTACCCTACAGCCAACTTAAAACCTGTTTACAGCGATATACTTATTCCGGGTATTGGCATTTATGCTGTAATGGCGGAATGGAAGGGTAATCTGTTCAAAGGAATGATGAGCATAGGTTACAGGCCTACAGTTACGGAAGAAAAGATATTGACCTGCGAAGTGAATATCCTGGATTTTAATGAGGATTTGTATGGACAAGTGCTTACAGTACACTTTGTGCAATACATACGTGGTGAAGAAAAATTTGAATCTTTAGACGATTTGAAAAAACAAATCGCTTTGGATGAAATGCATACCAGGTTGATTTTGGGATAATTTTTTACTCTTTAGCTTTTCATCATATTCAAGGCAATATAGCTCATCGTTCCTGCGCCAATTTTCAATGCCTCTTCATCAATATTAAATCGGGAATTATGGACCGGTAATGTAAACGCTTCGTTGTTTCTATTAGTTCCGATTCTGAAAAAGCAGCCCTTGGTATGCAAGGTATAAAAACTGAAATCTTCAGCACCCATGCGCATTTCAAGGTCATGAACCTTTTCATTTCCCAAATATTCCTGCGCAAAAATCCTTGCCGCTTCTGTTGTTTGCGGATCGTTAAACAAAGAAGGATAACCCTCCGGAATATGGATAATTGCTTCAGCTCCGTAAGCTTGTGCAATATGAATTGTCATTGTTTTGATATGTTCGATAGCTTCCTTTCTCCAAGTCTCATCAAAAGTACGCAAGGTTCCCATCAGTTCTACTGTCTCCGGAATGACATTGGTGGTAGCGCCACCCTGAATTTTACCGAAGGTCAAGACGGTAGGAGATAACGGATTGCTTTTGCGTGACACCAATTGCTGCAGTCCGGTTATAATCATTGCTGTTACTGCAATAGGGTCAACGGTTTGTTGAGGTAAAGCAGCATGGCCTCCCTTTCCCTTTACGGTTATATAAATTTCATCTGCACTAGCCATGTATTGTCCCGAACGGAAACCAACGGTTCCGGCAGGTAACTGAGGATATACATGCAACCCGAAAATAGCTTCCGGTTTGGGATTTTCCAAAGCTCCGGCAGCAATCATCAAACTTGCACCACCCGGGCTTTTCTCTTCTCCGGGTTGAAAAATTAATTTTATAGTCCCTTCAAAATTATCTTTTTGCTGCATTAAAATCCTTGCAGCGCCTAATAAACAAGTAGTATGTACATCGTGTCCGCAGGCATGCATCACGCCTTCGTTTCTCGATTTGTAATCAATATCATTTGCTTCCAGGATCGGCAATGCATCCATATCCGCACGAAGTGCAATGCATTTTTTTTCAGGATGCAGCCCTTCAATCAATGCTACCAAACCTGTACCTGCAACTCCTTTTGTATAAGGGACAGCCAGTTTATCTAATTCGGCCGCAACAAAATTCATGGTATTATATTCCTGATAAGAGAGTTCAGGATTAGCATGAATATGCCTCCTGATACTAATCAAATCAGGATAAATGGACTCAGTTAACTGCTTTATGGTATTAATCATCGGAGCCAGATGTTTCGGTTGCAGATGTCGGTTTTCTTGGCGTGGCGTAGTTAATTACATCAGGAACAATCATACATGGATTGAATTTCAGGCTTGCCTTATTAAACAATTGCATAGCCTCTCCCCTTGTTTTGAAATCACCCACTCTTACCCTGAACTGCGGATTATTATAAATAAGGTAGGAACGCACTCCCGGGAAGGCCTTCATGAAATCAAGCTTCGACTGATTGGCTTTCTTCCTGTCGTTACCATTATAAATCTGTACTCTGAAACCTCTTATTTTTCCTACAAATCCGCTTTTCTGAACAGGCTTATTTACTATCAATGCCAGCCGCGGATCAGCGTTTATATGTACCGTAACGGAATCCGATGCTGCATCATGGGAGGTTTGCGCCTTGCCCATTAAACTTATTAAAAGAAATAAGAGGGTAAATAAATGTTTCATGAATGTGTATTATACTGCTAAGTTGCCTGCGATACAATTGCTATACTTGCCGACGCGCCAATGCGGTTGGCACCTGCTGCAATTAATTCATTTGCAAACGCAAATGTACGAATACCACCCGAAGCTTTAATGTTAATATCTTCAGGAAGGTTTTGCCTCATAAGCCTGACAGCTTCCACACTTGCGCCTTTCTCGGCGTATCCTGTAGAGGTCTTCATAAAATCTACTTTATGTCTGGCATATAAATCACAACAAGCTATGATTTTATCATCTGATAAAATGCCACTTTCTATAATAACCTTTACTACACGCCGATTCAATCGAATGGGCTGCAGGCAGGCAATAATTTCTTTTGACAAATAATCAAAATCGTCATTGAACAATGCTGAAATATTTATCACAATATCCAGTTCATCCGCACCATCTTTAATAGCCTGGTGCACTTCTTCAACTTTAGCCTGAATGGTGCTGTAACCAAATGGGAATCCTATAACAGTAGCTGTTTTAACATCGGAATCTTTTGTCAATTCCTTAGCTAAGAATACAAAATTGGGTGGTACGCATACAGCCGCAAATTGATATTCAAGCGCTTCGGAACATAGTTTTTCAATATCGGAACGTAAAGTTGCGGGCTTTAAAATAGTATGATCGATATAGGAGGCAATATTCATTTTCTTTAATTCAAATTAAAAAATAAAAGGAAGAGGGATAAAATTAGTTAACTAAATGATTTTATAAAATAACCAAATCATCAATTCTTTTTGTGCATCAGGATTTCCGCTAATTCCTCAAATCCCGAAAGCGTTGCGGCTTACGGGAATTATCTGCAAAATGTAAAGCTTGTATTTCAGCGGCAGAGCAATAAATAATATGAGGCACTACACGCCATTTATGTTGAAATACAGGTTTTATCAATTGATTACAATCACTATCCTGCATTTCCGTATAAACATACAGGATTAATTTGTCTTGTCCTGTTTCATCGGCAGAAAGTGTAACAGCATAATCCTTTATTGCTTCAAGATTATTTAGAACATCAAACAGCTGCGGCGGATAAATGGTTGTTCCTTTGAATTTTATCATTTGTTGCTTACGGCCTAAAACAGGACCTAATCGCATGGTATTTCTGCCACAGGAACAAGGTTCATAATAAGCTTTTGCAATATCGCCGGTCCGGTATCTTAATAAAGGCATGGCTTCCACACCAAGCGTCGTAATGGTAATTTCTCCGGCTTCACCTTTTTGAACCTGATTACCGTTTTCATCCAATATTTCAACAATAATTAATTCCGGATGATGGTGTCCGCCTTTGCCTGCGTTGCATTCCGTAAATGCAGTCTGCATTTCGGTAGAAGCGTAGGTCGAATATAATTCAATATTCCATTTGCTTTTTATTCTTTGTGCTAAAGCATTCGGTTCAAGGTTGTCATCCCTCAAACTTTCGCCGATGGCCAATATTTTTTTTGCTTTGAAATCCCGGAAAGGAATATGCTGCTCTTCTGCGAAGTCCAGCATTTTTGTAATAAAAGAAGGAACTGCTACCAATCCGGTGACATCCAAAGCCTTCATTGTTTCCCACTGTAATGCAGGCAAACCGGGACCCGAGCGGATAACGGCCGCACCGATTTCTGAAAGGCCGGAGTAGTAGGCTATGCCTGCCATAAACTGGCGGTCGAGGGTAAGCATTAATTGAAAAACATCGTTTTCATCTACTTCCATGCAATGAAAAGAAAGCATTTCATTATAGGCCAATCGTTCCAGGTCATTGGATGAAAGAGCTATAAAAACAGGACTCCCCAAGGTGCCGGAGGTGGACATAATTTCCCTTATATCCTTTTTAGGAATACAAAGGAAATCCCAGTTGTGTTGTTGTAAATCTTCTTTAGTTGTAACAGGTAAGGACTGCAGGTCAGACAAAGACCGAATGTTTTCAATTTGTGCTTCAAAAGCATTCAGGTGGCCGGCATAAAAAGCGCTATTTGCTTTTATATAAGCTATTACTTCTTTTAATTTGCGAAGCTGGAATGTGTTTTGTTCCTCTGATTGCTGTTTTTCTATTTCAGGTATGAATACCATCAAAAGCCGGGATAATTATTTTCGTATAAAGAAGAAACCGAAATACTGAACCAAACTTGTAATAGCTTAGCTATTGGTTTCAGTTTGTGATGCGGTCTTACTTGTAGCCAACTGATTAATGAGATTATATAATTTTTCAATATCGATTTCCAACCGGCTGATTGTTTGCTCATACATACGTTTTTCAAACGAGCTAAGCGTCGGAGGCACATTGGAGTGCATCATTTCATTTGCAACGGAATTTCCGTTGTATATATTTTCACTTACGTTTACAAGTTCAGCAGGAGTAGTACTATACAATGTAGCCAAAACCTCGATCCTGTCCAGTGTTATTTTGGTTGTCCCTTTTTCCAATAAGCTATAGGCATTCTGAGAAATATCTAACACACGTGCAACATATTCCTGCGTGTAGTTATTTACTTCACGAAGAATTTTAAGCTTCTTTGAGAATTTTTGAGTAAGAGTCATATTCTCTAAAATATTAGGTGGTCTTAAAAAATAAAGTACCCTTTTACAGGTAAGAACCAATCTACCGGTGGAAGATTACAGCAAATCGGATAAAAGGCGTCAGGTACTTTCTTACGAAAGTAATTTCTGACGTAACAAAAATTCAAGTTGGCTATTCGATACTTCCAGCTTTTCATTCATCTGCTTTATCTTCTCTCTTTCAAGAAAGATATCGTAGGCACGGGCGATGGTCTTGTCCAGTTCTTCTTCGTTCCAGGGCTTAGTCAGATAGTGGAAAATTTTGCCTTTGTTTATGGCATCCACCACTGCGTTCATATCGGTATAACCCGTTAATAAAATTCTGATGGGATCAGTAAATTTCTCAATTACTTTTTCAAGAAATTCAACGCCCGTCATGTTCGGCATTCTTTGATCTGTAATAATTACATGAATGAGATTCTCCTCTAAAATTTTAATGGCATCCGCTCCGCTTATTGCGGTGAACACCTTATATTTTAGCCTAAAGGTAGCCTTAAAGGAAATAAGGTTGTTTTCCTCATCATCTACATACAGAATAGAAATTTTTTCATTATTCATCGATGTGATTATTATTTAATTTTAAATAATGGAGCATGTTGTTGATAAGGGTTGTCATTCGCGTACCGTAAAGGTAAGTCTATTTTCAATTTAATGTATCTAATTTAATCTTAGCTAATTGAATATATTTTATAATTATACCTAAAGACTTTTAATTGCATCTTTTTTAATTAAAATGTTGCAATTAAACGATACATAAATACTACTAAATAAAAGATTTAAAATAAGTGGGCGCATTCTTCCTCTTAATTTATTCTAATTCATGAATGGGAAGTATTATATTAAAAGTCGTGCCAATACCCATTTCTGTATCTACTTGTATATTGCCGTCGTGCTTTTGAATGGTATTAAATGCTATGGACATACCCAAACCTGTTCCCTGCCCTACGTCTTTTGTAGTATAAAAAGGATCAAACATTTTACGTTTGGTTTCGGCTGACATTCCCGTTCCGTTATCTGATATGGAAATGAGCACCTGATTATGATCCAGTTTCGTAATGATTTTCAATTCACCGCCTTCTTCCTCTTTAAACTTCTCCCCGATAGCATATATCCCATTGGATATGACATTCAAAAACACCTGATTCAATTTTCCGGGATAGCAATTTACCAGTGGTAAATCATCATATTCCTTTATCACATTAATCTTATTGAGCATATTATTGACGATAATAAGCGTGGAATCCAGCCCTTCATTAAGATTGGCCTGCTTGATATCATCTTCATCCAGACGTGAAAATATACGAAGGCTTTTCACTATCTCTGCCGTACGGCTGGCACCTTCATGAATACCTTTCAGCAAATGGCTGATTTCCGTTTTTAGGTAATCAAAATCCACATCTTCTTTGAATTGCCTGATTTTCCTGGCTTTTTCTTCTTTGGAACTATCATCCTGGCTAAAGGTTTCCAACATATCGATTGTCTCCAATAAAGCGCCCACATCACGTTTCAAAGGACCTATATTGCCTGTTACGAAATTAATAGGATTATTAATTTCGTGTGCAATACCTGCTGTCAACTGACCCAAAGACGCCATTTTCTCAGATTCCACCAATTGCATTTGCGCTTCTTGTAAATCATTCATCGCAACGTTCAATGTGTCATTCTTTTGTTCCAATTCCTCCGTTCTTTCTTTTACTTTTTGCTCAAGTATTACGTTTTGTTGTTTGATGATCTGACTGTTTTCCTTTGCGATTCTCAGAGCGGCTAAACGGGACTGATCTTTCTCTTGTTTCATTATATTGATCCTGTTGGCAAGACCGAAAGAAAGTAACGCCATTTCAATTGCGGAAGCAGCCTGGGCTGAAGAACTGGTAATATTATTATAAGGCAGAATACCGGTATCTTTCAGCAGAAAAATGATTGAACCGGCTAACAAGGCCGACCATGCAATGAAGAAAAATTTGGCCGGTGAATAACCTTTTCTCATTACAAACCAGGAAATGAAAAACACACTTAAAAGGAAGACTGTAGTTGCAAGCTGCATCAGCAGAAAGCCCGCCTGATCTTTATTCAGAAATATCAACAGGATGCTGACAACAAAGGTGAATACCAGTATTTTTATAAAAGTATTTATCCTTGGATAATTGTTCTTTATCTGAAGGAAATCCCTGGCAAAGAATAAAGCTGCAATGGCGCATAAAGAAGCGAACAGCACAATACTTTTAGATTCAAAATACGGCAAATCAGGCCATAAGTATTTATAAGTATATCCTTTGATGCCAATCTGGGTAAGGCCCGCAAGAAATACGTAAATGGCATAATAAACATATCCTTTGTCTTTCACGGAGAAAAACAGGAACAGGTTATATATTCCCATTATAAGCACAATACCTATATATATGCCTGATATGATACTTTGCTTATCTAATTCTTCCCACAGCGGTATCGGTACATTGATATAAACGGGCAAAATAATTTGTTCGGAGCTTTTAACCCTGATATAGTAAGTGTATGTGGTATTGGCCGGCTGATTTATATCAAGAATAAAATTGGGATATTGGTAACTCCTTTGCTTGAAAGGGATACTTTCTCCCAATACCTTTCTTGTATAATTACCTGCTGCATCAGGAATATAGATTTCTACTTCATCCAATATGGGATAAGCGAGCTCCAGCAGGAAATGATTTTGATTGCTACGGTTGTTCATATCAAATTTCAACCATATACCGTTAGCCTCCGTACCTAAATTGGGAATGTCAGTTTTAATTGCTTCAAACTTTGTTGAATGCAATACATCTCTGAATTGTATTTCCTTGTCACTGCGCAACATCGACATGCTTTTGCCAATAGGCATTCTTCCCAGGGAATCTGTAATAATTACGGCACTAAAGCAATTTACCGACAGTAAAAAACAAAGGACAAAGCAATATAAAAGTTTAGACATAAATTTAGGTTAGGCTTACTATTTGATACAGGAAGCAACTACAATATTAATGGCACAACCAAAATGTTGTTGTGCATCGGCATTTTTCAGCGCTTCCATAAATACCTCATGTTCTGAACCGCTAATGTAATTCTTTTCAGCCATTTCGTTTACCATCCGGTCGATCCAGATATAGTCACAAGCCTCTTTGTATGTCCTGAGTACAAAAGGAAATATTTCCAATCTGATATCTCTGAAACCGCCCTGTTCCAGATAAGATGTCAGTTTTTTAGCCGCAAGTCCATTGTTTATCTTTTCTTCTGTGAGGTATTGGGTTATCTTTTTTTCTGTAACAGGATCGCCATTATAAAATGACAAGCTCTGCCAATCTGTTTCTACAATCACAAAAGGCGCATCAACTGCCAAAACACGTTTGATTTCGGCTATTACGGTCTCTGTATTTTTTAAATGCTGCAATAATCTTTCGGCCCTGATACCGGACAATGCTACATTTTCATAAGAAAGCGGATAAACTTCAGACAAGACGAAATCCACATTTTCAACATCGGCAGAAGAAGATTTTGCTTTTTCTATCATCTGAGGATCGTGATCAACACCAATTACTTGAACCTGCGGATCCATCATTTTAGCCATATTGATGGCATCAATGCCTGTTCCGCAGCCAAGATCTGCTATAGTGCCATTGGTAATTTGTTGAAAGGGCTGGTAAGAGTGCTTTTTAAGATTGCCAAGTAATTTTGCAGTATCTTCAAGGTAACTGATATCGTAATGTTTTTGTGACATAAAAAGGAGGGAAGATTTTAAAATAATCTTATTTGGTTTGTTTGGGTGTTGAAAAGATGGCAGTAAATTTAATTGTTATTGGTTTTAATAGCAATTAAAGGAAAGAAATATTTTTTTCGCTTGATTTTGCAGTCTTGTATTGTCGCCTGGCGTTTTCGATCGTATCGGCCAGACTCCATGACTCAAGTTTTGGAATAGCAATATCATAGTGAATAGTCATCTGCTTTTTGCGTAATTCCTCTACAATTACAACCTGTAAGTTTTCTCTTAATTTAAAAATAGCATCTCTGTCTTCCTGTATGGCCGTGTCCATGGAAACAATATCACGATTGCAAACGGCTGTAGCCAGCAAATCAAGCTTCGGATAATAAAAGGTGCCTTCATTACCCACACTGTACAATACTTCAAAACCGACGTTTTGAGCCATTTTAAGCGTATAAGGAGCGCAAAGGCCGAATAAGGACGTCAAACCTATTTGTGTGGAAATGGCAACTGCAGCGCGAAATAAAAAAATGCTTCCTATACCGTAGCCGGCAATCAACCTGGAATTCCATAATCCACAGCATTCGCCGGTGCCTCTTAATGCATATTCAAAAACATGATCTTCTATTGTGGGATCAAAAGCAAGTGTAGCGGCTTCGATGGGCAATGGTTCCGTACCGCCGGCAACATGAACGCGGGCCCCGCCATAAACAACAGAACCATCCAACGATTCCACAATCAGAACAAACGCGGCAGGATTAAACATCCATGAATTGTTGGAGGAAGTAACTTTCTTAACACCAATGCTTGTTAAAACCTGTTCATGTCCCTTCAAAAAAAGCTCACAAGTCGCAGGATCATCAATTGCTCTAAAAGCCCTTAGTCGAACCTCGGGCTTTTCCTTATTTAAAGAAGCATCCATCTTAGATTGTCCATTGTATTTTCAGCTTAATAAATTGAAAATCAAGCTGCTATGATTGTGTGATTGTTCATTGGTTAAAAAAAGAACCTAAATATAGCGTATTTATGCGGCAAAGATAACTCAATGCCCAAAAATCATAAAATCTTTATTGAAATAGCTTTTCAGCAAATAGCCGGGTCAAAATATATCCTTTTATAAGGCATTCGTTACAAACGAATGCATACTTACATAAACACCAAACTTCATTTGTTCAGGCATAAATGAATTTGTTCCGATCATTCCGCCAATCCTAAACGCACAGCTATTCCCACTAATTCTGCCGTATTTTTTGCATACATTTTTTTTAGCAATGTCAACCTGTGTGTTTCAGCAGTACGTGGACTGATGGATAATTTATCAGCTATTTCCTGTGTGGTATTGCCTTGTACAATAAGCTGCAGAATCTCCTGCTCCCTTTTAGTCAGTTCGTAAGGAATATTCAATCCGGCTTTCTGAGGCTTGAACATATTCTGTAATAAGTGTTCTTTTAGTGAAGGCTCTATAAACTCCTCTTTATTATAAGCATGATGTATAGCTGTAATCAATGTTTGCTGATCAGTTCCTTTCAGCAGATAACCAATACATCCGTTATATAACATGCTTTTCACCATGGCAGGAGCATCAAGGCTGGTAAGAGCCACCATTCTTATTTCAGGGTATTGTTTTACAATAATAGCAGCCAACTCGTGACCTGAAAAATCCGGCAGTAATACATCCAGCAGCAAAATATCGGGCTGTTCGGCTGCAAGTCCTTCCAGTAAATCTTTGCCTGAATGATAGGCATTCCTGACCTCCATATCTTTTTGTTCAGCAAGCATCATCCTGATGCCATTTACAGCAAGCGGATGATCATCAACAATGGCAATTTTAATAGGTGTCAAATTCACTGAATTTTAAGGCTGTTGTGAAGATAATATTTCGAATTCAATATGGATGGATGTTCCACTCTTTTCATTGCTTTGAATATCCATTATTCCATTCATAACACGCAATCTGTTTTTAATACTCATCAATCCCATACCATTACTTCCGGCTTCCACATTAAAGCCTTTTCCGTCATCTTCAATAGTTATGGACAGCACATTTCCGACACTTGCCATCTGCAATATTACTTTAGATGCATGCGCGTGTTTGATGATATTCTGCATCAGCTCCTGTATAATCCGGTAAACAGATAATTCAAATTCGGCATCAAGCCTGTCTATTGTTCCGTGCAATTGAAAGTCTATGCACAATTGCGTATTCTTTTTTATGGTATTACAAAAATAAAAGACAGCCTCTGCCAACCCTCCTTGTAACAGCATATCAGGCATCAGATTGTGAGCAGTGCTTCTCAATTCTGTTGTAGCTGTTTCCATGCTGTCTATCAGCTCACGGTAATAATCTGTTTCAAAAAATACCTCGCTGCTTATTTTCCTGTAACTGTCCGGAATCACTTTCATCCCCATCTTAATGGTAGAGAATTGCACCATAATGCCATCGTGAATTTCCCTTGCAAGCCTTGCCCTTTCCTGCTCTTCGCCTTTTATCATAGCACGCAGGTAATTTATCTCCCGGTCTTTCTGAATATCATTCAATTCTTTTAACTGAAGCCTTTGTTTATTTTTACTATTGCGATAAAAAGATGCCAGCAATACAATGAATATTATTGCTCCGAATGCAATGACAATAATCCAGAATGTACGTTCCTTCAGTTTATTGTTGGTTTGCGCAAGTAACAATTTGTTGGTGGCAATTGCCTTGTCCCTGTTTGCAATTTCCAATTGCGATTCCAGATCATAAACAGAAATCATCTTTTCTTTAACCTTCATGGAATCCAGTAATTCCAGGCTTCTCTTCTCCAAATCATAAGCAAGCTGATAATTTCCGTTTAAAGCCTTGATGGCAGACAAAGTCTGATAGGCCTGATAAGTATAAGACAAATCATTATCGCCTTGATTACCTGATTCCTTTACTACTTCATTCAGCAAAACCTCCGCTTCATTGTACTTTTTCTGATCATAATACAAAATACCCAATACGGATTTTGCATAAAGATTATTGGTGTAATCATGCGCCTTTACAGTAAATATTATTGCCTGTTGCAATAACGTAACAGCTTCATCGGGTCTGGACTCTTTTACTGCTATTTTACCAAGTGTAATCAATGTAAGCGGATTATCGGGATAATATTTCAGCGATAAATTCAATAAATATTTTGCTGAATCCAGTTGCTCATTCTCGAAATAAATCAGCCCTATATTGGAGTTAAGGTTAGCTTCCGTTAATCGGAGCGCCGTGCTTTTCTTACTGAATGAGGTAACTACGTTTTTTGCTTTCTGCAAATAAAGAGCCGACTTTTTAAAATTATTTACCCCACTCCATAATATACCCAGATTATTATAGATAGAACTGACATCGACCACTTCACCTTCAGACTTGCATTTTATACCTGATACTATTTGTTCCGCTTTGGAAGAATAATAATACATAGAATCATACATCGCAAGCCGGAAGTAAGGAGCGCTCATGCAGGTATAAAACATAGCCAATGAGGTTCTGTTCCTTAATCCTTTAATGGCATACGGAAGTGCTTTACGGTAATAAAGAATAGCCTTTTGATAATTACCTTCAATAGTATTTACATAACCGATATCTGCAAGTGCCGTAGCTATGCCGCAATCGTAATTTAAATAAAGGCTTTTACTCAATGCATCCCTAAGCAGGTATCTGGTGCTGTCGGGTTCACGCCTTACAATAGTCAATGAATAATTGATCTGATTACGTATCGGAATCGTGTCTGACTGTTGCAGTTTTCTATAACCTTCAGGTTGCAGCTGTAAGCCATAGTCAAAGCCTTCATCATCGTTTAAGTACTGAGCTGCCGGTTGGCAAATACCCTGATTTACGTATATCGCAAAACAAAAAATTAAGAAAATAAATTTCCTGAAAATCATCTTTAAATATACTTAGGGAACGAAGGCGGTTAACTACGGGAAAATACTGATTTTCAAAAATAGCGTATTTCTCCCGATTTCATGCATGGCCTGTTGCATCTATCTTTACAGCAATCAGTATTGTCAGTAACCACTTACTTTTCCTTTTATCAATCAATTTTTCATAATAAAAACACGACAATGAAAAGGATTCTTTTACTTTCTGCTTGCCTGCTTGCCGGACGATGTTCGTTCGCAAAATCTCCGTCAGAGTCATGGCATCAGCAAAATCATTTGTTACTTATTGAAAATAAAGGTCAGATTACTGACCAAAACGGGCATCCAAGATCCGATATTCAGTTCAGAATGGAAACCCCGGAAGTCAATGTGCTGATTGGAAATGCATCTTTACACTATCAATGGCAACAACATGATGCTATCAATACCAAAGACATCCAATCCTTGCTTAATAAGAAGAGCAATACGTATCGCATGGATGTTTCCCTTGTAGGTGCCAATCCTGATGCCTCTGTCATAAAAGAGGGAACTCAGCCTTATTTTGAAAAATATTACCTCGCTCATTTAGGACTGAACGGCACCATTGCTCATTCTTATAGTAAAGTTACTTATCAGAATGTGTATCCTGATATTGATTGGGTAATCTACGCCAACCGTGATGCAAATGGCGCAGAAGTTTTGAAGTATGACTTTGTCGTGCATCCCGGTGGCAATGCGGCTTTAATCCAACTGAAATACGAAGGAAGCACATCACTGAAATTAAATGAAGACGGGAGCCTTCAGGCATTTACGCCTATGGGCAATATCAAAGAACAAGCTCCTTATTCCTACAGCATTAATGAAAACACCAAGACCACGGTATCATCTGAATTCCAATTAAAAAACAATGTGCTGAGTTTTAAACTGGCTGCATATAAAGGTACTTTGATTATTGACCCTTCTTTGGAATGGGCTACCTATTATGGCGGCGCAGGTTTTGATTTGGGTACTGTATTAACCTGCGATAACAGCGGGCATGTATATGTTACAGGTGCCTCCTGGATGAGCATGGATATAGCAACAGTTGGCAGCTATCAATATACGAATGCAGGAGACTTTGATGCCTTTCTTGCAAAATTCGATAGTGATGGCAACAGGTTATGGGCAACTTATTATGGCGGCCCGACACTGGATTACAGTTTTGGACTTGCCTGCGACCAGCATGACAGGGTTTATATCTCAGGTATTACTTTGAGTACAACCGGGATATCTACAGCAGGAAGCGCACAAGCAACTTATGCAGGTGGCGGCGGAGATGATTATCTTGCCCGGTTTGACAGCTCAGGCAGCTTAATATGGGCTACATACTGCGGCAGTTCAGGCGATGAATATAATGGTTTATGTGCAGCAGATGAATTCGGCCATGTCTATCTTACAGGATATACAACAGGTAATGACAATATATACAGCAACGGTCATCAAAGCACCAATGGCGGCGGCCCTAAAGACGCATTCCTTGTGCAATATGATACATCCGGTATTAAACAATGGGGAACGTTTTATGGTGGCTCCGGAGATGATCAGGGTGATGGTGTTGCATGCGATCGTTTAGGGTTTGTTTATATGGAAGGCCATACCAATAGTGCTTCCGCTATCTCTACAAGCGGCAGTCATCAACCTGCAAATGGCGGTGGCTTCGATGATTTCCTCGTTAAATTCAATAGTGCGGGTGTAAGGCAATGGGCTACTTATTATGGTGGCACTGCCGATGAAAACAATGGCAATATGCGTCCTGTAGCCTGCGATAAAAATAACAATGTATATATTTCCGGACAAACACCCAGTACAACCGGAATTGCAACATCCGGCAGCTATCAGTCTGCATCCGGAGGGGGCACAGATGCTTTCCTTGTGAAATTTAATTCTGCAGGCACCAGAACCTGGGGTACTTATTATGGCGGTAGCGGAAATGAAAACGGAGGTTCGATAGCTTGTGACCTTTCAAATAATATTTTCTGGTGCGGCTTTACTACAAGCACTGATAGTATAGCAACTCCGGGAAGCCACCAGACAACTTTCGGCGGCGGACAGGATGATGTTTTCCTGACAAAATTTGATGAAAGTGGCAACCAGATTTTCGGCACCTATTATGGTGGCAATTCTTTAGATGAAGGCATAGCTGTGGGATTTGACAATATAGGGAATGCCTACATTTCAGGTGGCACGGCAAGCCCGAATAACATAGCAACACCGGGTAGCTTCTCTACCACATATGCAGGTGGCATTGCCGTATTTCTTGCTAAATTCTGTACTTCCGTAAATGCCATATCATTAAACGGCCCTGACAGCATCTGCGCCAACAGCACTCAACTTTATACTACTACGGCAATAGCAGGAGCTGATGGCTACATCTGGACAATACCTGCCGGATGGTCCGGCGCAAGTGATTCCAACAGTATAAGTGTGACTTCAAATGGTACAGGCGGACAGATAACGGTAAAGGTGATCAGATGTGATACCAGCACTGCATTACAATTCAATGTATATGTACGCCCCGTTCTTCCGGCGGTTATAACAGCTAATGGTTTTGTATTAAGTACGGTGAATACCCATACAAGCTATCAATGGTTCTTTAACGGGCAAATCATAAACGGTGCTCAGAATCCGACCTATACGGTAACACAGAATGGCAACTATACGGTCGTGGTGACAAACCCGGGTGGCTGCACAGACACTTCGGATGTATTTGCAATAAGCAATGTGGTTGCCATACAGAATGTAGAGCAACTAAAGAACAGTATTCAAATTTATCCGAATCCGGCTAATTCCATTTTGAATATTCTTTCACCGGTTGCTTTAAACATCAACATTACCGGTATGGATGGCAGAGTTTTTATCAATAAGGATAATGTAAAAGCAATAGACATCAGCAACCTTTCAAATGGTGTTTACATGATCCGGTTTACAGACAAGGATGGCCATTTTATTAAAACAGAAAAATTCACAAAGCTCAGCTTGTAGTATAAATAAATTTAAATTTCAGGACAGGCCGCTTTTAAAGCGGCCTGTCCTGAATTATTTTAAGGCCGCGCTGAAATATCAAATCCAATTGATTAAAAGGGAAAAACATACCTATTAAGCAAGTATGCCACTTAAAGCGCAGTGTATTTGTGTGAAGGAGCGCTATTGAAGAGCAACAAATAGACCCCGGCATTTTTGAACTTGCAGATTAAAAGCAGGGACTTGCAGACAAACAGGGCTTGTTGGCATATCACTAAAAATAAAACATCTGCTTCGTTCTATTTTCGAATTCTAAATCACTATTTACAATGATTATTCGAAAATATCTGGGCGGTCTGTTAGTATTATCAGCTATCACTACAGCCAATGCACAAAGCTCCATACAAGGCAATGTTGCTTTAGAAGCTGCCACTACTCCTGCCGGACATTGCATGGTAGCATTGATGCGGATGCAAGACAGTCTGGAGATGCAGAAAGAGGAGACAAGCGAAAATGGAAACTTCCATTTTGATGCAATAGCCGATGGCAATTATTTTCTGCAAATAAACTACCCTTCCTTTTATAATTACACTTCCGCTATTATTACATTAAAGGACAGTACAAAAATTGCGCTGCCCGACATTGTATTACATCTGAAAACAACCTCCTTAAACGAGGTTTCAATAAATGCGTTAAAATCCGGGTTGTCATTTAAAGATGGCAAGATTATTTTATCTACTGCCAATAATCCTTTAGCATCGGGCAGCACAGTTATTGAGTTACTTAAAACTTTGCCGGGCGTGATATTGGACGCAGATAACAATATTACGGTTAATGCTAAAGCAGGCGTGCGCTTTATGATTAATGGCGTACTGCAACAAATCCCGGAAGCACAAATGATGTTGCTGTTAAGTAACATGAGCACAGAATCTGTAGCTTCTCTTGAACTGATTAAAAACCCGCCAGCTAAGTACGATGCCGCCGGAACAGCAGGCCTGATTAATATTGTAACGAAGCAATCAAAGATTAAAGGATATAACGGCAGCATTATGACAAGCCTTGGCATGGGCAAACGTTTTGGCGGCGGCGCAAATGCATCGCTCAATTTCAGATCAGATAAACTTAGCTTATTCAGCAATATAAGTTACCTGCGTCGTAACCCCTTAACTGATTTCAGCATGAACAGGACCATAGGTACTGCCAATGATTTGCAGTCTATCCGTACAACAGGCAGCGATAATACTCAACTACATTCCATTAATATAAATGCAGAGCTGGAATACGAACTAAGTCCCAAAACCATGATGAGCCTCAATTTCCGAACCTCACCGGGAAAAAGCTCCGATCATTTTTTAGCTGAAACAAATTTACATAACGCCCCTCTCCCCTATAACCAAACGGACTTTACAACGGAAAACGTTGATAAATATAATAGTCCGTCAATTACTCTTTACGCCCGGCATTTATTTGATACCTCCGGCACTCAAGTCTCCTTTACAGCAGATTATACCAATTTCAGGTACAATGAATCCCGGGCTAATGAAAATGTGTTTTATGACAGCAATCATTCCGAAAGCTTACCCGACAAAGCCTACAATAATTTAATGGATTTGAACTTTCAGGTATTTACACAGAAACTGGATTTCACCAAAACACTTTTCAATACATGGGTACTGGAATCGGGGTTGAAGTCGAGCTTTGTACAAAATAACAGCGACAACAACTTGTTGCGTAGCTATCCGGGAACAGACCAGTTTTATAATGACCCTGCGTTTTCAAGCATATACCGTTACAAAGAGCAAATTTTTGCAGGCTATGTAAATGCAATGAAATCGTTCGGAAACATTTCCCTGCAAGGCGGGCTGAGAGCAGAACAGACCTTAGTGAATGCTGTTAATAAAACAAATGAAGAAAAGCTGCATCGCAATTACTTCAACCTATTTCCAAGCATGAGCCTCGCCTATAAGCAAAGCGAAAAAAACAGTTTCCAATTTACCTATAGCTATCGCATCGACAGGCCTGCTTACGATCAATTGAATCCTATCAGATTGTTTTTCAGCGAACTGAATTACGGAACGGGCAATTCCAATTTGTTACCGCAGTACAGTCATAACCTGACGTTGGATTACAACTACAATAACTTGCTGATCAGCAGCATCGGCCTTACTAAATACAGTAATAGTATATATCGTTACACCTATTCCGATGAAGCGGCAGGCGTACAGATCGACACGATTGATAACCTTGCATCGCGCACCATTCTATCGTATAGCCTTACGTTTCAAAAACAATGGGGCAATGCGTTTAATCTACAGCTATCAGGTATGACAGCATTCTGCAATTCAAAAGGCGTCATTAATCAGACAAGTATTGACCAGCATTCATTGATGGGCTATTTGTCTGCTAACAGCGATCTTTTATTACTGCAAAAAATGAGGCTTCAATTAAATGCGCGCTATTCTACACCATATATCGACGGCATTCAACATTATTCCCAAAGAGGCTCAGTAGATCTGGCATTGCAAAGAAGGTTCATGGCAGATAAACTGAATGTTGTGCTGGGAATTTACGATTTGCTCTACACCGATTATGGCAGTATAAAAAGCAATTTACCAAATCAGACTTATTATGAATATGCCAAGAATGATTCGAGAAGAGTGCGCCTGAACATTACTTACAGGTTTGGCAATATGCGCATCAACAGGCAATTCAACAATAAACAGGAAGAAGAAAACACACGTATTAAAAAGGTAGAATAAGTATCCATCGGTATTCCATTACATCAACTTAAATAAAAAAAATTATGAATTGCATAGAGGCCAAAGCGCTTACGTACCATTTTTCTGAGGGCGAAGCTGTTTTAAATAATATCGACTTAAATATTCCCAATGGATCAATTTACGGATTTTTAGGCGCCAATGGCGCAGGCAAGACAACAACCATGAAACTCCTGCTGGGCCTGCTTAAAAAGCAACAGGGCGACATCCGTATCTTCAATCAATCCTTGCATGAAAACAGACAAAACATATTAAGGAGAACGGGCACTTTCATTGAATCACCTTCTTTATACGGGCATTTAACTGCAGAGGAAAACCTGAAGATATGGCGCAGGATATATCAATGTTCTGCATCAAATATAAAAGAAGTGCTGGAGCTTGTCGGGCTGAGTAGTACAGGAAAGAAAAAGACCGCCAAATTTTCCTTAGGGATGAAACAACGGCTGGGAATAGCGATAGCATTGCTTCATAAACCACAGTTATTGATACTGGACGAACCTACAAATGGCCTGGACCCTACCGGAATGATTGAAATCCGCGATTTACTGAAGCGGCTGAATAAAGAATCAGGCACAACCATTCTTATTTCGAGCCATTTGCTTAGTGAGGTTGAAAAACTCGTTACCGATGTAGGGATCATTCATAAAGGCAATCTTTTATTTCAGGGAACCATGCAGGCATTACAGGCCAGGCAGCAACAGGCCACAAATATATCCATCGATACAAATGACGGGCAACGGGCGCTTGAAATTGTCAGCCGCAATAATATAAAAGCAAGTTTGCAAAACGGACAGCTGATATTACCCGTAACAGAACGGGAAGTGATGTCGCGGCTTAATGAACAATTTGTAAACGAACAGATAGAAGTATATCAGATTAAGATAGTAAACAACGATTTGGAATCCATATTCATAGACCTCACAAAAAACTAACAAATGAACTTTATAAACAGTTTGCAAAGCGAATGGATGAAAACCAGAAGGAGTGCGGCTTCATGGCTATGCATTATCGGCGCTTCTTTTCTGCCGGTTTTGTTTATAGTATCTTTTTTAAAAGACCATAGCACTATTAACGATATACACGGGCAGCAGAATGTATGGAAAATATACTTCTTCCAGATATGGAGGTTTATGGCTATGGCTATTCTGCCATTCGGCGTAATACTTAGCAGCACTTTAATTGCGCAGATAGAATACAGGAATAACACATGGAAACAATTGCATACAACACCGCAAAGCCTGACAACCATATTTACTGCCAAACTTTTGGCCATCATCTTAATGGTTGTTAAATTCTTTATTATTTTCAATATCGGCATTCTGCTGTCCGCCATTATTCCAAGCCTGCTATTCCGGCACGGATTACCAACAGCAGCTTTCCCGTTTTATTTCTTCATGGAGATAAATCTGAAGATATTTATCAGTTGCTTACCGGTTATAGCTATACAGTTTCTGCTAAGCCTGCAATTCAAAAATTTCCTGATCCCTGTCGGCGTCGGGTTATTGCTACTGGTGGGTTCCATCATACTTATCTTTGGCTGGAAATATGCTTATCTCAGTCCTTATAGTTATACCATTTTATTAGTCACAGGAGATAAAACCAAACCCTTGCCTGTAAACATCTATGCATTTTCAGCAGGCTATTTTATACTTGGCGTTGTTATTAGCTATTATCTCTATCTTAGTAAAAAGGATAAAAGCTAAGTTGTTAATTTTAAAATCTAAAACTGATCTGTAAGATGAAAAAATGGGTTGTCATATTATTACATGCGGGGTATTGGTTTCTTTACCTTATGCTCATCGTATTGCTGACGGCTTTCATTTTTTCAACAGCCAAACATGTAGAGCCGCATAAAATCATATTCAACAATATGCTGGTCTTCATGTCGACATTTGCGGTATTGCCCGCTATTGCGGGATTCTATATTTCCTATGCCATATTGTTCCCGCGCTTTTTATTCAGAAAGAAAATAGGTGCGTTGTTTGTATTTACCATATTGACTTCGCTTTTTTGCGGCGTGCTGGGCTGCTTTTGCTTAATGCTCAGCTATGACCATGCCATTTTCAATATAAGTTCCCAGGCATTTATACCCGTTTTAATTATAATTTCCATTAACGGATTGTTGAATGGCCTTGTTGCTATGGTTATGAAAGGATTTATAACCTGGTATGCCGATATTAAATGGAAAGAGGCATTGAGTAAAAAAAATCAGGAAACGGAACTCGCATTGGTTAAATCGCAACTGAATCCGCACTTTCTTTTCAATACTATTAATAACATCGATATTCTTATCGGAGAAGATGCGGCAAAAGCATCTTTGTACCTGAATAAGCTTTCGGATATGATGCGTTTTATGCTCTATGAAACAAAAACCGAAACCATTCCGCTATTGAAAGAACTGACTTATATTGACAAATACATCGACCTTCAAAAGATCAGAACAGCTAATGCCAATTATGTTGAATATTCTGTACAAGGCGACCCTTCCGGCAAGGAAATAGCGCCCATGTTATTTATTCCCTTTATTGAAAATGCCTTTAAACATGCCACACAAAAAAGAACAGGAAGCGCCATTGTTATAAAGATTGTTATAGAACCCAAACGTATTGATTTTTACTGCGAAAATTCTTATTCCGTATCACCAACCGAAAAGCCGGAACAAGGCGGACTTGGAAACGAAATTATGCTTAAACGGATAGAGCTGCTTTATCCTGAAAACCACACTTTGGAAATTGAAGACAAAGACCAGCAGTATAAAGTAAAACTAATACTTACGCAAAAATGATAAACTGCATAATCGTTGAAGATGAACCATTGGCACAGGTTCGTCTTCAAAATTATATAAAGAAGCTGCCATCATTGAATCTGTCAGAAACATTTGATAACGGCATGGATGCCCTTCTGTATCTTAAGTCAAATGAAGTTGATCTTATGTTTCTGGATATAAATATCGGCGAGTTATCCGGCATTCAGCTGTTGGAAGCCACGGGTATAAAAAGCGGCGTGATACTTACTACCGCCTATCATGAATATGCGCTGAAGGCTTACGATCTTAAAGTGGTGGATTACTTATTGAAGCCCTATACTTTCGAACGTTTTTTACAGGCAGTAGAAAGAGTAGAGGACATTGTGAAGAAAAGCGAACCGGTCAAAAACAAGTCATACATTTTTGTAAAAACAGAGTACCGGCTTGAGAAAATCCCCTTTTCAGACATCCTTTACATAGAAGGCATGCGGGATTACAGAAGAATTCATACTATCCATAAAAAGATAATGACTTTGCAGACTTTCAAGGAATTTGAATTGCAAATACCTTCAAATATTATTTGCAGAGTACACAAATCATTCATGGTTTCTGTCGATAAAATTGAAGCCATTGAGAAAGATAAAATCAAAATCCGGGAGAAGATTATACCCATTTCAGAAATGTATAAAAAAGATTTCTTTAAGCTGATTCAATAGTTAAACTACGGACAAGTATCAGATATCAACAAACAATATCCGAATGTCTGCACGAATGCCTGACTGAACAAATGAGCAAACGGCTGCGTTTCTTCCCGCTTAGAAGAAGGTATTGTTGTTAAACATTGGGTCCTTCTTGTTGAGAAGGAAGTATTGTTGTCAAACATTGTGCTCTTCTTGTTGAGAAGGAAGTATTGTTGTCAAACATTGTGCTCTTCTTGTTGAGAAGGAAGTATTGTTGTTAAACATTGTGCTCTTCTTGCTGAGAAGGGAGGATTGTTGTCAAACATTGTACTCTTCTTGCTGAGAAGAAGATATTGTTGTCAAACATTTGCCTGCCTGCGACACCGGTACATCTGTAGTTGTGAGCTGTTAGTCAGAATATACCCACAGCACAAAAGTCATACTCCATGTTGGAACTACATTTATTCCTATTCCTGAACAAATTTTCTATAGAAAATAATTACGATAAAAAGCAATAAAGAGAAGAACAAATTTATCAAAGAGGGCATAATATCTAATGGTTTAATTGTGCTTTGATAAATATCCTTTGGATTGATATAAACCATTACATCAACTTTCTCATAAGGAGCATCTTCATATGAAAATTTCTCTTTGTTTTGATAAAGAACTCCTTGATAAAAAAACTGGTATGTTACATAATCGGATGTGTCATAATTGACAGCAGTAACAGTTGAATGAGTAATAACCCCTTTAACCGTCTCCCAATGTTTTCTTTTATTGTATGACAAAATCAAATTAATAGCAGCACTCTATTGACACCTTTGGAAGCATTGAAGTTCTTTGCGGCTATAGAATAGATAATAGAACTGTCTCCATTTGCTTTCTTTATAAAAAGTTTTAAGTAAAGATTTATCTCCCGTTCATTGTCTGAGATGAAGTATATATCCTGATATAAGTTGGCTCCATCTATATATACCCAGTCACAATGGACTTTTGATATACCGATTATTGAAGCTGGCAAGTCTATTTGAGCATACATATACCCGCTATTGCCTGAAATGGCAATAAGGAACAATAGGATATAAGGAATTACATTCTTCATTCAGTAATAAGGGTAGTTAAAACGTCATCCAAAACAGGCAAATTTTAAAAAATGCATAAAAAAGCAATTTTTAGCAATATCTAAACATATTTTGAATAAAATAACAATACTTAAATTATTTAACAAAAGATTATCTATTCATTAAACATACTATTAAAATATTAAATGCAATAAGGGACACAATAATGAATAGTTGTGTAAAACAAATAAAAATTATACTTATTGAACTGACAATCAAATAATTTTTCTTAAAAAAATACAATTTTATAGATTAAGAATCATCACTTTATTCCTGTTTTAAAATAATTTAAGTAAAAAAAAATTAATTATACAATTTAAAATTAAAAAATGCATAAATTTTTTAATTAGCGTTGCACAACAATAGAGATTTCAGAATGCATACTATAGTGCCACTCTACAATTATATAACATTGTTATATATGTCTTAAGGAAAGTAAAAACGCTTGATTTCTATAAATAATAATAGTGAAAGGTTAAAGAACCAAGGGCATAAAATAAGGACGTATTTATGTATGCCTTTTGTATTCCGCGTCACTTTATTTCATGTTCGAACAGAGCGCAGTAATGAATGACAATAAGCCGGAGCTTGTTGCAAGAGCATTTAGGATTTACAATGGATTGCATTGAAGGATTCCAGCAAAAAGTCAGCTATTTAGCTTGAAACAGGAAGTAACAAATCAAGACTTATTATTATCGCTTCAATGTGGCTAGAATATCTTTCCGAAAAGAAATATTTGCAAATACATGCAAGACAAAAAAAAGGACAAGTTTAGATTTCTCTAACTTGTCCTTTTTGTGAACCCCTTGGTACAAAACTCTAATCATTTTATAGAAGATTTGAAATTGTTAGCGAGAATCAAATCAAACCCATAATCTACATTTGTAATAATTTTCTTTTTGTCGGATGATTTCTAATAAAGGTAACGTTCACGATTGTTCTCCGACTTTTGTAACACGGTCATTTTTCCTTGTCCAAATAATAGTAACAATGATGTTGCTATTATTATTATAAAAATGGACAAATTAAAAAACAAAGTTGCCGTAATAACAGGCGGTAGCAGTGGGATTGGTCTGGCGACGGCCAAAGAATTTATCGCAAACGGTGCAAAAGTTGTAATTTTTGCCCGAGGCAAACAAGCCATCAGTGAAGCTGCAAGCGAACTTGGACCAAATAGTTTTGCTGTACAAGGAGATGTTTGCAATCAATCAGATTTAGACAAATTATTCGATGAAACACAATCAAGATTTGGCAAAATTGACATCTTATTCGTAAATGCTGCACAAGCAAAACTGGCAACGATTGCAGAAACAACAGAAGCTTTTTTTGACGAAATGATAGATATAAATTTCAAAGGAGCTTACTTTACACTTCAAAAAGCTATTCCTTATTTAAACAATAATGCATCTGTAGTCATTACAACATCCTGGTTAAATAGTATTGGTTTTGGCGGTAGCAGTTTACTAAGTGCCAGCAAAGCGGCTTTACGTTCTGTTGTCCGAGTTGCATCCGCCGAATTAGCGGAAAGGGGAATCAGAGTAAATGCCGTAAGCCCGGGAGCTATAGGAACACCACTTTGGGGGAAAATCGGTTTACCTGATGATGTATTAAAAGCGGCAGGTGAAGCTATTACAAATCAAATCCCGGTTAAACGTTGGGGACAACCGGAAGAAATTGCTAAAACAGTACTATTTCTTGCTTCTGATGATTCGTCCTATATTATTGGTAACGAATTGACAGTAGATGGAGGTTTAAGGCAAATTTAAGTTATAAATTAACCAAAGCAAACTTAATGGTTTGCTTTGGTTTTATTAAAAATAAATGGATAATCCTTTTCAAATAGACTATACAGACGAAGTAGATTCGGACTTGGTAAAATCAGCAATTGGTGGTGATAAAAAGGCATTACAAAACCTGATTGTCAGACATCAATTGTTCATTTACAACCTTGCGTTAAAAATGACAAAAAGTGTTGAAAATGCTGAAGATTTAACGCAAGAAGTATTTATAAAAGCCATTACTGCATTATCAAAATTTGAAGGAAAAAGTAAATTCAGAACCTGGTTATATAGAATAACTGTAAACCACTTTTTAAACACAAAAAAGAGTAAAGCCGAATTGAAAACAATAGACTTTGAAAGCTATTTCAATTCAATTGACAATATTCCGGCTCAGGAACTTAATGCAACGGAAGAGACTGAACTCACAGATACAATAGAAGAAATCAGAATAAGCTGCACAGCGGGAGTGTTGCTTTGCTTAGACAGGGAACAAAGAATGGTATACATACTGGGCGAAATGTTTGACATTAACCATAATTTAGGTTCAGAAATTTTAGGAATTACAACAGGTAATTTTCGCATCAGGTTAATGAGAGCAAGGCAAGACTTATATAATTGGATGAATAAGCGATGCGGCTTGGTAAATAAATCCAACCCTTGCAGGTGTGCCAAGAAAACAAGGGGATATATTGACGCAGGAATTGTTGATCCTGACAATTTAGTATTTAACACTCGCCACAAAAGAAAAATATACGAACTATCACAACAAAAGGCTATTTTAATTACGCATACAGTAGAGGATTTACATAGAAATATTTTTCGACAACATCCGCTTCAAGAACCTTTAACATCAACAAAAATAGTTAACGAAATCTTTAATAATAATCTAATAAAATTAATACTGAACTCATAAATGGTTCAGATATTATCAGCTCTTCAAATATCTCTATCAGATATGCCTTGAACAGAAGTACAATACCTTAAAGAATTTGTAATAATTCTGTGTTTTGCTAAAGATTTTGCTTCTTAAACTTTTCATGCCTGTCGACCTGTTTCCCCGAAATCATAAATATGCCTTCGCCGCGATAATGGACGGTTTTCGGAAACTTCGGAGACACTGCTACATGAGCCTTAACTACCTCCAATACGAAGAAATTATATTTGTCAAGCATATGCCCATCGACAACTTTGCATTCGTAGTTGGCATAGCATTCTTTAATCAACGGAGCCTTGACCATTTCAGCTTCTTCCGCAGTCAGTCCAAATTCAGCGAATTTATCCGTAACGGCGCCGGTCGTGTTTCCTATTCCGATTATCTCATCCAGCAAATCAACTATAGGAATATTGATGACACACTCCTTGCTCTTCCGTATCATTTCGTAACTGTGATTCGCCGAGGTTATCATACAGCCGATCAGTGAAGGTGAAAATTCCAGGACGGTGTGCCAACCCATCGTCATAATATTGTTTGTCCCCTTCCATTTTGAACTGACCAGAACGATTGGCCCAGGTTCGAGGAACCTTCTGATTTTATCTACAGGGAAATCTTCTTTTTTATAGGTACGTTTCATATTTTAACTATAATTGAAAATTACAAATTCATTCCACCGGAAACTTCAATCCTTTGTCCGTTAACCCAACGTCATTCTTCGGAATAAAGAGATAACAACAGGGCCGATATCATCCGGCAAACCCATGTCGTTTAAAATTGGTAGAGCTTTCTGCGTTAAAAAAAGAAAATGCCTTTCAAATTAATGTTTTTGCCAAGTCCACGGCTACCGCCGGTTACCAGTGCTATTTTATTTTGTGTTCATAGCTATATAACACAAAACAGACGTTAATGTTAAAGATACCCGGGGCAAACAAAGGAGCGCAATAGCAGTTATTCTTACATACAGGATTTTTAAACTATTTTTTCATGGTGATTATTCGTTTCCGGATTGGAGCTGCAATTGAAATTGCTGATTAGGATTGGTGCAATCATATGATGCAGACCAGAGAAGCGGCGCAGGCCCGTAATCATTTATGGCCGTATTGCCGATAGCATAACCTGAGGCAGGATTTTTTAAAATACAATATAGTTTATCAGGGGATGGCATATACACCATTAGCTCAAATATGTAGACGTTAGGATTTGGATTTGGAGTATAGTTACTACCACCTACAAAATGTTCCGGCTCAGAAATAAAGTAATAGTTGTTTTGCCCCGCTATCAAACTGGGCCCCTCCAGTAATATCTGATTGCCAGGTTTATTATTATAGTATGACGGCATCAGGTACGAATTTTGAGACAGCGGTAATTGGAGATCGTAATGTGCCGAATAACTGTAACTATCTGAAGCATTAGGATTGATTAATGTAAAGGATGGATTAATGTAAAGGATGGATTAGCCGAGTTAGGCTTTTGTTCATTAGCATTCATATTACCTATTAGGTCAATCAAATAGCTACATAGGCTTTGTGGTGCATTAATGAGACATGGTCCTATTACCGTGGTAACATAAGTGCTTGCTACGGGATTGCTGACTTCCGCCAGCATAGTTGGCCCTGTTATAGTACTTGTGAAAATCTCGTGGAAAGTTTCGTCGGTAAACTCGCTGAGCCAAATTTGTTGGTTTGATGCATTACTTAGACAGGTATATACCTGATTAGCCGTGTTGGTTATACTTGCTATCATCATGCTAACGGCAATTGATAAATTAACCTGGGCCTGCACAAAATCGTAAAAACCTTGTCCTTGGGCTCCTGTGCCATCGCTGGCAATTGCAAATGCCTGACACGATGTATTTACCCCGGGCGCCGGGGCAGTTTTTGCTTGTAAAGTTTGAATAGTTACATCAGCACCATACGTTGCGATAAGCAAATCATTTATTGCGCTTTGATAATCAGGCTGATTAAGGGTAGAGGCGCCCGGTGAAAGAAAGGTGCACATGGAAACTATTTGTTCATAATCCAGATTTGCAGCGGGCTGTGCCAACATGCTTTGCATGCCTGTTATGGTACTTGTTATATTAAAACACTCTTCTTGATATACTACTGAAGAGGCAAGATTTTTGATATAGTTTTGAAGGCTGCTCATTTGGGTGGATAATTGATTTAAGGCAGCTGTATAATTTGGTGTTGGGACTGAATTGCCCATTAGTTGATTGAAAAGTGCGTCCGCAAGATCGGCAATGCCGGAAAATTCATCGCCGCATATAAGGCCTAATGCCGTCGAAAATAAGGTCTCGATGGTTTGTGTATCTTTCAGGGCGCTACTCGCAGATGTTTGGTTTAGCATAAAAAATAAGAAGTTTTAGTCGTGATAAAATAACTTTTTAGTGAGTGTGAAAGCAATTTTTGCAGAACAAAATACGGAAAGGATGAAAATTAATCTGTACAAATTGATGCAGGTTATAAAAATTCATTACCAAAACGGCAAATTGTATGCAGCTATTAAAATTAGCTTTCTCGTTGAAGTCATTTTATTTAGTTTTATTCATTTAAGTCTATGGAAACGATTAGCATATTGGGCTGTGGGTGGTACGGTAAAGCACTTGCGAAATCTTTATTAACGCAAGGATATCACGTAAAAGGATCCACGACATCAGAGGCGAAAATGGCTGATCTCAGAGATGCAGGCATCGAAGCATTTAAGCTTAAACTTGATGAACATTTCAATCTTGAAACCCGCCCGGATTTTTTTGGTTGTGATATCCTGGTTATATGTTCCAATTCTAAAATGGATGGATTGATATATCTTTCAGCATTGGATAAACTCTGTTTTGCCCTGCAGGACTTTGGCGTTTCAAAAGTAATCTTTGTTAGTTCTATCAGTGTATACGGTGATTCAAATTCTGTTGTAGACGAAATGAGTCATCCAATACCTGATAAGGCTTCCGGTATGATATTGATTAAGGCGGAAACTATGTTTATTAATTGTCCTTATATCACTGCGTGTATTATCCGTTTTGGAGGTTTGGTTGGACCGGGGAGGATGCCGGGAAGGTTCTTTTCAGCAAAAAAAAATGTGCCGGACGGAATGGCCCCCGTAAATATGATCCATCTGGAAGATTGTATCGGCATTACCAATTGTATAATCAAAGCAGGCGTACCTGAAATGACAATCAACGCTGTTTCACCGGATCATCCTGAAAGGTCAGATTTTTATTTAAAGGCAGCCCTTGCCGAGGGTTTAATTGCTCCTACTTTTGTGCCGGAGCTCAAAAGCTGGAAACAGGTAAACAGCATCTATGTCAGCAGCTATTTTAATTATCAATTTAAAGTTAGCAATTGGTCTGAATGGCTTGAAAGGACAAATAGGAATAAGTAAAAAAAGAGGATTATACAGAATATTGCTATCCTTTATAATACCTCAACTGCCAGAGTTAATTGTGATTGTAGAAACAGCCTTTACCCTGAGTCCGCCATGTTGATAAGTGGCAACTCTTCATTGATTAGCTACCAGCTTCTGTCCGGGATGTTCTAAAGGAAGAAAGAAATTCCAAAGGCTTAAATAGGCAAGGATTATCTGCCTGTTTAGGCAGCTCGTTAGAAGGCAAAAAAAAGACAAGTTTAGATTTCTCTAACTTGTCCTTTTCGTGATTCCGCTGGACTCACACCTTAAGTGGTAAGTAGCACTAAATCAATTTATTATGTTGGTCATTTTAACGTGGTCACCATTTTGGTCACCATTTTTTTTGACTTTAAATGTATTATTTTGAAGAACTATTGGAAAACAAAATTACAAAACTAATCAATCATTTCCTTAAAATTCGTCGAAAATATTTCGCCTTTTCAGTAGAGCTAAAGCGGGAAAAGTCGTACTTCTTTCTCGATAGTTTATTGAATATCAATAAATTCATGGAAGCAAAAATTTAGGTTTTAACAATTAATAGCTAATGTAGAATGATGAAGAGGTCGGGAATATTTACGACCTCTTTCATTGAATTTCATTTTTACAAAAAAACATGTCTTAATATTCGCAATTGGTTGGGTGACAACATTGCTTTCATATAAAAGTATTTTGATATAAATTATGCGTAATCATCATTTTTCTTTTGTAACATTTGGCTCATTTTGTCGTATAATCTATGACACCAAGTATGGCAAACATAATTTGCAACCACAATTTTGACAACGCTTACTCCACCGCTACGAGTCATAACCACTTGAAAATTCATTAGATAATTATCCTGTTTGTCAAGCATTCAAAAAATCGGGATTGAATCTTCGAGGCTATCAATGGAAAATTCAGGATTTCCAATAAGATAATGTTCAAAATCGAGGAAGCAAAAGTGACGGCAAACTAATCTAATAAATCAGGCACATATTTTTGTTCTTATTATTACCTTAAATCACTTTTTATAAAAAGAGGATTGCTAAATTTCTAACCCTTGTTAATTTTTTATTAAAGCAGGAACGCCAAATTTCCGAAATTTGTTAGGCTGCTATTTTATGAAAACAAATAATTGCCATACGGAGTTTCCTCTGCTTGTCATCGTATAATAAAAATTTTAAACAGTGGTTTTCTGTATTTTTTAGGATAGCATTTCTTATTGTTCATTTTTTCAATAACTATTTCAAGTGCTCATCTGCATCTTTATATAACTCCCCTGATATTAATTCTGATATTTCGAAATTGCACAACGGGTATATCTTTTGAAGATCTGGGATATGAATGAGATTCTTTTGAAAGTAGAAAAGGTTATTAAGGAATAGTAGATCATTCATTTTGTATATAGATTTCCGAGTACTTAATACTTTTTTCTTAACAAATAAAAACAACTCAACATGACAACAAATGCAAACTCCGTCACTTCCGGCCAGTACCTGCAATTGCTGCTGGCATTACAACAATGCAATCTGGATGGCGTAAGCCCTACTTTCGATTACCAGGACTGGGTAGCCTTCCTGCAGGCAGTGTATCAGCAAATGGGCTACACAAATACTGCCGCAGATTTTGTAACCGCCATTAACCAGGTATGGGGCTCGCTGGTAGTTGGCCCTACCATGCTGAATGTGGTAACAGCGCTCACTAACTCAGTGGGTCAACAGTCGTTTACTGCAGCTGTAGTGCAGCCATTGATAGACGGCTTACTGGCTACATTCCTCATCAGGAATACTTTTAGCGATACCGGAGGGGTGCATGACGGTGTGCACTGGGTATCACCCGATATCATTAATTATGGCACTACCACATTGACAGTGGCTCAGGCTGTCAGCTCAATGGGGTCGTATATCAACGGGACATTTACCGACGGGCAAAGCAATAACATGTATGTAAGGGCACAAAACATAGGCCCAAATGCGGCCAGCGGATATGTAACATTGTTTGCCGTACCGAGCAGCCTTTTACTGACGCCGCAGAGCTGGCTGCCATGCCAAATATCACAGCCATCATCGCTCGAGAACTTTTATGACCAGGGTAATTTAGCACAGATACAGCCCGGCGAGGTTTGCCTTAATACCACAGCTTTTAACTATTCAGGCTCGCCGGGTGGCGGGCATTTTTGTCTGATAGCGCTGGCAAGCGGCGCCAATGGCATGCCTTTTCCGATACCTGACAACTTTCCTACCAATGCAGGCCTGGCGGGCTGGGTACTCGACAACCCTAATGTAGCCCAACGCAATATGGACTACGGAGCTGTGAGCGGCACCACAGGTACGATGAATGCTACCGTTGGCAATAACAACGATATTGCTACCACTTTTGTAGTTACGCTTACCCCCGGCCCGGGCAATACTTTCCCGGCAGGTACAACGGTATCGGCATCTATTACAGATACGCGCGCGCCCTACGCGCCTCCTGTACAGCAATGGGCAGCAGGCGGCATATCGTTCTACAACCTTGTTATCCCTCCAAATATCAATGGTGCGTCGGATTCTCCGCTTATAAATATGACACTTACCATTCAGTTGCCCGTAGGTGCATCGTTCAGCGGTACATCGCCTATATTGGTTACGTATTATCAGGTACCGACCAATCAGAACGACGATCTTGAACTGGCGTTGATACGCAATATTAAACTACCTGATCCGGCGCAACTGCCCCAGGAAGTGAAAATTGCTGCCAGAGGTGCCGCAATAGGCAACCAAGTGCCTCAGGCTATGAAGGTTTATGTGACCGATATATTTGCGAATGAAGACGAGGACGGCACACCGCTGTTGCTGCTGGGCGCATGCCAGTTCACTTTTTCATAAAAACAACCCGTAATAGAAAAAGAAAATAATACAGCAAAGCAATCTACTATATGAGAAGGCAGGCAAGATATATCATCTGTCTTCTCATATAGTAACTATTAAGTATTCGAGATAACCAAGTTATCTTAAAAATGTTGTAGTATTATTGTAGTAAAGTAAAAAGCCTTTCAGCAAAATTGCTAAAAGGTTTTCCTGGCCTGTAGAGTTAAGCGGCTAAATGTCGAACCTTTTAGACGATTTACATTACCAAATTAAAAAGCTCCGTCAACTATTTTTGCAAACATTTCGAGCACCTTTTTATTTTCTTTACTCTTTGAGATTTCATTGACTTTTTAACGGTTTCTCATGATTCTATTTCTTTCTTGAGGACTCAGGGCCTACCTGCAGCGGCGGCGGAAGCTGTAGCTGCCCCTGTCGATGCACCTTCCTCAGCCTGTAATCTCCCCCATGATCCCGATGCAAGTGCTCCCCCATTATCGTTATAACCCCTTCTGGCTCCTGCGGCATCGGCCATAGCAATGTTTTGAGCCCAGGCCATCTGTTCTCCTGCACCGGTTGGCAAATAGGAAGGCTTAGGTGTAACAGGATCTGTCCACAGATTGTAGGAGGATAGCAATACAGACTTAAACTGGCTTACGATCTCCTGGTCCTGGGGATTCAGGCCACTCAGGTTATCCAATAACATCGTAGCATCTTGTATAAAGTCCGGATCTGCCTGAGCAGCTATGCTATGGATCTGATTCATCGCGCTTCTTATATCCGGATTGGGGATCGTATTAATGGACCTTGTGATTAATTCACTTGTCGGCCGCAGTATTCCATTGACAAAGGAGCCTGAATTCACATATTCACTATAAAGGTCATTTGCAAGATCCGTAGCCGTCATATTGGTAAGCAACCCCTGATCTGAAGCTATCTGCGCCATGCGCCCACACATAGTTTCCACTTCCGCCATCGTAACCTGATTATCCTCAAGGATACCATACTGTTGTATATAAGCACTCAATAACTGGTTGTGCATCTGACCGGGTGTCATTGGCAGTGTTATTATCTTCCATGAACCAGAGGATTGCTGTGCAGCCGGAATGGTACTTAATTTTTCCGCCTTATTACATGCTGAAAGCAGCATGATCGAAAAGCAGCATATCAAAACAAATAGTGTGTTTTTCATAAAATTTTTTTTAGTTATACAATTTAAAACAATAAGACACACGGAAATTTGAAAAGGTTAGGGATACATCTTGCAGGCAAGGTACCACATAAGAAAAAGGAAGGTATTTTAAAGCGATGAAACACTCTAGAAAGATCGAATTGATTACGACGAATTTACCGGCCGCCAGAAGCTAATAGTCATCTGCTAATAATGACGTAGTTCGCCAAATCACCAATGGAATTTCGCTATCTAAAGTCTGGCGAAATTCCAATCAGGGGAAATTATAAGGAGCAGATATATTTGGCAACGATAGAGAGGATGGAGGAAAACCGCAAATTTGAATGTCGATTAAGCTGTCACTTTTAAAAAATTCGATAAGATATAAGATATTTATTTACAAAGTACTTCATAAAGCGATTTAAAACAAATAAAACGCACTAAAATTAAGAGTTGGAAAATGAGAAAGAGAGGACTGCATTTTAGCGTACGCAAATGCGTACACTAACCTATGAAATGTTCATGAAACGTGACCGTCACCAGGGGAATGGCATTCAGCTTTTCCCCTGAAGTTATCCGCCATGTTATTGAAATAATTGAAAATGCTATTTCAAATAATAACTTATAGCTACAGTCAGTTATTTTAAAAATATCAAAACACTACACATATGTGCTAGATATAAAATGAACAAAGCTGAAAACTATAATACTCAGCCTGCTTCCACAGCCCCCAAATGGAGATGATAACAGCAGTGAGGAATTATAACCAATTGAGTTACGAATTGCTACTTTGAAATTTTGCTTTGCCATCTTGATAGTAAAGTCAGATGATGATTAAATTGAAAAAGTGCGATTTGTTTGGTATTGTTCGGATTATACGTATAGAAAATGTACCTTTCTAAAAATCCTAGTTAATAAAGCAAATTCTGAACGAATGAAAAGGAATATAGTGACGATTTATTTTTTACATACAGTAAAAGGCAGTACCCGAATAGCCATCAATATAGTAGGGAATTATCTCAATCTTTTATTATGCCAAACCCAAATGAAACCCCATCATCTAGTCAGAAAGAAACTGACTTTGAAAATCAAATAAACGAAGCTGGAAGTTTTTTCAACGTCACTTCAGAAAACTCTGTAAAATTATTAGGAGAAAGCCTCATGAGTGAAGAATCTATGGCTGTCTTCATTGTTGTTACACCGAAAAATAGTAGTGACGCTCAAAGAGAAGAAGAAATAAAATCTTACCTGAAATCCTTTGTATCAATTATGGCTGAGTATATTAACAGATACTATGAAGTAAAGGGCCCTCAATTTATAACAGATCTTGATAGTTGGCTTAGACCGTTAAATGCTTTACCATTGATGAGCCGTGCAAATATTGAAAAGCATGAATTCAAAAGAAACGAACCTGGTACAGAAATCGCTTCTCAATTGATATCATTGTTTTATAAACCTAACTCAATAGCAAGCGAAGAATTTAAGAATTTTCTCAGGGATAGATCAAGACGGATTAAAGATTTAATAAATAGAAATGGCTCATTCAAAATGATTTTCGTCGTTTCGAGCATTGAAATAGTTGGAAATGGAAGCGAACAAAAACATTCAGCAAAAATCAAGCTGTTTAAAACTGAATTGAATAAAAATAATTCTGGATGGATAGATAATTGCAATAACTCAGCAAAAATTGATATTAATGTTGAATATAGCCTTGTAATAAGTGAATTAAATATTGCAGAGTTAAGAAATAACGATACTAAGAAGGCTCTGGATAGATTTATACAAAGTACAAGAAAATTTGATGATTACAATGATGGAAACTTTTATGAAGGTGCTTATTAATCATAGTTAACAAATAATACCGATTCGCTAGTACGAATCGGCATTATTCTCTATTATATAATTAGTGCATTTGACTTCTAAAATATCACCATATTAAAATCAAAGTAAATCCCCTCCCTCATCCTTTATATACATTCTTATAATTTCCTTTGTTTCTTCAGCAGCTTCCTTGTTACTGAATATATTCAAGACAACTGAACCTTTACCCGCCTCTGCTTTGTATTGATAGAAGACCATGCAACCGATATAGCAATCCATTAATGACAATGTATAAAGATGGTTGGCATTGACATCTGCTATAAGAACATGATAATCCTTGACCCAAATTAATCCTTCAGGGTTCAGCTTATAATCATCAAATACAGATTGCATGCTATTCCTTGCAGATTGCTCGGTATGGTAAGCACCTAAAAGGACAATAGATGTAACTTCATTTTGCAAGAAATGCCCGAAATTATCTGTCAGAAAATCTTCCAGATTCAAAACGAATTGTTCGCCGGTTGAGGTGTCTCCGGCTAATGCAAAATAATTTGCAGTATTAAGAGAACCTCCGCTACCTTTCTGAGCTTCCTCCAACATTTCGTCAATAGTCATGCAAATATAATTTATTGATAAAAGTAATTAAATCTCCTTCGGTACTCAAAGGATATCTTACCTAAAAAGGCCGGTAAATTACTTACTGTTACTTTAGATATAACATCCACTAAGTTTTCTCCTTTATCGATGTGAATTAAACTACGTTACAAGATATCGAACAAATTTCTTAAAGACTTAACTCTACTTGGCTGTTTCATTCACTTCCTAATGTCAGCTACAACTACAAATTGGTTTCCTTTAGTATGGGCAATCTTTTAAGAAGGCGTCAAAGGAGGTAAATTGCTTTTAGATTTATATTCTTGTCAATAAGGTTATATTTTTTTATGACGTGTTCGATCCCTAACTAGCCAGGGAGGTGCCAAAAAAAATAGATAAGGAAGAAGAAGACATGGAGAGACGTGTTAGGAGCTGCTGCCAAAAAAAGAAAGGCAACAGCCTTCCTTTTTAATGAAGCTATCAGAAATTAACACAACAACCTAAACTCTTACCTGCCCTGTATTGTAATACCTGTTCACTTTATTAAAATCATTAAAAACAGAGCGTATGAAAAGGATAGTATCAATATTTGCGGGATGTATGCTGCTTGCGTCATTGTCTTTCGGGCAGGATTCATCAATGAACAATACAAATAGAAAAAATAGAAGTTCAGGCACTCAACGAAATAATTCTTTAAAACCAGATACTTCGCGAGTGCCCCGTAGTAATAACATAAACAATTCAGGAAAGCCAAATAATAATACCATTAATCCAACGGACCCAAATCCAACGAACCCAACCCCAACGAACCCAAATCCAACGAACCCAAATCCAACGAACCCAACTAATCCAACTAATCCGCCTGGAACAAATAACCCTGTAGGTAAATAATTTTTAGTTGTTCGTTTTGTTTCAATTATAAGGGTAGCCCAAAAGCTACCCTTATAAAATTTTATGAAAATCAATTCCTATTTTAATTGCTAAATCAAAATTCTTCTTTGTTATTATCCTAAAAATAGAAATAGCCAGACGATAGAAATAATATAGATGGCTTTGAACGCAGACTGGTTGCAGGCAATGAAAGTATGAGTTCTCCTATCTTGAAGAAAAATTGGGTGTAAGCCGCCAGCAGGTAAAAGAAGCCATAGCTAAGGTTGGCAACAACCGGGAAGACGTGGAGGCCTATTTGGCACATAAAGGAAAGTAGTAGCTCTTTCTATTCTGCAAATTTTGCCATAACTTTAAATAAACGGAAAACATTTTCTCTTTTTACCCTTACAGGTGCATCGTTGCAAGAGAAATGCTGGATTACACAGACAATTATGGTTGCATTTTAAATGTTCATAATAAAAAAATGAGTTTCATAAAGTGCATTATACTAATAAAAATACAATAATAATCTATTCAAAAAGGCCTTCCAAATGCTAGAGTACTTGTCTGGGGCTTTCTTTATGAACTAACTGTTATTGCTCACTTCAAAGTTTATTGGTTTAAGTATTGCACCTCATAAAATACATTATATACCTGAATGGCAAATCTGATCGTTCATAATTTTTCGGAACGGGATTGGTATCGATGCCATAATTGACTTCCGATCAGGAGATAACATAATACTCGTGCTTAGTTTATAAAGCAAGATGTTTTCTATGGCTGTTTTAATTTTTATGTCACCGCTATACGTGTAAACAGACAATATAGCGTCCATGCCTTTTTTTAATTCCTCATCAGCATTTTTGCTTACAAGCTCACCTGCATAACCTGCAAGATTCTGGCAAATGCTGTAAGGATTGCAACCGTATAAATTTAATGCCTTGGCATCTGTTATCAGTCTGTCAGTTAACTCAATATTATCCCTCATAAATCAGTTTATTTTTTTAAGATATTTGCGTCATTAGTTGATATTATCATCTGCGCCAAGGAAATAACGAATAGACCATAATATAGACTAGTTAACGTTGTTCTATGTTCTCACAAACATTTGCGCAGCGTATTGCTGGTACTGATAACGGAGAGTTATTGAAAAAGTTGCCAGTGTTTTTAACTGAAATAGTTAAATAATATTGATACTCAGACCTAATTAACTTTTGATTTGAATAAGATTTATTTTCTTTTAAGAACCTAAAACAAATAGAAGGAGTATATAAACAAACGCCCTTATATTAAGCGATGATAAACCATCAGTACAGTTTTTTGTTGTCTTTGAAACATTTCAGTCATGGCAGACGATAAGGCGAAAAAAGGAAGAGCGACCGTAACAAAGTGAGCGGCTCTGAAAATTATGAAATCCAATACTTCATGAAAAAGTTAAGAGTCGGCAGCCAGGCAGTAACGGGAGCAATCCGCGCCATTCGGACCAATGACCGTAGAGCGCTTGAGGCTTACCTTAAGAACAAACAAAAATAAACCCGCCTCATAAGGGGCTTTACTTCGTCTATGGCACTGGAAAAATACAGGCAGAAGCGTGACCCTGCCGTCACGCCTGAACCCTTTGGCGGCAAGAGCCGCAACAAAAGCAAATTAATGTTCGTCATCCAAAAGCATGACGCTTCACACCTGCATTATGATTTCCGTCTGGAGATGGAAGGCGTGCTTAAAAGCTGGGCTGTACCGAAAGGGCCTTCAACCGATCCGAAAACAAAGCGCCTTGCGATGATGGTTGAAGACCATCCGTTTGACTACAGGCATTTTGAAGGTATTATCCCCAAAGGAGAATATGGCGGAGGGACAGTCATAGTTTGGGATGAAGGTACTTACGAACCTATAGAAGATATAAAAGGAAAGAAGGCACAGGAAAAGCATCTGCTTGCCCAACTTAGAGCAGGGTCCTTAAAATTCAGGTTGCATGGCGACAAATTGAACGGTGAATTTGCCCTTGTCAAAACACATGGCATGGGTGAAAATGGCTGGCTGCTGATAAAACATAAGGACGAACATGCTTCTGTAAAGGATATTACCAAAGAAGACAAATCGGTGCTATCCGGCAAGACTATTGCCCAGATGGAGAAAGGAAGCACAAAGGTCTGGAAAGATGGTAAGGAACAAGCTTTGAAGGCCCCTGCTAAAAAGGCTAGGAAACAAAAAGCAGTTGCCGAAGCGGAAGAAATGCTGGAAGATGCAGTAGAAACAGAGCAAAGCCCAAAGCATGATGTTACTGCCCTGCTTAAAAGAGCGCCAAAGACAAAGATGCCGACGGGCATAAAGCCAATGAAGGCAACACTGGTAGATGAACCCTTCAATGACCCGGACTGGATATATGAAGTAAAATGGGATGGTTACCGTGCGATTGCAAATATTGATAAGAAAGGAGTGTCTTTGATCTCCCGTAATAATATTCCTTTCGATAAATACTATCCCATTAACGAGGCACTAAAGAAATGGAATATCAATGCAGTCATTGACGGGGAAATACTTGTCATCAATGATAAAGGCATATCTGATTTCGGGGCATTGCAAAACTGGCGCAGCGAAGCTGACGGCAACCTTGTCTATTATGTTTTTGATATACTCTGGTATGAAGGCAAAAACCTGATGGAATTGCCGCTCAGGGAACGTGTGGCTATTCTTAAAGAGGTACTACCTACAACGGATGACCGCATAAGGCAAAGTCAGGTGTTTGGGACAAGGGGAATTGACTTCTTTGATGCGGCGGAAAAGCTTGGCTTGGAGGGCATCATGGCTAAAAAGGCTGATAGTGTATATATTTCAGACCTCCGTTCCAAGGAATGGCTGAAAATAAAAGTGCAGCGCAGGCAGGAAGTAGTGATCGCGGGCTTTACAAAAAATGAAGGCACATCAAAGGCATTCAGTGCCCTTATACTTGGAGTCTATGAAGGAAAGAAGCTAAGGTATGTAGGAAAAGTCGGCACAGGCTTTTCAGACAAAATGCAAAAAGAGATGATGGCACAGTTCAAGCCATATATTTCCGATAAAAGTCCATTTGATTCTGAAATTGACGTTGATAAACCTTCCCGTTTCCGCCCACAGCGTTTGGGTGCAAAGCCCACATGGCTAAAACCTATCCTGATAGGGGAGGTTAATTACGCTGAGGTCACAAAGGAAGGTATATTCCGCCAGGCATCTTTTAAAGGGATGCGTTCCGATAAAAAGTCAAGGGATGTCATCATGGAAAATCCCTCTGATACAACGAAGGTTGTGAAGGAAATGGATAAACAGAAAAGTGTATTGAAGAAAGCAGGGCTTAAGGCACCTAAAGATACCGGACGAAAAACGCTTCTTAATCCGACCGATGAATCGCAGATGCGGAAGATAAACAGCCATGAACTTACTTTTAACCATTTAAGCAAGATGTATTGGCCAGAAGATGGTATCACCAAAAGGGATATGTTCAATTACTATTATCAGGTAGCCGATTATATCCTTCCATATCTTAAGGACAGGCCGATGTCGCTGAACCGCTTTCCAAATGGTATACATGGCCCAAGCTTTTACCAAAAGGACGTAAAGGGCAAAGCACCTGACTGGGTCACCAAGACCTTTCCCTATACAACCAGTGATGGGGAAAAGAAGGAATACCTGGTTGGCCATGATGAAGCTACCTTACTATGGATGGCTTCACTTGGCTGCATCGAAATGAATCCGTGGTTCAGCCGTGTGCAAGCCCCGGATAACCCTGATTATTGCGTGATTGACCTGGACCCTGACAAAAACACTTTTGACCAGGTGATCGAGGCTGCCAAAGCGGTAAAGGAAGTACTGGATGCGATAAAAGTACCGGCTTATTGCAAGACTTCAGGCTCAACCGGAATCCACATATACATACCTCTTGCTGCAAAATATTCTTATGACCAATCGCAGATGTTTGCAAAAATGGTGGTCAGCCTCGTGCACCAACAATTACCTGATTTTACCAGTATGGAAAGGCACATAAAGAATAGGAAAGGCAAGATGTACCTGGACTTCCTTCAGAACAGGCCCGGTGCTACCATCGCGTGTCCTTACTCGTTGAGGCCGAAGCAGGGTGCAACTGTTTCTATGCCACTGCATTGGGAAGAATTAAAGCCGGGGCTAAAAATGAAGGACTTTACAATATTCAATGCGAGCGACCGCTTAAAAGAACAGGGGGATTTATTTAAAGGTGTTTTAGGGAAAGGTATCGATATGGAAAAGGCCTTAAAGAAAGCTAATACTACTTTTGGTACAAATGAAGCTTAAAGGAATATTTTACGCCGGCACAAGTGGCCTTCAATTACCAATACCGAAAAGTGCCTATCCGGAAAACTATCGGGATAAAAGCCGTCTCGTATATTATAGTAGCTTGTATAATAGTGTAGAAATCAATAGCTCGTTCTATAAGTTGCCGCAGGCGAAGACTATTGGTAAATGGATTGGAGAAATTGGTGATGATTTTAGGATTTCTTTAAAGGCATGGCAAAATATTACGCATGTAAAAGCATTGGATTTCCTGAAAGGCGATATAGAGAAATTCCTTGCTATTATCCCGCATCCAGAAAATAAAATTGGCTGTTTGCTTTTTCAGTTTCCACCAGGCTTACAAGCATCTGCGAAAGATCAGCTATTTCATTTACTGGATATAATCCGTAGCAACGAAAATTCAGTGGATTGGAAAATAGCCACTGAATTCAGACATTACTCCTGGTACGGGCAGATTAACAATGAACAGCTTAAACCTTACAACGCAACTATAGTAATACACGATATGCATATGTCAGCCACTCCTTTTGTAAATAAGGATACAGGCTTTCTATACTTGCGTTTTCACGGGCCGGATGGTAAGTATCGCGGTAGCTATGATGACGCTTTCTTGCAAGAGAAAGCAGCACTGGTAAAACAATATCTTTCCAAAGGCAAAGATGTGTATGCCTATTTCAATAATACTATGGGAAATGCATTAGGCAATCTTGACACTTTCATGCGAATGGTTCAAAAATAGTTCTATAATATTCAGAAGTGAATGTGTGTTATAGAAAGATAATCTTTAGAAATTAATTCAATAGCTGCAATGGCATATTACAATTCAAATTCAGTCGACCGGCTTATCTATTAAATCATCCAGGACTTCGTGAATACCTAAACCATCAGTTACAATTAAAAATTTTACGTTCAATTCCAGGCATGTTTCAGACGCGTTATCGTTGGGTGCTTTCCCCGCAATGACAGCCCATGGATTCAAGGCGATAATCATTTCACGAAGATTTATAGCATCCCCAATGTTAATCGCTTCCAGGTAACGCTCTTTGCAATGTTCAGTTATCAATTTGTTCCCGATAACAATTATAGGTCTTACATCTGATTCTTTATTTTGGTCCGTTCCCCACCACCCTGGTCCAGCAAGCACTGGATGATTGTATTCCTGACCCATACAAATAGTGCGAATCATATAGCTTAATGCGGTGGGTAGCGTATCATCACCTTTAATTTTAAATGTACCTGAATCGTAAATATTATTGTTCTTTGTAACCAGGCTATTCCAATCATACGCTCCAACAAGCGACCATGCGGTAATTGCCATGATTGGCACATCCTCTTCATTTAGTTCCTTTGCTGTTTTCCACTGCTGATTAAACCAACGAAGCTGCTGTTCTCGTGTGCAGCTTAAATGGCACTCCGTTATAGCCATCGGTATGTTGTATCGCTCCCAGGCTTCCGACATTAACGCTTTCAATCCCTTTGCATGACCTGACCTGACAGCTTCCGTATCAATATAGACAGCATGACTGTTGCCTGCACGCATTGCGGGAGGGTAATCGTGTATATTGTCATCAAGGTAACGTTCAGAGGTAACATAATAATTAAATCCTGCAACAGCAGGAACACATGGATTGTCAATGAAAAACTGCAATTCATTTTCATGGATACCCAGGTTTGTAAAGTAATTCCAGGCCATATGCTCTTTGGTAACTTTCGACGTCAGAAAGTCGTATGTCCACCAACGCCTTTCATTTTCGAAATCTGCCTGATATTGCAGAGATATTGTACTGTGAATCTTACACAGGTCTTCTGTCTGAATCAATTCTGCATCCGGATTTACCTTTCTTATAGATTGCATCGACAGCACAATTCCTTTTAATTGATGCAAAAATATTTTACAGAAAGTCATTTCATCTGTTGCATGTGGATACCAGTAGCCATAAAGACCGCTGAATCGTGCTGTGGTTAATGGTTCATTGACAGGGGTATAATATTTTAAGGCAGGATATGCAATAGCAACCTGATGCGCATACGCCGCCAACAACTCAGGAAATGCAGGATCCGCAAGATTTGTAAAGCGTGGGCCGCTGCCATGATGCAGCAATCCGACAATTGGTATTACACCATAACTGTCTAACAATTTAAGTTGCTTTGAAGTATATTTCCATGCTAATGGACTGTTGTGGTGCCGCTCCCACAAAATCGGAAACCGGAGTTTGGAGATGCCCAATTGGCATACTTTTCTTAAATCATCCAAATGCTCATATTGACCTGTCTTTTCAAACTGGTCAAAGTATTGATCTGACACGCGGTTAATGGTGCATTCCATTCCGCCCCAAATCTCCGTTTTAAGCTTAACCATTAGCTTCTTCTTCTATCAAATCTGGTGAATACAATTTTTTGAATAAAGCAAGCGATTGCGCCACCACCTGATCCATGTTGTAATATTTATATGTAGCAAGCCGCCCCGTAAAATGCACATTCTTTTCCTTTATTGCCAATTGCTGATAACGTTTATAGAGTGCTGTATTTTCTGACCTTGGCACAGGATAATAAGGATCACCTTCCGCTTTTGGATATTCATATACTACTGTAGTCTTGTCGCTCTTTTGTCCGGTCAGGTATTTGAATTCAGTGATACGTGTATATAATTGGTCATTAGGATAGTTTACAGTTCCTGTCGACTGAAAACTATCTTCATTATGAGTTTCAAAAACAAAGTCTATAGATCTGTAAGGTAATTTCCCAAAACAATTATCAAAGTAATAGTCAATTGGACCTGTATAAATCATCTCACGAAATTCAATAGAGTCTATTATTTCTTTATAGTCAGTATTCAGCATCACCTTGATATTTGGATGGTCCAGCATTTTTTCAAACATGCGTGTATATCCATTCAATGGCATTGCCTGAAATGTATCGGCAAAATACCTGTCATCACGGTTAGTGCGTGTTGGGATCCTCGCTGTAACAGATGCATCCAGTTCGCTCGGATCAAGGTCCCATTGCTTCTTTGTATAACCTTTAAAGAATTTTTCATAAAGATCTTTTCCAACTGTATTCAGCACTACATCTTCAGATGTAAGAATACGGTCTTTCTTTATGGCTTTACCGGCTAAAAAGCCTTCTACCTCATCGCTGTTTAGTTGAAGGCCATATAATTCATTAATAGTATTCAGGTTAATCGGTATTGGCACCAACAAACCGTCAACACTGGCCAGAACACGGTGCTGGTAAGGTCGCCATTTGGTGAAACGACTTAGGTAATTAAATACGCTTTTGCTGTTTGTATGAAAGATATGCGGGCCATATTTGTGAACCAGCAGGCCGTCATCATTATAATGGTCAAAAGTATTACCTCCGATATGGCTTCTTTTATCTACCAATAAAACTTTTTTCCCTTCCTGGCTGGCAAGCCGTTCCGCCATGACAGCTCCCGAGAGCCCGGCACCTACTATCAAATAATCAAACATAGCTTTTCTGTTGTTTAGAGTGTGTTTTCTGGTGGAACAAAACTTCATTTAACTGATATAGCATTTTAGTCCAGGTATCGTCCCATGATACATTTTGTAGGAAGTCATCAACTGATTGGAGCCATTCAGATGATTTTTTCAGGCTCAGACTGTCTTCAATGCCTTTTATAAAATCATCTTTTCCGCGTCCTATGCACACCAGACCTTTGTTTTCATAAGGGTTCACAACATCACGTATGGCAGTCGATACAACCGGTACGCCTCCTGCCAGGTACTCAGGTGTTTTTGTCGGGCTAATAAATTCTGTAGAATCATTAAGTGCAAATGGAATCAATGCAACGTCCCAACCACTTAAGTATTCAGGAAGTACACTATAATCTTTTGATCCTATGTAATGGATGTTTGTTAAACGGGGCAATATCTCCGGATCAATTTTCACTACAGGCCCAATCAGTATTAAGTTCCAATCAGGGCGTTTGAAAGCAATTGCGTTAAGCAGGTCGATATCCATCCGTTCATCAATTACGCCAAAAAAGCCAACACATGGCCCTGTAAGATTAGCTTGCTCGGGAGGCGGTGTATGCATATTTCGTGCTTTTGCAAAATGTTGTTTATCTATACTGCTGGGAAAAACATGGATATTTTGGTGTCTGTGTTTCTTGGCTTCATATAAGGAATTGCCTCCGGTAAACACTATATCTGCACGTTCAATAAGCTGCTGCTCACGCTGATGCATTTCGGGTGGAGCAAATTTAAAACCTGACAATTCATCCATACAATCATACACTACTGTTACAGGTTGCGGTAACCCCTCCATGATCGGAAGTGCCATTGGAGTATAAAACCATGCTATATAATCTTGTATATTATATTCCATCCAAAAGCCTGCAAGTAATGTGTGTTGCTGTTGTATCATTTCGGTTTCCTGTAATCCTTCAGGAAGAAATGGTGTAATGGTATATAAGTCACGGCTTACTTCATTTACATGTAAACCTGATCCATTAAGAGAGAAGACCGGCTCTTCAATATAAAAGGTACGAAAGGTCTTCGCACTACGGGATAATAAATGTTGGGGCCGTTGGAATACAAAATCCCAACGCAGGTGACTAAAGCATATCAAATCCATTGTTAAATTAAATTTAGTTGTGCTAAACCAACGGGGTTTAAGTTGAAAGGTTCGGATATTTTTGATGATAAAGTGTAATATGAATAAATCCGCACATGACACTGGCCAACCCACGTACGTAAATCACCGCAGGATAATCTGTTAGAATAGTATCAGGAAACAGCGTAATAAAATAGCGGTTCAAGAAACTGCTCATACGGCAGTCGTGGTACAACTTGATTATTGAAAGGGGGATTGGTGAAATGGTTCAAAGATAAAATAGCTGTTACAGGATAATAACAATAAAGAAGTTTACGATTGTAATCTAAAGTATTACGCGTTAACTGACGCTTTAATAGCGTTTAGCCCAATAAGATAACGTTTTGCATTGAACTTTTAAAATAATCTGCGGTTCTTAATTAAACTAAACTCAAATATCATGGCAACACAAAAGAGTGCTTCAAATGCAACAAGGAGCCCAAAAGAACAAATGAAACGTACTTCACAACAAGAGGGAGCCTTGATGGAACTTTTTGTAAATTCTTTAAAAGACATCAATTGGGCTGAAAAGCAACTGGTAAAAGCGTTGAAGAAAATGGCAAAAGCCGCATCATCGGGGGATGTAAGTAAGGCTTTTGAAGATCACATGACCCAAACAGAAGGGCAAATTGAAAGGCTCGCACAGGTTTTTGAATTGCTTGGTAAAAAGCCTACCTCAAAAAAGTGCGAGGCTATGGAAGGCTTGCTAAAAGAGGCCGATGAATTAATTGAAGAAACAGAGGAAGGTACTGAAGTCAGAGATGTGGCGCTCATAGCTGCTGCCCAAAAAGTGGAGCATTATGAGATAGCTACTTATGGCACTTTAAAGACTTTGGCCGGGACCCTTGGTCTTGCCGAAGCTCAGAAATTACTGCAAGAGACATTGGAAGAAGAAAAGCAGGCAGACTTCTTACTTACCGAGATCGCGGAAGATTATGTGAACGAAGAAGCATCGAAAGAATAGATAGAATAAAATCAATAATTAAGAGGCTCCGGTCTCTTTTTTTATCTAAAATACGTCAGGATTGCAATTAAAGGCTAAGTCGTATATCAGTAATCAATTAATGTTTAAACTAAAAGAATAAAAAATGAATCAGGAATCGGGCTCAACGCCAAAATTTAAAACAAAGACATCATTAAAGGTTGAACCGGCTTTATACGAGTTATTCCTGGATGGTATCAGGGACATTTACTGGGCAGAAAACCATCTCCTTAAAGCCCTCCCTAAAATGATCAAATCCACAACTTCGCCCGAGCTCGCATCGACTATAGAAAACCATCTTGCTGAAACAAAAACTCACGTAACACGCCTGGAGCAGATTTTCGAATTACTCAAGGAGAAGGCTGTTGCTAAAAAATGTGACGCTATGGAAGGTTTGTCCAAAGAAGGTGAAGCTGTGATTGAAAGTACAGAAGAAGGGACCGCTACCCGTGATGTCGGCATTATACTGGCTTCTCAAAAAGTAGAACATTATGAAATAGCCACTTATGGCGGATTGTGCCAGGTAGCTATGACATTGGGTCTTGATGATGTAGCTGAACTACTTGAACAAACATTGACAGAGGAGAAAGAGGCGGACAGATTACTTACTGAGGTTGCGGAAAACAATATTAATTTCAAAGCTTCCGAGGAAGCATAATACATTTTATAAAAATGGAAGCAAAAGATATGCCGGAAAAATCACCACAAGCGGAAAACGAAAAAACAAACAATCTGAAACCGCATACTGAAGAGGCAAGCGGACAGTTTATGACTACGAATCATGGTGTAAAAATCAATGATGACCAAAATTCTCTTAAAGCCGGAGAGAGAGGACCGACGCTTCTTGAAGACTTTATCCTGCGGGAAAAAATTACGCATTTTGACCATGAGCGAATCCCGGAGCGCATAGTGCATGCCAGGGGATCCGCTGCACACGGTGTTTTTAAAGTCTATGAGTCAATGTCTTCCTTTACGAAAGCACACTTCCTTCAGGACCCATCAGTTGAAACACCTGTATTTGTAAGATTTTCAACTGTTGCAGGTTCGAGAGGTTCTACCGATTTGGCAAGAGACGTAAGGGGCTTTGCAGTTAAGTTCTATACACAGGAAGGTAACTTTGATTTGGTTGGTAACAATATGCCTGTCTTCTTTATTCAGGATGCTATGAAGTTTCCCGATCTTGTACACGCAGTTAAACCCGAACCAGACAATGAAATACCGCAAGCTGCTTCCGCACATGATACCTTCTGGGATTTTATCTCATTGATGCCTGAATCTGCCCATATGATAATGTGGCTGATGAGTGACCGCTCCTTACCACGTAGCTATAGGATGATGGAAGGTTTTGGCGTTCATACTTTCCGGTTTGTAAATGAGAATAATGAGGCATGTTTCGTTAAATTCCATTGGAAACCCCTGTTAGGTGTTCATTCTGTGGCTTGGGATGAGGCTCAGAATATTTCCGGAAAAGACCCTGATTACCACCGACGTGATTTGTGGGAGGCTATTGAAAGTGGCGCCTTCCCTGAGTGGGAGTTAGGTGTGCAAATCGTACCGGAAGCGGATGAGCATAAATTTGATTTTGACCTCCTCGATCCTACTAAACTAATCCCGGAAGAATTGGTCCCTGTGCAACGCATAGGAAAGCTCACCCTTAACCGTAACCCTGACAATTTCTTTGCAGAAACCGAGCAGGTTGCTTTCCATATCGGACATATTGTACCTGGTATTGACTTTACAAATGATCCTTTGTTGCAAGGAAGATTATTTTCCTATACAGATACACAGCTTATCCGTTTAGGCGGTCCAAACTTCCACGAAATTCCGATTAACAGGCCGGTGGTCGATGTCCATAACAACCAACGTGATGGGCATATGCGTCAAACTATCAATAAAGGCAAGGTAAGTTATAATCCCAATAGCATGGGTGGTGGATGTCCTTTCCAGGCAGGCGCAAAAGATGGCGGTTTTATATCTGTTCCCGAAAGAGTAGATGCGCACAAAATCAGGGGCAGAAGCAAAAGCTTCTTTGATCACTTTAGTCAGGCAAAGCTGTTTTTCAATAGCCAGTCGCTCGCAGAGCAAAACCATATAATCGATGCCTTAAGCTTTGAGTTAGGTAAGGTCCAGACTGTAGCTATACGCGAAAGAATGTTGGGCATATTGTCGATGGTTGATAAGGGTTTGGCTGCTGCTGTGGCGTACGCATTGCGTGTGCCTGTTCCTCAAACGCCTGAGCAGCCCATTAATCATAGCTTCCCGGCTGATGCAGACCCGGCTGATTATCAGCCTATAGAGATTGAAGGGTCTCTTACATCTTCAGAAGCATTGAGCATGGCCAACACTATCAAGGATAGTATTAAAACACGAAAGATTGCCATTCTTGCTGCGGACGGAGTTGATGAAAATTCACTGCAAGCAGTCAAGGCTGCTTTGGAAGCAGAAGGTGGTGTTGTGGAAGTTATAGCTCCGAGACAAGGTTACATCCTTTCTGCAAACGATACGGAAATTCCTGTACACCAAAGTTTCTTAACCGCTGCATCTGTGTTGTACGATGCGGTCTATTTACCCGGCGGAACAAATAGTGTTGCAAGTGTTGAAGCAGAAGCAGACGCCATCCATTTCTTGAATGAAGCATTCAAGCATTGCAAGGCAATTGCTGCTGATGAAGGAGCTGTTCAGGTACTGGAAGCGACATATTTCTTTAAAAAACTACCTGACGAGTTTTCCGAGGACACAGTTTTAAAGGAAGGTTTGATAGTGTCTAATGACAGCGCAAAGCTTGCAGATTTATTTGTGAAAGCAATCGCACAACATCGTTTCTGGGATCGTGAAAAGCCAAGAAAAGTTCCGGCTTAGTTTTCAGTCAATTAGATAATAATTATAAAGCCACTTCCTGTGTAGGGAGTGGCTTTATCAATAACTATAATCTTTAATTCCACGCCAACCTTAATCGTGACCTTCTGTTTTTACGATTTTATTGTAGATACCCAACAATAGAAACGGTGCAGCCCATTGGCCGATAAAAAGAGCTGTGTGTTTTCTACCTAAACATTTAAGTGCAAGTGACGCGCCCATAGCTGCCACAGCAGCGCCAAGAAATACCATTGAAGGTACTTTGGCTGTTTGGTCTTCTACTTGTTCGGTCAACTTTCCTTCATTTGGCATAACAGTTATTTTTTAGTTTGATTGATAACACTACCTCAGAATTTTAGATCAGAATGAAAACATAAATTGACTCTTTAAATGAGTAGCCGACTACCGGTTACGCTTATTATTTTAAGAAACCCATATTAATACAATCGTTCGTTAAATTCACTTGTACAATCAACAAATACTTCCCGTGTTTGTAACATACCGCAAGCTGTAGCCTATTGTTACGGAATTTACACAAACACAATAAAAACTACCTTAAATGAATACATTGAACGTTATTAAAGACAGCACAGATAGTGCTATATGTTATATAGCAGATGAGAAGACAAGCCAGTTCAAATTGGATAACCAGTTCTCAGAATTTAAGCCTGTTGACCAGCAGCTTGCTACTAATGTATTATCAGAGTATGGGGCGTTTGTTGAATATGGCGCAAAAGATACACCATCCTTTATCTTCACAAAGGCGAACAGTGAGGATTGGTTTATAGCTCAGGTAGAAATTAAAAACAACAAAATTGAAATGGAAGAGCGGGATGATAAGCAGTTATAAAATTCTGTTCTGACTATAGGTTCCGTTGAAGTTAGAATATTTAAATTCAGGTAGTGTGATTATTCTTATTACCTGTTGTTTCATTATAATATCACAAGGTTAGCTTATTTATATGCTAAAGATGCTGTCAGCCTAAACTTAAAATATTGCCTGCTGTATATTGAGCTAACTAAAAACCATAGCGATGAAACGATTTATGATATTATGTTCTGCATGCTTCTCTCTTTTGGTTGCATGTAATGAAAATCCAGAAAATGGAGGCGAAGAAGTGAGAGGTAATGAACAAAGGAGCGATACGCCGGTGAGCATCAGTGCTTATCCTGATGAAGGAGACTCAGGCAGCAACAGCAGATATGACGATGGCAACACCCAATCATCAAAACCGGCGATGTCCGGCAAACGTACGACTGAAGGTACAAAAGTTGATTCCCAGAAGACCAGGGCAAACCTTTTATACAAGGGAGATAATAGTGACACCAGCAAAAAAGCAAGGTAATATAAAGCCCATCGTTACGATGGGCTTTATATTTATACTACCAATTGGATTGTTCAGGGAATTTCTTATAAGCATAAGGTCCTTTATAGTTAAGGGCCTATCAAGTCATAGCGGTTTGACTTACCATTCTGTAACTATCTGATAACTCCGCATTTTTTTCAAATACAAGAGCTGCCTCTTTTAAGTTGAAATTGCATCCTTTTGCCAGTAACTTAACGTTCAGGTCTTTAATGGAAATTGATTTCCCTGAATCATATTCCATTACATTCGACTCAGTTATTCCACGTCCGTCTACAACAATGACTATCCCATTGCCTACAACTTCAATATCCGTACCGCTTCTGATTATTACAGCAGTGTCTTCCTCTATTCCTATCCCAATGCTCCCTGGGTTCATGGCTATAACCTGAGCCATCCTGACAAACCTGCTTCTATCCACGAAATGCGTGTCTATACAAACATGTTTTAAAAAATCCAATCCCGTAGTTGTCCTCACGCCACCGGCTAACTGTTGCCTGGTCTTATTGCCCGCATATATCATTGGGGAGGATAGCGCCATTGCTCCCGCGCTCGTACCTGCCAGAACAATATTGTCATTCATGTACCGGTATTTTAATATCCTCAACAGTGAAGTTCCGCCATAAATGGATGTTAACCTCAATTGGTCGCCACCGGTGAAAAATATACCATCTGCCTTCTCTATCCGTTCATCAACATTTTCTGCTAAAATCTCGCTGCGCTGTGTGTGGTGTATGTGACCTACATTATCAACTCCAAGTTGGTTGAACGCCTCTTTGTAGACATTGAATATTTCAATGCCGTCGGCACATGCAGTCGTTATCACTTCAACTATCGGTTTTCCCTTGCCTATCAGTTGTATAAATTCGTTAAGGATTTCCATTGGCTGATAATTTGGCTTATCCCGTTGGCTTTCATGTTCTACGCATTTATCTTCATGGCCCCCGATAACCAATAGCGTGCCTTGTGGTACCTGAAATGTCCCGTTCTTATCATTGCCCATTTTTTCAATATTTAGCTGTCATGGATTTTAGTAAGCATAACGTCCCTATCATCTTATCGTTTGCTAAAATGTATGAAAGTATCGTTAAAACACTATTGCCATTTAAAGTTATTTATATCATAGACTGCCATAAATAATAAGAACTACCCTAACGCGGAGTTCTAGTCCTTCAGCTGATATGATAAAGTCCTTCTTCCTCCTTTTCAATAAACTGATACGGATTTCCACTTCGACTAAAATAAAACGCTAAGCAAAATACGGATTCAATTTATTGTGGTTTCCTTAACTCTATTTGATTTACCTTCAATACTCATGAGTCCAGTAAAGTAATTCTTCCTGCTCCGATTTATCCCAGCGAGCTTTTATAATCAGTTTCCTGCATTCCATTTTTTATCCTAAATTTCTTATTTTGATTATTCTCATTTTTTTTGTGGGGCTGTGGT
>NZ_VWSH01000001.1:89989-1678572 GCF_008629695.1 Taibaiella lutea
TCCAGTAAAGTAATTCTTCCTGCTCCGATTTATCCCAGCGAGCTTTTATAATCAGTTTCCTGCATTCCATTTTTTATCCTAAATTTCTTATTTTGATTATTCTCATTTTTTTTGTGGGGCTGTGGTATTTTTCCCTGTTTTCACAAACATTTTTCCAGCACAGATATGCCGCACACGGCGCGTTCAAAATGAACACGTTCTGGGAACGCTTCTTTTTCCTTTTTGCCTATATTACGCAAGGCTCCTCCTATATGAGTCCGCGTGCCTATGCAATAATGCATCGTATGCATCATGCTTACACAGACACAGATAAAGATCCCCATTCACCTTCTTTTTCAAGTAATGTATTCAGCATGATGTGGCGTACAAAAACCATCTTTGAAGGAATTGAAAAAGGAACTATACCCATTGAAGCCAGGTTCACAAAAAACTTGCCGGAGTGGACGGGTTTTGAAAAATGGGCTGATTCCATATGGTCAAAACTCTTATGGGTGCTGCTCTATGTAGTCTTCTTCATTTTGTTTGCAAACAGCTTTTGGTGGTATCTGTTACTGCCTGTTATTATTCTTATGGGCCCGTTTCACGGAGTGCTAATAAACTGGTTTGCACATAAATACGGTTACCGCAACTTTGGCTTGAAGAACACTTCGCAGAACCTTATTTCAATTGATATATTTATGCTTGGTGAATCCTATCATAATAATCATCACAAACACCCTTCATCAATCAATTTCGGTAATAGATGGCATGAAATCGACCCGATATATCATGTTATCCTTTTCCTGAAACGGTTAGGTATTGTTCGGATAGCCACGCCTACTTATACTATTGTCCGTAAGGAAGATTATAACCAATAAACCAACCGGATTGATTAGTCCTCTATAAGTGACTGGACTGACAACCGTTCAGGTACGGAGCATGCAGGAAATTGAAATGAATATAGAAACAAGCTCAATTCCAGTTATATTGACTTCAATGGAAAAGGAGCTTGAAAAGCGTTACAAGCTTTGCCTAGCCGACAAATTCATTACGTTTCCTTTTGAAATTGAAACGATAATTAAAAAGGTAGGTTTTTTTTTAATTTCTGAAAACATGTTGTTATATAGTTGCTGTTTTCATTTTACATCGTGCAATTACCTTAAATCAAAAACGAAAGGATATTTTATGACTATTATTTCTTAGCCTACGTCCTAAAGATTACCTAAAAGACTCCAATAGAACAACCTTTTCCTTTGATTAGAGTTTGATATTAAACTATAAATATGAAAGCAGCCGTATTTCACAAACCTGGCGATATCACTGTCGATAATGTGCCGGATCCCAAAATTATCGATCCAAGGGATGTTATCCTTAGGGTGACTTCTACCGCAATCTGTGGTTCCGATCTACATATCCTTAGTGGCGCAGTTCCGCAAAAAGAGGATATGATTATGGGACACGAATTTATGGGTATAGTAGAAGAGATTGGCTCCGCTATTACGAACTTAAAGAAAGGTGACCGTGTTGTCGTACCCTTTCCGATAGCTTGTGGGTCATGTTTCTTTTGTACCCATGAAGCATCGCCGGCATGTGAAAATTCAAACTATAAACATTACGGGCCTAATGGCGATATGATTGATCAAAAAGGTGGAGCGCTGTTTGGCTATACTGACTTATATGGCGGTTATTCAGGTGGCCAAGCGGAGTACGTAAGAGTCCCTTATGCCGATATAAGCCCAAGGATTGTTCCGGAGAACATGTCAGACGAGCAGGTTCTATTCCTTACTGATATCTTCCCAACCGGATGGTCTGCTATCGATTGGGCACAACTAAAAGGTGGTGAAGTGGTTGCTATATTTGGCTGCGGACCTGTTGGATTGATGGCACAGAAGGCTGCCTGGATAAATGGTGCAAGCAGGGTAATAGCAATCGACCCGTTGGACTACCGTCTCGAAAAAGCAAAAGCGGTTAATAATGTTGACATTCTTAATCCACATAAGGTTGATGTAGTTGAAGCCATAAGGGAAATGACCGGAGGCCGCGGCGCAGATGTATGTGTTGATGCAGTAGGGTTTGAACCCGAAAGGTCATTAATGGATAAATTCAAAGCTACGATTAACTTTGAGAAAGGATCAATTAAAGTCCTTGAGATGTGCTTTGAAGCTGTAAGAAGAATGGGCACAGTTTCAATAATGGGTGTATATGGATCGCCTTATGATAATTTCCCCATGCACCGGATGTTTGATAAGGGCATAACGATTAAGCAGGGACAAGCTCCGGTTTTAAATTATATAGATAAGTTGATTGACATAGTGAGTAATGGCCAAGTTGTACTTGATGATATCATAACACATAAATTGCCACTGTCGGATGCAGCGCATGGCTATAAGATTTTTGATGAAAAGCAAGACGATTGCGTAAAGGTTGTACTGAAACCATAAGAGCTCTGTGTTTTTTTAAGAAAAGTTCTTGTAATTAAGATTATTGCAATAAGAAGTACGTCTTTATGGGTGGATAAGTCCCCGAACAAAACAGTCGCTTTAAAGCTAAAAAATAACAATTTGAATATAAGGCCATTATTACTTTATTGTAATAATGGCCTTATTGGTTCTCCGTCTAACATTCCTCATACAATAATGTAATAAGATGTGCTGACTTAAAGACAACTTAATCCATATCAAATTCTATATAACTCAAGCGGGAAGCAGTTGCCTGTGCCCCACTTTTGTTATTAGTTCATTAACCTGATGTTGGTCAATCAGCCATCAGAAAGAATTTCAGTGCCAGACGATAAATGCTGAATCATCCGAGGCCAGGAATTGCAATGTGAAATTTGTCGTTAGTTCTTTATTTAAAATATTATATTCAAAGCGAGTTCTGGGTAATTTTTTTTTGTTAGGACTGGGAATTAAAATATTGATTCTGGATATGTTAAATCCGACATCTTTGTTGGAAAATAAGGTGGGTTATTTTGTTTAAGTGCTTTGAATAGCACCTACAACATAGTAACTTTGTTTGAGCTCAGGTTATCAATGACATTTTTCTTGTTACATATATTTGTATAGTGCTTATTCTTGAACTCCAGCTTTTAATAGCAACACAATTCGAAAAGTTCAGCACTACAATTTCTGCAATATAACAGCGATTTGATTTTTGTAATAGCGCCAAAGCTTTCCTCATACCTAATTTCTAATATTCGAGCCCTTCTAAGCATATTCTTAGCTTATTTTAATATGTTGTTATGCCTACAATTCACCAACGGTATCATTCCGATTTTAAAGCAGAATATTCACAAGGCAGGTTGCCTATCGATGTAATCAAAAAAATACCAAGATCCACAAGACAACGGTGGAGTGAAAACGAGAAAAAGAAAATCTGGATGCCAGTCGCTGATCAACATAATGTTGTTGACGAACTTACCATCAGGATTTTGACAAAGGGGCACCTTTCAGATTTACTAACAATTGGTTAGGAGATATGAAGGACATCACGCCGGAATCGAAATCATAATATCGCTGCCCATATTTTATTTTGCCTTCAAAGTTTTTCTTGTGAATCAGCCGACCTTTTCATTTGTTGTCCTTTGTTACTATCAACAGATAAAATTGCACATTTTGTTTCATCCGCGTATGCGGGATAGTTTACCCTTATTTCATGCCTAGGTGCGTAGCGACAAGAATAAAACAGGATTAGAGAAAGTATTAAGGTTGCAACTTTATATTTCATAATAAAAGTTTCGGTGCTGCTATGTTCAATTTTATGAAAACAAAAGCAAAGATTACCTTATGTCGTAATAACCCTCAAATACCCAGGGTACTTAATTACTTGCGATTTCCTTTATGAATTGATCGATCATGTCTCATGTGAAAAATTTTATTAATGGGTATCTTTAACAAGACGCATTTAAATGCCTGATTAGCAAATTTGGTCGCTCATTATTTTGCGAAATGGTATTGGTATCGCTGCCATGATTGACTTCCGGTCTGGAGACAACATAATACCCGTACTTAGTTTATAAAGCAAAATGTTTTCAATGGCTGTTTTGATACTTATATCGCCGCTATATGTGTAAACTGTTAAAATAACATCCATGCCTTTTTTAAAGGCTATTCTGCATTTTCGGTTACAAGTTCTTCTGCAAAACCTGCAAGGTTCTGGCAAATGCTATAAGGGTTACAACCGTATAAATTCAATGCCCTGGCATTTGATATCAGCCTGTCCGTTAATACTTTATTGTCCATTGTAAAAGCTTGTATTTAAAATCAATTATTAGTAATAGTCATATTAAAGTTTATGCATGCTCACATAAAAAGACTTCGAATGAAGGTTGATAACAGGGGCCGAGATAATAAAGTTGCATCGGCTTTTAATAAAAAAAGAGAAATGACGTTAATACTTCACACAAGTTAAAACTATAGATTCCTTAACAGATTCCTTAACAGTTACTTAGCACCTGGAAATAAATTTATGACTGGCATTATAACAGCAAAAACGAATACCGACCTTCGTTAAACCATGACGTCGCATGAAAGTGGATGAAGACGAACTTACAGATGCACGCATAAAGCAAATTGTCCTAACGCAATACGGCTACAAATAATGCAGGCAGGTTCTGTTGCAAAGGATTTAAGAATCACTCATCTGGTAGAACCGTTCGGATAAAAAATTATCTATGTTAAAAATTATTTATGTTGAAATTCAATACTTAAAGTAAACAATAACCTTTTTTATATGGTCATCATTTTATTAGTGATCGATATCAATGAGCGATCGAAGCACCGAAAAATATTCGTTCCATTTGAAATATAACAAGGGAGGAGGATTATTTTTCATCCTTAAACAGTTCTAATTTTTTGGTGTTGATTTATCATGGGCAATAAACAAGAGAAAAATAAATTCAATGGTTTCGTCACCGTTCGCGGTGCAAGAGAGCATAACTTAAAAAATGTCGACCTGGATATTCCAAGAGATGCCTTCGTTGTTTTCACTGGGGTTTCCGGTTCCGGAAAATCATCCCTTGCTTTTGGAACCTTATTTGGGGAGGCACAGCGAAGGTACCTCGAATCCGTGTCCCCGTATGCGAGGCGACTATTTAACCAGATGTCAGTACCAGAGGTAGATAAAATTGATGGCCTTCCACCTGCCATCGCTTTACAACAGCAAAGGGGCACGGCCTCTACCCGCTCTTCAGTCGGCAGTGTAACCACGCTCTCGAATCTGTTGCGTATGCTTTACTCACGTGCTGGTGATTACCCACCGGGGCAAAATATCATTTACGCAGAAGCTTTCTCACCTAACACCCCAGAAGGAGCTTGTACTGAGTGCCACGGACTTGGCAAGGTTTACGAGATATCTGAAGAAAGCATGGTGCCGGATGATACCCTTACGATCAGACAAAAAGCGGTGGCAGCATGGCCATCAGCATGGCAGGGCCAGAATCAACGGGACATCTTAACTACCCTCGGCTATGATATTGATGCCCCATGGAAAGATTTACCTAAAAAAGCCCGTGACTGGATTTTATTTACTGAAGAAACACCTACAGTACCTGTTTATGCAGGATATAACCGTGAAGAGGTTCAACGTTTTATCAAAAACAAAAGACAGCCGGACTATATGGGGACTTTTACCGGAGTGCGACGTTATGTGCGTCACACCTTCGCCAATACCCAAAGCCAGTTAATGAAAAAAAGGGTATCCAAATATATGTTAAGCAGTGAATGCCCCCTCTGCCATGGAAAACGGCTAAGGCGGGAATCATTATCTGTTAAATTTGCCGGGTATGACATCGCGGATATTGCCCGCATTCCTTTAGCCCTCCTTCAAACAGTTTTCGAACCTTTTGCTACACTTGTTCCTAATGCAGATCATCCGGAAAAAGCCATCGTTACCCAAAGGATTGCGGCCGACTTCCTGGGAAGGTTGAATGTAGCGCTGGATCTCGGACTGGGCTATCTTACTTTAGAACGCAGCACGCCTACGCTATCACCAGGTGAGCTGCAGCGCTTACGGCTGGCAACCCAGGTACACTCTAATCTTTTTGGTGTCGTCTACGTACTGGATGAGCCGTCTGCAGGGCTGCATCCAGCGGATACTGCAGCATTGCTCAGGACGATGGATAAATTAAAAGCATCAGGTAATTCGCTATTCATCGTTGAACATGAAATAGATGTGATCCGTCATGCAGATTGGATCGTGGACGTAGGGCCAGCTGCCGGTGAAAAAGGTGGGCATGTGCTATATAGCGGGTTACCCGATGGCTTGAAAAACGTAAAAGAATCTTTAACACGACGCTATTTATATGAACCTAAAACATATGCGGACTTGCAGCCCAGGATTTTAAAAGGAAAGCTAATTCTTGAAGGTATCATCAGGAACAACTTAAACAATCTTGATGTCGAAATTCCCTTAGGGATACTGACCACAGTGACCGGAGTTTCCGGATCAGGAAAAAGCAGTCTGGTCAGTCAGGTACTAGTGGAACTTGTAGCAGGGCAATTAGGCCTGAAAATGGATTTCAATGAGGATGATGCGAACATGCTAGAAAAAGATGACATAAAGACATTAGGTGGGCAAATCATAGGTGGTTTGCAGGGCATCAAAAGGCTTGTAGTTGTTGACCAAAAGCCAATCGGTCGTACACCGCGATCTAACCTGGCAACGTACACGGGCCTGTTCGAACATGTCCGAAAACTGTTTGCCAATACTAAAACAGCTAAGGAACGCAAATATGATGCGGGGCGTTTTAGTTTTAATGTCGTTAAAGGCCGGTGCCCGCATTGCGAGGGTGAAGGCTTTGTAATGGTCGAACTACTTTTTCTACCAAGCGTTTATACACCCTGCCCTACTTGTTCCGGTACACGTTACAACCCAAAGACTTTGGAAGTAAAATACAAGGATTTGAATATTTCTGATGTATTAAATCTCACGGTGGATGCTGCTGTTGTTTTTTTTGATGAAGCACCTCAGATCTCACGCGCGCTGGAAGTTGTCAGAGAAGTTGGTCTCGGATACTTGCGCCTTGGGCAGCCGGCTACAGAATTATCCGGAGGTGAGGCCCAGCGTATCAAACTGGCCACAGAGCTTCAGAGGGCCCAGCATGGCAATACTCTATATATCCTCGACGAACCCACTACCGGCCTTCATGCCTCTGATGTGGAAAGGCTGATGGCCCAACTGAACCACCTTGTTGACGAAGGCAATACTGTCGTTATCGTTGAACATGATATGGATGTAATTGCTCAGAGCGACTGGATAATTGATATAGGCCCCGGGGCGGGTGAGGAGGGAGGCCGTATTGTTATCCAGGGCACACCGGAAAAAATTGTCTCACATCGTAAAAGTAAAACAGCGTATTATCTCAAAAAGCACATGGGAAAATAATCTTCCACCACTGTGATAGATAGATTCTTCGGTGACATTCCAAGCTGCTAATTGACTTTAACGAATTTTCTTGTTGGCTTTGATTTCGAATCTGACCGTAATTTTCTATACGTTGATTTATCTAACAACTTCTCCATCTTTTTTCTATAAATGGAGATGATTAAAAATGTACTCTTTTTTCAATCCCTCTAGTTCAGGCTAAAGTAAATTTACTCCTTCCAGATCCCAAATGTGATGATAGCAGCAGTGAGGAATTATCACCAATTGAGTTACGAATTACTACTTTGAAATTTTGCTTTGCCATCTTGATAGTAAAAGTCAGATGATGATTAAATTGAAAGAGCTCGGTTTGTTTAGTATTGGTCGGATTATACGTACAGAAAATGTACCTTTTCGAAAAATCCTAAATTATTAGGTAAATTCTGAACCAATAATAGGAATATGTTGACGATTTTATTTTCCACATACAGTAAAAGGCATTACCCGAATAGCCATCAATATAGTAGGGGATTATTTCAATCCTTTATATGTCAAACCCAAACGAAACCCCATCATCTAGTCATGAAGAAACTGCCTTTTATAATCAAATAAACGAAGCTGGAAGTTTTTTCAACGGCACTTCTGAAAACACTGTTAAACTATTAGGAGAAAGCCTCATAAGTGAAGAATCTATGGCTGTCTTAATTGTTGTTACACCGAAAAATAGTAGTGACGCTTTATTGCGCACAGAATCAGGCTTGATTGGAATTTGCAATCACCATTCAGAGGAAAAATAAAGTAGAATTTAATTACTATTAGTCAAATACAAATAAAGCTTTAAATCGTATTAATCAATCATTAAATTTGCCTGATTCTGAATTAAAATTTATAATAAATTATGGAAATAAATTTAGTTGTTGAAAATTGTTGTGGTCAAAAAAGAATCACTGTTCGAAACCCGACACGGGGCACTGGAGGAACACTAGCTTATAAGCTGATTATTGATGATGGTAAAGGATCTATGGAAATGGATGACGAAGGCAATTGGGATTCCAGCGAAATACCATATGAAATCTGTAGGTGTATTGGTGAAAAAATAGCTGAAACAGCTAAGATTCGTGATTTGAAATAAAACAATGCCAATTGGGTTATTGTAATTTTTTAATTATTAAAAATTTACGTTTATAAATGCTTTGCCTATGATTGTAAATAATACGCTTTGCCTTAAAATTTTAAAAACCAGAACGGTACTTTTAAAATAGGCTCTACATCTATATCTAATTCAAATTCTCAGTTTTGTCCTCATCCAATTTTTTGTGGATGCGGTTTATATCCGTCGGCTCCTTCATTTTTTCCAGTTCATTATCATTTGATATTTCAACCCCAAGGTGTTGTTGTATCTCATGAAGCATATTGAGGATTTTGGTAATTTCCTCTTCAGCCCTAATGTTGACTTCAAATTCAACCTGGCTACTAATTTTATCTATACGACCTTTTCTGTTTTGATTAATAATAACAGTTACAGAAAGAACTATGGCAAATAATGAAACGGCCATTTCCAACAATGGAAATGGATAAGGATCAAATGGTTCAAGCCCCGGTAGCAGGTTAAGATTCCACAGTGCCCAAATGATAAAAAACAAAACACAAAAAATAAGGAATGAAATACTACCAAAAACATTCATGATGAACACAGTCAGCCTATCAGTTTTAGTTTCAGGGAAATTCAACGATGATTTAAGTTGCTGGTCACAAGTTTCTCTATTATTTGACGGCTTACGTTTCATGAGAGAGATTTTCATTGCAATTAATTATTTTGGATTATTTGAACCATAACTCAAATTACACCAGATGGTTGATTGCAAAATGATAAATGACCTGTTACTGCCCGCTTAAATTGCCCCTGCAGATTAGGCGGATAAGAGATTGAAAGCCTCAAACCAGCATATATCTATTATTTTCCGTATCCCTTTTTATTGTGGCCTGTTGTCGGATAACTTTTTAAAAGGAAAGATTATCAAAGGCAATCACAAGGTAATGATCAGCCAGGATATTTTTTTTAAGGTCAATGGGGTAATTTCTAAAATACCAGTGTCCAACGTCCAACATACTCAATTTTATTATTGCTCAGTGATTGGCTCATCATTCATCTTTAGAACATCAAAAACTTTGTACTAACAAAAAGCATTCACAAATTGGGGAGGCTTTATTATTATGATCTCTTGATACTAATATTGAACCGGTTAATTGAAGTGTATTAAAAACAATGACCTAATAGTATAGTTAGTCTAAACTATCTATACCAAAATCGATTGTAACTGTTGCTGCCGGGTCACTATCAGTTAAATTTACTTCCTGAAAGAAATAGCTGTGTACACCATTAATAAGGCTGTTCATGTCTTCGATCCCTTCACACGTTAACTTGGGTACAAAGACTGATTTTATACTATCAACATATGAAAAGAATCGCTTCATCATTTCTGACTTTTGCTCTGCCCAGCGATCTGCAACTTTCTGTTTTCTAGTTGTAAGCAAATCTATGCTATCGGCTTTTTGTTTATACAAATTCATACTATCTTCCAGTCCAGCGGGTACATCTTTCCAATCCGTACCGTAATAGGCTTTTAGAGGGGCGTATTTCAGCATGCGTATCCCAGTCTGCCAGGTTTGCTTTGTGTCGGCTGATACTGCTGCTATTAAATAATTTCCTGTCTTTAGGTTGTCAAATTTAAAATTACCATTTACGTCAGTCCTTACTGACTTAACAGGTTTAGAGCATCCGGGCGTTAGGAGATAAATCGTAGCACCGGCATCAGGAAAACTCTTTAAGTCATTGTCTTTATGAAACGCGTTTCCTGAGATAGTTTGAGCAAGTCCGTTGACAGACAGACAAGAAATAAGCAGCGAAAAAAGCACGTATTTTGACATGGGATTTTTAAGCCAAAAATAGATCTTTTTTGCTAATTTAAGCATTAATAACGTCGGGGATGTCAGCGATTCATTCGATTTCTAAAACCCATAAAATCCTCTTTATACTTTCATGATTGCCATTTGAGGAAGATGATATATAAGATTGTGTACCTTTTCTTGTTTTTGCTGCACGCCAAAGTGAATTTCTGATTATTGCGCAATGATCAATTCTCCCTCAAGGATATTTTCAATTCGATTTTGGTGTCATCATTCTGAGGAATAGAAATACAAGAATTTTACTCAAATTGGCGTATACAGTTAACTTCGTTTTGTAAACGTTATCAAGAAAAAATCCAACGTTATCAAGGTTGAATTTGTTCTTTATAATTTTAGCAATTCCTTTGTTAAAGAAATCCAAAACAGCTTACATTCATTTGTAGATAAGCAAAAAATTCGTATTAAAGATTTAGGATATTTCAATTACGTAGTTAATAGAACCAAAACATTCTCCTTCACTTTTTTAAATACATTTTATGAAACCGAAAGCCTTTGCAAGCCTTGCTTGCTTATTGTTTCCCTGTGTGCTAATGGCACAACATCCTTGGTTCCCGCCTGTAAGTTTTCCCAGCAATTCTACCATGTGCGACAACTCTGAATGAAAACTGGTGTTATTCGACGATTTCAACGGTACGCAGTTAGACCACAATAAATGGATTGATCATTTCAGTTCTGACGGCATGCCAGATGGCGATAACGACCTTCATTGGGCAGATGCACATATAACTGGCCAACATGCTCTTTGTTCAAGCGACAATGTCGTAGTGAGCAACGGTACCTGCAAGCTATTGGTGAAAAACGAACCTATATCCTGGCATTGTTCTACATGCCCCCTCCCCCTGCGTCCCAAGGATTCGAAATACCTCAGTAGCGGCACGATATGTACGCCATATCACCTCAAACCTGATGAACATAACAATTTTTTTAACAGCGGCCGCTTTGAAGTAAAGATGAAACAACCCAATTTCCCGCATGCGCATACCTGTGTCTGGACATGGTTTGGGAATACTACATGGACTGGCACATATTGGGGGGCTGATGAAATAGACATAACGGAATCCAATGGCAAGGGCAACAGCTCATTGTACCCGGATCTTGAGGACTATGCCACCAATATGTTCTATCGCGATATGAATTATGGACAAAATCATTACTTTTTACATGGTTGGGGCCCGCCTGCAGGGACATTGCCTAATCCATATCATATTGAAGAGGATAATCACAGGAACTATTCTCAGCCTGGCCAGCAATATTGGAACTCCCTCACACATACTTATATTGACATAACCGCCTGGCATACCTATGCCTGCGAATGGGATACGGCGTCCATTAAAATATACTACGACAATGCTTTGTTGAATACCATCTGGAAATACTATAAAAACAGAAATTTCTCAAAGTTTTGGATTGACTTGGGAGGGCTGCATTATAATAGCTATACAACCCAGGTTGGCTCGGGTTGCAATGCCACAGGTATTTACAAGATAACCTATGGCTACCCTTACAACAGTAACAGTTCGGAATGCAACTTCCGTATTATTTCTGATGCAGATATTGATTATCCCCAAACTAATACTTCTACCTTATTGGGTCAATCCGAGATAGACTATGTCAAAATATGGCAAAAGCATCCTGAAAATGACGGGCATGTAAACCAGTGCCCGGATAATAGTTATCCTCATCCTATTATTGACGGCCCAAGTGAAGTCTGCCCTATAGGATCCTATATCCTAAGTCCTTCTACTACCGGCACCTGGTCTTCATTTGATGATAACATTTTGTACCTCATTAATCAATCATCTTCAGGCTGCACAGTCTCAAAACAGGCCGGTGATCAATTCACACAAGGTTGGGTGGGGTTCAGTTACGGAAACGGCAATCCTGCTTGTCCGCTTAAGACGGTTTATAGAAGTGGCCTATATTGCCATGAAAGCACTAATTGGGATATAGTTATGCCTTACGTTTTAGACAACAATGGAAATGGCTACTTTCAGCTTATTTCGGAATTATACAATAAACGTGATATATCGGGTGGTACTACACCGGTTGTGAGTTGGAATATCGCTATTAACTCAGGCCAGGATTTTTATGATGAAAGTACTGCTCTAAACTATACTGTATATGGTCAATATGCATCCACACCATCTTTTTCAATGAAAGAAAGTGAATCTTACAATCTAAAGTGGACTATGAATGTCACTGACGCTTCAGGCACATGGTCCCGCAGCGGTGAACGTAATTCAAAAACGCCATTGATGCAACAGGAAGATGATAATCACACCTACTACCTTAATGCTTATATTGACGACAAAGATTATTATGATGAGGCTATTCATATTGGTGTTGCTGGAAGCATGGTAAGTGAAGAAGAGTTTGATGATACTTTATATATGAACGAAATGGTTGAAAAAATTAAAGCAAGCAATTTACAGCCTTACCTGATAACAGATGGTTGTGATGAATTTGTATCAAAAAAAGCAACTGGTTTTGACAAATCTGCCGAAGAAAACAGAAAGCCGCATTACAAGAGCAACACAAAAATATATCCTAACCCTGTCCAATCGGATATCACTATTATAGCTGGCTCGGGATTCAAAGACGGACAAAACGTCAACCTGAATATTTATGATCTATTAGGTCGTTGTGTGCATTCTGATATTTTGACTTATAGAAAGGGCAATATTATGAAGGCTCATATAAGCGAAATTCCACATGGTAATTATATTCTTGAATTAAAGCAAGGAAGTATTGAGGACCATGTTAAACTAACCAAAGCAAATGAATAGGAAAGGATAGATATTTTTAGCATAATAAACAGAAGATATCTCAATAAAACACATTATTGTAATTCAAATTACTTTTTAGTTTAATTCTGCAGTTTAATAAACAATTTGTGGTATTACCAAAAAGGAGACAATTTTATTTATTGTCTCCTTTTTCAATCCCGCTGGACTCACACCTTAAGTTGCAAGTGGCACCAAATCAATTTATTATGTTGGTCATTTTAACGTGGTCACCATTTGGTCACCATTTTTTTTGACTTTAAATGTATTATTTTGAAGAACTATTGGAAAACAAAAATACAAAACTAATCAATCATTTCCTTAAAATTCGTCGAAAATATTTCGCCGCTTCTGTAGGAAACAGACGGTAAATTGTCGAACTTTTTTGCTTATAGTTTATTGGAAATCGATGATTTTGTAAGTGCGCGTCGTTTGATATAAGAGAGTTAAAAAAGTATCAAATGCTGATTTAGGAAGGTTGCTATATTGGCATACCTGTATATCGATTTTCTATTTTTATTGAAGGTTTTTTATAAATTGGATTTTCTATTGAACCCCTGAATAAAAAAATATCAAAGATTGATTGTCAAGCGTTTTAAGTCCAGATAAAAATTTATAGCTGTTGTCAATGCTTTTACTTTGATTACCTTTTTTAAGTTTGATTGGATTTCTGTCTGTATAACCGTATGTGCTATCTATTGAAGTGGGCAGTTTTGAAAATTCTTTCTGACCATAGGTAACTGGTGAAGAAAAAATAAGCGCTGAAAATATTATAACATATACGCAGCCAGGGGAAATAAACTTCATATAGATTTATCGTCTTAATTTTAGGAATCGTTTTCGTTTAAGCAATAGGTAAGTTGCATGTTTTTAGCATTCCAAGATAAACATTTCAATTATGTCTGTGTTCTTATCTTTCACTTAAAAGCGACAGCAATGAAAAGGTTAATTATATCAGCATTAATCGTGGCAGTTTTGTTTTCTGCTTGCACTACAACCTCTGACTCCGGGGGCCAGCAATTAAAATCAAATGGTCAATCTTTTGATTCTTCGAATAATGTTGGAACGAATAATGATCAAATGACGCGAACACCAAGCAATGCCGGAGGACCTGTCAATGGCAATGATACGCTACAGGACTCTATAAATGCTTCGAAATGATGATAATTTCATCATCATTATAAACTTTTGTGTTGTCTAATGCTATTTCTTTTATTCAGTTTTCCCAATGAATTTTTATTTTATAGAGAAAGGTGTACTTCGGTACGCCTTTTTTGAACTTTTATTTTAATATGATGTGATTAATGCGGTTAACGGTTATCCTATATAATTGTTTAGTGAAATTGAAAAGTATGCCTCCCGGTATGCTTTTCTTTTTTAGCCGTGTTTAAACATTATAACTACCTTTAATAAATGATTGAGATGAAAAGAAAATTGCAGGGCAGGGATTATTTATTTAAAATGTGGGCAAAAGCTTAAAACACCATTAAAATTATATTCGAATCCTTTTCAAAAAGAAATGTCAGATAGGCTGATATTTGATTTACTCGCAAAGAATAGAATACTAATTAAAGAATGCAAAGCTCTAATTCAAAGGATTGACAATTTTTAATTTTCAGATTAATTTAAAATGCCATTTTCTTGTGCATTTTTTTTAGGTAATTATAAGCTATAAGAATTTAAGCCGGCCCAAGAATGAGCCGGCATTAACCGCGTCATAATAATTATGACTTACATACTACATAACGAACTCCATTTTGTTTATTTCCATTTACCAAATCACTAATTGCTTTGTGGAAATTAATAATTTATAAAAATAATTATTCAAAACTTAATCTTATCTTCACCTTCTGTTATTTATTCAGGGTTGAGCTATTTCTTTGAATCTTCTAGCGGATTACCTAATCCATCAAAGAAAATGAATAGTAAAAGCAAAATCACTGGGGAACCTTTTTCGGAAGAAACAAACAATTCCTATCTATTTATAAAAACTGGAATTCGTTATGAAAAATTGAATATTGCAGACTTAAAGTTTGTTAAGACAGAGGGGAAATACATTGGTCTCATTTTTAAGGATGGAAAACGATTACTCAGGATTTCATTGGTTAATTTCCTAAAAGAAAATATTCAAATTAAGTTGGTAAGAATCCATATTCTAAATCGAATTATCATCAATGTAACATCCTATGCAATTCAACATATCATCTCCATGCATTGTGACACTATCTCCGGATACCCACATGTGATTGCCATTCTTTCGCACCGAGAACGTGTTTTCCCCAATATTAACTGAGTAGTTTTTGTAAATACTGTTATCTCCTGGCATCCTTTTTACACTAAACGCATTGATTGAACTTTCGGAAATCATACCAGGTAAATTATTATTTTCCATTTTAATGTATTTTACAATGTAAGACAAGGTAGTTATAATTAAAATACAACTTCTATTATTTAACTGTTATTAACATGCCGATTGGAAGAGAGAATAATTAAAGCACACTTAATGGGAGTTAGGTGTGCTTTAATCTGGGTCAATATCAATCGTTAGGTGGATATGTGCGAAATTTTAGTGATGCTGAATTTGTAATACGGCATTTAAATGAACCAATTATCAGCAGCATGGAGAAGGTGGATATTTCTGAGCCATTTGGGCCCTTTAATTACCTGCTGCGATAAAATGAAGGATATAGTTGAGCTATAGATTACACAGATAAAATGAAAGATATGCAGGTGGACTTAAAACATAGCGTTAAATCTGCATTATCGGCTGATAAAAATGGGAAGGCCAGTCCGTAGGAATAAAATAATAAATACTTTTCATTATTGGAAACCAAGCTTTTTTTCAAATGCAAAAGATGAACCAGACTTAAAACCACCCTGGGATATGGCATATCAAACCTTTATAACATTGATACAGCATTTAAGAATGGAACTATTGAAGAAAAAAGGCGTATTGTTGGTTCGATGTTCCCCGAAAAAGTGACATTTTACAGAACAAGACATCGAACACCATAATAAATGAAGCTGTAAGGATTATCTGCCTTATAGGCAGTTGGTTAGAAGGAAAAAAAAGGGACAAGTTTAGATTTCTCTAACTTGTCCCAAAACGTGAACCCCTTGGTACAAAACTCGAACCATTTTATAGAAGATTTGAAATTGTTAGCGGGAATCAAATCAAACCATAATCTACATTTGCAATAATTTTTTCTGTCGGATGATTTCTAATAAATTTAACGTTCAAGATTGTTCTCCGACTTTTGTAACACGGTCATTTTCCTTGTCCAAATAACCTACACTGCCAGGATCAGGGAGTGTGGTAATTTCAAAAGTTGCACCTATCATTGTCGCCTGTTGACAGTATGATAGCATGGCAGGTAAACAATGGCTTATATAGTGCAACTGATACGACAGGTGTTTTAACTTTATCTGCTAACATGGTATACAAAAACAACCTTGATTCAATAAATGTTGCAATATTCACCTGTGGCGGCCCGGGCCATCCTTGTCCCACAAAAGCCTGAGCTATTGGCAATGTGATGAAGGGTCAGTTCCCAAATCTCAGACACATTTGATTGCTGCATACAGGTCAAAGAAAAAGAAGAAAAATAAAAATGGCATTCGGATCAGACTTGGAAAATTAAGGTGTTAACAAAGGTAGCAGCCACGCACCAAAGCTTATAAGGTACATTAATATAATGTACCTTATTGTTTTAAGATGTCAGTATTTATCCTTCAATGCTTCTACCAGCCTGTCCTGAATATATTGTGTCCATGCCGGGGCACAGTCATTATAACATTGGAACTCCGGAACCAATCCTTTGTGGATAAACGTGATCTTTGTTTTGTCGTTTTCCGGGGCAATCTCAAAGCTGATCTGAGTGCCTTCCCATTCATCGGTTTTCTCCACAAAGTTGAGATCAGCTTCCGTAACCTGCCAAGTCATTTTCTGGTCGGGAATAAGTTCTACTAATTTTTGTTTGTTGTAATGGGCTCCATTACCCGCGCGGAAACTAAACTCATCGCCTACCTTTTCCGAATTGCCTTCAAAAAATTCATTATGCAGACCGGACCACCAGGAACGGACATCTAAAATGGTTTTGTAAGCCTGTTGCGGTGTCTGGTCCACCAGAATGGTGGTTGTAAAATCATTGTTTTTCATTTTATTAACGAGTTTAAATATTGTATTTATTGTTTGGGTTTTAAAAATTGCAATTGTCCTAAATGATAGTCAACATGGCTGACCCTGCTGAGCACAACATTGAGCTTATTGCGGTATGGTTCCTTTTCAAAATCTTCGGCGGTAACGTTAGTGTGTTTCTGAAACCATTCGTTGGCGCTGATCGTGGCCATTTTTTCAGCCAGTTTGGTTTTTACCCTTGTCCAGTCCTGCTTTACATCCTGTATAGTGGGGATAGCATCGGTTTGTTTGTCCGGTGTCAGTACAAATGGCTGAAACATATGCTCTGCTAATTTCTCATAGCCCAGCAGAGGAAAGATCGAATCGGCCAAAGCAGTAAGGTGCCCTAACAGGTATATGCCTCTGTTCCTGCCTGGAGATACTTCTTGTAACAATTGTTCATCAGATAATTCTGACATCAGCTTGTCTAATTGGCCTGTTTTTGAATGCCAGGCATCCAGCACCATTTTGACGAATATTTCCGGTTGTTTTGAGAGATTGATTTCTGTCATGATTGTTTGATTTTAGTTATTAATAGATTGATTTGCTTAAAACATCCGTGCAATAGAGTTGTCATCCTTTATGGAACGGGCGATACTTTCCATTTGATGGTATGTAGCCTTGTATAGCAGTACTGCCATGCTAATCCTTTTCACGCCAAGCCCTGTCAATGCTTCAACAGAAAGCTTTGGTGAACCAACCATGTTTACAGGCAGCGAAACAGATGAGGTGATTTCTTTAATAAAACCGGGGTCTGCAACAGCAGGGACGAACAAGCCGTCCGCACCTGCATCAACGTAACGCTGCGCCCTTTGTATGGTGGTTTCTAATGGTGATGGCAATTTTTGAATAAAAACATCGGTACGGGCATTTATGAAAAGCGACTGATGCGTCCTGGCTAGATAACTCTTTATTCGCTCCAGTTTTTTCAGATAAATGTCCTCGCCCTGCGCATCTTCGATATTGATACCCACAACGCCACAGTCGATTAGTTTCTGTATATTATCCGTAAGTATATTTAGCTCGTTGCTGTAGCCACGCTCCATATCTACCGACAAAGGGAGCCTGGTATTTGCCTTTATCCTTTGTACTATATAAAGCAGTTCTCTAAAAGGGATTTTTTCTCCGTCTTCATAACCAAGTGAATTGGCAATAGCACCGCTCGAGGTTGCTATAGCTTCAAAGCCTGCCTGCTCTATAAGCTGCGCGCTCTTTACATTCCATGCATTGGCCAGCAGAAAGGTTTTGGGTCCATGGTGCAACTGATGAAATTTTTTGTAGTCATCCATATCTTTAGTTTTTGTTGTGATAAGCAGTTATCAGTTTTCTTTTCTCTGATTGTAGCGCAAAGCTATTGTCTATAAACCAGATTCAGGGTCGGTAAAATGGACATTATAGCGGGTTGATTTGGACAACTGAAAAGGTTAGCTTTGTAAGGTAAAATCATAGCGATGAAACATATCACATTATTATACCCGGAAGGGCAATGCAACCTGAGCACAGTAGCCTGCATCATAGGTACAGTAGAAATATTTGCAAGAGCCGGCGACTATTGGAAACAACAAGGAAATAAGCATAAATACAAGGTTGTTGTAGCTTCTACAGCACCCAAAGAAACTTACATTGGCAACCTTGTGTCATTAAAGCCGGACGTTTACATAAGCGAAATAGCCAGAACCGATCTAATTATTATACCTTCTGCAATGCCAGGGAACCCTACAACGGATAGCCAGGCAATGATCGACTGGATAAGCAGGCAACATAAAGCAGGTGCGGAAATAGCCAGTATGTGCTCAGGCGCATTTATACTCGCGGCTACAGGCATTATGGACGGCAGGAGCTGCTCGACACATTGGTCTTACGCAGACAAATTTAAAGAAACATATCCCGATGTACACCTCCATTCCGATAAGCTGATCACTGATGAAAGGGGAGTTTACACCAATGGTGGCGCTTACTCATTTCTAAACCTGGTCATTTACCTCGTTGAAAAGTATTATGACCGGCAGACGGCCATATTTTGTTCCAAGATATTTCAGATAGAACTGGACAGGAACAGCCAATCGGCATTTGCTATATTCAGCGGACAAAAGCAGCACGGTGATGATATGGTGCAAAAAGCCCAGGACTATATAGAACAAAACATCGATGAAAAATTCTCTATAGAAAGCCTTTCCTCAAGATTTGCAGTTGGTCGGAGGAATTTCGACAGGCGATTTATCAGGGCTACAGGCAACACCCCGGTTGAATATGCGCAAAGGGTTAAAATGGAATCAGCAAAGAAGGCATTGGAAAGCACCCGGAAGACGGTTAATGAAGTAATGTATGAAGTAGGCTACTCGGATGTAAAGGCTTTCAGAGAAGTGTTTCGCAAAGTTACAGGACTGTCGCCTTTGGAGTATAAGAACAAATACAATAAGGAAGCCAGAGCCGGTTATTGATGATTCCAATAGAGCATTTTTTGCAGCTTGCGAGTTAGAAAAAAATATCGTCTCTGAGTGAAAAGAATGAAATGGTTTTTCAAAAGCCGTAGATAACTGGCAATTATCTGCCTGTCAGGCATTCATTACGGTAAATTCTATAAAATAAAACAACTTATATTTTACACTACTATGTGTAAAAACAATTTTTGAAGAAAATAAAGGAAACTATACAAATAACAGATCGTCTTTTCAGTGATTTCGCTGGAATTATATTTTTATACTAAAATGCGCGTTTTTAGCGTAATTAAGCAGGTTTTAAAAAATAGGTAACTGATATGGTAACCATTTTCTTTGACTTGTTTTGATTTAATTTAAAGAGCAATTGTCTATCTAAAGATACAGATATTTGAAATTATACGAAATAAAAACTACTATTTTTTTATATTTTTCCCGTTATGTAGTAGGAACTGTAGTAAATTTCAATACTTAATCCGTGATCAAAAATGCACTGAAATGGCCATGGATTAACTCCCGAGACCGGGTTGAACTCGCGGGTGCATTTTATTTTAATGGCCCCGCCAATTTCGGCAAAGGAGGTTTTAAATGTTTATAAAAGAACTGGAGGATTTTTCCGATATTCAATTAGGTAATGTTTTCCGCGCCCGCCTTGGAATGTTTATCTGTAAAAAATACCTCACAACTTTCCTTCATTATCTTGAAGAAGCATTTATACGCAACTGGAAGAGAAAAGCATCTAAAAAGCAATGCAGGATGTTATTGTTTTCCCAATATGACAGGAATTATTTGGCTGTTAATTTCATTAAAATACTTTCACCTTTCATGATGATAGGATTTATAGGGGCTGGTGTATTCTTACATCGGTCTTTTTGTTTCATGAATACTTACTTGTCGGATAGGTTGTAATAACATTAAAATAATCGAATTAAAATTCCGTTTACTACCTCAGCCTACTACCGAAAATTGTATTGGGAAATAAAATAAATACCTTTTGGTGATTTAATTATCCTGACTGTGTTTTATCTAAAAAAATTTTGACAGCAGGCTAAAAATAATTTATCCTATTACAACCTAACAAGGCAATGTAAACCAGAAAGTGCTGCCTTTTCCATGTATGCTTTCCACCCATATATTTCCTTTGTGTCGTGTAACAATTTCGTAACACAGGTATAACCCTATTCCAAGTCCAGCGGCTTGAATATTATTGTCATCAACGCGGTAGTATCTTGAAAAAATGCTATCAAGATCCCCTTTGGCAATACCTATGCCGAAATCTTTGATACCTATCTTTACCTTGTCGGTTTCCAGATCTAAATACACCTCTATATGGTTAGTTCCGGGAGAATAACGTATAGCATTGGTTAGCAGGTTGACCAGCACCTGCTCTATTCGGTGCGCGTCTCCCTTGATTTTATACTCCCCGACAGATGAGTGCAGTGTAACCCTATAACTATCATTGGCGTGGGAAATAAGGTCAACAGCATCGGCAACAACTTCGCAAATATTAAAATCCTCATTTGCAAAACGTAATTTGCCGGCCTCTATCCTAGAAACATCGAGCAAGTCTTCTACAAGTGAGCTGAGCCTTGTAACCTGCTGAAGGCACTTCAGCACAAACATCTTGTTGCGTCCCTCCGTAATTTGCTGAGCAAGGATCTGAAGGTATCCGTTAATGCTGGTAAGCGGTGTTTTCAATTCATGGCTTGCCAGGCCGATGAACTCATCCTTCTGTGCATTGAGTTTCTTTAACTGTCCGTAAAGCCTTTCCGTTTCCTGTTGTAAAGCCTGCTCTGCGCTGATGTCGCGCGCAATCTTAGATGCACCAATTATCTTACCCCTGTCGTCGACAATAGGGGAGACGGATAGGGATATAGGGATCAGCATGCCGTTTTTAGCCCTCCGCAAGGTCTGGAAATGGTCTATCTTATTGCCTTTGCTGACTTCGTTGATAATATAAGCCTCCTCCTCTATACGGTCGGACGGAATAATCAAAGATATATGTTGTCCCACGGCTTCGGTTTCGGTATAGCCAAACATCTTTACCGCAGCAGGATTCCAACTTGTAATTATGCCTTCCAGTGTTTTGCTGAGTATAGCATCATCTGACGTATTGATAATAGCTGCGAGCACGCCCTCTTTCTCTACTGCTTTTATCCGGTCAGTAAGATCCCTTACAATCTTGGAAGCCCCTATAATCAGGCCTTTATTACTTAAAATAGGGGAAATACTGACAGAAATTGGTATCATTCGGCCATCTCTGGCCATGCGTATTGTTTCAAAATGGCTAATCCTTTCCCCTCTGGAAATGCCGTTTATTATCATTTCTTCCTCGCCTATGCGGTCCGGGGGAATAATAAGGGAAATATGTTTCCCAACAGCTTCTTTTTCCGGATACCCGAAAAGCCGCTCCGCTGCAGGGTTCCAGCTCGTAATGATTCCTTTAAGTGTCTTGCTGATAATAGCATCATCAGAAGTGGCTACAATAGCTGACAGCATTGCCTGCTTTTCTTCTGCGGGACTTAAATCTTCCGTTTTTGCCTGTATTGATCCCGCGTCATTTTTCATTGAACGAAGTTAATTATTTCTAATCCCAAAATATATTTCAACAGTCGGACAGTGTTATTGTTATCCTAATTAAGTTTTGAAAATAATGCGATATAAAGTTAAGGTAACCTTATGGGACTTTATTTGTTGTTGTCCTAAATGGTTTCATTTTTTTAAGTAATGGATTCATTTCCTAAACTATGAACAACAAAATATTAGTACTCGATGACGACCAGGATATTTTAAATATAATTTCATTTATTCTTATGAATAAGGGCTACCGTGTACTTACACTTAATAATGGAAAGGAAATTTTCAAAACAATTAAACAGTTCCATCCTGATCTTGTGCTGATGGACATAATGCTGGGAACGATGGATGGACGTATTATTTGCCGGGACATTAAAAATACATCCGGCTTGGAGAATTTACCTGTAATACTGATATCGGCGTCACACGATTTAGCGCATTGCCTTCACCAGAAAGGTGCCCCCAACGATTTTATAGCTAAGCCTTTTGATATTGGCAATCTGATTAAGAAAGTAGGACAGCATTCAGGAATGGCTTAGACCTGCATAGAACAGCGTTTTACTCTTAGACCCCACAGTAAATGGAAAAGATAATGGTAAAATAATAGTACAAGAAAAACTCATTAGATTATTCATAGGATAAGCTTACGTTCACACATTAATTGTATTAGGATTTATAATGACGCTTATAGGTCGGACTGTGCATTAACTACTTCACACTTTTCTGTTAGAAACAACTAAATAATGAAATCATATTTAATTGTGATTATGTTTTGCTCCATATTAATATAAAAATGAAAAAGAATAACCCTCCTGATTTAATATCCAAAAGCTCACCGAAGGAATTTAATGTGGCAAGAATGCCAGGAGATGGCAGTTCATACAAAAATTACGCTGTTAATATTGGAGAACATAACTTAAACTTAAGAAAAAATGGCAATTACATGCCATAATTAATAAAAAGAGCATAACCTCGCCCCCGCAAATCTTACCCGTCATAATTCTCCTCATGGTGTTCCTATCAGTCATTTATAATGAGGTGTGAAGGTGGGTTTAATAAGCTCCGGTATCTGATATGGATATCGGCTATTTAACTGGCAATTCTTATACATTACCTATGCTCCCTATTAATTGACCTGCCATCAACAGTATGGTTTCAGGAGGCTTCACGTTCTATAAAATCTTATATATATATAGTTGAGTAGTGCTCTATAATTACTGTTTGAGAGAAATAAAAGCAATAACTAAAAATTACTAAACCCTTTACAATACTAGCTATTAACAATATTTTCTGTTTGATTTCCAAACTTAAAAGATTGCAAGCCGTTAAAAGCATCTTTAGGAAAGTGAAATTTCCACAAGAATTAGAATCGAAAATAAAATTTTCCGCAAGCAATGAAGCGGTTATATTAAATGCACCGAAATTCATATGTATATACCTGTGAAGCAACCATCAATTAAAGGACTTGCCAGATTATTGAATATCACAACAGAAGAATGCAAAAAATTAAAACACGCACCTATGATAGAACAGAGAAACAATATGGGGGTTATTACAGGCTATTTCATACATATAAGTCCAAATAACGACGCGGCATTATTATCAAAGATAATCATTGTTAAAAGCAATTTTATTTGGTTCAGCGTAAAACAGATTGCAAGTATTGCGAAAATATAATATTGTAAATTCTTTATCTATAGAACATACCGGACATTAATACTGAGAACTCAAAGTTGAGGATGTGGTAATAACCTTTAGTAGCAAAGTCACTCAATAAAGTAAAACCAATAACTATTTGGTTAATTATGAAACCATTAATCCGCTCTGCATGAAGTAAAATTGCTTCTAGAAATTTCGTATCGCTTATACACTGGTCTTTTATTTGGTTGATGAGACTTATTTAAGCGATGCTATCAAGAACGCACCATTCTGCCGAATCTTAACCTTTGTAAGTAGCAATAATCTATAGGACGGTCTGCTCATAATTGACTTGCCGTTAAATCGAAAAGATAGTCGTGAGATACAACTATAAGGAAAGCTTATGAGAAGTACCAAATCAATAAGTCTATTTTTATATAACTATCTTGATTTAGATTCAGATTGCACATCCTTTGGTCGGGATGTGCTTTATTATATTATCTCACATACCTTAATAAGGAACTTGCTTTTAAATCAAATGATATTGTGGAGTTTGATTAAAGGGCGCCAATTATAGCGCCCTTTTCATTTAATAAATGCCGAACAAATTCGCATTTAATCTACTAACTAACTTTCTTTAAACTCTTGATATTGCAGCTTCATTCTAGTTATCAGCTTATTGCTTTCATTAATGATACTCCTATTTTTTGCTAGCAATTCTTTCAAACCACCATCGGGGACCTTTGAGAACAGCTTAAGTTGTGTTTTGTCCCTATCCCACATTCTCAATAAATTATTTCTGTACAGCACTAATCTTTTCGCTTCTATCATTAATCGAAGGTAGAGATAATAATTCATCATAATCGAACAAAAAAAGTGAAACATACCGGGCGGCATGCTCACTAATTCACTAAGTGATTATAATGTAGGTATAATCACTAACCATCTTAATTACCTAGCATATTGTTTATAATTCAAAAAAATTGATATTCACTGTTCTAGCTATGTCTAATCCAGACGATTTAATGGATACGCAGGTCGACGGAATTTGAAATATATTACCTAAGGAACCTGAAATATAAGATTAATTCATTTGTGGTTTTTTTAACTCTATTTGTGTTACCTTTAATACTCATGAGTTCAGTAAAGTAATTCTTCCTGCTCCGATTTATCCCAGCGAGCTTTTATAATCAGTTTCCTGCATTCCATTTTTTATCCTAAATTTCTTATTTTGATTATTCTCATTTTTTTTGTGGGGCTGTGGTATTTTTCCCTGTTTTCACAAACATTTTTCCAGCACAGATATGCCGCACACGGCGCGTTCAAAATGAACACGTTCTGGGAACGCTTCTTTTTCCTTTTTGCCTATATTACGCAAGGCTCCTCCTATATGAGTCCGCGTGCCTATGCAATAATGCATCGTATGCATCATGCTTACACAGACACAGATAAAGATCCCCATTCACCTTCTTTTTCAAGTAATGTATTCAGCATGATGTGGCATACAAAAACCATCTTTGAAGGAATTGAAAAAGGATCTATACCCATTGAAGACAGGTTCACAAAAAACTTGCCGGAGTGAAAGGGTTTTGAAAAATGGGCTGATTCCATATGGTCAAAACTCTTATGGGTGCTGCTCTATGTAGTCTTCTTCATTTTGTTTGCAAACAGCTTTTGGTGGTATCTGTTACTGCCTGTTATTATTCTTATGGGCCCGTTTCACGGAGTGCTAATAAACTGGTTTGCACATAAATACGGTTACCGCAACTTTGGCTTGAAGAACACTTCGCAGAACCTTATTTCAATTGATATATTTATGCTTGGTGAATCCTACCATAATAATCATCACAAACACCCTTCATCAATCAATTTCGGTAATAGATGGCATGAAATCGACCCGATATATCATGTTATCCTTTTCCTGAAACGGTTGGGTATTGTTCGGATAGCCACGCCTGCTTACACTATTGTGCGTAAGGACGATTATAGCCAATAAACTAACCGGATTGATTAGTCCTCTATTTTCAGGGAAGCTTAGGCAACAGATGTCTGTAACCAAATATCTGTTAAGATACGTTATTATATATCTATGGATAATCCATCCTGAACCCTCAAGGGAGTTATCGAACCAAATCCTTAAATACTTCGCCGCAATCGACGATTTTGCTAATCAAATGGCGATTTGTTTGCTATTCAAAAAAATATTGAGGCAAGTGAAAGCCGGAAGGTGTTCCTTTTTTTATTTAATAACCTTCACTTTATTTAAAATGACAATTGTCAAAGAGTTAAGGTATAAAATGACAAACAGTTAGGTATAGCGATCTGCAGATAAGCAATCGGGTTAGTATTAATCTTGTGATATGCTATAGTCAACTGAACGGTTTATGATGAAGGTGTAGCTCTGCCATTGTAATAATCATTCAAGGATTAGGCGCAAGATAATAGCAAGTACGACAGATCCTTTTAATATTAATGACGACAATGATTTTGAACACTAATAGATGTCATTGTTTCCGGCACTCGCCGAGCATAAATTTGTAGTTTAAACAAAACGAGCAGATACAATTGTATCTAATAGGTTAAAAGAAATTTATGCACTTAAAGAAACCTTTCCTGATTTGCAACACCGACCATTACCAACTAAGCGATGCAAATATTAACCTGACTCAACAGCCTGCAATGGTTATAATGCGGGATCTCAAAAATCAATATGAATTGCAGGTATTTTTAGGTGCAATAAATATAAATGAGATATTGATTTACAGGGAAAACGAATCTATTAAAATTTATAAAAATGACAGCAACTCTAAAATATGTAGTAATACACTATTGTATCATTTTTATATGCCTTCTAATGTAAACACAGATGCTCTAAAGGTAAAAAGGTCACAATTTGGAATCTGTGTGATATTGCCTAAAACCCAGAGCACACACCCATCCGTTGTCCGGCTATTGCCAATTGAGTGATAGATTAATGTGGCCAATAGTCGTTTGCCGAAAAAGTAAAGTAAGTAATAATAGGTTTCACAAATATCAAATAAAATCATGGGAGTAGCCTATTTAATAGTTGCCATAGGTATAATTGGATTCATTTCCATCATTACATTTTTAATAGGAAAGGCAAAATTCCGGCAGTGGTAGCTATGCCTTTTTATTTTGGTTCTTTGATCCTATGTATAAAATAATATTTACTTAGGTTGTAGGTTTTAATTCTGGATTGGAATTATCAAGGTTTAGTGTATCTGATGTTACAGACATAATAGGGAGGCATAGATGCCTCCCTATTATTGTTTTAGAAAAAACGGACTCCCATGATGCCATGCTGATTAAAATCAGATAGTATCATGGGAGTAAAATTACAAGTCCTTGCTCTTCTAATGGTTTATTGTCATTGCATGGTGAGGCCATTCATTGTTTAGAGGGTTTCTTAGTGATTCAAACAAATTGTTTTGCATCAAGTTCACTAATCCTTAAAAGGATAACCCGGAATCAAAGCAAGTTGGGATTGCTGGCTTATAATTTCGTTTTTCAAATCTGCAATTTCCCTTGTCAAATCACTTGCATCATCACTTGCATCAGTTACCTTATTGGAATCATGCTTCGCATCGCTTGCTGATTTTTTTGCATCTTTTGCGTTCTTCTTATTGCTCACATTTTCTGAAAGTTTATCTGCCGCGGCCACATTTTGATTTGCTGAACTCTGGGCTTTTAATATTGTGGATTGGGAATTCTTGGTCTCCTGAACTAATTTTCCTTCAAGTTCATATAGCTTGATCTTATTCTCATTGATTTTTTTACTGATCTTCAATGCATCGCTCTGATTGTTGAGCATCTTAACGTATTCCGGATTAGACCCTTGGGCAGTTGCTGAAACTACTGAAATCATAATCAAGGCCATGATGGGAAATATCCTGTTTTTCATATACTTTGTTTTATTAAAAATTAAAAATAGAAATGGTGATTAAAAACCAATACTAGCCTCTGCGATAAAACCACTGAAGCGGCCTGCCGAAAGTATATTGCTGGCATCATAATGGTCGTACTTTTGGTTAACATACTCTGCTTTCATCATTATATTTTTAGTGACGAACCAGCCTACTGAACCCACAAGTCTCGTGATAGCAATATCCTCTGTATTGCCAGGTATCGACCCTATAACTTTATTGTATCGTGCGCCTATCCAGAATAGATTGTTTGCCGGGAAGCGATATATGATGTCGGCTCCATATTGACTTACTGTCCTATTATCTGCTTCTGTTACTTTCCTTCCTTGTACCCTTTCATAAGTACCGAGCAATTCAAGTCCCTTATAATTCAAGTAAGGGTTTATTGAAAACGAAGTAACCTGATCGCTGAACTGGGGATTGAATCTTCCCGACCATGCATTCCCGTCCGTAGTCGCGGCAGTATTTTCCATGGCATAGAAATAATGGGAGCCTGTCCTGTCGCCCCAAAACAAAGTATTACCCGAAGAACTTTTGTCTGTGTAAACCGAACCTGTAATCCTCAATCTGAAATCTTTATTTACTTGTTTATCAAATCCTATTTTACCATGAAATGCAGGGCCGTATGTATTCTTTTTTCCTGTGTTGGCATCAATCTTGGAGGATTCTACTACAGTAGGATTTAATGCGCCATTAGTTACACCCACCATTGCTATAAATCCGCTTTTGGGATGAAAGTAAACCTCACCACCTATTTCCGTTGCGAATGCATCCATGATATAATTTTCTACAAAAGGATTGTAGATGCCATTGCCACCATCACTCCTGCAAAAATGCTGGTCGCCATAATCCACATCATAATCCCCGATTTTAATGGTAACACTTTCCATAATCTTATTGATAAGATTACTGTTCAGGAAAAGTAATTTATCAAACTGTACGTATCCGCCCTTCACCCATGTTTCTTCATGGTGTCTTGCAGAAAGATACATGGTAAGGTTCATCCTGATACCATCACTGAGTTGTGCATCGATATTAAGGTTTGCCATAGCCAGATTGAATCCGTTGGTAAGTGAAATCAATTGATTCGTATTGACCCCTGCATCCATGATTACTGATGCATTGTTTTCATGTTTTAATGACTGGAAATCCTGACTGAAATTACCGCCCACCTTCACTTTAAAGCCTTCGAAAGTTGTAGTGTCATTTTTGGTTGTTTCAAAAGTCCTGATACCTGTTTTATCATTGGGACGGTAATATTGCATTTGTCTTTGTGCGCTTAATGAAGGGCTTATCAGAAGCGCTGATATAAAAGCTAATTGTTGCAGAAGAATAATTTTATGTTTCATCTCAGGTAGTATGTTGTGCGCATGAACATGCGCCGTTAAAAAGATTATGAGCTTACTTTGAAATTAATGGTGATATCGTTGCCTGTCTTTAATGTACCAAGTATGGCTGTAGGAGGTTTCACTCCGAAATCGGTCATCCTTATTTTGTATATGCCTTCGAATATTAACTTTCCACCTGCAGCAGATGTAACTTTTATCTGCATCACAACAGGTTTTGTAACACCTGCAATTGTAAGATTGCCCCTTGCTGTTATGATTTTTCCGGAAGCATTTGATGTAATAACTGCAAGAGGAGCAGCAAGTACAAAAGTGATCTGTGGATGGGTGTCTGCCTTTAATGCCTTATAGGTATTTTTATTCATGGTGGAGTTGTCACTCTTGATGGATCGGACTTCCATTTTGATATTCATTGCATTCAACCGGAAGCTACCATCCTTAAACCAATTGACTATAGCATTACCTGAAACTGTTTCTACATTTTCAGCCCAGTCATGTAGATTGGAAGTGCCGTGGATGGTAACTTTATAGTCTTTGGAAAGAGGATAAGTGGTTTCCAATGCATGGGACGTAAAAGCTCCTGACATGAAAATTAATATCGATAGATACCTTGTAAGATGTGACATATTTTTATGTGGTTTTAATAAAGATTAATTAGGATGATGATTAAATTACTTTGGATGCTTAAGCATTTGTCAATATTACTTTCAATGCTTTTTCTTTGGCAGCATTACCAAAAGTGTCATAGGCTTCCATTATCTCGTCTAACCTGAAGTGATGTGTTATTAATTGCTTTGGCTTTAACTTATCAGCCTGTACAGTTTTAAATAACATAGGCGTACTCACAGTGTCCACCAGACGGGTCGTAATCGTGATGTTTTTTGACCACAGCTTTTCCATGTGCAGCGTAACGCTTTTGCCATGCACCCCGATGTTTGCAATATGGCCACCAACACCGATGACGGCTTCGCACAATTCAAAGGTTGCAGGTAAGCCTACCGCTTCTATGGCTACATCAACGCCGATACCATCTGTTATTTTCATTACTTCGATTTCAGCATCTTCGTCCACACTATTTATAGTATGCGTTGCACCAAAAGTTTTAGCCACTTCAAGTCGGTTGTCGTCCTGGTCTATTACTATAATAGTTGAGGGTGTAAAGAACTGGGCAGTCAATAGTGCTGCTATTCCTACAGGCCCTGCACCTACAATAGCTAAGGTATCGCCTGGCTTAACCTGTCCATTCAATACACCGCATTCAAAACCTGTGGGGAGAATATCACTGAGCATAACAAGTGCTTCTTCATCGGAACCTTCAGGGATTATATAAAGGCTATTATCAGCATGGGGTATCCTTACATACTCTGCTTGTGTGCCATCAATCAGATAGCCTAAAATCCAGCCACCATCTTTACAATGAGAGTACATGCCTTTTTTGCAATACTCACATTTGCTGCAAGATGTAATACAGGAAATAATTACATGGTCCCCTTTTTTAAATTTGCTTACTGCCGAACCAACCGACTCTACTATACCTACGCCTTCATGGCCAATGATCCGGCCATCGGCTACTTCAGGTAAGTCACCTTTCATTATATGGAGATCGCTACCGCAAATAGTAGTCTTTGATATTTTAATGATGGCATCCGTTTGCGCTGCTATAACAGGGTGCGGCTTTTCTTCCCACGCTTTCTTTCCCGGACCATGATAAACCAATGCTTTCATTTTATAATTTTAAAAGATGAGATGGTTAATGCTTCAATGTTTAACCAAGATGCAAAAGTCACCTAAAGCATAAGCCGGAACAATGATTGGGAATAGCGGATAAGATGAGTCTGGTTATTGGAGCCGAGCAGGCCTGAAATAATGTAAAGAGATAATGGAATCAAGGGCCTGCTTTCCTGAATAAAGGATACAATGGGAATTAAGATCAGTTTAAGAACAAAGGATACAAAACTGATTTGGATCATTGCTGCCCTTTGCACATATCATTGAACAGGTACCGGATTAACAGCAACTTTGGTGCAATCGGAAATCCTGAAGCAAAAAAAGCGATACTAATATTTTGAACTCACCACAAATGAATACAGCAATAGAGAGTGATACCCTGAAGGATATCAGGGAATGGCAGGAAAGGATAGACCAATTGGGTACTGAAAACAACCAGATGAAGGATCGGTTGGCTAAAGAAATACTTAAAGAAGTAAGCGATTCCTTTTTAGAAGGGTCTGAGGATTTTTATCAGCTGTTGCTGGATAAAGATCAGTCGATGGGCTTACTAAGGCATGAAATTGGGGGCCTGCTTACACTTGTATCCAAGACCAGTGCCTTAATGCAGTTGCATAAATACGCAACGCTCAGAAGGGACCTGGTACGTTTTGAAAAAGAATTTTATACTTTGAAATTAAGCTTCCTTGAGCATCTTATGCATTAGCTGTTGCAGTTGGCTCAATTATACATCTCCTCTAATATCCTCAGGTTAATAATTTTGATGCGGCTGCTTTCAATACTGATCAAGTTTTCGTCCTTAAGTTCCCCCAGCATGCGGATAAGCGATTCCTTTGCAACACCGGCAATAGCAGCGAGGGTATCCCTGGAAAGGTCAATAGTGTAATCCTCCTCTTTTTCGGAGTTGTATTTCCTTTGGAGGACAATAAGTGTATCTGCTACTTTTTTTCTTAAAGAATTATACGCTATTGCGAGCAATTGTTCTTCCTTGTCATTGATGTTACGTGCAAGTATGCCAATGAACTTTTTCATGATCTCCGGATTCTTTTCAATTAAATCGTCAAACTCAGATCTTGGGATAACTGCCAGCTCTGTGTCTTCCAAAGCTTCCGCGCTCTGCCTGTAAATATCACCTTCCAACAAGGCCATGTATCCGAGGAAATCACCCTTATTATAAAGCCCCACAATAAGTTCTTTCCCTTCTTCATTACGCTTATAGGTCTTGACCTTACCTTTAAGGATATAGAATAGCATGGAAGGGTGATTGCCTTCTGCATAGATAAGTTGTTTTCTCTTATGGTTATTTGTGTTCCGCCCTTCTTTCAGTTCGGACAAATAATCTTTGTCAAAAGACAATTCAATGAGTTGGTGTACCCCATCCATTGTATCGGATAACTGCTTTTTGAGTGCAGCGGCTTTCTTCAACCTCCTTGCCACGGCATTTAACAAGTCTGTGCCATCAAAAGGCTTTATGATGTAGTCATCGGCACCCAATTCCATGCCCTTTCTTACTTCACTTCTTTCTGATTTTGCCGTCAAAAAAATAAATGGGATATTTTGAAGGCTTTGATTTTCCTGCAACATATGCAGTACGCCATATCCATCCAACACCGGCATCATGATATCGCAAATTATTAGATCCGGCACCAGCTTCTTTGCTATAGCGACACCTTCCTTTCCATTCCCGGCTGTTGACACCTCATAGCCTGCAAGGTCAAGTATTTCAGCCATGTTTTCCCTTATTTCAGCATTGTCTTCAATGATCAGTACTTTTTGCATGGTTTGGCTATTGATTCAGGTTAAAGGTTAAGATGAAAGTCGTGCCTTCGTTTATGGCACTTTTGCAGGAAATATTCCCATTCATTAATTCAGCATATTTAGCTACGATATGCAATCCAAGGCCGGTTCCCTGGATGTTGACCACATTGGCACCCCTGAAAAAACGTTCGAACAAATGCTGCTGGTCATCTTTGGATATACCAAGGCCATCGTCTTTTATAGTTAAGGTTAAAATCTCATCATTTCGTTCACTATTTATATTTATCAAGGCATTATCTGCTGAAAATTTCACTGCATTCGACAACAGGTTCATGATGATATGCTTAAGTAAGCTTTGGTCTAAAATAGTTACTGCCGGCCCATTGTGCCGATACTTGATTTGTTGTTCTTTCTTAAACAATCCGGTCACTTCTTGTATGATACTTTCAATGTATTCAGGTAAATCGAAAGTTGCATATCTGACCTGAATCTTTCCTTCTTCGATTTTGCCAACCGACAGGAAATCGTTGAGGATATCCGTCAGCATATTTACAGATGAAACTATTCTTTCTATATGCTTCTCCCGCTTGAAATTATCTTCTGTTTCAGTGTATTTTGAAATAAGATAGGCAGAAGAGAGCACGGTACTTAACGGTGTCCTGAATTCATGTGAAGCCATGGAAACGAACCGGGATTTTAGTTCGCCCAATTCCTTTTCTTTTTCAAGGGCAAGCATCAGGTCTCTATCCTTTGCCTGTGTCTCTTCATTTAATTGGGCAAGCCGTGTTACAGTGCTCGTTAGGGTTTGGGTACGTTCTTCTATCTTCTGTTCGAGTTCTTCATTTAGCAGTTTCAATGCCCGCTCTACTTCCTTTCTAAGCGAAATATCACTAAGGAATCCGATGACATATTTGCCTGCATCCGTTTGATAGTGACCAAGACTTATTTCGACTTCAAATTCACTGCCATCATTTCTTCTTGCAAAAAGGTCCATGCCGAGGCCCATTGGCCTGCTTTTGGGTAGTTGATTATATTGCTGCAAATGATTTTCATGTGCATCATGGAAACGCTGTGGTATTAACATCGATAAAGGTTGACCTATCAGCTCGGCCTCGGTATAGTTGAATTGTGCAAGTAAGAAAGGGTTGGCAAGAACAATGTCGGCCTTGTCATCAATTACGATAATGCCCATCGCGCCATTGCTGAATAATGCGTCGAATCCGATTCCTGTTCCTTTGTTCATGGCGATACATTGTTTTTATTAAAAAGAACCATTTATATTTTTGTTTTTCGCCAGAAATAAACTGTACACCTTGGTATCTTAAATAATCTTAAGAGTAGTTTAAAAATGCGGTATTGTGGCTTAGGAGATTAGTAGGTGTCTGCAACACAAACTTGCAATTGTTGCTTAATGCCAGCTATTTGGGCGCATACCTCACTCACCATTTTTTTTAATTCAATATTCCGGACCCTTAGCTTCTGACGGTGCCTTAAAAGTTCATAAATATAATCAACATCGGCTTGCAATAAAAACGTTAACTTTTCATTTCTATTCAAGGCTTCCCTAAATAAGTCCTGATTTATTTTAAATAACGTATAATCTTGAAGCATGCTATTTTTGTGAATTCTGATGAACTAATAATGGAAATAATATCATCGGTTGGATTATATGGTTTGGTAACTTTAAGGTCGGAGATTTCTTATAACTTATCATTTCGATGATGCAATACAAAGAAGATAGAAGGTGGGATCTCTTAAAATTACGGCAATAATATTATCTGCAACAATAATATAACATAAATTAATGAATATAGTTCGGGCAGTTGTTGATTTAACGGCAGAAGCTTATTAGTAATGATTCAATTGAACGATTTGTTTAGGCCTTGATAGTCAATGTTAAATTAATGGAATCAATTAAAATACCTGAGACTGTTTTTTCGATTTCAATATTTTCTCGATGGCTGTATACCTGGGAGCTTGTAGAGCAAGGCCCTTTTATCTTTATCTTAGTGGTATAGGATTAATCGATTGAGCTTATCTTTAAAACCCACCACCAAGTGAGCGATAAAATTCCGACATGTTTATGCTTAATTCAACCAGTTTCAGTTAGCTTTGAAGTGCTTTACTTTGGGCAGTTATTAACTCCAAGTAGTGGCAATGATATTTAATACAAAAGGTTAGCGTTTCCGATAGCTTGGTGCATCACCTATAAGTTTTCTGCGGTTTTAATAAATAGGTCACCCTATTAAAATCTCCATTGGCCTCTTCTTCCTCCTGATTCAACGTGCACATAGCTAAAAAAAGAAGGTAATTACCTTCTTTTTTTTCTCATCAGGAGCTTAGAGAACAGATTAAGCTGTAATTTATCTTCTTACCATATCTTATTAAACAATTCTGGATTACACTAATCTTTTCGCATTTATCATAAATCGAATGGTAAATAATAATTCATCATTATGAAAAAAAGAGAAACATACCGGGAGGCATGCTCTCTAATTCACTATGTGATTATAATGCAGGTATAATCACAAAGCCCAACATTTAACAAGCTTGTACGTTTTATCTGTAACTCCATTAAATTGAAAAATATAATATAGACAATGACATGGCTAAGAAAATACTGATTATTGATGATGACAGCAGACGAAGCAAAAGCCTTAAAACCCGATATTATATTATTAGATGTCATCATCAAGGGGTATAATATAACAGGTGACGAGATATGCAAAGAGATCAAATCACGCGAGGACTACATAAAAATATTGCTTGTTTCCGGTGAGGAAAATTTACATGACCTAGCTAATAAATGTTCTGCCGATGGCTATCTCCCCAAACCTTTTGATATAAAAAGCTTAAAAGTTTTGATAGCTGACGGGGCAGATTAAATTTTCAGGCCAAAATATAGGACTAGGAAAGAAATACTTGTATAAACATCCAACTAAGTATCGTAAGTCATCCTGAAATAAGCGCAATATAAATTAAAACTTCCTATACCGTACTTAAGTATTTTGTAGTAATCAGCAGCATCAAAGCTTTATCCGCTTTTGCCTCGTTATAATTTTCCTTGATAAGTTCTTTGATCCGCTCTTTACGTATTTTCACCGCCAGGAGTTGAAGCACCTGAAATGAGGCTATCTCGGTCGCTTCAATATTTGTCATATAGAAAAGTATCGACATGTCCCTTAGCTCTGGATTGTCCTGATGTGTTTTGATTTCTTCAAAGGAATCATCTATCAGCCCGGTAAGACCACTGATGCTACCCTCATTTTTCAATGCACCCATCAATTCGTAAATAGCCGCCATACGTTTTCGCTGAAGCTCTACCACCTTGATGGTTTCAAATATTGCTTCTTCCAGGTCTGAAAAATGTACCTGGTATAAAATTTCAGGCAGCCGCTTGAGCAGATGCGATTTTGCTGAATATACTTTGTCCAGGTGATGAATAAAAAATGTTATAAGGTCATCTTTATCCAGATTGATTTGTTCTGCCATGGCAGCAAATTAATGAAATTATATAAACCTGCATCTTACAGCAGACATCAAATTCTTCACATCAAAAGGTTTCGCAATATATCCGTCAGCGTTGCAGTCTTCTGCAAGTATTCTTAAATTATTCTCTGATGACACCAGCAACACCGGTATATAATTCATGTCCTCTCTCGACTTGATCTCCATACAGATTTCATCGCCGTTAAGCTTGTAGTTTCTGAGTTTGACATCAAGTAATACAATATCAGGATGGATAACTTTTATCTCATCAGCCGTCATCCCTGTATTACTTAGCACCACATCAAATTCTGAATCCTGAAATACAATATTTAACATCTCCAGTATGTCCTTGTCATCATCAATAATCAGTATTTTCTTAGCCATAGGAACTCATTTATTTATACCTGCACCTTACAAAATTAAAAGTGTGTAACCAAACCAACATGATATAATGCTTTTAGTTCGAACTCAAGCCAGTTAACAGCGGTGAAACTATATCCCATAGTGGGATTCAATAAATTTTTTTAATGATAAGCCATGTTTTATTATCTGTGTAATAAAATTAATTGTATTTTGTTTTACCCCACTTATATTTTAGGATAGATTTACTTAAAAAGTCGCTTACTGCTGGACGCTTCCTTATTATTATTAATTTAAATATTATATTGGTGATTACTCAAACTCGTCTGCAGTGGTATACGTGGATTTCTGCAAGCTAGTATTCCATATTTCATAATTAAATCCCACTCAAATATCCTACAAATTATCTTTTGCTAAATCTGGTAAATGTGTAAGAAATAAAAAAGTTTATGTAACAATTCTCGCGACAGCCGATATAGCTTTATTTCAGATCAAAACGTATTCATGTGAGCAATTTTACAAAATGTATTTTCTAGCAACCGTTTTTTTTTAATACCAGAGAAGGGAAAGGCGCAGGCGCCCAACCTTGGGTCAGCAGCTAATTTTGCCTTATTTACACGGTCGGCGCCATGGGAAATAACGGTACTTCGCAAATCACCGGAAACGTTGGAACCAACAGTGGGGGGATAACGGGATTTGGAAATGTAAACGGTGTGATGCACAATAATTCCGGTGCTACGCTTGCCGCTGCGGCAGACCTTTTGCTCGCAGCCATTCGGCAGGTATTATGCAAGCAACAAGCAGATAGAAATCCTTAAACATGCTCGCTTCTTCGGGGAAGCAAGCTTTGGTATCAATGGTAAGAATACGATTGTTACGGGTAAGCCGAATTCCTCTACAAATGGTTTGGACATCGGTATGGGACCGGGAATTGCTTATTTCCTTACGCCAAATATCGGCCTCGGGGCTTTAGGAAAGTGTAATGGAATAATGGGATTTGGTAATGCCTTGACCGCACATTCGTTAAACATAGAATTAGGTTTTCAGATTTATTTGCCTCCAGCCAAATGAAAAAAAAAAGGCTGACAATAATACAGAGGACGAAGATTAATTGCCTCATTTCGAACATAAGTGACTGCTTTACGTTGCAGTAGGAGTTAAAGTAATAATTGCATTTGCACCAATCTGGTAAATTGGGCAATGTTTTGATTCAAGGGAAGGCTCATCTTTTTGATGGGCTTCCTTATGTCCTGAACTATATATACGGAAATGCGCTGTATTCTAAACTTTCAATTAATAGGATAAGGTATTATCAGCCGATTGAGGTAAGGGCAGTGAAAAGAAGAATGTGGATCCTTTTCCATGCACACTCTCCACCCAGATCTTGCCTTTGTGTCTTTGGATGATTTCAGCTGAAAGGTAAAGGCCGAGCCCAAAGCCTGAGATACTTTTTGTGTGCTCATTTTCAACTCGGTGGTAGCGGTCAAAGAGCTTTTCCTGTTCCGTGCCTTTTATGCCAATCCCGTTATCCCTCACACTTACCTCAAGCATTCCTTTGTGCTCCTTAAAGCGAACCCCTATATCATTTATTTCAGGTGAATACTTTACAGCGTTGATGAGAAGGTTGTTTATTACCTGCCCTATCTTATCTCTGTCAGCGTATACCCAAACTGGTGCATAGGGTTCAAATAAAATAGCATTGCCCGGCGTTGATACCGAAACGCCTTCCAGCGTTTCATTTATCAGGGCACCGATTTCAAACAGTTCTTCACTTAGATAGATCCTGCCAGCTTCAAGGCAGGCCATATTCAGGAACCCTTTGATGAGTCCGGACATTTTCTTTACCTGTGCGATGGCCTTGGAAAGCGATTCGCGGGCGAAACTGTCATCTTGTGCTAATGCCCTTTCAGCAAGTATCTGGATATAAGCCTGTATAATGGTAAGGGGTGTGTTGAGCTCATGGCTGACCAGGGCAATAAAGTCATTTTTACGGATGTTACCCAGTTTCTGTTCGGTAATATCCTGTATAACGCCGGTAAAGTAGGCAGGGCTGCCATCGTTGTTTTTGGAAATATTCCCTACTGCCCGTAGCCAGCGGACAACATTGTCATCGTGACGCTTTATCGGATATTCCATGTCATAGTTTCCTCCTGTACAGATGCACTCTTCAACAGAATCGAGAATCGTTTTCTTATAATCCCCAACTATCTGTGCAATAGCGTCTTTATAGGATATTTCTTCTTCCGGCAGGAAGCCAAATATCTCTTTGAGGCGCTGTGAAGGTACGAACTCGCGGGTCCTGACATCTATCGACCATATACCAAGCGATGCTGAGTTTATCGCTATTTCAAGGGCTTTGTTGCTGATGTCGAGTTCCTGCTGGATATTTTTCAATAAAGTAATGTCATTAAAGGTTATGATTGCCCCATCATTGTTATGGTCAGGAAGCCGGATATAGGGCATCGTCATGATCTGGTACCATTTTCCGTTATTGGTTTCCACTTCTTTTGTAAGCACAATTCCTTCTTCAATCACCTTTTTTACATCATCAATAATCGTTTCGAGTTTTATATTGGTGGAGATATTGCTCAAAGGCCTGCCTATATCCGAGTCCAATAGGTTAATCTGTTTCACGGTTCCTGGTGAAAACTTCATCAGCAAGAGGTCTTTATTTACAAATAACTGGCCATTGAGATTACTGCGGAAATAGTTATTAAGGTCGTCATTGATTTCGAGCAGTTCTTTATTCTTTAGCTGATAGTCGGCATTAATAGTGTGAAGTTCCTCGTTTACCGATTGCATCTCTTCATTTGTGCTTTGCATTTCTTCATTAGCCGATATAATTTCCTCATTAAAGGACTGCATATTCTCAATTGTGCCATTAAGTTCTTCACCTGACTCGGCCAGTTTATCCTTCAATTCCTTTAGTTCCTGCTCCAGATTGAATATATATTGGTCCTTATGGAGGTCCTCATTGAAAATGGTTTCCGTTTTAACAGCGCCAATCGCAACATCCTCCTGGAAGGTTACCAAAAGCAGCCGTTGACCGCCTTTGATCATCAATGGGCTGACAGAGAGATTTACGCTAAAGACATGTCCTTGCGATTTGAACACGATTCCACTGAGAACCGAAACCTCACCTGTATTTAAAACTTTTCTGCACAGTATATTGAAAGCCACTGCTACAGGCTTTGGTAAAAGTTCCTGTAGGTTTGATATAAAATTCTTTTGGAGCAGGTATTTGGATGTATCGCCATAGGATTTTATGACATGGTGGTCTTCATCTATACATATGGCAAGATAGCCAAGTTTAACGGCGAGGCTATCGTGCATCGCTTCCCCCAATGTAAGGGTTTCATTTACCGCGCCATGCCTTGGCTCAGGATATGCTCTTATGTTTTTAGTTTCCAAAAGTTCGGGCAGGGAAAAGAAATCAAGGCTAATGGCCTTGCTGCTTTCGAGGTTCTTGTATATCCTCCATTTCTTATCGACTACCTGAAGTTTGTCAAGGATCGGGACCGGGTTTTCGCTGGAACCCAGAAATAGATAGGCATCCCTTTTCAACCCGAAGAGCAACATCGAAAATATCTTTTTTTGCAGCACAGGGGCCATATAAATTAACAGGTTGCGGCAGGAGATAAGATGCATATTGCAGTATGGAGGATTCTTTACCATATCATGCAATGCAAAGATGACCATTTTGCGTATGGAAGGCTTCACCTTATAACCACTATCCTCTTCAATGAAGTATTTCTCAAGCAGATAGGAGCTGATGTTTTTCGATATCCCCTTACCATAAACACCTTTGCCCGCATGCAGCAATGCATAGCTGTCCATATCTGTTGCGAAGATCTTGACTACTGTATTTTTCAGGTTGCCGGTTAATTGTTCTGCTATCAGAATAGCGATTGAATAAGCTTCTTCACCTGTGGCACATCCCGCAACCCAAACCTTTAATTCTTCACCGGGCCCGAGGCTTTTCAGCGTTTCAGGAAGTACTTCTTTTTCTATGATATCAAAAGCTTGCTTATCCCTGAAAAATGAGGTCACGCTAATGAGAAATTCCTTGCAGAGTATTTCTATTTCCGCAGGCGTTTTTCTTAGATAATCAAGGTATAAACCCATAGTTTCGAAATTGCAAAAACCTGCCCTCCTTTTCGTCCTGCGAAGTATAGTGGCATGTTTGTAATCAGAAACGTCAAGAGCAGAATTCTCTTTTATCAGGTCAATGATTGCGGTAAGGTTCATTTCTTCTTCTTTCTGGCTAAAGATCAGTTCCTCTTCTTCTTCAATGTAATTTTCTATTGCCTGAGGCATCATTGCAGGTTCCAAAATAAAATCTACAAGACCTGTTGCTATGGCATGGGAAGGCATGCTGCTGAACTCAGAAGTTGCCGGGTCCCGGGCAATGACCATGCCGCCTGCATTTTTAATTGCGATAATTCCTTCTGTCCCGTCTGTACCTAAGCCTGAGAGGATGATGCCAATGGATTTGCTGCCATACTCTTCTGCAAGTGAACTGAAAAAAGTATTGATGGTTAAATGGGGAGGGGCATTTTCTTTCTTGTCAGTCAGGTAAAGGGAGCCATCTTTGATGGTCATATATTTATTGCTGGGTATAAGGTAAACCTCATTGTTTTTCACAACTATGCCATTTACCGCTTCTGTTACTGTAAGCTTACTGTGCCTCGCCAGCAGTTCGACCATCCGGCTCTTAAAATCTGCCGACAGGTGCTGTACGATCACATAAGATACTCCATCCATCGGAGTATGATCAAAGAAAGTGATTATTTCTTCCATGCCGCCCGCGGATGCGCCAATGGCAATGATATGATGTGGTATTGCCTGGGACATAACTTAAAGTTCTAAAGGGTGAAACGGAGCCGGGAAACTTTGGGAAGAAAAGCCAGATGTGTTACCAAATATACACTTTAAATACGGCACCCTTTAATTTAAGGTTTCCTTACGGATAAAGGTCTATAGGTCAGGATGGATGGTATAATAAAAGAGCAAAACCATGTTTGCATTCTTTTAAGGTTACATTGCTTCTTTCTTTTAGATCCAAAGTTATCAATAATCTGGTTCTTATAGTTAAATATTATATTTTTATCATATAAGATATGATATGAATTAATTTTATTAAGTATTCTGTAGACTTAAACGAATCAATTCTCCGTATTCCCAAAATTTAATAAAATAAGATTAATGCCAAGTTAACTTCAGTAAAAATCTTTGACTTATTTTTGATATCGAAAAAGAATTGCAGAAAAAAGTTAATAGAATCAAGAACTATATGCAGAAAATCTGTGTGATATTATAAGCTAAGTTTTTAGCCATTACAAACTTGAATCATTTGCATTACTAAACATGATTGATATTAATTTAATGAAACTTCAACATTTAAGTGCGGCCAAAAAGCAAAGTTAGCCAATAAATTAAAAGACTGCGGGAATATCACTTATACTGTAATAACTGCAGAGCCGGATTTTCGAAAAGTTTCATTAAAACAAAGACTAAGGAATGTATTTGAACCGAAAAAAAAGGAAATTGAAATCATTAGCTATAAATACCGTTGCAAGTCAGTTGTAGATATGAAGGATTTCTGCAGTCTTTCGTATAACGATTCGTTGATAAATGATTTGCTGGTTCGCCCGAAAGAATTTTTGTTGAGGAAGGCTGTTCTCTACATGATCTAGAGTGTTACTAATAAAAAAATCTTTGACGTCGCCCGTCCTCAAAAATTAGTGTCTCATCTCTAAAAATACAGGCGATGGAATTATCAGAAAAAATTAGCTACCTTACCCCAAAAATATCTTAATCATGTCTTTAGCCAGCGACACAACTATTACATTATCATCCGGCATATCTGCCTTGTCAGAATTAAAAATAGGCGATATGGTCTTAGCATGGAGGCCGAAGGAATCTATAAATAAACCGGTTATATTCAGTTCTGGTACTGAAGGCGGCAGTCGAGGGCAAATGGTTATGTATATCGAATTTGATGGTAACTCCCTAATTACAACGATGGATCAGGTTATGATATTATCTGATCAGACTTTAAAAAGGGCAGACCGGTTAATAGCCCATTTTGACCGGCTCCTGCGGGCGGATGGTCAACCAGTAAATGTAAGCAAGGTATCTGCTGGTATGTACTCAAAGGGATTACATCACGTAGCCATTGACAGTTCTGGAACAGGAGGTGATCACCTTATTATTGCAAATGGTGTCGTTTGTGGGGATTATTTGTTGGAAACGCGTATTTAAGCCCGTTGCCTCTAAGGCAGAATAAGTATTGCCTCTTGCAATCGAAATTTATAGGTTATGCGGCCTAATCGATCCACTTTTTAAATGCCAGAGCGCGTTTTTGACTAATGATTATCCAAGTTAAAGAAAGGATGCTGCTCTGCTTTTAATTTACCATACGACAGCAAATCAAACTCTTAGCAGGTTTGTCGGTGGTCAATCATTTGCCGGTTGACCCTAAAAATTTCGTTTCTGGAAGCTGTTCATAAAATCCCACAACTCTTCAGTTTGAACCTTACTTTGTTGAAAACCGCATAAAAACAAGAAAAGTGCACCTAAGTGCGCTTTCCCTACAAAATTCAGCGGTTCTCTTTCAGACCTGCGTGAACCCCTTGGTACAAAACTCGAACCATTTGATAGAAGATTTGAAATTGTTGGCAGAGATAAAATTTAAAAATAAATACAATTCATAATAAATACCCAATACGTTCCGGTATGACAAATGTGGGTGCATACAATGTAAGAGCCGGATGCAGTGTAAGTATGCGTTGGATTGGGATTATTGGAACCCGGCGTATTGTCCCCAAAATCCCAACCGATACTTGTATAGGGATTGCTACCAGTATAATTAAAGTTGTAAACATTATCTGAATTGGTATAGGTGAATTGGGTTGCAGGAGTAGGCAAATGCCGAGCTTTACCACCCAATAATCGAAATTTCCATGGTTCCCCGAAACATCGCCGTCATTGGATTTTGAATATCCTGCCAATATAAAACCCCCATCTGTTGTTTGCTGAATGGAATGGGCACCATCTACCTCGTTAGGAATATTATTATAGCCTTCCTGACCGGTTTACGCCTAGGTCGGTTCGGAATTATCAAACAATCAAAAAAAGCTCAGGCCGATAGTGTTTATAATCAATAACCACTTTATTGAAAAGCAACTAAAACCAACTTACACTGAATTAAAGCGCAGCTTTATGTTTAATAGGGATACAACCTCAGAAATATTGTCAAAGTCATTAAATGTAGTGATTATAGATGACGAGCCAATCGCGTGCACGAACATAAAAAACATCCTTTTAAACTATATAAAAACAACCGATAAATATCTGCGGCCTTGCCTATAATACAAACGATGCTGCGTTGTTGATTGAAGCGTTTCAACCGGATCTTGTTTTTCTTGATATCGAGATGCCCAACGAAAACGGGTTGCATTTTCTTGAAAGAATATTTCCATTCAATTTCGAAGTAGTTTTTGTGACCGCATATGATACTTTTGCAGTGAAAGCATTCCGGTTAAATGCATTGGATTACATCATGAAGCCAATCGACATTGATTACCTGCAGGATGCTATAAATAAGGTAGCAGAGAAACTTGTCTTTAAGAACCTTCTTCATCCAAAGGAAATTATAAATCAAAATACACCAGATAGTAAAATAGAGAAAATGTTTTTCCGTACCGAGAACAGTATGGAGCTTGTAGAAATCTCTCAAATTATTTATATTAGTGCCGATTGGAGTTATACGAACATCTTCTACCTGAAAAATCAGCAGATAAATAAAATTACTATGAGCTATTCAATTGCAAAATATGATCAGCAATTATCGAGCCATTCCTTTTACCGTATTCATAAATCTTATCTTGTGAACATTGCATTCGTCGAAAAAATAATCAAAGATTCGAATACGATGCTTCAATTAAGTAATGATATTAAACTGCCCATAAGCAGAAGAAAATACGCGGCACTACTTTCATTTATGGCTAAGAAGTAGATAATATATAAATTTATTACGCCATAAAAAGATACCGTCAAACGTTTTTCGTTAAAGACTTATGTATATACATAATTATAATAAATACTTAAATCCAAGCTATGTTTTTTTCTCCCGTTTGACGCGCCCAATTTTTACATCATATTGCTGGTGTTAGTTTGCAGTTTCTTGGGTGTTGTAGTAAATGGCCGCATCTTTTTAAAGACATCTTCACCGATGGATTTGCCATATTCATCAAATAAAAATAACCTACACTATTACAATTGGTTCTCAATAATGCACTTCTATTTTGTTAAACATTTTGAATTGTAACCTACAACAATAGTAATTTCAATAGAATCAAGGTATGTCATCTGCTATTTTCTTGTTTCCAAATTAGTTTTAACGTTTATTTTCAACTCCTCTTTAAAGACAACACGACCCAAAACTGTAGCGCATTAGCGATTTGAATTTTGAATACTTGCCAATTTTCAGTTCACCTTTTTCTACTTCTAATAATCTTGTAATAAAGCCATTCTTAACAATCGCAAATACATTATTATGGCTCACGCACAACAGAGGTATCATTCCGATTTTAAAGTCCAATATTGCCAGGGAGGATTACCACCTGAAATGGTCAAAAAAATCCCAAGGTCCACCAGACAAAGGTGGAGGGAAAAAGAAGAAAAAAAGTTCTGGATGCCTACACCGGAACAACATAACATTATAGATGAGTTAACCATCAAAAAACTTCAAGCCGAAAACAGGCAGTTAAAGATAAAGCTAAAGGCATTGTATTATATTGTTATGCTTTATAAGGAACTGATTGCTTTATTAAAACCAAAAGCCAGGCATGGATTGCAGATAAAAAAAGGAGTTGAACTGATTTTGCGGTTTTGCTGGGAAAATAACCTGGATAAAAAGGTTTGGAGATTCCTCCCATTTTCCTTTAAACAATGGCATTCATGGGAAGGATTAAGATCTTGCCTAAACTCACTTCAAGGTTATTGCCGCAAACAAAACGTCGGGCAACTGACGCTTCAGGAGCAGGTCGACCTCCAACGCGGTTGCTCTGAAAAGGAAATCAAAAACTGGCCCCTCATCAGCGTATATTATTATCTGCTACGTCAAAAGAAAATCAGTTTTAGCCTCGGTGCTTTTTATAAATACTGCCGACTATTAAAGATTACAAGGCGGAAACACAAAAGGAGGAAACATTATGTTCCTATTGCAGCAACCGCGCCATTAAAGATTTTACATCAGGATATAACGATCTTCAGGACATTGGACGGGGTAAAGCGATATGTCTATGTAATTAAGGATAATTTTAGTCGTGCGATACTAGCATGTAAAGTCACAACGGAATATAGCAGCGAAATTGCCCGGCAAACTTTTGATGGGGTTTTGCAACGCTTCGGCCTTTTGAAAGAAGAAGGATTTCTCATCACGGATGGAGGCATGGAAAACAAGGGAGCACTCGATGAGATGCTTTCACGACCAGGGATGCTCTGGAAAAGATTGACTGCACAAATAGATATAATCCAAAGCAACTGCATGGTTGAAGCTGCCAACAAAATCCTCAAATACCGATACCTATATCCCAAACATATCTTAAACGGAGTTGACTTAGCTTACGAACTAAAAAAGGCAGTAGAGGAATTCAACTCAATGCCTAATGGCCAGTTATTGGGCCTTACCCCCAACGAGGTATTGTCTGGCGAAATTCCAACCAGGGGAAATTATAAGGAGCAGATATATTTGGCAACGCTAGAGAGGATGGAGGAAAACCGGCAATTTGAATGTGGATTAAGCTGTCATTTTTAAAATATCGATAAGATGTAAGATATTTATTTACAAATCACTTCATAAAGAGATTTAAATTAATAAAAAGCACTATAATTAAGCATTGGAACACGTGAAGGAGAGGAGTAATTTTTAGCGTACGCAAATGCGTACACTAAACTGTGAAATGTTCATGAAACGTGACCGTCACGGAATGGTCACCATTTTTATTGATTTCCTTTGTTTTGAAATAGCCTGCTTTTTTGTGCCCACTCAGCAAAAAATGGGACTAAACGCAAAAAAGGCGCTTTTCAGCGCCTTTTTTTCAACTTAATCGGTAACGTCGTTGGAGACGTTTGTGATTCCGCTGGGACTCGAACCCAGGGCCCATACATTAAAAGTGTATTGCTCTACCAGCTGAGCTACGAAATCAAACCATTGTCCCGTTTCGTTGGGAGTGCAAAGGTAGGAGTCCAACTTTTATTTTCCAAAAAAATGAGAAAGAAATTCAGAAAAAAATTTCATCGTACTTTGCAGGCCAATAAAGAAGGTATCATTTCATAAAAATCAGAAATTCATGCTAAAGGTTGCTGCGTTTACATTTAACCCCTTTCAGGAAAATACTTATATCATCTCTAACGACAAAAGCGAATGCTGGATTATTGACCCGGGCATGTACGGAGCCGATGAAGAAAGGAAGTTGATTGACTACATCGAGAAAAATCAACTAAAGCCGCAACAAATTATCAATACTCATGCGCATATTGACCATATACTTGGCATTGATGCCATAAAACAAAAGTTCAATATCCCGTTTGGAATGCATCAGCAGGAAAACCCTGTTTTAGCAAATGCTACCGGCTCTGCAATGTTGTTTGGAATAAAGATGGGGGCTGCTCCCGTTGCAGATTTTCATATTTCGGAGAACGAAAAACTGAAATTAGGTGATGATGAAATAGAAGTAAGGTTTGCGCCGGGTCATTCACCGGGAAGTATTGTTTTTTATTATCCTGAAGGAAATTGGGTAATAGGCGGCGATGTATTATTTAGCGGAAGCATTGGCCGTACGGACTTACTGGGAGGTAATCATGAAACGCTGCTTAACAGCATTGCCACGCAGTTATATACATTGCCGGATGAAACAATTGTTTACAGTGGTCATGGTCCTGAAACAACAATAGCACAGGAAAAACGCTCTAATCCTTTTGTACGCGGTTAATCATTAATTGCTTTGTAACGGACACTGACTATATATTGGCATAACAATGATAATATCATCACCAATACTGCGCCAATAACATTCAGCCAAAGAAAAGCAACTACATTACAGATATAGATTATTAGTACAATTGCTTCAGAAAGAATGGCAGCATAAAACACTGCCGTTCCTCTTACTTTCTTCAGAAAAAAGGCTGTGAGAAAAATTCCAAGTATAGCGCCGTAGAAAAGGCTTCCAAGTTCATTTACAGCTTCAATCAATGAACCCATCTTGGTGGCGAACATGGCAACTGCAATACTAAAAATCCCCCAAAGCAAGGTATAAAGCCGCCCATACTTCAACTGCTGTTTTTCATCGAGCGCTGTGGTTTTGAATACCTGATGAAAGTCTATGAGTGTAGAGGATGCGAGCGCGTTAATGGCGGCAGATATAGAACTCCAGCTTGCTAAAAATATTATTGCAAATATCAGGCCAACCATACCAACAGGCAAATAATGTCTTACAAAATGAAGAAAGATATAATTACTGTCATTATCAGGCTCTGCAATAGCTACTGTATTTTGCTTGATAAGGGCACTCATTTGCTTACGTTGCCTGTCAACAAGCCTTTGCCCATAATGTAATCTGGCCAACAAATAATCTTCCTTGTATTTATTGAAAGTATTTGGATTCTTTCTAAGCTCCAACAGTGACAGCGCGGTTCTTTGATTATAATCGGCTGCAAGTTTATTTTGAATAGATAAGGGAAAATATTGTTTGGGCGCAATAGCAGCAACTTTCTTTTCAGCAGATTCATTAAAAAATAAAGGTGCTTTATAAATGGTATAGAAGGAAAACAACAATGCGCCAATGAGCAGAATCAGGAATTGCATGGGTATCTTAACTAAACCATTCATCAATAAGCCTAACCTGCTTTCCCTGATGTCTTTAGCTGTAAGATAGCGTCCTACCTGACTTTGGTCGGTTCCAAAATAAGATAGCGCCAGGAAAAAGCCACCGATAATTCCCGACCAGAGATTGTATTTATCTTTTACATTAAATTCTGTTGTGATAACATTCAGCTTCCCTGATTTACCGGCCAAATATAAAGCATCTGTAAAGCTGACATTGGAAGGGAGCAGGCGTACTACCATGAACCCTGCTACAGCCATAGAAAGCATGATGATAGTAAATTGTATCTTCTGCGTATGGGCAATAGCTTTTGCGCCGCCTGTATAAGTGTAAATAATCAACAAGCCGCCGACGAGCAAATTGGTTATATAAATATTCCAGCCGAAAATAGTAGAAAGTATGATGGAAGGCGCATACACGCTTATACCTGTTGAAACACCTCTTGAAAACAGGAACAAAATTCCGGTAAATAACCTTGTCTTTCTGTTGAAACGTTTGTCAAGATATTCATAAGCTGTAAATACATTGAGTTTTTGAAAGATGGGCACAAAAACCATGCTGATGACTATCATCGCCAATGGCAAACCAAAGTAATATTGTACAAAGCGCATGCCATCTGAATAAGCCTGACCGGGGCCGGAAAGAAAAGTGATGGCGCTTGCCTGTGTAGCCATAATACCAAGCAAAACGGCATGCCAGGGCATTTGCTTTCCTGCACGCAAATAGGTCTCCGAACCTGTCTGTCCACGACCTTTCCAGATGCCGAAAAGAATGATCAGCACCAATGTGGTAAGCATAATTATCCAATCCGGAGTACTCATGACCAATATTTAGTAAACCAGGTTAATAATAAGATTAGTACCAGCAACCATAAGAAGACTGCCCAATACCAACGCTTCCAGTAAGATTTGCTCATTTTGCAAGTTTAGGATAATTCCGTTTTAATTCCTATTCAATAGGGAATGGTTAACTATTTTAAACTAGTCCTTTTGTATAAAAGACAATATTTCTGCAAAAAAATTTGCCAACTTTTGAAAAGCTGGCAAATCAGAAAAGGCGCTAAATAATTTACTTCTTTAAATATTCATGCAGCATCTCTACGATATAATCATAATGTTGTTCTTTTAACCCGGGCCAGACACCAAGCCAGAAGCCTCTGTTCATAATGATATCTGTATTGGTCAAATCACCGACAATGCGTTTTTCAATATTTTTATAAGCGGGCTGTTTGGTAAGATTGCCTGCAAATAATAATCGTGTGCCAATCTTCTTTTCTTCAAGATAGCTTACTAAATCATTTCTGTCGATGGGACTGTTTTCTCTTATGGTAATCATAAACCCAAACCAGCTTGGTTCACTATTGGGAGTTGCTTCAGGCAGAATAAAGTGTTCTTCAAATGGCTTTAATTTCTTTTTCAACAAATCAAAGTTTGCACGACGTTGCGCTACGAATGTATCTGCTTTATTTAACTGACTTAAACCAATAGCGGCCTGCATATCCGTAACTTTCAGATTGAATCCGATATGGGAATAAGTGTATTTATGGTCATAACCAAAAGGTAATTCTCCGAGGCACTGTTCATAACGCAAACCGCAGGTATTGTCTTTGCCTGGCTCGCACCAGCAATCGCGGCCCCAATCCCTGAAACTTTCTACAATCTTTTTAAGCTTGGCATTATTAATTAAAACCGAACCACCCTCGCCCATTGTAATATGGTGTGCGGGATAAAAAGACACGGTTGCCAAATCTCCGAAGGAACCTGTCTTTTGATCGTTGTAGGTTGCGCCTAAAGAATCGCAATCATCTTCAATCAACCAAAGATTATACTTTTTGGCAAGCCCTTTTACAATGTCCAGATTGAACGGATTACCCAGGGTATGTGCCAGCATAATGGCTTTTGTCTTAGGTGTTATGGCAGCTTCAATAAGTTCCGCTTTGATGTTATAAGTAGGGATATCGACATCAATAAAAACAGGAATACAACCAAACTGGAGCATCGGGTTTACGGTTGTAGGGAAACCAGCAGCAACTGTAATTACTTCATCGCCGGGCTTTAATGCTCTGTCACCAAGCTTTGGAGAGGTTAAGGCGTAAAAAGCAACCAGATTTGCGGAAGAACCCGAATTAACCAATGCAGAAAAACGGCTGCCGAAATATTGCGCAAATTTTCTTTCAAATTGCTGCGCATAACGACCGGTGGTCAGCCATCCGTCCAATGTTGCATCAACTCCATATAATATATCGTCTTCATCCAATATCTTACCTGTAACAGGTATATAATCCTGCCCGGGAACCATGCTGCGATGAATATTTCGGGAGGCTATTTCGCGCAAAAGAGGTTTTAAATCCTCATTGATATTCTTAAAATCCATTTTAGGAAGAGGCAATACAGATTAAACAAGATTGCAAAGAAAAGAAATATTAAGGGGATATAAGTTATCTGAACTGTGATTTCTTTGTGTTTTATAATAAATATTGATTCCCCCTGAACAACATTAAAATTAAGGCATATATCTATATGATTTCCATTTTCTTCATCAGGAATGTAGCGCTTTTGTTTTTGCAGATGCCTACTCTCAATTTATAATCAAATACCAATTCGTTGTTTATAATTTCCACTTCAAAACATTGGTTGGTAAGAATACCGGGATGTTGGTCTGTTGTGAGGCATACTTCCAAATCGTGTGTTGCAATGGCTCCTATAGCTTTTCGCTTAATTATTTTCTCTATGACGCCGATAGTCCCGCTGCGTTTGTCATCCGAATTGGTGCCTCTTAGTATTTCGTCCAAAAGCACAAAACAAACCTCGTCTTTCAACTGTTCCATGATATATTTCAGTCTTTTCACTTCTGCAAAAAAGTAGGATTCGCTATCGGCTAAAGAATCGGACTGGCGCATGGAGACAAATATGCTCAATGGATGAATATCGGCCGTTGTTGCACAAACCGGAGCGCCCATTCCGGCCAGAACCATGTTGACGCCTAAAGTGCGGAGAAAAGTGCTTTTACCCGACATATTAGAGCCTGTAAGTATTATGAAGCGGTTATCCTCAAAGCTTACATCATTGCAAACTCTTTTATCATCGGCAATAAGAGGATGCCCTAAGTTTTCAAATGAGATTTTATGATTGTTATTTATTCGGGGAAAACAAAAGGAAGGATTATTATATTTCAGATTGGCAATACAATTCAGCATTTCAAAAGAGCCGATAACCTGCAGCCATTGTGTTACTTGCTTTTTATGTTTTTGTTTCCATTTATTCAGATTATTTAACTGGTGGATATGGTATAAAAACAAACCATTCATTGCAAAAGCAGAAAAAGGGTTCTGAACGGTTTCCATTTTCGAAAAGATGCCGCCTAATTCTTGCAATAATACGCTGGCTTGGGTTTTATCGGTCTTTAACTTTTCCTGCAACCCTTTAAGATAGGTACTTTCATAAGAAGCAGTTTCAATCTGAAATAACATTGAAGCATAGGATTTCAGCATTTCATTTATTTTTTCTGTGCTGAATAAAGCTTTCCTGATATTTTTAAATTGAATGAAATAGATAACAAGGTTTAAGGGAACTAATTTATTGATGATGCTCCAATAAATGTCCTGTTTTGTCATGAAATACATGGCTATTGCAATTATCAAACCGGCAGGAAGTATATAACACAATACCAATAAGGTCTTTGGAACATTAGAATTGTCTTCTTCCGTCCAATTTACCAATTGCTTATAAATACCCTCATTATCATTTGCTATTTTTCCTGCGGCATATAATGCCTGCCTGTCTTCTAATTTTGTCGTTAATTCAGCAGTTGCTTTCTGTACTTCAATTATTGTATCGGGTGCAGCTGCTTTTAAAAGGTTATCTGCCAATACTTCCCTGCCCATTTCTGTAGCAGTTCTGTTAAGATGCTGATAAAGCGAACGTTTACCGAACAGATCCAGATCAGCGCTATAAGCATGGTTATCCTGAGCAAAAACGGCGCCATCATAAAAGGATAGCTTCTGTGTCGTTAAATAAGCAAATTCTTCTTCATTGATCGTCTGAAGTGTTTTGGCAAATAATTTCTTATTTCCCGTTTGCTGATGAATTTTCATCAGCATTAGGAATGCGAGGGTAAGTATGATGGCAATGACAAGACTTATATAATTGTAAGTTGTACCAAAGTTGTAATATAAGGCGATGGCTGCTATTACTATAACAAGCCTTAAAATGCTTAAAGCATTATGTCTTTTTTGTAAGGTTTCGTATTGTGCTTTATATTGTTCACTAAGTGTTTTATAAGTTTCAATAACAGTAGGTGCAGGCATGAAATTTTTAATTGTAAGAAGACAAAGTTGTGGTATTTTATTTTAAAAGCACGTTTCAAGACATGGTTGAACGGGGCCTATTCAATAAACGGTGTTATTTATTGAATAAACTCCGGTATAAACATTTACTTCAATTTCTATTTTGCCACAAAAACAGGAATAGAAACCATGTGCCTTACTTTATTAACTGTTTCACCAAAAATAAAATCTTTTAATCCTCTATGGCCATGACTACCAACAATAAGTAAATCTGCCTTTTTTTCTTTACAAATACGTGCAATTTCATCTGTTCTCTTCAAAAATCCCATTTCAGAATCGGCTTTAAAGCCTTTATCTGTAAAAACTTTAATATAGGCATCCATTCTTTCCTTGTCTTTTTTGGTTTCAAAGTCTTCCGCTTCCGATTCCATCATGGTGCTTGATGCGCTTTCTGTAATATGTATGAGTACAAAGGATGTATTTTTTTCGGCAAGTTTCAAAGCGTAAAGGATAACATGGTTATCGGTTACAGAATAGTCGAGCGCCAATGCAATAGTTTTAAAATCAGGAAGTTGGGAGTCGAATATTGGCTTTATCTGACTGTGTACGTCTATTGTATGTTTTCGCCTTCTCAACAATAACGGATAAATAACGGCCATTATTAAAAGGAGTACAAGCCCAAGCACGCCTAATACAATGAGTAAGTCCAATAACCAGTTTGTGCTTGCTTCCAGCCAACTTTTCACTTCTTCAAAAACCAGTTTGAAATTCAAAACAACAATCAATGCTGCTACTGTCCATGATATGATTTTAGTTTTAGCAGTAATTACAAACTTGCCCATCCGTTTACTATCGCTTACAAAATAAATCAGTGGAATAACGGCAAATGCGAGCTGCATGCTTAACAGTACCTGACTGAAAATCAATAATTGCCCGACTTTAGATTCACCTGCAATCAGGATAACCAAAACGGCAGGGATGATGGCAAGCAGCCTTGTTATTAATCTACGCAGCACAGGGCTGATGCGCAGGCGCAGGTAGCCTTCCATAACAATTTGCCCGGCTAAGGTACCTGTAATGGTGCTGCTTTGTCCTGCTGCAATCAATGCTATGGCAAACAATCTCGGAGCCCATACATTGCCAAGCATTGGCGCTAACAAACGGTGTGCATCCTGCAATTCCGCCACTTCTGTCCTACCGCCTTTATGAAACACGGCAGCAGCCAATATCAGGATTGCAGCATTTACAAATAACGCGAGGTTGAGCGCGATGGCGCTGTCCCAAAAATTATATTTAATTGCTTTTGCTATGGAGGCTTCGTCGCGTTTAATTTTGCGTGTTTGCACCAAAGCCGAATGCAGGTACAGGTTATGCGGCATTACGGTTGCCCCAATAATACCGATAGCTATATAGAGTGCTGCATTATTGGGAATAGAAGGTACAAAACCACTTACTATGCCGGTTATTGCCGGTTTTGCAAACAACATTTCCACAAAGAAACATCCACCGATAATGGCTATCATGCCAATGATAAATAGTTCCATTTTACGCATCCCTAATTTTTGCAGCCATAACAGCAAAAAAGTATCAAGCAGACTTATCAACACACCCCATATCAAATCAAGGCCAAAAAGCAATTGTATGCCTATTGCCATACCCAATACTTCTGCAAGGTCACAGGCGGCAATGGCAATTTCCGCAAGTATGTATAACATGAAGTTTATGCCTTTGGGATAGGTTTCGCGATTACATTGCGCCAAATCTTTACCCCATACGATGCCCAATCTTGCACTAAGGCTTTGTAATAATAAGGCCATCAGATTACTGAGCAATAGCACCCAGATAAGTGTATAGCCAAATTGGCTACCGCCTGCAATGTCGGTAGCCCAATTACCGGGATCCATATAACCGACGCTTACGAGATAAGCGGGACCAAAAAAAGATATGATTTTACGCCACCTGGATTTACTGTTGCTGACGACAACACTTCCATGGACTTCGTGAAGAGAATTATTGTGATTGTTCAAAAGTTTTGAATTTATTTTTAGGCAAATCTAAAAATATTTAACCTAACTGCCTATAATTAAATGTAAACACGTTATCAGCAGATAGCGTTTATGCTCTCTACGGATAGGAGTTGGTACCCTATCCTATTTTATGTCATCCTTTCAGGACTTGATGTAGAATCAATGCAATGTCTCTACAAACAGAACCTTTAAGTATATAATATTGTATTTGGTATAACCTATATCTTTGCCCACAAAATACGCCTGCTGACTTGCGATTTATCCTGTTATTTGTTGTTTTGCTTTTTTCCTCCCTGCTTTCATCCGGTCAGGGAAATGAGGCATGTTACAATATTCAAAAAATAACGATCACAGGAAGGCATAAGACTAAAGACAGGATTATATTAAGGGAACTGAGCTTCAGGGAAGGTGATTGTATTCCCAAATCGTCTTTCGACACTTTGAACGACCCGAATCTTTTACCTGTAAATGAATTTAACAGGAAACGACTGATCAATCTCAAGCTGTTTAATGAAGTTAAACTTACCTGGCATTTATTGGAGGGCAATGCTTATGAACTGGAAATAAATGTGGTTGACAGGTTTCCTGTCATTCCGGATCTGGCATTTGATTTTGCCGACAGAAATTTTAATGTGTGGTGGACAGAGCATAATCATGATTTTTCAAGAATCAATCTTGGCGTTGCGTTGGTGAATAATAACTTCAGGGGGAATCATGAAACGATAGCGGTTCTGGGTCAAATAGGCTATACACAGAAAGTAGGCCTGACTTATGCGCGGCCATTTATAGATAAGGATCAAAAACATGGTTTCGGCGCTTCGGTATTCGGTTTGCAGAACCGGGAGATTGCCTATAAAACAGAAAGCAATAAGCTTAAATTCCTGCGGAGCGATAATAACTTCATGCAGCGACGTTTCGATGCTGCTGCATGGTATACATTCCGGCCTAAGTATGCTTCGACACATTTGCTCCAATTGGGTTACCATCATTACTGGATAAGCGATACGATTGCTTACCTCAATCCAAATTATCTGGGTGATGGACATACACAGGAAAATGTAGTGCAATTGACATACCGGTACGAATATAACGGGGTTGACAATTGGGAATACCCTCTGACGGGTAAGCGGTTTATAGGTACACTGGACAATAAATATGCTTTGGTAAATCAGAAATGGCAATCGTCGTTAAATATTCAGTTCGACCATTATTTCAAACTGTCGAAAAAATGGTATTTAGCGACGATATTGCGGGCAAAGGGCTCTGTACCACAGGACCAGCCGTATATTTTCAGGCAAAATCTGGGATATGATTATAGCTATGTGAGGGGCTATGAATATTATGTCATTGACGGTTCCTGCTTTGGGATTGTGCGGTTGGATCTTAAACGGGAATTGCTAAACAAGAAAATTCTGCTACCTGTAAAGTATTTTGAAGTAATACCTATAAGGATTTATGCCAAGGCATTTGCGGATGCAGGAATAGGCTATAATAAATATGCCGCTCTCGATGGTGATCAATTAAATAACAGGTTGCTGTATGCTGCAGGTTTTGGCATCGACATCATAACTTTGTATGATATTAAGGTGAGGGTTGAATACACGGTTAATCACCTGAATGAAAAAGGTTTATATTTACATAGAAATGGAGAATAAACAAGCCATCAGTTTATAGTGGTCAGCCGTTAATGAATAGAGCACCCGCGCGGGCATCTCTGTTTTTATCAAACAATAAAAAGACATTTCAAATAAATGCTAATTGCTTTATACAATCGTGTGTTTGAAGAATCAGACATTCCATTGCTTCAACATACTTTTCAGATTTTAAGAGAGAACCATGTGCAGGTTACGGTTTATAAAGATTTTTATGAACGTATGCAGCCGCATGTTGAATTTAAAGAAACGCCTCTGCTATTTACAGGTTATGATGATCTCTGCCGTAATACCAATTGTATGATCAGCCTTGGCGGCGACGGTACGATGTTAGATACTATTTGTTTTATAGGGGATACAGGTATTCCGGTGATAGGCATTAATCTGGGCAGGTTAGGATTTCTGGCTGCTATCCCTGAAAATGAAATTGATATTGCATTGGGAGGATTAATCCGCGGGGCTTATACAATTGATAAAAGGAGCTTGCTGCATCTGGATTCAAGCGTTCCGTTGTTTGGAGAAAGCCCTTTTGCGCTGAATGAATTTACATTGCACAGAAAGGATTCTTCTTCGATGATTAAGATACACACTTACCTGAACGGAGAGTTTCTGAATACTTACTGGGCTGATGGGCTGATTGTCTCAACGCCTACAGGCAGCACAGGTTATTCCCTGAGCTGTAATGGCCCATTGGTTTTTCCGCAGACATCAAGTTTTGTAATTACTCCTGTTGCGCCGCACAATCTAAATATAAGGCCTATTGTGGTTCCTGACAATAATGTTATTTCATTTGAAGTGGAAGGCCGTACGGATAACTTTCTTTGTACACTGGACAGCCGGGTGGAAACTATTACAAGGAGTGTTCAACTGGCTATTAAAAAGGAAGATTTTTCTATAAACCTTATCAGGCTTGATGAGCATAATTTTCTTAAAACAATTCGCCAAAAGTTGTATTGGGGAATTGATAGCCGAAATTAAAATAGTATTACCCGAAATTTTACCGAAAGGGGTTTGGGAACTCAATTTTATACTTATTTTTGAATAAATAAAATACATAAAAATGAAAAAAGGTCTTTTAGTAACGCTTGCTATTTTAGCCATTGTACTCATTGGAGGATGCAGCATATACAAAAGTTATCAAAATGGATTAAACAAATCATGGAACGAAGTAGAAGCCAAATGGGCTGATGTTCAGAATCAGTATCAACGTCGTGCTGATCTTATAGACAATTTAGTGGCAACAGTAAAGGGCGCTGCTGCGCACGAGCAAAATACATTAACAGCTGTTATTGAAGCAAGGGCCAAAGCAACACAAATGAATGTGAACGCATCTGACCTGACTCCTGAAAAGATGCAGGAATTTCAACAAGCTCAGGGACAATTGAGCCAGGCGTTAGGCCGTTTGATGGTTGTTTCGGAAGCTTATCCCGATTTAAAAGTAAATCAAAACTTCCTGGCATTACAAGATCAGATTGAAGGAACAGAGAATAGAATTACTACAAGCCGGAAATATTACAACGATGTTGTATTGGTTTATAATACAAAAGTCACCAATTTCCCAACCAATATAGTGGCGGGCGCTATGGGCTTTCAGAAACGTCCGACTTTCAGCGCAGATAAAGATGCACAAAAAGCGCCTAAAGTTCAGTTCTAAACACAGCAATACTTATTCACAAAAAGGCGGTTAATACCGCTTTTTTAATTTCATACAACCATGTTTGGATTATTGAAATCAAAGAAGGAACCTTTAATAGCGGATGCTGAACAACGAAAAATTGTAGAGGCTATCAAAAAGGCGGAACGCAATACTTCGGGAGAGGTACGTGTCTTTGTGGAATCGCGCTGCAGCTATGTTGATGCAATGGACAGAGCGAAGGAAATATTTTTCAAATTACAAATGGACAGGACGGAAGAACATAATGGTGTATTGGTGTATGTTGCGCTTGAAGACCGTCAGATGGCTTTGTACGGAGATGAAGGTATTTATAAAAAGACCGGGGGAGACCCTTATTGGGTTTATGAATTGAATATGATGAAACGTTCGTTTCAGGAAGGCAAAATAGCGGATGGTATTGCAAATTGCGTTATAAATATAGGTACAGCATTAGCACAACATTTTCCGTATAATATTGACACTGACAAAAACGAACTGCCTGACGATATCGTTTTCGGCAATTAACTGCAAAGAAAAAATAAAATGAAATCATTATTCTTAAAAAGACTGGCAGCCTTCGGCCTGTTGTTGCTGCTGACTTTGACCGCGTTTGCAGATGATTCAAAGGAATATCCGCAACCAATGAATCCGCCAAGACTGGTCAATGATTTTGCCGGCATGATGAATCCGGATCAGCAGGCTGATCTGGAACAGATATTACTGAATTACGAAAAGGCCAGTTCTACGCAAATAGCTATTGTTACTGTCCAGACGCTGAATGACCATGATGTGGCCGAATATACCATTGAACTGGCGCACAGGTGGCAAATAGGCCAAAGCAAAAAAAACAATGGTGTTTTAATTCTTGCATCGGCAGGTGACAGAAAAATGTGGATTGCTACGGGCTACGGCATGGAAGGGGTGTTGCCGGATGCTCTGGTAGGAAGGATTGTAAGGAATGAAATGCGGCCTGAATTTAAAGACGGCAATTATTATCAGGGTTTTAAAAACGCGGTCAGCGCTATTATAGCCGCAAGCAAAGGGGAATATACGAATGAAGACAAGGGTTCTGATGATCGTAAAGGTACGGGGGCAGGGTTTATTGTTTTGTTTATAATTATTATCATCGTTCTTGCCGTCATAAAAGGTGGCGGTGGCAGAGGCGGTGGCAATTATATGAGCCGCAGAGGCGGCGATTTCCTTACAGGTGCCATTATCGGAAGTTTATTGAATGGCGGCGGAAGAAGTGGCGGCGGTTCATGGGGAGGAGGAAGCAGCGGAGGTGGCGGCGGTTTCGGTGGTTTTGGCGGCGGCGGTTTTGGCGGCGGCGGAGCCGGAGGTAGCTGGTAGATGTTAGACGTTAGATATGAAATATGAGATGTGGATGTGGATGTTGAATTTAAGATGGTGAATGATAGATGTATGAAATCCTGTCTCTCTAATTTGATATATTTTTAAACTAAACCATAAATAAAAAAATCAAACCAAAGGAAAATGATAAGCAATCACGAAATTGATTACAGGATTGTAGGAGAAGAAATGCAGTATGTAGAGATTGAACTTGATCCTAACGAAACTGCAGTTGCAGAACCCGGCGCCTTCATGATGATGGATGACGGTATTGCAATGTCAACGATTTTTGGAGACGGCAGTAACCAGCAACAACAAAGCGGGCTGTTGGGCAAACTGTTCAGCGCCGGGAAAAGAATGTTGTCCGGCGCCAATTTATTCATGACCACTTATACTAACATGGGTCAGGGAAAGAAACATGTTTCTTTTGCGGCGCCTTATCCGGGTAAAATCATTCCTATAGATTTACTGAGACTCGGAGGAAGGGTTATCTGTCAGAAAGATAGTTTTCTTTGCGCTGCTAAGGGCGTTTCTATTGATATAGAATTTCAGCGTAAACTTGGCACAGGGCTTTTTGGTGGCGAGGGCTTCATTATGCAACGGTTGGACGGCGATGGCATGGCTTTCATGCATGCGGGCGGACATGTGGTGGAACGCGAATTAATACCGGGAGAAGTTGTTAAGATTGACACAGGTTGTATTGTGGCATTTACTTCTTCGGTTCAATACGATATTGAATTTATCGGAGGTATTAAAAATACATTGTTTGGTGGCGAAGGTGTGTTCTTTGCAACATTGCGCGGCCCCGGAAAGGTATGGATACAAACATTGCCGATAAGCAGGCTGGCTGGAAGAATATTAAGTTATGGAACTTACAAACGCAAAGAAGAAGGCAGTATACTGGGAGGATTAGGCAATTTGCTGGACGGAGACGGGATATAAGCGTTGAAGACCTTTCCAAAAGGAGGAATCACTTATGTGATTCCTCCTTTTTTGTACCATAAATACTGTGCCATTTCTTAATAACATTATAGTAAGCATTATTGTGTCATTGTTTTTAAACAAAAATGTCTGAAATGTATTATAGTGTTGATTCAGTATGATTTTTTGCGCTGAAATTCAATGACCATTTTAACCTATACCTATGTCGGACTTAGCAAATCGATTGATTAATTTTAATAAAACCCGCCTTGCCAATGTACTTCAATATAAATACGATGCTATGGCAGAAAACATTTTTCGTTTTTACAGAGGCACCTGTCATATCTTCTATGAAAACCTTCAAAAAATAAAGAACATCCCTAAATCACCGCTGACATGGATTTGCGGCGATTTACACCTTGAAAACTTCGGTAGTTATAAGGCAGACAACAAACTTGTATATTTTGATCTGAATGATTTTGATGAATGCATTAAGGCTCCCGCGCTTTGGGAGGTATTACGGCTGATTACAAGTATTTTCATCGCCTTTATTTCATTGGATATAGATCAGGATCAGGCAGTAAACCTGGCTACGCTTTTTATAAAAACATATAGCCTTACTTTAGCCAGGGGTAAAGCTGTGAGTATCGAACCCAGAACAGCAAAAGGAATTGTTTGCCAATTTCTGAAGGGCGCAGATAAAAACAGTTATAAAGATATACTGGCTAAAAGGACTAAAACAAAACATAACAAGGTTATCTTCTCGCTGAAGCATGAAAGGCACTTTCAGCTTGATAAGAAACTGAAGGAACAGCTTATAGAGCACATGACAAAATGGATAAGGCTGAACAATAACAGTCCTTATAATTATGAAGTGAAGGATGCTATCTTCCGGCTGGCAGGCACGGGAAGCATAGGAGTGAAGCGTTATCTGTTCCTGTTAAAAAGTACAAAATCGAAAGATGATTATCTGCTTATCGACATGAAACAAGCTTTACCTTCTTCTTTACAACCATTTTTAAGAAACAGGCAACCCGAATGGCAATCTGACGCGGAAAGAGTTATAGCAATCCAGCAACGAATGCAGAATATGTCGTCTTCTATGCTAAGCACTTCTGAATTTCAGAATGACCATTATGTGATGCAGGAATTACAACCGGTAAAGGACACTTTGAAATTTAAGATGATTAAAGATCAATACCGCCATCTTTATCAGGTTATTGATGATATGGCTGTACTTACTGCGTCGTCGCAAATACGCTCCGGGGGAACAGATGGCTCGGCAACTATAGATGAACTTAAAGCGTTTGGAAATTCCAAAGACTGGCAGGATGAGATATTAATGTGTGCTATTCAGTTAGCAGCAATAGTCAAGCAAGATTATAAGCAGTATTTGAAGGATTACAGAAGAGGTGCATTTAATCAGGAAACCTGATTTCAAAAGTCATCAATGCTTCCAGAGCAAACAACCGTCACCATAACTCAAGAACCTGAAATCGCGCATCAGTGCGTACTCGTATATTTCACGCCAGGCCTCGCCTACTAATGCGGATACAAGCAGCAATAAGGTGGATTGAGGCTGATGAAAGTTGGTAACCAATCCTTGTATTACCCTGAACTGATAGCCGGGGGCAATGATAATCTGGGTACGCATGATGATCTTTTGCTGCTTTTGTTGCTGCAGGTATTGCAATACTGCTTTATATGACTCTATCGCAGTCATTTCACTATCCTTATCATAAGGATACCATTGCGGCACTGCAATGCCTTCGAGGGAATCAATATCTTTTCTGTGTAAGCGAACGCCAAGCCAATAAAGGCTTTCGAGTGTTCTTGAAGATGTAGTACCGACTGCAACAACTGGCAAATTTTGTTCCAGCTGCTTAATGACTTGCTGCAATAATTCCGGTGAAGCTTCCAACCATTCTGCATGCATATCATGGCCTTCCATCGTATCGCTCTTCACAGGCTTAAATGTTCCTGCTCCGACATGTAATGTTACAAAGCCCGTTTTAAGCTGCTTTTCAGATAAGCGTTGTAACAATGATGTAGTAAAATGCAAGGCAGCAGTAGGAGCAGCTACACTTCCTTCATGCTGTGCAAAAATAGTCTGATAACGTTCTTTATCTTCCGCATCCGCCTCTCTGTTCAGATAAGGAGGCAAGGGCACTTTTCCTGCAATCTGCAATGCTTCTGCAAAAGAATATTTTTTATTCCAATTTAGCTTCAAAATGAAATATCCCTGTTGTTTCTCAGCAACCGCAGCTTTTAATTGCAGATCATTTACTGCATCATCCGCAACCGATAATTGTAATACCTGTTCATCTTTCCATTTGGCTGCACCGCCTACAAGACATTTCCAATATACTTCTCCGTATTGCAGCATCGCTGTCTGAACATCGGGATATCGTTCATCTGCTTCCAGACAAAATACTTCAATTTTTGCTCCGGTAGGCTTTTGAAAAAGCAGCCTTGCGTGAATTACTTTTGTCTCATTAAAAATAAGCAAGGTATTTCCGGGCAGATATTGATCCAGGTTCCGGTATACATCTTCCGTAATTTTAGCACCTTCAAATACGAGCAGCCTGGACGCATCTCTTTCTGACAGAGGATATCGCGCGATTTTTGCATCAGGAAGATGATAGGTAAAATCTTTTATTTGCAGTAAAGAAGGGTGCATTCTTGGATGTTAGATGTTGGATGTTAGATTTCCTGTCTCAAATAAGGGTAGTTGGATACTAACATCGAATATTAGAAAATCAGCAAATAATTTTATTGATTAAGGAAGAAACAAAAAACTTCCTTTGGCCCGTGAACGCCTGTTACCAATGTTTTTTCAATGTCGGCAGTGCGGCTTGGTCCGGTATTCAGATTAATCATGGACGGGAGCTGGTCGTTATATTTTTGCTTCAAAAATTGTAAGCCATCCCCGATATCGGCAACAATCTGATGTGCCTGTAAAACCACAATATGTACCGGAAAATATACAGGCGCTACCCTACCGTGATTCTGATGGCTGCTAAGAAGAAAACTTCCGGTCCTTGCTATGGCTGTTTCACAGTCGGTAATGCAAGCTTGTGCATGGTCATGCTTCGGATTAAATTCCCGTACAAAAGAAACGCCATTATTCACAAGGTAAGAGAACAATGGTTTATGTGCACAAAGCACTTCCGTCCAGCCACGGCTTTCAGCTAATAATTTAAGATTGGCCAAAAGATCTTCCTGTGTGTTGCAAAATACAAAATGCCCGCCCGCATTGGTAAATGAAGCAGCAAAATGTTCTTCCATTGTACCCTCGTTCATTGTTGCAAAAAGGGATGCAATTTTTGTTTTTTCCACTTCCGGAAATGGCAATGAAATGGCATCTTCCTGCAAAGCAGTCCTGATTTTCCGCAATATATTTTCCTTGGCCTTGGATGTTTTGAATGTTTGCATACAACGTAAAACGGTTCAGCGGACGAAGTTAAATGATTTATGGTTAATGAAAACGGGGATGGTATTTTTCCAATGTCATACGCAGGAAATTCCGGTCGAGATGTGTGTATATTTCTGTAGTGGTAATACTTTCATGTCCCAGCATTTCCTGAACTGCTCTCAAATCCGCGCCACCTTCCACAAGATGGGTAGCAAAGCTATGCCTTAAAGTATGCGGATGAATATTCTTTCTGATACCCGCATTTAGACCGGCTTCTTTTATAATGTAAAATATCATTACTCTTGATAAGGCAGCGCCTCTCCTGTTGAGAAACAAAGTGTTTTCAAAACCCTTCTTTGGTACCTGATGTACCCTGATATTCTCTTTGTAAAGGTTTATATATTTCACAGCTTCATCACCTATGGGTACCAATCTCTCTTTATTACCTTTACCAATTACCCGAATAAATCCTATGTCCAGGTACAGATTAGTGATTTCCAGATTAACAGCTTCGCTTACACGCAGGCCACTGCTGTACATTACTTCAAGTATGGCGCGGTTACGCTGGCCTTCAGGCTTACTATGATCTATGGAAGACAGCAAAAGCTCCACTTCTTCAATTCCAAGCACATCGGGCAAAGCTCTTTTTAGTTTGGGAGCTTCCAGTAAGTCTGTGGGATTTGATTTAAGGATGTCTTCCAGCATAAGATATTTAAAAAAAGATTTTATACCTGAAATAATTCTTGCCTGTGAAGCCGCTGCAAATTCCTGCAAGCTGGCCGATGCAAGAAATTGCTGTAAGTGTTCCAGTTCAATTTTTTCAAAAGATAATTCCGGAAATTTTTCATTCAGAAAAAGGGAAAACAAATCAATATCATGCAGATAAGCTTCTACAGAATGCTTCGATAAAGATTTTTCTAACTGCAAATAACTCTTATAGCCTTTGATATAGGTCTGCCAGATTTTCATTTATAGATTTTCAAAAGCAATTTAAGCTATATTCCTGATTGCATCCAGCCAATCAGCCATTTCTCTTGCCTGTTCTTCCGACAAAACATTGCTTATGTCGTTAATTGCTTTCTGAGCAATGCTATCGGCCTCATTAATGACTTTTAAACCTGCTTTTGTAATCAATATATCTACTATTCTTCCGTTATCGGGGTTGTTTTTACGGGTAACCAGTTTTTTATCTATCAGCTTTTCAATGATTCTTGTAACATTAGATGTACGATGAACCATACGGTCCTGAATGGCAAATGCACCAATGGGAATACCATTCTGACCACGCAAAATACGGAGTACATTAAATTGCGGAGGAGTAAGGTTATATTTTTTTAAATCCTGCTGCATTTTAGACTGCAGGAAATTACCGGTAAAAACGATGTTCAGATAAGCTCTTTGAAAGTCATCACGAAAACGAGACATTCTCAATTCCTGTTCCAATTTCATTGAGGTAGATAATTTTGAGGTTGTTGTGTTTTAATTATTCTAAATTTGACAACATGTTATAAAGTGACTGAAGATATCATAAATGAAACATGCATTATCAAATAGAATATGATAGCAAAAATAAAGGAAATCATTAATAAATACTGGAGAATTTTAAAAGATGCGGCTAACGGTTTTTCAGATGACAAGGGTATGAAGTTAAGCTCTGCCCTGGCTTATAGCACCATTTTTTCATTACCACCTATGCTATTGCTTATTATTGTTTTTGCAGGAACGTTTTATGGTAAAGATGCGGTAGAGGGGAAAGTTTTTATAGAACTAAGGAGAATATTTGACGATTCGGAAATTGCATTACAGATTCAGGATGTAATAAGGGGGCTTCAGAAACAGCGAAACAGTACAATGGCTACCATTATAGGTTCCATTGCTTTGATAATAGGTTCTACAGGTATTTTCGTGGAAATACAGGATTCGTTGAATATGATATGGGGCGTAAGGCCCAGAGCAAAAAAAGGCATCATTAAATTTTTATTGAATCGCGTCATTTCTTTTTCCATGATTATCGGCCTGGGATTTTTGCTGATTGTTTCACTGATTATAAATGCTCTTTTGATTGCTTTGAGCTCCAAGCTGGTGGAATGGTTTCCCGGCCTTCCTCTCAACCTTTTAAACTTCATCAACTCGGGTCTGATTTTCCTTGTACTTAGCTTTTTATTTTCTGTCATTTTCAAAATGCTGCCGGATGTAAGAATAAGGTGGAAACAGGTCTGGCCGGGTTCCATTGTGACGGCAGGTTTATTTCTGGTGGGTAAATTTGTAATCGGCATTTATATCAGCCAAAACAAAACAGTGAGTTTATATGGGACGGCAAGCAGCATTATTATATTGTTGCTATGGATTTATTTCTCCTCAGCCATTCTATATTTTGGCGCCGAATTTACCAGAGCTTATATAGAATATCATGGTAAAAGAATTGTACCAAACAGTTATGCCGAATACAGTGATAAACGCATTCTTAAACATTTAAGGGAAGATGAAACTAAAGAGAAAACGTAGCTTGTTTTCTCTTTTTTTATGGAAAATAAAAAATACCAGGTCATTAAAAGAAAACAATATCATGGCCCAAATACTTTTAAAATCCGACAAAGGCGGCAGGTCCAAAGCTGCGCCAAGAATAGATCTTACGCCAATGGTTGATCTTGGTTTCCTGCTTATTACTTTCTTCATGCTGACTACTACAATGAGTAAGTCCAATGTAATGGATATACAGATGCCGGCAAAAGTACCGGTAAAATCGCCTACCACATTTTACGAATCTTCTGCAATCACTTTACTGCCTGCAGCTAATCATTATATTTATTATTACGAAGGCATCTTCAATCCGAATAATCCGTTAAAAATGGCAAAAGATATTGCGGACATAAGAAACATACTGCAACATAAAAAAGCGCTTCTTAAAAATCGGACCAAGGTTGAAGAAAGAGATCTGCAGGTGCTCATAAAAGCCAATAGTGATGCAACATGCAGCGATATTGTGGCTTTGTTTGATGAAATGAATATTTCATCCGTAAAATACTATGCGATGGTTGACATCAGCAAAGAAGAAACAGCGCTGATTAGCCAAGACAACAGACCATTTTAATATTATCTGAATATCATTTTCTGGAAAACAACATCGGCAATGCACACAGGAATCCTCCGATGGCTAACATGATCAATAAAGACGGCATTACAGCTCCTATATTCCCATTACGGATAACCACCTGATTTACGCCTTCGAGGCTCCAATGCAAAGGAGATACCATTGCTACTTTTCGCATAAGATTCGGCAAAATTTCAATAGGTACCCAAACACCGCCCATGGCTGAAAACAGCACTACAGATATGGCGCCGACTGGCATTGCCTGATTAGCAGTTTTAAATACGCTTCCGACAAAATAACCATAGCTTACTGCTGCAAAGGCAATACTTAAGGCGACAGGAATCAATAACCAAGGGTGAAGCCCCAATGTGAACGACTGCAATCCAAAGACAGGCAACAGATAGACACCAACCCAGGTCATTACGAAAAACTGAAAGACGCAGACCAATATGTAAAATACAATTTTACCTATGCTAACGGGCGTATTTGCGTTAGGAATAAGCTTGATGCGCACATCGCTTCCTTCGTCACGCTCTCTGATCATATTACCGGAAATAGGCACCACAATAAGAAACATACCGAATATGGTCCAGGCGGGTACATTGTGCTGTGTGGAATTAACTTGCTTTAATTGCTGGCCATTGTCAAGGCTCCTTTCTATTACGGATAATCCCTGAAATGTGCTCAAATCGACAGGAGTGGCGTTATTGGCGCCATTCAGTTTGGATAATCGCCCCAAAAGCACTTCCATCTTTACTTTTGAAATATATTCGTTCAATGCAAAAGTCAGTGAGCTCCTGAAAGAAGGCTTTACAACGGGATCGAAAACGAGTTCGATATCGGTAGATTTAATGATATTATTAACCGGCAACGCAGCAGGCAGCTGCATAGATGCTGCCAATTGATTTGCGACTTTATTAGACATGTTTACCATTGTCTTTGTCGCATCTTCGGGAATAATAATACCCATTTTGTATTTTCCGTTCCGCAGGTTTTCCTTGAAACTTTTATCATTCAAAATATCATTATCTGCCGAGTCTATTACCACAAAGTTTTTACTCATTCCAATCTGTTCTACAATTTTCTTTCCTACATCGCCTTTATCGTTATTGATTACCAGAATATCAAACTTCATTTCCTGATAATCTTTATAGGGAGCTTCCTGTACAAGCGCCATTACAATAATCAAAGCAGCCGGCATGATGAGTAATAAAAGCAACCCACCGGGATCTCTTATGAGTAGTAAAAATTCTTTTCGGATAGTAGCAAACAAAGGAACAGTATTTATTTTTGAAAGAAACGGGAGGCTGAAATTAAAGATTTTAAGGCAACTTTTTATTGAGCTGTCAGCTTATCTGCAAATTACATTGTTTGCAGATGGATGCTAAAATATTTTCAGGTTTTTGGGAAATGTATCCGGTCTAAAAAAGTAAAGCCCTGCCGTATGGCAGGGCTTTACTTTTTTAAGATAAGAACTATTTAAAAGCCGAAGCTTTCAAACCTGTATTTGCTTCAATTGAATCGAATGCAATTTTTTGTGCAGGTTGTCCGGCAGCACTTATGCTTATGGAAAAAGGCATTTTATAGCCGTTACCGTTTTTAATCTCTTTATAATCGCCAAAAGTAGAAATCTGGATACCTTCTGATGATTTCTTGATTTCCTTTACTTTTAATCCACTTGCTACATCATAATAAGAAAGTGTTTTATCTTCGGAACCGGCTTTTGAAGTTTCTACTACGTAGGCTTCTTTACCATCTACATCTTCTTTACTGATAACTTTCAAGGTATTGCCATATTTTTCAGGATGCAAATCAGCTAACAAGTCAGCTTGTTCTTTTGCTTCTGCCAGTTTTTTCGCATCAAAATCCTTCGCTCCCTGACCGGCCTGAGATGAATATCCTTTATCTCCGTTCAAAACTTCTTTCTGAACTTCACCGTAACCGCTTACGATGATAGACATCATCCATTGTGTAGGAGGAATTGTTTTGATAATAAGGTTAATTTGCGCACCATTTGCTTCAAACTCTGAAGACATTGTTATATCCTTGATAGCTTCCAAAGCTGTTTTGCCTCCTGTAGCTTTGATATAATTATCAATAACTGTTGCAGCGGAAACACTATTATCTACTGCTTTAGGCGCTTCGTTTTTAATAGGATTGCCGGCATAGTCATAATAATTGATGGTACCGTCTGTGCTGTATTTGGTTAATTTAGCAGCTTCGCCTTTATCACCCACTACAACGATGTTTGCTTTATCGGCATGAATGTATTTGTCGGCAGTTGATTGTACATCAGCGGCGGTAACAGCATTCAGCGTTTTCAGGTAATTTTTGTAATAGTCTTTTGGCATGTTATACCTGTCGATATTAATTGCATAGGTTGCAATTGTCGAAGGATTCTCAAGACCAATGGCAAAAGTTCCTGTCATGTAATTTAATGTGTTTTGCAAAGCATCTCCGTTAACGGGAGTCTTGCGCAAATTGTTCATTTCATTAATGATTTCATTTACGGAACTGTCGGTAACTTCATTACGCGCCTTTGCATATGCCTGGAAATGGCCTACTATCTCATCAGATGCAATTTGTGAATAAGAACCATAAGTCCAGCCATGTTGTTCACGCAGGTTAAGGAACAATCTTCCCTGAGAAGAGCCACCAAGAATTTCATTCAGAACTTTTGCTCTGATAACATCAGGTGTACCCGGTTTCAATTCTATAGGATAAGTAATACCGATTACACTTTGTACAGCGCCTTCACGCGGCACAAATTGCACAATAGCTTTATCCGGTTGCGGAGTAGCGGGATAAGTTGCAGACGGAACATTTGCTTTTTCCCATTTGCCAAAATACTTTTCAGCCATTTTTTTTGCATCTGCAAAATTAACATCACCTACAATTGCAAGATATGCTACGTTTGGTCTGAAATAGGTTTTGTAATAGTTGTTACAGTCAGCCAGTGTGATATTACCTAATGTTGCTTCTGTCGTTATCTCTCCGTAAGGATGTTGCTTTCCGAAATTCAAAACAGCGGAAACGTTTTTCAACATTTCATCAGGTTCATTTTTGCTTTGCTCGAGGCCGGCTTGTGCTTGTTTCTTTAACTTGTCTAATTCGCTTTGCTGAAAATTGGCATTCATCAAAGCATCACTCATTAATTGTAGTAATTTGTCCTGATGTTTTACCAGTGAAGAGCCGCTCATACCATCATTAGATGCATCAATAGAAGCGCCTATCAAGTCTGTTTCTTTATCAAACTGGTCTTTGGTTAAAGTTTTGGTACCGGCTGTAATAAGTTGACCGATAAATTCATTGACACCCGTTTTGTCACCTTCCGCTTCCGGATGAATGTTCAATAGAATATTATAGGAAACTCTTGGTAATTTATGGTTTTCAACTACAAAAACTTTAAGTCCGTTTGGTAAAGTAAAGGTTTGAGCGTCTGCCAGTTTAATTTCAGGTGCAGGACCGGGTTGCGGACGAATGCTGCGATCTAAAGTCTGCGCATTAACCGAAGTCAATAAAGCTAATGCTGCTATGGATAATGTTACTTTTTTCATTTTTGTTAATTTGAATGTTTTTGAATGAGATTTTTAAAACCGGAGATGATTTTCATACATCCGCTTATCCCTTTTTCTCCATTGATTTTGGAAGGTAATAAACAACCGTTCTGTTACTCTTATTCAAATATTTATTAGCTACGCGTTTCAAATCTGCAATAGTAAGTTTCTGATATTTTGCCAATTCGCTGTTCACAAGATTAGTGTTGCGGAAATAAGTATAGTTTGACGCTAAATTTTCAGCAATACCGGCAATTCTTGCATTCTGCGATACGAAGTCTGTTTCAGCCTGATTTTGTAATTTGGTAAATTCTTCTGTTGAAATTTCACCGGTTTTTACTTTCTCAATTTCGGCATCCATTGCTTTTTCCAGATCTTCAGGACTTACACCCATATTACCGATACCAAAGCACATTACCAAACCCGGATCTTCCAATGGGAAGGAGAATGAACCTACTGCTACTGCTTTCTGGTCTTTGTCAACGATTTGTTTTTGGAAGCGGGAGCTTGCTCCTTGAGATAATAACTGATTTAATAAATTCAAGGCGTAAGAATCGTCAGAACCCATTTTAGGGCTGTGATAAGCAAGAATTACAGCAGGTAATTGAACATTGTCATAAAAATCAACATGCTTTTCAGCAGTTTGCTCTGGCTCTGCGTTGGTTGGTCTTGGAATAGCTTTTGTCCCTTTTGGAATAGAACCGTAGTATTTTTCAATCCATGCTTTTGTCTGGTCAGGGTTAATGTCACCTGCTACAACCAGTACAGCGTTATTCGGAACATAAAACGTTTTATAGAAATCCTGGAATTCGCTGTAGCTTGCCTGATCGATATATTGCGCAGAACCAATAGGTGTCCATTTGTAAGGATGTGTTGTATAGGCATTGGAAAACACCGACTCCAGCAAATGGCCATAAGGACGGTTATCGTAGCTTTGTTTCTTTTCTTCTTTTACAACTTTACGTTGCGTCTCAATACCTATGCTGTCAATTTTTGAATGAAGCATTCTTTCCGATTCCATCCACAAAGCAAGCTCTGTCTGATTGGATGGCATAGTCTGGAAATAATAAGTACGATCCTGTGAGGTATTTGCATTCAACACACCACCATTAGATTGTATCAATTTCATGTATTCGCCTCTTTTGATGTTTTCGGAACCTTCAAACATAAGGTGCTCAAAAAAGTGTGCAAAACCGGTACGTTGCGGATCTTCATTTTTTGAACCCACATGATACATTACAGATACATTAACAATAGGAGTGGTATGGTCTTCATGCAAAATCACATGTAGTCCGTTAGGTAAATCATATTCTGTGAATTTGATTTCTCCTTCTTTAGCAGAAGCTGATAAAGCCAACGCCGACAGGATTACAGAACTTAAAATAAAACGTTTCATGAAAATTATTTTTTATAATTGCTCGCAAAGATAACAGATAAACCTTTTAATCGGCTCACACTAAATGGGGGAAATTGAAGTTTTTTCTGTCAATTAAAGAGAATAAAAACAGGCATAACTTTCGTTATGCCCATTTGCTTCTCTAAAAATATCATCAGTAAATACTGTTTCTGCTGCCTTCAAATTCCTTCGGTTTCACAATCTGGAATATTCTTGAAATATTAAACCCAAAATGTATCTGTCCTTTGCTCCAGGAATCTGATGTCTGACCTATAAAAGCACGTTCCGTAATACCGGTGGAGTTTGTAAAAAACAATTGGAATACGTGGCCGCCTGTTTCAATATCTATACCAACAGACAAAGAGTTTTTTGTGTCTGTCAATTTATATCCCGGAATCTGATAATAATATTCAGCCGTCAATGATATGCGGTTAGAAAGTTTTGCCCTGCCACCTATTCCGACAGCCAAAACATTATTAGGATCCACATCCAGTGGAACAAGATTGTAATGAATAATAGTCGGCATTAATTGCAATGAAAATTCGTTGTTGAATTTACGGGCAATCAAAATCTGGTTAACATAACAATTGCGGTAAGCAAACTTATATTCGACACCGGTTCCCAAATCGGGAGCAGCATCAGATTGCGTAGAAATGGCGCCCACATAATCCAAAGTAACAGGTATGTGGTTATCTTCCGTCTGCGCCAGTATTTTGGCTTTTACATAGCCTTCGTACTCTTTATTGTAAGTGCTGCGGCTTACGCCCACAGTCAATCCCCTTGTAATGCCGTAATCGAAGCCTAATTGTGTTACCGCGCCATCCAAACCAAAAAACTGTTTCACGCCACCATCAATAGAACCAAAGCGATGCGAAATTTTAAAATCCAGCACACCCTTCCCTGTTGTTTCAACACTTTGCCCGTTAATGATACGGGTTGTCTTGAAAGTACCGGTCACCGGCTCGTGAGCGCCCGAAGGTTCTGAAGCATTGAGCATGTCTGTCAGATTACCTGAAGTGGAGTTATCAGTTTGTGCGTGCAATAAAACGGGAGCCTGAAAAAAGGCAATGAAAGAAAGTAAAGATAAATAACGCATTGATTGTATTTGTAAAAATGAAATTACTGTATGCTCTGTTTTAAAAAAAGACCCATAAAGTGCTTCACTTTACAGGCCTTTTTGGGGGATTTGAAAATTTATTTAAGGATAGCATTTACCGTAATCGCAATAGATTTTGCAATTTTACCTTCAGCTATACTTGGTATTTTAATATTGTAATCGGCAGTCGCCACATTGAAAGTTGCTTTAAAAGTAGCAACACCGTCTTTCACATCAATTGTTCCCGGAATACTTACGCTTTTGTTTACGCCATGTATTGTCATAGTTCCGTTGGCAACTACTTTATAGCTTCCGTTCTTTTTAAAGTCAACTTTATTATAGTCTGCAATTTTGCCTGCGAAGGATGCTTTCGGAAATTTACTGCTTTCCATATAGTCTTCGTTAAAATGCTCCTGCATCAGTTGCTTTTCAAACTTAAAGCCTTTTACAGCTATCTGAAATACCAAATCACCTTTGGATACATCATAAGCCGCCGCCACTTCGTTATTGAAAGCTTCAATGTTTTCAATGGAAGTTGAAGAAAAGAAACTTACTTTACCTGTACGGGTCATTATTTTTTGAGCAAACAAAGAAGTTGAACAACTTAGCACCAGGCCTGCCAGAATTATTATTTTTCTCATTCTTTAAAAATTTTCTTGTTTAGACTATTCAGGTGCTCCTGCGTTTACCCAGGCTGTAATCTTGTTTATGGTACAATCGCTCAATTTTGCTGCATTTTCAGGCATAGCGGTGAAATTGTCATTGTGATTAATAACACCAAGCAAAAGACTTGTATTATGTTCTGTTGTAAGTGCAACGCCTTTAACACTGGCATAATTGCTTAAATCTATCCCATCGCTTTTTGTGGCGGCATCATGACAACCGGCTGTTGCACAACTTCCGTCCATTACGGATTTCACATAACCGGTATAAGTAATATTGGTAGTGTCGCAACCGTTTCCAGAATTATCAGGAATAATATTTTCCTTGCTTTCGTTGGTACAGGCAATTATCGATAAGGAACTTAATAAAATCGTAATAACCGCAATCGTCTTAACTTTTTTGAACATACAGGTCAAACTAAAATTTAAAATTTATTTCTCTATCAGGATACAATCGTTGACAACAACATCATTAACCATTCCCGTACATTTTCCTTTTACAATTACCGGTTTCCCTTTCTCGCTTGTGGCGTTTTTATCACGCATTACGCACATCACAGCCTGCATCAAATCACCTGTCTCCAATATCAATATTTTTTGACCATCCTGATTTGTATCCACGCTTTGAACATTGCCACTCACTTCCAGCCACTTACCTAAATAAAGGCTGTCGGCGGCTTTATCATTTTGAGCATAGGCAGTAAATAATGATTTTGCCTCTACTTTCAAGGCATCCTGGTTTTCAGCTTTAGGCGCAGGCTTATTCCATAAATAAATGCCGTAGCCAACGCCTCCTGCAATCAGAATCAATAAAACAATCCCTATTTTCTTTAGCATAAAACTAATTTTCTAATACCTCTTTTTATAAACGGCCTATTTGCTAAATGTATTCTATTTACAAATAAAACTCAAAAATAACTTCAGTTGAAGCAGATTATTACAATACTATGTTAACCAGGCAATTTTTCATCAATTATACTAATACAAACAAAAAAAGATGTTACGCTTGTTTTCAAGTGTAACATCCGGATTCCGTTAAATGGTAATTATGTTATTTAGAAAATTGAAAATATAGAAGGGACAGGAGTCTGAATTCTTTCAGGGCAACCATATTTGTTACGGGAGGACGCGCATGACTGCATCATTAAACACATCACAGCTCCAACGATAGCCGCAGTCCAGAATTTATTTAGTTTTTTCATTTTCAGATGTTATTTTTAATAAAGATAGTATTTGGCGATACCGCTGCAAAATAAATAAAAATTCCGTTTAAAAAAACGGTTGTTATTTTTGCAACAAATTTAATACAAATAATCCTAATGTACATACATTTTATTGCAGTTGGCGGCGCTATCATGCATCAATTGGCTATAGCCCTTCAAAATAAAGGTTACAAGATTACCGGAAGCGATGATGAAATAACCGATCCGGCAAAAACAAACCTCGCAAAGAAAGACCTGTTGCCCCCATCTTTTGGTTGGTTTCCAGAGAAAATTACAAAAGAAATAGACGCCGTTATTTTAGGTATGCACGCCAAAGGCGATAATCCGGAAATATTGCGTGCAAAAGAATTGGGCATTCCTGTTTATTCTTTTCCCGAATATATTTACGAGGCATCGAAAAACAAGCAAAGAATTGTGGTTGCGGGAAGTCACGGTAAAACAACTACCACTTCCATGATTATGCACGTGCTCCGCGACCGGAAAATTGATTTCGATTATCTGGTAGGCGCTAAGGTGGAGGGTTTTGATTTATCAGTAAAAATATCGGATGCTCCTGTTATCATTCTGGAAGGCGATGAATATCCTGCTTCTGTATTGGAAAAAAGGCCTAAAATCCATTTCTATCATCCGCATGTATCCGTCTTGACGGGTATTGCCTGGGATCATGTAAATGTCTTTCCTACTTATGAATTTTATAAAGAACAATTTGCCATTTACCTGCGCGATATGCAGCCCGAAAGCACTTTGATTTATAATGCGGAAGACAAAGAGGTAGTATCATTGGTATTGGATGAGGCCAAACATCTGAAGCAAATGCCTTATGCTACCCCTTCTTTTAAAGTGGAACAGGATGCCGTAACATTAGACACTACGGACGGCAAGGTTTCTTTACAGATCTTCGGCGGACATAACCTGCAGAATATGGAAGCGGCAAGAAAAGTGTGTAACAGCCTGGGCGTAACTGATGTGGCTTTTTACCAAAGCATTAGAAGCTTTACAGGTGCGGCCCGCCGGCTGGAAAAAATAAATGAACGTGAAGGGTTTATTGCCTATCGCGATTTTGCGCATGCTCCATCCAAATTAAATGCCACATTAAAAGCAGTAAGAGAGCGTTATCCAGACCATTATCTGATTGCCTGCTTCGAGCTTCATACATTCAGCAGCCTGTCAGAACAATTTCTAAGCCAATACAAAAACTGTATGGATGCCTGCGACAAACCGGCAGTATTTTACAGCGCACACGCATTGGCGTTAAAAGGCTTGCCTGCTTTGAATCCTGATGAGATTAAAGAAAACTTCGATAATGCTACTTTGACGGTCTTCAATCAAAAAGATGCCTTACAGCAGTGGATAGCAGAAAGCATTCAAAATGCACCAAAACCTGTATGTTTGCTGTTAATGAGCTCAGGTACTTTCGATGGGATGGGCTTTGAATTTTAATTTTTACAGATGTTAGCTATCAGACATTGGATATTAAAAAAAGAGAAGCTTATTTCTAATGTCAATATCTAAAAAAATCAATCATTCGGACAGTATCTGACATCTAAAATCTAACTACTAATATCTAAAAACAAAATGAATAAAATACTTGTTGCCAATCGTGGCGAAATTGCTTTGAGAGTAATGCGTTCTGCAAAAGAAATGGGTATAAAAACTTTAGCTGTTTATTCTGAAGCAGACAGGAATATGCCTTTTGTGTCGTATGCTGATGAAGCAGTATGTATTGGTCCTGCACCTTCCGCGCAATCTTATCTGAGAGCCGATAAAATTATTGAGGTGGCGAAGGAGTTTGGCGCTGATGCCATTCATCCCGGTTATGGCTTTTTGAGCGAGAATGCTTCTTTCTCCAAAGCAGTTACGGATGCAGGCCTGACTTTCATCGGGCCATCGGCCTACTCTATCGAGATTATGGGTAGTAAAATAGGTGCTAAACAAGCTGCGCAAAAGTTTAATGTCCCAATGGTTCCCGGTACGGACAAACCATTGGAGAGTGTTGAAGAGGCAAAAGAAGTCGGCATGAAAGTCGGTTTCCCTATTTTGATAAAAGCTTCTGCAGGTGGTGGCGGTAAAGGTATGCGTGTGGTAAATAATGTGGATGAGCTGGAAGAGCAGATGCGCATGGCAAAGAGCGAGGCATTGAGCGCATTCAGCAATGATGATGTTTTTATAGAAAAGTATGTGGCTTCGCCCAAACATATCGAAATACAATTGATGGGCGATCAGCACGGCAATTATGTTTATCTTTTTGAACGTGAATGTTCCATTCAGCGCCGTCATCAGAAATTGATTGAAGAAGCACCATCCTCTTGCCTCACGCAAGATATCAGGAAAGCGATGGGTGAATGTGCCGTAAATGTTGCAAAGGCTTGTAAATATTACGGAGCGGGCACTGTAGAGTTTTTGGTGGATGATGATCTGAACTTTTATTTCCTCGAAATGAACACACGTTTGCAAGTAGAACATTGTGTTACAGAAATGATCAGCGGCGTTGATTTGGTTAAAGAGCAAATCAGAGTGGCAAGAGGTGAAAAATTATCTTTTACGCAAGATGATTTGAAAATAAACGGCCACTCAATAGAACTGCGTGTTTGTGCCGAAGACCCGATGGACAACTTTATGCCTGATACCGGAAAATTGAATATTTATATTCGTCCACAAGGCCCGGGGGTTCGTGTAGATGACGGTTATGAACAAGGCATGGACATTCCGATTTTCTATGATCCGATGATTGCTAAACTGGTAGTTTGGGGAAAGGACAGAAATGAGGCAATCGACAGACTATGCAGAGCGGTAGATGAATTTAAAATTCAAGGTATTCAAACAACTTTGGCTTTTGGTAAATGGGCCGTAAAGCAGCCTGCTTTCATGGAAGGAAAATTTGATACCAATTTCATCGGGAAATATTTCAAACCGGAATACCTTATTCATGAAAATGAAGAAGAAGCAGGCGTAGCAGCAGCTTTGGCCGGGGTGCTTTGGGAGAAAGGTAAAAAGGTGCATCAGGTTGCTTCGCAAAGCAGCAATCTTTCAAAATGGAAAATGCAACGGAATTAATTTATTCATTTGACATAGAAAGGAAAAAGAGGTTGAAAGCATAATTTTCAGCCTCTTTTTTTGCGAAGATATTATCAGAAAATATTCAAAAATAATTTCACTGTACAGCCAAATAGTTTAGTTTTACTATGATTCAGAAGATGCGTGATTTTGCAATATCAAAAAAACTGAAAAAATGAACGAAGACAATAATAAAGAACATAACGAAGAAGAAGAACAGTTCAGCGATGATCCGGAAGAACAGTTAAGAATTGAAAATGAATTATTACGCTTAAAACTGCAGGCCGAAACGGGTGCAGAATTACAGCAATTGGAAAATATACCGCCTGATGTTGAAAATGCTTTCCTGAATAATATACTTGCGTTTGAAAGACAATTAGATAGCATTGAAGAAACAAAAATATTTGATCTTATCGGTCAACCTGCAGATTTCAAAAATGAATCGGAATTAAGTAACGAGGAAATAGAAACAGAACTGGAACGGTTAGTAGAATTATTGGAATCACATCAGATAGAGGTGGATTACGGAACAGATTATTCTTCCAGATTAAAATACAAATTCATTACCGAAGAATTGTTTGAGCACAGCACACAAAAGTTCGATATCCCTGACATGGTGCATCATTTTATTTATGAGGAATTTCACCCCAATCATACGCTTTCTATAGAAGGCATTGCAGAAGACTTTCTGGAGATGTGGTTTTCCCGCAACATGGAAAAGGATAGTTATATTTTCAGTGATGAAATGATTTCGAAAGACGGCGAATCTGTAACCAAGGAACAGTTCTTATTGCGTGTACAACATGTTTTTGATGCTTATATTGATTTTGAAAACGCAAAGTATGAAATACAGGATGTATCATTTCATATGACACATGAAGGAGAGGAACCTACTGCAACAGGCTATACGGAAGGTATTTTGGAATATGATGCGGTTCTGGAAAATAAGGAAATCCAGAAAATAAAAAGCCCTTTCAAACTGTATATGCAACACCGCTTTGGTTACTGGGAATTGTTTAAAATTAATATGCCGGGCCTGGAGTTGTAGCAACCGCACATTCCAAACCATTCATTGCAGGTTATGACACTTTATAATAGATACCTTAACGGTGAAACAATACAGGTTTATAAAGATATTTCTGCCATGGGAGCAGATGCTTTTTTACCTAATAATTTTCCGGAAATTAAAAATGTATTAACTGAAACATTTCAACGGGTTTCTTATAATCTTAATATCATATACAAGGAGCTTAAGGATATACATTATCTTTTTAGAACCGATTTTGAATACAATTCAGATTTAGCCTTGATAAAGCCTTTGGCTAATGTAGACGTATTATTAGCAGATTTGGATAAAGTGGTTCGCCCATTTGGCTTTGTTCCACTATCTTTAAAGATGTTTTACAAAATTGTAGGATCGTGTAATTTTTCATGGGATTTTGATATAAATGAAGAACACATCTGGCAATTTGCAGATCCAATACAAATTTCAGGTGTGGACGATGTTTTGGAAGAATTGACACAAGAAGGGTTTTTAGACGACCTATCGGAGTTTTATGAAGAAGATGGTTATATTGCTTTGGAAATATCTGCCGATTATTTACATAAAGATAATACCAGTGGAGGTCCGGCTTACGCATTGCTATTGACACAAAAGCCAAGTATCGATTCCAGTCTGTTAAATGAAGAACATGATACCACCTTAATAGATTATTTAAGAATTTGTTTTGATAACTGTGGATTTCCCAGAATTACAAACAAAGAACATAACAATGATTATAAAGATTTTTTCGATAAAGTAAAGCCACAACTTAAACCAATATAAATTATGGCAGTATTTACTTTAAACCATGTGAATGCCTAAACAAATCTAAACATTTAGAAACTTGCCAAGGTTGGCAATCTTATTGTCATGGTTAGCAGTGTAGGTTTTCTACACTTGAAATCACATTTTATTCGATGTCTGATTGCTTTAAACCAAGGTCATATTTTGCACTTAAATCTTCTATAGCTTTTTTCTCCTCATCAGTGATCTTGTTCTCTTTTCTGTGCTTTTTAATCTCTTTAGATTTCTTTGCGTAATCCTCTTTGTATTTTTCAAATAATAGTAAAAATTTCATGGGGTATATATTAAGAGGAGGAATTTGGATTAACGTTGCTTTGACACGGGTGGCATTAAATATATTTTGATGAGTCAAAGTAAATTGATCTACAAATCTCTTTTTCTAATCCAATATTCATACCCAAGAAATAGCTGTTTAAAAATATCACTTTGTTCATCCTTTAAAATTTCAGTTAATCTATCCATTCCAACCTTAACTACATAAAGGAGATATTCTACATTCAATGATTTGATATTGCCAATATTAGTAAAGAGGTTTCCTCTATTATAATCTTGATATCCTAAACCATATCCAAGTTGAGCAAAAAAAGAATGTACAACACAATGTCTGTAACAGTCTTTGAAATTTTCATAAGTGTCGAAATTTTTCAAATCATCTCGATTCGAAATTTGGCTAAAATAATTTTTGGCAGAAATTCCAAAGTCATCATTTGGAGGATTATTTAACCATCTTCCAAATAGATCAATAATAGAAAAACAGACCATTGCAATTGGTATGGTACAGCGTGAAACTTTATTTTGAATTAGTGAATAAGAAATTTCATCTTCGGGTCGAATTGTAGTTTTCGTGGTAGAGGACGAGGAGGAATCAGAAAAACATCCATAATTAGCGATTTGTTCTAAATGGCTTAAATCTTGGGAACTATCTCTATAGTTCGTTGAACGAAATTCTTAAATTGATGATAAGTTATTAAACATTCAGTCATTATAATTCAGTTTTGTAAGCCTCTTAAATATTTTGTGATTTCCTATGTTTTAGAATTATTCGAGATAGTTCTAAAACCCTTAAAAAGGATAAAATCAAGTTGTTGCAATACCCTTTGGTTTTAATCCTATATTTCATCTTTCAAACTTAATTGAGCTATTTTGGAATTAATGTGAAGCTGAGATAAAAAAGCATTTTTTCTCCCATTGCCTATGGTGTTTTCACGCTCATCCCTTAATTTAAGTATTTTATTAAAAGTATTTAATTCTAACGTTTTAAGTGTTTTATCAACATCTTCAATTTTTATTTTGTTTAATTGTTTTTTTGATATTACTGCACAAGTAATTACATGCTCTTTGCCTTTAACAGCAATTGAAGATGGCAAATTCTCCATATTGAATAATACCTTAAGTTCATCTAAGTCTAACAATATAAATCCTTCTTTACCTATCCTTTCTCCTTTTGTCAATATTTTTGCCTCAATAATTATCAGGAAACCATTATCATTTATTGCTTCAATAATACTGTTTATGCTTTCTACCCATTCTTTAATTGGTATTTCGTGTAGAACGTTACATAACAGAATAAAATCGAAATGCGTTTTGGGTAAGTCCGAATGTTTGCCATAAACATTTTTCGCTCCCATTCCTTTAAGATTTTCATGGAATAACGGTTCTATCTCCAAAGCACTATAAGTAACCTTACTCATAAAAATTGAGTCAGATTTAAGATGCTCATATAAGCGTCCTTTACCTGCCCCAAAATCAAGTAAAAGATTTGAAGATGTCGTTGAACTTTGAGCAATAGCTTTTTTGAGCGCTATTAATTGAGGATCATCAGGTCTTGCACTTTCTATTACTTCTGGATCAGCAAAACATTCTGTCATGAAATTTACAAATGTCCATGTAGCAATGGATGATAAAAAATCTGACAGTTTATTAACTCGATCTTCGATACTCATTAACTCTGCTAATGATTCACCAATTGTTTCTTGTGAAGGATGTTTAATTTTCCCATCTTTAACCATAAATATTTCATCATAATTTAAGTTTGACAAAATATTTATTGAATGTGTTGCAAAAATTAATTGTCCAGTTTCTCCAATGACTTGGCGCAATCCATTAATCAAATCTATTTCTGAATCTGGATGTAAATGTAACTCAGGTTCATCAATCAAAATTATACACTCCTTGATATTCAGGTTAGGATTTTGATCGAGTAAAAAGAAAAGTAAAGCATAAGAAAAAAGTACTTTTTCCCCGTCAGAAAAGTCTGTATAATCAAAATCACGACCATTAAACTTCCATTGTCCCACAAAGTTACCAGTAACTCCTGTAGTAGTTAGTGTATTTGTTGAACTTTTTCTTTCCCAAGTAAGTTCTTTGTTTAAAAAGTCTTTAACGAATTTTTTCAAAGAAAGAAATCGTTTGTGTGAAATTCGTTCTTCATATTTAGATTTCTCACCCATGCAATCCATGTAATCAAATGTTAATTGATGTGGAAGCTTTGCCAAGAATTTTAGTGCACTTTTGTTAATAGATTTTAATTCATCATATTGTACTAAATTTGAGACATTTTCTATTAAATTCTCAAAAGATCCATTTTCTTCTCTTTCTGTTAATACATCTTGTAATTTCTGAATTTCGGAATATTCAATCTTTCTTAAATAAATTTGTTTTAGAGTTGTAATTGGTCCCTTTAAAAATTCATTTTCCATCGATTGAACTTGTTGAGAAAGATGGGTCTGCATTTGCGCATTTGGTTTTCTTTTTAACAATTGAATCTCAATGTTATTTTGAGTGTTTGAGGGATATTTTTTCTGTATTTCTAATTTTTCTCTTAATGCAAACCAATCTTTATAAGGTTCTAATTGCCTCACTTCATTTTGTATATGCTTAGGCATACCTACGATTGACTTATCAAAAATGTCTTGAATCTTTATATCATTAAGTAGATTTTCTTGAAAAATTCTTAAAATCCTTGTTTTACCTGACCCATTCTTTCCAACAAGCGCTATTACGTTACTCAATCTTTGAAGGTTAATTTCATCAATCCCTTTACTCGATGTTATTGACTTACTTATTTTAATCTTATTGAATTTCATAGATATGTTTTTGGGAGCCTTACAAAAATAGAATATAAGCAATGAAATATATCTATAACTTTTACACAACTCAAGCATATTGAATAAAATGTTATGTTTATCTTTATTCCATGGATAACATTTCAGAATTTTTCAAAGAATTTAAAAACAGACTTAATAATCCAATTTTTGGATCATTCATCATCAGTTGGTTGATTATTAACTGGCGAATACCAATCGGACTTTTTGGGTATAGACTCAGCGATTTAAAGTTGGATGGATATAATTCTTATGCTGATTTAATTCTTAGGAATGCATCAACATGGAATTATTTTTGGCATCCATTAATCTTTGCAGTTTTATACACGTTTTTATTTCCTGTATTCAGAATGCTCATTATAGCCTTTTTAAGCTATATAAAAAAGAAAAGTAACAACTGGAACACAGAGATAATGAAAGATTATTATGTGCCAATGAATCGGTTTGTAAGACAAGAGCAGAAGTATGACGACTTAGCCAGAACACTTCAACAAATATATACCGAAGACTCAAAGACAGTTGAAGAAAACGTGGAATTGAAAACCCATATATTAAAGCTCAATGAAGACTTGGTTGTAGAAAAAAACAAGCTACCGCAACTAAGATTGGAAGTGGAAGATATGAAAAGCGAACACCAACGATATGTTCAATTTAACAACATAAATTGTATTTCAGGTGAATGGCTATTTATAAGAACTAATCCTAATAGTGAATCTGAAAATGAAGAGGAAATAAAAATAATGATAATAGGCTCCAGTATATCAATTATGACACCAATCGATGTAATCCTTTGGGGACGAATCCTATCATTTAACTATAATAGCTTAAGAAAAGACATCACAATTGTTTGGGAGTATATGGATTATCATCCGCTTATAGATGCACATACATTAGGAAAAGCTGCCTTTCTGGATGTTCACATTCTTCAACTTGGTTACAGAGGAAAAACAGATGTTATCAGGGGCATGGAGGGTGTCGATCATTTGGGTAATAAAGTTCAATATTCACGCCTATTGAAAGAATCCTCTCGCTTATAAAATATTGAATCGTTTATGGAAAAGAAGCTTTGGCAACATGCAATAGAGAAAAATCAAAGAACATTGGATTCTATTATCTCAACTTATGAATATAGTAAGAAAGAACATTGGTATAATGTTCTTGCTAATAGCCCATTGTTAAATGGGAGACAAGCAAAAATATGGTATGAGGAGAATCATTTTCATTTCCATATTGCAATTGTGGATGATAATGTTAAACCAGCCGATTTGGAATTAATCATGAAGGCAAAGAATTTATTATTGATCTTCCAAAATTCTTCCTTTGAATGGAAATGTGATTTTGATTCTGTCGATTCTCTATCATCATCGATTCAACCAACGCAAGGTTATACGATTATTGAAGGCAAGCTCAAACATCTTAAATCCAATGAAAAAAACGATGATAAGCAGTTGTACACTGCCATTATTCAATGTCCTGATGAGAATTTCCTTGGCTCCCACTTTCCAGCATATAATTTAAAAGTTGGCGAAATAACCTATGGAATGAGACTTATTGAGCTAAGTATTATTGGACAACCATTACATTTTTATATTTACGGAAAAGAAAATTTAAAGGAAAAATTCTTGTTTGTAGAGAGTATTGACCAAATTGAATACGAGAAATTTAGCTGTATTATTAACGAAGTTCTGTTATGCATCGCTTATCTAACGGGTATATCTGTTGGAAAAGAAATTTTTACTTTAGTAAATCACCCTAACGAATCGTACAAAGCTTATCCTTATTGTCATTCTATTTATAAGGAAAATATTCAGTCAAACAAGTATGGTACGATTTTAAAATTGGATGACGGAATAACTGAACATTCAACAATTTTTTATAAAAATGGATTGGAGTTTTTAAAAACAATAATTGAAAAGTGCATATTATCAACCCAATATCGACGAGCAATATTATTACTTATTAAAGCAAATTCCGAAGAAGATTATATTAAAACAACTATTTATTCTGTGGCTTTGGAATCTATGTGCAAGCTTATGTATGAGAAGAAACCAATCAATCCAATTCCTGAAAAGAAGCTTGCCAGCCAGATACGAGACGATCTTAAAAAGATAATTAATCATCATGCTAAAGATTTACAAGAGGAATCAATTGCCAAGCTGAACAATTATGTCAATAATATTAATCGACCCAGTAACTCTGATATGCTAACCAAACCATTTGTCGAAAATAATATTAAACTAAACGAATTGGATTTGCAAGCTATTAATCATCGTAACGATTTTTTGCATGGACGATTACCCTATGATTCAGGAACGCATGAATTGTCAATTATTGCTTTGAGATTATTGTATTGCGTCAGTTGTTTAATATTGAAGTACTCAGGATATATAGGAGGATTAAATTACTACAGCTTCCATTATCAACATTATAATAACCTGAAAAAAGAGGGCAATCCTTATTATCTCATTTGAAGTCTTAAACCATCTACGACAAAATCTGTTGAATATACCTTTGCAATATTCTCCATATTGCCAATACTTATGACAAATGGATCAATTGCTTCTCTTTCGACATAAAATCGAAATTCTTTCTGATATTCAAATTCCATTGGCTTTTCGAATAAATTGACCTTTCGACTTATTTTCATTCTATCGTAATAATCTACAAAACCATGGCTGTATTTTACTCCTGCTTCGGTAAGTTTTTCTTCTATTAACTCTAAAAATCTTTCACTGTTTTTAACCATTAAACAATGTGTACCAAATTCTTTGACTTTTTGATTGATTTCAAATTCAAGCGGATTACCCCAACCATGTGATGAAATGCAATATAGACTGTAAATATTACCTAATACCTCTGGAAATGCTTCACGAATATGTATGTTAAGATAATTACCTTTAAAACCTATTTCTGGTATCTCAAATTCCCCAGGGAGACAGTTAGTTATTCTACTTGCACCCTCATATATATCTCCCCGCAATTCCTTATCTTCAAATAATCTAAAGTGCTGTATAGAGTTCATGTAGATAGTTCCGTTATGAAGTAAATCATAAATATTTTCTTCACAACCGAATTTTAAAAAAGTAGTAATCGTCGCCATTGTCATAAAAGTTTGTAACAAAAATTATGCTCTGTTTCTATATATGGCACTTTCTATTTTATTCAGCTCCTCATTAAATTTCTCAACACTTTCATCATTAGCAGATATAACAAGGGTCGCTTTTATTTCGACTTTTTGAGTTGGGTCAGAATTATATTTTTGGATACCTTGCTTGATTTCTTGACTTGCAAAATCTGGGTATTCCCAAATTTGATTCAATGTCACAGCAGGAAAATCTGAAAGTACTTCTTTCAGATTTTTATAATCTTCGTGCACTTTAGTTGATTTAACCATAATAGACCATTTCGCAATTTCGCCATACATACGTGCTATAGAAGATGCCACATAATATAACCCTTTTAAATCCGAAGGTTGATTTGGCTCTCCCCAATACTTCTGCAATGCATTATTAACTAAGTTGGTCAAAGAGGCAATTAAGTTTAAAATTATTTCGAAATTGATTTGTATCCAATTTGATAGTGCCTCAGGGTTTAAGATCGCACTATTACAAGACGTTGTGATTCTATATTCTAAATCCAGTTTTAAATCCTCAAATTTTTCAAGCTCGTCTTTTAGGACTTGAGCAAAGAAAAGAGGTTCCCATAATTGCTCTTTCTTCAAAATTATATCAAGAGCTTTTGCAGATAAATGTTTATAAAAATTTGGTGTATCCAGCATCCTGTATTTCTTTCTCAAATCAAGATTGCTTTTTGTTAAGTGAGATAACTGAATACGTAACGTATGAACTATATCCTGAGCTTTTTCAAATTCAAAGCACCATTTGAGATTTTTTTCTCGGATTTCTTCCAAGAATTCAAACACTTTAACTGAATCTACAACATTATTAAAATTGCCGTTTTTATTATCTTTCCAAACAGGAAGAATATTAATCAGAGGCTTGTAAATAAAGACATAAACAGGTATGCCGTTTTGTTTTGCGTATAAATATTCAGTGTTAGTTATAGACTTTCCTGAGTCGGTAATATATCCATATCTGCCACCCAGTATCAAGATAAAAATATCACAAGATTGAACATTTTGTAAACAATTCTCCAGAGTGTCGTTGTCGGGGTCTATTGGAAAAGAAGAATATTCTGATAATACTGGCAAGTATCCAATTTGAGATATAAAATCATTTAAATCCGCTCTTACTTGGGAAAGATCGTAACAGGTCGAACTAACAAATACTTTTGGTTGTGCCATGGGTAAATAGGTGATTTATTACATTGACCCTAAGATAATCTATCTGATAGCTTATCAATTAGAATCATGAGTTTATTATTCTGTTCTTCCAGTCGTGCAATAGTATCTTTATACATTTGTCTTTCTTCATCAGCTAATCCATTATGATGAATATTTACATTCTCAGAACATATACCATTGCTATGAGTAATGTGATGAATAATCGTTTGGTCATTTATTCGCAAAAAATCTCCAATATCCATTTTGTACAACTGCGCTAACTTTTCAATTCTATCAATGGAAAATGTTGCTTGACCTTTTTCCATTAATGAATATGTGTTAGGACTGATATCTAAAATCGAAGCAACATAGTCCTGAGTATAATTATGGACTTCTCTAAGCATGCGCAATTTAGGGGCTAATTTTTCGGATATATTCATAAGAGAAAGAATGTGTTGCAAAGTAATAAAAATCCTGTAGGAAATAGGAACATTCCCCAAAAAATCGTGGAAATTTCCTATTTACAATTACAAGTATTTCGGTCCATTTTTCGTCCTTTGTGAAACATTTCTTCACCTAAAAACACTATAAAAAAAATGGCTTCAGTTAAAATAACACTCGTAAACAATAGTAAAAAATCAGTCACATACAAGCATAGTTCAGGATCGGGAAACCTTCCTGCGGGTGCCCGTCGTGAAACAGTCGCTACTGTAGGCACAACCCTTTATTTTGAAAATGATAATGGGGCAAAATATACAATTGCTGAATCTGATAGAGGCAAAATTTTCTATTATAATAGGTAGTCAATATTCAAATATTTAAAAGATAAAAATAATGAAATGTCCTCATTGTAAAGAACCATTAAAAGTGAAATTAGTACCGCTTTTTGTGCCGTCTATGATAACTAATTTAGATGCATTGGAGTGCGTAAGTTGCCAAGCATTTATTACTCTATATCAAGATCATTTCAAAATTCTAAATAAGATAAATGATATAGCTGATATGAATCACTCACATCAGCAATAGCACATCCTATATATCATTATCTTGTCACTTTTTGACTTTAAAGCAATCCAAATTTGGATTGCTTTTTTAATATATAGGGTATGAAATATTTAAAAACGTATGAAAATTTCAATGGTGACTCCAGTCCTGTAATATTGACTTATGAACCAGAAATGGAACATGAAATTGAAAACCAAAAAACACAGGAAGAAAAGGAAAAAGACTGCAAAAAGAGCATTGAAAAAATCGAACTTTTTCCTCCGAAACAAACCGTACAAAAAACACTCGATGCTATAGAAACCGAAAATAATATACAACACCAAACGCTGCCTAATTAAGGTTCACGTCTTCAAGATAAAAAATACAATAACGATGAGAATCAACAATAGTTATTTCGCAATCAGAGTGCAATTAATAAACTTAGAAAACAATGAAAAATTAGAATATCGTTCTCTTTATTCTCACTTACATAAAATTGGATTGAGAGAATATTTTTTTGATGAGCACGATAATGAAATAAAATTGCCAGAAGGCATGTATGCTATATTATCTTATAATTATACAGGAGAGTCTATTCTTCGTAAAACAGCAGATGCTATAGAGGAAGCCCTAAAAGAATTTTATCCGAATAGTTGGTCAAATAAATTTACTCTAATGATATCAGGACCAGGCACCATATACTATGAGCATTTAGAACATGAAAATTCTGAGAAAAAATCTAATCATAAGTAAATCATCTAAGTAAAATATCTATCAATAAGATGTATATTTGGGTCATGCAAAAGAAGAAAAATTCCCTTCCGAAAAAATCATCAGCAGGGTCTGAAGATTTAAAAACCAAGAAGATTACCAAAGAAAAATTTGAAGCGAATCTTCTGAAATTTCTTGTACAGAAAGACAAGAAAAAAGAAAATTGATACTCCTATCTTGAAGCTCATTCCCATTTTGAATATAAGGCTAAATTCTTGTCATTATTTATTTGAATCAATTCAAAGTTTTCATCATAATCTTCTTCGTTTATTAGATGCACTTTGAATATTGTTTCAATCAAGTCTTGATCACTATACTCATAATATGATTGTTCAAAATAGTGATAACTTTTATCATCTGAATCATAAAACATTGAGTTTTCATCATCAATTAAAATATCCACTTTGTATTCTACTAAAGCATTGACTTCAATAGTAATTGATTCATCATCAACCGCAATTACTTCATAAGTACTATCCAATAGAGCAGTGGTAATCCCATCAACATCATAAATGTCAAAACCATTTACGACTCCATAAAGATTTGACGTGTCTTCCAATTGAGCTTCAACCCAGTCAAGAATTCTCACACTCCAATTCTCTTTTGCTGTAAGATAAAGTTTTGCCAAGAAATCTATGCGATTACGATACTGATGAATATCTTTCAACTTTGAAGAAAGATAATCTTCATAACTATTAACAGTCTTAAATGTGCCATGTTTATAATTTTGAAGATCGTGATCCATCGAGAATATCGTGCATTCAGTCTTAGTTTCTATGCACCACTCTTCAAGCATTTGTAATATAATGGCATCAGGAAACTCTACTTTTTTATTCTTTCCTTTAAATGGATAATCTCCGTTAAAATACTTTTCAAATACAGGTTGAACATTCATCAATTTATATGGTATAATGATTGCTTTTGCTTCTACTAATGCTATGTCAAATTTTTCATCAAATTCAGTACAAACTTGAAATAAATTGTAATCTTTTAATGAATCAAAATACAGAGGAAGATTCTTTAGATACTTACCTTCGCCTTTCTTTAAAATACCAATTTTATCATTGACTTCTTGTAAACTTTTTTTAAAGTTGTTTTTAACTTCAGCTATAACTATTTCCGGGACTACGATTTTTAAAAATAATTCTTTAGATAATCTTAATAACTCCTTGATACGAGTTCCTTCAAGATAATTTTCTTTAATGAATACACTTGTGTCTAAAAATACATGTTCCATATATGGTCACTTGAGATCAACAAGATAATAATTTTGAAGAACTAATGGACAACCGTTCATTTCAAATCAAGAAAAAAGAGAATTAAGTAAGTCATTGAACATATTGGAGCTATAGCGAAAATTATATTTAAAGATGGCTTCTTTCAAGTATAAAAATAAGTATTTCTTTTTAACACTTATATAGCTTCCGTTGAGAGTTCTTTTTAGGCAACTCCATAGGTTTTCTACCGCATTCGTACTTGCGTTACTTTCTGAAACATATTGTTTCTTTCTATGATTACACATTTCACGATTGTAATATCGTTCTAAAATTTTATACCCCCTATACTCATCAGTCAGAATGGTGCTTCCAGTCTTTATATGATCTAATAATACAGTTTTTAATGTAGTGCCTTTAACATCTGGAATTACTTTTGCAATAGCTCGACCACTGGTCATATCTATCATGCCAAGTACAGGTATTTTGTCAACATAAGCCCGACCTTGACTTTTCTTTGCTTTTTTGTCCGCATGTCTGTTCTTATTCTTACCGCCTACAAAAGTTTCGTCAATTTGAATAAAACCATCCATCGGGCTTTCATCGTTAACAAGGAAGATTCTGATCTGCTTTAAAATACGTAGTCCCGTCTTTTCACTGACCTTAATCATACGGGCAACCTCATGGGCACTAATACCATTTTTAGAAATCGTAAATGCGAAGATTGCATGGAACCAACTTTTGAGTGAAATTCGAGTTTTCTCAAATGGTGTACCTACTGTGGGATATACTTGATTATAGCATTTATATTTTCTACACTGATATGCTCTACGACCCTTTACTCTAATATAGTCCAATTTGCATTTACACTTAGGACAAACTTCCATTCTACCATATGTCATTTGGAATATCTTTTCCAAGCAAGCATCATCATCTGGATAATCCCTTAATAATTCATCAAGCGTGTACTCGTTCTTGGTAACTTTACCCATAGAGAAATTTAGTTTTAAAAGGTTAGAAAATAAATTGACTATCGTAAAGACAATAAGAATCGTACCCCATCATTGATAGGTTGTTTTATTGCCAAAAATATTTTTAGGATTTCAAGAAGTACTTGTTCCTATATCCAGAAGAATCTACACCAATCTCTCCAGCGATTCCAAGATTGCTTGCATACTGAGATATTGTTTTGATAACGAACTTAACACTATCAAACGCTTCTTCCTTCATTATAAAATCAGCTATCTCATTGACTATTGCTGGTCTGCCGATTTGGTTTAAAGCATACAATAGCTTATCAGCCCAAGTGCCACGCTTTGGATATTCTTCAGTTGACTGTAAAGGAATTGTATTGGTTTTGGGAAGAGTAACAGGAGTGATTACACTCTGTCGTTTAGGTGGACTCTGAGTGTCCATCGGTACTGATCCACCATAGTGAATTATGAGATCAGATACTTTGTATAATTTGTCTGTAAGGTCTTTATGTACTAAGTACAGTGAAGGTAAGATTGTGGACAAATAAGGGAGATTTTTTACAAAGATACAGATTTGACCCATTTACGCCAAATATTTTTACTAAAAAAATTTATTTTCTAAAATTTTATTTTGTATAAATAAGAATTAAAATTTCTTATTTATTATGTTTGCTGTTAAAAAATAAACAATGACAACTGACAATCCATTTGAATCCAAAACAGTTACTCTCACTCCACCATTTCACTTTACAGTAAGAATAGTACTTCGAAATATAAATGAAGAAGATTCAAAAGATAATCGAATATACACCGCCCTACACAAAGAAATGGAAGAGTTAAATTTTAAAAGAACCATTGAAAACGGAAGCTTACGATTACCTGATGCTGAATATTTTATTTCTTACAATACAAATTGTGAAGACGTAGCAGACTATGCTAAAAATGCAATAATGAATTTATTTGAATATTTTACTCGTTATAAAGCTATAATAGATAATCATTATTCAATTTTAGTTACAGGCAGAGGTACTTACTTAGCCCGAAATCTCGAACCAACTCCACCCATTAATTAATTAATCATCCCCACATATATTTCCATGACGTGTATAAACGCCATCATATGTAATATGGTCTGTTATGTTTTTCTTTCCCATTCTAATTCCAGATTTGTAGAGATAAAGAGAATTAACTTTAGATTCTAACTCATAAATCAACTGATTAACGTCACGTACATTCAATGTTAAACTGCTGATAATTTCCCTATCATCCATTTCAACAATTGTTTTTTCGTCAAGCTCTATTTTTACTTTCATGTGACTATATATTAAAAAATATCTCTCCCTTTAAAAAATCGAATAAATCTCTGCATTTGATTTTTTTATTTTTCAAACGAAATATCTTTTAATAATAACTAAAATGTAACCGTTGGCATTATATGTAGAACCAGTGTCTCAATTAACTCATATGCTATATATTAAAATTGGCATTTCCTGTTGTTGCTCTTAGGAAGAGTACTTTACAAATGAAAAGAAAGTAAATTATAGGTAAGTTAAGCGAATAATTTCTTTTATTAATTGTAATAAGCTTAGTAGAATATATAAAACCTCATTTCAAATCTTGTCTAAAATTAGACACATGTTTTAAAGGCTATACTGCCTAAATTATAATTCAAGAGGAAGTAATAACCCATCAATAAATCAATATCCTTTTATTTTTCTCCTTACTATGTGGATAGTCATTTTTTACTCACTTCTCGGATCCTGCAGTAAAGGTACTCTCGCCACTTTTTCAACTTCTATGGAAGGATAGCCGAAATCCAACACCACTTTACCTTGTATGAGATACACTCCAAATCCGTTTAAAGGATAGGCTTTAAGTGAAGGCGGAAAATGAATGGTATCAAAAAAGTCACCATTTACATCAAAAAAGGTTCCGAATTTCATTACCTTATTTTGTTTGGTCCACACTTTTTTATCGGCAACAAAATCGCCAAGGATGCGAATGGTTTTACCTTCAAACTGAGTCAGTGTTTTGGCAGAGGCATCGCCTCTGAACGTGGTCTTTACGAGATCAAACATAGAAGCCGATATAGGGAATCCTAATAATTCAATTTCATCATAAATATCTTCTACTACGTTTGTTTCCAGCTCGGGCAATGTAAATGTCCTGACATCATGATCGAATAAAGACAGCGTATTTACTTGTTGCTTTGCTCCGCTTAATAGCAAATGTGCTTCCCAAAGCAATGTCTTTTTATCAATACCCGTAAAATTAAATGCACCGCTGCGAATCAATATCACAAGCTGCTCCAACCCAATACCGGTCCGCATTAATAAATTGCTCAGGCTTGTATAATTACCATTTTGTGTTCTTTCATCAGGTATAAGATGCGCAAAATGTGTTTCGAGGTTTTGAATATGTTCCAGGCCTACATAGACATTATTATCTTTGATATTAGTAGCATAACTGCTGTTATTCACACAGGGCGTATGCAGCCGGGCACCTGCTTTTTTCACTTCATTAAAATAGACTTTGCTATGATAAAAACCACCGTGATTATTAATAACTGATACCATAAACTCCATCGGATAATTAGTTTTCAGGAATAAACTCTGATAACTTTCTACAGCATAAGACGCAGAATGCGCTTTATTAAAACTGAATCCTGCAAAGCTTTCTATCTGCCGCCATACTTCAAGGGCAGTACATTCAGAATAACCTTGCCCTTTGCAATGGTTAAAAAATTTGTCTTCAATCTCTTTTAGCTGAGTGGCATCACGTTTTTTACCACTCATCATTCTCCGCAATACGTCCGCATCTGCCAGATCAAGGCCTCCAAAATGATGTCCGATGCGCATCACATCTTCCTGATACACCATAATGCCATAAGTGTCTGTCAGATGTTCTTTCATTACCGGATGCAGATAAACAATATCTTCAGGATCCGTATTATGCCGTTCAATATAGGCTTTCATCATACCGCTGCTTGCAACCCCGGGCCTTATGATAGAACTTGCAGCAACTAATGTCAGGTAATTATCGCAATTCAACTTTGATATCAATTGCCGCATGGCCGGACTTTCAATATAAAAACACCCGACCGTATTGGCAGACTTTAACTGATTATTGATAGGTTCATTTTTGAAAAAACTTTTCACATCATGCACATCAATTGTCTGCTGTTTATTTTGTCGTACCAGTTCAATACAATCCTTAATGTGTCCCAATCCACGCTGGCTTAATATATCAAACTTCTCCAGTCCTATGTCTTCGGCATTATACATGTCGTATTGAACGGTGGGCATACCTTTTGGCGGATAATCCAATGCGGAATAGCTGATAAGCGGCTCTTCTGCAATCAATACGCCACTTGCATGTATCGTACGTTGATTGGGAAATTTCTCCATCTGACCATGAACCGAAAGTATCATTTTCGCTACTTCGTGTTTATTCATTATGGCTTCAGGATCATGTACCATTAAATCAATTTCACTCTTAGGGAGGCCATATATTTTCCCTAATTCCCTGATGATGCTCCGGTTTTTAAAAGTACTTGTTGCACCCAGTAAAGCCACATTGGGATAAGTTCTGAAAATATGGTCATAAATCGCATCCCTGTCGCGCCATGAAAAATCGACATCAAAATCAGGCGGGGATTTTCTTTTAGGATTCAGGAAACGTTCGAAATACAGATTCAATTCAATAGGGCAAACATCTGTAATGCCCAGGCAATAAGCAACCAGACTATTGGCACCACTACCCCGCCCTACATAATGAAATCCTTTATGAGTGGCGAATCTGCAAATATCATTAGTAATTAAATAATGAGGCGTAAAATTCAGTTTTTTGATTATGTCCAATTCCCTGCGGACACGCTCATTTGCTTGTTTATTATGTAAACCATATCGTCGTTCCAGGCCTTGCAACGCAAGCTCTTCTATATATTGCTCGTCGGCATACCGGCTTCCTTTAAATGTCTTTTTGTTTCTGTTGGTTGAAAAATCATAATTGATATTAAACGTAAAATCAAAGCTACAGGTACGCAGTAATTTTTCCGTATTACTTATCAATTCAGGGAAATCTTTAAATCCATTCAGTAGTTGCTGTTTTGAAGGAAAGGATTCCATGTTGTCGGCATACTGTTGCGGATTTAGCTGGGAAACCAGCAGGTTGTTATCAATGGCCCTGAGCTGCTTATGTAGTTCATAATCTTTGAGGGTGATGAATGAAACCGGTTGCCAGATTAGATACTTATTTTTCGATGCAGTATCTAACCGCAATTTATTAAGTTGAAAACGGCGTACACCTATATATTCCTGCTCTTTCAATGCGGTTATCTGTTTCTTGCCAAAAGGATAAATCCAGTAAACATCATTGTATTCCGGAGCGTCTTCAGGCAATTTGATATTATATTCATTATGGTAAGTACGCCATTCGTTCAACTGCCTGAATCCTGCAGTGTTCTTTGCGATACCGATATAAACTAAAGCGTCTCCATTACGGAATTCCATGCCGGCAAGCCCGTTAATGCCTCTTCCCTGACATTCTTTGATGAAAGCCAGGGAAGCAGCACTGTTGTTAATGTCCGTAAGTACAGCAGTATCATAACCACGTACAAGCAATCCCGTTACCAAATCATTGATGGCAATGGTACCGTAACGAAGGCTGTGGCAGCTATGTACGTTTAGCAGCATAAGCAAGAAGTAGTAATAGTTTCAAATTGTTTTGAAGCACGAAAGGCTTAATGCCAATGGTTCAACCCAATTATTAACAGACAGGGTTTGTCAAACACGAAAGGTAGCGGCTCTATAAGTCTTTCTTTTATCCTTTTTTTCTGTAAGCATAGCCTTTTTAATCATGGCTGTACCAAACCGCGTCCTGATATTATCCATTGCTGCCGATAAGTTCAACTCTGTAATAGCGTCGTTAAATAAATCAATCTGATAGCTGCCTGTAACCAAATCACTGCATTTTACACCTATCAGCCTTATCAACATACGTTTGGAATACAGTTTATGGAATAGGGCTAAGGCTTGTTCTGAAAGCGTTCTGTCTGATGCAGTATAGTCTATTTTTATTTGCCTGGTATATGTTTCAAAATTGGAATAGCGGATTTTCAGTGTCAGGCAGGAAGTCAGTTTTTGCTCCTTCCGTAATTCAAAAGCAAGTTCATCGACCATCGTTACAATGTGTTTTTTCAACAATTCCATATCAATCGTATCCTTGTCAAAAGTATGTTCCTTACTGATGGATTTCTTTTCACTATAAGGTACTACAGGTGAATCATCCAGGCCATTTGCCTTTTTCCATATCGATACCCCGTTTACACCCATCACTCTTGCCATTACTTCCAGGTCCATCTTTTGTAATGTGCTAATCCTTGCAATGCCCATATTGCGCAAAAGCGTAAAGGTCCTGCTTCCTATCATTGGTATTTTACGAATAGACAAGGGCGCTAAAAATTCTTTTTCCCCGCCCCGAAAAACATGTTTTTCCCCATTAGGCTTTGCCTGGCCTGTGGCTATTTTTGAAACAGTTTTATTAACAGAAAGACCAAAGGAGATGGGCAACCCACTTTCCGTAATAATATGCTGTCTCAATTCCTGCATCCATTTCCAGCAACCGAAATGTTTATCCATGCCGGTCAGATCGAGATAATGTTCATCTATGGAAGCCTTTTCTACTATAGGTGCTTTTTCAGCAATAATATCAGTAACCATTTTGGAATATCGTGCGAAAGAATCGTAATCGCCCGGCACCAAACGGGCTTCAGGGCAAAGCTGACGCGCCAGTTTCATAGGCATAGCACTATGAATTCCAAACTGACGCGCTTCATAACTACAGGAAGCTACAACACCCCGATCGGAAGAACCACCTATAAGCACAGGTATGCCCCTAAGACTTGAATTTTCCAATCTCGCTACCGACACAAAAAATGTATCCAGATCTAAATGAACAATATTTCTTTCCATTGGTCTATAAATAAGAGTCTTTATAAATTGACACTATAAATGTCATTATTTTGACTACAATAATAACACTAAAAGACAGTTTTGCAAAAAATATTTTATGCCATTATCATTGAATAACCCTGCTCTACAATCTATAAAATTATTATCCTTGAAAAAATTTAATAAAAAATCGCAAGTAAATATTTTGCAACCGAATAATTGCATTTATATTTGCAACCGAATGGTTTCTTTAATAAATTTAAATCTTAGAAATGAGTAAAATTGATATTTGGCTGGAATGGTTTAGAAAAACCTGGGAAAGTCGCTTTAATGAACTTGAAAATATATTATCCACTTTTAAAAATAAACAATCATGAACAGTAATCTTCTTTTCGATTTTTCCGTAGATAAGGAAAACAAATGCATCCGAGTAAAACGTGCTTTCGCAGCAGACAAGGAGTTAGTGTGGGCAGCCTGGACAACTCCTGAACTATTGGACTTATGGTGGGCTCCCAAACCATATAAAGCACAGACCAAATCAATGGACTTTAAAGAAGGTGGCACCTGGCTTTATGCAATGCGTTCACCGGAAGGCGTGGCACACTGGTGCAGAGCCGATTATCAGAAAATTTCAGCTCCTGAGTATTTTTCAGGGTTAGATGCTTTTTGTGATGAAAATGGAAATATAAACAAGGATTTTCCACGATCCTTATGGAACAACACTTTTAGCGAACATAGAACAACTACACAAGTAGATATTGTAATACAGTATAAAGAGCTTGTCGATCTTGAAAAAATTATTGAAACAGGGTTCAAAGAAGGATTTACTATGGCATTAGGCAATCTTGACCAGTATCTTGAAGAACAATCCAAACTCCGGAATCAATTGCGTGAGAATAAATAGTCCGGGCTATTTTATTTACCTTACTTTAATCCAAAAGGCGAACATCAAATTGAATGTTCGCCCTTTTTATAATATTTGTTTGAATATGATCAGACACAGTATTATTTCGCTATCTGTGCGAGATAGATACCGTATCCGCTTTTTTTCAAAGGTTCGGCCAGTTTCAGTAATTGTGATTTATCGATAAAACCCATTCTGTAAGCTATTTCTTCAGGACAACCTATTTTCAGCCCCTGACGGTTTTCAATAACTTGTACAAATTGGCTCGCCTGCATTAAAGAATCGTGCGTGCCGGTATCTAACCAGGCTGTACCACGACTTAAAACCCCTACTTTTAATTTGCCTTGCTCCAGGTAAACTCTGTTTACATCTGTAATTTCGTATTCACCACGTGCAGAAGGCGCAATATTCTTCGCTATTTCTACTACCGAGTTATCATAGAAATATAATCCGGGCACTGCATAACTGGATTTGGGTTGTGCCGGTTTTTCTTCAATTGAAATTGCCTTAAAATTATCATCAAATTCAACTACACCATATCTTTCAGGGTCGCTTACCTGATAAGCAAAGATGACTCCGCCTTCAGGATTATTGTTTTCCTGCAATAATTTAGCTAAGCCACTGCCGTAGAAAATATTATCACCCAATACCAAAGCAACACTGTCGAAACCAATAAAATCTGCACCTAATACAAACGCCTGTGCCAAGCCATTAGGCACTTCCTGAATCACATATTCAACCCTGCAACCCCATTGAGAACCGTCACCCAATAATCTTATAAATCCTGCCTGATCTTCGGGAGTAGTAATAATCAATATTTCCCTGATACCTGCCATCATTAAAATGGAAACAGGATAATAAATCATGGGTTTATCATAAATAGGCATCAATTGCTTACTGATACCTTGTGTTATGGGATATAATCTGGTTCCGGAACCTCCGGCGAGAACAATGCCTTTCATTTTGATTTGTAGTTTGGGATAGTGTGTTTTTGACTATTGGCTATTTAAAAATATAAGCTGATTGAAAATCTCCAAGCAGGACATCCTTTTCTGATATTTCAGCACTTTTCATGGGGATTTTCCAATCTATATTAAATTTGGGATCGTCGTAACGGATACCGGATTCGGAAGCTTTATTATAGAAATTGTCACACTTATAAGAAAACATAGCGGTTTCACTTAAAACAGAAAATCCATGCGCAAATCCTCTTGGAATATACAACTGCAGGTTATTATCTGCGGAAAGCTCTATTGCAAAATATTGTCCGAATGTTTCTGACTTTTCCCTTAAATCAACTGCTACATCTAAAACGGCTCCCTGAAGCACTTGAACCAATTTAGCCTGTGCATGTTCTCCCATCTGAAAATGCAGCCCTCTTATAACTCCATATCCTGAAACAGAAATATTATCCTGCACAAATGCACCACTTTGTCCGATTGCGTCTTCGAATTTCTGACGATTAAAGCTTTCAAAAAAAAATCCTCTCTTATCCTTAAAAACTGCAGATTCTATAATGAAGCAATCTTTAAGTTTTGTCGCTGTTGCCTTCATTTAAGATTGATATTGTTTTTCATAATATTGCTGATAACTTCCACTTGTAACATTATTAAGCCATTCTTCATTAGACAAATACCAGTCAACCGTTTTTTCCAACCCCTCTTCAAATTGCAGGCTTGGTAACCATTCCAATTCTTCTTTTAATACGGTAGCATCTATTGCGTATCGTAAATCATGTCCCGCCCTGTCTGTTACATAGGTAATCAGTTGTTCGGATGTTCCTTCATGCCGTCCCAGTTTTTTATCCATTATGTTACACAGCAATCTTATCAGATCAATATTCTTCCATTCATTATGGCCGCCGATGTTGTATGTTTTTCCTGATACCGCTTTATGAAAAATAGTGTCGATAGCCCTTGCATGATCTTCTACCCAAAGCCAGTCGCGTACATTTTCACCTTTACCATAAACAGGAACGGGTTTGTTGTTTTTGATATTATTGATAGCCAGAGGAATCAGTTTTTCAGGAAAATGATGGGAGCCGTAATTGTTGGAACAATTGGAGATAACACAGTCCATACCATAGGTATCCTGATAGGCTCTTACAAAATGGTCGGAACTTGCTTTGGAAGCAGAATAAGGACTGTGGGGATCATAAGCCGTTTCTTCGGTAAACATACCTTCTTCGCCCAAAGCCCCATATACTTCATCGGTACTTACATGATAAAAACGATGCGCTTTCAGGTTATCTTTCCATTGATGACGGGCTGCATTTAAAAGGTTTACCGTTCCTACTACATTGGTCATAACAAATTCAATCGGATTGCTGATAGAGCGATCTACATGCGATTCTGCAGCAAGATGTATAACGGCATCAGGCTTAATCTCTGCAAATAAGTTAGTAAGAAAAGCAGCATCTGTAATGTCTCCTTTTACAAATGTATAATTCTCTTTATCTTCAATATCCGTGAGATTAGCAAGATTGCCTGCATATGTCAACTTATCAAGATTGATAATTTTATAATCTGGATACTGATTTACAAAGCGGCGAACGACGTGTGAGCCTATGAAACCGGCGCCTCCGGTGATGATGATGGTTTTCATTTTTTTTATTCCTCAGCAGTTTTACTTTATGATATTCATAAGCGGGAACAAAAATAGTAAATGTAAGAAGGAGTTCCAAGCCTGATGTAAGTAACGGGTGTAAGAACAGGAATTTTATTTCACAGAATGTGAATTTCAAAACAAGAATAGGGGTTTCAAGCCAAAACATGCAATTTTATTCATGTAACACAGCGTATAAAATTATCATTATAACATTTTACAGTTCTTTTTTAAATAAAAATTCGGTGAAGAATAGGCTATATGCCACTTCCTTTACCTGTTTTTCCTGCAATTTTTATATCTTGGCATCAACCAAACCATCCATCTCATGTATAATGAAAACTTAAGTGCTTCTATGCGCATCCCCGGCCCGACCATGTCTAAGCTTTTAGGCATATCATTGTTGGAGTATTATAATCTCAAACATGATATTACAGAGCATTCTGATGGCTTCGGAAATGTATATGAATACATTATAGAAATTCATCGTAATAATGACCCTGGACTTCTTTCAAAAATCATACTACCAGACAATTACATTCTGAAATTTGACGCACAATGTGTATTTCCGCATTTAGTTAGCTGAACATTAAAAGTTATGCATACTAAAAGAAAATAGCAGATCCGATTGACCTGCTATTTTCTTTTAGTATTATCTCTGCTGCTTCCTAAGCGCTTCTTTTCTTTTTAACTACAATGTTATATACCGCATTAACAAAATAACGTGTATCTGTGAAATGAGGCTTTTCAATTTTCTCAATCAGATAATGACGCTCTGCTTCCTGCACGCTTTCTACATCACTTCTTCTGTTCAGCGCTACATACGGAGGAATGCATCCCGGCTTTTGGGTAATACGTAATTTTTGTAAATCTTCTGTAATATCTTCAAAATATCTTCTTCCGACAGGACGGATACCCACCAATTTCATTTCGCCTTTAATTACATTCACTATTTGCGGCATTTCATCAATCCAATATTTCCTGAAAAACTTACCCCAGGGTGTTAACCTGAAGTCATCCGCCGGCTTACCTGATGCAGCATAACCATTTTGTTTCAAGACATAATCATGCAAATATTCGGCATAAGGGTGCATTGTGCGAAACTTATAAACGCCAATCATTTTACCATGTTTACCAATTCGCTGCATTTTGAACAATAGACCGTAGCTCGGGTTCATATCAAAAGCAGGTTGCTTAACTTTTTTACCTACAAAATACAATAATCCGTTTATACTACGTTGGTCAACAATTTCAAATCCGCAACTTACCAGACGACCGAGGATTTCAGCCTTGGAAAGCAATCTTTCTCTACCTTTTGTTACGAAAAAATAGATTTTTTTTAAACCTGTTACTTTCGGGAACATACGTAAAAAAACAAATTCAAGCATAAAGTAAAAAGAGCCGATTATTGGCACTTTCCCTATTTTTTTTCGCTGTTTGCGAGCATGAAATGTTTCACCACAGCCAATATAAATACCGTCTTGTTCTAAAGTGGCATTAACTGTTTCGAAAAATTTATTAATTCTCCTGATATTATTTGTCTTTGCCAGGTTAATGATCGCAGTCTTTGAATCCTGACTCTGGATGTTAAAATCAGTTGTAGTAGAAACAATAAACGTCTGTTCATCGGCTGTATCCACAAAGGAAGATACATACTCATTTACCTCCGAACCAGCCTGGGAACTGATTAGATTTTTCATAATACTTTCTTGGTTTGGTTATTGGGTTAAATTAATTACATCCATATACCTGTTAGCCGTATATGATGAAAAAAATCTTATGGTTAATTTTATGGCTTACTTAAATTACTTTGGTCAGAAGTAATTGTCATTTCGTGCAAAGGTAATAAAATTAGGTTAATTTAAAATAAACAAATTGAAACATAACTGTGTACAATGTTAAATCTAAGAAATGTAAGACAATTTTTGTTTATTAGAAGGTTTTGACGTATTACATCTCAAACCTTAATATTGCATTTAAACATCTTTCAGCTGTTTTACCATCCCATAGTTCCGGAAAAACTGGCTGAGTTTGTGTATTATATACAACTTCAAATTCTTTCCTGATCCTGTCAATGTTATTGCCTACCAATACACTCAGGCCACCATGTTCTTTAAGTGTAACCGGTCGTTCCGTATTCCATCGCATTGTAAGGCACGGAGTACCCAGCACCGTGCATTCTTCCTGGAGCCCGCCGCTATCTGTTAACATCAGCTTTGCGCCCATATTCAAGCGTAACATGTCATGATATGCCAAAGGATGTAATAAAACGGTACGCTTATTTGAAATCAGCTTATTCCATAAACCAAAAGCTTTTAATTGCTTTTCGGCTCTTGGATGAACGGCCCATGCGATTTCCATCTGAGTGGTCACTTCATTTAAAAGGAAATTAACCAATGCAACAAACACTTTTTCATTATCTACATTAGATGGCCTATGTAAAGTAACTACAGCAAACTCTTTCTTCAGAGCATCCTGATATTCTGTATCGTTGATCTTGTTTTCCCTGATTATATCTTCTATTTTTATTTTCGAAGCCTGCTCTCTGTGTTCTTCAAGCGTATCAATCATGATATTACCAACAAATTCAATATTTTTTGCCTGCACGCCTTCTTTAACCAAATTATCCACGGCCATTTTATCAGGAGTCAATAGCAAATCAGAAAGCCTGTCTGTGACAAGCCTGTTTATTTCTTCCGGCATATCCATATCCATCGAACGCAAACCTGCTTCAATATGGCATACTTTTATTTTAAGCTTTTTGGCGGTTACAGAACAGGCCAATGTAGCATTTACATCACCTAAAACAACTACCCAATCTGGCATTTCTTCCAATAATACTTGTTCAAAAGCTATCATTGTGTTTCCCACCTGTTCGGCATGCGTGCCGGAACCAATTCCCAGGTTTATATCTGCGTCGGGAATATTCAATGATTCGAAAAATGTTTTTGACATACGGTCGTCATAATGCTGTCCTGTATGTACAAGTATATGCTCAATTCTGTCTTCATTTATCGCATTATAGCGATTGATTGCATGAATAAAAGGCGCAATTTTCATAAAATTAGGCCTTGCTCCGACTACTGATATTATTTTAATCATTTTGGTACGAATACTTATTTACTTTTTATTTGGCAAAGAATAGTTTATAATATAATCAGTTAAGAATTCAGCTAAATCAATACAATCATTCAGCATTTCGGTCCTTCTTTGTTGAAAAGTAGCTTTGAGATTTGGTAGTGATAATATTTCTGAAACTTTTTCATACATAGCCGCTTCATCAGCAGGCCTGATACCATAGCCCAGTTTATATTTTTCTTCCAATTGTTTGAGATAACTGATTTTACCTACAAAATCATTAAATCTTATAAACGGTATTCCTAATACACCTGCTTCAGCAGCCATTGTCTGGCTATCACCGATGTATAATTCGGTAAAGGCCATTACATGATGCATATCAATAGGTTTAACAGCAAGCCTGTATGGTTCAAGTTCCTGCCCTAATTCACGTTCACTTGTAATAAACACTTTGCCATGTTTCGACAAAATATCAATTATTTTTAAAGCGATTGTGTTGGTAATTCCTTTGATTCCATCATCATGATGTGCCGTCAATTTAGCAAAGCGAAGAATGAAGTACTTTTCCTTTGTATTTAAATATTTTGAAGCTATTTCTTCGGAAGGTGTAAAATGATTGGGGTGTAGGTAAGCCAATTCATGATAACCTTTATATGGCACTTTTTTATTCTCCCATTTACCTACGGAACATACTTCCGGAGCAATGATGCGCGTTGCCCAAGGATAAGCCAACTTTGCATAAAGCGGGACAATCTCCGCATCATCTTCATTGACATTAATGGAGGGGATGCCTAAAAATTTGCCAACATGAGAAATGGCAACAGAGGTGCCTGCTAAAAGGTCCGGCTTAAATTTCAAACAAACTTGCCATAATTTCAAATCCTGCTTCAACTGTCCTATGGCAACGTGTAGCTTGCCATCTTTTCTACCATCCGGCAATATGTTCAGATATTCTATGTCCGTTGCTTTCAACAGCTCTTCCAAGACATCTTTTTTCTTTATTACTACCAATACTTTATCACCACGTGAACGAAGATTAAAGATTACATTTTTGAAAAGATGAAAATGAGCCGGATGCCCGAGGTGAAAAAGTATATTCATTTAATTATTATTTCTATTCGATAATGCATATGCCATTCCTGCGAACATCCAGGCATTTGACCACCTCATAAATGAAGTTTTAATAATGTAGTTTTTAAATTTCCTAAAATAGAATCCTCCATTTGGAGCCTGCATATTTTTCACCATCCAATCAGCCACTAACATAGCCTTATCTTTTTCCCCAAAACGAGATAAAGTAAGCAGTGATTGCCCTGCGGCTGTACAATCAACAGGATAATGCTTATGAGAATAAAAGTAGGGTCTTCCATTACCGGAAAAAAAGGTATTTTTATAATAATCAAAACCTTTTCTTAACTGCTCGTTGTATGAGGATGTATCAAAGTGAGTAATAAACTCATCCAAACAATCTAAAACGTAGCCTGTATGATAATTATCTACCCAGTTACCTTTATCTGAATAATTAAAAGCTCCATTAGGCTGCTGAAAATTCAAAACAAATGCAACAGCTGGTAATGCATGATTAAGGAGTGATTTATCCTTATTAATTGCAAAAGTCTGCGCCAGAATTCTCACACCTTTCATCGAGGCATTTAAAACAACTTGTTTATCAAAAGGGGAATAAGAATAGCAAAAGCCATGTTCTCCTTCCGTTCTGTTTAAATCCCTCAGTACAAACTGAGAAGAACTAACAACCAAATCTGCACATTTTTGAATGCCTGTTATCTTCCAGCATTCAAATAATCCATTTGTAATGATCCCGGTTGCAACTACTGTAGGCTGGTAGGCAGGAATGTTTGCCCTGCGTGCTTCCCAATCAAAGTCGTATCCCCAACAAGCTCCGGAAAAACCTTCAGGAATCAGCAATTCAAGTTCTGACAATAAATATTCAATCTTTCCGATAAGTTCCGCTTTCACCTGCGGGTTCGACATTATCAGATATGCATAGGCCTGTATACACAGACCTATTGTTACGGGGTTGTTGCCTTTAGGCACCAAAAGAATTGGTCTAAGGTTAACGGGAATTCTCTTTAAGAACTGTTGTGCTCCGAATCTTATTAATTTTGATGATTTTAAACCGGGCAACCTAAAAAACGGAGATTTAAGGGCATCATACGGATCATGTCCTTTGTATTCTTCTTTTTCAATAAAAGATTTCAGTTTAAATACTGCACTTTCTAATGATGTCATTTCATTTGTATTTTCCTGTTCTCTTTAATACTTTGCAATATTTTAATGGTTGCCAATGAACTTAGCATACATTCTTCAAAGGGTATAGGCTGTGGTGAGCCGTTCTTAATCGCATCCAGAAAAGCATGTACTTCATTTGCATGACCTTTATCCTGACCTTTGTATTTGGTTGTTTTTTCAGCTTTGTTATAAACCGTCATTGTCTTGAAATCGTCAATTTTGACAACTGTTCCACCACAGAATACTTCTATAAGCTCTTTTGAAAGAGCCTTACTACCATTTGCAAAGTAATTAACCGAAGCAACACTACCATTTTCAAATTCCATGTTTACAACCACTGTATTGTTTAATCCGTTTGGATCAATCATGGCAACAGCCGATACTGATGTAATTTCAGCTCCTGCGAGAAACATAGCCAGATCAATAAAATGACATCCTTCTCCAATAATACGACCTCCGCCAATTTCAGGATCATTTACCCAATGATCGGCCGGCATAACACCTGAATTGACTCTTATATTTATAGACTTTGCCTGCTCTTTAACAAACATCTTCCGGACTGATAGGATTGCCGGCGCAAAACGTCTATTGAATCCAACCATAACAAATATGTTTTTGCCTGCCTTTGTTGCACTATCATGAGCTTCCTTTATTGCTTCCAGCTCTTGTTCATTCATTGCCAAAGGCTTTTCGACAAAAACATGTTTGCCGCTTTCAATAGCTTTAATAACATATTCTGCATGAGAATTATGCCTTGTCGTTATAAAAATCGTATTGATTTTTACGTCCTGAAATAATTCTTCGGCAGATTCTGCGCAGTAACTAAAGTCATATTTCGTTCCCGTATATTTTGACATATTTCCGCGAGCTGTTGCAATACCTATAAAATTGCATCTTCCCTTCATTTGCGGCATAAGGGTGCCTTGCGCGAAATTACCTGCGCCAATCATTCCTACGTTCGGTTCTGCAGGGTTCACTACAGTTTGCCTAAGCTCAATCCTCTTTTTAATTTCCCTACCTTTATCATATTCTATCACAATGCCATTAAATGGTTCATTTTTGGATAAAATCATATCATAGGCATCAGGAGCATTTTCCAAATTGTAGGAATGCGAAATGAAATTACTGATGTCCAATTTTCCAGCTGCCAATAAATCCAAGAAACTTAGCATGTTTCTTTTCTCTGTCCAGCGCACATAACCAATAGGATAATCCTGTCCCTTTTCTTCATAGTTAATATCACCACGGCCCGGCCCATAAGACATTGACATCCTCAGATCCAGTTCTTTTTTGTAATAATTTACCCTATCAAAACCAGTAGGAACAGCCCCGACAATCACAACTTTAGCCTTTTTACGGGCTGCCTTACCTGCAAGCTCAACAGGATCCAAAGATGAAGTACCTGCCGTTATAATAATAGCATCTACTCCATAGCCATTACTGAACTTTGCAATAATATCTTCGATGCCAGGCGTATTTCGATTAAAAACGTTTTCAATACCACTGTCTATAGCCTGCTTAATTTGAATATCGGAAACATCAACGCCTATAGTTCTTACACCTGAGGCGCTTAAAATCTTTGCCGTGAGTTGTCCGATCAACCCCATTCCTATTATCAAACAGTTTTCACCTAATCTTAAATCGGCCTGACGAATACCTTGAATAGCAATTGCTGCTATTGTGCTAAATGCAGCTTGCTTTACTTCCACGTTTTCAGGAATCCTGGCGACCAGATTTACAGGAACAGCTATTACATCTGCGTGAGATGCGCTTGCGCCACCGCATGCAACATAGTCGCCCACTTTATATTCTGTAACATCAGAGGCAACTGCTATTACTTCACCGGAGGTACTGTAACCCAAAGCAGAAGGTGCATCCAATTTGTTCATTACAAATTTATAAGTGGAGATTAAGCCATTGAGCTTAACCATTTCTATAACCTGTTTTACTTCTTTCTGGCGGCTGCGTGCTTTTGCTATATAACCTTTCCTTGCGTCTGTAACTGTCTTTCCTTCTGTGCCTGCACTAATAACAGAATAATGATTTCGAACCAAAATTTGTCCCGGAGCCAAGGCAGGAAAAGGGACTTCCAATATTTCCATTTTTCCTGATTTAAGTTGTTGTACTAATTGTTCCATGTTTGGTATATGGTTTTATTTTTTTTGTAAGATTTGATTAAAAACCTTACTGAAATTTTGGATCATTTTAGCAGAAGTAAATGCTTCAATATATTTTTCCTGACTTTTAAAGCCCATTTGTTTTCTTACTAAAGGATTTTCGTAAAGATATATCAGCTTCTCAGCAATTTGAACCGGATTGTTAGATTCTACTATATAACCATTTTCCCCATTCGTAACCGATTCGGAAATTGCGCCTTGATTTGTGGCGATAATTGGCAAACCGGCAGCCATAGCCTCAATTAAGACTATTGGATGGCCTTCTGGCATATTGGGTGGAAAAAGGAAAATGTCAGAACTATATAGCTCTTCTAATTTTGCAGCATCATAAAGTGGTCCATAAAATTTAACAGAAAGACTATTGGATTTAACCAAAGATTCACAATATTCCTTGGTCTCTTCATCTCTCCATTGTCCGATCACCTTTAAATGATAATTAATATTGGCTTCCTGAAGCTTACAAGCAGCTTCAATAACAGATTTGATACCTTTGGATGGCTGCAGATTACCTAAATAGGTAATTACCATCTTATCTGATGCTGACTTATTTTTAGTAATGAAATCTACATCTAAGCCATTAGGAACGGAAAAAATTAAATCTTTTTTGTAAAATTCTTCAAAAAGATATTTTAAATTTTCTCCAAGGACAATCGCACCAATGGTATCCTTTAATGTACTTCTGACATAATTATTTAAGGTGAGTGAAGATTTTTTTAACCAATTTATCCAATTTGCCCCATGAAGCATAAGTAACGTAGGTGCATTTTTTTTTGCAATTTTAATAAAAATTGAATCTTTAATAAAGCCTAACGTAGCCTGGCTCATAGGAATTAATATCAAATCGGGTTTATTTTTTTTTATAAAAGTCCGAAAGGCATTGTATAACCTGATATTATTAATTATGCTTTTAAACCCAAGCTTTCCTAACGTAGAAAATGATGAATGGATATTGTTATTAAACCAAAGCATTTCAAATTCAGATGGCCATAAGGTATTCTGTAAACTTTGGAACCAAACTGTAGTTCCAAAATATGGTGGTGGATTCTTCCCAACAATTAAAATTTTTTTATCAGGCACTTTTAAGTATTTTTTTGGGCAATGAAATAAAAGCAATTATTGTAAAAGAAAAATTATTAAAGCCAGGGTAAAATGTAGGAACTGTTGAAATGGAGTATAGTACATACGTTACCATTGCAGCAGTTGCCAAATATTTCTCTGACAAAGGCAATGCTCTAATACGGAGAAAAATTCTACCAATAAAATAAACATAGATTATTATCCCAATTATTCCTGTAAAGAACAGAATTCTCAGAAAGTCATTATGTGGCGTAACACCTATCATGTGATTTGAATAAGATATTGTAAACGGATAACCAACAAGCTGAGGTACTAACCCTGCTTCAGCAAAGTCATTTGCACGGTCTTCCCATCTACTCATGCGGCCATGCAACGCCTGACTTTCTTCCCTATCTCCTTGTGCAACTTCTATTTCATTATTTATCCTTGGTTGAATCACCTCCGAATATATGGTACTACCAAATAAGGCAAGAAAGGCAACAGCGATTACAATAAAACCAACTGCAACACCTGCTTTTTTCTTTGACAGGTAAAATACGAAAATAAAGCTGACACAAATAACGACTGCTATTGATGCCATGTGTCTGATGCTCAATATACAAAGTATTGCAAAAATAAATCCTACAATCAGCATCTTAGAATTCACATTCATGAAATTTATCTCTTTACTTTTTTTCTTAAAATTAAAATATAGCAAAATTATGAGACCAAAATTGGCGTAAAACCCATAATTAACAATATCTGCGAAACTACTTCCATCTCTCAGATTGCTTCCATAATGCGCTATATCGAATACAAACCAAAACATAGATAATATACTGGCATAAAGAAATAAAGTTAATATGCCATATAAATCAATTCGAGATTTAATTATCGTCCTCAAGAGAAAAAATACCAATACAGGGTAAGAAAGCTTTAATCCAAAAAAGATAAAATCTAATATATCTGAAGTAAAATATAGTAAAAAGACATTTGCAATTACTAAAAAGCTCCAAAATTGAAATGGAGTATCAAATTTTGATTTTATTTTAGCCGACTTGAATATGCCAATTATAGAAACAATAAACGTCAAAAAACCTAACCAATATAACGGAGATAATAGTGGAGAAGAAGATTTAAGATAAAAAAACGGTTCTACAATCGGCCTCAAAACAATAAAAAATAAAAATATTTTCTCATGTAGTTTCTTTGTCTTAAACCAATATCTAAGGTCTTTATATTTCATTATTTATTGCTTAAATAGTTTATTGCATTTTTAAAACCTTCGCTCATTTTCTCCATTGATACTTTCTTTTCTATATTTAAAGCTTGTTCTGAAAAAAAATCATATCTTTCTGTATCTTTTAATAATTCGACAATTTGCGAAGCTATTAAAATAGAATCGTTCTCTACAATTATACCATTTACATTATTTATCAGGTATTCAAATTCCGGACCATGGCGAGATAAACTGTCGCCTGGTACATTTTCACAAGACACAATCGGACACCCAAAAGAAAAGGCATGCACAATAGTCAAGCCGACTGCTTTAGGCATAAGTAACAAATCTGCAGCATAAAAATATTTTCCTATTTGTTCATCATTAAAACAAGCACCATAACAAAATATTTTACTATTGTGGATAGCCTTTTCCTTAATAAATGACATTTCAGGCCCATCTCCAATAATATGTAAAGCAGTATCAAAATCCACAGGTAATAACTCGAAAATTTCAACAATTTGTTGCAATCCTTTTGATTTCAATAATCTGCCGACAAATATTAAATTATAAGTATGTTTCCAACCAAGTTCGCTTTTTACTGCATATTTACCTTTATCATTTAATTTTTGATAAAGACGATTCATAGCATCTGTATCTATAGAATTTTCAGCGACGAAAATTTTGGTAGGGTTATTTACAATTCCTGATAAAACTTTCAATGGAGTTTTAGAGTATAACAATATTGCATCTGCGGTATTAAATAAGAATAATCTCAATTTACCTGAAAATCCCTGAAATGGTGCATTGGACTGGTGGCTTTTGACACCATGAGACCAAATAATGAGTTTATACCGAAAAAAAAGTCGAAATAATACTAATAGCCAAACCGTACCATAAGAGGTCGAGCCTTCGGAAATAATAATTTTGGGTTTATATTTAAAGATTTTCGGCAAAGGATTTTGTAATATGGCTGTTTGAGATTTTCCATAATATATTTTAGAAATATTTTCAGATGGGAAATCTAAAGAAACCGATTTCATATCTTTTGTATAATCACTATAGCAAACAATTATACCAAGCGAATTGTGTAAATACCTGAATATCGCTTTGCGATATTCAGGTATGATTCGTTGAAATAATAAAATATTTTCCCCTTTCACTGTCATTTAGCTGCCTTATATTTTTCTAAAAAGTAATTACAATAATTTTCCCATGAAGCAATTTTAGCGGCATACAAACACATTTTTGCTTTCTCTGCCACCAAATCTCTATTTTCTATTATCTCATTTAATACATACGTAATAGAAGAAATACTATAAGGGTCAACCTTCCAAGAAACTCCCAAATCTTTAATTAAGGGCCATGCTCCTGTATTTTCAGTTATAATTACCGGGAGATTACAAGCTAAGGCTTCAAAATAACTTAATCCAAATGTTTCCTTAAAGCTAGGCTGAATAAATACATCAAAATTAGGCAAGATATCGGGTAGTTCGCCATTTGGAATCGCCCCCCCGAACACTACAATTTCTGAAAGATGTAACTCATTAGCTTGCTCTTTTAATTCTTTCTCCAAAGGTCCTGTGCCATATATAGTATATTCTAATCTTGTTTTGTTTTCTAATGCAGATATGGCAAGAAGAACGGACTTTAGATTCTTTATTGGTAATAAATTGCAAACTGAAACAAGTCTGATTTTATTACTTTCTGTTTTTATTTGCTCTCTGACTTCAAAAAAGCGTTCGTCAATACCTGTAGGCAAAAGTTTTACGCTATTAAATCCCAACTTTTCTAAATGTTCGTGCATTTGAAAGCTCTGAGTTGATACTGCATAAGCTCTTGTTATAATTTTTCTTGCTAAATAGCGAGAATACCTGTTCTTAAAAAAACGCGACTCTTGTCTTAAAGTCAGAACATACGGAATGCCAAGTTTACGCTTTATTGCATAAGCAAGAATACCATCAGGAAATAAATAATGAGCATGAATAATATCAGAATCGTCCAAAGCCTCCCTTTTTAAGAATGAAACGATTTTAAGGGAATAAAAATAACAAAACAAAGAATGTAAAAAAGAAATGCTTCCAATTGAAATATAAGGGAATATATGAACTTTGAAACTTTTATCTTTATATAATTTTTTACTTATAATTTTAAGCCTATTTTTCCAACTACTTTTATTAGCAACAAAAGTCATCAACCATGAGGGAAAAAATGCTTGCGGTTTTATGATATCTATTTTGATTGAGGAATCCCTCGCTATAATTTTTTCTGAAAAATTTTTCACGTATGGATTATCAATCGGATTATCTTCAACCGGAAATACAGATGATATTTGCAATACTTTCATTACTCGAAGAAGTTAATTCATATTCTCAATAGTCCACATAAAAGCTGCATTATGTTCTTTCTGAGTTAGCACATTATGTGCGTTTATGTTCCATAAAGCAGTTTTCTTATCTAAGAAAACATTACATGTTTTTAAGTCAGCTTCCAAGTCACCTTCAATAGAAAATATTATAAAATTATTATTTTTAAACCATAAAAAAAGAGGGTTTTTAATGCTCAAATAAACTTTCAATCCACACATAATAGCGATCAATATATTTCCAAGCGCCATTTGCCGGTAAGAATTATATATAGCAGCACAATGACTATTTATAAAATCTATATAATCATCATACTTCATGAAAGTTTCAAGGAAGTTAACATTCATATTTAAACCCGCTGTATACTCTTTCAATTTATTTGCATAATTTATATCAGATCCATAATTAAATGGAATATTGATTTCTCCGTTGAAGGCATTGTTCTCAAGCGTTGTTAAAATATCAATATGATTATTAAAGGGACTTCTTGAGTTGCCAATCAGTAATCTTAATTTTTTTTCCTCCTTAGCCACAATATGCTCTAAACGATTATTAATAGATAGTTTCAAAAATGGAGGCAATCTATTTTTTAAAAGTTCATTCAGGTAATTATATTCTTCTTCACTATACCAGGTGAAATAATCAATTCTTTTCATTGCTCTATATATCAACTCACTTGTTGATTCCTTTCGTCTTAACGCTCTAATAACTTGTTTGACAGAAAATTTTAGTGAAGAAATAAAACTTTCAGACATTTTTTTCTCCAAAATTGTTTTGGTACTTAAACTGAAAAATGTACTCCTTACAGAAGGCATATTATAAATTTCAGTTCCATAGAAATTCCAAATTATTTTTAGCCTAGATGAATCAATGGCATTAATAATTTTTGCTTTTTCAACATTCAAATTATATACAAACAAGATATCATATTCACTAGAAATCTTTCGAGCCAAATTAAATAGTTCATTTAAATTCGGTGTTAAATACAATAACTTTGGAGTATTATTTCCTTTATATAAATTTAATTTATTTACATAAAAATAAGTATTAATGAAACTACTTTCACTAAACATCTTTATGTGCAAATCAATAAATTTTTCATCACTAAATATATGGGCTATTCTTACTGAGGACATTTTATAACTTAATATTGATTAAGTGAGTTTTAAAACAAAAATAAATTATAATTTTATTTCCATAGTATATTTCAATCCTTCTGTATCAACCGTTTGAAATCCTTTCTTTTTATATAAAAGAAAGGCAGTTTCATTATCTTTACTAACTTGCAATTTGATAGATCGAAAGTTAATCTGTTTAACATGTTCAAATAGATTTTCCAAAAGATTGCCAGCGATTCCTTGTGAAAAAAACTTAGGCGCTACTACAACTGAAGTAATAAAACCAATGTTAGTTTCATTATCATTCAGATATACCGCTATTAGTCCTACTAAGATATCATCGTGCCAAGCTTCAAAAGTGGTAGCTTTAGAAAAGATTTTCTCAGCATATTCTTTTATATCTACTTCTTTATATAAAGGTGGAAAGAAATATTCTGAACTAAGTTCTAAAAGCTGCAAAATATCTAATCTGGTTGCAGTTTCCTTTTTGTAAATAATATCCATTACAATTATATTAATTCAAATTCTAGAAGTAGATTATTAATTTCAGATTTATTATTGAACATTAAAACATCGATAACACTCAATCCTGATACAAAAGGATGTTTAAATTGATTGTATTTAATTTCTTTCGTTTTGATAAAATTTATTAGAATATTATCTCCTTTAAAAAAATCAGAATCATATAACTCTTTACCACCAATTGGATTAATATAATGGTCAGCCCCCTCGTATTTACATATATCTAAAATACGTTGTTGTCCTGAAAAATGATTATTGTCATATTTTGTAGTACTTAAAATTAATGGAGTTTCAATTTTCAGATATTCCAAAACTTTAATTACACTTTTTATTGCCAAATCAGAAATACTATACTTTCCATTAAGGTCCATAACTTCAGAAATTAATTTGAATACCTCAACAAAATATGGCGCTTTTTTATAATTTATTTCAATAGTTTTAAGAAATTTATTTTTCCAAACAATAAAATTTACCGTATCTATATCTATATCTTTAATTTTAGAAAATTGGCTTACATTTTCTAATGGTATAGTAAACATAAAATCTGTTCCATTCGATAGAATACGATTTCGGTTTATCCAGCCCTTTTTAATAAAATTTACATCATCATAAAAAATAAATTTATCGACTTCTTTGATTAATTGAAAATAGCCAATATACGGAAAGACATATGGCTGCATTATTGCAATTTTCATAATGATATATCTTAATTCACCACTGACATTAATGTTCTAATAGTCAATATGAAAATTTTAAAATTAATTATTTTGAACTCTCAAAAGTAAGCGGCAGATTAAATCAACTTCCTCAATTGACAAATCATAATATAGTGGAAGACAAAGAACACGCTTCGATATCAAGTCTGTAATTTCCAATGGTTTAGGTTCAATAAATGGCAATGAATCAGCTAAAGAAGGATAAAAATATCTCCGAGTAAAAACCTCCATTGAATTAAGATGTTTTATACACTTTAACATTAAAGTTTCGTCATTAAATACTAAAGGATAATAAGCATAGTTCAATGTTGCATATTTGTGCCAAGTAGGTATTCTTGCTTGAAATGCTTTTAACTTAGAATTATAGTATTCAGTGAGTAATTTCCTTTTATCATTAATCTCATTTATATGTGCGAGATTTACAAGTCCCATAGCCGCATGGAATTCTGAATTCTTCCCATTAATTCCCAGTTCAGCAAATGACTCTGGCCCATTAAAACCAAAGTTTCTTATAAAAGCTAACTTTTTTAATAATTCAGGGCATTTTGTAATTATGAGCCCGCCTTCACCAGAATGATATAACTTTGTTGCGTGAAGGCTACATGTAGAAATATCACCATATTCAAATATGGATTTACCATGAATTTTAACACCAAAGGCATGTGCTGCATCGTAAATCACTTTTAGGTTATATTTTTTTGCAATTTCCTCTATAGCAAGAACATCGCAGGGGTTACCATAAACATGAGTAGCTAAAATGGCACTGGTTTTATTAGTTATAGCAGCTTCAATTTTTGATGGATCTATGTTTAATGAATCTTTATCTATGTCAACAAAGACCGGTTGACAGCCTTCCCATACAATACAACTTGTTGTAGCAACAAAAGAGAATGGGGTTGTAATAATCTCACCTTTCAAACCTAAAGCTTTTATTGCCATTTGTAAAGCAATTGTACCATTAGTCACAAAAAGTAAGTGTTGAACATTTAGATAATCCTTCAACCTGAGTTCTAAATCATTTGCTAACGGCCCCATGTTGGTAAGCCATTGTCTTTGCCAAATGCCGTTCAGATATTCCTGATATTCTTCTTTAGGAGGTAAATATGGTTTGGTTACTGGTATCATTCTAAATTTGGATTATGCACGTTTGAGTATTAACTGTCTGAAATCATTCAAAGCAGCCATTTTACTAAAATAAGAATATAAAAAAAATAGTGCATAGTATAAAATTGTAAGTATTAGGACTGTTATCAGATTTGATAAATGCATGGGCACAAATAAGTATGTATTTATAAGTGTAACTATTGCTCCAATTATACCGGCTATTATTATTGTAGGCCCAATTTCTTTCAATTGCTCCCAACCGGAGTAGTCAATAAATTTACCACTATACCATGTGTTAACCACAAATGCAAAAATAGATGTAATAACCTGAAGAATTAATAAAGCATAAATACCCCAAAATACAGCAAAAAATATTCCAACAGTAATGAAAAGCTTCTTCACAATTTCAAGTCTCAAGAATAAATCTGATCTACCCTTTACTTTTAAAATATTGAGATTATAGGAATGGAATGGATACAAGATACCATTAATACATAAAAGCTGAAAAAAAGGAACAGATGGTAACCATTTTTTTGTAAGTAATAAAATAAATAACGGCTTGGCAATAATTATCAGTAGAACCATTAAAGGAGCAATCCAAAAAATCACCTGATGCATTAACATTTGATAGGCCTTCTTCAATTTTCCTTCATCCTTTATTGCAGAAAACATAGGATATGTTACTTTTTCCAAAGCACGTGACATATTACTTACAGGTAGCATTTGCAAACTTTGCGCTCTTGTAAAATAACCAAGCTCAGAAGCATTAAAAAAACGTCCGATAATTACATTATAAATATTGCTGTAAAAAGTATCTAAAAGCCCGGAAAAAGTTAGTTTATAGCCGAAATTAAGATGATATTTTAAACATGCTTTATCAATTTTCAAATCAGGCACCCACCCTGCAAAAATCCAATGCTGCAAAGCAAATAAAAAGGATTGAACTATTGTCATCCAAACCAGGCTCCAAACTCCATATCCATTTTTCGCAAGAAAAATGCCTACAATCCCTCCTAAAATAACTGATGGCAATTGCATATACATCTGAACTTTAAAGCGCATTTCTTTCGTCAATTTGGTAGTTTGCACACCCACAAAAGCTGTTATAATGAAGGTTATAGTATAAACCCTCATTATAGACGTTAACGCTGGTTGCTTAAAGAATAAAGCTATCAAAGGTGCACAAAAGAAAAGTATTACATACAACAAAATGCTAAATATAATATTGACCATAAAAACTGTAGAATAGTCCTTCTGGTCAGCATCAGATTTTCGAATCAGAGAAGATGTCATTCCGCTATCCATCAGGCTATTTCCCACGGCCATAAAAATAGTTAACATTCCAATTAGCCCAAACTCGGCGGGCATTAATATACGCGCAAGTATTAAACCTGTAATTACATTTATGCCCTGGACACTGACTTGCTGTGTAAATGTCCAAATAAGGCCGGATATGGCCTTCTTTTTAATGCTCATTTTGATATTTAATTCAGTTAGCATATACACATACCTATACGTGCATATGTAAAGATTCAATGCTTCAATTAGTATCTTAAACTATAAATCTTCTCAATAATATCAACCACTTTCAATCCTTCCAAGGCATTGGTAGATATTGCTCCCCTTCCCTTTAAAACATCCGCGACATTTTCAATAACATAATGATGGTTGGCTGCTGAACCTTTATAGGCGCCATAATCATTACCTGGATTTGTAGGCGCAAGTTTCGGCATTTCATAATCCCTGACATGACAATATTCCACCTTATCCATATATTGTCCTCCAATCTTTACAGAACCATTTTCCGCAATAATAGTCATAGAGCTTTCAAGATTCGTATTCCATACTGATGTAGAGTAGTTCAGACTACCCATTCCACCATCTACAAAGTCAAAGTTCACAAAACCACTATCTTCAAAATCTGTCAGATTACTATGATTGAAATCATTAAACTTACCTTGTACATTCTTAATATCACCAAAAAGCCAATACATGATATCGATAAAGTGCGAAAACTGGGTAAACAGTGTGCCTCCGTCCAAATCAGCCTTACCGTGCCATGAGTCGGACTTATAATATCTGTCATCCCTATTCCAATAGCAATTTAACTGCACCATATATATTTCACCCAATTTACCTGTTTCAATAAGTTCTTTAATCCAGACTGAAGGTGGTGAATAACGGTTCTGCATAACTGCAAAAACCTGACGATGTACCTGTAAAGCTTTAAAAATAACTTTTTCAGCATCCTGACGGTTCAATGCCATAGGCTTTTCCACCACAACATGCATTTTGGCATCTAATACTTTTAATGCCTGTTCTGCATGAAAACCATTCGGAGAAGCAATGTTCACGATGTCGCACGCTATACCTGATGCCAAAAATGCATCCAAAGAATTGAAAAATGGTACGTCAAAAATTTCGATTGCCAGGTTTTCTTTTGGTTTTACATCAATTAAGGCGACTAATTCGCTTTCCGCATTGCGGCTTATCATTTCAGCATGGCGCTTTCCTATATGACCGCAACCGATAACGGCATATCTTATTTTATTGGTTAGTGCATCCGGAATCCGTATTCCTTTCTTAACCTCAGGAATTAAAGTCAACGTATCCATAATGAAGCAATTTTGGTTTTGTTATTGGTATTCAGTTTATTTTATTCTTATCACCGCTTTATTTTCAGTAAAACGGTATTCCTGTCCCGATTCTTTACATGTTGCGATTCCTTCAGAGTTAAATTCAAGCCGATGCCCGTATTCACTCATCCAGCCTATTTGTTTTGCGGGGTTGCCCACCACCAATGCATAGTCGGGGACTGTTTTTGTGACTACTGCTCCGGCACCAATGAACGCATATTGACCAATGTCATGTCCACAAACGATAGTAGCATTTGCGCCAATGCTTGCACCTTTGCCTACCTTGGTACGACTATATTGCCCTCTGCGGTTAACGCCACTCCGAGGGTTAGTAACATTTGTAAATACCATAGAAGGACCAAGGAATACATCATCTTCACAAATAACACCTTCGTAAATAGATACATTGTTTTGCACTTTTACATTTTTCCCAAGAACTACGTTTGGAAATACGACACAATTTTGTCCGATATTACAACCTTCGTTAATAGTACAGCCTGGCATTATATGACAAAAGTGCCATATTTTAGCCCCGGCTTTTATATTGCATCCGTCATCGATAACAGCGGTTTCATGTACAAAATAATCCATGGGGTTAGTTTCCTTTTTTAAAGCTATTCAATGTATCAATGATATAAGTTAATTGCTCATCCGTCATTTCGGTATGAACAGGCAAGGATAAAACCTTGGTACAAAGATCTTCAGATACAGGAAATGCTCCTTTTTCTAAACCTTCCTGTTTGAACGCCGGTTGCAAATGAAGCGGCAACGGATAATAAATCATAGAAGGTATTCCTGCCATTTCAAGGTGTGATTTTAGCAAATCTCTGTCTGATGCATTTTTCAACTTTAATGTATATTGATGAAAAACATGATCAGAATTCATAACACGGGCAGGTGTTTCCAGCCATTCGAGTTCTTTGAATGCCTTATCGTATGTCTCTGCTACAACATTTCTGGTGCGCGCATAATCATCAAGATATTGTAATTTTATCCCTAAAATTGCTGCCTGTATTGTATCCAATCGTGAGTTGACGCCCACTATTTCATGGTAATATTTTTTTTGCTGACCATGATTGGCTATCATTTTAATTTTTTCAGCCAATGTTTCATTATTGGTAAACAAAGCACCACCATCTCCATAACAACCTAAATTCTTTGAAGGGAAAAAGGAAGTACAACCAATATCACCCATTGTTCCGGCTTTTGCTATTCTGCCATCAGAAAAAGTATATTCAGCACCTAAAGCCTGAGCCGCATCTTCAATTACATATAAATTATACTTTTCAGCAAGTTTTAATAAAGGCCCCATATCCACGCATTGACCATATAAATGCACCGGAACAATTGCTTTTGTTTTTGGTGTAATAGCCGCTTCAACTAATTCTGCCGTTATGTTAAATGTATCCGCGTCCACTTCTACCATTACCGGTTGCAACTTTAATAGTGCTATGACTTCCGTAGTTGCAGCATATGTAAAACAGGGTACAATTATCTCATCTCCAGGCTGTAAATCCAATGCCATTAGAGCAATTTGCAATGCATCGGTTCCATTGGCACAAGGAATAACATTTTTCACACTAAGATAAGCGCCTAACTGCGACGCAAACTCTTTTACCTGTGGCCCATTAACAAAAGCTGCAGAAGCAATAACCTTCTGAATACCTGCATCCACCTGTGCTTTGATCTTATTATATTGACCTACAAGGTCCAACATCAGAATATTCATAACCTTACAATCTTGCGTCTACCAGGTTTCGATCCAAACAAGATTTAATGTCATAAATAATACTATCTTCTCCTTTCTTTAGCTCATTGAAATCATAAGTCAAAAACTGATCATGAGAAACAGCTAAAATAATCGCATCGTATTTGGATTCAATAGCATCTATTAATTGAACACCATACTCTTCCATTACTTCATGCTTATCAGCATTAGGATCATAAACATCTACATCCAGGCTCATTTGAACCAATTCTTTGTAAATATCAATTACTCTGGAATTGCGGATATCCGGACAATTTTCTTTAAAAGTGAAGCCTAACAATAATGTTTTAGCACCTGCTACTTTATGTCCTTTACTAATAAGCAGTTTTACAACTTTATTGGCAACGAACATTCCCATATTATCATTCACCCTACGCCCCGAAAGAATAACCTGAGGGTGGTATCCTAAAGATTCTGCCTTATGCGCCAGATAATAAGGATCAACTCCTATACAATGCCCACCTACCAGACCTGGTTTATATCTAAGGAAATTCCATTTCGTAGCTGCTGCATCAATCACATCATTGGTATCAATACCGATACGATCAAAAATGAGCGCTAATTCATTTACAAAAGAAATATTGATATCTCTCTGCGCATTTTCAATAGCTTTACTTGCCTCTGCAACTTTCATGGAAGGAGCCAGATGGGTACCTGCAGTAATTATAGAAGCATATAACTCATTTACTACCTTGGCGATTTCAGGTGTTGAACCAGATGTTACTTTTTTTATTTTGGTAAGCGTATTTACTTTGTCACCGGGATTTATTCTTTCTGGAGAATAACCACAGAAGAAATCTTTATTATACGCCATACCACTGAACTTTTCCAAAACAGGTACACAATCTTCCTCTGTACAGCCGGGATATACAGTGCTTTCATAAATAACAATGTCTCCTTTTGAAAGTATTTTACCAATCATTTCCGAAGCCTTCTTCAAAGGCATCAAATCAGGGCTTTTGTATTCATTAATAGGAGTAGGTACTGTTACAATATAAATATTGCAATCTCTAATGCCTTCGATATCGGCTGAAAATCTGAAAGGATTGGAAGCATTACTTATTAATGACTTTAATTCAGCCTCATCAGCTTCGAGCGTACGGTCATAACCTCTTGACAATTCGTCAATTCTTTGCTGGTTTATATCGAAACCGACAACAGAGTATTTTTTTGCAAACTCAAGCGCTAATGGGAGCCCAACATATCCCAGTCCGATAACGGCAATCTTATGGTTCATTTGTGATTTTGGTTAAAATTGATTATTGGTTTGATTTTTTGCTTTTTTTTCTTCTTTTGAAAATGCTACGCCTTTTAGTATTAGAATCATCAATGCCATATGATCCATAGCCATAACCATAGCCATAACCATAGCCGTAACCATAGCCATAACCATAATAGCCCCCCCCATATCTTTTTGCAGTAATATCATTAACTATAATATTTAGTTTTGGCATTCTATTGTCTTGCTGAAGATTATTAGGAACATTAAGTTGATTTTTCTTGGTAAAATTAAGTCTTACTAAATATAAAGTAACATCAACATACCCACTCAAAACTTGAGGATCAGTTACAAGATTTGGAGTAGTATCAACAATTATATAATCGAACCGCTCTCTTAACTCTGTAAAAAGCGTACTTGTAACAGCATTCATTAACAATTCGGTAGGATTGGGTGGAATTGGACCTGCTGGAAGAATATATAAATTAGAATCGATACCAGATGGGTATATAATCTCATCAATTGTAGCATTTCCAATAGCATAGTTACTGTAACCTAAGGTGTACTGCAATCCAACTGTAGATGCTACTTTTGGTTTCCTTAAATCCATTTCTATCAGTAAGACTTTTTTTCCGGTAATAGCAAATGTAACAGCTAAATTAGCCGAAATAAAGGATTTACCCTCCCCGCTTTCAGTTGAAGTTACAAGTATGACCTTTTCACCTTTATCAACTAATAAATATTGCAAATTAGTCCTTAATGCTCTAAACTGTTCAGCTACAATCGTTCTTGAAGTCCTGGATATTACAATAGTATTTTCTTCATTGCTGTGACCAATCTCTCCTACAATCGGAACAGTAGTATTTACTTCGATATCTCGTTTGCTTAAAATTTTTGAATTTAAAAGTTCTTTAAGAAAAACTATTAAATAAGGTAATATTAATCCAAAGACAAAAGCAAAACCGATAGTCAATGGTCGTTTAGGTTTTGTAGGACTTGTATTTGCTCTGGCAGAATCTATAATTCTGGCATTAGCGATTGTTGATGATTTCGAAATTGCTGTCTCTTCTCTCTTTTGTAATAAGAATAAGTACAATTCTTGCCTGATAGATTGTTGACGACTATAATCTAAATATACCCTTTCCTTCTCCGGAACTTCCCTAATACGTCCTTCCATCACTGCAATATGGGATTTCATAACATTAAGGGCAGTTTGAGCACCAATTCTAACAGAAACGATACCATTAAGTAAATCAGCTCTCAGATTTCTGATTTGGTCGTCCATATTCAAAATCATAGGATTATTTGCAGTAGTTGCCAACATTAATCTGGAACGCTGCATTAATAAGCTATTATATTGCGCTATTATGGAATTTAAGGTTGGATCTTGTACGACCAAAGAGGCCGGCACTATTCGAGGATTTTCTTGATTATCACGTATGTATTTTTCAAGTGACTCAATTACTTCCACCAAAACCTGTTGTTTCGCTAAATCATTAGCATTTTCACTTGAACTTTGTACCAAAGCCTGTGCTTGCTGTGACAGATCCGTTAACTCATATTTCTGCTTAAAACCTTGTATTGCTTTTTCAATATTTGATAATTGATCTCCTACTACTACTAAGCGAGAGTCAATAAAAGCCATAGAACTATCCGCAATTTTATTATTATCGTCAACATTAGCCTGCATGTAGACTTTTATCAAATCATTTATTATCTGTTCACCTTTTTCAGGAACAGATTCTTCGATTGATAATGTAATGGCGTCAGATTCCTTGTTTGTTAATTCAGCCCCAATTCCTTTTACATAACTATTGGCTACACCTTCTGGATTGTATATTTCAATCGAATATTTATCAAAACTATTAAATCGCTGTAAATTCCCTTTTGCAATAACCACTTTTCCAACAGGCAATAAAAGCGAATCCCCCCATTTTGCACGATAAACAGTTTCATTTTCGTCTGAAAATGCAATTCCGTTTTTGTCATAAGAGATTTCATACTTCGCTACTCCATCTTTTAAGCCTTTTGAACTAAAAGTTACGAAAGAAAACAAAAATGGACTTTGTTTTCCATATATCTCTACAGATTTGAGGCTACCATGTTTGAATAATTTAATATTTAATTGTAAATCGCTAACAACTTTTCGTATTAAAGAATAACTTTTAATTATTTCAAGCTCATTATTAACATTACCAGCACTAGATAATAGACCTATACTTTGAAGCATGCTTGTCTGGCCATTATTACTACCCCCAAGCTGACTTTCATCCTTTATTAGTATTTTAGCATTTATATCATATAACGGAGTACTAAAATATAAATAAATGTACGATAAGAAAACAGTGCAAAAACAACAAAAAAGCATCCAAGGCCATAGCTGTTTTATTTTATATATTATTTTACTAAAATCTATTCCTTTTTCTTCATTTAGGTCATCCCATTTTCGGAATGATGAAAGTTTATCTTCCATTTTAAAAATCTATTGAGCTTCTTTTAAAAAAACGTAAAACTATAGTCGGGCAATCAGAACAACAATTAAAGAGAGAGTTGATGTAAAAAGTGCATAATATCGCAACATAGCAGTATCATTTGCTGAAGCCTTACCTTTACTTGGTTGGACATATATTACGTCGCCTTGCTTTAAATAAAAATATGGAGACTGATATATATTTGAAGATGTCAGATCAAAACGAACAATTGTCTGTTTCCCGTTTTCCTTTCTAGATAATAGGACATTATCTCGCAAACCAAAAATTGTCAAGTCTCCTGCTTGTCCAATGGCATCTAAAATACTGACTCTTTCTCCATTAATTAAATAAGAACCGGGTCTACCCACTTCCCCAATAACAGTAATTTTGAAATTTGCGATCTGGACATTGACAATTGGATCTTTGTAATAACTTTTTGCTTTCTCTCTGATAGCTTCTTTTGCTTCAGCCGTGGTCAGGCCCCCTACTTTAATTTTACCTGCTATAGGTAATTCAATTATACCGTCATCATCCACTAAATATCCAAATACAGCATTTGTATTGCCATTAGGAGCAACTGAAGCAGAAGCCCCTTGTTGAGGCGTCGTATTATAATTATTTCTTAAAGAGGCATTTAAATCAGGATCTATAGTTTGTATTGTAACATTTAATATATCACCATTTTGAATTGTTATATCCTCAATTTTAGTGACAGGGATTTGTATGCCGTTTTTATAAACAATATTGGAGGAATCAGAAGATATATCTTGAAAATAGGATATTCTTTTATTGCTGACGCATGATGAAATAGAAAATAAAATTACAAATAATAAACTAACTAAATAAAAGTTCTTGATGATACGGCTTTCAGTAAAATAATTCACTTGCTAATGATTATATTTTTATTAAAATATAGGCTCTGTCGAATCAAATAGTTAATTGACAGAGCCTTAAAATAATTCATTTGAAATTTAAATAAATCAATTTCAAATTATTGACAGAACGTCGCAATCTGATCTTGAGGAACTACTATTGTCCTTTGATAATTTACAGCATCTACATTGCGAGTCTTAAGGAAAACCTTATTACCACCCCAGATAACTTTAAAATCATATGTTGAATTCAAGCTTAAATTGGTAGTTGAAAAATAACCTTGCTGTACCTGACCTAATAATTGATAAGCACTACCAGAACCTGTAGCACGATACCAAACATCCACTGTAGGCCTAACAATAGGATTAGTAGAGTTATTAGGACATTGTCCCTGAATATCAAAATTGATTGGAGTCAATACAGGAATGCTCAATGTAATCGTTGGTGTGCTACCACACAATGCGCCGGAATAAACACCAACCGGATTACCATCTCTCACCATGAAATTTGACTGGCTGTTAGCAGCAGTATTTCTATATACTTTAACATTCAAATTGCCGGTAGGTACATTATCAAAAGTAACTGTTCCGCCATTTGCAACCTGAACAAGGAATCCTGAAACAAGAGGAATATTAGGTTCATTCGCAGCAAATATATCCACTAAAAAGCTCTCTGATGATGCTAAACCCGTGTTAAATACAATTGAAGAACTGTTACAAATATCTTCCATTACAGCTAAGTTGTAATAAGTAAGGTGGGAAGTAGGAAAACTTGCTTCCAAGCCGTTTGCACCATTCGTAATTGTTGCAACCTGCTCATAACTCCATTGACCAGTTGCAATCTGATAGCTCCAAACCGGTATTGTCTGGCCTGCAGCAAACAAAGTCCCGGTAGCTGGGTTAATTTGTGTGCCATCAATACCCATATGTAAAGTAATAGGTTGTGAAAACGTTTTTACATCCGTGTTACCTACAGCCATTGTAATATCAGCAAAACCTGCAGTACGGAAACGGCCTGCAACTGTATTACCACTTGCATCTTTAATATTATCAGAAGCTGTTCCTCCGGGGAATGCACTTAAAGATCCAGGATCTGTAGAACCAAAACTTACAACAGTACTTGTTAAAGTTGAACCGGTAATAACATTACCTGCTTCATCCTTGAAAGAAGTACCTGATGGAATATCAATGGACACGACCTGATCACCCGGTTGAGCATCTGCAGGAGGAGGAATCACTACATCTGTAGCTGTACTACCACCTGTCAAAGGAGTACTTGTTTGTTGTACATTTACACCACTTGGCGGGTTATCAATATTAACCATGCTTACGTTAACCAATTTGATAGGTTGACCCGCTTTAATTGTAATAGGAATAAGCGCTGTTAAATAACCAGGGGCTTCTGCTTTAACTGTAAAAGTAGCAGGGTTTCCTTCAGTTGGATTTGCTTTATACAATAAACCTAATGATATAATTCCATCAACTACATTGTAAGTTTTTACACCGCTAATCTCGTAAACATCATTTGCATTCTGACCGGTAATTGTAAGTGTAATATTGGCAGGCGCTTTAGCTGTTTTCGGATCATAGAAATTCATAGTAACCGTGTGGTCAAACGGTTTAGGATTAATACTGAATGTAAAATCCTTTGTAGGTTTGGTACATTGCGTAAAACAAACACTGAATAATGCTACTGCTATATATAATATTTTTTTCATCTTGTATTTTTGTTAGATTTATTAAGTCGTTGGTTTTATACTTAAAATTTGTAATTAAATCCTAACTGAAGTGTCGGCAACCAACGATAATTTTTAAGGTTATCTGCCAATTGCTGACGATTTGTTTCATTACCTACCAGATAACCGGTAGTTGACATATTTACTTCAGGGCGTGTTAAAGCATAATAAGTACCCAAATCAAGTGATAAACCAAAATGATTGGTGCTGATCAGATTTTGCCAGCCTAATCCGGCATATAAACCAATTGTATTCAAACTAACTTTACTTTCAACATATCCCATACGTTCAGGATCATCGTTGATATTGATATCACCATAATAGTAATCTCCGACAGGAATAGATCTGGCTGTACTTTTACCGCCCATATAACCTGCAACACCCGCAGTAAGGTGGAAATTAGGACCGAAAACAAACCAATCTCCAAAGAAATGAAGCTGGAACGCTTGAGTTTTATAGTCTGTTTTTACAGTGTATTGACCAATTTCATCAGTTTTACTGTAATTGAATTTTGGGATATAGCCAAAACCTGCTCTTAAATTAAATCGTTTGTTCAGGTTACCGCAAAACTCAAGACCAACTCCTGAAGTTCCTACTGACAGTCCTACAGATGTCGGTTGAATGAAAAAGCCTTTCTTTTCTTTTTCAACTTTAGCTTCACCTTTTGCACCTTGCATAAGGTCATCCTGTGCTGAAGCAGTATTGAAGCAAAATGCCGCTGCAAGGATTGTCATAGCCGTTAAATAAATTTTTTGCATAATTGGAGTTTTAATAATTGCTGATTTTGGATTTAATGATAAAGTTTGGTTATGGTTTTATTTATAGAACAAAAAAATTATTACAACACAATAAGTGCAGCCTCATTTCCGATCTGCACTCTACATCAGTGTTTAAACTTTCCCGAATATCTCTTTATTATTGTCTTTAGCTAAAGACAATAAATCAAACATAAACCATTGGGAAAATGGCAAAAATTTTGGCATATTTTCAAATTTAATTGACTATAATATGGGTTTGATATTATCTGTCAATGATATAAAAATAAAACGATACGTCATTCCGTCTGATAGAAAAACAAACCGTAAAGAACAAATCAAAAATGATTTATTATGTATCCAAAAACGAAATTAATCTGAAACACTAGTTGATGTGATTTCACTACAGTGAAAGGATTAAATCTTGTATTCTGGTCAATTGGCTTCAGGAGTGGTCAATTCCCGCTATTGGTCTTCTGCAAATAAATAAAAACAATTACATTATCAACAGAATCTTTCAATTTCAGCACAAATGTACTACAATATTCCAAAAGAGCAAACTTTTCAATTTTTCTTTACAGAAAGAAAACAATAGAGTAATATAAAATTCCATTTAATATATTTAAGTGTAAATTTTTATTATAAAAACAAATACAAATAATAAAATTAAATATTTTTATTTAAAAAAGGATATGCTTTTAAAGTTTGTATAACCGAAGGCTGATAGATACTGAGTAAAGCCCCAAGATGCCGCTCATGATGAATATCGGTACCTGCAAATTCGTATAAACCTTCTTTCAATATTTTTTCGGCAAATAACTTGATATGCTTACCGTAATATCCTGACAATGCAATTGTATTTAACTGAAATAAACAACCTGCATCTTTTAGTTTCTGCAAAGTGTCAATAGATGCATCAATATAAAAGTTATAACGTTCCGGATGTGCCAACACAGGTTTATAGCCTCTTGTCTGCAATTCAAAAATCACCTGCATTAAATTACGATCCTCTTGTACAAAACCCATTTCAAACAAAACATGTTCTCCATCTAAAGTCAACAATTGCTCATTTGATGCAAGTTTTTTCATTAAACTTTCGTCAATCATGTATTCGGCAGCAGCATGTACTTCCAGATTAATACTATTTTCTCTTACTGCATCTTTCAAATTTTCAAGACCGGTAAGTATTGTTGATTCTGCATTTGGAAAATAATCGAGACTTATGTGAGGTGTTGTGACAATTTTTGAAAATCCGGCTTCTTGCAGCTTTTGCAACAATGATAATGATTGTTCCATATCTGCCGTACCATCATCAATGCCCGGAATCAAATGAGAATGCATGTCCGTTTTAAGGAAAGACCAATTTACAGAAGGTATATCACTGGGTTGTTTTTCTTTTTTTTTGAGGAAGCCGAACATTATAGTATTGTGTAAATTGGTTAAATCTAAATTCAAAATTAATCAAAAATAGACAGTGAAAATAATTTGTGATGATATAGCTTCAAAATAAGGAGTCTCTCTAATAATCATAAACGATAAAAAAAAGCAACACAACCCAAACATGTGGCTTTCTTGTTGGATTATAAAAAATAACGCTTATTTTTATCCGCATTTAATCATTAATGCGATAATCCAATATTTAACCTTGTATGAAAAGATTTTTCAAGCTTCTTGGAATTATTATTTTGCTTTTGGTCATAATTATATTGGTAGCCGGCTTTTTTATCTCTCCAAAATTTCATTTCGAAAAAAGCATAGTTATAAATGCCCCAAAAGAAGAAGTATGGAAAAATATAAGCACATTTTCCAATTTTGAAAAATGGGATCCATGGAGTATTCAGGATCCGAAAATTCAAAAATCTATTTCCGGAACAGACGGAACACCCGGCGCAACATATAGTTGGATCGGCAATGATGATGTCGGTACCGGAAGCCAGACTTTTATAGAGATTGCGCCATTCGATCACATCAACATCGATCTGGAATTCAAAGAACCATTTGAAAAGAAAGCTGCAGTAAAATATATCTTATTGCCTGATGGGAACAAAACAAAGATTACATGGTCGTTTGATACAGAATTCAGTTATCCATGGAATGCAGTTAGTAGCTTGTTTATGAATCTTGATAAAAGAATGGACAAAGACTTTTCGACAGGCCTTGCAAATCTTAAAAAGCTTTGCGAAAGCAACGTAACATACATTACTTACAATTGTAAAGAATCGGTAAAAACACTTCATTAAAAGAACACAATCATCGATTAATTTTCAGACCATATCGTCCGATTTTATTTTTTGTCAGTCAGTAGCAACTAATGAAAATATTAGTACATTTGTTATACATCCATTCTTAACTCCAAAAAAAATGTAATCATGAACAAAGCAGAACTAATAGATATGCTTGCTAAAGATGCATCGCTTACAAAGGCACAAGCGAACGAAGCGCTTGATGCGCTGACAAATGGCGTAGTGAATGCCTTGAAAAAAGGTGATCGTATTACACTTGTTGGTTTTGGTACTTTTTCTGTTTCAGAGCGAAGTGCTCGTAACGGACGTAACCCACAAACGGGTGCGGTTATAAAAATTAAAGCTAAGAAAGTTCCCAAATTCAAGGCAGGGAAGGAGTTTTCTACAAAAATTGGAGGAAAAAAATAAAAATCTTACTATATAAGTATTAAGAACCCATGATTATTTCATGGGTTTTTGTATTTTCGCGCATTATTAATTTCAATTAAAAACAGATTACCATGGGTAGAGGTGACAATCGCACTAAAAAAGGAAAAATCTTCAGTGGCACTTTCGGTAACGTTCGTCCGGCTAAAGTAAGAAAAACAGCAGCAGCTAAAAAAGCAAAAGCTTAATAAAAAAACCTTCCTAATCCGGAAGGTTTTTTTCATTGGAAGCAGTTGATATTTATACGTTAAGGACTTTATTAATAGTTTATGGTACGCAAAAACTAAATATCTTTGTATTAGAGTAATCAGAACTCTGTAGCATTTATGAAAAGCCCTTTGTACAAAATAAAAAATTATATTGAATGGCAAGCCTTTGGCGTATGCAGTGCTTTAGGCGAAAAACTCGGCATTGCCACTTCCCGCATAAGGTTATGGTTTATTTACATTTCTTTTCTTACGTTAGGTTCACCGCTTATCATTTATATGATTCTTGCTTTCTGGATGAATATTCAAAATTACATCTGGCAGCATAAGCGCAATCCTTTGCGTTGGAGATAATAATACTTATGATTAAACGGAAAGCGTCCTTTGTAATAAAGGACGCTTTCTGCTTAATTTAACTACTGATATAAATTTGACAACTACCAAATTTTCACTCTTAAACTATCGGCGATAAACATACCATCACCTTGTTTAACATTATACACTTTATAAAAAGCATCGACATCAGAAAAAGGCCCGTTAACTCTGTATTTCGCCGGAGAATGAACGTCGGTAAGTAATTGCTTTGCCATTGATTCTTTTCTGATATTATACAACCAACCTAACGAATAACCCATAAAGAAACGCTGACCTGGAGTTAATCCATTTATTGATTCACCTTTCTTATATTGTTCTTTCTTTGTAAAAGCATCCCAGCCAAGCAATATACCACCAAGATCGGCAATATTTTCACCTTGCGTGGCATTCCCGTTTATATGCATGCTATCAACAGGAATATAGCCGTTAAACTGGCGAATTATCAAAGCAGCACGGTTATTGAATTGTATTTCATCTTCTTTAGTCCACCAGTTTCTTAAGTTACCATTTTCATCGTATTGACGTCCCTGGTCATCAAAGCCATGTGTTATTTCATGACCAATAGTTGAAGCAGCTGCATAACCATAGACCAATGCATCATCCAAATCTTCATCTCTCATACCAGGAACAGTAAAGATACCGGCAGGCAACACTATTTCGTTATTGGAAGGGTTATAATAAGCATTATAGGTTTGCGGCGTCATATCCCATTCATCTCTGTCAACAGGTTTGCCGAGTTTATTGACACTATAGTTATGCCACCATTCATTGGCTGCAATAACATTTCTGACATAAGGCTGGTCTTTAATTTCCATAGCAGAAAAATCTTTCCATTTATCTGGATAACCTACTTTCTTTTTCATTTTCTCCAGCTTAACCAACGCCTTTTGCTTGGTAACTTCACTCATCCATGTAAGATTTTTAATTCTGTCTTTCAAAGCACCTCTGATATCTTCAACCATATCACTATATCGCTTCTTTGCTTTTTCATTGAAATATTCTTTTACAAAAAGTTGGCCCAACGCCTCTCCTATTGCACCTTCTTCTGTATCCAAAATCCTTTTCCAACGTGGCTTTTGTGCTTTTGTACCATTCAGCAACTGATCATAGAAAGCAAAGTTTGCATTCTCGATATCTGCATTTAAATAAGAAGCCGTCGAATTCAATAAACACCATTTAAGATAATTTTTCCATGTATCTATGCTTTCTGTTTTTAATGCAGCATTTACAGCCTTAAAAAACTCAGGCTGGCCCACAATCACAGTATCGATGCCTTTTACATTCAACAATGGCAACCAACTGTTCCAGTCAATATCAGGTGTTATACTTTTCAGATTGCTTACAGCATATTTGTTATAGTTTTTATACGGGTCACGAAGATCTTCCAGCTTCCTGCTTGCCTTTGCCAGCGTTGTTTCCAGCTTCATGATGTCATTGCTTATCTGTTTTGAATTCCCGGCAGAAGCAAGGCCCGCAAGCATAAACATCTTTTCAATGTGTGCAGGATACGCTTCCCTGATTTTTTTTGTCCGTTCATCATTATTAAAATAATAATCCCTGTTTGGCAAACCTAATCCACCCTGGCCTAAATTGAAAACCATCTTTTCGCTATTCATTTCATCCTGCGCAACACCATCGTCAAACATAGCTTCAATGCCTTTCTTTTTCAAATCAGCAACTACTTTCAATACGTCTGCTTTTGTTTGTATAGCATCTATTTCATTCAATTCTGGCCTTAAAGGTTCAATACCATTTTTGTTAATCGCTACAGTATCCATGCCGCTTTTCCAGAAATTGGCAATCTTTTGCGATGTAGCATCATTCGGTTTTTTAAGCGCATCTTCATTTATGACTTTTTTTCTTTCATATAAATCTTCATCAACTAAATGTGCTATCCCCCAGCTTTTCTGATCGTCCGGAATCGGATTATTTTTCAGCCACCCTCCATTTGCATATTCAAAGAAGTCATTTGCAGGATTGACAGTCGTATCCATATTGGAGACCAGAATATCTTTCTTCCCTTCGTGACTTTGATTCTGATTATTGGAACAAGAGGCGGCACCAATTGCTACAAGCCCCAAATACAATGATTTTTTAACGCTAAGCATTCAATTAAAATTTTAATTTTGAATAAGATCTGAATTTGAATTCTCAAAGATAAATTTTAAGAAGTTAAATTTCATTTTTTAATGTTGGTCTGAAACTAATTTCAATAAGCCCATCCATGTTTTTTAAAAGAACAACACTTTTTATATTATTCCTTCCTTTATTTCTGAATGCACAGGAAAACTATTCCAACCGATGGAAAGAAATAAGCAGAACAGACCGCAAAGATAAATCTGTGGCCTATACCGATACTATGCGGATAAATAACGTAACTAAGGAGTCTTTAAAAATGCGCAGAGGTTCTTTCGAATATAGTGGTACCATAAGTAATGATCTTTTAGAAGTAGGCGAAGAACAATATCAAATTATTAAACAAGACGAAAAAGAAATAAGAATCGGCGATGAAGATTACATTCACATATTTGCAAGAGAATCCAAAGACTTGAGTGCAGCAGATGCAACGGCTGCCATTAATGAAAGAACTTTACCATTAAAGCCGGTAAGCTCAATAGATACATTTCTTTTAAAAGGTGAATGGCAAGCCTATAGCAGAAAAAGGAAAGATGGCCCCGGAAAAATAAATTATAAAGAGCTTATAAAAACCCTTTCCTTTCATCCTGATTTAACCATGAATAATTATGGCATAGTCACAATAAATAATGGCATTTCCATGTTTCCAATCAGAGCATTGAAAGGTTCTGATATAATTATATCGGATGATAATAATAAGGAACATCGTATTATAGTATGGAAGCTTACAAAAGATGAATTGATCGTCGAAGACGATAGCGGTATATTGTACTACATGAAACAGTTTTAAATTCTATTCTAAAAATAAAATACGACCATGAAGGTCTTAACCGGCATAGCGAAACTTTTTACACTACTATTAATCTTTGGCAGTTGCGCCGTTACAAAAAAACAAGTAGTCTCTTATAATACCAGTTATACTATCATTGATAGTAGCATCCATCGTGACACTACATTTGAAACATTTCTGAGTCCATACAGAAAAAAGATGGATACCATCATGAATGAAATTATTGGCTACAGCGATGTGCCTTTATCTAAAGCACAACCTGAATGTACTTTAGGCAATTTCATGACAGATGCACAATTGCAATATGCACAAAAAAGATATCCGAAGGTTGTCATATCTGTTATTAATTACGGCGGCATTCGTTTACCGTATGTTGGGCCCGGTGCTATTTCCAAAGGGAAAATTTATGAAATAATGCCATTTGACAACATGCTCACGATAGTGGATATTCCGGGAAAGACATTGAGACAATTTTGTAATCACATGGCATCTTACGGAGGTTGGCCAATTACAGGTCTTACTTATTCTATTAAAGGGAAAGAAGCAGAGAATATATTGGTAAACGGGCAACCTGTAAATGATCAGATAATTTACGAAACAGCATTATCTGACTACATTGCCAATGGAGGTGACAACTGCGATTTTCTGGCTGATTGCAAAAAAGAATATCTCGATGTTTTTATCAGAGACATTTTAATAGAGCACATAAGAGCATTACAGGCAAAAGGACAAAAGCTTCATGTAGAACTTGAAAAAAGAATTCGATATGCAGAATAGAAGAGATTTCATAAAACAGGCCACAATAGGTGGAGGATTACTAATGGCCGGAGGTTTTCCGTTTCAGGCACTGGCAGGAGCGACTGAAACAAGGTTAACAATTTTACATACCAATGATGTGCATAGCAGGCTCGATCCTTTTCCGATGGATGGCAGCAAATATCAGGGGCTTGGAGGAGTAGCTGCAAGAGCAAGCGCTATAGAAAAAATAAGATCGCAGGAAGAACATGTACTGCTTTTGGATGCCGGCGATATTTTTCAGGGAACACCGTATTTTAATTTATATAAGGGCGAACCTGAAATTAAAGCAATGAGCATGATGCAATACGATGCAACTACAATGGGGAACCATGATTTCGATGCAGGCATTGAGGGCTTTGCTTTGCAGTTACCACATGCAAATTTTCCTATTCTTATTGCTAATTATGATTTCAATAATACTCCTCTGGAGGGTAAAACCCAGCCATATAAAATTTTCAAAAAGGGAAATTTGAAAATCGGAGTGTTCGGTCTTGGGATTCAATTACACGGCCTGGTTCCTACAGAGGCTTACGGCCAGACAAAATATATGGATCCGATTGAAAAAGCAAAAGAATATAGTGAGCTATTAAAGAAGAAGAAAAATTGCGATTTTGTTATATGCCTTTCCCATCTTGGTTTTCAATACAATGGCAATAAAGTAAGCGATTGTATAATTGCACAGGAAACCGAATATATTGACTTAATCATTGGCGGGCACACGCATACATTTTTAGATACCCCCACTATAATAAAAAATAAAAAAGGAATTGACGTAATTGTCAATCAAATGGGTTGGGCAGGTGTCAGATTAGGCAAACTTGATTATGTATTCGACAGCAAAAAAAATGTCAAACTCTCCAATGCCCAAACTGTAATTCTAACCAAACAAACAATAGGTTGATAATTTTTTTTTTCAACAAAATGTTGAGAATTTCGCATTGAGGATTCAGGAATAACGAAAGAAAAATTTGGCTTGCATTTATTGAATATTATTTCATATTTTCAACCAAGTTTTACGGAGAAAAAATCATTTTAAATTTACAGATTTTGGTATGTCTTTTGATTAAAAATACAATCAGAAGCAAAAGCCGTCTTCGTTATTTTTTGAAAAAACAAAACCATTATACCGAAAAAAGCATTAAAACAACTTTACCCCCTTTAATAATTTAAATGACTCCATCCCAACAAAACATTAATACATCTAATACAGACGCGGTTACAGCCTGGGAGAAATGTCTTGGTATCATCAAGGACAATGTAAATTGGCGGGCATTTCAAACATGGTTTGAGCCTATAAAGGCTGCGGCTCTTGTAAATGGCGTTTTAACGATACAAGTACCGAGTCAGTTCTTTTATGAGTGGCTTGAAGAACACTATGTAGAATTATTGGGTAAAACGATTAAAAGAGTTTTAGGACGCGAAGGCCGCTTGGAATACCGCATCCAAATGGAAGCAAACGCACAGCAACGTCAGCAACAACCTGCTACAATGCAGTTGCCCGGCAGTGCACACCCTAAGGCTCCTAAAGATAATAATTATGTGAATCTGGACTATGTAATGGAAGATCCATTAAAGATCAAAAATCCATTCATTATTCCGGGAATGAAACGGGTACAGATTGATCCCCAGTTAAATCCTAATTCTACCTTTGATAATTATATTGAAGGCGAATGTAACAGATTGGCAAGAACTGCCGGTGTGCATATTGCTCAAAAACCCGGTGCTACTGCATTTAATCCATTAATGATCTTTGGAGGAACAGGCTGTGGAAAAACACATTTATTGCAGGCAATAGGTAATGAAGTACGCAGGCTTCATCCTAATAAATCCGTTTTATACGTAAGTACAGAGAAATTCATCAATCAGTTTATTGATCATTCAAAAAATCAGGAAGTCAATGATTTTATTCATTTCTATCAATTGATTGATGTGTTGTTGTTGGATGATATTCATTTGTTTGTTAGTGCAACAAAAACACAGGATGTATTCTTTGCAATCTTTAATCACTTGCATCAGAATGGCAAGCAAATTGTATTGACAAGCGATACGCCCCCTAAGGATTTGGAAGGCATGCAGGAACGTCTTTTAAGCCGTTTCAGATGGGGATTACACGCCGAAATCCAATCACCTGATTATGACACACGCAAAGCCATTCTGGAAATGAAAATGCGCAATGAAGGATTGGAAATTCCGGAAGAAGTGGTGCAATATGTAGCATACAATGTTCAAAACAATGTGCGCGATTTGGAAGGAACCGTTATCTCGCTTTTTGCACAGGCAACTTTGAATAAAAAAGAGATTGACCTCGAACTGGCAAAACGTGTGTTGAAGAATTTTGTAAAATCTTCTTTCAAGGAATTGAGTATTGAAGATATTCAAAAGATGGTATGCAATTTCTACAACGTTACTTACAATGATCTGCTGTCTAAAACACGTAAACGCGAAATAGTACAAGCTCGTCAGATCACAATGTATCTTGCAAAAAAATTCACAAGAAACTCATTAAAGTCAATAGGAGAACACTTTACAGGTAAAGATCACACAACGGTTATTCACTCTTGTCAGACTGTTGAAAACCTTATGGATACTGATTCTGCCTACAAAGAGAAGTTGCTGGAAATTCAACAAAAAGTACAGCTGGCGGCTATGTAAAGAACATTAAAGAATTTATACGAAGAAGGGAATTGCTTACCGCAATTCCCTTCTTCGTATAACAGAACCTGATATTACACTGTTATGGTTTTCCTTTTCCAGCAGACAATAAATTCATCATAAGTCTTATTGACCCTACATTTCCTGCAGGTAATTCTCTGAAAAAAACCAATGGTGAATAGATATATTGCCCTTTTCCATAAGGAGTGTAAATAACCGCGCCATTCAAAGGTTTTTCATCACCATCATGCATAGAGAATAAGGATTTATAATTGCTTTCAAATCCGGAAGGAAAATAAATGCCCCTTTCCTGAACCCAATCTTTAAAATCACTTTCTGTTATCTCATTCGGAAAATGCATCAGCGAAGAAGTTGTATCTGTAAAAGTTACTTTCGCCTCTTCATCGGTCACTCTGTCTCTTGAAATAATAAACGGATAAGGACCATATTGTTTGGTTTGCAGATTGCCATTAGTATTATATTGCATCAGAACCGTACCTCCTTCTTCGACATATTTCATTAAAACAGGCATCCATGCTGCACTTTGTTTATCAACATTCAATGCGCGTACGCCTACAACAACGGCATCATACTGCGCTAATGATTGTGCATTGCTTAACGAACTTTCTGGAATTATTTCTACTTGTAACCCTGCTAACTTCAATATATCATCTACATAATCACCTGCACCTTCTATGTAGCCAATTTTCTTAACTGCCACATTCCAGTTTTTCTTAACCAAATGCATCCAGGAAGCTGTAAAATATTGTAAGTCGGGCAGATGCGGGTATTGAATTAAATGCTGTGTTTTATCATAAACCTTACCTCTGGCTTTTACTGAAACCATGATGTAATCATCTTTGGCAGCATCAGTAAAAGTGGTGGTGGGAATGTCCAGCGTATAAGTAGTATCCTGACCTTGAACCAGGTTACTTATTGCCTTTGAGATGATTACTTTATCTTTATATGTAACCTGAAGGATTGGGCTATCAACAGCTTTGAATACCTTAAGATGTACCCATACTTTTTTACTCTTACCCTTTTCATAAATAAAAAGATTATGATAAGGTTCAACAGAAACGGCAGGAACAATTCTTAATTGCTGTACAACATCGCCTTTTACGGGATCTAATTTCTTGTAAGAAACCGGAACAGATGCACCAAATTGCTGGCCATTTATTTCGAAAAAAACACGGGCATTAGGGTTAGAAACAGCTTCCGGCAAACCGTTGTATTGAGGCTCGTACTGATATGCAGAATTAGCTGCACCATATTTCATCCAATAAGGTTGTGTAAGCTGTTCCGGGTCGTTAATTGTCATTTTGAAAGAATACTGATACAAAGAATCCGAAACCATCTGAATTGCAGGCATGCCGTTTCCGTCTGCAATTCCGCTCAAACTAAAAGATTGCAATTTTACAGGAACAGCGCTTCGTGCAATAACATTCATTTTTACAGGAATAATCGCTCCTTCAGTTTGCTCCTGCTGATCTGTAAGTGCTTCTACCATTATACCCGCACAAGAAACGATGATATCATTTAGTTCTTCAAGTTTTTTTCGTTTCCAAAAATCATCTTTTACATTACTTCCAATCTCTTTATATATTGCTGTAAGTTTTGGAATGCTTAAAGATGGATTATTAAAGTCGAAATCAGTAAGAACCTGTTGGATATGCTGCCCTATTTCAGGATGCCCTACCCTGTTCCAGGTGATGTCAATATCATCGTATAAACTGTTTGCAATCGGGCTGCCACCTAATAATTTAAAGTAATCGTTAGCAACACCTACCGTTTGCGGCGTACCTGCACCCTGGCTTTTATGAACACTTCTGCTTCTTCCCGCCATTTCACCATAACCTTCGCCAAGCAAAGGATCGTATTGGTTTATCGGAAGCTTGAATTGGTCTTCGCTTGTAGTATTATTATCACCAAATCTGAAAGAATTAAAGAGTAATCTTTTAGGCAACCAGATTTCTTTATCATCCGGATGTTGCTTTTTGTTTGCCTCCAATTGTTGATAAACATCCCCTGCAACAATAGCGGAAACCGTATGTTGCCCATGTCCGCCTTCTCCTGTTGTCGGAAACCTGCAAATCACAACATCCGGCCTGTATTTCTCAATCATTTGCTTTACGTCAGCATCCAGATCTGTCCGGTTCCAGAATTTAAAAGTTTCTTCCGGAGACTTTGTAAAACCAAAGTCAATAACATGGGTGAACAACTGTTCAGCACCATCAATTTTTCGGGCTTCCATTAATTCGTGGGTACGAATCAATCCTAAAACGCTGCCTTGTTCATTTCCTAAAATATTCTGGCCGCCATCGCCTCGTGTCAGGGAAAGATAGATGGTCTGCACATGATCGTGATGCACTAAATAAGACAACAACCTTGTGTTTTCATCGTCGGGATGCGCGGCAACATACATTACAGTTCCCAACACATTTAGCTGTTGCAGCTTTTGAAAGATTTCGGAAGAAGGCATGGGCCTGTATTGCTGTGCCTGAATAGCATTACCAATAAGCGACAACAAAAAGAGTGAAAAGATTTTTCTCATTAATGGTATAAATTTAAGAACCCCAAAGCAAAGCTAAGGGGTTCAAAGGTCTTAAACAAAGATGCTTGTAAGCATTGATTTTTCTTATCGCATGATGTAAAGCTTGCCATATCCGTTTTTGAAAAATTTATCAACGGTTGCATTGGCTCTATGCTCAACATCTTCACCTCTGATGGACGTAATGACTCTGTACAAATACACGCCATTACCAAGCATTTGCCCATACTCGTCTTTACCATCCCAACGATAATCTGTTATATTTCTACCCACATGCAAATTACCCAGCTCTGCCTTCTTTATTTCACGTACAACTTTACCTGTAACAGAAAGTACCTGAATTTTAAATTGAGAAGGTACTTCGGAGCCCGTCAGTGTAAATACAAATTGAGTTGCTGTTGAAAAAGGATTCGGATAATTCAACACATTTGTAATGGAGGGTGTATTTTCAACTGTAAAATTAATTTTATAAGCAAGAGAAGTGTTACCTGCTACGTTTCCTATTCTGTCTTTACCTGTAACCACAAGCTGATAAACACCATCTTCTGTTAAATTAGGCCTGTATTCTATCCTGGCTTCGTTCTTTGTGCCATTGACGTTTGTGGCCGGAATAAACTTACAAGTGTTGCCATCTATTGGTATTTCAACAGGAGTAGATTGATCAGGGTATAATAACTGAACCTTTAACAAGGAAGAATCATCCAATGGAAGAAATTTATTTTCATCTCTGAGCAGCACACGAATGAACGGTTTTGCAGAAACAATGTCTTTATCCAGAATATGAATGCCATCAAAAGTTACATCCAGCAATGGATTTTGTTTATCGGCAACAACATATTGGCTCAAATAACCCAGATTATTGGGATGATATTGTTCCGGTTGGTCATTATCAGGATTAGCTTCTACCAATAAGAAGTCTTTGCCATGGTAATTGGAAATATCATAATTCAACGTCACGATTAAAGTGTCATTTCCTGATAACGGCTTATATCTGCGTGGTGTATCTAAGTCGTGTTTAATGCCCGATGCGTCAATCAACTTATATTGCACCAACATGCTATCCATAGGATAAGGAGTCAGATTTTCAATTGCTATCTCAAACTTACTTTTCTGACCTTCACCTGTTGTATCATTATGAACAAAGTGGGCTGCGGCATTTAAAGCTGCTTCAGGAACAGGTGAATATAATACTCTCCAATAATCCAGATAAGGAGCTGAGCGCGCAAAACTATCGCTATTATGCCATACCAATTTCAAATTAGGATAGATTGCGGCATTGATAAAAGCCAAAGAAGTATCTGTTGATGAGCCGCGATATAACAATGTTTCATTACTGATCGTATCAAGGCCAATTACATCTACAAAGCTTGAATCATATTGAGGAGCATTGTCGGTTGCTGATGTTTTCCATTTTAAAGCTTGCCATTCTTTTGCCGGGCCTACAATTTTAGAAGTTACATTCCCACTGTCCGTATTACTCCTGAAAGTAGCAGTGAATTCAATTTTATCGGTTCCACCATTACTGATTTCCTGCGTTACAGGGTAACTATTATCTCCCTTTTTTCTAAAAAACGCAAATGCTCTTTTGAAAGTAAATTGGTCTATCATGTCAAAACCAAGATTCTTTATAGCATGATAAAGTGAATTCCCTGCTCCATATGTAGCAGTATCTGCCTGCCATTTATCAGCAGTTTGCTGATCCCATATCGCACCCGGAGGTCCATCATAAATCAAATTTTTAATCAGTATATAATCTCCGGCCGGAATACTTTCTATAAATAACCTGGCTCTGTTTCTGCTGGCAGAATCACTGGTTAAGTATTCGAAAACATAGCGGGGAACAGGAGCACTACAATATATAGAACCCTGGGAACCTTGTCCTACGAAAGAGCCCTGTCCTATGCCAGGCTGTCCGGGAAGCGGGTAATTAGCCATTAACTGTCCTGAAACGGAATCAATAACAGCAATCTGCACAGAACCTGTATAACCACAACCTACTCCACCAAATCTGACATCATTTAGTGATTGATCCATATTTTGATAATCGTTCAATAAAGGACTAATGACCTTAGCAGACACTTTCAGCGTATTGATTATGCCATCATATTTAAATTTCCTGGTTTGGGGAACCAATGCCAGGCCTGTATATGGTTCGTCTTTCAGATATTGGAAATAATGTGATTGATTCCAACCATCTGAGCCATTAGCCAGATAGACAAAGGAACTATAGTTCCAATTATTAACTCCATTAACCAAAGAGTCTGGTGCAGCCCTCCAGTAATATACAGTACTGTCTTTGTAAACAAGATTTGGTTTCCATTTTATAACGCCACCCATACTTGTAATAGTAGTGCTTTGCTTTAAAAAGCTATTAAAATTCTCTGTTGTATCAATTTCCAGTTTATAGTTTCTTATTGGTGCAAAAGCGTTGAGAGTGGAAGCTTTTAGTGTAATGTCCTGCTGATGCATTATCGCAAATTCTTTAGGATAAACAGGGATGATACTTTCAGAATAAATATACAATTGGTAAATAACTTCGTTATTATCCTCCGACAGTTCGTCGTATTGCTCTTTTGAATCAATCTTTATGGCATAATTGTTTAAACCGATATCAGTCGTCTCATTCAGAGGAACTTTAAACGTAATAGTATCTGTGTTGAACAGATTAGTCACTCTTATAGAATCCTGAAACAAGACATTATTATTTCCCGGAAGCGTATGTCTTAATCTAACCCAAACACTATCTTCAGTTGCTTTACCAAGGTTATACAAAACAACTTTTAAATCAAAACTATCAATTGCCGTAGTCACATTTGCCGGTATTGTATTTACGCCTGATTCTTCTATAGCAAAATCAGTTTTATCAGGATTATACGTCAATAAGCCGGGGTCTCCTTGATAGAGCTGGCATTGTGTATGAATGTCCATAAAAACATCGTTACCCAAAGTTTGCAGGTATGCTATATTATCTCTGTATTGCATACCCATTCTTTTACCATAGCTTTTATAAGCCATTGAACGATAAAGTCCCGTCATGTAATTGGGTAAAGTACCTGTGAAACCGGTATTGTCGGCTGCTATCATTGCAATGGCACCACCGTTAACTGAAGTAATATATTGCTCACTTATTGTCTTTATAGAGCTATTGGAAAAAATATATGCAACCTCACAGGCATAAGCTCCAAACACCGGGAACTTCGGACTGGAATGATACACATCCGGAGAGTTAAGATTATAATCAAAACCGGCAGTGGAACCATGACCATAAAATGATATAAAGCTGACACCGTTGCTAATTAAACTATCAACTACGGGATTATCAACATTTTCAACAGGATCGGTTGTTGTCTTTTTTATAGTTGTAACTGTCGCTCCAACAAGTGTATCTTCAATAATACCTTTACAATTATTCAAAGCAGGCAATAATTGCTGTTCCTGTAAATTCAGATCAGATGAACCTGCAATATGCAATCCTCTTTTTTTCCATAGGTCATGTTCTACTGTCGGTTTGGGTAATCCCGGTTTTATAGCCGTCTCATAGTCCTTTACTTTCGATAAATAATTGCCTATCTCCTGGTTACTCCAGGCCGATAATCTTCCGGTAGCTAAAAGAGGGGTCTGATCATTATTAAAACTTGAAAACAAATTATCAGAACCGGGATTTCCCCACGTCGGAATACTTGGATAATTGACGGCACTGACCTGAGTTGTCACATAATCAGATCCGCGCCCTATTATAAACAAATATTCAGGTTTTACTGTCCAGACATTATTAGCAAAATTGATGAAGTTGCGTATGCTCAAAGGATGTTGATCATGACCATAGGCAAATTGATCATACAATTCTGTTACATCCACTACTACTGACTGAAAAGAGCCGCCATCAGAACCATTTCTGTATTGTTTGTATTGATTAACGTAGTCAGGCGAGGCATTTATATAATCTTTATGGCTAAGGATAATATAATTTCCCTGATTAGCGGTAAGAGCATAATTTTTGAATGGAACGCTTTTCAAGTCTAAATTATCTGATATGGATGCTACATTAGTAAGGAATACATCTCTTGGCATTATAGATATATCCAGATAGAATTTGAGTAAGCCACCCGACTCTGTCCCGATATAAATCTTATTATTTGTCCTGTCGTACAGACGTGGCGATTGCCCCCCTGTAGAAAATCCGCTTATTTCAATATATCGGTCAGATGAAGGTATCTGAAACGATGCCTGTGTGGAAAAATTCCCGGAAAAATCATATGTTCTCGGGTATTTTATTTTTCCCAAAAAAACGTAAAATGTACTGTTATCAGAAAAAGTCAAATTATTGGAACCCGATAAACCGGAACTTACAAAGCTTTTAACTTTCTTTACTAATTGAAAATTACTGACAAAGGAAGTGTCGAAAAGAGCATTGCCATTAAGAGTGATATGCTTATTTAAGGATTGTCCTACACTGGCTTCTGCAAAATTAAAAGAAACTTCTGAAGCCGGACCTGATGCATAAACATTAGGTGTATTTAATACCAGATTACCGGAGGTACTGCCAAAATATGCCCATCCTTCTCCCAAATCAAAATCCGAGGAGTAAAATCCTCCGGAATAATACGACTGTCCGGGATCGAAAGAATATTTTGAAAGATTGGAAGGATAAACAGTTGTCCAACAAAATGAAGCGGCAGGAGGCGGCACTCCCGGAATAGCATTATTTATCAGGCTGTAACGAAAATGTGTAGAAGCATCATAAGTAAGGAAATAACTAATCGTATCCTTCACGGAGATTACTGTGCTTTCGATATCAGGTTGAAAAAAAGGCCCGGAATACAAAGCCGTATCAATGATACCATCCACTTTTGTACCATAAAATTCTATATAATCATTTACTCCCAATGTTCCATTTGTTGAGACATATATGGGTAACTGCTGACCATCACGATATAAAGCAAACTGACTTCCTGTAACAGCACTCATATTATTGGCAGCGAGCTGAGCTTGCGTAATCCTGTATATTCCTTCTTTGGTTATTTTTAATTTGTAATAAGTGTTATCAAAATTGATCCAGCTATTGCTATATTGCGCATGAACATTTTGTATAAATAAACCTGCAAAGAAAAACAGGATAAGGAGTGAAATATTTCTTGATATAATTTTTCTCATCTGGTAAAATTGAAATGAATAGGACTTGAAATTTAATTTGTTCCTTTTACATCCGGTTTCGGAGTAACAGGTAACGGACTTGAGTTACTATCCGCAGGCTTTTTCTTTGCCTTCATAATATCCAAACGAATAGAAATCACATGTGACATCAGCGGATTGTCCTGCATCTGTAAACTTGTAAAGGCATAGTCAATAGCAAAACTTTTTACTTTAAAACCAACACCAATGGAAGGTTGAAAAACAGTATATTTCTTCACATTTAAAGTATCGGAATTATCAAGCGCTCTGTAAAAATTACCAACACCCGCACGCAGGAAAATAGTATTTTTATAACTGGCCTCCACACCCATTTTGGGGTCAATACTAATAGGATTACTTGCAATAAGCGTGCTTCTTTTACCATCCGTGGTTACATCAAAACCTAACTCAGCAAGAACCTGAAAATCATTATCCGGTTTCAGGAAAGTATGCGCCACACCAAAATTCAATCTTGGCATCATCACTTCATAGGATTTAATAGGAATTTCGTTACCGGTTTTACCAAAAACTTCTTTTTCGTGATCATTTAAATGAAAGGACCATGCTGTATAACTTGTTGTAATATCTTTCGCCGTTAACCCAAACCGCCAGCTTTTATATTTCATCTGAAAACCCAAATCCATTCCGAAACCCCATGCATTTGCCATGCTTCCCACGTTTCTGTATATAATTTTTGCATTGCCGCCTATGCTTGTTTCAATCAAAGGGTTTTTCTTAAACAAACTCAGTTTTTGAGCATAAGACAGAAAAACAGCGTAATCTCCTGCAGAAAATTCTTTAAGTTTGCTATCATCAAATGAACCATCGGGCTGCACATAATCCAATGTATAAGGAATATTATCTGTGGCAAAACGAATAAAAGAAATACCGATTGCGCGTTTTTTATCTTTTAAAGGAATAGCAACTGCGCCGTAATCATATTTAAAAATACCTGCAAAATACTCTGCGTGCATCAAACCCGCCTGAACATCAGATTCCATTCCTGTAAGACCTGCAGGATTCCAGTAAGCAGAATATACATCTGAAGTGGTAGCAGACGTTGCCCCGGCCATACCCAACCCTCTCGCACCGACACCAATATTCAGGTATTCATTTACATAAATACGCTTTTGGGCAAAACTCGAAAAACATGCAATAGAACTAAATAAAAAAAGTATTGTTTTCTTCATAATCGCTGACTATTGATTCAAGGGTTATTCTTCTAAACGTAAACAAGTAATAAAAATTGCTTTTATATATGCCTGCATAAAATAAATGCTCTCCAAAGTTAACGAACAACACATAGCATTCCAACTACTATTAATACTATGTCCATCAAAATCTTGCCAATTATATAAAACACCCCTATTTTTGCTAACAACCAGTATTTTTGATAACATAAATACCATTTTAAAAAGAGAAGTTTTGGCTACAAATTTTATTCCCGAATTACAAAAGAGAGGTTTATTACAAGATATCATTCCCGGCACAGAGGAACAATTGGCAAAAGAAATGACTTCCGGTTATGTGGGTTTTGACCCGACATCCGACAGTTTGCATATCGGAAGCATGTTACCTATCATTTTATTAATGCATCTGCAAAAAGCAGGCCACAAACCTTATGCTTTAATCGGAGGTGCAACAGGCATGATTGGCGACCCTTCGGGAAAATCGGCCGAGCGTAATTTGTTGGATATGGATACCCTGAGTAAAAACGTAGAAGGCATAAAGAAACAATTATCCAGATTTCTGAACTTTAACGACAATATTCCTAATAAAGCCGAACTGGTAAACAATTACGATTGGTTTAAAGATTTCAATTTCCTTGATTTTATCCGTGACGTGGGTAAGCACATTACAGTGAATTATATGATGTCTAAGGATTCCGTTAAAAACAGACTGGAAGGCACGTCAGGAATGTCGTTTACTGAATTTACCTATCAATTGATTCAGGGTTATGATTTCTATTATCTTAATAAAGAAAATAATATCAAGCTTCAATTTGGCGGTGCCGATCAATGGGGCAATATCGTAACCGGAACAGAAATGATCCGCAAAAAAGGCGGTAGCGATGCTTTTGCATTTACGTGTCCGTTGTTGAAAAAAGCAGATGGCGGTAAATTCGGCAAATCCGAATCAGGTAATGTATGGCTTGACAGAGAAAAAACTTCGCCTTATGCTTTTTATCAATATTGGTTAAATGTTGCAGATGAAGATGCGAAGAAATTAATTAAAATTTTCACGTTTCTGCCTTTATCTAAAATCGATGAATTAATTAAAGAACACGAAGGAGCAGAACAGCTAAGAATATTACAAAAGAAGCTGGCGGAAGAAATTACAATTATGGTTCATAGTAAGGCAGATTTTGATGCAGCAATAAAAACCACTAATTTCCTTTTTGGGAAAAACACCAATGAAGATTTGAATGCACTTTCAAAAGAAGAATTTATAGAACTAATGACAGGAGTTCCATTTGTTAGTTATAAAAAGGACTTATTAAACGAGAGTTTGGATATCATTCAATTCCTATCAGATACCGGAATTTTTCCGTCAAAAGGAGAAGCAAGGAAAATGATTCAAGGTGGCGGAGTGAGTATCAATAGAACGAAAATAAATAAGGATATAACTTCTTTAGACAAATCCTATTTATTAAAAGATAAATTCATGCTGATTAATAAAGGAAGAAAAGAAGTACATCTTGTAACTTTTGAATAATAATTATAAATGCGGAATTTAAACGTTCCGCATTTTTTATAAAAACCAGGTCTATGAAAATATTCACTGCTGCACAAATAAAAGCTTTGGATGCATTTACCATTCAGGAGCAGAATATTACTTCATCAGAATTGATGGAACGTGCAGCTACAGCTTGTTTTCAATGGATTACATCCCATTATCCTATTCAGAAACCAATTTTGGTTTTATGTGGCATGGGCAATAATGGAGGTGACGGGCTGGCACTTTGCCGGATATTAATCCAACATGGTTTTTCCGCAAAAGCAGTTATTCTGAAACACAGGGAAACTTTTTCTGATGATGCAAGTCACAACCTGACATCATTGCATCACCAGGCTCCTGATGATATCCAGATACTTGAACCCGGTTCTTTTGTAACAGGAATCGATGAGAATATCCTCGTAATAGATGCGCTTTTTGGAACAGGTTTGAACCGCGCTTTGGATGAATGGACTGCCGAATTCGTTCATGAAATCAATGAATTGCCAAACGAGATTATCAGTATTGATATTCCCAGCGGATTACCTTCCGATGTTTTGCCGACAAAGAATGCAGCCGTTATTGAGGCAAATCATACTTTAAGTTTTCAGTTATACAAACGCAGCTTCCTGCATCCTGAATCTTCAAAATTTACCGGCAAAATTCATTTACTGCATATTGGCCTGAATGAAAAATTTATAGAAGCGACACACTCTCAATACAAGATTATTGATAAACAAGTTGTGAAAGAGATTTATAAACCCCGCAATTCATTCGGGCATAAAGGAAATTTCGGAAGGGCGCAGGTTGTTGGCGGTAGCTATGGCAAAATCGGCGCTATAACATTAGCAGGCAAAGCATGCGCAAAAGCCGGAGCAGGATTGGTTTTCACACTCGCCCCATCCTGTGGCAACAATATTATTCAGACCACAAATCCGGAAAGCATGTTTATTGCTTCGGGTGAAAAATTCATAAATGAGATTAAAGTTAACAAATCTATAAATGCTATTGGAATCGGACCGGGATTGGACACGGAAGCTGCTACTAAAGAGGCTTTACTACAATTTTTAGAAACAAATGAAAAGCCCTTGGTAATAGATGCAGATGCGCTTAACCTGCTTTCTGAAAATGAAGAACATTTACTGAAACTGAAATATGCTGCAATCCTTACGCCGCATCCAAAGGAATTTGAACGATTATTCGGTACTGCGGTCGATACTATGTTTCAGGTTGAAATAGGCAGGGCTAAAGCCATGAAATACAACATTCACATCATTTTAAAAGGTCATCATACAGCAGTTCTGACTCCTTCGGGAGAATGCTGGTACAATATGACCGGTAACGCCGGAATGGCTACCGGTGGCAGCGGCGATGTCCTTACCGGCATTCTTACAGCTTTATTAGCTCAGGGATATACAACTAAAGACGCTTGCTTATTAGGTGTTTATTTACATGGCCTGGCAGGAGATCTGGCTGCCAATGAACTTTCAGAAGAATCACTAATTGCCGGAGATATTATTGATTATCTGGGAAAAGCATTTTTGACATTCAAAGATTAATCATTGCAAGACTATCCCTTATACAAGAAAGCAGCACCTGATAGGATGCTGCTTTCTTTACGAATTGTAAAATTATATTTTCCACGCATCCATTCCTGCGTCATCATCGTCGGCAGTAATAACGGAAGCAGTTTCTGATACGGTATTAGTAGTGGGTTCAGAAATGTAGCTTGTAGCAGGTTCAGCAGCAGCATACGTTTTTTCTCCTGTGTATTCGCTACCTTCTTCATTTTCATCATGATTGAAAGCATCGAAATCGAAATCAGGCATCAAATCAGTTTTAACATACTCAACAGTTTCAGTCAAAGCAGCTAAAAATTTATTGAAATCTTCTTTGTAGATAAACATTTTATGACGATCATATCCATCATCATTAAAACGCTTCTTGCTTTCGGTAATAGTGATGAAATAATCGCTTCCACGAGTTTCGCGAACATCAAAGAAATAAGTCCTTCTTTTACCGGCTTTTACTCTTTTACTAAAAATGCTTTCAGCATTTCTTTTCTCGTCAAAAGGTTTGTTGTTTTCGTACGCCACAGTTCAAATTTTTATAGTTAGTAAATTTTTTAGATTCGCAAAAATAAGGAAGTTAAGTATGTAACCAAATTATTTTATAGTAAAACTTTTGTAATTAATTAGACGATTCAAAACAAAAGGCGGCTCTTTGGAGCCGCCTTTAAAATCAATTTAGTAAAATTAGTTATTCAAAGCCTTTTGAACCAGGTCAGCAGCTTCGCTTAAAAGAGTAGCTGATTGAACTTGCAATCCGCTTCCCTCAATCAATTTCTTAGCTTCTTCAGCGTTTGTACCTTGCAAGCGTACAATGATAGGAATATTGATAGTTCCCATATTTTTGTATGCTTCAATTACACCCGCAGCAACACGGTCGCAACGAACGATACCTCCGAAGATATTAATCAAAATAGCTTTTACGTTAGGATCTTTCATGATGATACGGAAACCCGCTTCAACAGTCTGAGCATTTGCAGTACCACCAACGTCAAGGAAGTTAGCAGGTTCACCGCCGGCCAGCTTAATCATATCCATTGTAGCCATAGCCAGACCTGCACCGTTAACCATGCAACCAACGTTACCGTCCAGTTTCACATAGTTAAGGTTATGTTCTCCTGCTTCAACTTCTGTAGGATCTTCTTCTGTTTTATCGCGAAGGTCAACAAGGTTTTTATGACGCATTAAAGCATTGTCATCCAGACCCATTTTGCAATCTACAGCAATGATTTTATCATCAGCAGATTTGAACAATGGATTGATTTCCAACATTTCGCAGTCAAGGCCAACGTATGCGTTATATAAATTGGTAACAAACTTAACCATGTTTTTATGTGCTTCACCACTCAAACCAAGGTTAAAAGCAATATTGCGTGCCTGAAAACCTTGCAATGAGTAACCCGGTTTTACCCACTCTTTGAAAATCAATTCAGGTGTATTATGTGCAACATCTTCGATATCCATACCACCTTCTGTGCTGTACATGATTACATTTTGCTTTTTAGCACGGTCCATCAATACAGACATGTAAAATTCTTTACGCTCGCTCGGTCCGTCATAGTACATATCCTGAGCAATAAGGATTTTGCTTACTTTCTTACCGGCTTCGCCAGTTTGAATCGTAACCAAAGTATTTCCTAAAAGATTTTTAGCAACCGTTTCAACATCTTCAGCACTCTTCACCACCTGAACACCATGTTGACTTGGCACTTCTTTAAGTGTACCTTTACCACGGCCACCGGCATGTATTTGCGCTTTCACTACTACAAACTTACTTCCGGTATCCACAGCTATCTGCTTGTAGGCATTCACTGCTTCATCAACATTGTGTACTGCAATACCTTCCTGAGTAGGTACATTATATTGTTTTAAAAGTTCTTTGGCTTGATATTCGTGAAGATTCATTTTTTGAAAAATTTTGGCGAAGATAATGGATAATTCAAAAAATTTAACTTTTTTTCGCTTTTCATCCTAAGGATAGTATTGATTCTAATCTCAGAGAGGCATACATTCATGATATTTATTATAATTACCATTCTGTTATTCCTGAGCTATGCTATACTTATGCTGGTTTATAGACGAGGATGGATCCGATATTCTATGCCATTGCATGAAACTTTTCCCAATTCCGCGCAGAAAATATCCATTATAATCCCTGCCAGAAACGAAGCAGATAATATCGGAAAATGCCTGCATTCCATATTATCAAATGAATTTCCTGCTGCATATTTTGAAATAATCGTAATCGATGATTTTTCGGAAGATGAAACAGCTTCTGTCGCCGGTAAAATACTAAACAATAAAAACGGCCGTGTAATTGCATTAAAAGATTATCTGAGCAAAGATGAACGCATTAATGCGTATAAAAAGAAAGCGTTGGAAATAGCGATAATCATAGCTTCCGGCGATTGGATAATTACAACGGACGCCGACTGCATCGCGCCCAAAAATTGGCTGAAACAAATGCACCGGGCTATGCAAAATGAGCACACGCAATTCATTGCTGCTCCTGTTTCATTTATTCCTTTCAGTCGTCGCAACTGGCTATACTATTTTCAGTCATTAGATTTTATGACTATGCAGGGCATTACAGCCGCAAGCATTGCAAATAATATGGGCAATATGTGCAATGGCGCCAATCTTGCTTTCCGGAAATCAGCATTTAATGAAGTAGGCGGTTATAAAGACATAGATCACATAGCATCGGGAGATGATATGTTGCTGATGCACAAAATTCAAAGTAAATATCCGGATGGGATTTATTATTTAAAATCTGAACAAGCTATTGTTGAAACACCTGTTCAAGCCAATTGGAAAGCATTCTTAAATCAAAGAATACGCTGGTCTTCAAAAGCAGATAAATACAATGACAAGAAATTAACTGCGGTTCTTGCGTTGGTTTATCTTTTTAATTTTAATATTTTAGTATTAGTTATTGCTTCTGTTTGGAATTATAATTTGGTATTTTTATTATTTGGCACGGTTTTTGCTAAGGTTATAGTAGAACTTCTTTTTCTTATTCCTGTTGCAAAGTTCTATGGTAAATCAAATGAAATGATATATTTTACAGTATTGCAGCCAATACACATTTTATATATCGTCATGGCCGGTTTTTTAGGGAAGTTTGGAAAATATGACTGGAAAGGAAGAACAGTAAAATAACTTAAATACTAATTTTTAAAAATTCATTTCTATGCGAAAATTCATCTTCTTCTCCGTATTGATTATACTTTTAGCCGTTATCGGATATGTCTATTTTTCCTATTACAAAGTTTATGATTCCGGAGGAAGAGAAGGTGTATTATATAATTTTTCCATAAAAGGAACTGTTTTTAAAACTTATGAAGGCATCATTTTACAGCCGGGCATTCGTTCTGCCAAAGCCGGAGGACTAAACACGAATGAGTTTCATTTCTCTGTTACCGATGAGGTGGTTGCTGACTCGCTGAAAAAATGTATAGGCATGCAGGTATTGGTGCATTACAATAAATATTCAAAAAACCTTGCATGGCGCGGGGAAAACAATAATCTTGACAATAAGGAAGATGGCCAGTATGTGGTTGATAAAATAGAATCGGTAAAACCGTCGACAAATGCTTACAATAATTTTTAGGACAAATCCATATCATTAAAAATGGCTGCAACCTTTGTTGCAGCCATTTTTCTTACCGGAACATAGGATTATTGCGGAGGGTCGTATATTTGTGCGTTCAAAGAACATACGGCAAATACACTAAATATTTTGATGAAACATTTATTCAACGAGTTTAATCCTGCAAGTGCCTCTGAATGGAAAGTCCGGTTAGAAAAGGATTTGAAGGGCATTACTTTTGAAGAACTTTCTGTTAAAGACAGAAACGGCATAACGATACATCCTTTTTATACAAGCGAAGATGTAAATGTTGAATATAGCGTGGTAACCTCAAATCCTGATTGGAGTATATGCGAACAGATTGTTACCGAAGACGCTTCCGTTGCTAATAAACAAGCTTTAGAAGCATTAAATAATGGCGCTTCAGGTATTTCTTTCATTATTAAAAATGATGTAGAAATTGCTGCCCTATTACAAAATATAGAACTGCCATATATCTATTGCAATTTTAAAATTAATAATTCTGAAACATTTTTGACCAAATTTCAGGACTATCTGCAATCAAAGAATTGGAAATTGAATTGTTTTATCAGTAATGATTTCGTTGGAAACTATCTGGAAACTAATGAATGGAACAAAGAGCCTGAAACAAATGCTTTCCTTTCAACTTTTGAGACAACCAAACAATTGAGTATTGATGCATCTTTGTTTCAAAATGCAGGCTGCAACAGCGTTACAGAGCTTGCATATGCTTTGGCGCAAATAAATGAGTATCTGAACATATTGAATGAAAACAATAAGGTTTCATTACTTCAAAAAGTACATATCAGCATTGCAACCGATACGAATTTCTATGAGCAGATTGCAAAGCTTCGCGCTTTAAAAAATGTATTGCATCTTTTACTGGAACAATACGGGCTAAAGAATATCCCGGTGCATCTGCATGTCGAAACCAGCAATGTTTATCGTTCGCCATTTGATAGTTACAGCAATCTTTTGCGAGATACTTTAGCCGGCATGGCAGGCGTATTGGGCAGTTGCGATAGTTTATATATCCATCCTTTCGATGAAACTCTGCGAACGTCAACTGATTTCAGTAAGCGCATGAGCCGTAACCAGCAACTGATTTTCAAAGAGGAAAGTTATTTAGACAAAGTAGCAGATATAGCAGCTGGTTCCTACTATCTGGAAACGCTGACGGCACAATTATCTGAAAAGGCATGGAGTTCCTTTAAAGGAGTTGAAGCAAATGGCGGCCTGATTGCAATCTTTGAAAACGGAGATTTAAAGAAAACAATTGAAACGCAGGCACAACAATTAATTCAGGAATACAAAGAAGGGAAACGTATCTTAATTGGTGTCAATAAATTTATCAATGCAACAGATTCGCCCAAGCCTTTAGTAGTTGAAAACCATAATGCCAAAGGCATTCAGCGCATTTTATTATCAAGTGAAATTTTATAGAAATGGCATCTTCAAATATTATAGAAACGCCGAGATTATTGATTAGGATGGATACAGCTGCGGATTATATCCGGTTTGTAAAAGAATACGATGATGCAACTTTAAAACAATATTTCGGATGGGACGATGCATTGCTCGCTGCAGCTAAGGAAAAGGTCAGTGGCGGATTGCATACCTATCGTACCTCGGTTATGTTTGCTCATTTTATAGAGAAAGCAAGTGGTACTATCATAGGAGACTTTGCATTTCATAATTGGTTTCCGATGCATAATCGTTCGGAAATAGGCTATGCAATGCGAAACGATGTATTCAAAAACAAAGGCTTTATGAAAGAAGCCATCAGGCCATTAATTGATTATGGCTTTGAGCAGTTGAATCTGAATCGTATGGAAGCCTTTATTGGTCCCAATAATATTGCATCGCAAAAGACAGTACAAAGTGTTGGCTTTAAGCAGGAAGGAGTTTTAAAAGAACACTTTAATGTGAATGGAAAACTACAGGATTCATTAGTATTTGCACTTTTAAAAAGTGAATACAAATCATAATTCAGACAATAAACAACCTTACAGTTCAGACAGATAATAATGCGAAAAGACTTTTCAGATATTGAATATAAAACGGTAATCAATCAGTCGCAAAGACAGCCGGAACAGCAACCCTGGCTTACGGCTGAAAATATAGAGGTAAAGCCTTCTTATTCAAAAGAAGATATTCAACGAAACTCAAACCTGAATTTTGTTGCGGGCATTGCTCCTTTTTTGCGTGGCCCTTACAGTAGCATGTATGTTCAAAAGCCCTGGACTATCAGGCAATATGCCGGTTTCAGTACGGCCGAAGAAAGCAACGCATTTTACAGAAGAAACCTCGCAGCAGGGCAAAAAGGTTTGTCGGTCGCATTTGACCTGGCAACGCACAGAGGTTATGACAGCGACCATGAACGTGTGGTGGGCGATGTGGGAAAAGCAGGTGTGGCAATCGATTCCATTCTCGACATGAAAATACTTTTCGACCAGATTCCATTGGATGAAATGAGTGTTTCTATGACCATGAATGGCGCTGTGCTTCCGATTCTTGCATTTTATATTGTAGCTGCTGAAGAGCAAGGCGTATCAATGGAAAAACTGAGCGGCACTATTCAAAACGATATTCTGAAAGAATTTATGGTGCGCAATACCTATGTATATCCGCCTGAAGCTTCTATGAAAATCATTGCTGACATTTTTGAATTCACATCACAAAAGATGCCAAAATTCAATTCTATTTCCATCAGCGGTTACCATATGCAGGAAGCAGGGGCCACTGCAGATATAGAACTGGCCTATACTTTAGCTGATGGATTGGAATATATAAGAACAGGTATTAAAGCAGGTTTGAAAATTGATGATTTTGCACCAAGGCTTTCTTTCTTCTGGGCCATAGGCATGAATCATTTTATGGAGATTGCCAAAATGCGCGCAGCACGTATGCTATGGGCTAAGATTGTAAAACAATTCAATCCCCAAAAAGAAAAAAGTATGGCTTTGCGTACGCATTGTCAGACAAGCGGATGGAGTCTTACAGAACAAGACCCGTTTAATAATGTTACACGTACCGCCATTGAAGCATTGGCTGCTGCAATGGGGCATACACAAAGTTTACACACCAATGCATTAGACGAAGCCATTGCATTGCCAACCGATTTCAGTGCGCGTATTGCCCGCAATACACAAATCATTTTACAACAGGAGGCAGACATCTGTCGCACAGTTGACCCCTGGGGCGGCTCTTACTATATAGAATCCCTTACAGCAGAAATTGCAGAGAAAGCATGGGCTCTGATTGAAGAAGTGGAAGCACTGGGAGGCATGGCAAAAGCTATAGAAACAGGTGTTCCGAAAATGCGTATTGAAGAAGCTGCGGCAAGGAAACAGGCAAGAATTGACAGCGGTAAAGATGTAATTGTAGGTGTAAATAATTATACAACCGATGAAGCTTCGAACATCGAAATTCTGGATGTTGATAATGCCAAAGTAAGAGAACAACAATTGGCGAGATTAAAATCGCTGAAAGAGAACAGGGATGAAGCTAAAGTAAACGAAGCCTTGCAAGCCCTGACTACAGCGGCAAGCACTAATGATGGCAATCTGTTGGCATTAGCTATTGATGCAGCAAGATTAAGATGTACTTTGGGTGAAATATCTTTTGCTCTGGAAAAAGTATATGGTCGTTATCAGGCACGTATCCGTTCTATTGCGGGTGTATATTCCAAAGAAATTGCTATGGATAAAAACTTTGAAGAAGCCAGAAAATTAGCAGATGAATTTGCAGAACTGGATGGCCGCCGCCCGAGGATTATGATTGCTAAAATGGGGCAGGATGGTCATGACCGCGGTGCTAAAGTAATTGCGACAAGCTTTGCTGATCTCGGCTTTGATGTGGATATTGGTCCTTTGTTCCAAACACCTGCCGAAGCTGCAAAACAGGCTGTGGAAAATGATGTGCACATTTTGGGCGTTTCCAGTCTCGCAGCAGGCCATAAGACATTGGTGCCACAGGTTATTGAGGAATTAAAAAAATATGGCAGGGAAGATATCATGGTTGTTGCCGGGGGTGTTATACCGCAGCAGGATTATGATTTCTTGTTTAATGCAGGCGTGTCTTTTGTTTTTGGACCCGGAACGATCATTGCTAAAAGCGCGATTGATATTTTGAAGAAGATGAGTCAAAATTATGCTAAATGAATGCAGCGAGTATATACATGCAGCAAAGGAACCAGGATTGCTGAAATTTCAAATTAATGGTTTAAAGAGCTCATAAAATCAAAAGAACTTCGATGCTAAATGTAATTAAAGTTCTGAAGAAATCATACAGGAATTAGTATAATCATGGTGGTTGCATTATTAATATTTTTTGCTTTGGTTGTCTGCATCAGTAATCTATCTTATTTTAAAATATTAGGTAGTAATGCCAGACGTAGGAAAGATATTAAAAAACGAGACATCAGTCAATCAAAAAATAAAGACAATACAAAAGCATTAGGAGAATTAATTGAGGAATTGAATTTTCCATTAGTAACATTTGATTGTGATAAGACAATTGAAACTATCAGAAGTCGCTTTATTGAATGCAAACATGAATTAGAATTATTTTGTGTAATAATTGACATTTCTAACTGTTTTCACAATCAATTTGCTATAGTTGGAAACTTTGTGGGGACCGAGATTATACCTTCAAAACATGAGAATCATTCAATATCAAAATTATATTCGGCTAATATTCTTTTCAGAAAAAATGATGATGCACTAACCTTACTATCTACATTTCCTGAAGACAAAGACCATGATTTCTTTATAAAAGATTTTACAACCCGAATAAAAGAAATTTTAAAATGAACTTCTATACACGCAAACTTATAAAGCCCGAAGATCTCAATGCCAATAATACTTTATTTGGCGGAAGCCTTTTAAGATGGCTTGACGAAGAAGCGGCTATTTATGCTATTATACAATTGGGTACGAATAAATGTGTTACAAAGTTTATGTCAGAAATCAACTTCGTAAGCTCGGCCAGACAAGGTGATATTGTTGAATTAGGTATAAAAGCTGTGGCTTTCGGAACGACTTCACTGACTTTAAATTGCCAGGTGCGTAACAAGATTACCCAAAAGACAATTCTTACCATAGATAAAATGGTTTTTGTAAGTGTGGATGATGACGGAAAACCTTGCCCACACGGCAAAACAAGCATTACTTATACGGATGAAAGATTAAGAGAAGACTAATACTTATATTTTTGCCAAAGCAACTCGACATACAGGATTATATAAAAGGCTTACAAGACAGCAATATTGCTGTCTTAAGCCGGGCCATTACATTAATAGAATCAACAAAGCCGGAGCATCAGGCATTAGCGTCCCAATTAATTGACACTATTCTTCCATTAACCGGAAAGTCAATAAGAATAGGCATTACAGGTGTTCCGGGTGTAGGTAAAAGCACCTTCATTGAATCTTTTGGAATGTATTGCATTAACGAAGGAAAGAAAGTTGCAGTATTGGCTATCGACCCTTCAAGCAGCCTAAGCAAAGGAAGTATCCTGGGTGATAAAACAAGGATGGAGCAACTCTCTGTTCATCCAAATGCATTTATCCGTCCGTCGGCAGCAAGCGGCAGCTTAGGCGGTGTAACTTATAAAACCCGTGAAGCAACCTTGTTATGTGAAGCGGCAGGTTTCGATACTATTATAATTGAAACTGTCGGAGTGGGTCAAAGCGAAACCGAAGTAAGTCAGATTACCGATTTCTTTTTGTTGCTTATGCTGGCCGGTGCAGGCGATGAGCTCCAAGGCATTAAAAGAGGCATTATGGAAATGGCTGACGGTTTAATCATTACAAAAGCTGATGGAAACAATGTAACTAAAGCAAAGTCTGCCAGGACAGAATATGCAAGAGCTTTGCATTTCCTGCCACCGCAGCCTTCCGGCTGGATTCCCGAAGTGTTGGTTTGTTCGTCTTATGAAAATTCAGGCATTCAGGAAGTAGTTCAGATGATAGAAAAATTTGTTCAGCATCAAAACATAAACGGCTTTTTTCAGCAAAAAAGAAAAGAACAAAACCATCATGCTTTTCAACGATTGTTGCAGGAATACCTGAGAAGGTTTTTTCTTTTAAAACCTGACATCAAAGAAACGATAAATAAACTGGAAAGCGCCGTTGTATCAGGCGAAACAAGCCCCTACTCTGCTGTTCAGCAATTAGCTGCATTCATACAATAATCCACTTTTTTATTTTATACAACAAAGAGGAGATGAATTTAAAACCATCTCCTCTTTACATTTTTATTGTTATATCTTTTTATACTTGCCTGCGTAAACGGGCAACAGGTATTTCCATTTGTTCTCTGTATTTCGCCACTGTTCTTCTAGCTACATTAAAACCTTGCTCTGCTATTAATTCCATCAATCGTTCATCAGATAAAGGTTTTTGTTTGTCTTCTTCATTAATGAATTTTGTAAGAATCCTTTTTACTTCTCTTGTCGAAACCTCTTCTCCGCTATCATTTACAATAGCCTCGGAAAAGAAGAATTTCAAAATAAATGTTCCGTATTCGCATTGAACATACTTACTGCTTGCAACACGGGAAACTGTAGAGATATCCATGTTGATCTTATCTGCAATATCTTTCAAAATCATGGGGCGTAAAGAAGCTTCATCTCCGGTCAAAAAGAATTCCGCCTGATACTCCAGTATAGCATTCATCGTTACCAACAGCGTATGCTGCCGCTGTTTAATAGCATCGATAAACCATTTTGCCGCATCAATCTTTTGCTTGATAAAAACCAATGCATCCCGCTGGCTTTTACTTTGCTTCTCATTGGAATCGTAAGTCTTCAACATATCACGATACCCTTCGGAAACCCTCAACTCAGGGGCATTCCGGGCGTTCAATGTCAATTCTAAAATACCGTTATTATTATAGATAAAGAAGTCGGGAATGATATAAGTCCCTGCTTCTTCCGGGCCGCTGTAAGCGCTGCCCGGCTTTGGCGTCAGTTTCAGAATTATATTTATCGCATCCCTGAATTCATCTTCATCAATCTTCAGCTTCTGTATAATCCTGTCGTAATGCTTACGTGTAAACTCTTCAAAGAATTCATCCAGGATAAGCATTGCATTCGTGAGAGCCTGAGAACGGAAATCCAGCCTTTCGAGCTGCAGTAAAAGACATTCCCTCAAATCCATAGCCGCAACACCGGGTGGATCAAAATTTTGAATTTTCTTTATAAGCTCCTTCACCTCTTTCTCATCTGTCGCAATGTTCCGGTTGAATGCCAGATCATCTGCTATAGACACAGGATCCCGTCTTAAATAACCATCATCATCTATGCTGCCAATAATCTGTTCCGCAATCTCTGTCCTTCTTTCATCCAGATCCAACATACCCATTTGATTGGTCAGATATTCGGTAAAAGTTGTTTCCACCCTCACAGGATTACTCATGGGTTCGTCATCATCATCACGACCTTCATATAAATGATGATCACTTTGCATATCCCCTTCTTCTCTCAGGTATTCGCTTACATCAAAATTTTCCAGTTCATCATTACCTTCCTGGTGTTCCTCCTCGCCTTCATATTTTTCCTTATTCAGAATTTCATTTTCATTCAGTCCGTAGGGATCATTATCTTTATCGGAGCCGGTGTCAAGCGCAGGGTTATTTTCTAATTCATCTTTAATCCGTTCTTCTAAATTAGACGTAGGAACCTGTAGCAGCTTCATAAGTTGAATCTGTTGCGGCGAAAGCTTCTGCGTTAATTTCTGAGTCTGGGTCTGTCTTAACATAGCTATATCTTCGGTCGGTCGTCTGTCTGTTGGTTGGGTTTGGTTACAATTGCATCTAAAGATAAAATGCAGTTCTTATATTTCCTAAAGCTTCAATTTCTGTTCTATCAGGTAATGGTTTCTGTCGGGCGCGTTTCTTATAATCAATTCAGCTATAAAACCCGTAAGGAAAAACATAGTACCAAGAATAATACATGTCAGCGCAATATAAAACGGCGGACGGTTAGACAATGAATTTTCCGGAGAAATAATCTTATCGACAATCAGATAGCCACCCACTCCAAAACCGATTAAGAATATAATGGTACCTAACAAACCGAAAAACTGCATTGGCTTTTTACCATACCGGCCCACAAACATGATGCTTGCCAAGTCTAAAGGTCCGTTTACAAAACGGCTTAATCCGAATTTGGAAACACCGAATTTTCTGGCTCTGTGTTCCACTACTTTCTCACCTACTTTTCTGAAACCCGCCCATTTAGCCAATACAGGTATATAACGGTGCATTTCACTATATACCTCAATGCTTTTAATTACATTTTTACGATAAGCCTTAAGCCCGCAATTCATATCATGCAGCTTAATGCCACTCATGCGGCGCGTTACAGAATTATATATCTTAGAAGGTATATTTTTAGTGAGCGCGTTATCATAACGTTTTTTCTTCCATCCGCTTACCAAATCATATCCGTCATTCATCACCATTGCATATAACGCAGGAATTTCATCAGGACTATCCTGCAAATCAGCATCCATGGTGATTATAACATTGCCCTGTGCAGCTTTAAAGCCTTCATTCAATGCAGCACTTTTACCATAATTCCTTTGGAATTTTATTCCTTTAACGGCTGCGTTTTTATTACTAAGCGATTCAATAACTTTCCAACTTTCGTCCGTACTTCCATCATCAATAAAAATCAATTCGTAAGAAAGATTATTAGCAACCGCAACCCTGTTAATCCATTCGGACAATTCAGGAAGGGATTCTTCTTCATTTAACAAGGGTACTACTATAGACAAACAAAGCATATGATGTAAAGCCCTGGGGCATTTCTTTTAAAATTGGAGATTAAAAATATAAAATTAAGCTTTACTCTTTTTAAAAATACCAGCCCCTACCAATGCAAAAATCACTCCGTAAAATATATTGGTGAACACTGCGTTCATTACAATCATTAAGGTAAAATTATCACGTGCCAGTTTCATCGCACTGTCAATCTCTGCCTTTGTTTTCTTTGCGGCAACCAAAGCGGCAAGATTATTATCCATTATTTCCTTTTTTACCGAAGGATCAATAAAAACAGTTAACAATGCTGCTGTGAGTAACACAATCGTTACTATTGCAATCATCCTGAATCCGCCTTTAAACATACCACCAAAAGAAGTATCATGATTTTCATTCTTGCTGAAAATGTAGCAAAACCATAATACACCTACCAGGTAGATTACCAATACCATAAAATTCAACCATGAGGCATCCGGTACATGCATCATCCGGAGAATGAGATTATAAACCACCATTGATAATCCTGTTGCGAGGCCAAAAGTGATGCCCAATTTATTGGAAGGTAATATTGCTTTAGTTTCTGATGCCATTTTTTAAATTTCCTGTCTGCTGATTATTAAAACGTTTTCCCTTTCAAAATCTTGTCGAATAACGGAGAATTAATACCGAGGGATTTTTTATTGGATTTGGTATATGTCCACGTTGCTGTTGTATCAAAGACCGAGATATTTGCAGGCTGGCCTTCTTCAATTTTCACTTCCGGCAACCCGAATATTTTCCTTGGATTTACAGACATCAGTTTTACCAATTGCGTAGAGTCTAATTTCGGCGCAGCCTCCATAATCATCGCAAGACATGTTTCCTGCGTAATCATTCCCGGCGAAGCGTATTCAAACTCTTTCACCTTTGCATCCCAGTCCTGAGGGCGATGGTGCGTGGCAATACAATCAATTGTTCCATCCATCAAGGCTTTTACAAGTAATTTTCTTTCTGCTTCCGTACGTAAAGGCGGCTCCACTCTATAAACGCTGTCGTACATCTTCAGATTTTCTTCCGTATATAATAAATGGAATGGTGTAACGGAACAGGTTACCTTCAAGCCATCTTTTTTAGCCGCTTTAATTAAGGCCAGAGATTCAGCCGTAGTAACGCCGGTAAAATGAATGCGGCTGTTTGTATATCTCACCAATTCAATATCACGATGCACGATCAGGCTTTCCGCAATATTGGGAATGCCACTCATGCCAAGTCTTACCGAAGTCTCACCTTCGTTCATCAACCCTCCTGCCGCAAGAGAAGCCTGCACCGGAAGCTGAATAATGATACCATCAAACGCCGTTACATACTCCAATGACTTTTGCATCAGGCCTGCATTCTGCACCGGATGCCAGCCATCGCTGAAAGCAATGGCACCTGCATGTTGCATATCCATCATTTCAGCCAGATCTTTACCTTCCACATTTCTGGAAACGGCTCCCAGCACATGAAGGTTTACAGCATGGCCTTTCGCTTTATTCTGAACATATTCCAATGTTGTCTTGGAGGCAATAACCGGATGTGTGTTCGGTACTACAAAAACATCGGTGAAACCGCCTGCCGCCGCTGCATCCAGTCCGGTCAGCAAAGTCTCTTTATGCTCATAACCCGGATCGCAATAATCTGCAAAAACATCGACCCATCCCGGGCTTACCTGCAAGTCATTGCTTTCAATGACTTTATCCGCCTTATGGTTAAGGTTTTTACCTATTTCGGCAATGATGCCTTTTTGAATAAAAATATCAGCCTTCTTGCCATCCAAAGGCGAATCAGGGGCGGATATAGTTGCGTTTTTGATTAGGATAGACATACGAAACGCAAAAATAAAAAAGCATTGCCAAAAAGGCCGATTTATTTTTAAGGTGAGAAGGATATTTAAGAGAAGCAGGATTTTACATCCGAATCGCACAAATATTTAAAAAAACTACAAACCCTGTAAGCCGGATTTTGTACCCCGCATTGCTGCGGGGCTGCTGCCATTTATCTGGATGTTACATTGCTGCAACATTCTATCTGCCTACCCGCAGGCATCGGACGAGCAGTCCTCAAGCGCCTGCCTATTGGGCATTTCATCATGCAAGGTTTACCCGCAATTATAGTTACCCATAACTACCGTGCGCTCTTACCGCACATTTTCACCCTTACCGTTGCGCTTCGGCAAGCCTTGACGCTCCGGCGGTTATTTTCTGTGGCACTTTCTGTATTCTTAAAAAGAACCCCATCCGTTAGATGGTGCATCGCTCTATGCTGTCCGGACTTTCCTCCATTTCTTTCGAAACAGCGGCAGCACGGGTTTGTAGTGGCGCAAAGGTAGCTTAATTTGGCGGGATAAAAGAAGGGCTGCCATTTGCATAGCAACCCTTCCGGTATTTTAATAATCAAAATGCTTAGTTCTTCGCGCTTGTTGGTTTTGTCCAGCCCTGTACAGATTCGCAATTCTGGAAGTCAGGATCGATTCTTATAAAATAAGTGCTTACTCTTTCATTGATCCATTTATGCAGGTATTCATTTTGTTTCTTTGCCAATGCAACGGCCTGAATTTTTGCATAATCGTCTTTCAGGTTAAGCGTATGCGGCTCTGTCCTGCTTTTCATAAATAAGATACGTGTAGCGCGGCTACCTGTTTGCGGATTTTCGGTAAATATCTGCGGTTGAGAATATTCGCCCACTTTAAGTTCGCCTACGGCCTGTGACATTTCCCTGTCCATGTTTTCTATTTGCAAAATGGGGCTGTTGGTATTATAATCATATACCATACCACCTGTCATTTTAGACTGCTCATCCGTACTGTATTTACCTACAGCTTCTGCAAAGCTTATTTTTCCGCTTACCAAATCGGCACGTACGCTGTCCAGTTTTTTCATGCTCATCTGCAAATCCGCATTGGTAATTTCCGGAACAATAATGATGTGCCTTACACGGGCATCATCACCGGAACGACTGATCATCTGAATGATATGGTAACCGAACTTAGAACGGATAACCGGAGAAATTTCACCCGGTTGCAGCCTGTATGCCGCCGCCACAAATTGCTGATCAAGATTGTCTTTACGGTTAATGCTCAATTCGCCTCCGTTATCTTTGGTACCATCCATACTGTAGATACCGGCCATTGTAGCAAAGCTCTTGCCGTTTTCCACAATATCTTTACGGATGCCTTCCAGTTTTTCCCTTGCAAGCTGATCTACTTCCGTGCTTACTTTCGGTGTCACCACTATCTGTCCCATCTCAACGGTAGCAGGAAATGGCGGCAAGCTATCTTGCGGAAGGCCTTTGTAATAAGCATCTATTTCCTGAGGTGTGATTTTTACTTTTTCCATGATGATGCCCTGCATTTTGTTTGCAATGGCCTGATCCTTGAAAAAAGTGCGGTACTGATCTTTTAACTGATAAACGGTACGGCCGCCATTGGCTTCTTCAAAAGCTTCTTTACTGCCATATTGCTGTATCATATTTCTGATACGGTTATCCAGATTGCCTTCAATTTCATCATCGGCAACAATAACACTATCCCTGTCAGCCTGCTCAATCAGTATTTGTTGGGACATTAAATTAAAAAAGATGTCACATTTTGCATCTCCGGGCATAGCAGGATTATCTTTAGCTGCCTGATTATACATCTCATCCAAATCAGATTTAAGGATAATTTTATTGCCAACCTGGCCAATAATTTTATCTGCCACCTGAACCTGAGCCATAGCAGGTTTTACTGCAATGGATATAAAAAATAATAGTAGTGATTTACGAAACATAGCTTGCAAAGATAAGCGATTGCCTTATTGAATGTTGGCATACCCGCAATTTTCAGGTTCTAAAACTGAATTTTCTTTTTTTTAGTATTCAGGCCGGCCAAATATTTATGTTTTGGCAACTCTTTTACCAAATTCAAAAGACATGCTTTACCTTTAGACCCTGAAATTAAAAAATACATTATGGGATTTAATAAAGTAGTTGCCAATGCTGATGAAGCCATTAAGGACATTCCTGATGGAGCAACCATTATGTTGGGTGGTTTTGGCCTTTGCGGAATACCTGAAAACAGTATCAATGCATTGGTAAAAAAAGGCACCAAAGATTTGACTTGTATATCGAATAACGCAGGTGTGGATGATTTCGGTATCGGATTGATGCTGAAAACACGTCAGGTTAAGAAAATGATTTCCTCTTATGTGGGTGAAAATGCAGAGTTTGAACGCCAGTTGCTGAGTGGTGAGCTGGAAGTGGAATTGATACCACAGGGTACATTGGCTACCCGTTGCCTTGCTGCGGCTTATGGCTATCCTGCCATGTTTACGCCTGCGGGTGTCGGCACCGAAGTTGCGGAAGGAAAAGAGGTGCGCAATTTTAACGGTAAAGATTATCTGGTTGAAATGGCTTTTGAGGCTGATTATTCTATTGTAAAGGCATGGAAAGGTGATACTGCAGGTAATGTGATATTCAATAAAACTGCCAGAAACTTCAATGAAGTAATGGCAAAAGGTGCAAAAATATCTATTGTAGAAGTAGAAGAACTGGTACCTGCCGGAGCATTGGACCCGAATGCTATACACGTACCGGGAATATATGTGCACCGCATTTTTGAAGGAAAAGATTACGAAAAAAGAATAGAACAGAAAACGGTGAGTAAATAGTTGATAGTGGTCAGTCGTTAGTTGATAGTGAGGCATGAATTGTGAAGAAGCAATTTATCGATCAAACAATTAAACAATAAATATTAAATGAACGAATACCAAAACTTAGTAGAAGAAGCATATACCAACAGGGCATTATTGAGCGAAGAAAAGTATGAAAATGCAGTGCGTGCTGTGATTGAACTGGTGGACAAGGGGCAATTGCGCGTATCTGAACCAACTGCTGCCGGATGGCAGGTAAACCAGTGGGTGAAACAAGCCATACTAATGTATTTCAGTATTCAGAAAATGAAAACCTGGGATGTGGCTCCTTTTGAATTCTATGATAAAATGGAATTGAAGAAAGGCTATGCCGAATTGGGCGTACGTGCCGTACCGCATGCCGTAGCACGCTATGGCGCCTATATTGCGCGTAATGTAGTATTGATGCCTTCTTATGTAAATATCGGCGCTTATGTGGATGAAGGCACGATGGTAGATACCTGGGCAACCGTTGGTAGCTGCGCACAGATTGGCAAAGGTGTGCATTTAAGTGGCGGCGTAGGCATTGGCGGTGTGCTGGAACCATTACAGGCTTCTCCTGTAGTGATTGAAGACGGCTGTTTTATTGGTTCACGCTGTATTGTTGTGGAAGGCGTGCGTGTTGAAAAAGAAGCAGTTTTGGGTGCAAATGTGGTATTGACCCAAAGTACCAAAATCATTGATGTAAGCGGCGATGCGCCTGTAGAATATAAAGGTGTGGTTCCTGCAAGAAGCGTCGTGATTCCGGGTAACTATACTAAAAAATTCCCTGCCGGAGAATTTGGTGTGGGTTGTGCGTTAATTATTGGTAAGCGTAAAGAAAGTACCGACCTGAAAACCAGCCTGAATGATGCGCTGAGAGATTTCAATGTATCGATATAATATTAAAGCAGTGCGGTTGCACTGCTTTTTTTTGCTCCTGCAGTTGATGTACTCTTAGCCATGCTTTACTTATTGTCAAAATCCTATGAGATTTTGAAACCTCATAAGATGTTACTATCTACCGAAGGTATCCCTACCCTTTTCTGCTGATAAGCTCCTTCAGTAAATCATTTTCCCATTGCAGCTTTTTAATCTGCTCTGCCTGTTCGGCCAGCAGTTTATCTTGTGGCGTATCAGCAGCAGAGGCATAATCTGTCGGCAATCTTAGCGCTATGTCCTTAAAAAAATTGTAACGCAAACCGTGGCATAATTTCAAAAGGCTGTGCACGTGCAGGGAACTCCTTTTTTCATATGCATAGACGGCCGTTTCAGACAATCCCATTTGAATACCCAGTTGTGTGCGTTTTACACGCAATGCTTCGATACGATGACTTAACATGCTGCCAATATGCACTTTTGTTTCCATAATGATAATTTTATTGAAAATTTATACAATCAATAAAATGATTACTGCAAAAAGTATGCCAAAACATATGTTTTGAGGAAAAAAATTAATCGGGACTATAAAATTCTTATTGAAAATCAGAAAAAATTAACTCCAACAACAAGTTGCTTATGGAGGGACGGAAAATATTAACCTGTACGATAAGCCGCTTATGTAGGGATAGAAAAAATTAACCACGACGATAAACTGCTTATGTGGGGGCGGAAAATGTTAACTTGAACGATAAGCCTCTTATGGAAGGATAGAAAAAATTAACCACAACGAGAAGCTGCTTATGGAGGGATTGAAAAAATTAACTTTAACGATAAGTTTCTTATAGAAATACAGAAAAAATTATCGAAATCTATAATCAGGCTCATGTCTTAAGCCAGCAAGCAATGATATTAGCATGCTTTCATGAAATTTTATTAAATTCGTAAAGCTATAAATACGTGATTATGAAAATCTTATTGCTGCTGCTATTTTCATTATACCTGCCTATTTCAATGTCCGGGCAAAATGTTGTGGTGGCTAACGACGGAATGAATGTGGCTTACGCGGGCGTTCCCAACCCTATAACTATCGCAGTTGAAAACTACAAAGCCGAACAGGTTATTGTTTCAACCGATAACGGAACACTGGTAAACAATGGTGATGGGAACTATTATTACACACCTCTAAAAGCGGGGGAAGCCATTATAAAGCTTGAAGTAAAAACTAAGAATGGCAACAGGGAAATCGGACAAACGGGTTATAGGATTAAAGAAGCGCCGGCTCCTACTGCAAGTATTGGAAGGGAAACGGGCGGGCAAATTAGTAGAGCAAAATTAATACCTCAATTAGGTATCCTAGCCACTATGCAGAATCTTGACATTGAAATGAGTTCAAAGTTTCAAAATTTAAAGTAACGATTATTAGGAATGGCTCAATTAAATTCACTAAAGACAACATAGGTAATCGATTTAACGATGATATAAAGAGTGCATTTCAGTCGCTTATGGCCGGAGACCTTGTTTTATTTGAAAATATATTTTGCTCCGCGCCTGATAAAAAGGAGCGGGCTTTAGAATCTATTGAATTTACCATAATTCCATAATTTGAAATCATGAAAATACCTTTTTTCGTTTTTTTGATATTATTATCTGCAAACTTGTTTGCTCAATCCTTTGTCATTTCAGCCGATAAGATGAACATCGCATACATAGGTATTGACAATCCGCTAAGCATCGTTTCAGATAATTGCAGTTGCAAAGATTTATTTGCCACAACAGATAATGGAACGCTTATAAAAAAAGATAGTTGTCATTTCTTGTATGAGCCCTCGCAAGCTGAAAAAGCAACTATCATCATTCAAAAGAAACAAAACGGGAAGCTTGTTAAGATTGGAGAACAAGTACTGAGATGTAAACGTATTCCTGATCCATATCCGGTTGTTGGCAATAGGCATAGTGGATCTTTTCCGTTGGCTCAATTTAAAGTGCAGCAAGGAGTAGTCATGACATTTGGCGAATCATTTGATTTAGACTTCAAAGCAATAGTTATATCTTTTAAAATAACGCTATTAAGTAATAATCAGGTTTTCCATACTCAGGAAACAAACGGCAATCGTTTCACTTCCAATACCATAGTTGCTTTTAGCCAACTAAAAACTGGCGACATAGTAGCAATCGAAGGTATAAAATGTATCAGAAGCGGCGGTTGTCCTAAAGGAGCAGGAACTTTAACTTTTGTTATGCGCTAACCAAAAACCTTACCTTTGTTATTCATTTTTATTAATCAAAAATCAATAACCTTGAACTTGTCTTTTCTGCAACAGGAGTATTTTGGAAACAGTCTTAAAGCCTATCTTTTATTTGTAGTCATTCTCTTGCTCGCATTAATCCTGAAGCGTTATATCTCTTCCATTCTTGCAAAGCTATTCTTTACAGTTTTCAAAAAATTCTCCGCAAACTTTTATGGTCAACAGTTTAAAACGCTTGTATTACAACCTATTCAGGGTATCATTGTAAGCATCGCTTTTTATATTGCTTTTTACCAGCTTGGCAGTTCTTTGGAAAATATCATCCTGATTCATCGTATGAAACCCGATGATTCCGGCCATCCCGTTACTTCTATGATGGTAACTGCAATGGATGTGGTTGACCACCTGTTTTTTCTCTTCCTGCTGTTTTATTTTATATTGTTGCTGTCCCGCCTGCTTGATTTTGTGTTTCTTGTATTAATCAATAAATCTATTGAAAAAGGAGACAGGGAGCGTCAGCAGATTCAGCCTCTGATAAGAGATGTCATCAAGGTGGTTATATGGTCTTTTGGTATTTTATCGGTGCTGGGCGTGGTCTTTCATGTGAATGTCGGTGCATTGATTGCGGGCCTGGGCGTAGGTGGAATTGCCATTGCTTTTGCAGCGAAGGAAACACTGGAAAACCTGCTGGCATCTTTCATGGTATTGCTCGACAAACCTTTTACGATTGGCGACTGGGTTAAGATGGGCGGCGTTGAAGGACATGTTGAAAAGATTGGTTTCAGGAGCACGCGCATCCGTACTTTTGACAAATCGCTTATTGCTATACCTAACAGAAAGATGATTGACGATAATCTTGAAAACCTTTCGGAACGCGGCATGCGCAGGGTTGTAATGACTGTGGGCGCAATATATGGTTTATCCAGAAAAGTATTGGAACAGTTGATGGATGAGATAAAAACGGATGTTGCAAAAGTGGAGGGCACAACAGGGAATACGGTGGTTCATCTTGACAGCTTCGGCGATTCATCTGTCAACATACAAATTGTATATTTCGTAAAAGTAGATGCGGGCATAGATTTCGGGAATGTAAAACAACAGGTGCTGTTTAGTATTTATGAAAGCATGTACCGCCATGCAGCCGGCTTTGCTTATCCTACGCAAATGCAGTTAAACGGTAGGGACAGGAATGAAGTATTGACCCCCGAGCCGTCAAATGGCCCTTCTGCCTGATAAATATTAATTATTTTTTGGTAACAATTTCGTAATGTTAACATACTGTGCCTGAACGTAATTTTGCACAGAAATCAAATTTGATATAATGGAATCCAACTTAGGAAAAATTCTCGTGGTGGACGATGAACAGGATATTGTAGAGTTTATTGATTACAATTTACAAAAAGCCGGTTATGATACTTTGACGGCTAACAATGGTGACGAGGCTATCAGAAAAGCTTCTTTGTTTAATCCTGATTTGATTTTGCTTGATGTAATGATGCCTGAAAAGGATGGTTTGCAAACTATTCAGCAATTGCGCCGTAACCCTGAACTTGACGGAACTATCATTATCTTTCTTACAGCGTTGAGCGACGAAAAATCAGAAATCGAAGGTTTGAAAATGGGTGCAGACGATTATATTGCCAAACCTATTAAACCTGAATTATTATTGACTCGTTTACGCACTGCGCTGCGCAGGGTTAAAAAAGACGAAGAGTCTGATAACAAGATTGTCTTCGGCGACCTGGAAATCAACAAGTATAAATTTACGGTAAGTTACAAAGGCGAAGAAATCATTCTTGCTAAAAAAGAATTCGAATTATTGAATTTACTGGCAAGCAAGCCTGGCAGGGTATTTTTAAGAAATGAAATTCTTCAGAAAGTGTGGGGAACAGAAGTTATTGTAGGTGACAGAACAATTGACGTTCACATCCGTAAAATCAGACAAAAATTAGGTATCGACGTAATTACTACCGTTAAAGGTGTAGGTTATAAATTCGAAATGGAATAAGGATTATACATTCCCTTCCGATAAGAAACTCCAATCCAAACTCCAAAATTCAACCACAAAGCCCGATGATATTTCATCGGGTTTTTGTTTTTTTATTCTACTATTAGATTTGACAACTTTTGAAAAATCTTAGGTTCTGTATTTTGTATTAAGATTTGACAACTTTTGAAAAATCGGCACCCGCTTTTCCGTTTACAAATTTGACAACATTAAAAAAGCATGAGTTCTGCATATTAAGATTTGACAACTTTTAAAAAGTTGTCAAATCTGTAAATAAAAAATTAGCTCTTAATTTTATATTTATAGCTAATTTTTTTCTTTTTGGCACGAATTTTGATCCATAATGTTATAAACTAATAACAATGGCTCTTACAGAACATTATTACACACAATTTGAAGCAGGTAAATTCTATCATGTTTATAATCGTACGGTAGATCTCAAACCCATGTTCAGAACTAATTCAAATTATATCTTCTTTCTAAAGAAATACAATGAATATCTTTCTGACGTAGTTGACACGTATGCTTATTGTCTTTTGGGAAATCACTTTCATCTGGCAATTAAGATAAAAAGCCAGGAAGAACTTGACATATTTCAATCAACAAGGGATTATAAGAATATTCCGGACAATCATGAAATAGTGAGCCATCAGTTTCGTAAGTTCTTCCAATCTTACTCTATGGCATTTAATAAATCATTTGAAAGGGTCGGAACACTTTTTCAAACACCATTTAAAAGAGCGTTAATAGATAATCCTGTTTACCTGAAAAGGTTGATCTATTATATTCATTATAACCCGCAGCACCATAATCTTGTTGATGATTTTCGGGATTGGGAATGGAGTTCCTTTGAAAGATTTCTGATAGAGCGACCAAGTAAATTGAAAAAAGAAGATGTTTTTAATTGTTTTGATGGCAGGAATGGTTTCCTTGAATATCATGATTTGAAACATTCTGATAATTTTCCGGAGCCTGTTTTTATTGATGATATTTATTGAAATGTCATCATTTCAGAAGATTTGACAACTTTTAAAAAGTTGTCAAATCTCAAACCTTAATATCAGCTGCTTAAACTTAATACACATTCCACTCCGTTTCCGCGGCAACACCGCGAGAAGGTATGCCACACTGATCAATCATTTTTAGTTTTTACTTTCAACTTTTCATCATTAAGCATTCTTTAATTTGCTTATATTGCATAAAAAGAAAGCAGGTATGGAAAGGAAAATATGGAAGACAGCGTCTTTAGGATTTTTGATCGGAACTATATTCGTAGCAGGTCTGTCATTTGTGGCAAAAGACAGCAACAGTCCTGTGGAAGTTACCGAGGACGGCAGCATGCAATACAAATGGTATCCTCCCAAAGTGCCTAAAAGCATGAGCTTTGCAGGTGAAAAAGTTCCCTTGGAGCGTTGGGAAATCAAAGAACGGCTGGACAGGGAATTGCTTATTAATTATTATGCTCATGGCGGCACGCTTTACGTCCTGAAGTTAAGCACCCGCGTATTTCCTATTATAGAAAAGATATTGAAACAACAAGGCGTTCCTGAAGATTTCAAATACCTGTGCGTAGCTGAAAGCTCTTTGCAAAACCCGACTTCTCCTGCCGGCGCCATAGGTTACTGGCAGTTTATGACTGCCACAGGAAAGCAATACGGGCTTGTAATTAATGATGAAGTGGATGAAAGATACAATCTTGAAAAATCGACCATAGCAGCCTGCAAATACCTGAACGCAGCCTATGCAAAATTCGGTTCATGGACGGCGGCGGCAGCTTCCTATAATTGCGGTTCAGGCGGATACAGCAACCAAAGTGACTTTCAGATGTCAAAAAATTACTACGATCTACTTTTGCCTGAAGAAACCAATCGTTACGTTTTCAGGATCCTGGCATTGAAGCAAATAATAGGCAATGCTGCTAAGTATGGTTTTATATTGCCGGAAGAAGACGCTTATAAACCTGTTGCAACAGTAAATGATACTATTACTGCAACGGTTGATAATTTTGCCCAGTATGCTTTTAATAAAGGCACAAATTATAAGATGCTGAAAATCCTGAACCCCTGGCTGCGCGACCGCAAACTGACTTTGAATGCCGGCGATACTGTAATTGTGCAGCTTCCAGCTACACGGATGTGAAATCATTAGCAGGATTGCCTTAAAAGCAATATTTTTGCGCCTTCAGCGTTTTCCGTGATATGAACAGAGCCCTTGCCCTTTTCTTCTTTTTGATTATAGCATCATCGTACACTTTTGCACAGCAAAAGGCGGATTCTGCTGCCCAAAAGCAGCCAATAGCATCGATGATTGCTGCAAAAGATTCTACTTTAAATACAGTAATCAAAAAAGATAGTGTCATTGCTTTAACGCCCAAGAAAATCGGGATGTATTCTGCATTGGTACCGGGTTGGGGCCAGATTTATAATAAGCAATACTGGAAACTTCCTATTATATATATTGGCTTGGGAGCAGCAGCTTATTTTATATACGACAATCAAAAAAACTATAACCGTTACCGTACAGAATATGCGGCAAGGTTCAACGGAAAAAAAACGGTGTATCCGGAGCTGGCTGTTTACGGACCGGAAGAATTACAATATAATATTGATTACTACCAGCGCAACAGAGATCTGACATATATCCTTACGGGTGTGGGTTACGCTTTACAGATTGTGGATGCCGTTGTTTTCGCGCACTTAAAAGGCTTTGATATTTCAGAAGATATCAGTTTCAGGGTTCACCCCATTGTAACGCCTCAGGGTGGTTATGGCTTTGGATTAGCCATGAATTTTTAAAAATCCGCTTTCTCAATTTACATTTATATCTCATTTTTATGGCAAGGATTTTAGCAATCGATTATGGCAGGAAACGCACAGGCATTGCAGTTACAGATCCTTTAAAAATGATAGCATCGGGCCTGACTACCATTGATACGGAGAAATTAATCTGGTTTCTTAAAGATTATTTTTCCAAAGAAGCTGTGGAGTTAATTTTATTAGGTGATCCTAAAAGACTGGACGGAACGGACAATGATATAACTCCTAAAGTCGATAAGTTGTTTGGCCAGTTGCAGAAACTCTTCCCGAATATCCCATCCCAAAAAGTCGATGAAAGATTTACGTCAAAGATGGCTTTCCAAACGATGATAGACAGTGGATTGAAGAAAAAGGACAGACAAAACAAAGCTTTGATAGATGAAATAAGCGCTACTATCTTATTGCAAGGTTATCTGGATTTCAACGCTTAATCTTCGTTGAAATCCAGTAGCTTCTACACAAATCTAACCGCGACGCTTTTTGAAATCGGCAGCAGAATTCTTTATATACTCAAGGAATTCATACTCGTTCCAGGCTTTAATCTGGTCATAGGTAGGACGGTAAAAACGACGATAGTCTTCCATTTGGGTACTATCAATATTGGCTATTTTATGGATCAATCTTTCATTGAAAACATAATCGACAAATTTCTCCTTTTCAAAATATTCATAACGCTTCTGGAAAGCCCAAATCTGGCGATTCCTTTTGCTTAATGCATCAAACGGGTGTTCGATGGATTCCATAGGTCCGAGCGTATAATGCTCGATTGCCCATTTATAAACTTCACGCTTTTCAATACTGTCTGTTCTGTAATTGCTGGCTGTTATGTCCACATTCTGCAATTCAAAAGAACCTTCCTTCATGGCAATTTTGTAAAAAGGGACATTGAGGTTATCAATCCTCACTCTTACAATTTTATAGCCTACTCTTGTAAATTCCAGCAAATGTCCCTTCTCCACCTCAATTGAAAACTTGCCGGTATTATCTGTTGTCATTCCTCTGTCCGTAAAAATATTCCTGATATTCACGTTAGACATGGGTTCATTTGTCTTATAATCATAAACAACGCCGGTAACAATTATTGCAAATGCTTTCTGGCTGATGCCAAATACTAATAATAGCAACGATAATCGAAGGATAAATTTCATATAAGCTAAGATACAAAGAAGCTGTTGATTAAGAATAATTCCTGTAAAATTAATTGACACAAAAAAACGCCCGTTAAGGGCGTTTAGTATATTTTACAATGCAAATGATAAAAAGTTTATTTATCGTCACCACTGAATACAGAACGGATGTACTCCGAATTCAGACGGCGAATGTTTTGTACAGAAATTCCTTTTGGACATTCTGCTTCACAAGCTTCTGTATTGGTACAACTTCCGAATCCTTCTTTATCCATTTGATCCACCATGTTTGTTACACGGCTCATACGTTCAGGTTCGCCTTGAGGCAACAATGCCAGATGCGCAACTTTAGCAGAAAGGAATAACATCGCTGAGGAATTCTTACAAGAGGCTACACATGCACCGCAACCAATACAAGCCGCCGCTGCGAAAGATTCGTCAGCTTTGTCTTTATTGATAGGAAGATTGTTGGCATCCTGTGCATTTCCGGTATCGACAGAGATATAACCACCAGCCTGAATAATACGGTCAAACGCACGGCGATCCACCATCAAATCTTTGATGACCGGGAAAGCTTTTGCACGCCAGGGTTCCACCACAATTGTGTCGCCGTCTTTGTAGGCACGCATGTGAAGCTGACAGGTGGTTGTCTGCGCCCAGGGGCCATGTGCCTGACCATTGATATGCATGGAACAAGCACCACAAATACCTTCACGACAATCATGGTCAAAAGTAATAGGTTCCTTTCCTTCGTTGATCAACTGTTCGTTCAACACATCAAACATTTCCAAAAAGGACATTTCAGAAGAAATATCTTTTACCTGATAGGTTTCAAAACCGCCTTTGTCTTGTGCATTTTTCTGACGCCAAACTTTAAGGGTCAGATTCATATTGTAATGTTCCATCTAATTAATTTGATGATGTGTCAATTTGATAATTTGATTATGATTTAGAGCTGGAAATTATTTTTGAAAGTACCCTTTGTATAGATTGAATATCATTTATCAATTCCGGACAATCAGGATAATTTACAGCTTCATTGCATAATAACAACCAATATTCCGTTTCGTCAGCCTCTTTGGCTGCTATTTTCATTTTATGAATAAAATCATTTTTACTTTCTGCATTTTGCGCTTCTCTTACATTGGCTCCAATTGAAGTACCTGATTTAAATAATTGATTAGCTAAATTGTATTTCTTTATCTTTTCCAATGTTTCTGAAAATACGATTATTGCCAAGGCGAATTTAAATGTTAACTCAACTATTAAATTCTCTTTATTAGTCTGCATTCAAAAGGCTATTTATAATGATGTGCAATTCTTTTCCGGAAATCATCAAATCAGCACATCATCAAATTACCAAATTATTTATAAGAACGCTGCGTAGGATGCATTATCTCATAATCCAGAGCCTCTTTATGCAATTCCCAGTTACTGATATCTTTATATTCCCAGGCTGAAACGTACATGAATTTTTCATCATCACGTTTTGCTTCACCTTCATCTGTTTGTGATTCTTCACGGAAGTGACCACCACAGCTTTCTTCACGATTCAAAGCATCTTTACACATCAATTCACCTAATTCAATGAAATCAGCTACGCGATTCGCTTTATCCAATTCTGTATTCATACCGTCTGCAGAACCCGGAATACGGACATTGCTCCAGAATTCTTTGCGCAATGCCTGAATTTCTGTAATAGCTTCCTGCAATCCTTTTGCATTACGCGCCATTCCGCATTTCTCCCACATAATCTTACCAAGACGTTTGTGCATGCTTTCAACAGATTCTGTTCCCTGAATGCTCATCAATTTGTTGATGCGGTCCGCAACTTCCTGTTCTGCTTTCACAAACTCAGGGTGGTCTGTAGGAATAGCTTTTGTGCGGATATCGTCAGCGAGATAATTACCGATTGTGTAAGGAATTACAAAGTAACCGTCAGCAAGGCCTTGCATCAATGCAGAAGCACCCAAGCGATTTGCTCCGTGGTCGCTGAAGTTGGCTTCACCTAAAGCATATAAACCAGGAACGGTTGTCATCAATTCGTAATCAACCCAGATACCACCCATTGTATAGTGAACGGCAGGATAGATACGCATTGGCATTTCATAAGGATTTTCACCGGTAATTTTTTCGTACATATCGAAGAGGTTACCGTATTTCTCTTTTACTACTTCTTTACCTAAGGTAATAGCCTTATCCAATGCAGGGTTGTGATCGCCTTGTTTGTTACACTCAATTCTGCCGTAACGCTCAATGGCTGCAGCAAAATCAAGGAATACAGCTTGTTTGGAAGTACCTACACCATAACCGGCATCGCAACGCTCTTTTGCCGCACGGCTTGCCACGTCACGGGGAACAAGGTTACCGAATGCAGGGTATCTTCTTTCCAGATAATAATCTCTTTCGTCTTCAGGAATATCTTTTGCTTTACGTGTATCGTTTTGTTTTTTTGGTACCCAGATACGGCCATCGTTACGTAATGATTCAGACATCAGGGTCAATTTGGACTGATGATCGCCTGAAACAGGAATACAGGTCGGGTGAATCTGTGTATAGCAAGGGTTTCCAAAGTAAGCGCCTTTTTTGTGCGCTTTCCATGCAGCGGTAACATTACTGCCCATTGCGTTGGTAGATAAATAGAAAACGTTACCATAACCACCACTTGCCAGCAATACCGCATGTCCGAAATGACGCTCCAGTTTACCTGAAACCAAATCGCGTGCAATAATACCACGAGCCTTACCATCAATCTTAACAATATCAAGCATTTCATGGCGATCGTACATAGTTACATTACCCAATGCAATCTGACGCTCCAAAGCCTGGTAAGCGCCAATCAATAATTGCTGTCCGGTTTGACCTGCAGCATAGAAAGTACGCTGAACTTGCGTACCACCGAAAGAACGGTTGCTGAGCAAGCCACCATATTCACGTGCAAAAGGAACACCCTGAGCGACGCATTGGTCAATGATATTGGCACTTACTTCAGCTAAGCGGTGAACGTTGGCCTCGCGTGCGCGATAATCGCCACCTTTAATAGTATCGTAGAAAAGACGGAATGTAGAATCACCGTCATTTTGATAATTTTTTGCAGCATTGATACCACCTTGTGCAGCAATAGAGTGTGCACGACGGGCAGAATCCTGAAAGCAAAATGCTTTAACCTTATAACCCATTTCACCCAAAGAAGCTGCAGCAGAGGCTCCGGCAAGACCGGTTCCTACAATGATAACTTCAATGTTACGCTTATTGGCAGGATTTACCAATTTACAATGATCTTTATAATCTGTCCACTTTTGAGCCATCTGGCCCGCAGGTATTTTTGAATTAAGAGGCATCTTATTATGATTTGAGATATGAGATTTGAGATGTTAGATTTTTGAAGAAAATCATCAAAGCATCTTTACTCAATATTCAGAATTTTGTTATTTATTTTTTACTGTTGACTTATTACACCCAATGCATGTAAAACGCAATCGGCATCATAATAAAAATGAAAGGAACAATGATTGAAAAAGCATAACCAATGCCGCGGATAATCGGCCTGTATTTGGAAGTACTTAAACCCAATGTCTGAAATGCGCTCCAAAAGCCGTGAAGCAGATGATATGCCAAAGCAATGCAACCCAGGATGTAAACAATTACGACCCAAAGTTCGCTGAATGTAGCCTGCATTTTATCATACAAAGAAATTTCTTCTCCGGTAGTGATTTGGTTATAGCGGTTAGGCCCCCAGAAGTGCCAAAGGTGTAAGACCAAAAACAATAAAATCAAAGTACCTAATAAGCCCATAGAACGGCTATACCATTTGCTGCTTTTATTGCCCGGGTTAATTTCATAACCAACAGGGCGCATTTTCTGATTCTGAAAAGTAAGCATCAAGCCTTGAACAATATGGAGGATAATGCCTGCGAACAAGCCAACTTCTGCAATATGCATTAAAAGGTTTGTACCTAAAAAGTGAGCAGCATCGTTAAATGATTCGACATTGATAAAAACCAAAGAGTTCACATAGCAATGCACACAAAGAAATGCAATTAAAGATACACCGGTGATACCCATAACAAGTTTTTTACCGATGGAAGATGTAAAGGCGTGTTTCCAATTCATAATGTAAGAAGGAAAAAATTGAATTGTAATTTTATTGTCATTTTTTCGGTGGCAAAGTTAATACCCAAATTCAACAATTGCTAACAATTTTTTAAAAAAATGTATCCTTATTGCGTCAAAAGCCCGATAGATAAAGCATTTAGCTCATCTTTTTTTATGAAAGAACAAATATTGCTGAATGCCAATGCAATAAACCGGATAAAGGCGCGCGTATGTTGTTCCTAACATGTGGAAAGTAGCAGCACAATCAATACGTAAATTGGAACGTATGATGAACTGAACACCAGGACTCATGTCAACAAAATAGTTGCCTTGCAGCGCCGGCGGATAACGTACAGACTCCAGATAATATTCATTGGCTTCGCCTACAAAAAGGTTGACTTTAGCTGTCTGATAAGCCTTGCCATGAAATTCAAGGTAAAGGTTCACATTCGTCTGATTGTAATCTTTATATTTTCGCGGCAACAATAAATAACCGAACGAAAGGCTGTAAGTAAGGGCTTTACCATATTGAATAGTAATGGGAACAGGCGGCAGGTTATCAATCGGGTCGGGAGAATCTCCGCTATTTTCAGATGGCAAAATGCCTCCGAATGTTCCGGACACTGCAAATTTATTTTTCAGGTAAGTACCGATAAGGCCAGCCCCTACCCCGGTATTGTCGCCATATTCCAAATCAGGCTCTGTTTCATGATGCGTAGTTTTCACAAGCGTCCCTTCCGCATAAGCAGCCATCCGCAAATGTTCGTTTTCTCCGTCTCTGGAAAAGAACCGGTATTTACCATACAGGTGAACTCCATTAAATTTATAAGGGTATTTAGCTCCTCTTTCCGGTGTGTTATGGAAAGGAAATTCAACGGGAAAATTTTCACCATGATGATTGGAAGTAATGCCTGTAAGATATACCGAAAACCTGGGCGTGACACCATACATCAATCGTAAGTAGGTCATGTTCCTGATTTTATCGACCTCTTTATATGTTTCGGAAAACAGCCGGATGCCTAACGCATTTTTAGGAATACTGCTCGCAGCTTCGCTCAAAGGGAAAAGCTCCTGAGCATTTGAATATTGCCCAAAGACGGTCAAAAGTAATATTGATATGAATATGTTTTTTTGCAAAAAGCTTGTTCTTTAAGTTATCATTTAATTTTCATCACGACGCCAATTTCAGGCTATAGACATGTCCTTTTGCCGGACTTTCATTTGTATTGCTTTCATTCTTTCCCGAAGAGAACATCTTTCCTAAGAAACGAAACTTTGCATTTGCAGATTGGATATTTTTTGCATCAGGAAATAAATACAAGTCATTGCCTATCGTAAATCCCTTTTCATGCATCTTCACCTTTTGCATGTCAATTTCAGCATCCAAAAATCTTACTGAAAATCCCGCATCCTTTACGGCTTTTGCAATCTTTAAAAAATCAATATCTGAACCTTCTTTGAATTGTAATGTTCCTTCTGTACTTGCAAGGTTCATGTTTACATTTTTCACAAAAGAAAGTTTACGTAATTGTATTTCAACACTGCGGCTGCATTGAGAACAAGTAAGCCCGTTAATGCCTACTTTAGCTGATAATACCTGAGCCTGACAATGATTGACCATCATCAATAATAACATTACATAAACAAATCTTTTGAACATAAGCCACGTCTTAGACTGTAAAGTTAAGTAATTTAGGTGTTGCAGTACATCGAAAAAGAATCCCGATTCATCATTAATCCTCGCTGCCGAAAGCATGCCCATTAAACAGAGTAAAGGTGTCGTTATAAGATTTGTAGCATTAATTACTTTAATTGTGCTTACCATTCTGTTGCAAACAGCTTTGCAAAATCACCCTGCTTTCCTGCGTTTTTACATTCGTAATATTTTCACTCCCCTACAGCAATTAAGGAGTTATTCATTTAATGTTCTGTCTTTCAGCATCGGCGATATTATTTATCTGCTATTGCTTTTATTACTCTTATTAATAACTATCAGGCTTATATTTTTTCTCTTTACCATCCGTAAAAACGGTTATGATTTTAAAGTAGAGCTGCTACGGTTTTTGCTTTTCCCTGTCATTGTTTATTTTTTGTTTCTATTGCTTTGGGGAGGTAATTATTCAAGACTACGCCTTTCAGCCCATTGGAATCTTGAAAGCCTCAAATGGGATAAAACAGCGCTTATTACACTCAATAATGAATTGGTGCAAAAAATGAATAGGGAACAGAATACGCCCATTGTTTATACCAATCTGGAAGGTACCAATAAAATTGCCAATGCACTCTATCATGCATGTTATAAGGATAAAATTGCACAGTTAAAGGTGAAGCCTACTTCTTTGGGCTATATGCTGAATTATATCGGCGTGCAGGGCTATTATAATCCGTTATCAGGGGAAGCACAATTCAACAGGTTTATCCCTCCTTTCATGCATCCTTTTGTAGTAAGTCATGAAATGGCGCATCAGACAGGCATTGCAGCAGAAGACGATGCCAATTTGCTGGCTTATGTTTTAGGTTCCGAAAGTAATATTCCAGAATTTCGTTACTCTGCCTATTTCAATATTTTCATTTATGCTTATGCAGATTTGAAAGAAAGAGATTCGGTTGCTGCAAAAAATGTCTATGCTCTACTCAATCAGCAAAGCCGTAATGACATGGATACTTTAAGGGCTATGAATAGAAAATACCGCAGCTCCTTCCGGAAATTCACTAACTCCATGTACGATGAGTATTTGAAAATGCATGGGCAGGAAGAAGGACTGAATACTTACAGTGATGTAACACGTTGGGTTTACTTCTGGGAACACAGCACACAAAAAAAGGCAGACCTGAATGTCTGCCCTTAAAAATTTGATTTCGAAAAACTATTCGGTCACTTCTTTTAATAATTTCCTTGTTTCTGCAAGCTTATCAGTTTGCTCTGTCCTTGCATAGATTTCTTTCAAACCTGTAAGCGAATTGACATATTCAGTCATTTGCTCTTTGGTAAGTTTGTCTTTTTTAGGAGAGAAAATATCTCTTGTTTTTTCCAGATAAGGCAATGCTTTTACAAATTCAGCATTTTTATCTTTATCCAATTGGTCATACTTAGCCTGATCTGCTTTTGAAGTACCCAATCCATTCATAACAGTTAGAATGCGGGAAGCATTATTATAATAATAGCTGCCCAGCTGGAAATTATAAGTGCCGTTATCCGGAGCCAGTTCCACTGCTTTTTTATAGGCAGCCTCTGCTTTGGCGCCATATTCAGCAGCTTTTGGATTAGAACTTCCGTCTTTAGGATATGCAATATTATAATTAAGGATTCCAAGGTTCATATATAAATCTGCATTCTTTGGATCTTTGTTAATGGCATCTTCCATTTTAGTGATTGCCTCATTTTGAGTTCCACTTGAAATGGCAAGATTTAAATCCAGCGCCTGAAGATTCTTGTCATTGGGAAATTTTGAAAGACCTTCGGCAATTGTAGCTGATTGATTGGCTTTATCTCCTTTTTTCTCGTACGCTTGCGCTAATACCAGATAGATACTTGGTTCTGAAAGATAAGCGCTGCTTTTTACCTGACTAAGATTTTTAACTGCTTCATCCAATTTTCCGTTAACATCAGCGCCTTGTTCATTAGAACTGTAATAAGCGTTGAAACCCATATACATAACAGCTTGGGCACGAATAGTATCTACAACAGGTACAGCTTGAAAACGTTTGTCCTTATCTTCTCCAAGTAACGTTTTACTTTGTTTGAATAAACCGTAAGCATCAGAATAATGACTTTGGTTATAAGTTTTCACACCATCATTAAATGAATGGAAAGCAGCATTTACTAATAAATTCACTACTTTTTCATCTGTGCTTAATTTAGGATTTAACTCTATCGCTTTATTCAATGCTGCTATACCTTCTTTATAAGGTTCATCAGCATTTAAGTTAGGATTTTCCTGCATACCAATATAAATACCTGCTTTTGTCAACCATGTTTCCGGTTTATCCTTCGTATCAGGATTAGTAACAGCCAGATCAATTGCCTCCTTAGCCTTTGCATACGAAATAGCAGCAAGGTCCGGACTCGCAGCAGCTGCGGTAGTAGCGGTTTCTAATTGTTTGGTTGCTTCTTTAAGTTTATCTTTTTGTGCAAATGCAGCAGCAGACATCATTATTCCGGCAGAAAGGAATAAGACTTTTTTATTCATAATAAGATGTTATTTTGAAATGAGCGGTAAAAATACTGTAAATATTCAAAGAAAATAATCTCCTAAACGGATAAGAATAAAAAACGTAAATTTGCCTCCCTGATTTAACGATTTCGTAATCTCAGGATGGTTTTGCTTTAGGAAGCAGTTAGATCAAAAACAAATTGTCATTAATTTTAATGCGATTAAAATTTAGGGAATATTTTGAATATTTATACCCTTGATGAATTTTTTTTTGGTATTCGAAATAATCTTCCTACTTTTGCAAACCTTTTGTAAAATATGGCAAAACAATCTCTGATAAAACAAGACGGAAATATAGTAGAAGCATTATCTAATGCTATGTTCCGTGTTCGTTTGGAAAATGGACATGAAATTTTAGCAACTATCTCCGGAAAAATGCGTATGCACTACATCCGCATACTGCCCGGCGATAAAGTTGGCGTAGAAATGAGTCCTTATGATTTATCGAGAGGCCGCATTATATATAGGTACAAGTAAGTTTATTTTAAATTTCAAATTTCAAATACAGATGAAAGTTCGTGCAGCCATCAAAAAGCGTAGCGCCGATTGTAAAATCGTTCGTCGCAAAGGCGTTTTATTCGTTATCAACAAAAAAAATCCTCGCTTTAAGCAACGTCAAGGATAATTCTTAACAGCGAAGCAGGAAACAAAGTAGTTTTCAAATCGTAAATAGTAAATACACAACATGGCTCGTATAGCTGGTATTGATCTTCCCAAAAACAAACGTGGCGAAATAGGCCTTACGTACATCTTTGGTATCGGACGTAGCACCGCTCGTTACATTTTAGACAAGTCTGAAATAGACTATAATAAAAAAGTAAACGAATGGAATGACGAAGAACAAACTGCAATTCGTAACATCATCAACGGAGAATTCAAAGTTGAAGGTCAATTACGTTCTGAAGTGCAAATGAACATCAAACGTTTGATGGATATTGCATGTTACCGCGGTCTTCGTCATCGTAAAGGATTGCCTTTACGTGGTCAACGTACTCGTACTAACAGTCGTACTCGTAAGGGTAAACGTAAAACGGTTGCTGGTAAGAAAAAAGCGCCAAAGAAGTAAAATTGATCTTGAGATACTCTATCTCAACTCAGTTTCAAGACAATTGCATTTTCACCGGAGCCTCCTTTTACTTCTTGGCACAGGTTAGGGACGATGCAGCTTAACCAAGGTTAAGTACATTTTTTAACAGACTACCTTTTTTTAAAGAAAATGGCAAAAGCAAAACAAGGCGCTAAAGTAGCAGCCAAAAAACGTGTAGCAAAAGTTGATACCCACGGTGACGTGCATATCAGTGCTACATTCAACAACATTATCATCAGCTTTACCAACAAGCAAGGACAAGTTATTTCCTGGTCTTCTGCAGGTAAAATGGGTTTCCGTGGTTCTAAAAAGAACACTCCATACGCTGCTCAGCAAGCAGCAGCAGATGCAGCAAAAGTTGCATTGGATGCGGGTATGAAAAAAGCGGACATATTTGTAAAAGGACCGGGTTCTGGTCGTGAAGGAGCTATCCGTTCTGTAGCTAACAGTGGTATCGAAGTAGTAACTATCAAAGATATTACTCCAATGCCTCACAATGGTTGCCGCCCTCCTAAGAAAAGAAGAGTATAATCTTATTATATTGGAAATGGTGTTTTAATTACCCGTTTCTGAACCTTATAGGTTTTTAAAACCTATAAGGTTTTATCCGTAAAAGGAAATTCAATTTTAAACAAGCTCCTCGTATCCGCTTTCCGACTTTTATATGAGACGCAGGAGCTATTCTAAATCAAAAGTCGATAATTAATACAAAAAATGGCACGTTACACAGGTCCAAAAAACAAAATCTGCCGTATCTTCGGTGAGCCTATCTTAGGTTCTGGTAAAAATCTTGGAAAAAACAGCAATCCTCCTGGTATGCATGGTGCAAACCGCAAGCGTAAACAAGCGAGTGAATATGCTATCCAATTGAAAGAAAAGCAAAAAGCAAAATTTACTTATTTAGTATTGGAACGCCAGTTCTTCAACACTTATGCTGAAGCAAGCCGCTTGAAAGGTTCTACAGGTGAAAACCTTATCAAACTTTTGGAAGCACGTTTGGACAATACAGTTTACCGTATGGGTATTGCGCCTACACGTAGCGCTGCACGTCAATTGGTATCTCATAAACACATTTTAGTTAATGGTCATTCAGTAAACATCCCTTCTTATTCTTTGAAACCGGGTGATGTAGTTGAATTGAAACCTAAATCTAAAGCTAATACTGCTGTTACAGGAAATGTACGCGGTAAAAATCCAAGCATCAGCTGGTTGGATTTCAGCGAAAAAGATATCAAAGGTGTATTCATGGCTTACCCTGAGCGTGAAAGCGTTCCTGAAAATATCAAGGAACAATTGATCGTTGAGTTGTACTCTAAATAATATCCAATGCCCTTTGCGGGCATTTGGCACTTTGTTTATATTTTTACAAAAATCTTTAAATACAAATTCAAAATTTCCACATGGCAATATTGAACTTTCAGAAACCGGATAAAATTGTGTTGCAAAAAGCAACTGACTTTGAAGCACAGTTTGAGTTTCGTCCTTTAGAACCAGGATATGGTGTTACCATTGGTAATGCACTACGTCGTGTTTTGCTTAACTCTTTAGAGGGTTATGCCATCACCGGAATCAAAATTTCCGGCGCTGACCACGAGTTTGCAACCATCAAAGGTGTTATCGAGGATGTTACCGAAATTATCCTGAACTTAAAGCAAGTTCGTTTGAAGAAGAATGGAGATGGTGACTTGAACCATGACAGAGTGGAACTAGTAATCAAAGGTAAAGAGCAATTTACTGCAGCAATGATTGGTGAAGCAACTCCTAACTTTGAGGTAATGAATCCTGAGCTTGTAATTTGCAACCTGGATTCAGCTGCTACCATGGAAATTGAACTTCATATCGGAAAAGGCCGCGGTTATGTGCCTTCCGAAGAAAATCAACCAAAAGACGCACCGGTTAGCTTCATCGCAATCGATTCGATCTTTACACCGATTAAAAATGTAAAATATACTATCGAAAATACCCGTGTTGAGCAACGTACAGACTACGAAAAACTTATCATGGAAGTTATTACAGATGGTACTATTCATCCTGAAGAAGCAGTTAAAGAAGCATCACGCATCTTGATTCAGCACTTAATGATTATCACCGACGAAAATATTTCGTTGGATGTTAAACGTGAAGAAAAAGAAGAAACTGTTGACGAAGGTATGTTGCAATTACGCAAAGTATTGAACACTCCATTGGAAGATCTTGAACTTTCAGTACGTGCGTTCAATTGTCTGAAAGCAGCTAAAATCAATTCTTTGAGCGAATTAGTTCAATACACTCAGGATGAGTTGATGAAATTCAGAAACTTTGGTCAGAAATCTTTAACTGAAATCGATCAGGTTCTTGGTGAACGTGGATTACATTTCGGTATGGATATCAGCCGCGTTAAAATGAGTGAAGAATAATATTTGTGAATGGTGAATTGTCAATAAAGAATATTTTCTATTGACAATTCACCATTCACTTTTTACCTTTTTTATTAACAGGCTTTAAATTAAAAGCCGCCATTGTGACCCTTGACACGGCACAATGTTTTAAAACAACAATCGTCATGCGTCACGGAGACAAAATCAACAATTTAGGCCGTACTACGGCACACAGAAAGGCATTGCTTTCTAACCTTGCTTGTCAATTAATTCAACACAAACGTATCACTACTACATTAGCCAAAGCAAAATCTTTGCGCGTTTATGTAGAGCCGATGATTACAAAGTCTAAAACAGACAGCGTAAACAACCGTCGTTTGGTATTTGCTAAATTGCAGGACAAAGAAGCTATCAAAGAATTGTTTGGTGCTATCAGCGACAAAGTTGCAAGCCGTCCGGGTGGTTATACCCGTATCATCAAGTTACAACACCGTATGGGTGATAACGCGGATATGGCAATGATTGAGTTGGTTGATTTCAACACTATCTACACTAAGGAAGCTAAAGTTGCAACTGCCAAGAAAACTCGTAGAAGCCGCGGTGGCGCTGCTAAAGCAACTGCTACAACTACAGAAGCTGCTGCGCCTGTTACAGAGGAAACTCCGGTTACAGAAACGCCTGCTGCTGAAGAAGGTGCTGCTGAATAATATTTAGTAGAAATCATTAAAGTAAAAACCCGAATTCTTACGAATTCGGGTTTTTACTTTTTAATCTGAAATATAGTCTATTACGGGATATGAACTTCGGGGTTTAAATAAAACAATGCCGGTTTGTTTTTATACTTACCGGGTTCCCATCTCGGCATATTTACAATAAGCTTTTCAATTGCCGGTTCCCACTTTAATCTGAGTAGTCTTGCATTACTCATATCATCAAAAATCAGTTCAAAATAAACCGGTTTTCCATATTCGTTTATTACCATCTTTTGAATGGTAAATGCAGGAATATCATTGTAATGGCTTTTAATAATAGTTTGAAGATATGCCTCTTCATTCTGACCATTGTATTGAAAAACAGGCGGTACGGTTTCTTTATAAGTACCATTATAAACCGGCTCATTGTTCATTCTTGTGATGGCCCCTTCTACCCTTTCTATCTTTATTATAGTCTCACCTGTTTCAACATCTATCACTTCAGTCGTATCTATCCTTGCATCAGTCCAATAAAATGCATTTCCATGATAAAGCAATGCATTTTCGTTTTGAGCCTTTGAATTTATGGAAAGAAATAAAAATGCAGCTAAAATAAAGCCGGAAGAAACAAATAGATTCATAATCAAAGTTTAAACGGCAAAATAACAATTGTTAGTGTATCGTTCAAATCAAATTCAATTTCTTTCAGCACGATTTTAAAAGGATAACCGGCTTGACTCCTACCGAATACAAAACCAGGTTTAGCCATTAATTCAAAAAGGAAATTACATTCATTAAAACTTACATTCAGGTGTATGCAGACATTTGATTATAGTATAACACTATTTAATTTTTTTTATGAAATTTACATAATAAAAATGTAAACACACTTGTAAATAAACCTATTAATCCTTTAAAATCAATTTATGAATTAACTTATATTTTAGTTAATTTTAGAAGTTCATCGTTTTCCTTTGCTCTAGGATAAAGTAAAAGAAGTAAATTAACAGCACCAATCAAAACCAGCCCCCAAATGGAAAATGACATTTTGGATAATATATCCGAATACCCCCCGGTTGCTAATGAATATCCTACCGAATCACTCGATTTAAAAGAGCTTTTAAAAGTTCTTTCCATGGTAAAAAATGGCAAGTTGAGTGTCCGCATGCCCGTCACGCAAGCAGGGATAAACGGGAAGATTTGTGAGGTACTTAATGATATTATTGACATGAGTGAGCGTTTTGTAGCTCAAATATCATCGGCAGAGAAGACAATCGGGCAAAAAGGTAATTTATCAAAAAGAATAGAACTGATAGATGCAAGAGGTGAATGGGCGAGCGGCATTAATTCTCTGAATAACCTCATCGAAGACCTTACATCTCCTACGCTTGAAATAGCAGGGATGATTAATTCTGTTGCCAATGGCGATCTTTCCAAACATATTCCTTTGGAAATCAACGGACATCCGCTAAAGGGTGAATTCCTCCGGATTGCAAAGGAATCCAACCAAATGCTTTCCAAGCTTCAGTTATTTTCAATGGAAGTAACGCGTGTAGCAAGGCAGGTAGGCTCAGAGGGCAAATTGGGGGAACAGGCCAAGATCAAAGGCGTGGCAGGTGTATGGGCTGAACTTACGGATTCAGTTAATCAGATGGCAGGTAATCTTACTGCTCAGGTGCGTAATGTAGCTGCCGTAACTACAGCCGTGGCAAAAGGTGACCTTTCGCGGAAAATTACGGTAGAAGCAAAAGGAGAAATCCTTGAACTTAAGAACACGATTAATACCATGGTGGATCAATTGAATTCTTTTTCATCTGAGGTAACCCGTGTAGCGTTAGAAGTTGGTACAGAAGGCAAGTTGGGAGGCCAGGCCAAAGTGCCCGGTGTTGCAGGGACATGGAAGGACTTGACGGATTCGGTAAACCGTATGGCCGGTAACCTGACATCGCAGGTACGGAATATAGCAGGTGTAACAACGGCGGTGGCAAATGGTGATCTTTCCAAGAAAATAACTGTGGATGTTAAAGGGGAAATGCTTGAATTGAAAAAGACCATTAATACAATGGTGGATCAGCTCAATTCGTTTGCATCGGAAGTAACACGTGTGGCGCTTGAAGTTGGTACGGAAGGTAAATTGGGCGGACAAGCCCGCGTAAAAGGTGTAGGTGGTGTTTGGAAGGATCTGACGGATTCTGTAAATCAGATGGGAAGTAATCTTACCGATCAGGTGCGAAACATCGCCGGGGTAACGACTGCGGTAGCAAAAGGTGACCTTTCCCGCAAGATTACGGTAGATGCAAAGGGTGAGTTGCTGGAATTAAAGAACACCATCAATACAATGGTGGATCAATTAAACTCCTTTTCCTCTGAAGTAACGCGTGTGGCGCGTGAAGTAGGCTCTGAAGGACAATTGGGCGGGCAGGCAAATGTACCTGGTGTTGGTGGAACATGGAAAGATTTGACGGATTCCGTAAACCAGATGGCAGGTAACTTAACCGGTCAGGTTAGAAATATAGCTGAAGTAACAACTGCCGTAGCAAAAGGCGATTTGTCGAAGAAAATCACCGTGGATGTACAAGGTGAGATGCTTGAATTAAAGATTACTATCAACACGATGGTGGATCAGCTTAATTCATTTGGTTCGGAAGTAACGCGTGTGGCCCGTGAGGTAGGCTCAGAAGGTCAATTAGGAGGGCAGGCAAATGTGCCGGGTGTAGGCGGAACCTGGAAAGATTTGACGGACTCCGTAAATAAAATGGCGGATAACCTTACATCACAGGTGCGTAATATAGCAGAAGTGACAACAGCCGTAGCAAAAGGCGACCTTTCAAGGAAAATTACGGTAAACGCCAAAGGCGAGTTGCTGGAACTGAAAGACACCATCAATACAATGGTGGATCAATTACGTGGCTTTGCATCAGAGGTAACACGTGTGGCGCGCGAGGTAGGTTCGGAAGGACAATTGGGTGGTCAGGCAAATGTACCCGGTGTAGATGGAACATGGAAGGATCTTACCGACTCTGTAAATAAAATGGCAGGTAACCTTACAGCTCAGCTTCGTAACATTGCGGATGTATCTATTGCTATTGCCAATGGCGATTTGTCTAAAAAAATCACTGTCGATGTAAGAGGTGAAATTCTGCAGCTTAAAGAAACCATTAATACGATGGTGGATCAGCTACGTGGCTTTGCATCTGAAGTAACACGCGTGGCACGGGAAGTAGGTACGGATGGTAATCTGGGCGGACAAGCTTTTGTGCCGGGTGTTGCAGGAACCTGGAAAGATTTGACAGACTCTGTAAACCAGATGTCCAGTAATCTTACTTCTCAGGTGCGCAATATTGCCGAAGTAACGAAAGCGGTGGCCAGCGGTGACCTTTCCAAAACAGTAATTATTGATGTGAAAGGCGAAATTATGGATCTGAAAAACACCATTAATACAATGGTGGATCAGTTGAACTCCTTTGCATCGGAAGTAACGCGCGTTGCACGGGAAGTAGGTACCGAAGGCAAGCTTGGCGGACAAGCGCACGTAAAAGGCGTTGCGGGTACATGGAAGGATCTGACAGATTCTGTGAACCAGATGGCATCTAACCTTACCGGACAGATTCGTGGTATTGCAAAAGTGGCCACAGGCATTGCCAAAGGCAATCTGAAGCAACGCTTATCCATTAATGCACTGGGAGAGGTTGCGCAATTGACGGACACTATTAATGAAATGATAGATACGCTTGCCGTATTTGCCGATGAAGTAACAACAGTAGCTCGTGAAGTAGGTGTGCAAGGCCGGTTAGGCGGACAGGCAAGCGTACCGGGCGCATCGGGAACCTGGAAAGATTTAACGGAAAATGTAAACCAATTAGCACAGAACCTCACCACACAGGTACGTTCCATATCTGAAGTGGCATCTGCGGTAACAAAAGGCGATCTAACCCGGACTATCCGTGTAGAAGCCAAAGGGGAACTGGAAGCATTGAAAGATACCATCAATCAGATGATTGCCAACCTGAAAGGAACTACGCTCAGGAACCATGAACAGGATTGGCTGAAGTCAAACCTTGCCAAGTTTGCACAGATGCTGCAAGGTCAGCGCGACAGGAATGCCGTTGCCAATAAGGTTTTGTCTGAATTGGCAGAACTGGTAAATGCACGTTACGGAGCTTTTTATATATTGGAGCAACCGGAAGCCGCAGATGAACCTAAGCTGAAACTCTTTGCAGGCTATGCACCGAGAAGCCGTAAAAATATCAATCAGGAATTCTCCCTGAGCGAAGGATTGGTGGGCCAATGTGCAACAGATAAAGAACAAATCAGATTGACCAATGTTCCGAATGAATATGTAAAGATTACTTCCGGCATTGGCAATGCAGCACCTATAGATTTAGTAATTCTGCCGGTGCTTTTTGAAAACAATGTAAAGGCGGTTATTGAACTGGCCTCCTTTGAAAGTTTCAGTGATACACATATCGACTTCCTCGATCAGCTGACAGAGAGTATCGGCATCGTATTGAATAATATTGAAACAAATACACGTACCGAGGAATTATTATCCCAATCGCAATCACTTGCCAGTGAACTTTCTTCACAACAGGAAGAATTGCGCAGGGCAAACGATGAATTGCATGATAAAGGCCGCTCATTGGAAGAAAAAGCAGAACAGCTTACTTTGACTTCAAAATATAAATCCGAGTTCCTTGCTAATATGTCTCATGAGCTGCGAACTCCTTTGAATAGCTTGCTTATATTAGCCCAACAGCTTTTTGAAAACCCTGAAGGCAATCTTACAGAAAAGCAAAGGATGTTTGCCAAAACCATTCATTCTTGTGGAGATGATCTGATTCAATTAATCAATGACATTCTTGATCTTTCCAAAATTGAGTCCGGTGTAATTGCCGCAGATGTTATGCCGGTTAGCTTTAAAGAGATTGCAGCATTTGCCGAAACGACATTTAAACCGATTTCAGAAGCAAAGAACCTGAAATTCGAAATTAAGTTACAGCCTGACCTTCCTGAATTAATGGAGACAGACATGCAGCGCCTGAATCAGATATTAAAGAACCTGCTTTCCAATGCTTTTAAATTTACGGAGAAAGGAAGCGTGAAGCTTCATATATTCAAACCTGCAGCCAATCATGAAAATCCATTGAACAATATTGATTCTGTTATTGCTTTCTCTATTGAAGATTCGGGTATCGGCATTTCAAAAAATACGCAGGGCATTATCTTTGAAGCCTTCCAACAGGCAGAAGGTTCTACAAGCCGGAAATATGGAGGTACAGGGTTGGGATTATCTATCAGTAAAGGATTTGCTGAATTGTTAGGCGGGACTATTACAGTTGGAAGCGAACTGGGAAAAGGAAGCACATTTACGCTTTATTTGCCTTTAAAATATAAGGAAGAGACAGCATCAACAATTAAAGTAAAAGAGGGCTACCCTACTCCTCACGGCCGCGTAAACCTTATTGATACCACTGATCAGGTTATAGATGACGACCGTCACAATATCACAGCAGAAGACCAGGTGCTGCTGGTTATAGAAGATGATCTCCGGTTCACAAAAATACTGATTGACAAAGCACACGACCATAATCTCAAAGTTGTGGTGGCCATCAGTTATCTCGATATTTTTGATAGCATCAATAAATACAATCCTATTGCCATAACACTGGATGTAAACATGCCGGAATCTAACGGATGGAAAATCATCAAGCTTATGAAAGCCGACATCAATCTGAGACACGTTCCCATACATGTAATTTCGGGAGAGGATAACAGAGCAATGGCAATCAAACACGGAGCAAAATCATTCAGCCTGAAACCATTATCGAATGCATCATTAGATGAATTGATTACCGGGATAGTGAGTTTTCATGCCCATAAAAAGCGCCGTGTGCTGGTAATAGAAGATAATGAAGAAGAGCTGCACAGGCTAACAGAACTGATTGCAAACGATGCAGTCGAAGTATTTGGTGCAACCACAGCAAAAAAAGCATTAGCTATCCTTAAAAAAGACATATTTGATTGCATTGTTCTGGACTATGTTTTGCCGGATGCAAACGGTATTGAACTTTTAAATAAGATCAATCTGATCAAGCATCCCCAGACTACTATTCTCCTTCACTCTGCACGTGACTTTACCCAGGATGAACTAATCATGCTGAAAAGGACTAACTATAAGATTATCCCTAAAACATCGACATCCCATATATCGATGCTGGAGGAAATATTGATTTTGCTCCATATCGATAAAAAATTCATCAGTGAAAGCAAACAACGGATGATTGACGGAATCAGGCAAAAAACCGATATACTCGAATCAAAAAGTGTGTTGGTCGTTGATGATGACGTAAGAAATCTTTTCGCCCTGACTGCTGTTTTTGAACGGTCGGATATTAAAGTCATTACTGCCGAAAGCGGACGTGAAGCATTGGAAATATTGGCAAAAGGCGAAGACATTGATATTGTTTTGATGGATATAATGATGCCGGAAATGGACGGGTATGAAACCATTCAGATGATTCGTAAAGAACAAAAAAACAAGAGTCTTCCGATTATAGCAGTAACGGCAAAAGCAATGGTTGGGGATCGGCAAAAATGTCTATCTTCGGGCGCATCTGATTATATAACCAAACCTGTAAAAACAGATCAGCTTTTGTCTTTAATGCGGGTATGGCTGATTGACTAATTCTCATTGTTAAGCTTACAATCCAGAAACGACATTCTAATGGGCAATAACAGTGCTATAAAGATACTTTTGATAGATGATAATGAGAACAATCTGATGTCAATGGAAGTGGCTTTGGAAAAGGAAGGATATATTTTTTCAAAAGCTACTTCCGGGCGCGAGGCGCTCAGGATTCTTTTGCACGAAGAAGATTTTTCGCTTATCCTGCTGGACGTTAAAATGCCTATTATGGACGGCTATGAAACGGCTGAGCTTATTTATCAGCGCGATAAGCTGAAACGGATACCGATTATATTTATCACTGCCCATGACTACGAAGAAGCTGCCATGTTCAAGGGGTACAGGGCCGGTGGCGTGGATTTTATAAGGAAACCATTTAACGCTGAACTGCTCAGGTCTAAAGTAGCAATCTTCGCTGAGCTTTATAATAAGAATCAGCTGTTGATGGTTCAGGAAGAAAAACTTCAGCGTGTTAACAGTGAACTCCTTGAATTAAACCAGGATCTGGAACAACGTGTAATAGCCAGAACTATAGAATTGGAAAACCTGAATCGCGAGCTTAAAGAACTTAATTTATCAAAAGATAAATTCCTCTCTGTTATATCACACGATCTCCGGAACCCGTTAACATCATTGCTTATTTCCGCAGAGCAACTAACGGAAAATGCTGAAAACTTAAAACCGGAACAAATCAAGATGTTTTCCGATATTATATACCGGACATCTACAAAAATATTGAATCAGCTGAACGACCTTGTTGAATGGGCAAAAAACCAGTGGGAAAAACAAGCGTTCAATAAGCAGAAACTACACCTCAGGCAGAGTATCAATGAATCATTGGAATTATTGAACGCAAATGCCTTACAAAAGGAAATAACGCTTGAAAATAACATTGAAGATGGAATATTTGTACACGCCGACTCCCTGATGCTTCGTTCCATTTTGCAAAACCTCATTACAAATGCAATCAAATTTACCCCTTTGGGCGGTGGCGCTATAAAGATAACAGCACAACCCCTTGATAACAGAATGGTTGAAGTTTGTATTCAGGATTTTGGCACCGGAATGTCGCAAAAAACAAAAGACATGCTGTTTGGTGAAATCAGAAAAACTTCGGCACCGGGTACCGACAAGGAAAAAGGTACAGGACTTGGACTGCTTTTAGTAAAAGATTTTGTGACCTTGCACGGAGGAACCGTTCAGGTTGAAAGTGAGCTTGAAAAAGGTACATGTTTCCGTTTTACCATACCGAAGATATAAGCCATACTCATTGATGGACAAAATCAGTTCAGCTACCCTACACATAATAGCCCTCCTTAAATATTAAGCATTAAATTCTTGTAATCGTTTTTTAAAGTATATGCATTTTGTGCAATGATTTAAGTACTGGACAGAAGTGGTCAGAATCCTGGTTGAAATTATTATTAATGCTCTCCAAAAGCAATCAGCTGCTTGAATATTGAAACTGGTAAAATTCCAAACTTTAACAACCTATATATACAAATTATTCCAACTGCAAATGTTTATGCATTTTCTTTTAACGATTAATACATTGCTATAAATAAAAATAACATAAATCAATATACCTAACATTGCCTATATTAAGTTTAGCTTTGCCTGTCTTTTATCAAGAATCTAAAACCTACTATTTATGAAGCTCTGTTCCTTACTTCCTTCCCTGAAAAGACAGGGGAAAATAGGACTAATTGTTAGCCTTATATATCTCTTACCGCATACCGTATCTGCACAATGCAATACAAATTTGGCTGCTCCTGTAGACGGATCGCGCTGTGGTCCAGGACAGGTACAACTTACCGCAACTGCACCCGGTACCAATACAATCAATTGGTACCAGCAAGCTACCGGCGGCATACCCTTGGGCAGCGGCAGCCCCTTTACCACTCCTTTCGTTCCGGTAACCACAACTTTTTATGCTACGGCTGTGTCAGGAACATCGGTAGCATCCGTACAGGTAGGTTCCGGCACCGATACATTGCCAAACAGTACACCCGGCGGACCATTTACAAACTGGTACCGTAATGAAGGCACACAAATGCTGTACACGGCAAACGATATCGTAACTAATGGCGGCAATGCGGGTTTTATCAACTCTGTTGCCTTTAACTGCGTCAATATTCCGTTGCAGAACGGCAATACTACCCTTACTTCCTTTCCTAATTACAAAATCTCTGTAGCTGTCGTACCGGCTTCCGCTAATACATTAACTACCTGGGAACCCGCTTCCAGTTTTTCCGTAGTTTATACCAATTCGAGCTTTATGCCGGCATTGGGTTGGAACGTATTTACTTTCAATACCCCTATTGCCTGGAATGGTACCGACAATATTATCATCCAGATCTGTTATGATCAGACTCAACCTTCATACAGCTCCGGCGTTAATGGCGAGGACATCGGTAAACATGAATATACGAGTACACAGGATCGCATGTTGTATTTCAATGACGACAACGTAAGCACCTCCTGCGGTGAAACCGGTTATAACTCATCCGAGTATCTGCCCAATGCGAAGTTTAACCTGACTATGCCTTGTGAAGGACCACGTGTACCTGTAACGGCCGCTATCACGCCCGGACCAACCTTTACCAAATCAGCTCCTGAGGTTGTATGTAACAATGCAATAGGCGCCATTACAGTAACGAGTCCATTAAATAATTACAGCAATTACGACTGGAGTCCTGCTGCAGACCTGTATACTGATGCTGCAGCAACTGTTCCTTATGCCGGTGGTAACGCTACTACCCTTTATTTTAAATCGGCGGAAGTGGGTCAACACAGTTTCTTTATGTATGCAACCAATACAGCTGCACCAAATTGTGCTTTTGCCGATACTACAAATATTTGGGTGCAACCTGATAGTGCTTCCATCCTGGCAATTTATGACACCATCTGTATTTCAGGCACTTCAGACCTGGTGCTTATCCCGTCAACAGGTTATGCACCCGGCTCTATTCAATGGACGGAATCTTCCGACAATATAGGGTACAATGATATTAATGGCGCTACAAACACAGGTTTAACTACACCTACGTTAACAGCCGAACATTATTACAAACCCGTAATCAGTGCGACTTCCGGTATTTGCCTGGACCCGAAAAAACATATAGTGATTGCTAATCCGCAACTGTTATCTACCAAAGACAGCTTTAATTGCGGGCCCGGAACGGTAGTACTGGAAGCTGATGCTGATGCAGTATCTACCCTAAGATGGTACGATAGTCCTACCTCTACGCAAGTATTGGGCTCCGGTTCTCCGTTTACCACACCTTACCTCAGCGCTACCACACAATTTTATGTATCGGCCGGGGCCGGAGCGCCTCAACCTGATCCTACAAAGATTGGTTCAAACAGCAACACTGCTGACTGGAGCGCTATGCCTTATTACAGTGCTTACAGTTATGGCAATAAAGTTCAGTGGAAGATTTCTGCTGCCGAGATGAACACAGCCGGTTTTAATGCAGGTTATATTACTTCTGTCGGCTTTACAGTAGGAAGTTACGCAGGCGATCCTTGCGAAAACTTTACTTTGAGCATGAAGAATATACCTTCCGGCGGTCTGGGCGGCAGTTTTCAAACAGGTTTGCAGACAGTATTCAGCGTACCTTCTTATCAGCCTGTAACAGGCGGACTTAACGATCACGTGCTGCAAGTGCCTTTCTACTGGGATGGCACATCAGACATTGTACTGGAAGAATGTCACATAAATGCAAATATTTCGTACAACTATACAGAGGTGGAAGAAAGTTCCAATGCGGAAGGCATGAGCAATACTGCTTATTCATATGATGCCACCCATTGTTCCAATCCTGACCCTAACAATACTTACACTACCAGCGACAGGCCTAATATAACCATCACAATGAAACCTCCATGTGAAACACCTCGCCAGCCGGTAATTGCTTATATTCATCCTAAACCTGTAGTAGATCTTGGAACAGATATTAATATCTGCGTTGATGAACCTGCCTTTAAGGTGCTGGATGCAGGTGTACAGCCTAATGATCCTTCATTTTTGTGGGATGATAATACAACCAGCCAGATACATCTGGTAAATGAAGACGGTACTTATTATGTAAAAGTAACCAACAGCTTCGGTTGTCAGAACAGCGATACGATTCATGTACAGTTCCGCATCAATCCTGTTGTAAATCTGGGTAATGATACCAGCATCTGTAATGGAGCCACGGTTACTCTTGATGCCGGACCTCAGGGAGTGGAATACTTCTGGAACACAGGCCAGGCCACGCAAACCATTACGGTAAATTCAGCAGGACTTTACACCGTATTTGTTACGAATGACAAAGGATGTATCAAATCCGATACGATTGAAGTTGAAACGCAGGGACAACTGCCGACTATCCAGGGTATCGAGGTTAGCAATAACGGTAACCTTACATTTACATTTCATGCCGTTAATCCGCAGAATGTAATTGGTTATGACTGGGATTTTGGAGATGGCACCCAGCACAGTTACGAATCATCGCCGATACATACCTACCAACATCTTGACGATTACATGGTAACACTGAATCTGAGCAGCAGTTGTGGCTTCTCCACAGTACAATCTTCTGCACACATTGTAGGCATCAACCAGCTGAATATAAGCAATGACGAGTTGATGGTATTCCCTAATCCTTCGCGTGGTGAAGCTACTATTTTGAATAAAGGTTCGCTGAACATGAAGAAGATTCAGGTGTACAATATATTGGGACAGGTTATTTATTCTGCAAATGCCGACAGCAAAGACAAGCATAGTCTGAACCTTAACGGTTTTACCGCAGGTATCTATACTATTGAAATCTATACCGATAAAGGCAGTGTATCCAGAAAGCTGGAAATATTAAAGTAGATTTACCATAAATACTAAAACAAAATAACCGGGCTCGAAAGCCCGGTTATTTTGTTTTAAACTGGGATATTGCGCAGCCGAATCACCGCAGAATGCAAAGAATTTTACCTCTCTGGGTTTATAATCCTTTAAAATTCAGGCAAAAAGACGGTGTTAATTTCAAATAGTTGAACAGTTAGGCATGATATTTGTAGTATCCATAGTTCAATCAATGTCATTAATCTATGGAAAGGGTTAAAAAAATAGTTTTTAAGGTTTTAAAATGGTTTGGAATTTGTGTGGCGGCAATATTATTGCTGATGTTTATCATTCCGCTATTATTCCCCGGCACCATTTCTCAGCAAGTAAAGGTATTTGCCAATAAGCATCTGGCGGCGAAGCTTGATTACAAGAAAGTGCACCTGACATTCTTCCGTCATTTTCCATCCCTTACGGTATCGGTAGATGATTTATTGCTTCAAGGGTCCAGGCCCTATCAACAGGACACTTTACTGTGGGCAAAAGAAGTGGCAGCGGGCGTCAATCTCAAAAACCTGATTTTTGACGGAGTGGTTAAGATTGATGAGGTTTATGTGAGCGATGCTTATGCAAATGTTTACGTGGACAGTAAAGGGCAGGCTAATTATAATGTATTTGTTTCCGGCCCCGATAAAAGCCCCAAAGACACTACGGAGAAAGGTGCATCTATAAAGCTTGATCTCATCAAATTTAAGAACTGGCATATCAGGTACGATGATCATGCAGCTAAAATGTTTGTAGAAGCCAAAGGGCTTAATTATACAGGACAAGGTGGATTAAGCGAAGATATTTTTGATCTTGAAACCGATCTTAAAATTGACAAACTGGACTTTAGCCTTGACAGGGTTTATTATGCCCAGCAAAAATCCCTGCACGCTGACCTGATCACAAAAATCAATACCCATGCCTTGACTTTTGTACTCAAAAAGAATGAATTAAAAATCAATGATCTCCCATTAAAATTCACAGGTTTCGTAAGTATCCTCAAAGACGGGTATGATATTGACATCAAAGCCGCTTCAGAAAAAACCACGATCCGTGATATGATTTCTGTGCTGCCGCCACAGTATCTTGATTGGGCTAAGGACACCAAAATAGAAGGTAAAAGTGATTTGTTTTTCAGCCTGAAAGGAAAATACAGCGAACCTGAAAACCTGAAGCCGAGGTTTACGGCACGCCTGTTAGTTAACGACGGTGTCATTTCCAACGCGAAGGCTCCGGTGCCTATGAACAATCTCAATGTGGACCTTAACATTGATCTGCCTTCATTGGATGCGGAACAACTGACGCTGGATTTGAAAAAATTAAGCTTTGACCTGGGAAAGAACAATAATTTCAGGGCAGTTGTCAAAACAAAAGGATTAACTGAAATGGCTGTGAACGCCAATATAAAGGGTGCTGTTAATTTGCAGACACTGGATGAGGCATTAGGCTTAAAAGACCTTGATATGAAAGGCCTGATTAATACAGATATTACTGCGAATGGTATTTTTAATATGGATAAAAAACTATTTCCAAAAACCAACGGTTTTATCAACCTGAAAGAAGGCTGGTTAAAAACCAAGGTCTATCCCCACCCCATACAGCATATCAATATCACTGCTAACGTTACAGATACGGATGGCACCTTCAGTAGTCTTGGTGTGCGGCTTTCGCCTTTTAAATTTGATTTTGAAGGAAACCCCGTATACGTTGACGCAGATTTAAGGAATTTCGAAGACCTGCTTTATAAGGTGCGTGCAAAAGGCGTTTTAAATGTCGGAAGAATCTATCAGGTTTTTTCAAGAAAGGGCTTTGATGTCAGCGGAATAATTACTGCAGATCTTTCTCTGAATGGCCGCGAGAGTTATGCCACCACCGGACAATACAGCAAACTGGATAACAAAGGTACTTTGATCCTGAAAAACATAAAAGCAACAACCACTTACCTGCCTAAATCATTTTATATTAAAGAAGGTAATTTTCAGTTTGAGAACGAAAAAATGTGGTTCAGAAAGTTTTATGCTACTTACGGCAAATCCGATTTTTCGCTGAACGGCTATTTGCTGAACACCATCAATTATTTTATTGAACGTAAAGGCACGCTGCACGGTAACTTCAACCTGCATTCCGAACGCATTGTGATTGATGAATTTATGGCGCTCAAAAACGGCGATAACGATGATAAATCTTTACAGGTTGAATATGCCAAAGCAGAAAACCCCAAAAGCAGCGGTGTGGTAATTGTTCCCAAAAACCTGGATGTCGCTTTAGAAGTAGATGCAAAGAATGTATATTTTCAGGGACTGGATATCAATCAGCTTCACGGAACCGCAGCATTGCAGGGCGGCCAGATATTTTTAAAGAACACCTCATTTGACATTATCGGAAGCAGGATGAATATTGATGCCCGCTATCAGGATGAATCGCCCTTAACTGCCAACTTTGATGTTGCGCTTAAAGTATTGGACTTTAATGTGCAAAGAGCCTACAAAGAAATCGACATGGTGCGCGAGATGGCTACCAATGCAAAAGATGTAAGCGGTATCGTATCGTTGGATTACAAGCTAAAAGGCGATTTTGATAAAAATATGAATCCTATTTATCCTTCTTTGGAAGGCGGCGGTGTAGTAAACTTAAGAGATGTAGCGGTAAAAAAAATAAAAATGCTTTCGGTAATCGGCGATAACGTAGGCGCTGATGCCTTCGACAATCCTGACATGAAAGGTGTCAATATCGTAACACACATCAAGGACAACCTGATCCACATCGAAGAATTTAAATTTAAAGTTTCTATTCTAAGGCCGGCAGTCAGCGGAACAACAAGTTTTAATGGTTTATTGGATATTCTTGTAAAGATAGGCCTGCCTCCGGGCGGTTGGATAAGCGTGCCTGTTGCAGTAACAGGTACAGAGGAAAAACCAAAAATCAAATTCTTTACCAGCAAAGGCCAGGGAATTTTAACGGCTGTTTACAACAGAAGAATAAATAAGGTAATAAGGGAAGAAAAACGTGATGTAAAAAAATCGGGAAGCGAGCAACGCAAGGAGAAAGAAGTACAGGAAAAGAAAGCAAAAAATGCAGAGAAGCAAATAGATAAAGACATTAAAAAAGATTGATCCGGAAATTCCGGTTAGTATAAGGCCGTTATTTACCCGCATTTTATCAAAAGAGCATATCCTTTACCGGATATGCTCTTTCAGGGTTGAAATGAATTTATCCTTTCAAAACTTAATAATGCAATGCAACGTATATGGAATAATAATGCAAAACATTTCTTTAAATTCTCTTGAATAATTCTTAAAATCCGTAGTTAAGCTTAATTTATTTAAACGCAATTATATATATTAGCCGAAATGCTTGAAGACTATTTATTACTAAAATTTCATAGACAATTATTACTGGATTGTCGGATAACCGGGATAAAGCTGAAGATTTCGGTATGTTCCGGAAGGCCGTACTTGTATGAAATCATTAAAAAAAGAAATGAATTACTAAGGCGCAACCTCATGTTGAAATCAATATTGAACATGTCAGTCGTCAATTAAAAAAAGAAACACCTCTTTCGGGCCAAAGATGCGATGCAGATGTTGGTCATTATGTCAACATGCATTGCCTTCCAATTTCAAAGTTATTTCGATATACTTCTCCTGAACCCGCTCATCAATTTCAGGTTGCAATTATAAAGAGTTTCAAAACCGGTGCATTTCGGAAACAACAGCTTATTTCCTTAAAAATGAACAATTTAGCCAAAGAATCATTATGTTCTGTTAAGTAGTCCTCTTCTCCGGAATTTAGTTAATAAGGGAGAATAAAAGAACAGTACAATATAATTATGATTGGGAAAAGGTCGTTTGGCAAGGATAACATACAGCTCTCACAAATTCTTAAAGGAATTATCATAGGGTGTATTTTCATCGGATTTCATAATAAAGCATGGTGTCAGGTAAAAGTTACAGCCGATACAAGGGAAACAGATTCTATTTTAGATAATTCAATAAAAGTCCGGCCGGAGCAGGTCGACCCTTCTAATGAATATGATCTGGGTAATCTGATCGGAGACATATTGCATCCTAACAAAAAGCCCGATTCCGTAAGCAAAAAATCCTCCGGCATTGTTATTATTCCAAACATTGCCGCCAATCCCAGCATAGGCGCACAGATAGGTATTAAAGCGGTAGCAGGCCGGAAGTTAGGCAATGACCCCAACACACTTTTATCCATCGCCGCCACCTCTGCTTCCATCACCACAAAAGGCATCCTTTATTTTTACATCAATCACAACATATACACCGCAGGCAATAAATGGAACTTACAGGGCAACCTTGTTGCAGCCAAAAGCGTAACACCCGATCATGGAATGGGTATAGGGCAGCCCAATGCCGGAAGCGAAACCCAGCAGGCATTAGCCAATCCGGAACGTAAAGGACGTGCGCTGCATTCACAATATTATAATTTCCGCGAAAAGATATATAAGGAAGTAAATAAAGGATTGTTTGTCGGCGCAGGTGTTTCATTTGACATCAGAAGAAAAATAACACAGAATGACACATCCGACCATTTGACACCCTTTAATATTTACAGTGACGAACATGGATTTTCAAGAGATCATTATATGGCTAACGGCCTCTTGTTTGATGTTCAATACACCACGCGCGATAATCAAAACCGTGCCTATAAAGGCATTTATGCAAATGCCGGATTCCGCTTTAATCAGACATGGATGGGCAGCAGCAAAAACGCTGTACAATTTACCACCGACTTCAGAAAATACTTTAGCCTCTCCCGGTTACACCCCGAACATGTTATTGCTTTATGGAACTGGGGGTCTTACATATTAAGTGGCGCTGTTCCTTACCTCGAGCTGCCCGGAACAGCAAAAGATCCGGGCTCCCGCAGTGGCAGGGGATATTCGGTAGGTTATTTTAAAGGTACCCAATATAATTATTCAGAAATAGAATACCGCTTCCCGATCTTAAACAATCATTTTATCAGCGGCGTAGCCTTCATGAACCTTCAAACCGCCAACGATGAGTCCGGTACCAAATTGTTTCAGGTATGGCAACCCGGCTATGGCGCAGGATTACGTGTACTGCTTAACAAAGCTACCCGCACCAATTTATGCCTGGATTACGCTTTCGGAAAGTTTGGTTGCAAAGGATTCTTTCTGGGGTTAAATGAAACCTTTTAGCCGCCCGGGCGCTGTATGCCGGAAGTATGTCTCTTATAAAGGGACGAAAAAACGAATCCTGACAATACAAGTTTACAGAAAAACAGAAAAAATTAACTGCAACGATAAGCTGCTTATGGAAGGACGTAAAAAATTAACCCCGACGTTAAGCCTCTTACGGAGGGACAGAAAAAATTAACTACGACGTTAATCTACTTACGTAAGGACGTAAAAAATTAACCACGACGATAAGCCGCTTATGGAGGGATAGAAAAAATTAACTACGACGTTAAGCTGCTTATGTAGGGACAGAAAAAATTAACCACGACGATAAGCTGCTTATAGAGGGACAGAAAATATTAACTACGACGTTAATATTTTTACTGAATTGAAGAAAAAATTAACTAAAACGATAATTCTATTATTGAGAGACGGAAAAGATTAATCTCGACGATAAGCCCGGTAAAACACAATGCTTTACCGGGCTTTGTATTTAAAATACTTAACCGAATTGTCTGTAAGGGATTTATACCCCGCAATACAAAACATCCATCATAAAGTCAAAATCATCCATTTTCCACGAACGATTGCCATTCCATCTTTGCAATCGACAATAATTTACAAATAATATCATCAAAGTTTAGATAAAGATGGATGTTGATAATCTATTCAAGCCGCTTACCCTGCTGCATGGCCCAGCAATGAAAAATCGTTTTATGATGGCGCCGCTGACCAGTCAGCAAAGTGAACATGACGGCACTGCCTCTGAATTCGACCAGCAATGGATCGAACAGCTTGCGCAAAGCGGCTATGCATTAATCCAGACTGGTGCCGCTACCGTAGAAGCAGGCGGCATTGCCTTTGAGCGCCAGATGGGCATCCACAGCGACGATCATCTGCCGGGGCTGACAAAAATGGCAACCGCTATACGTAAAGAGGGTGTGCTATCAGCAGTGCAATTACATCACGCCGGACACCGCGCCAAGTCATTAATCGGGGGAATACCTGCCCCTGCCTCGGGCAACACGGTGCCGGGTATTGAAGCAATCACAACAGAAGAAGTCGGGCGTATTCGCGACAGCTTCATTGCAGCTGCAAAGAGAGCCCAAATAGCCGGGTTCAATGGCGTTTCAGTGCATGGGGCCTTTGGATGGATTCTTTCTGAATTCATGTCTCCGCATTTGAACGACCGTAAAGATAAATATGGCGGCAATCTGGAAAACCGCGCCCGCTTCACCATTGAAGTCATCGAAGGAATCCGGCAGGCTTGCGGCCCTGATTTTCAAATCGGATGGCGCTTGTCAATCGAACGCTATGGATTGCGTTTGGAAGAGATGCGTGAAATCACGGCCCATATATTTGATCGCGAACTGATCGATTATCTGGATCTGGCTTTGTGGGATTCTGCACAAACAGTGAGAGAGGGAACATATCAGGGAAAGACCATGCTCAGCATCTTCACCGGACTCCCGCGAAAAGGCGTACGTCTTGGTGCAGCCGGAAAAATTATGAGTGCGCAACGTGCTGCAACACTACTGGAGGAGGGCTGTGATTTTGTACTGATCGCACGTGCAGGCATTCTTCAACGGGACTTCCCGTTGAAGGTAAAGGCAAACCCGATGTTCGATAGTACAACGCTTCCTGTAACGGCCGAATACCTGCGCAGGGGCGGACTGAGCGAACGCTTTATCCATACGATGCGTGGATGGCAGACCTTTGTAAAAGCAGGCTCCTTATAGGTTTCTCCTCAATGCCATTGACTTAATGATTGACTGTGTTTAAGACTTGTTTTCTATTTAGCCTTTCAACACAATTTCATCCAACTGATTTGCCTATGTACCTATGTAGTTAAAATAAAATGCAATGCTTTTAATGAACGAAGCGGAACTCTTTATATAGTTCCGCTTCGTTCGTTTGTGTGCTTTCCCGGGTTACTAAAAAAATCCTCCATTAGATTGTAAGAATCCTCCATTCTTTACCAGCCAGTCCCGCCGCACCTTTGCATTGTAAATAAATTATTGATATGAACAAGACAGCAATTATCATTCTTTCCGATCCGAAAAACGGTTCAGAAGAAGCATTAGGACGCGTATTCAACGCATTAGCATCGGCCTACGAGTTTAAACACGCAGGTGAAGATGTAAAGATCATTTTTCAGGGCACAGGCATCAGATGGCCGGAACAGCTGGATCAACCGGAACACCCCGTCCATGGGCTCTATCAGGAAGTGAAAGATCATGTTCACGGTCTTTCTCAAGGCTGCGTTGCGGTCTTTGGTACAGAAGTTTCGGGTTATGATTTATTGAACGACAATGCGGTTCCCGGAACTGCAGGTTTGCCGAGTTTACTTAACCTCAGAAATGAAGGTTATGCTATTCTGATTTTTTAATCCACTATTTGCAACTGTCCTCAGTTTAGCTGAGGACAGTTTTGTTATCTTGAAATCGTGAAAAATGATCCATTATTATTTGAGTAACTTAGTAACCTCGCTACCGAAACTGAATTAAAAAGCTATGAAAGATCACTATAAAATTTATATGCACCAATGTCTTGACCTTGCCCGGATTGCCCTTGAAACGGGCAACCCGCCTGTAGGCGCATTGATTGTGTTTGAAGGCAAAGTGATTGGCAAAGGAATTGAGTCGGGGAAATCAACGGGAGATATCACTAATCATGCTGAAATACTTGCTATCCGGGATGCTATAGCAAATGGTTACAAGGATATGCTGCAAGCCGCAATTATGTACACTACACACGAACCCTGTATCATGTGTTCCTATCTCATCCGCCACCATAAGATACCTGAAATTGTTTATGGTCTGGCTGTTCCGATGCTTGGGGGCGCCACCTCGCAGTTTGCTGTTCTTTCTGCATCCGATATACCCAAATGGGGCAAGCCTCCCGCAGTGACAGGCGGCATCTGTTTAGAAGAATGCAATGTTTTAAATGAGGCGTTTCAGAAGCAATTATAAAAAATCTTAGCAATGTTAGCTCAATCGGTATATACGCTGGTGAACCGGCATAACGGAAACCTTTCCTTCAAAGTGTTTGAATTTGATAACAACAGTTATTTCGATCATATTCAGCGTAATAATTACTTTACGCTGATCATTATTAATTCGGGGGAAGGGGTTGCTACGGTAGATTTATCAGAATATTCTTTTCAGGAGAATACGCTGTTTGCTTTTTATCCTTATCAGCCATTCATGCTGCAATCCAAAGGACCTCTGATTGGCGTTGCTATTATGTTTCATCACGACTTCTTTTGCATATACAGGCACCATAAAGAAATTGCGGCTAACGGAATCCTATTCAATAATATTTATCAGCGGCCTTTTATCTACCTCGAAGAAGATTCCAGAAAAACCCTGTTGAATTTTGTAAATGAAATAGTTGGTGAACTTAAGACGGAAGGACTGAGAAGGGATGAAGTAATTGTTTCCTATTTGAAAATATTTTTGGTGCTGGCTACCAGAATAAAGCTGGAACAACAGACTGTCCAATTGGCCGGCGACCCGGCCGGAAAACAACTGCTGGTTATACAGAACTTGCGCAATGCCATTGAGGAAAACTTCAGGACTATGCATTCTGCAAGCGATTATGCCGGAATGCTTCATCTGACTCCGAATTCTCTTGCGCGCATTACAAAAACGCATTTTAATAAAACCTTGTCTGACCTGATTGCCGACAGAATTATTATTGAAGCAAAAAGGGAACTTTATCTGACTGAAAAAACCATAAAAGAAATTGCCTACGAACTCGGCTATGACGATGAATATTATTTCAGCAGGTTCTTTAAAAGCAAGACTGATATATCGCCGCAGGCATACCGTGATACAGTCGGTTTTAACAGGGGTGCTGCCGGTGTAGTTTGTGCAATTTAATCAATAAGAAATCGTAAGCTATCTGACAGAAAATAAATACTTGACTAAAAAAGAAAATCCCCTGATTATCAGGGGATTTTTCTTTTTACAGTGATTCCGCCGGTACAAAACGCGAACCAATTGATCAATGATTAAAGCTTTTGAGCGTTGTTTACATTATGGTGCCAATGAGCTTCTTAAAGATTGATGTATATACCACCATCCTGACAGATGGGATATTGTTATTGCATGTTATGCTGATACAGTGCCTTTCAAGGCATTCACATTTATCTTTGCAATATAAGAGAGATTTTGTCGGCCTGTCAAAGTGGTTCCGCTACCTAACTGGCTTTTTTCGGATTGAAGTTGTGAGTCCAAAGCATTGAACAATAAACTACCTATATCTTGCGGAGTAGTGCTGCTCGGATCTACCTTAATGGGACCGGAAGTAATATTGAGCGAGGTATCGTCATAAAATTGGAGCGATGCCTCCACAAAATTGATGGCTGGCGCATCGTTTTTCACCTTAAGGAAACCAACGATAAGGATAATATGGTCATCACCCGCTCCATTTGCAAAGTCTATCTTACACGAAACGATCATGCCAAGATCAGTTGGCATTTTTGAGGATTCGGGACTCCAGCTGCGCCAGTTTGTACCGTTATAAGAGTAATCAAGTTCCTGGTTGAGGCTTCCTGAAGTTTGTTTCCACTGCTTCCAGCTGCCTGAAACGGCAACGCCGGAAGTTTTTCCCAGCTGGCTGGCAAAAGTGTCTCTTGAAAAGTTCATAATATTCAGTAATTAAATTGTTTTGGAAGAAATAAATTAAATACGTTTTTTATTTTGTCTTAATGCTGGCAAAACCGCGGCATAGCGTATGCAGGCAAACAGCCAGCATATAAGAGCGGCCATCATTTACCAGAGATTTTTTATAAAGCAGTTTTGTGACATCATTAAAAACTTTACAGAAGGTATCAAAGGCAACAATGAAATCTTCTGCAGCTTCTTCTGAAATCCCTACAGTTTCCAACGCGCCTAATGCGCCCAATAATTCTGCAGTTTTATCCACAGCCTTTACAAATGTGTCCGAAATTTGAAAAGCCCCGTCGCCTTGTTTATAGGAATAGTTAACTCCGTTAAGGCTTCCGTCGGCATTGACTGTAATATCAAGCCATACTTTATCGTTTGTGCCTCCGGTGATACAATAATCTATACGAAAAGAAACAGTGTAAGTACTTTCGTCATACGATTCATTTATCCTGCGCACGTCATAGCCACAATCCTGTGTTATATAGGTAACATAGGAGCCACTTGTGTCACTGTATGACGTATAGTCGGGGAATAAAAGGTAAAACGCTTGCAGGTCAAAAGACATATCCCAACAAGCAGGTTTTGAAGTGAATATCTTCATACTACTAATCTGGTTTTTCCAGTCTCCTAAACCGGACGGGCGCGAGTTTCCTCCAAGCTCGGAGCGGTAGTTACCAGGTGAAAGCTTCATCCAATCACCCTGATAGTTTGCATCGCTCCAGACTTCCATCCAAACCGACGAACCGGTGGCAATAGAATCGATGGCATCGTTCATATCACTTCCTGAATTGGTAGGCCAGTCCATTTCACTTAAATCGTCGTGGCTCGATGCCCCTGAAAATACTTTTGTATCATCGTAAAAATTTGCAGAGGAGCAAGCCAGCAAATCCATAGAACCAAGATAAGACAAGTCTACCGGAGGCTTAGAGCTTGAATTCCACCAGGAGGGTTCTCTGCCGAACATCATAAAAGACATGATGGCATTTTTCCAGTCATGCTTATCGCTTCCCCTTTGTGTATCGTTAAGATCACTATTGCTGGCAGGGTTGCTACCTCCTATCTTCATGTAATTGCCTGTACAATTTTGACCATCCCATACAACTACCCAGGTATTCCAATCCGTCTTCATGGAATCCCAAGCCGGAGAAGTGATATAGGTCCTCCTTTGTGTTCCTTCAAATGTGTCGGACAAACCACCATAATTGTTGTTGTTCCAGAATTCCACTTTTGCCATAATATTTAATTTAGCGTTTAGATTGATGCCTACTCTTAAAACACAGTTTTTCGGCTTCCACTGTCAATAACCGGCATTAGGTTAAAGCCGGTCCGACAAAGATGTTGACAGGGAGGGAAGAAAAGCAAAAAATGCCGTTGCAAAAGCATGACACAGCCGTTGCAAAAACGCAACACTAATCTAAAGACTTAATAATGATTATGCTACGTGTGGATTTGTGTTATATAGTATCAATAATAGCTTCCAGAGCCTCCTCATCGGAAAGGTTTAGTTTTTTACGGAGACGGTGCCTGTAGGTACGAAGCGAGTCAGGCTGGACGCCCATTAGCGAAGCCATTTCCCGATTGTTGAGCTTTAGTTTGCACATCACCACAAAACGGGTTTCAGCAGGGCTCAGCCCGGGAATTTTTTCTTTTAAGCGCAATAGAAACCCTTTGTGTACCCTATTGAACAACTGTTTGAATTCATCCCATTGTTCTTCAGTGAGTATAGTGGACTGATAAAGGCGGGTAAGGATCTCATTCTCATCGCTGACGGAGAGCGTGTCATCCAGGCGGTTCTTCAGGTATTGGATTTGTTCCTCTGTGCGTTCTATAATGACATTTTTCTCCAATAGGTGCCGCGTAAAAATATTTAACTGCTCGGTTGTACTTTTCAGCTCTTGTTCCGCAAGTGCCTTTTCTAAGGCCAGCTTATTTTGGCGGATCGTATGTTTAAGCCGCATCCTGTTCCATAATAACACCCCTATGACCAGTAAGCCACAGAAAAATATGATGGAGCTGTTCCGAACCAATATCAGCATTTTCCTGTTGGCATAAAGTTCCTTTAATGCATTAAAATGCTTTTGAGCCTCAGCTTTTTGCCTTGCATTATTCAACAACAACTTATTATCGCGGCGAACAACGCTGTCTTTATAGTATGCTGCCGAATCACTGTATAAATAAGAAACCTGGTATTGTTTTTCTTTAAAATTTAATATAGCCATGGCGTGATATAACATGCCTTTATACTTGAGTGTATCAAGGGTATTTTTTATATTTTTAGCAGCCATAGATATATATTCCTCTGCATTTGCAGCCTGGTTTTGCAAAAGGTATATCTCTGCCAGAATGAGCGCTGAATTCACCCAACTGTCATTGAACTGATGCTGCACTGTGGCGCCCGTTTTTACCTCTTGTTCCAGCAAGGGAATTGCCAGATTGTATTTCTTTTGCAGATAATAGATGATGCCGATATTGCCCTGTGCAATGCCTTCCCAATTTGTATCGTTTGCACTTTTTGCCATTTGGGCAACTTTCCGAAAACAATACAAAGCGGAATCGTATCGTGCCTCGTTGCGGTAAATGAGTCCTAAAGTATTCTTATTGTTGAAGTTGGTCCGGTAAAGGCTGTTGGAAATAGTAGGTGGCAGGCTGTCGGCATCAAGCAATAAAGCCTTTGCCGATGGGGCATCGCCAAAGTTATAATAGCGGTTGGCGATAAAAACGAGAAATTCTTTTTTCCTTGGAAAGCTGGCCGCAGGAAGTTTGCCCAGCGTGTCGCATACACGGATATAATTTTCAAATGCCGCCAGGTAATCCCTTTTGCGGTAAAAGTTGTTAGCAAGGTCAAAACTGGCACAGATGTCGTACTCCGGTAATTTATTTTTTTGAGCCCATCTGCGCAATTCGATCAATTGGGAAATAGTGCTGTCTATATTGGTAAGTTCTTTAAAGTCAAAGTAATGCAAATGCATTAGTTTCATCTCACAATAAAGGCCGTTATCGCCATTTGCAAGTGCCTTTTCTTCTATCGCCGTCATAAACTTTATGGCGCTTGAATAAGGCATCTTAAGTATCTCTGGAAAGGCAAGGCTATCCGTAAGCAATACCCTTTCAGGATAGGATTTGTGCAATAAATATTCAAAATGGGACCGGGAGGCTTGGGAGAAAAATGGGGTCAGGCAAAGAGTTAGCAATACCCAGCATTTTATCACTTGCAACATAAAGATTAGACGTTTTAGCAACGAAACTCTGAAAGAATATTCATAAAAATGAAATTATAATAAAAAAAACTTCATTTTAATTTGTAAGTTTTATACTTATACTTTTTTATATGTTAGCCAACAGCGTAAATAAACAAATATTCCGCTGCGAAAAATAGCTGCGACTAGGTGTTTTTAGAATATAGCGCGGCAATTAAGTGGTATTGTTACAGGTTCGATTGCTTACGAAATTGGCAACATTGGTCCGAAAGTGATTCAGATTGATTAAACTCATTGCCATAAACTTTGTTAGATCAACGGCTAAATAATCTAACTATGAAAGCAATAAGAATTCACGAATTCGGTAAAATTGAAAACTTGAAATTTGAGGACATTGATATTCCGCAATATAATGACGATCAAGTTTTGATACGCGTTTATGCCAGTGCAGTTAATCCGGTTGACCAAAAAATCATATCCGGGGAAGCGCAAGCGAAATTCCCCAACAATCTGCCACTAACAATCGGTTGGGATGTATCTGGTGTTATCGAGCAGGTAGGTAACAATGTAAAAGATTTCAACATCGGTGATGAGGTTTTCGGACGGCCATTCCCAACTCAAAATGGCACATTTGCAGAATATCTTGCAGTTAAAGCAAATGAGATAGCGCTAAAGCCTAAAGGAATCGATCATCTTAAAGCCGCGGCTATACCATTGGCAGGGCAGACTGCCTGGCAGGGGCTTTTTAAATTTGGTAAGCTTGAAAAAGGACAAAAAGTTCTCATTCATGCAGCTTCCGGTGGAGTTGGAAGCTTTGCTGTTCAATTCGCGAAATGGAAAGGCGCTTATGTAATAGGTACTGCTTCAGCCGAAAATCTCGCCTTTATCAAACAACTTGGTGTAGATGAAGCCATTGATTATAACTCTGAAGACTTTACAGAAAAGGTAAATGACATTGACCTGGTATTTGATTTAATAGGAAAAGATACCCAACAACGTTCTTTGGAAGTTATAAAGTCAGGTGGGCGCATTATAACCACCGTTATGCCCGAATTTATAGAAGAGGCTAAGCAAAAAAATATCCAGTTAGAAGGCTTTACTGCACAATCGTATCCTGAGGAATTAAAACAAATTGGCGCTCTTGTTGAACAAGGTATAATAGAGCCGATTGTTTCGGCGGTATATAATCTTGAGGAAGCTGAAAAAGCAGAACAACTTAGTTCCCAAAAACACACGCGTGGGAAAATTGTAATTAAAGTAGTTTAAATAAGTACCAATAACTGTAAGAATTATTTATCTGACAGAAAGTTTCTTAGAAAGAAAAAAGGACAAGTTAGAGAAATCTAAACTTGTCCTTTTCGTGAACCCTTTGGTACAAAACTCGAACCATTTTATTGAAGATTTGAAATTGTTAGTGGGAATCAAAATACACTAATAGTTTTTCAGATTTCGTAATTATAATATAATTTTCAATATAAAACGAAAAGCGCACTTAAGTGCGCTTTTCGTGATTCCGCTAGGGAACATGCTATAAGTTAATTTACTGTTTCACAAACATGCTGCTGCCTTGCCTGCCTTCTTTATCAGTAAAGCGCATCTGGTAGATGCCTAATGAAAGGCTGCTTACATTCACATTGTCTTTGTGGCCTTTTAATAGGAAATGCAATACTAAGCTGCCCGTGGTGTTGTAAATATCCAAGACCGTACCTGCTTCCGAATTATCAATGATTACTTCCCGTGTGGTAGGGTTAGGATAGATACTTATGTTCGCAAAGCCCGGAACATTATTAATGCCCGTAGGCGGAGGCGGTGTAGGCCCTTGTGCTTTTATTATTTGGCAGGAGGTGTCGCTACCGCAATCGTTGGTGACAAACACGCATACAGTGTAGGAGCCGGATGCAGTGTAAGTATGCGTTGGATTGGGATTATTGGAAACCGGCGTATTGTCCCCAAAATCCCAACCGATACTTGTATAGGGATTGCTACCAGTATAATTAAAGTTGTAAACATTATCTGAATTGGTATAGGTGAATGCGGGTTGCGGGAGTAGGCAATTGCCGAGCTTTACCACCCAATAATCGAAATTTCCATGGTTCCCCGAAACATCGCCGTCATTGGATTTTGAATATCCTGCCAATATAAATCCCCCATCTGTTGTTTGCTGAATGGAATGGGCACCATCTACCTCGTTAGGAATATTATTATAGCCTTCCTGACCGGTTCCGCCCAAACTTTTTTGCCATTGGATGGTTCCGTTGCTATTTAGCTTTACAATCCAATAATCAACATAGCCATTATTACCGGAAACATCACCATCGTTGCTTGTGCTGTATCCAAACACAATATATCCGCCATCTGTCGTTTGCTGAATCGACTGGGCAAGATCGTTACCGGAACCGCCCAATGCCTTCTTCCATTGCAGCGCACCCGCTGTATCCAATTTTATTATCCAATAATCATTTAAATAAGGGCCGTGAAATCCACTCCCTGCAATATCTCCATCCTGTGAATAAACATGCCCTGCGGCGATAAATCCACCATCTGTTGTCTGGGTAACCGAAGACAAAATATCGGTACCAGTGCCGCCAAATGTTTTTTTCCATTGTCTTTCCTGGATGTTGTCCAGCTTTACTATCCAAAAATCCATATTCCCATGATTACCTATAAGATCGCCGTCCACAGAGGATCCATATCCGCCCATAATAAATCCACCATCTGCTGTTTGCTTGACCTGGCGTGCGTAATCATAGCTTAGCCCACCCAGGCATAGGCTCCATTCGATAACACCCACCGGACTTATTTTCACCATCCAGCCTTCATTTGCCCCATGACTGCCAATGATATCACCGCCATATTCGGATAGCGCAGAACAGCCCAACATATAACCGCCGTCTGCCAGTTGTTGCACGGAATTGGCAGCCTCGTTACTGAGCCCTCCATAAGTTTTTTGCCATTGAATATTGCCAGCACTATTCAGTTTAACCACCCAGGCATCGCTATTTCCATGGTTTCCCGAAACATCGCCGTCATTGGAAGTTGTATTTCCTGCAATGATATAACCCCCATCTGCTGTTTGCTGAACGTAAGTGCCCACATCATCGCCGGAGCCGCCCAACGCTTTCTTCCATTGAATATTACCTGTATTATCAAGTTTTACTACCCACATATCATTTCCCCCATGGTTTCCCGAAACATCGCCGTCCACGGAAGCCGTATATCCTGCTACAATATAACCCCCGTCTGTGGTTTGCTGAACAGAGTTGGCATAATCATTGCCGGAGCCTCCCAATGATTTTTGCCATTGGATTACAGGCACCTGTGCCATTGCTGAAAATGCTTGAATAATCCATAATAGGGAGAATAATACCCGATAGATAAAGCTAGTGCGCATAAGTGTGTGTGGTTGTTGGTTAATAAGATTATTTTTCGATATAATTTACCCAGATGCGGGATTCGAAAAATGACAAAAAGCCTTAATCTGAATAGACCAATAAATTTAAGTAAGGGTTGGCGGAAATGGCTATCTCGGAGAAAATAATTGCTGCAAAAGTTTTCCTGACCGAATTTGGGTTTTACATGATAAAGTACTAGGCTGCTGAAGTAACCCTGGAAATGGAAAGGGAGTTGAAAAAATATGCAACAAAATTTCCTCATTTACAATTGTATAAAGAAGCGATTACTGTTGGCTATGAAAATCAAACTTATTCCCGCCGGCAGTTGACTGCACCAATAAAACAGCAATTAGAAGAAACAAATCAAAAATCATCAAAAGCAAGGGACCTCTTGCTTTCAGATCATATTGACCCTAATGATTACAGGACCATAAAAATCGCATGTGAAGAAAAAATTGCACTATTGGAAACCAAGCTTTTCAAATGCAAAAGATGAACCAGACTTAAAACCACTCTGCGATATGGCCATATCAAACCTTTCCAACATTGATACAGCATTTAAGAATGGAACTATTGAAGAAAAAGGCGTATTGTTGGTTCGATGTTCCCCGAAAAAGTGACATATGACGGAACAAGACATCGAACCACTAGAATAAATGAAGCTGTAAAGATTATCTACTGATATGCAGCTCTTTAGAAGGCAATAAAAAAGGACAAGCTTAGATTTCTCTAACTTGTCCTTTTCGTGATTCCGCTGGGACTCGAACCCAGGGCCCATACATTAAAAGTGTATTGCTCTACCAGCTGAGCTACGAAATCAAACCATTGTCCCGTTTCGTTGGGAGTGCAAAAGTAGAACATTGGTTTCAAAAAACCTGAACGTTGCAACAATATTTTTAAATATTTTTTGAGCTAATAAAAGAAGCCTTAATTTAACTGACAATATCAGCTACTAAACCCCTTAATTAAGTAGCTGCAATACATTTTTCCATTTTGTTACATTTGTAGCGATTCTATAATCTTACTTTAAAAAATATGCCTTTGCTATTTACACGCTTATTTAAACATCTCATTCCCGTATTTCTTTGCCTGTTTACATTTAATTATTGCTTTGCCCAACATTTCAATTACGAAAAAGATTATGCTGTAATCCTGAAAAGAACACAAACAAAAAATGACAGCCTGAATTATCTCACATTACTGCCTAAGTTCTTAAAGAATGATTCAAAGCTTTCTGTATATGAAACGCTTTGCCTGATGATAGGTTATAGCGGCCTGTCCGATTATAAACCCTTTACGGATTTAAAAACAGAAAGATTACTCGTTCAGTTAAATGATTCTGCCAGATATGATATGGTATTAAAGGTCTGTGATACTTTTCTGGCAAGGCATCCATTAAATCAGGGCGGCATCATCGAGAAGGCTTATGCTTTCTATAAGTTAAACAGGAATGACAGCGCCGCATTTTATAAAGAACAATTTGCACGTATTATGGCAACAATGGACTGGAGCAATGATGGAAGAACACCTGAAACGGCAATGTTTGCATTAGGGCCTGATGACGGAAAGAATTTCGCAGATAAATATTATCATGCCGAAGTTGGCAATACAAGCACCCTTATCAACAATTATGGAAATTATTGCAGCAGCGTAGAAATATTATATAAAAAAGAAGGGAAGCAAAAATCATCCGTTTTTTATTTTGTACTGCAACATGCCGCAAATACTACCGCACGTAAGCAATGATGGCATAAAAACATTAATTTTATCGTGTCGATAATCTCAAAATTTTATCATGAAAGAAAGCATTGCTCAATTCTTCGATGATTATGCCAGAAGATTTAATGAGTCGCTGCCCGGAGGAGTTGTTGATATTGAAAAAACAGCAGCTTGTTTTGCAGCAAGTTTTATTGAATCTAATCCTAATAAAATCATCTGTACAAAAAATGACGAAGCTTTTAAAGCTTCCATTCCGCATGGTTTTGAATACTACAGAAGTATCGGCTTACAATCCATGAAAATATGCTCAAAAGCAATAACTATCCTGGATGATTTTCATGCTTTGGTAAAAGTACACTGGCAATCTTTGTATATTAAAAAGGAAGGCAATAAAATGGAACTCGGCTTCGACATTCATTATATGGTAAGAAGGGAAAATAACCAGATTCAAATCTTCAGTTACACGTCCGGAGACGAACAGGAATTTCTGGAAAAACACGGATTGGTTCCTTATAAATAAAGCGCATTGTTTCGAAACAATGCGCTTTATTTTAACTCAGAAATTACAATTTACTGATATAGCTTCCAAGCAAATCCTTAAACTGATAACCTTCTGTAAAGCGGTTCTTACCAAGTTTTTTATACTCATATAAGCCCCAGAGTATAAATTCCAAAAGGAAATAATAATCTTCCTTCGGCGTATCTGCCTGATACTTTTTAAGCAACTCTTTCAATGGTTTTATTGCATCCAATTGCTTTTTGTAGACTTCATCCGAATCATCATCCATCAGCTCTAATTCATTTTCGGTAAACCAATCAATCAAATCCTGATAAGGACTTCTTTCCTTTGGGCGTTCCAGTTTCTCTATTTTAGGAAAGTAAGCAGCAAATAATGTTTTGATTGCATTGCCTATCAAATGTTCTGCAACTGCAGCGGCGCCTTCCTGTTCGCCTTCATACACCAATTCAATTTTTCCGGTTATTGCAGGAATGATACCCATAAAGTCCGAAAGCCGTACCGTTGTTTCTGTTGTGCCTGATTTCAGCAATCTTCTTTCGGCAGTGCTTAATAGGTTCTCATACGCCGTAATACTCATTCTTGCGCTGACACCGCTTTTATAGTCCACAAACTCACTTTCACGCGCCTCAAAACTTATTTGTTCCAACAAATCTTTTGCCAGAGAAGGAACGTGTATCTTCTCACTTTGATGATTGTCTGCCCCCGCTTCCTGTTCTGTAATCGTCCTTGCTATCTGAATCGTCTCCGGATAATGGGTTAATATCTGCGAACCGATTCTGTCTTTTAAAGGCGTTACGATACTGCCGCGATTGGTGTAATCTTCAGGATTTGCGGTAAATATAAATTGCAAATCCAATGGCATCCTTACTTTGAAACCACGAATCTGAATATCGCCTTCCTGAAGAATATTGAATAACGAAACCTGAATTCTGGCTTGCAAATCGGGCAATTCATTGATTACAAAAATGCAGCGATTCGCTCTTGGTATCATACCAAAATGAATAACCCTGTCGTCGGCATAAGAAAGCTTCAGATTTGCTGCTTTAATCGGATCGATATCACCAATCAGATCAGCAACAGTCACATCCGGCGTTGCAAGCTTTTCATAAAAACGGTCGTTACGATGCAACCAGTTAATGGGAGTATCATCGCCTTTGGATTCAATCACATCTTTTGCAAAACGGGAGATCGGCTTAAAAGGGTCATCATTGATTTCCGATCCTTCGACCACAGGAATCCACTCATCCAGAAGATGAACCATAAGCCTTGCAAGTCTTGTTTTTGCCTGGCCACGCAAACCTAAAAGATTGATATTGTGACGGGATAAAATAGCGCGTTCCAACTCAGGGATAACGGTGTTTTCAAAACCCCAGACACCTTCAAAAACGGTTTCCCCTTTACTGATTTTTGCCCTGAGATTATTCCTTAATTCATCTTTGATATTCTTGCTTTCGTAACCTGCCTTCTTTAATGCGCCTAATGTTTTTATTTGGGATATATCCATGTCTTTATTTTTCTGTGATGTTTTATTTAATGCGTTTTTTTCTGTTGGTTTCATAATCTTCAAAAATCATTTCGCCGAGGCCTTGAATACCGGTATAAAAAGCCTTGCCCTGATTAGCTTCTGTAAAATGGTTTACAAATTGCTGCAGGTAAGGATCGCTTGCTATCATAAATGTAGTTATGGGAATATGTAATTTCCTCGCCTGTTGCGCCATGGTATAACATTTATCAACAATATACTGATCAAGGCCGACACTGTTTTTATAATAGGTGCCGTCCGGTTCCCTCACACAGCTTGGCTTGCCATCGGTAATCATAAAAACCTGCTTGTTTGTATTTCTTTTCCTTCGAAGTAAGTCCAACGCAAGCTGCAAGCCCGCTACGGTGTTGGTATGATAGGGCCCTACCTGAAGATATGGCAAATCTTTTATGGCAATCGGCCAGGCGTCATTTCCAAAAACAAGGATATCGATTGTATCTTTCGGATAGCGTGTAGTAATCAGTTCCGCCAATGCCATCGCTACTTTCTTGGCAGGTGTAATACGATCTTCGCCATACAAAATCATGCTATGACTGATGTCAATCATAAGTACCGTACTCATTTGCGCTTTATACTGCGCATCTTCCACAACAAGATCATTTTCCGTTAATCTGAATGCATCTGTACCATTATTGATTTGTGCATTCTTCAGGCTTTCCGTTAATGATATCCTGTCAAGACCATCTCCAAAATGATATTCCCTGAAATCACCGGTATGCTCATCTCCACTACCCGAATATTTTGTTTTATGATTGCCTGAACCACTTTTTTTCAGATTACCGAATATCTGGTTCAATGCCTGCTGCCTGATGGAACGCTCCGTCTTTGCTGTAATTTTCAACCCGCCCGAACCGTCATCTTGTATTTCTTCTCTTATATAACCCTTCTTCTTCAAATCTTCAATAAAGTCATCAATAGTATAATGCTCATCTGTAAGCTTATACTCTACATCCAGCTCCCTCAACCACTCAATCGCTTCATCAAGGTCGCCGGAAGTATGTGTTATTAATTCAGTAAAAATTTCGAAGAGTTTGTCAAAGGGCGATATGTTGGGTGCTTCATATTGTCGGAATATAAAACCTTTCCTGTTGCCTGTTTCCATAATTACATAAAATTAGGACATATTGAATGAACCCTCAAAAAATGTTGCCTCTGTTTGGATTGGCATTATTGATGAACTGATAGGGCAATTCAATTTTCATTATTAAATACTATTTAAAAAAAACTTTAAAAAAATCAGAATTGCATAGGGGTTTGTTTTTGATACTGCGTGTTAGAAGTATAAAACAAACATTAAAATGAAAAAGATTTTCTCTTTCGCAGTTATTGCTGCCACTTCTGTACTATTTTCAAATAAGGTAAATGCCCAGATGCCTTATAACGTAACTACCCTGAATGAAGCTTATGTTCCGTTGGCCAATGCTACAAATCTCACCAATGGTATTAAATGGTCGGACACTTCCGAGTTTACCGTTCCATTAGGTTTTAATTTTCAAATGGGTGGCACAGCTATTACAAATATCCGTTTAAGTGAAACAAATCTTCTTTTAAATGGCACAAGCGGCACCCAGTCTGGCTTTGGAATGCTTGGTTGTTCATTGCAGGACCGCAATTTTCTTTCAGGCACACCAGCAAGCCCTATTCAATATACATTAACGGGAAATACCGGTTCCAGGATTTTAAAACTTGAAATTAAAAATGCAGGCTTCACAACCGAAATGGATATGTTCAGCACGAATGAAGATTTTGTAAATGTGCAGATATGGTTTTATGAAAACAGCAACATAGTTGAATTCCGCTTCGGTGCCTCTTCTATAAACCATTTCCAGGAATATTTCCTGCAGAAAGTTCCATTGGGTTATCTCAAAAATCTTGATGTTGAAATGTTCTCTTTTGAAAAATTCTATTGTCTGACCGGCAATCCGATGAGTCCTGCCATAGATTCCACTAACAATTTAAATACCCCCATCGGTCTGACTGCTTATCCTGCTTCCGGAACAGTGTATCGTTTTAAACCTAAAACCGGTAATACAACGGCAATCAATGAAATAGAAAAAGTAAATCTTGGCAATATCTATCCGGTGCCTGCCAATGAAATGCTTTATATTGACAGTAAAGCAAGCCAATATGAAATCTATTCACTTGCTGGAAACGTTGTATCAAAAGGCAAATTATCAGGCCACGATGCGGTTTCATTGCAACAGCTTAGTGCAGGCACTTATGTTATCAGGCTCAGCAATAATAAAAATGAAACAGATACCAGGAAATTTGTAAAACAGTAAAATCTGTCTCTCTTGTAAAAAAACCTTGCAGTAAGCTCTCTGTAGCTTGCTGCAATGGTCAATTCATGGCAATGCTTTTATTTTAACAGGGCATTGTATATATTTGCCCTCGGCTAAATAAACCATGAATGATACCGGCAGGAGGCACAGCAGTCGCTTTTAAAAACATATTCGAACAGGAATACAGCAAGCTTTGCCGGTACGCCCTTACTTTTCTGAACGACAGTCACCAGGCAGAAGATATTGTACAGGAAACATTTATAAAAATATGGGAACGCAAACAGGAAATTATTGCTTCTCCCGATATGCGTTTTTACCTGATAACCGCAGTACGCAATAATTGTATTACAGCATTGCGAAAACTCAAAACCCAAAACGTAACCTTTACTGAAAATACACCGGAACCGGAACCTGAATTACATTTTACCACAAGGCAATATCAGGAAGAAGCAAATGAACAGGCCAGAAAAATTGCGGGTGCATTGGAATTGTTACCACCTAAATGCAAAGAAGTTTTTTTATTGGTCAAAATGCAGGGCCTCAGCTATAAACAAACGGCCGAAACTCTTGACATATCTGTAAAAACGGTGGAAAACCAAATGGGCAAAGCCATAAAAGTACTGCGCGAAAATGTACCTGTACAATTATTGATTTTATCCGGATTGTTATCGTTGCAGGATTTAAGAAAACCTTTCGATTTTTTATGGCAATTAATCTGTTTTAAATAAGGCGCTGCGTTTATGGAAGAAGAAATGTACATATTGATTGCAAAATCACTGAACCGGGAAGCAGATGCTGCCGAACAGCAGCAATTAGAGGACTGGTTAAATGAAGATATAGCTAATAGTGACATTTATGAAAATATGAAGGCCGTCTGGCAGGAAACAGATACCTTGTTTAACAAGCCCGAATTTGATGTAACTGCCGCCTGGGAAAATGTAGCTTCGGAAACAATCCATAAAACAACAGAAAAAAAAACAATAACATTCCGTAAGTGGATTACGATAAGTTCTGCCGTAGCAGCACTTTTGCTTATCGTATTTGCGATAAAGGTTTTCACTACAGAAGATTGGATAAGTGTTACGGCAGATAAAAAAATGATGGTTGTCAATCTGCCCGATAATTCCAAAGTAAGGCTGGAAGCGGGCAGCACATTAAAATATCCAAAAACATTTTCTAAAGAACACAGAAATGTAAGCCTGCAGGGAAAGGCTTTTTTTGATATTATTCACAAAGAAGAGCAACCATTTACAGTCGATGCGAATACAGTTGACGTAAGTGTTTTGGGAACCTCATTTTATGTAACAACCGATGATGCAAAAGCGACAGTTACCGTTACAACCGGTAAAGTTGCAATGATGCCAAAAGATCATTCCGATAAAATAATATTGACTCCGGGAAACAAAGGCATATTCAAAGATCACAAATTCAATGTTGTAAGCGATACCAATTTCGTCTATTACCAACAGGGATTACTGGAATTTAAAGGTGTATCATTTGCCAATGCCTTGTCAACCATTGCTGCTGTAACGAATTCAGTTATTTCTATGGATAAAAACCTAAGTAATACTGTTCAACAACAGCTTATAGAAATTTCATTCCGCGATCAGCAACTGGAGAAAATGCTGGATGAGATTTGTCTCATCACCAATACCCGTTGGAAAAAAGATAAGGAGCAATACATTATTTACGGCAGGTAAACCTATACAGTATGGGCAAAAAATTACTATTACTCTTCCTTCTTGTATTTTTCACTATCTATTGTAACGCACAGTTATTATCTACAGCCTATACGCCATCTTTCAACAAAGGGAAAATCAAGCGTTTCTTAGAAGACATTAAGACTCATACAAATATTGCGATTTCCTATAGCGATGCTATTATAAATATCAAAAAGAAAGTAGTGCTTAACGGAGATGAACATACCGTTGGCGCTGTGTTACACAAGATTTTTGAAACATTCCCTATTACATTGAAAGAAAGTGATGGCAGGATATTAGTCGTTCCTGCAACAGATGAAACAATCCCCCCCGCTGCACGAAAAGAAATGACCATAAGCGGCTTTGTAAAAGACGGCAGCAATAAAGAAGTATTGATAGGCGCGTCTGTATACATTCCCGAAACCGGAAGCGGCGCAATGGCTAATAACTTTGGTTTTTATAGCCTCACATTGCCTGAAGGAAAATACAATATGGTGGTGAGCTATGTTGGCTACAAAAGCGAAAAAGCACTTATTTCGACCGGCGGACAGAAGGATATTCTACTTGAAAACGATGCGCATATTGAAGAAATAAAAATCGTTGAAAAGGTTCCTGTACCCGAAGACCACACTAATTTAGGACCAAAGGATATTACTTTTTATACAAGTCTGCTGGGCGACAATGATATTATAAAATCACTGCAACATCTTCCCGGTGTACAATCTGCAGCAGATGGCACTACCAGTTTAATTGTAAGAGGCGGCGATCCGGGACAAAACCTGAATCTGCTTGACGGCGTACCTCTTTATTATACAGATCACTTTTATGGCATCAGCTCCATCTTCAATACCGATGCTTTAAAGACAGTGGATTTTTATTCGGGTTCTTTTCCCGCCCGCTATGGTGGACGGTTATCATCCATTATAGATGTAAATACCAAAGACGGCAACATGGAACATTGGGGCGGCGTGGGTAAAATTGGCTTACTGAACAGCAGCCTGAGCCTTGAAGGACCAATCATTAAAAACAAAGCCTCCATAATAGTTACAGCCCGCCGTTCCTGGCTTGATCTTTTGTGGCGGCCTTTTACCAACGATTTGGGTGTTAATTTTTATGATATCAATGCCAAAGTCAATTATGAAATCAATGCATCCAACCGTATATTTTTAAGTGTTTATAACGGAAGGGACATGTTCAGGGTAAGAAATGATGGCGGCGTAGATATGCGGGCGTTCTGGGGCAACACCTTCGTGGCTTTTAAATGGAACACAGTTCTTAATCCTAAAGTATTTTTAAACAGCACAGCAACTTACAGCATTTACAGTTTTGAACAACAGGATATTCAATATGCCGAAACACCTGATTCTTCAGGCAATCTCACCTCTTACAAATACAACGGCCTGTCTAAAGTCACAGAAAGAACTATTAAATCACAATTGTATTGGTATCTCAATACAAAACATAAAATTGAAACAGGCATTAAATATTCCAATGCTGATTTTTCCCCTTCTACCGTAACTTTTGCGGATGGCACCTCGGGTGTAATAGGAGATGCAACACCGGCTCATAAGTTCCTTTCCAATGAAGCAGTGTTGTATATGGAAGATGAATGGAAGCCGACTTCCAAATGGAAAATAAGAGCAGGGCTGCATTGGGCAAACTGGTTCAATGAAGATTTCAATTATTCAAGCCTGCAACCGCGTCTGTACATTTCATACATGCCTTCCGAACATATTTCTTTTTATGGTTCCGCGACAAAGATGGCGCAGTTCCTTCATTTACTCAGTAACAATACTTCAGGGTTTCCTACAGATTTCTGGTTGCCAAGCACTGCTTCCATCAAACCTGAAACTTCTTTGTTGGGAAATGCAGGCATTCGTGTTAAAGGCAACAATGGCTTCTGGATTAGTGTAGAAGGTTATTATAAGAAATTGCAAAACCTGGTTACTTATCGCGGCGGAACCAACATTTTCGAAAACCCTTCGCAATGGGAAGACAGACTTACACAAGGCAAAGGATGGAGTTACGGTTCAGAATTCATGATAAGCAAAACTGCCGATAAATATAAGCTTACGCTGGCTTATACGCTTTCGTGGAGCTTCAGGCAATTTGACAAATTGAATTATGGCGAGTCATTTCCATATAGATATGACAGAAGGCATAACCTGCATATTGACGCAAGATATACCATCAGGAAAGGAATTGATTTTTCTGCAGGCTGGACTTATATGAGCGGAGAAGCCATTACCCTACCCGATCAGGCATATCCCGATTTCGACAATAACCTGTTGCATAATTACGTGAACTACGGCTACACTTTCAACTATACTGCCTGGAATAATTACCGCCTGCCCGCCATTCACAGGTTAGACCTTGCTGTTAATTTCATTAAAAAGAGAGGAGCGCGATTCGAACGTACGCTTACCATCGGAATATATAATGCTTACGGACGCAGCAATCTGGTAGCAACATCTTTAGAACAGGACGATCAGGGTACTTTTCAGTTGAAAGGCTATACAATCGGCCGCTTTATACCCACTATTTGCTACAGGCTTCAATTCTGATATCATGAAAATAAGAAACATTACATACTTACTTGTTTGTTGCTGTTTATGCCTGATAGCTGCATGTGACAAAAAACTAATGCTCCCTTCAACAGAAAATCAGAAGATAGTTTTACTGGGCGAACTTGTTGCCGGCGACAGTATGAAGATAAGAGCAGGAATGAGCACTGTGATACAATCGGGCGCGATGATGAACGAAGAACTGATACAAAATCTTAGTATAAATATAAAAGACGGTGCAAATAATACAACTCAATTATCAGGAGCCGAAGATGATCTTTCTATCACAGAGCATACGGTTTCTTTTTCATCAGGGCAATTAACACAGGCCGGCAATAAATATGAAATCAGGGCAAGCCATCCCGAACTGGGGACAGCCTATGCAAACATTATTATTCCCAATCCTTTCAATGCCGATATTACAGATACGCTAAGTACCGAATACAACGGTGAAAACTGTTTACAGGTTAATATTCAGATAAATGACAATGCGGAAAACAACTTCTATGTTGTCGAAGTATTACAACAACCTTTCACCTTGGAACCTGCATTCCTGTTTAACGGGCAATGGTTTAAGACAAGTGAAAATTTCAGTCTTTACGATAGCCTGATAAATGCAGGCGTTACCGTGGAGGAAAAGCTTGACAGCTTTTATACCCAAATGTTGAACCGCATTACCTTTTATACTACAGATGCACAAAGTGAGCATTTATTGAATGGCAACAGTAAGACTTTATGCAGAAGAGTTTTATTATACGACAAAAGCTTTAATGGCAGTGCGCACTTAACATCTATATTATTACCAAAATCTCAGATAAATCCGTTTCCCGGCAGCGGTTTAAGGACGCTCATACAAGTAAAATCTGTTGCTGAAGATTATTTTCTTTACCTGAAGGGATATGAACAATACGATCCTTTCTCAGGATTTTCAAACACCAATACGCCGGTCAGGCTTACCGGAAATATAACAAATGGCGTAGGCATGATTGGAGGTGTATATAAGAGAACATTTACTTATCAGTTTTAATTGCGGCATACCTTCTTTGAAAGATGAATACGTTGGCCGGTCAATAGTTATTCACATTGCGATATACCTTATGAATTTAAAAAGGGAAATATTGCATCTTTGCGCTTATTGAATTTTAATTTGCGTTTCCATAATTATGAAGGTTTGTATTGCAGAAAAACCAAGTGTGGCACGGGATATTGCTGAAATTTTGGGAGCCAGGCAACGTAAAGATGGTTATTATGAAGGCAATGACTATCAGGTTACCTGGACATTCGGGCATTTCTGTACTTTAAAGGAACCGCATGATTATTATGATCAATGGAAATACTGGCGGCTGGAAGATTTGCCTATGATTCCTTCAGGGTTTGGCATCAAACTGATTGAAAATGCAGGAGTCAAGAAACAGTTCAATATTATTCAGACTTTATTGAATCAATGCGAAGAGGTTATTAACTGCGGTGATGCCGGACAAGAAGGGGAACTTATACAGCGTTGGGTTTTATTGAAAGCGCAATGTAAAGCACCTGTCAAAAGATTATGGATTTCCTCACTTACGGAAGAAGCCATCAAAGAAGGATTTAAAAAATTAAAACCCGCCGCCGATTACGATAATTTATATGCCGCCGGAAGTGCGCGTGCCATTGGTGATTGGCTCTTGGGCATGAATGCAACACGCTTATTCACCAAAAAATTTGCAAAAGAAAAAACGGTACTGTCCATTGGCCGCGTTCAGACGCCTACACTCGCCATGATTGTACAACGTCAGAAGGAAATCAATGCTTTTGTAATGGAAGAGTATTGGGAGCTGAAAACCATTTACAGGGAAACGGAATTTACTGCTACCATTGACCGTCTTACAAATGAAGAAAAGGCCGTAAAAGGCGTAGATTACCTTAAGCAGCATTTATTTGAAATTACATCTTTTGAAAAGAAAGAAGGCAAAGAAGGTAACCCGCGCCTGTTTGATTTGACAGGGCTGCAGGTGGAAGCCAACAAAAAGTTCGGCTATTCTGCAGAGGACACCTTAAAATATGTCCAGAATTTATACGAAAAGAAACTGGTCACTTATCCGAGAGTGGATACCACTTATCTTTCGGAAGACCTGCATTCCAGGATTGAAGGTATTATGCGCAGCATGGTTCATTATACCACACTTACGGCACCTGTTCTTTCAAAGCCTATACCAAAGCTGAAAGCTGTTTTCGACGATAAGAAAATCACCGATCACCATGCTATCATTCCGACAGAAATACCGCCTAACGGTCTTTCTGTGCCGGAGGAAAAACGCGTGTATGATTTGATAGCAAGAAGATTCATTGCGGTATTTTATCCTGAATGTAAAGTATCAAATACAACGGTGCTTGGTATTGTTGGTCAGATTGGATTTAAAGCAACGGGCAAGCAGATACTGGAATTAGGCTGGAAAGAAATTTATCAGCATGATCAGCAAAAAGACGAAAATGAAGAAGCAGAAAAAGTAATGCCTGTATTTGAGGTCGGAGAAAAAGGGCCGCATGAGCCAAGGGTACATAAAGGCAAAACATCACCGCCGAAACCTTATACAGAGGCCACTTTACTGCGTGCCATGGAAACCGCCGGCAAACAGGTAGAAGATGAATCGGTAAGGGAATTGCTGAAAGACAATGGTATAGGAAGGCCTTCTACACGCGCCAATATCATAGAAACTTTATTCAAGCGTAAGTATATCGAAAAGAAAAAGAAAAATCTTTTTGCCACACAAACCGGAATGGATTTAATCGACACTATTCCGAATGAACTGCTGAAAAGCGCTGAACTGACAGGCGTTTGGGAGTCAAAACTACGCCAGATTGAGAAAGGGGCTTATGATGCGGCCTTGTTTAAACAAGAACTGATTCAAATGGTTATTGATCTTACACAGGAAATAAAATACAGCCATAACAAGATTATCAGTATTGCAGAAAACAAACCTGCAACAAAGAAACCATTTGTTGAAAAACAAGAAGAAAAAACGTTCAAACCAAAGCTCAGTCTGGATACTATGAATTGTCCTAAGTGTAATAATTTCGCATTAAAAAAAGGAAATATGGCGTATGGCTGTGCAGATTTCGGTAATTGCGGTTTTAAAATTCCGTTTGAATTATTCGGGAAAAAACTCACTGAAAAACAGCTTATTGATTTAATATCAAAAAAGAAAACAGGAAAGATAAAAGGCTTGAAAATGGATGCGGAAGCGGCTGAACAAGAAGCAAGAATAACGATGAATAATAATTTTCAGTTTGAAATCACGCAATAGCAAGTTATTGCCCAACCCTTTTATTTTTTTTAATTTTGAAAATAAATATCAGATTTTGACTTCTCACAATAACAATACGACCCGCTTCAGCAATCGTGTGGATGATTACGTAAAGTACCGTCCCGGCTACCCTGCTGCAATGCTCCGCTTTTTGCAGGAAAACTACAATCTTGATTCGACAAAGATCATAGCAGACATTGGTTCCGGTACAGGCATATCGAGCGCCTATTTTTTAGAAGCAGGCTATCAGGTAATGGGGGTTGAGCCAAATCCCGAAATGCGTGAAAAATCAGTCGAATTATTACAACATTTCCCTTTGTTCAAAGCAGTTGACGGAACTGCTGAAACGACGACACTTAACAGTGATTCAGTCGATGTGATTATTAGCGGACAAGCATTTCATTGGTTTGATGTAGTAAAAGCAAAAGAAGAGTTTAAAAGGATATTAAGGCCCGACAGCTTACTCATTTTGTTTTGGAATGAAAGGTTGCAAAGCTCTGATTTTGAAAAAGAATACGATGCGCTTATTGTAAAACATGCCATCGACTATGTGAAGGTGGATCACAGACGAATAGACTGGGATAGTATCGAAACATTTTACACACCACACCAGGTTGAATTAAAAGAATTCCCGAACTATCAGGTATTTGATTTTGAAGGATTAAAAGGAAGATTATTATCGTCTTCTTATATGCCGCAGAAAGGTGATAAAGGATATGACGCTATGGTGGCGGATTTGAAGCAGCTATACGACAAGTATCAACAGCATGATTCGATTACGATTAATTACGCAACCAAAATCTATATTGGTAAACTGACCTGATATTTCATTCCAAATGTTTGAGAGTTTAGAACTTTATTTTAAAGGTATATGGCAATTTGAAAGAGAAATTATTTTTTCAGATTCGAGCAGGCAATATGCCAAAGCTAATGGAGAAGCCACATTTGAGCAATTAACCATCGTCGGAAACGAATTGAATTACAGAGAAAACGGAAAGGTATTTTTAGAAAATGCGGGGAGGGGAACTTCCTTTTTCCGGGCTTATAAATATGTTGTTACCGATGATGGTTTGGATATTTACTTTCAGGATGAACTGACGCAAAACTTTAATATTTATCAGAGCTATATTTACCAAAGCGGATCCCACAGCCTGATAGCAAGGGATAAGCATCTTTGTAATAAAGACATTTATGAAGGAAGATTCCTGTTAAACGATGCATCGCATTTTGTCCATACTACATTGATTAAAGGGCCGCACAAAGATTATTTCATCACAACACATTTTAACAAACTGTGAGAAGTTTCACTTTAAAAGCATAAAAGAGGCCTCTGTCGGGCCTTTCAACCAACCACACTATCGCATGAAATAGCTTCTCTCTTCGATATTATTTATTTCTTTTATTAAGGAATAGAACAAACAGGCCGGATATACGATTGGATTACTTTAATTTTGAAAAAACCAATATTCTATTTATTATGCCAGCACTCAGTAATTACCTTTTAAAAGAATTATCGCAATTATACTGTATCGACCACCGCATACCGGCCAATGTTTTTATCAATGAAGAAGGGTTTATAACTTATACAACCTGTTGTGATGTGCTTCACCAAAGCCTTTCAGACGCACAGGATATTTTAAGAAGCCAATTTCAAAGTCTTCCGCGTGAAGAACAAAGCAAGTACATGCCGGTAGCATAAAGCAATGTCTGAATATTCTGACGCTCCTTTCAGAATATTGACGAACTTGCATGCGCTGACTAATGCATTTTATGCCGGAACAATTCAAGTATTACATCGTTTACAAACCTTACAACATGGTGTCACAATTTGTGAGCCCTGATGCCGTAAGGCTTTTAGGCGACCTTGATTTTGAATTTCCCGAAGGGACACATGCCATCGGCCGTCTGGACAGCAATTCAGAAGGCTTATTGATACTGACAACCAATAAAAAAGTTACCAAGTTATTATTTGAAGGCAAACAGGCACATGAGCGTACTTATCTGGTGCAGGTAAGAAACGTAATTACCGAAGAAAGACTGGAAGCATTGAAATATGGTGTGGACATTGAAGTAAAAGAAGGCAATGTTTATCGCGCCAAACCTGTAGATGCTCAAATGGCAGGGGCCCCCGAAAATTTTGAACAATTATTTCCGCATTACCATCACGTACCGCATTCCTGGATAACCATAACTTTAACTGAAGGTAAGTTTCATCAGGTACGTAAAATGGTGAAGGCCATTAAGCACCCATGCAAAAGGCTTATAAGAGTTTCCATTGAAGATTTATTATTGGGCGATATGAAGCCGGGAGAAGTAAGGGAACTGGAGGAAGCAGATTTTTTTAATAAGTTGAATATAGATTATCAACAATAATTTCAATAAAAAGTATCCGTCATCTCGACCGAAGTGTTTTATGAAGCGAAGCGGAATAAAACACAGAGCGGAGAGATCTCCCAGACGTTAAGTTAACTCAGCCTTAGGGAGATCTCTCCGCTTCATAAAAATCAATTGCTATCGCTGCTTGATTTTTATTCCGGTCGAGATGACGAACGCTTTATGTAGCGGGAGCTTTTTGTTTATTGAACTTCTTTTGATCATTTTTTCTTCTTTGCACCTCTTGTCTTAGGCTTGCCGTACTTGGCCATCATCTTATCTTTATGACTTACCTTTTTTGTAGGTGTGCGGCTGTTCTTGGCCGACTTTGCATGAAAGGCAGGACCCACATCTTCACGCTTAGGTATTTTAAGCTGAACTTCTTTATGAAACACTTTAGGCATCTCATCTTCCGTCAGGACATCTGATATTTCAAGGTGTTCGGGCAATTCATTCACAGGTATTTCATACTTCATCAATGCTTCAATATTCGCTTTGTTTTCCTGCTCACTTTCTGTAACAAAACTTATGGCAACCCCTTTTCTGTCTGCACGACCTGTACGGCCTATGCGATGGATATAGTTTTCTGCTACTTCATGTAAGTCAAAATTGATAACGTGGGTTACTTCTGCAATATCAATACCACGTGCCACAATATCTGTTGCAATAATAAACCTGTAAGTACCATCCTTGAAACTATTCACCGTATTGAAACGGTGGTTCTGGTCTTTGTTGGAATGTATAACACCAACCTGTTCGGGATATTTAACAATCATCTCGTCAAAAAGCTGATCTGCAAGGCGTTTGGTGGCGGCAAAGACCAATACTTTAGACATACTGTTGTTTTCTTCCAGTAACAGATTCAGCAAATTTACTTTGGTATAAAAATTGGGGACTTCGTAAAGCGACTGATTGATATTATCCAGAGGAGTGCCGGTAGGTGCAGCCTCTATGCGAACGGGATTGTTGAAATAAACGTCCAGCAATTGTTCTACCTCTTCTGTAATGGTTGCAGAAAACATCAGGTTTTGTCTTCTTTCCGGCAATAAATCCATGATGTTTCTTAATTGGGGCCTGAAACCTAAGTTCAGCATTTCATCCACTTCATCAATAACCAGTTTCTTTATGCTCTTTGTTTTTAAAGCGCCGCTCAGAATAAGGTCATACAATCTTCCCGGTGTTGCCACCAATATATCAAGGCCATTTAAAATTTCATCTGCCTGGCGCTTCATATTTACGCCACCATACACACCTGTAACAACCAGACTACGGTAAGAACTTAGCTTCCTTGCAGCTTCCACCACCTGCACTACCAATTCACGTGTCGGCACCAAAACCAACATTTGCGGGTTTCTTTCTTTGGAAAATTCCAATTGTCGCAGGCAGGGCAATAAATACGCAAAAGTCTTTCCTGTACCTGTTTGCGCGATGCCACAAACATCTTTACCAGACATAATTACGGAAAAAGCCTTTTCCTGAATGGTAGTAGGTGTTTCAAAACCTAATTCATCCAGGGCTTTAAGTAAAGGCGCATTAAGGTTTAAGTCGGCAAATGTCATATAGTTCGTTAATTGGCGGCAAAGGTAACTAATATCTTTTTGTTGGATTTTGATGCAGTTTTATTCCTTTTTTCCGGCATACAATTCATATTCCAATAAACGGCAATCAATGGTGCTGTTATAAAATTCTATCCTGCGCTTTGCTTTCAAGCCAATCTTTTTGGCCAATTCCATATTGCCCGTAAAAACATAACCGTAATAACCACCGCATTTCTGCTTCATGAAATCTCCGATGCGGCTGTATGTTTCTTCCAGTTCGGTTAAATCACCCAAACGTTCCCCGTATTCCGGATTTATCATCATGACACCACCTGTGTTTTCCGGAACATTTGTTTCGGCGAAATCGCATAATTCAAATTCAATTAAATCTTCCACACCGGCTGCCTGTGCATTCTTCTTTGCATTTGCAATGGCCTGGCTGCTGTAATCGGAAGCAATAATTTTTAATTCGGGGGCTTCTGTAATCTGACTTTCCAATACACCTCTTTCCTCTAAATAAACGGCTTCATCATAATCTGTCAGATGCATAAAGGCGTAATTCAACCTGAATAAGCCGGGGCGTGCATTTGTGGCAATCAGTGCCGCTTCAATAGCCAGCGTACCTGAACCGCACATGGGATTGATGAAAGGTGCTTTCTTATCCCATTTGGTAGCTAAAATGGTACCTGCCGCAAGACCTTCCAGCATTGGTGCCCTTCCCGGAATCTTACGATAGCCATGTCTTGCCAGTGAATCGCCGGTTGTATCCAGAAATATCTCCGCATAATCACCTTTCCAGAAAAGATGAATTACAGCACCTCTGAGTTCAGCGCCCGTTTCAGGTCGTTGCCCACGCACATCGCGCAACCTGTCAACTATAGCATCCTTCACCCGCAGGTTAGCAAACATGCTATTGTTGATACTGTCGTGTAACACATTGCTTGTGACAGAGAAATAGCTGCCTTCCGGCAATAAATCTTCCCAGGCTATATCCAAAAGATTATTGTAAATATCATCGGGGTGGTTTGCTTCAAAACTGTCAAGACTGAACAGGACCTGACTGGCACATCGCAGGTTCAGATTGAGCTTGATACAATCGTTCAGGTTGCCGGTAATGCGGACGCCGGTAATAAAAGCTTCTTCTATCTCAAAGCCCAATTCTTTTACTTCCTGTTCCAGATAAGGCGCTATGCGTTTGTGGCAGGTAATCGTTATCGGGTTTGTGATATTGAATAATGACATACTTATAAATTGAAATCTTTATTCCGGAAGGAAAATTTGTTTATGATTGAACCTCTGAACATCAAGCTTTATAAAAACAGGTTCAAATTTATCCTTTTGCATCAAATCAGAGCCATTCAGAATAAAATCGCATCCTTTTTTGCTGATTTCAGAAAAACAAGAGGCTGCCTGAAAAAATCCATGACAGCCTCTTTAATATTCAGGCGGGCAATAAAAGCGGTTTACAGATTACCGCGTTTCGCTTGTTCTCTTTCAATACTTTCAAACAATGCTTTGAAGTTACCTGCGCCAAAACTTTGTGCTCCATGACGTTCAATGATTTCAAAGAAAAGTGTAGGACGGTCTTCTACAGGTTTGGTAAAGATTTGCAATAAATAACCTTCTTCGTCCCTGTCAACCAAAATACCTAATGATTGTAATTTTTTGATGTCTTCGTCAATGCTTCCAACGCGTTCAGGCAGCATTTCATAATAAGCTTCAGGCGGCGCGCTTAAGAATTCAACACCGCGTGATTTTAATTCTGTTACCGTTTTAACGATGTCTTTGGTAGCAACTGCAATATGTTGTACACCTTCGCCTTCGTAGAAATCAAGGTATTCTTCAATCTGAGATTTTTTCTTGCCTTCAGCCGGTTCATTAATCGGGAATTTAGAGAAACCATTACCGTTACTCATTACTTTACTCATCAAAGCAGAATATTCGGTATTGATTTGTTTGTCGTCGAAAGAAAGGATGTTTACAAATCCCATTACTTCTTCATACCATTGAACGGTTGGCAACATACGGTTCCAGCCTACATTTCCTACGCAATGGTCGATATACAATAAACCGCAATCAGCAGGATTGTAATTGTTTTCCCATTTCTGATAACCCGGCATGAATGCGCCGTTATAATTCTTACGTTCGATAAACATGTGAACCGTTTCGCCGTAAGTATAGATGCCTGACATTCTCACTTCACCAAATTCATCTGTAATGGTTGTTGGTTCCATGTATGATTTACCGCCACGTTTTGTAGTTTCTTCATAAGCGCTGTAAGCATCATCCACCCAAAGTGCAAGGATTTTTACGCCATCTCCATGCTTTTTAACATGCTCTGAAATGACGTGGTCGGAATTCAGTGCCGTAGTTAAAACCAAACGGATTTTGCCTTGTTGCAAAACATAAGATGCTCTGTCGCGCACACCCGTTTCCGGGCCGGCATAAGCAAGGTTCTGGAAACCGAAAGCTGTTTTATAATAATGGGCTGCCTGTTTCGCATTCCCCACATAAAATTCAATATAATCTGTACCGTTAATTGGTAAGAAATCCTGTGCCTGAGCTATTTTTTCAGCAAATGTTTTGCCTGCTACTTGTGTCATGTTAATTAGTTGTTAGTCGTTAGTTGAAAGTGATTAGTAATTCAAAATAGAATTCTGTATTATTATCATACAAAATAAAAACATGATTATGCACTCCACATGGCCATTGCCAACTTTTTTAATCGCTTCTTTACACGGATGTAAGAAGAGTTGAGGTATTCGGTTTCCATAATTTAAAAAATAAAATTCTTAAAGTAAAGCAATGAATGATCAATTTTTAATTTCCTATCTCAATTTCCATTCAGTTGGATTGCGTGATGAATGAAATACAGCAATTATTTTTACAATAAAATACTCCTCAACAAAGTACAATATGTTGTATGGATAAGTAGCCATCGAGAATGCGCGTATTCCCTTTTCAACAAAATGGTTGTACATTGGATTAGAACCAATTTTTTTAATAGATTTTTCAGTTTCACTGATAAATTTCTTTCCTAATCCCGCCCGCTGTTCCTCGTACCAAATAAATGCTTCTAATAAATCTAATTCTGCTTCATCGGCAATGATAATTTCATAATGCCCCTTATGCATCACCCATTATTTTTGCTTTCACTTCTTCCCATGATCGAAATTGCATGGAACCTTCAGTATATCGTTTCAAGCGATTAGACAGCACTTTCTTTTGTTCTTCTGTAAGAGAAAGATGGTTATTTTTTATAGCATTAATCTGTGAAATTATTTCTTCATCTTCTGTCTCAATTATCCACTGGATAATGGATAACTTTTCATTTTCTATAATCATAAAAACAAATTTCGTTATTAAAATGCTTAAATGGCATCAATCTTATTCCGCCCAACTCATTATATAATTCTCATCTTCAATTCCTTTGGCATAATCTGTCATCATCAACGGATGAAAGGTATCAACCATTACGGCTAATTCAGCAGTTTCTGTTTTGCCGATGCTTTTTTCTACCGCGCCCGGATGCGGCCCATGAGGAATGCCACCCGGATGCAATGTAATCATACCGCGTTCCACATGTTTACGGCTCATGAATTCACCGTCCACATAGTACAACACTTCATCGCTGTCAATATTGCTGTGATTGTAAGGAGCAGGAATGGACTGCGGATGATAATCGTACAAGCGAGGTACAAAAGAACAAATTACAAAATTGTGCGCATCAAATGTCTGATGCACAGGCGGTGGCTGATGTACGCGGCCTGTAATTGGTTCAAAATCATGAATGCTCAAGGCATAGGGATATTCGCAACCGTCCCAACCAATAACATCAAAAGGATGCGTGCCATACCAGATAGGATACATCAATCCTTTTTTACGAACCATAATCAGGAATTCACCCTTTTCGTCGTGTGTTTCCAGGTTTTCAGGCTGACGGATATCACGTTCGCAATAAGGCGAATGTTCCAGCAACTGCCCGTATTTACTTACATATCTTTTAGGATAGGTAACGGGGCTGAAAGAATCGACAATGAATAACCTGTTCTGCTCGGTATCAAACTGAATCTGATAAATAGTGCCGCGTGGGATTACAAGATAGTCGCCATAACCGAAAGTAAGATTACCATATTGCGTTTTTAAAGTCCCTGTTCCTTCATGTATAAAAAGCACTTCATCAGAATCGGCATTTTTATAGAATATATTTTCAGTCAGTCCTTTGGTTGGCGCTGCCAACGAAAGATGTACATCATTATTGAATAATACACATTTCTTGCTTTTTATAAAATCGGCTTCAGGCTGAACTTTAAATCCCTGATAGCTTCTGTGTTTCAATATATTATCGGTTCCTGCTTTCGGAGAAACATCATAAGGTTCTTCCGTTTTTACAATCATTGTGGGCGGGTACACATGGTAAAGTAAAGAAGAATTGGAAGAAAAGCCTTCTGTACTGAAAAGTTGTTCGGAATACAATCCCCCATCAGGCTTTCTGAACTGCGTATGTCTTTTATGAGGAATCTGCCCCAATTTATGATAATGTGCCATGTGAAAATGAATGCAATATTTTGAGCGGTAAAGGTAAAAAAAGTATTGAAATAATAAGATATTCTGCTGTCTGTATTACATCGGCAGATCGACTTTTAATATAACAAAAAAATAAATTTTATAAAAAATCATTTTTGGCACAATTTTTGCAGCGTTATAAACAGGCATCTACCTATAATATTTTACACATGCAACAAAATCAAAATTTCAGTCATTTCAACTTACAGGAAATGAAAGATATACGCAGCCTCATTGTCAAACTTACTGAAGCGGTTCAGCCTAAGTTAATTACAGGCGAAAATGAAAATAAAGAAGAGTATATGCAATACAACCGGGAGAAAAGATTGTTCGCCGGTAAAGTGGTTGAATTTAAGCTTAAACATCCTGAACTTAGTTCGAAAGAAGTGGATTGGGATGAATTTAATTTGCTTTTTGCTGATAATGCTTTTTTCAAATCCACCATTTTATGCCTGCAAGCTATATTGATGAAAATGGATAATACCAGGCTGGCTTACGATAATGAAATTTACAGGTCTGCCTTAACTGATTATGAAAATACATATAATAATTTCGAGTCAGGCAAAACAAGATATGAAAAGAAATACAATGATTTAAAGGAAATACTATCGAGAATCGTATAAGTACAAAATATTTAAATATTAATTTAAACATTGATTTTCAAATCATTGAACTATTACTTCAAATTTTAATCGAATAAATTGTAGATAGGAAATTTATTAATTGGAGAAATTCAAATGAAAAATGTGTAATTAATAATCAAAAATATCTATTTAAACAATTCACTATTAACTAATTGATAATTTTATTGCAACAAGAATATCGAATTTAAATTCAATAACTACCTTGCTGAGTTAAATACCCTTTGATAATTACTGAAAATAAATCCTTTATCAGTCATTACTCAAAGTATTTTTTGTAATATCTTCGAAATTCAAATCAAAATTTCCGAAATAGAACCAAAAACGCATGAGTCTCCCTAAACAAATAGCCAAACATTTTAAGGAAATCCATTTTGGCGGTAACTGGACCTGCTCCAACCTGAAAGACAATTTAGCCGACATCACCTGGCAAGAGGCAACAACACAGGTCTATAATCTTAACACAATTGCAGTATTGGTTTATCATGTTAATTATTATGTAAGTGCCGTACTCAAAGTGCTACATGGAGAGGCACTTAATGCAAGTGATAAGTTCAGCTTTGATTGTCCTCCTATTAATTCAGAAGAAGATTGGCAAGCTTTAACTAATAAAGCATTTACGGAGGCCGAAATATTTGCAGGGTTAATTGAAGCCCTTCCGGAAGAAAAACTTTGGGAAAATTTTTCTGATGAAAAATACGGTAATTATTATAGAAACCTACATGGAATCATAGAGCATACACATTACCATCTGGGGCAAATTGCGCTGATAAAAAAAATAATAAAACAGCAAAACAAAATATAGTTTTTACTGGCTCAAATACCTTCGACAATTAATTCTAAAAATGAGAGTGATTTTATTCGGCATCATAACATTATTTCTTAGTTCATGTTATGCCTTTAATCAAAAGGTCCGTTTATATGGAAAATGCGAAAAGGGTTATTTCGTCTGTTCTCAACTTGAATTAAGACAAAATAATGAATTCGAGTATTATGTCTTTTTAGATATAGGAGGAGGTAATACAATTAAGGGAACATGGAAGCGTCTTGGTGGAGACACACTAATGCTGAACTCCTATAAACAACCTAATATCCCAAAAACATATTTCAAAGCGAAAAAGCTTCAATCTTATAACGACTCTGTAATAATAAAAATCCAAAACTACTTTGGACCTTTTTCAGACGAATATGTTTATATTGATGATGACAAGCAAGGACAGTTGACTGATAATAATGGCATTTGTATTTTTAAAACAAAGGAAGTTCAACACGTGTCATTTTATTCAATAATTTATTCTCCGATAATTGAAAAAATTACAATAAATCATCCCGGTGCAAATTATGTTGAGATATTCGTAAAGGATCCTGAAACTATTATTCCTGAAACAATGACAGATAAGCTAATTGTCGCAAAAAGAAATGGAATTTTATTTTTGCCTAAAAATGGAGACACTATAACTTATGTATTAAAAAGAACAAGGCTTAGTAAAAAGCAATGGAAGTAAAATTAACCGTTTGTAAATTAGCCAAAAAAGATTGAGAAATTCAGAAATATCTTTTCATTATAATTCTCTACTTTTTTTTAATTTACTTTGCAGCTATGAGCGTATGGGTTACATCTCTGAATTCGGGGAGCAATGGAAACTGTTATTATATCGGCAATGATAAGGAAGCAGTTTTGATTGATGCAGGCCTTACTTGCCGTGAAACAGAGAAACGCATGCGGCAATTGGATCTGGACATTAAGAAAGTCAGGGCTATTTTTATTTCGCATGAACATGGCGATCATATTAAAGGGGTGGAGGTTATCTCTCATAAATACAAAATACCTGTTTACATAACGCCTAAAACTTTATCGCATTCCAGGCTAAAAAAACTGAATCCTGTACTTACTGTTCCATTTCAAACAGGGGAAATTGTTGAGGTGGGAGATTTACATGTTACCCCCTTTTCAAAATATCATGATGCTGCTGATGCGCATAGCTTTATTGTTACCTACAACGAAGTAACTATAGGTGTATTTACCGATTTAGGCCGGGTTTGCGATCAGTTGAAACACTATTACAATAGGTGTCATGCAGCTTTCCTTGAAGCAAACTATGATGAAGAAATGTTGGAAAAAGGTAGGTATCCTTACCATCTTAAACAAAGAATCAGCAATGGCTGGGGACACTTGTCCAATAAACAGGCATTTGAGTTATTCGACATCTGCAATGCTCCGCATTTAAGCCATCTGTTTTTATCGCATCTTTCTGCAGATAATAACCACCCTGATATCGCACTGGAAATCTTCCGTCGCAAAGCCACGAACGTAAACGTAACGATTGCTTCAAGATACGCCCCGATGGCCTTACAGGAAATCGGCCATTCATATACTTCAAACAATATAAAGTTGCAGCCCGCCACGAAAATGCGACAAACATTATTGTTTGAAATATAAAATAAATGATTGGGTTAAATAAAAGATTGTAAGCAACCCATACATGCCTAAAATACACAATAAAATCACTAAACAAAATTGATTATTCCATGATTTGGCAATAAGTTTGTAGTCCAATAACCAAACCTTTTCCAAATTATGCAGTCAGATTGGTGTTTCGGGCGCAATCTCTTTGCGTTCCTTTTCCTTTTGATAATTACCGGCTGTGGTAATCCTAAAGGAAACAAATCACAATGCATTACCGAATACAAAAAAATATCTACACAACAGGTGGTAACATTGAAAGATGTTTACAAAACCATGCGATTATATGATTCCATAGACGAAGCCTGCCATAGTAATATTGCTCAACCTGTTATTAATGATTTGTTTACCGTTGTTTATTCCTACCAAACTTATGATACGGTCATCATACCCTTCCTCAATAAGATAGCAGAAGAAAAAAACATTTCCGTTCAGGACAGGAGCATTGCTTTATTGCGCATCACTACGTATTATCTGTATGGCCTGCAGGACAAAGAAAAAGCGGTTCCTTATCTTGAAAGAGCTACGAGGTACTTTCCGGAAATGAATGATTCTGTTAAGAAAGTATATTATTCCATTAATGGCGAACTAAGCGTTGAACAATCCAACCTGAAAGAAGCGGCAAGGTATTACCTTAAAGCTATAGAAATTGCAGAAAAACAAAAAGACAGTTCTGCCTTGATGTCCAATTTATCCAACTATTCTACGGTGTATTCCAGAATGCGTGAATACAAAAAAGCGGCTGAGATAAAGAAAGAAGTGCTAAAGTACTTCCTTAATAAAAAGGATTACAATAACCTGATCTATGGTTACATTGGCGTAGGAACAGAATACGGGCTCCTGAGAGATTATGATTCGGCCATACATTATTTCTTACTGGGCATTGATCTGGTTGAAAACAAAGGCGTCGTAAATCCTAACATAGCTTTCTCCTTATACACTAATATCGGAGGCATCAATCTCGGCCTTTCAAGATATGATAGTGCAGCCTATTATTACAGCAAAGCAAAAGAACAACTGGCGGCGCTTAAGAATGAAGATCATGAAAGATTTTACATTATGTCTTCTGCCCCTGCATTTGCTAAAGTAAGATCTGTGGAACCCGAACTGAAAATCATAAAGGGTTATCTGGATGAGTATAGTAAAAACAACGATTACCAAGGGCTAAGTAATGTGAATTATGCGCTTTATCATATTTACTTCATGCAGGATGACTATCATCAATCTTTAAGGCATTTTATAACCTACGATTCGCTGAAGAGCCTGATAGCAGATGAAGAGAACCAACAGTACGTTGCTGAAATGGATGCCAAATATGAAACCCAGAAAAAGCAACTGAAGATTGAAGTGCAGCAAAGGGAAATAAAAAAACAAAGGGCAATCACGGGTCTGTTAATTGCCGTATTGCTTGTATTGGCATTGTCAACTGCATTATTTTTCGCACGCCAGAAATTGAAACGCAATAAGAGAGAAGCCGATCTGCAACAACAATTTACCCGCAAGCTAATGGAAAATACAGAAGAGGAACGTATCCGTATTGCCCGCGATCTGCATGATGGCGTAAGCCAGGAACTGATGATTTTAAAAAATCAGATGCCTAATGAAAACCAGGCACACAAACAAAGAATTGACGCAATTATTAATGAAATCAGGCTTATATCGCGCGACCTGCATCCGGTTATGCTGGAAAAAATAGGCTTGAAGGCAAGTGTGGAACATATCTGCAATCAATTAATGGAGGCCAATATGATCTTCATTTCTTCTGAAATAGATTACAATAACAGCCTTGATAAAAACGGCGAACTGCAAATGTTCAGAATGATTCAGGAAGCACTGAATAACATTATCAAATATTCGCAGGCACAAGCTGCCAAAGTAACCATCAATGAAAATGCCAAATACGTAGTTGCAGAAATTATAGATAATGGAAATGGCTTTGACGTGGAAGCGGCCATGAACAGTAAAAATTCTTTTGGGTTATTAAATCTGAAAGAAAGAAGTAAAGCATTAAATGGCAAAACCAGCATTTCATCTTCTACTTCAGGAACCAAAATCAAAATCGAAATACCAAAAATTAATGGTTAAAATCATAATTGCCGACGATCATCCTGTGGTGTTATTCGGCACAAAATCTTTTCTGGAACAAAAGGGCTTTGAGGTAATAATGGCTTGTGAAAATGGCCTGGAAGCTTATAATCAAATCATTACCAAAAAACCTGATATCGCTTTACTCGACATGAGCATGCCGGGCCTTAGCGGAATAGACATTTTAGCAAAATTAAAAACCAATAACTATGTTGTCAAGTGTGTATTATTGACCATGCACAATGATGTCTCTTTGTTTAACAGAGCAAGAGAACTGGATGTAAAAGGTTACCTGTTAAAAGACTTTGCGCTGGAGGAGTTAGAAAAATGCATTCTTGAAGTCATGAAAGGCAATACTTACTTCTCTACACACTTAAACCAAAAACTAACTATTCAGCATAACGATGATGAAAATCCGAATTTACAGGATCTGACTTTTGCTGAACGCAAAATACTTGAATTGGTTGCCGAGCAGAAGTCAACTAAAGAAATAGCAGCACTCCTTTTCATTTCAGAAAAAACGGTGGAAACACATCGCAGCCATATAATCAAAAAACTAAATATACCGCAAACTAAAAATGCCTTATTAATCTGGGCAATGAAGACAAAAAAATAAAAACTTTGCTGAATTTCTGCTGAAAATAAAAAAGCCTCCCTTAGAAAAGGGAAGCCATTTAAACCAAACACCAAAATTATGGCACCAATACTTACATTAGTACAATAATCGTGCCAAACATTTGAAAAAGAGTGAGTTAGAAAAAAGTATGCATCAAACAAGTTAAAATAAATAAGATTTGTATCAATTTTAACTATCAAAATGTTCTAATAAATAATGCCTTATAATTTGTAGAAAATATTAATTGAAAAACAAAAAATGTTAAATTATGCATAATTTAATCAAATATTTACTTTTGCAATAAATTAATTTGTATTTTCAAAAGTTACACAAGGGCCTAAAAAAAGGAAAGGACATTATTTATTTTAAATAATGCCCTTTCCTTTCGGGAAAACAGATTTATTAATTCAAACTGGAATCAACAGATATTTCAGTGTTCAATAACTTCGATATCGGGCAATTCTTTTCAGCATGTGCCACCAATTCATCAAATTTGCTTTGTTCTAAACCATCCACTTTTGCGTGAACCGTTAAATGTGACTTGGTAACAGAGCCATTTTCAAAAGTAACTTCACAGGAAGTTTCCAAAGATTCGGGCGTAAAGCCTGCTTCACCGATATTTGCAGAAAGCTGCATGGTAAAACAGCCCGCATGTGCAGCGGCAATTAATTCCTCAGGGTTTGTACCTACCCCGTCCGCAAAACGTGTTTTAAATGAATATTGAGCATTGTTAAGAACTGTACTTTGTGTACTGATGGAACCTTTACCTTCCATAATGGTGCCGTTCCATACGGCTGATGCTTTACGTTTCATTGTTTTCTAAGTTTTTAATGTTTGATAGTGAAATGGATAGTTGCTGTTAACATTAACTATCTGATTGTTCTGTAAATTTAAGCTAACAAAAAAGCAATTCACCGGAAATGTTTAATAATAACAATTCCGAAATCTATTCTACATATTTTCTGTCGCGCGGCAAAGGGATTTCCAAAGTCGGCTCCTGCTCATTAAAATAAGCTTTGATTTCTTCTACAGTCTGAAGGCTTGCGCTGATTTCCTCGGGCTTATTTTTATAAATAACAAAAAATTGGTAAGTCCAGTTATTATTGCCTTGTTCTTTCAATAATGCAAAAACATTGGCACTTTCATAGATTTTAAACAGATGAAGCTCGTCAAAATCATAATCTTTAATTAATTTTAAAAGAACGTTCCGGCTTAGCTTGATCACATCGCTTGAAGAGCGCACAATATCCATAGCATGATACCGCTCAAGCCATAAGTCATAAAAATGGTCAACCCAATTTTCATTCTCAATGTTATTAGTCAAATCTTTATAAATTAGCTTTTCTATCTCTTTGTTCAATAACATGGCCTTTGATTTTAGTTACTGATTAATCAACAAAAGGAATAAGGAAATGTTGGACATTACTATATACAAAATCCTGCTTAAACATTCAAACGATGTGGAAAATTAAATTTCTTTGCTTTTTGCGCAAGAAATATATATTTGCAACACAAAAACAATACAATGGAAAAATTTAATCAACTAAAAGAGCTTCTTGCTACAATCGAAGCAGATGCTGACAAATTTTACAACAAAGGAAGCAAAGCTGCCGGAACACGTGTTCGTGGTGGTATGCAGGAAATCAAAGCTTTGGCTCAGGAAATCCGCAACGAAGTAACTGCTCTTAAAAACAAAGAAACAGAAGCTTAATTTAGTCTGCAACCTTTAATTAAAAAACCCGCACCTCCTTGAGATTGCGGGTTTTTATTTTTAATCCGGTTTTACAACAATAGTAATCCCACTTGTCTTAACTCATCCATTTCCGGGCTTTGAAAAAATGAATCAAAGTCACCTATTGATTTTTCTTCAAAATCTTTTTTCAAGTCAGACAAAGTGAAACTTGAAGCATTATCAGGTTTCAATCTCGATAACCACGAAGCCATCCATTCAGCTTCCGGCACATCCATCCTGATTTTCACTTCTTCTCTTTTATTAATAATGATAATTTGTGAAGTAGTAAAACTGCGTCCTTTTTTATTACGTTGTTGAACATCTACGCTGGCCGCAGCACCCATCCATATAACTTTTGCCGAAGGCTTCCCTACTCTTTCTGGGTCGTTACTCAAAGCAAGCTCAATGTAATCAGGGCTGACTTTTGTTTGCGGCACTTTAAAGTCAAACCAATCCTGCAACGGAAAATCGAAACAGATACCGTGCATATAATTAAACAATGATTTCTTCAATCCTGCACTGAATTTATCATGATTCGCTGCAGGATCTGTATGTTCCAAATCATTATTGGCAAACGTTCCCGTTATTTCAGAAACACGCTTTACTTTAAACTTATCAGGATTCATGCCGACAGGGCTATGTGCCGTCATGGCAAACTGATGCCAGAAGCCGCTTTGTACTACGCCGGTTTCAAATAACTGACGCACTACTTCCAAAGCATCGATTGTTTCCTGCGCTGACTGCGTCGGAAAGCCGTACATCAGGTAAGCGTGTACCATAATACCCGCTTCTGTGAAATGAGCTGCTACACGCGCCACTTGTTCTACCGTAACACCTTTATCAATTAACTTCAATAAGCGGTCGGAAGCCACTTCCAAACCACCGGAAATGGCAATACAGCCCGAAGCTGCAAGCAATTGACACAAATCGCGCGTAAAGCTCTTCTCAAAACGGATATTGGTCCACCAGACAACCGTCAGCTTCCGGCGCAAAATTTCCAGGGCAACTTCGCGCATTAATGCGGGCGGAGCCGCTTCATCCACAAAATGAAACCCCGATTGGCCCGTCTGCTGCATGATGGTTTCCATGCGGTCCACCAATACATTTGCGGTTGTTGCTTCGTAGGTTTTTATATAATCAAGGGAAATATCGCAAAAAGTACATTTACCCCAATAACAACCATGCGCCAGCGTCAATTTGTTCCATCGACCGTCACTCCAGAGACGATGCATCGGGTTGGCAATTTCAATAACCGACAAATATTTGTCTAAAAGTAAATCGGAATAATCAGGCGTGCCGACATCCTTTTGCTTATAGTCAGGCTGAATGGAACCATTATGATATACAACTTCGCCTTGTTCTAAAAGAAAAGTACGCTTTAGTAATTCCACCGGCCTTTTGCCTGAAAGAAATTCCAGCAAATGTAAAATGGGTACTTCGCCATCATCCAGTGTAATAAAATCTATAAAATCAAAAACACGCACATCTGAAACAGAACGCAATTCGGTATTGGCATAGCCGCCACCTAAGCAAACTTTAATTTCAGGATGGTGCTTCTTTATCCATTGCCCGCATTTGAAGGCGCTATACAAATTACCCGGGAATGGCGCTGAAATAGCAACTAACGTTGGCTTCTGTGCTTTTATTTTTTCAGCTAAAATTTTAAGGTGAATGGTATCAATAAAAGTATCAGGCTGTGTCAAAGCCTTATGAAGCTCATCAAATGAAGTGGCGGAACGTCCTAATCGCTCAGCATAGCGGCTAAAACCGAAATGAGGGTCAACTACTTCTACAATAAGATCTGAAATATCTTCAAGATAAAGTGTTGCTAAATGCCTTGCTTTATCCCTGATGCCCATAGTCCCGAACGCCCATTCCAGATCAGCCATTTGATCAAAGCGCGAAGCTTCGGGCAAATAATTACCGTTACAAATAAGGTGTGCTAAAGTGGGATGTTCATTTTGTAAAAAAGCAATAACCGGTTCAATAGTATTTATATAGTCATCTTTCAGGTTGCAAATGCGCTTTGTATTTGCAGAAAGTTTAGCTCCTGAATTTAAAACTTTATCAAACAAAGCTTCCATCCCGGGCTTGCTAAACAAAGCCAGGATGACTTCCATTCCCATATCAGCCTGAAAAGCCGGAATATGCCGCGTATTCAAAAAACCTTTCAAATAAGCGGTGGCAGGATAAGGCGTGTTAAGCTGTGTAAAAGGAGGTGTAAGAAGAAAAACTTTCTGATTCAAAACCATGCTGATTAATGATTTGCAAAGGTATGAATTAGTTTATAGCCAAAATAGGTGATCAGAAATGCAAAACAGAAAGAGACATCAACTAAAAATGTCGCGTGGGGAGTTGTCAACTTGTTGAAGTCGATAACTCTTGTCTACCAAGTCGAAAATTATTTTTATTAAATTTTCAATATTTTTTGAAAATTCGGAATTTACATTTATCTTTGTGCAAGCAAAGGCAAGGAAGGAGAAAGAAAAGCGGCAAAGAAAAACTACATGCCATGAACAACAACATTATTGCATACATCGCTTACATCAGCATTACACTTTATATTATTATATGGGTAGGCAAAATGTTTCATAGCAATGGCCATGTATTCATCCTGAAATTATTTAAAGGTGAAGTCGAAGCAACAGATACTATGAACAATATTCTGCTGATAGCTTATTACCTTTTTAATATCGGCTATGCTTTTTTACAATTAAAAATGTGGGAACAGATAATTTCCTTACCGCAGCTCATTGCTTCCTTGTCGGAACAAATAGGCATCCTGATATTGATACTTGCCGTCACACATTACTTTAACATGCTCCTTATCTACATTCTTTCTAAAAAACAACATTCTTAATCTTAAAATTTCAAAATCATGAACAACGAAACCGCAAAATTGATAGCGCATAACATGGTAATAGCTTATTGCATTTATTTACCCATAGCACTGGGGCTTACATGGTATGTGGCACGAAGCCTTTTTAAGAACAGTATTGTTTTTATGAAAGATATATTTAACGGCAGGGAAGAAATAGCCATAGCAACTAATACGCTTTTCAGGATTGGATTTTATTTACTCAATATTGGCTTTGCTTTATACATTTTAAAAATCGGACAGGAACTTCTGAACATGCAGCAAACCATAGAAACGCTCAGCTTTAAAATAGGAGGCTTCAGTATTTACTTAGGTATCATGTTATTTTTAAATCTCTATTTATTTTTCAGAGGTAAAAGAGTAGCAAAACAAAAAAGGATGGAACATGAAATGCTGAGAGGGAATCCTGGCATCCAATAATACACCCCTTCCTGTTATCATGAAAACCAAAGCCCGTTGATATTTCAACGGGTTCTTTTCTTTATACCATAGCTTTTGACAATAGCTTCATTACATATAATCTTAACCTGGTTTATTGCCGGCGGCCGGAATTGAAGGTAATTTTGCTTTTATAAAAGTCCTAAGGAGGATAAAATGAATAAAATACAAATTATGATTCTGGGTAAAAACGAAATGGATATTACCCCGATTGCCCAACAATTACAAAGTACGGACGAATGGCAGATTCATGTAATGACAGATAAAGAAGATGCTGTAAATCTTTACCAAAGCAACACGCAGGATGTCGTAATCTTCACACAGGCGTTGGAAGAAGAAATTAAAAAGGGACTGGAGAAAATTTTTAAATTTCAATCCGAAGATGTCATTATATTCTCCGATACAAATGAAGAAGATATCTGGAATAAAGTCAACGAAGCATTACATCAATTGGCTGACAGTAAAAGACCTGAATATTCTTTCGTGTACGATGCTTTGAAACATGCAAGATTCAATATCAACCTTAATTAAAAAGCTGAAAAGCGGACGGAACCCTAAAAAGGAGCGTCGCAACAGTAGCTCCATTTATGAAAGAACCTCTGTAACAAAATAAAAAAACAAATAACAATGAACAGGAAAATAGAAAAAGTATTTAAGCATCCTAAACAATTCGGGATGGTGGGAGATGGTTTTAAAGTGTACAATTACATTCCCGGTGAATATAATCTGCAACGCAGGATGAGTCCGTTTTTAATGCTGGATTTTAATCCGAGCAATGAATTACCACCGTCTGAAAAACAACGTGGCGTTGATGTGCACCCGCATAAAGGTTTTGAAACAGTTACTATTGCCTATAAAGGAAGCGTGGCACATCATGACAGTTCGGGCAATAGTGGTGTCATCCATCCGGGTGATGTACAATGGATGACTGCAGGCTCCGGTATCTTACATAAGGAATATCATGAAAAAGAGTTTTCTTTAAAAGGCGGACCTTTTCAAATGGTACAGCTTTGGGTAAACCTTCCGGCAAAAGATAAACTTGCAACACCGGGTTATCAGGCCATAACAGCCGATAGCATTCAAAACTACCCTATTCCGGATGATGGCGGTGTTGTAAATGTAATTGCAGGAAATTTCAGGAACATTAAAGGCAGCGCAAAGACTTTTACGCCTGTAAACTTATGGGATATAAAACTGAAAAGCGGCGGAGAAATTGAGTTTGACGTACCTGCAAATCACAATGGCGCAATTTTGGTAGTAGAAGGCAATGCTATTGTAAATGGTGAAAATGCTGCCGAATTCAGCTTTGTATTATTAGGTAATGAAGGTGAGACAGTTAATATTAAAACTACAGAAGGGGCTACATTGCTGGTAATGACAGGCGAACCTATTAATGAGCCGATTGCCAGCTACGGACCTTTTGTAATGAATACGCAGGATGAAATCATTCAATCGATACAGGAATACCAGAACGGAAAGTTCGGGCATTTAGAATAGAAGATAAACTTAATGTACAGATAAAAAGAGTTGACAACTTTTGAAAAGTTGTCACTCTTTTTGCGTTTGATATCCGGAATTTGAATTAAAGGGAACCGAAACATTACCTTTGCAGACAATTGCATACCGATAAATGAAATTTGAACAATATAATATAGAGCCTGAGATTAAACGAAGTTTGGCAGAATTGGACTTTAAACGTCCTACGGACATACAATTTAAAGCTATTCCATCCATTCTGAAAGGTGAAGATGTGCTTGCCATTGCCCAAACGGGTACAGGTAAGACGGCTGCATTTGCTATCCCGATTCTGCATTTATTGCAAAGACGTTATAATATCAAGAAACGCAAAGAGGTAAAATGCCTTGTAATGGTTCCTACAAGAGAGCTGGCAGTACAGATTGCAGAAGCTTTTATCCAGATAGGAAAATATACAAGATTGGTCATTATGGGTCTTTATGGCGGAGAAGAGCAGGACGCGCAAATAAAAAAATTAGAAAAAGGTGTTGATATTTTAGTGGCTACACCCGGACGCATGTTTGATTTACATAGTCAGGGCCATATTGACCTGAGCAGTGTTTCAACATTGATTTTGGACGAAGCGGATCATATGTTGGCGAAGGGTTTTTTAAAAGATATTCAGGATATACTGAAAAGGATTCCACCCAGACACCAGACTTTGTTTTTCTCTGCAACTATAGATCATTCTATTAAAGCTTTGGCAAACTCGGTTGTAAGAAATCCGATCCGTATTCAGATTTCCCCAAAAGATCCTGTTTCGAAAAATGTAAGCCATTCTGTGTCATTCGTAGAGATGGATGATAAACGTTTTTTTCTGGAGCGGTTGGTACGCGAATTACACGACAAAAAGATTCTTGTTTTTGTAAGGACAAAAGTGAGAGCGGAACGTGTACACAATGCCATGAAACGTGTGAATATAGAAACAGTAACTATGCATGGCGACAAGGAACAGGATGACAGATTAGCCGTAATGAAAGATTTTAAAAAAGGACTTTTCAAAATACTGATTGCAACGGATGTAAGTGCAAGAGGTATTGATATTCCTGACGTAGATTTTGTAGTGAATTACGATTTACCGGATGTACCGGAAAATTATGTGCACCGTGTAGGCCGTACAGGTCGTGGTGTTAAGAAAGGACAGGCAGTTTCCTTTTGTTCTGAAGAGGAAAAACCTTTACTGGAATCTATTGAAACATGGATGGGAAAAGCTATCCGCGTAATGAAAATTGATAAAACGGATTATGCTGAAACCTTAAACTTTTCGGAAGAAACGCCTAACGATAACTGGCAGTTACTTCTGGACCAGGCGGAAGAAGCAGAAAAACTATCCAAACGAAAAAAGAAAAAGAAATAAAAAAATAAGGCATCGTTCGTAAACGATGCCTTATTTTTTTACAAAGATTGAAATAAATCCCATCATATAAAGCAGTTCAAAATGCAATCCCAGTCTGCAAATCAGGGTTATCCCTTAGCTTGAATCTGCATGCTTTAATTTACCTTTGCCATAGATAACCAATCAATCATAATTGAGTCCGTTTTTATATTTTTATTATTTATAATACAAAAAAAGAAAAGTCTTTCCAAAATAACAGATTCCAAATAAGTATAAATTTTTACGATTACACGACCCTTGATCATTAAATATTTTTCTTATCAATAAAACCATACCCATGAATAAAACAATCAAAAATGCGGCAGCATTGCTTCTGCTATCTGCCTGTACAACAACATTTTTAAGCTCTTGCAAAGACGAAATAAAATCCTGCGAAACAGGATATGAAGGCTCAGACTGCAAAACTTTGACGCGGTCAAAGTTTATAGGCCAATGGAAGGGAAGCGAACAATGTAATACCGATGAACAGGATTACACCATATCGATAACAACAAATAACAGTAACAACCTTACAATAAACTATTCGAACATCAATAATAAAAGTTTTGTAGCTACAGGAAAGGTAACAAGCGCAAATGAGCTACATCTTGACGGAAGCGCAACAGGAACGGGCGGCGGCAAGATTACGTTTAGCGGTTCTGCAGTTTTAGATGAAACCGAAGGCACCATTACAGTAAATTATCTTATATCCAGCGATATAGAAAATACAGGTTGCACTTTTAAAGGCAAAAAGATTTAAAACCCCAATCATCAATGAAAAAGAAGGACACCACAACGGTATCCTTCTTTTTTATTCAAATAGTTCAAGAACTTACTTCAAAGTATCATTCGCATTTGCCTGCGCTGTAGTGTTTGTAGTTTGCAAAATATTTTGCCTTATGGATAGCTGTTTTTGAATTTCATCCATAAACGGCTGAAGAACGGTGTTTAAATCTCCTTCAGAAATCGTATTTGCATCGGGGTTTTCCAATAAGTTTTTCCATGGTCTGCGTTGTCCCCAGGGATATTCTCCATAAACTATTACCGGTGTACCTTTTGCCAGTAACTGACCTTTTTTGTCCAGTATCCACTGTTCGCCCCAAACATATAACCATTTGGCTTGATCTGCCAGCAGTCTTAAACAACTATGAGATGCAGGATATCCGGGTAAATCGTATTCATGCCAGCCCACGCCTTCTTTATTTTCGATATTAAAATTCCAATTCAGTTTCCATTCATCGTTTACAGAACTGATAATCTGCTTTCCTTTCCAATTGGTAAAATGAAGGCCAAGTGGCGTTGGATGAATTTTGGCCCCCATGCTCGAAGGCCCCCAATACACAAGTTTTCCGTTTTCATAAGCTCCAAAAGCCTGCACCGGGTAAGAAAAGAATATGATCTTAGGAATATCTTTAATCATGTCAACATAAGCCGGGAAAGGGCTGTATGCCATCAAATCAGTATCAATCTTGTCAGGGATAATTAAAGTATCGGCGCGCCCGATATGCTTTGCATCTACACGATTTAAAGCAAGAATAATATATTGTTCTGATTCGGAATACTTCTTTTTAAAAGCCTTAGTTGCAGTATCAACACCTTTTAAAGGATAGGCAGTAAATTTATGCTCACTTGGTTTTGGTTGCTCCGGTTCATTTGCTGCAGATTGCTGTTTGGATGAAGTATCAGCGCCGGGAGCTTTTTCCTGCGTTGCTATTTTGTCTTCTTTTGGTTTATCATTTAATCCGCACTGACTAAAAAACATTATTACGCTTAATCCTAATAATTGAAATACCTGTTTGTCGCTTATCATAAATCTGTTTGAAAATTAAAACTAAAATGTAAACATCAGAACCACCCATAAGGTTGGGTATTGACACTCTTTTAAAAATTGATGATATATCAATAACAAATTAAAACAATTTATTCGTCAACAAACAACTTTGTTCTGTTGCCTGATATAATTAATGATTCTGTCACACCTATGCAATAAAAGGCGCACTTATAAGAGTGCACCTTTTACGAAAACCACCATCAAAGTTTAGTTCCGGGAACTATTATCATCTTTTTTATCTCCAAGCATTTTCATCAACTGCATCCCTAACAATCCGTTCAGGCCGCCATCTGTGCCGCCATTGCCTGAAATAAGCAGGTCTGGTATTATTTTGATACCGTTTTTACCTATTTCTTCGGTCACTTTAAATTTGGTAAAATTATCGTCTCCCATAGCTTTTACCTGCAATTCATAAGCTTCTGCGGTGCTCTTACCAATTGCCATAATTTTCTCTGCTTCAGCCAAACCTGTTTTGGATATTTGTTCTGCATCTGCACTTGCGTTCAATTTAGTTGCTTCCGCTTTTGCAGCTGCAAATGCTTTCGTAGCTTCGGCTTCAGCATTTGCGCGCATTTTAGTTGCCTGTGCTTCAGCATCAACTTTCAATTTCAGGCTTGTTGCTTCACCTTCTGCTTTTTTAACGGCAGCATCAGCGGTACGTTGGGCAATCTCTACGCTTTGTTGTGCCTGTACAATTTCCTTTTGCATATCGGCAATGGCTGTTTCCTTTGCCATGCCTTGTCTTTGTTCCTGAGCCATCCTTTGGGTCTGATAGGTTTTTTGCTCTTCTTCTGCTATTTTACGGTCAGTCAATGTTTTCATCAGAGCTTCCGGAGGATTAATGTCGCCAATCAAAGTATCTACTGCGTTTACATTATATTCTTCCAACACAGCCCTGATATGCTCTTTGGCGCTTTCCTGCCTTTCTTTACGTGTGCTCAGAAAACTAATTACATCACTATCCTGAGCAGAGTTACGGAAATAGTTACCAATGGTTGGTTCCAACACCTGACTAACCAGGTTTGTCATGCTACCAAAACGGGCAATTACTTTAGGCGCTTCGTTTGCAGGCACATGAATAATTTGAGAAACGTCGAGATTAAAAGGGAACCCATCTTTTGAACGAACGGTAATAGTAGATAAATTTTTATCCAAAGCATGCGCTTCACTTCTTGCATTTGCCCAATTCAACACCAGATTTGTTGTCGGCACGATTTCCATTTTCATGGTGTATTTGTTCAAAGGATATTTACCTGGTCCCAATGGTTCATACCACACTCCTTTAAATCCTTTGGAAACAATATTACCATGTTTGAATGTATCACCTGTAACATCCGCACCATCATCACCGATAAAAGAAATAACAACACCCACGTATCCGATAGGCACTTCCGTCATCAGTATCTCCTCGATCTGAACAGCCCATTTATTGATATTATAGGAACCGGCCAGAATAATCTGAGGTTGTAATCCACGGCTACCGCCATTTTCAAGGAATGCGTCAAAATCCTGGAAGTTATTATGGCCTTCAACGTTATTACCCGCAATCTGGCCTTTGCTGATTGGCAGACCGTCTAAAGTAGTTACTATACCTACTCTGTTCTCACTGATACTTACCATATCGGCGATAGTAACAGTAAATGCAAACGTGTTAATACGATACGTACCCGCAGTAATATAGGATGTCTGACGTCCTTTTTGCCCGTTATTATTCAGGAACATTTCAGCATCCTGAAAATTGTCACTGCTAACTCTTCTGGCTAATATAGCGCCTGTTGGTATTTCCTGACCATCATTTGCCAATATCAGTCCTATTTTACCTTCGGGAATAACAATGAACGGCGACATATCAATAGTGTACTGCCAAACCCACATTCCCCAATAAAGTCCGGGAGCAAGGGTTCTGGCCTGAAAACCGGCTTCACCTTTGGTTGCAATAATTTTACCGTCGGGCAATGATTTATTTGAACCGAAGAGAACAAACTTTTTAGTCACCAGACCAATTTTATTTTCAGGAACAATAATCATCCCGAATAAAAAGCGTAAAATAATTCTGTGCAGAATTAAAGAAAAAAACAAAATCACAAGAAGGGTTACGAGCAATCTATGCTCTGTCATAAATGTTGTCATATAGATTTTAAAATTGCAAAACAAGTTAGGTCGCGGCTGTAAAAGCGGCGATGATTACCTTATTTCAGTTAAAAGGATTTTTATTGGAATTACAGCAAATATCATGCCAAAGTCGTTGAACCTACGGACCTGAGAATTGCTAATTGAATTTAATTAAACACGGAGGAGATGTGTTAAAATTAGAGAGAATAAATGCAGTCAAAAAAGACCTGCGGTACAAGGGTATCATTGCTTTGTAATATGACACCAAAGGTATACCAATTACAAAATACAAAATACAAAAACATACTATGATATTTACTTATAGCATTGGAGTTATTCAATAGAAAATAGCTATTGCAGTGCAATAGCTATTAAATTATTTGCAAAAATGTTCTGCGAATCAACTATCGTATTCATCTACGAGCTGAACACCTACAATACCATCTTTTACTTTCACTTTATCCAGCCAATTGGGCTCTGATTTGCGATTGTTCAATTCGCTCTTCAAATGATCATAAGCAATATAACTAATCACAATTTCTGAAATCTTCTTTCCTGCATTTATTGCTTCCTGATATAGTTCGTTAATCTTTGTAATCATCGCACATTTATTTGCAACAAAAGTAGCTTATGAAAGATCCGAAAACTACCCAAAAACAAAAATTGATAATTTGATAACAGAGAAAATACGAATATTAACAAGATTTTGAATATTATTTTACAAAGTATACAGGATAAAATAAAAAAATCATTTCCCGGTTAAGAAAATGATTGCAGCAGATGAAATTAAAAATGGTAAAAAAAGGAAAGCCGACCCAAGAATGAGTCAGCCCCTATAAACCCTATCACCATGAAAACACAAATGTACAGACAGGTTTTGAATAAACAATAGCATTAAGAAAATTTTTAGAGAAAAAATAAACTAATATCAAGATGATGAACATAATATTGAATTATATCAATGAAATAAGCCATAATTCTTCCGGATTTGAGTCGGTATGGCAATAAAAAGTTTCGATTGCAATTCTAAAAACTAAAACCAATCTTTATGGCTTAATTATCGGGGATAAAATGGAAAGAAGACTTGGACTGAGTCAGGCTACTGCAATTAATATGATAGACATGGTTGGTATCGGCCCGTTTATTACATTGCCAATGGTAATCAGCATGATGAATGGTCCATACTTTTTGTATGCCTGGGTTGCCGGCGCTGTTTTATCTTTTGTGGATGCCACTGTCTGGAGCGAATTGGGCGCTGCTTTTCCTAAAGCAGGCGGTTCTTATAACTTTTTAAAAGAAGCTTATGGCAAAAACAAATTGGGGCGTTACATGAGTTTCCTGTTTGTCTGGCAAACCATGATACAAGCGCCGCTGGTCATTGCTTCAGCCGCAATTGGCTTTGCAACTTATTTCTCCTATTTGTTACCGCTTAATTTTTACACTTCAAAAATAGTGAGCGGGAGCGTCGTAGTGCTTATTGTGCTTTTACTTTACCGGAAAATTGAAGACATCGGAAAAATAAGCGTATTGCTTTGGAGCGGCGTTTTGATAACCTTATTCTGGATTATCGGCGGCGGTATTGTTCATGGAAATTTCCTTTCTCCGATCAAACACATCAATGACGGGCTTTCATTGAACTATGCTTTTATAACAGCTATTGGGTTTTCGTCTGTAAAGACGGTTTATAGTTATTTAGGCTATTACAATGTCTGTCATCTTGGTGGTGAAATAAAAAACCCTGCTGTCAATATTCCCCGCAGTATGTTTCTATCCATTGCAGGAATTGCAGCGTTGTATCTGTTAATGAATATAAGTGTGGCAAGCGTTATTCCCTGGCAGGAAGTTCACAAAGACGATTTTATTATCAGCATTTTCATGGAGAGGCTGATGGGTAACAATGCTGCAACCATCATCACCATTTTTATATTATGGGTGGCGTTTGCATCCGTTTTCTCTGCTACGTTAGGCTACAGCCGCATTCCTTATGCTGCTGCTGCCGATGGCGCTTTTTTCAAAATATTTGCCAGGCTTCACCCTACAAAAGGCTTTCCTTATATTTCCTTATTAATATTGGGCGCTATTGCATTTTTATTCAGCATGCTTTTTAAGTTATCTGAAGTAATAAGTGCAATATTAGCCATGCGGATTCTGATTCAGTTTATCAGCCAGGCTATCGGACTTATGTTATTAAGGAGCAGAAAGAAAGGATCCGAATTTCCTTATAAAATGCCTTTATTCCCCATACCTGCAATATTAGCTATTATTATGTGGGGAGCGCTTTTTGTAGCAACAGGAAAAGAAATGATGCTTGCCGGATTAACAGTAATAATTATAGGGACAGTAGTGTATTTTATTAAAGCCAGATTTCAAAAGGAATGGCCTTTTCAAAGCCAGGCTTAAAATTCCTAAATCATTAAGAGTATTTACCGGCAGCATGGATTCAAGCCTGGTTCTGTGTTCCTTGCTTTTATCCGATACCGAATCCAGGCCACGAACTCATTACAGAAGTTATTCCTGTTTAGGTTTAGTTCCAGACTCAATTAGCTACTAAAGATCTTTAAAAATAGAATTTTCATCCGTGGTCTCTATTTTTATTGAAGTATTACTCAACTTCTTTTTTACCTGCCAGACCTGGAACCAGTAAACAATAAAAGCAATAAAATAGCCGATTACGGCAAAAATGGAAAGATAAAAGATACTTAATAAATTTATAAGGAAGATGCTTGCATAGGCGATCGCAAGCCATATCCCAGCCAAAAAAGTCGGCTTATGTTCATAATAGATACCTCTGTTATCATATTCGAGTGATACTGAGTTTGCAATTTTTACAAACAAATAAAACTGAATTATTGACATAAATGCAGTGACACCATTTCTGAGAATATTTAACAAAGAAAAATATTCATAACTCAACCATCCTAAATTAAAAGGGATTTCGATAATCGTAGTCACGAAATGCAATAACAGTATCCAGACAATGCCCGGCTGGATTTGCCTGTTGCCGTACTGAACATTAAGCATAAGGTCCATCAGGGTCTTGACAAAAAAACAGTAAACAATAATAAAGCCTATTGTACCAATCGAAAATCCGACAGAATAAATTTCCATTTTCAGAATTTAAAGGGAGAGTATTTTCACGAAATTGAAAATACTTCATTTGATTTCAAAGCAAAAACTTACAACATTTTTGCAATGGGAGTTTTTACATCATGATAAAACAAAAATTGCCAACCTTCCCTTGCGCCTTCCAAGGCCCATTCTTCACGCAGCTGCATTGCTTTTTTACCGTCAAAATCATATTTAGCGACATATTTCATTTTCATTTGCTTGTACTGCGGCGCTTCATCTCCCCCATAAAATATAATACCGGTTTCAGATTCAATTTTAAAAACAATATGTTGCGGACAATGGCCATTTGTATGTTCGTAATGAATATATCCGTCAATCGTACCATTCTCTCCATTCAGCCAGTTTACACGATTGCAGGTTTTAAGGGGCAATAATTCTTCCACATAATAGGATGGATAACCCGTCTGAATTGCGAAATCCATTTCATTCTGATAAATATAAAATGTTGCATTCGGAAATAAATTGATATCAATACCGCCTGCATGGTCCTTATGCAAATGAGAGAGCAAAATCTTGGTTACATCTTCAGGATGAATATTGTGCTTTTTTAAATTGTCAGGCAAATGCGCAACGCCATCAGGGTTATTGAAGCCCAAACCTGTATCGAGTAGAATAATATCTTTATCGTTTACAATAACAAAGGGCTGTACTTCTACAAGCAAAGAGCCCGTAGGCCTGTCATTCAGCTCATCATTCGTCTGGTTAAAAGGACGGAAAATTTTATCATGTCCAATCGTAAAAGTTCCTTCTGAAAGCGGGAAAATCTGAGTCATTATTAGTCTTTAGTTGTTAGTGGTTAGTCGTTAGCAAATAGTAACAGGTATTAATATTGAATAATGTGGAATTAATCGATTATCAATCTGAACGAAAAAAACCAAATATTATAAAATACCAAGAACTAACCACTATCGACTAATAAACTTAAAATCTTACCTTTGCACTCCAATATAATTTTTGCATGAATCCTCAAGACCGCTATGCCCTCAGAGGCGTATCCGCACAAAAAGAAGAAGTTCACAAAGCCGTGGCAAAGTTAGACAAAGGACTGTATCCAAAAGCCTTTTGTAAAATATATCCTGATTATTGGGGTAATGATGAAGACTATTGCAATATCATGCATGCTGACGGGGCAGGAACCAAGTCGATTCTTGCTTATATGTATTGGAAAGAAACCGGAGACAGAAGTGTTTGGAAAGGTGTTGCCATTGATTCTATTGTAATGAATATTGATGACATGCTTTGTGTAGGCGCAACCGGTCCTTTTACTTATTCTTCCACCATTGGCCGCAATAAGCATCTTATTCCGGGCGAAGCTATCGGAGATATCATTAATGGTTCTCAGGAATTTTTCGATACTTTAAAAACTTACGGTATTGAAGTTCATTTTATGGGCGGAGAAACGGCTGATGTTGGTGATGTGGTAAGGACCATTATTGTCGATGGTACAATGGCTTGCCGCATGCCACGTAAAAAGATTGTAACTACTGATAATATTGCTCCGGGTGATGTTATTGTTTCCTTCGCATCTTATGGACAAGCTATTTATGAAACGGAATATAACAGCGGTATCGGCAGTAATGGTCTGACCAGTGCCCGTCATGAGTTATTGCATCATGATTATGCTGCTAAGTACCCGGAAAGTGTTGACCCTGGTTTACCAAAAGAAGTGGTATATAATGGTAAGTTCAAAATGACCGATGCAACTGAAACACCTTTAGATGCAGGCAAAATGATTCTTTCGCCGACCCGCACTTATGCGCCTTTAGTATTGAAAGCATTGGAACAACATGCCGATAAGATTCACGGCATCATCCATTGCAGCGGTGGCGGACAAACAAAATGTTTACATTATTTACCGCAAGGCCTGAAAATAACCAAGAACAACTTATTGCCGGCGCCACCTATTTTCAGGATGATACAGGAAGCTGCAGGAACAGACTGGAGAGAAATGTATCAGGTTTTTAATATGGGCCAGAGGCTTGAAATATTTACGGATAAAGCAACAGCAGACGCATTGGTTGAATTAGCTGCAACCTTTCATATAGAAGCACAAATCAGCGGCTATGTTGAAGCAGCAGAAAAGAACGGATTGGTTATTGAAAGCGAGTTCGGAAGATTTGAATATTAAACATTGAGATGCTGGACATCAGATGTTAGATATAAAATTGTAGAGACGCGCGATTGCGCGTCTTTATCGTTAAATGATTAAAGCAACAAAAGCATAGTAATCACAGAATCAAAGTTCAGACAACATGTTATTAAGCGATATACAGAAGGCAACTAAGGCTGAATTAATTTCAGAAGAAACGAAGACAATAGAAATCGATGAGTTACTTATTGATAGCAGAAAGATTGCAAATGCAGACACAGCATTATTTATAGCCATTAGAGGCAGCCACCGCGATGGACATCAATTTATTGCAGATGCTTATAAAAAAGGCGTCCGTGTATTTTTAATAAGCGAAAAAATAGAGCAAGGTCTTTACCCCTATGCAAGCTTTTTGAAAGTCAATGATACCGTAGCTGCATTACAGCAATTAGCAGCGTATCACAGGAATCAATATCATTTTCCCATCATTGGTATAACAGGTAGCAATGGTAAAACCATTGTGAAGGAATGGTTGTTTCAATTACTTTCTGCCGATTATAAAATTGTAAGAAGTCCCAAAAGTTATAATTCTCAGATTGGCGTACCTCTTTCTGTATGGGGCATTGAGGCACATCATAACCTTGGCATATTTGAAGCGGGTATTTCGCAACCGGGAGAGATGAATAATTCAGAAAAAGTGCTACATCCTGATATTGGCATTTTTACAAATATCGGTGAAGCACATAGCGAAGGTTTCATGAATCAACGCCAGAAAATAAATGAAAAGCTGGCCTTATTCAGGCAAACAAAAGAACTCATTTACTGTAAGGATCATCATGAACTGAATGAATCGATTGTTCAATATGCGCATCAGGTAAGAAATAACCCTGACAATCCTTTGAAACTGTTTACATGGTCGCAAAAGTCGGATGCAACATTGCGTATTCATAGTATTGAAAGAGAAAACAATGTTTCTGTTATCAAAGCCAGTTACGAAGACAAAGAAAGAACGATAACGATTCCGTTTATTGACCACGCTTATATTGAAGATGCAATTCATTGCTGGTGTGTTTTATTGCTGTTAAAATTGGACGACGCGGTTATTGCAGAAAGAATGCTGCACCTTCATGCTGTTGCAATGCGCTTGCAATTATTGCATGGAATGGATAACTGCACCATCATTAATGATACTTATAATTCAGATCTTACTTCTTTGCAGATTGCGCTTGACTTTCTGGAGCAACAGCGGCAACATCCGCGTAAGACGGTTATACTTTCTGATATGTTGCAAATGGGGAAACCCGACCGTGATTTGTATGAAGAGGTTGCCGACCTTATTCATCAAAAAAACATTTATCGCATCATTTGCATCGGGCCTGCTTTATATAAGAACAAAGAAGCATTCAGGAAATACAAAAAGCTACGCAGCATTTTCTTTAAATCTACTGATGAATTATTGAAAAAGCTACACATGATTACTTTTGAAAACGAAGCTATATTACTGAAAGGTGCGCGTAGCTTCCGCTTTGAAAAGATTGAAAAACTACTGGAACAAAAAATCCACAAAACCGTACTTGAAATCAATCTTACTGCCATACAACACAACCTGAATGTATATCGCGACCTTTTACCAAAAGGCGTTAAAACAATGGCGATGGTAAAAGCTTACAGTTATGGCAGCGGTAGTTATGAAATAGCAAACCTCTTACAGTTTGAAGGCATTGATTATCTTACGGTTGCTTATGTGGATGAAGGCGTAGCATTGCGAAAAGCAGGTATTACGGCACCAATTATGGTTATGAGCCCGGAAGCTGCTGCGTTCGACAGAATGATTAGCTGGAAACTGGAACCTGAAATTTTCAGTATAGATTCATTGCAATCATTTTTAAAAATTGCAAATGCATTTAATGAGCAACACTACCCTATCCATATCAAATTGGATACGGGAATGCACCGGTTAGGCTTTATGAAGCATGAACTGGATGCTTTGATTGCCGAGTTAAAAAATAATAATGCATCTAAAGTAGTAAGTATCTTCAGTCATCTGGCAGGTAGTGATGCCGCCGATTTTGACGGTTTTACCGAAGAGCAGGCTATGCATTTTAATGAAATGAGTAAATATCTTAAAGATGCGTTAGAGATCAATCCTTTATTGCATCTGGTAAATTCTTCCGGAATTACACGCCATCCGGAATTATATTATGATATGGTGCGTCTTGGAATCGGCATGTACGGTTTTGACGGGAGCAATAAAATCCAATCGCAACTCAGGCACATCGGCACATTGAAAACAACCATTGCACAGATAAAGGAATTGCCCAAAGGTGAAACCGTCGGTTACAGCCGAAAAGGTATATTGAAACACGAAAGTAAGATTGCGACAGTAAGCATTGGCTATGCCGACGGTTATTTCCGTGATTTTGGAAATGGAATCGGGCACATGCTCGTTAATGGTCAACCTGCTAAAATCATCGGTTCTGTTTGCATGGATATGTGCATGCTGGATATTTCAGGCATTGAAAATGTGAAAGTTGGCGATGAAGTCATTGTATTTGGTAATGATTTACCTGTAAGCACTCTGGCAGATTGGGCAAAGACGATCCCTTATGAAATACTGACAAGCATCTCACAAAGAGTAAACAGAATTTATGTAAATGAATAAAAAGCCAAAAATGAGAGCAATTGCTCTCGTTTCTATTTTATAGATATAAAATCTATGTAAAAACGACTTAAAATTCAGAAAATTGAAATAAAGGCATCCCCCAACATAAAAATTATTCAGGCCGTCTTTGCATAATAGGAATAGAATGCTTATTATTGTGAGCAATTCTTTTGAGTAAAACTTAAATACAGAATGAATCTACGTAAACGCTATTGTATATTGGCCGCATCGGCTATGTTAGCTATAACCGGCCTTAATTCCTGCAAAAAAGATTATAGCCCTGACACACCATTGCCGGTAACTTATTCCCAATCATTGTTTGTTGGCAGCGATAATCAAATCATTTACGCATTAGACCCTATTTCTCTTGAAAAGAAATGGAAGTTTTCTGCTGACGGTGAAATTTTATCTACACCGCTTGTAAAAGATAAAGTTTTGTATGTCGGTACTTCAAAAGGAACACTGTACTCCATTAATGCACAAACCGGTGTAAAAATAAATTCTATAAGTTACAGCAATGCCATAATCGGCACACCTATATTCAGAGGCGATATGCTTTTAGTAGTAGAAGGAACAAAACTACATACACTTAAAGCTGACCTGACCGACTATTATGTTCTCCCTTCTACTAATACGAATGTGTTTGACATGGGGGGAAGTATTAACTCTTCACCTGCTATTCATAATATCGCGGGCGGTTTTCAGAAAGCTATCTTTATTTCCGGCATGAATAATAATGTAGTTGCATTAAATGATCTTCTGCAAGTATTGTGGACATTTACACCTGCCGAGCCCGGTGCATTTTATTCTTCTCCATGTGTGGTAAATGACAGTTTTGTTTATGTAGGAAATGACAACGGAAATGTTTATGCTATCAAATCTCTGAATGGAACACAGAAATGGAGTTTCACAACAGGCGCACAGGTACGTAGCTCCCCGATTCAAATTGGCGGCAATGTATTAGTCGGCAGTGATGACCGTAATTTCTATTCTGTCGATTCAGCAACAGGTTTACTGCGCTGGAAAGTTCAGACGGGTGATGCCATCCAGTCTTCTCCGGTAGTTTTCAATCAAAATGTTTATTTCGGAAGCTATGATTCCAAATTTTATTGCATAGATATAATTGATGGTCACGTTGTATGGCAAGTCCCTACACAGGCGCTTATAAAATCTTCGCCGGTGGCATTTAACGGAGATATCTATTTTGGCGGTTTTGACAAATTATTATATCGTCTGGATGCTACAACCGGCGCACAACGCGTTACGCCATACAGAATTAACGGGCAAATGGCTACATCTCCTGTTATAGATGATATTTCAAAAGTTTATGTGCCATCAATAAGCGGCGACTACAGATATTAATAGAAAAATATTATAATTTAAAAAAGCGGCCTGATTCAGGTCGCTTTTTTAAATTTAGCCTGAGGGAAAACTTTTATTGAAATAAGAATATAATTTTCCCGATTATTCTTTGTTGATAAAAAACAATTTACTTACTTAGCAACTATCTATTAATATAAAAAAAGAAATTTCCTATGCTAAAAATCGGAGACGAGTTTCGTCACAAGTTCAGTTATACACAAGAAGATGTAGATGGATATGCAAAAGTAAGCGGCGATACTAATCCATTGCATATAGATCCTCAGGCAGGAAAAGAAAGCATGTTTGGCCGTAATATTATTCACGGTTTTCTGGGAGCGAGTGTTTTTACCAAAATTTTCGGAACGCTATGGTATGCTGATGGTCATGTATATATGAGCCAGAATATTAAATGGCTAAAACCTATGTTCACCGACCAGGAATATGAAGCAGTGGTAAGAGTAAAAGAGATTTTCCCTGATAAAAACAGAGTGACTTATGAATGTCTGGTATATGATGTAGCGTCAGGAGACCAGACGATTGCAGCAGAAGCTACACTTATGAATAAGAAACAGTACGTTTGGTAATTATATCCCAACCATAATTTAAAAAAGATGCCGCCATACGGCATCTTTTTTGTTTTTTACAAGATAGAACTGACCTTGAGCAACATCGGCATATAATCTTTTTCCCTTTTTATAACAATACTCAGCGTGGTTTTTTCAGACTTCAACATTTTCCGGTAAGCCTGAAGACTACCTGAAAAAACTTTTTCGATACCGATAATTTCATCCCCGACAATAAAACCGGCTTTTTCAGCAGGAGAATTCGGAATTACATCATACACTTCAACTTTTCCCTTGTTCTCCCAAATGTTTAAGCCTGAATAAGAATAATCGAAGGGATCATTAAACGAATTATTCGGCTTCAGGAATATTTCATTTTCAGGGAAATTCAGGATAAGATTAAACCGGCTTAAAATACCACTGCCTACCAGTCCAAGCTGACGCGGATACTTCAAAACGTTATTACTATCGGCATAAATAAAAACCGGTACGTGTTTAAAATTATAAGGGCCAAATGAAAAGCTCTTCACAACCGCAATGCTCATATTTTCTCTTCCCATAACTCCCTCAACATTTGCTATAAGAGGCTTTCTTTTGGGCAGGAAAATATTGCTATCTGCAACAAATTGTTTTGAGAATAGCAATTCAAGCCCCGCACCGCTGTCAAAATAAAAATTACCATCTACTTTCTTAGCATCCGATATCGAAACACTTTCAAATGGTATGGATGTGATAGGTTTTTTAAAAACAAAACCCCTTGAAGGATAATTAAATTTGCCTTTAGAATACACTTTGACCATTGCTGCATCATAATCAACTGTTACTATGTATCGTTTCAAAAAACTATAACCGATGATACCGTCAATTTTGATATTGTAAAGTGCTGACAATAAACTATAATCATTTAAATGAAAATTAAGGCTGTCAACATTATAGCCTCCCAAGTTCAAAGTCCTGTTAAATGTGAATCTTACCCTCCTCTTCCCTCCTACTCCCGATGCAAACGTGTCCGTCATCCTACTTTCGATACCAAGTTTTACACATGTGGTACTATCCAGAGAAATACCACCGCTTCCGGTATCCAGTATAAAATTCAACGAATCTTTATATGGAGACAATTGGGCTTTAATAATAACAATGCCGGACAAAAATTTTTCAAAGGGAAACTGAGCCAGCAGTTTCGCATCTTCCTCTGCTCTGAGTTGAAAAGAAATAATGAATATAAAAATAGCAAATACAAATTTTCTCATAAAGAAACCATTTAAAAAATCATTATAGCAATGCAGCGATGTTTTTATTAATCATTTATCTAATATAGACAAGGGCAAGAATATTTTTTTCACCCTTATGAGGGGATTTAGTCCATAAAATCTCCTGAAAACCATCCTATTTATAAAGACGGTTATTTTTATGCATCGTATTACTATTTCAATTAAAAAAATTAGAAAGGCCAAAGCCACCCCTTTGCGTTAATTATCTTATTTTGCAATCGTAATATTAACTTAACGTAGAGAGATTCAGTTTTTATGCTAAAAGTCGGCGTTTTTGGTGCGGGGCATCTGGGTAAAATTCATATTCAGCAATGGTTACAAATACCCGGAATTATTTTGGTTGGCTTTTTTGACCCGAATGATGATAATGCAGCAACAACCATCACTGAATATCAAATTAAACGTTATACCAATGCTGAAGATCTCATTTCGGCAGCCGATGCGCTGGATATTGTTACAAATACTACTTCTCATTTCGATATAGCCAAAGCATGTCTCTTACAATCTCGTCATCTATTTATAGAGAAGCCAATGACCCATACCATGGAAGAAGCAAGGGAATTGGTAAAACTGGTGGCGGAAGCAAATGTGAAATGTCAGATTGGTCATGTGGAACGCTATAATCCCGCCATGCTGGCTCTGCGCAATAAAAAGCTCGAACCGATGTTCATTGAAACACACAGACTTGCTCAGTTTAATCCGAGAGGAACAGATGTTGCAGTAATTCTGGATTTAATGATTCACGATATTGATATCATTTTACATCTCGTAAAATCGCCGGTAAGAAGGATTTCTGCGAGTGGCGTAGCAGTTATAAGCGATACATTTGATATTGCAAATGCCAGGATTGAATTTGATAATGGTTGTGTGGCAAACCTTACAGCAAGCCGCATTTCTTTGAAAAAAATGAGAAAGATGCGTTTGTTTCAAAGAGATGCATACATTGGCATCGACTTTTTAGATAAGAAAACAGAGATTATACGATTAAAAGGAGATAATGAAGAAAAGGGATTTTTTGACTTCCCTATTGAGATTGGAGCAGGTCAGCAAAAAATGATTTCTGTCGAAATGCCGAATATCAATGAAGTAAATGCAATAAGAGAAGAACTGGCTGATTTTGCGTTGGCCATTTTACAGGACAAACCAGTAAGTGTTTCTGTTTACGACGGATTACATGCAATGGATGTGGCGCATCAGATTTTACATAAAATGATGATGCAGGTGAATAACGACAATGCTGAAAAAGTGTTTCAATAACAACTTTTATCCGTTTTAAAGATTCAAATTTTAGGGCTCAAATTTATAGGTTAGCGTACGCATGAGATTATCCACGGCCAAAAGAAGAGCAATTATCATATTGATAGTTATCGACTACCTGACAGCAATTGCTGCATGGTTAGTATTTTGGTTGTATCGTCAGCATTTATTGCATCAGGCTTTTCCCGATATTTATCCAAAGGAAAGAAATTGGTCGGCACGTGACTATATTATTTCGTTTTTAATAATTCCTGTTTTCTGGATTTTTCTTCATTACCTCTCAGGAGCTTATTTTGATTTATACCGTAAATCGAGATTAATTGAAATATATCGCAGTATTATCATCAGTATTATTGGCTCCTTGCTTATCGGAACAGTAGCCTTCTCAAACGATACAGGCAGTTTTAAATATTTCTTTGAAATAACCTCCTGGTATTTCGTTACGCAGCTTTTCTTTTTGCTTGTTTCAAGAATGTTCTGGCTATATAAAGTCAAGCGTGATCTCTTAAAAAGAAAGATTGTATATAAAACCCTTATTGTAGGCGGGAATGGAAAAGCAACCAAAGTTTATAATGAAATAAAAGATAATCCGCATGTTCTGGGAAATGAGGTTGTCGGCTTTGTAAGTGTCGACAAAAATGTAACGCCGTTAAATATTCCTAATGTACCTGAATTAGGCAATATAGAATCGCTGGAAAACATCATTCAGGAGTATAAGATTGAAGAAGTAGTAATTGCGGTGGAATCTCACGAACATAATAAACTGGAACATTTATTAACAAGATTAAGCTACAGTCCTATAATCATAAAGGTTTTACCGGATTTATACGATATCATTTCAGGTTCTGTCAGGATTAATAATGTTTATGCTCCATTGTTAATAAGTATTCACCCAGAGTTATTGCCCGATTGGCAAAAGGTTTGCAAAAGAGTGATTGATTTTACTATTTCGGCATTGTGTCTGATATTACTTTCGCCAGTTTACCTGTTTGCAGCATTAAAAGTCAGGTTATCATCACCCGGCCCTATTTTCTATAAACAGGAAAGAATTGGCCTGTTCGGTCAGCCATTCAATATTTACAAGTTCCGTTCCATGTACATGAACGCCGAGGAAAGCGGACCTGCATTGAGTAGCGATGAAGATCGAAGAATTACGCAATGGGGCAAAATTATGCGTAAATGGCGCATTGACGAATTGCCACAGTTTTTCAATATTCTAAAAGGCGATATGTCATTAGTAGGCCCAAGGCCTGAAAGAAGATTCTTCATTGATAAAATTGTACCTTCTCATCCGCACTACAAATACTTGCACCGTGTAAAACCGGGGCTTACCTCCTGGGGAATGGTTCAGTATGGTTATGCCGAAAATGTGGAACAAATGATTGAGCGGATGAAGTACGATTTGTTATACATAGAAAACTGCTCTATCGCGCTGGATATAAAAATTTCACTTTACACCATCAAAGTTATTTTTCAGGGAAGGGGGAAATAGCTTTTAGATGTTAGATATCAGATTCTTTAATTTATCTATGCAGGGTTAAAATGTTATAAATAACAAATTGCAGGAATTTAAAAAGCGTTGCCAACTTTTAAAAGTGGCAACGCTTTTTTTTGTAAAATAGATTTGACAACTTTTTAAAAGTTGGCAAATCTGAATAAAACGATTTTCAAATATTTATTTAAATGCACTCAATCCTGTAACATCTTGTCCTGTAATCAACAAATGAATATCGTGTGTCCCTTCATAAGTAATAACAGACTCAAGATTCATCATGTGACGCATAATGCTGTATTCACCTGTAATACCCATTCCACCCAAAATCTGACGTGCTTCACGGGCAATAGTGATTGCAGTTTGACAACTGTTTCTTTTAGCCATAGAAATTTGCTCCGGTGTTGCACGGCCTTCGCCACGCAAAACGCCTAAACGCCAAACCAATAACTGACCTTTTGTGATTTCAGTAATCATTTCAGCCAGTTTCTTTTGCGTTAATTGAAAACCTCCGATTGGCTTACCGAACTGAATACGTTGCTGGGAATAACGTAAAGCTGTATCATAGCAGTCCATAGCGCAACCTAAAGCGCCCCATGCAATGCCATAACGGGCACTGCTCAAACAACCCAACGGACCTTTCAAGCCTTCTACATTCGGAAGAATATTTTCTTTCGGAACTTTTACATTATCAAAAACCAGCTCACCTGTTGCAGAAGCACGAAGGCTCCACTTACCGTGTGTTTCAGGAGTTGTAAAACCTTCCATACCACGTTCTACAATCAAGCCTTTAATCTTGCCTTCAGGACCGCGTGCCCAGACAACTGCGATATCAGCAAATGGTGCATTGGAAATCCACATTTTAGAGCCATTCAAAATAACATGATCACCTGCATCTGTAAAATTAGACAACATGCCTGCAGGATTGGAACCATGATCCGGCTCCGTCAAACCGAAGCAACCCATCATTTCACCTGTTGCAAGTTTTGGCAAATATTTCATTTTCTGCTCTTCGCTGCCATAAGTGTAAATCGGATACATTACCAATGAACCTTGTACAGATGCCGTTGAACGCACACCGGAATCACCACGCTCCAGTTCCTGCATCATTATACCGTAAGAAATGTAATCTAAACCGGCACCACCATATTTAGCAGGAACAAAAGGTCCGAAGCATCCTTGTTCACCAAGGCCTTTTATTAATTGTGAAGGAAATGCTGCTTTTTGAGCGTAATCTTCAATAATCGGAGAAATTTCCTTTTTCACAAATGCTCGTACAGAATCACGGATCAATTTGTGTTCATCAGTCAGTAATTCGTCCAATAAGTAATAATCGGGGTGTTGATATAAGTCTTGAGACATAAAATGTGTTTAAAATATTTTAACGGCGCAAAGGTAACAAATTGGCGTAAGCTTCGTATATTTCTGACGAAGAAACTGACAAATATTACGCTACATAAAATAATGAGAAAATTTTGCAATAAAATCAGCAAATTTTAAATAATCAAAAGCCTTTACTGTATTGGCTTTCATAGAAAATAACAATACATTAAACTTTTATAATTGACAATAGTCAAACATGACAAGGGAATTATGGAATGATTTTTGATGAATAGGAGTTATAGAAAAACTGATGGATTTTTTGTCAGTTAAAGATATTTATAAATGGTTTACTAAAAGGTTTATTTTAACATACTTATACAAACTAAACCCAACCGAAAAACGTTTATATAAAGTCTTAAAAGCAGGGAAGCAATATTATATTATTTCTTTGTTTTTTCCAAAATCAGAAATAGTAGTAATACAAATAATAAAAACAAATAAAACCAGACTATGAGGCAGCTAAAAATTGCTACTCAGATTACGAATCGCGATTCGCAAGCTGTAGAAAAATACCTTCAGGAAATCAGCCGTATTTCAATGATCACACCGGAGGAAGAAACTACACTTGCGCAGAAAATTCACGTTGGAGACCAAAGAGCTTTGGAAAAACTTGTGAAAGCCAATCTTCGTTTCGTAGTTTCGGTAGCTAAGCAGTATCAACACCAGGGTCTATCTCTGAGTGATTTGATCAATGAAGGGAATTTAGGGTTAATCAAGGCAGCACAGCGTTTTGATGAAACTAAGGGTTTTAAATTCATTTCTTACGCCGTATGGTGGATTCGTCAATCAATCTTGCAGGCTTTGGCAGAGCAAGGACGTTTGGTACGTTTACCGCAAAACAAAATCGGCACTTATAACAAAGCAAATAAAGCATATATTGCTTTTGAACAAGAACATGAACGTGAACCTTCAACAGAAGAATTGGCGAGCATTCTTGAAATGAGTGAAACTGAAATTGCAAATATTTTCAGCAGCAACACACGTCACACTTCTTTGGATGCTCCGGTTCACGAAGCAGAAGATGTAGCTATGGGCGATTTGCTTGAAGGCAGCAATGATACGGATGATACAGTAATGAAGGATTCTTTGAAAGCAGAAATCCAACGCATCCTTAAATCATTAAGCACCCGTGAAGCTGAAATTATCTCTGCTTATTTCGGTTTGGAAGGCGATAGCGGTCCATCTGTAGAAGAAATAGGACAAAAATACGACCTTACAAAAGAACGCATCCGTCAGATTAAAGAACGCGCAATCAAACGCCTGCAAAAAGCACGTTACAGCGGTTCATTGAAATCTTACTTAGGATAAGAATCATTAAAATCTATTATTAAAGCCAATCCAATTTCGGATTGGCTTTTTTTGTTGAAAGAAATGTTTAAGGAAAAACAAAAAAGCGTACAGATTCAATTATTTTCGCTCACGAAATGCAGCAATTCTTAAAAAAACTTCTTCAATTTATAATTATAGGCTTAACACCTGTTATTGCGTTATTTGTGCTGTATTTAATAACCGATCCCTTCAAAACACTTCGCACTTATTCGGGTTTCTCCAATTACAGGGTTACACCAAATACGGAATATATTTCTTTTGAAACCTTCAGATATCATTATCCTTCTGAACATTATAACTCTTTTATTTTTGGCAGCTCAAGAACAAAGGCATTTAAAACAGCTTCATGGAAAAAATACCTGGATTCAACTGCCAGGCCTTTTATTTTCAATGCTTCGGCAGAATCGCTCAATGGTATTTACCAAAAGATACATTTTTTGGATAACAACCACTACCCTATCAAAAACGCTTTAATTATCCTTTGCCCTGATTACCTTTTTTACGATGCTGAACATAAGGAAGGTTATTTATTTGTCAAAAACCCTGCATTAAACGGGGAAAGCAAACTGAAATATCAATTTCAGTTTTTTAAGGCATTTATGAATCCCGTTTTTCTGTCAAGCTATATTCCTTATCTCGCAACAAAACAATACAGGCCTTATATGCATGGCTATATTGAAAACAGAACTGTATTGATAGACAGCATTACGAATGAAATTGTGTTCAAAGAAGTGGAGGATGAATTAAAAGAAAATCCTGACAAATATTATGCTGAAAGAAAGGATTTGTTTTACGAAAGAAACGGAGAAACCAGAGATTCAGTGAGTTATATTAATAAAGAAAATGAAGCTACCTTTCTGAAAATCAGAAATATATTAGAAAAAAACCACACAAACTATAAAGTTGTAATTAGTCCGTTGTATTATGAAATAAAATTCAACATTAAAGACCAGCAAATTCTTGAAAATATCTTCGGCGCTCATCTTTATGATTTCTCGGGAAAGAATGAATTTTCAGAATCAAGATTCAACTTCTATGAATCAAGTCATTACAGGCAAAATGTCGGCGATAAGATTTTAGAAGAAATATACAAGTGACAGACTGGAACTACTCCGGCATTCAGCCTTCATTCAAAACCTTAATGTTCTTGGCAACGTCATTCGATTCAAAAAGAAGGATTCCTTTTATAATCCATTTTGTTATCCCATCAGGATTCTGAACGCAGGTGGCAACTTTTGATACTATTGTGTCAGTTGCCCTGATAATATCCTCGTCCTGAATTTCCGTTGAATCAGCTAAAATTACCGCATTGGACCATGCCGTATCTCTTGCTTTCTGAATGCTGAAATTAACAATGTCGTCTGCGACAGTAGGATCCAGCGATTTCAGGAATATTGTAGGCCACGAAATTTTCTTTAGCTGCTTTTCCAATGAAAGATAAACATTGCCTATCACAACATTAATAAGATTAAAATCATGGTGCAAACTTTCAATATCACCGGCTGTTGAAATAGCCGCAGCTGCTATTCCCAGATCAAGATTGATATGTGCATTGATACCTAAAAGCAAATGCTGAACAATTGACAAATTGGTTTGCTCAGCCGCTTTGAAAGCATGCATCCAGGAATGTGTTGCGACTTGTCCTGTTGAAAACTGATTGTAAGCTGTCAGATATCTGTTCGCAAACGCTACATCTAAAAGTTCCATTCTCGGACCGTTGTCAAAAGCATCTTGTTCAATACCAACTTTCACACCAATTGTCATTGCTTTGTATAGGGAAGCAAAATAACCGATACGTGAAGACTTTTGAATGCAATCATTTATGATAATATCAAGCTGCTGAATCACTTCATCAATGGTATTGGCTTTCATTTTGTTACAGGCTTTAACGATTAGGGAATAAATTTTATTAATCAAGCGACACAAACAGTTCGGTTCTTGTCTTCCAGGTATTTCCTTTCTTGCACCACATGGCGGAATAGTTACCGCCTTTGGCTCCGTCTTTATATTTCCAGATGCCGGTTTCCCATGCCAGTTTTCCGCTATCAGCTATTGTAATTTCCGAAGGCAACCTTTCAAACAATGTAATTCCCGAGGCAAACATTTGCTTCCATATTTTGACAAGATTCTTTTTACCGGCATGCTTTCCTCCTTCACCTGAAATTACAATGATATCTTCCATGTAATGTACTGTCACTCCATCTGCATCGTTGGCTACAATTGCTGCGTTGGAAGCCTTTCGGGCGTTTTCTATATATTCCTTGTCCGTCATTTTCTTTTAATGATTTACAACCAGTTCATTCTTTCTCTTAATCTAAAAATATGTTCAAAATGATGCTTGGTATGCCAGGCATACATGGCAAGCAATTGCCACAATTCCATTCTCCTGTTATGTTCCGGATGAACCATTGCACGCTTCCAGTCTTCAGTTGTCATATCGCGCATTAAAGCAACCCAGCGGCGATGTAATGCGTGTAAAATGGTTACGGAAACATTTACTGGAACATTAAATACATCTGGTAACTCCGCCCATTGTTTTTCATGGTATGGTTTTATGGTGGGACAATCTTCCGTTAATGCCCACTTGAAACGTATATAAGCATTCATGTGGCTATCGGCAACATGATGAATTACCTGCATTACAGTCCATCCGTCGGGACGATAAGGCGTTAGTAATTGAGCTTCATCCATATTTTCTATTGCCGCATCATACCATTTTGGTGAAACTTCAATTCTTTCAATCCATTTGCGGATCTGAGTTTCGTCGTATTCAAGCGGCATTTCAAATTTGCCTATGGGGTAAGCAAGTGCTTCTGTTTCGGGCGTCATATCTATTAATTGATACATAAAGGTAACAGATAGTTTCTATGAAAATAACAGGAATCATTCAAAATGCCGACACTCATATCTGCACAAAAAAAGATGCCAGCTTTTTAAAAGTTGGCATCTTTAATATTAATTCAAATTGAATCTTAGTATCTGTACATTTCCGGCTTAAACGGACCTTCTTTTGAAAGACCTAAGTAAGAAGCTTGCGTATCTGTAAGGATGTCTAACTCAACACCGATTTTAGAAAGATGCAAACGAGCTACTTTTTCATCCAGATGCTTAGGCAATACATACACTTTGTTTTCGTATTTATTGCTATGCAACCATAATTCCAATTGGGCCAAAACCTGATTGGTGAAAGAGTTGGACATTACGAATGACGGGTGGCCGGTAGCGCAACCTAAGTTAACCAGGCGGCCTTCTGCCAATACAATTACTTCTTTACCATCGATGCTGTACAAATCAACCTGTGGTTTGATAGTATCTTTAGTATGACCATAATTTGTATTCAACCATTCCATATCGATTTCGATATCGAAGTGACCGATGTTACAAACGATGGCTTTGTCCTTCATTAATTTGAAATGCTCACCATTGATGATATCGCGGCAACCTGTAGTGGTTACAACGATGTCTGCTTCTTTGATGGCGTCATTCATTTTCTTAACTTCAAAACCTTCCATTGCAGCTTGCAAAGCACAGATAGGGTCGATTTCAGTTACAATAACACGAGCGCCTGCACCACGCAAAGAATCGGCAGAACCTTTACCAACATCACCGAAACCTGCAACTACAGCAACTTTACCGGCCATCATTACATCTGTAGCACGACGAATAGCATCTACCAATGATTCGCGACAACCGTATTTGTTATCAAATTTGGATTTGGTAACGCTGTCATTGATATTGATAGCAGGAATCGGCAAAGTACCGGCAGCCATACGTTCATACAAACGGTGAACACCTGTAGTTGTTTCTTCGGAAAGACCTTTGATACCGGCGATCAATTCAGGGTATTTATCAAAAACGATATTGGTTAAATCACCGCCATCATCCAGAATCATGTTCAATGGTTTGTCTTCAGCACCAAAGAACAATGTTTGTTCGATACACCATTCTGCTTCTTCGTTGGTTTCACCTTTCCATGCAAAAACAGGAACGCCTGTTGCAGCGATTGCAGCAGCAGCGTGGTCTTGTGTAGAGAAGATATTGCAAGAGCTCCAGCGAACTTCGGCACCCAAAGCAGTCAATGTTTCAATCAACACGGCAGTCTGGATAGTCATGTGAAGACAACCTGCAATGCGCGCACCTTTCAAAGGTTGTTGTGCAGCAAATTCTTCGCGGATACTCATAAGGCCCGGCATTTCAGCTTCAGCCAGACGAATTTCTTTACGGCCCCATTCTGCAAGGCTGATGTCTGCTACCTTATAAGGCAGGCTCAATTCGATATTTTGAAAACTTGTAGTTGACATAATATGTTCTTTGTTTAGATTTTAAAATTCAGAAGGCAAAAGTAGCGTTTTAGGATAAACCATTAGTGATTATTGTAAAATTCAGAACAAAAGACAATAATCGCTTAACTTTACAGGACAAAATCATTTTCAGCTATGGAAAAGACCAATGCAAAAGATAATGCCACTTTGCCGGCTTATGCTCTGGATGATAAAGACCTGGCTATTTTGAGGTTACTGCAGCAAAACGCCAAGATTACGGTCCGTGATATTGCATCGCAAATACACCTCAGCACTACACCTGTACATGAACGTATCAAGAGAATGGAGGACAGCGGCATTATTAAACAATATGTAACGCTTGTGGACCATGCCAAGGTCAGGAAAGGTTTGATGGTGATTTGTTATGTGTCTTTAAAAGAGCATAATAAAAAATCGGGGGCGAAGTTTATCAAGACTATCAATGAATTGCATGAGGTCATTGAATGTTATAATATCAGCGGCGAGTTTGATTTTATGTTGAAGGTGGTGGCGGAAAACATGGATGCTTATTATGATTTCCATGTCAACAAGCTAAGCCAGATTGAGAATATGGGACATCTGCAAAGTGTGTTTGTGATGGGGATTATTAAGCAGACGCATCAGTTGGTGAATTAGATGATAAAAAACAAACATCAAATTATCAAATTTCAAATTTAACATGCATTTAAAAACGAACTATTATTTTTTACTAACTCCTTTCGCTATCCTATTTCTATTGTTGGGTATATCCTGCAATCATAGTCAAGAAAAACTTATTTATGGTAGCTGGATTATTGATTCTGTGTCCAGAAAAAGTGACATCGATACAGATGCAAAAATCGAGAATAATCTTAAACAGAACTTGATTGGCAGCTCCATGACTTTCTTTGAAGACAATACATATAAATCAAGTATAAATGGAAGCTCACCAAGAGAAAATTTCTCAATAACAAAGAAGGGTAATAACACCAGTCTTATTTTTCTAAATAAACCTCCAGGTGTACATATTGGTTCTGATGTCTTAATACTTAATGGAAAGGAACTTTTAATTAAAATAGATGATGGCGAAAAAGAATATACTCTCATTCATTTTTCAAGAAAGAATAAGACCAGTCAATAGACCACTTTTGCTAAAGATTCAATGAGAAAGCTTTAATAAAACACATTCACTCAGATCAATTAAACGAAGCCCTGAACCCCAAAGGAGAATAATTCGTTTTTGTTTTGAATAATTTACTGAACGATTGCGGATGCTCAAATCCTAATTCGTAGGCAATCTCGCTTACTGATAAATCCGTGGTGGATAATTTTTCTTTTGCCTTTTCAATCAGTTTTTCATGGATGTGCTGCTGCGTGCTTTGTCCTGTCAATACTTTCAGAAGACCGCTTAAGTAGTTAGGCGAAAGGTTCAATACTTCAGCAATGTATTGTACTGTAGGCAATCCTTTCTTTATAGCTTCATCGTTGTCGAAATATGCTGACAGTATATCTTCCAGCCTGTTCAGGATTTGATGGTTATTTATCTTTCTTGTGATGAACTGGCGATGATAAAATCTTTCTGAATAAGAAAACAATAATTCCAGTTGTGCAATAATAATTTGCTGGCTGAATTTGTCAATATTGGCATGGTATTCCTGCAAGATGTTTTGGATGATACTTGTAACCGTTACTTCTTCCTTTTCCGAAAGAAATAAAGCTTCATTTACGGCATAATCAAAGTACTCGTATTGTTTTATAATCTTAGCCAAAGATGTATGCCATAGGAAGTCGGGATGGATAAGTAATATCCAGCCTGTATGATTGGGCGCTGCGTTTCCAATTACTTCAATGCTGAAAACCTGTCCGGGAGCCATAAAGAACATCACGCCTTCATCAAAGTCGTATTCCTGCTGGCCATATTTCATTTTGGCATTCGTAGTCCTTTTCAGGGAAATGGAATAGAAATCAAGCACCCAGCTTGTGTGATTATTTGTTGCCGAATGTTTGATAGCGGCATAATCCACCACACTGATCAACGGATGTTCAGGGGCTGCTAATCCCCTGAACTTATGAAACTCGCTGATTGTTTTAATCCTTACCGGTTTTGCCATATTACAATGTTACTTATTTTGATTATAAGCTGTTGCAAAATCTTTTGCAAAATCCGTCATCTTTACTTTTCCCAATGCAGGTCTGTTTAAATAATAATCATCAAAGAAGATACCGCTATGAATACACGATTGCATTTCAACCAGCCCCTCAGCTATTTTCGGATTGAGACCTGCCGCTTCCATGCCTGCCTGCATCTGTTCGTCGGAAATAACTTCCCATTTCAAATCGGGCTTACCGATGGCAGCGCCTAAAATGCCTGCTACCTCGTTACAGGTAAGCTCATCGCTTGCTACGTAACGTATTTTCCTGCCTTGCGATGGTGTTACTATTTCATCGGCTACTGCGTCGGCAATATCAGCAGGGGCAACCCAGACAATCATATCATCTGCACCATAATTTGAGGCTATAATCCCTGTGTTTTTTATCACAGGGATAAAGCTGTAGAGGTTATAATGAAAAGAGGTTGGACGCATGTGTGTAATGGATATGTCCGGTATATCTTTCAGTATATTTTCTACATCACGGTGTGTGAGGATAAGGCCTGTGCCTTTTTCCAGATGTGCGCCGATACTGCTGAGGTGAATCACGCGCTTTACGCCTGATTGCATAATGGCTTGTTTATAATTATGGGCTGTTTGCAAGACATAAGCGGTCAGATCAAGATTCTTGTCGTAGTAATGATTAGGCGGAATCATGCAGTACACGGCATCTGCACCTGTGAAAGCGGATGTCAGAAAATCGACATCTTCTATACTGCCAATTGCCGGTATTGCACCCAAAGCTTCGATGTCTTTTTTCTTTTCGGGATTACTGCTGATAACGGTTACTATATGTCCCTGCTGCACTAAAATTTGTGTCAACGGTTTACTGATGTGTCCTAAGGAACCTGTGATTGTGATTTTCATTTGCTGTTTTTTTGATAAGGCAAAGGTGCACAGGATTACAACGGCGGATGTAGCCGAATCTATCTTTGTTGTAGCCGAAAAACGGTTCTTTGAAATAATATTTCCCGAAATATCAGATCCAAAAAACTAAACAATTCTAAAAAATAATGCATCTTTGGCTCTCAATATCATCACATCAATGCTGAAAATTTTCCTTTTCATTTTCGCAAATATCCTGCTTGTGTGGCTGCATTTCAGGCTTTTCAATCTACAGCCTGTATATGGTTTTATTACCGGAACGCTGCATGTTATTTGCTTATTGATATTCCCTTATTCCAAAGTATTTAAAAACACAAAATGATAACCTTGAAAAAAAATAACCACTGCCGGTATTCTGGCTATTATAGCTATTGTACTTATTGTAGTTCTCAGTAACAGTTGTTCCAGAGTAGAGCCCAACTATGAAGGTGTACTGATGACTAATTACGGAAGAAACGGCAGAGCAGATTTTAAATCCGTAATAGGCAGACAAATGACTGCAATGCCGGGCACTACTTTGTATCAGGTACCTATGTTTGAACAGAAAGGCGATCCTACTTCAGTTGTAATCACAGCCAGAGATGCAGGTGTCTTTACTGTCGATCCTACTTATACGTATCAGGCATTAAGAGGCAGAGGCATTGATATTGTGTTTAATTATAAGCATGTCGGTGTTTCGGAGCCCAATGTGATGATGGATAATATTGAAAATGCCGTATTAAACCAGCTGGTAATAAACGCTTACAGAGAAGAAGCAAGGAATTACACTACAGATTCCCTGATGAACAATCTGAATGCTTTTGAACAAAAGGTAGAATTCAGACTGAAAGCCGATTTTGATAAAAAATATTTCGTCTTAAACAATCTTACTTCAGGGCTTAAGCCACCTGAATCAATGGCACGCGCTATTGAAGCGAGAAATAATGCCATTCAGCAGGCCGAACAGGTAAAGAACGAACTACAAGTAGCGCAGATGAACCTTGAAAAAGCAAAGATTGATGCCGAAGCCAACCGTGTAAGAGCTGCCGGCCTTGATGCAAAAGTGTTACAGGAAAAATGGATTGAAGCTATAAGAAATACCAACAATAAAGTGATTATTACAGATGGCAGAACGCCTATTATATTAGGACAACAATAAAAATCACACATCAATATAAAAGGGTCTTTCAGTAGCGAAAGGCCCTTTTATATTGATAAACCGCATAAAATCTTTAAATACTTTCTGCGGCTGCTTCTCCTGTCTCAATGGCCCCTTCCATAAATCCCTGCCATTTTTCGGAAAGATGTTCTCCTGCAAATAAGGTGCGTTCAAATCTTTGAGAAAGAACTGGCAGCACGCCAAACCATTGCCCGATGCCGTAAAGTGCATAAGCGCCATGAGAATAGCGGTCTGCACCCCAGTAATAGTTTTCCTGTTTTTCCAGTAAGTGTGCCGTATTGCCAAAGCCCGGTTTGAAAGATAAATTGGTAAGTGCAGCACGATAAGCATTGGTCTGCGAAGCAATTACGGGAGCTTTATCTCCAATGGCATAAGATATCAGCACGCCTTTCTTTGAAGGCTGATTTTTGGTGGCATGATAAAAATAATGGCCTGGCATATCCGTAACCAAATCAAAGCTTTCATCTTTCCAGAAACGTTCGGAGAAAAGCAATGGATTCTTGTTGATACGTGCATATTGCAGTTCATTCATTGCGAGTGATATTTCTTCGGGCAAACCGGGCGACCAGTTTATATTTTTAGCTGAATATACGGGTATTGCACAAATGATATCGGTACCTTCAAAAACTGCGCCGTTGGCACAAGTTACTCTTACATTTTTATCCTGATGTATCTGAGTTACGACATGCTCTGTTTTTATCCTGTTTTTTCCGATGGCACACCTGAATTGCTCTGCAAGGGAATCATTACCGCCTCTTATTTTCAAATCCATTTCATTTGTGTCATTGCTTTCCACATATTCACCCATGGCGGAATAAGCGGACACATGCCTGATGCTTTCGCCAAAATCGGTAGAGTTAAGTAATTCATTCAATTCCAGGTCTTCGCCTGTGCATCCGTTATTTCTGAGATAGTTCCAATAATCAATTTTGTCCATATTGATCTGCTGTTCAGTGCTAAGACCTTTATAGGCATTCTTTAATTCTTCAAATTTCCGGAGCCAGTCCTGTGAATATTGCCACTGGTCTTTGTCTTTGAATGTGCCATTGCGAATAAGCCTTGTTTTAAACTGATTATTAAATAATTCCAGACCGAACTCATTACACAATTTACGGATGCGTTCATGGGAATAGCCTACCCACTCAGCTCCTAATTCAACAATCAAATCTTCGTCCGGATCTATATTGTAAGAATAGACTCTTCCGCCGATACGGTTTCTGGCCTCGAGTACTACAAAATCTATGTTTCTTTGATGCAGCCTGTATGCTGCTGCTAATCCGGCAAAGCCTGCGCCGATAATGATTACTTTTTTCTTTTCTGAAATGTTTAAATCGGCAAAAGCCGGGGCGCCCAACATAAGGCCACCAAGGGTTATGGCCGAATTGCGAAGGAACTGGCGACGTGATGACATGGTTTATTTTTTGAACAAAATAAAAATTACACACAAAACATTCAAACTATCAAGACATTAACTTATGTGTATCTTTATTAATAATAAATACTGTTTCCAAATTTCAAAAGCCTACCTTCACGCGAAATACTTCAAATTATGTCAAACGGTAACAGAAAAAAAGCGAAGACGCCGTCTCGCTTTACGGATGCTGCAACAGGCAAAACGTACACGAAAGTGACTAACAATGCCAAAGCTGCAAAAGCTGCTGAAGGTTATGCAACCGCAAATCCTAAGAAAGCATTTTATGCATAAGGATGATTTGACTCTAACAAGTTGGAACATTTTAAGATAAAAGAAAAAAGGCCCGATATTATTTCGGGTCTTTTTTGGTCTTTACCGTGACAGGAAGTACAAAAAGGTGTGTTGAATGCTATTGTTCAGGTGTTGAATGCCACTGACTGACTGTTGAACGCCATTGTCAAAGTGTTGAACGCCACTGTCCGGCTGTTGAACGCCACTGTTCAGATGTTGAACGCCACTGTCCGCGTGTTAGAAGCCACTGACTGACTGTTGGAAGCCACTGACTGACTGTTGAACGCCACTGTCCGGGTGTTGAACGCCATTGTTCAGGTGTTAAACGCCACTGTCCGCGTGTTGGAAGCCACTGACTGACTGTTGAACGCCACGGTCCGGGTGTTGAACGCCATTGTTCAGGTGTTAAACGCCACTGTCCGCGTGTTGGAAGCCACTGACTGACTGTTGAACGCCACGGTCCGGGTGTTGAACGCCACGGTCCGGATGTAAAAAAGGGCGGCAGCGTATTGCTACCACCCGGTTGATATATATTGAGTTAAAACATTTTAACGAACGGCATATCACGTTAAGAATGTATTGTTCTACAAAACGTTAAACCTTGCTATTAAGCTTATCTTTTTAGATTTACAATCCCAGATACTTTTTTCTGCACCGCTAAAAATACTGTTATTAAAATAGTATCTCGCTTCCAGGCCAATCCTGTTATACTGTACACCGACACCTAAAGCACAGCTGTTGCTCGGATTAAGCTTGAAATCGAAAAGGTATGTTGGGTATTTGGGGTATATGTATCATAATAAATAGCATTAGAACCCATCCTGAAGCTATAAGGTACGTAAAGGGCATTTACAAAAAAATCCAAAGCTTCTCCGGCACTAAAACTATATCTTACACCAACTCCGAGGTCAATATAATTCAGATCCATATTAATGCCATGATTTTGATCTGTCATTACATCCGCTTTACCATAATGCTGGTAACATGGCTCAAAAAATGCGGCCCAACCTCTGTAGCCGGTGGAATAAAGCCTTATTTCTGTCCCTAACCTGAATGATGTTTTATTGCCTATGGACTGATTATTTATTTTGTCGCCGTAAAAAACCTGAAATTTATTAACAACTACATCTGACTGAGTGATTCCCGGTGTTAGTGTAATCCCTATTTTAAAAAGATTTCTTATCCTTTTCTCGTCGATTGCTTTATAGGGAACTCCATTACATTTATTTATTTCCGAAAAAATGCCGATTAAATCATGGTAGGTATATTTTACCTTTCTGACGGAGTTTTCATCAATACTCCGGCAATTATTTGCTAATGACTTTAGTTGATCCCAAAATTGAAAATTTTTATACAATATAGCCTTATCGAGACTTTCTTTGTATTCAAGTGAAACCGGTGCATCATCAGATAAAGCATAGAAAAAATTGGTGTATCCTGCATAATCATATACCAGTAAAGAGGGATTGCCTTCAACCAAAACTGCAAGAAAGAGTGTATCGGTTGAAACTTCGAAAACTCTGGGATCGGTAAACCTGGACGGTGTTTTTGTGAAGGTTACGACATGTTTTTCATGTTTTGCTTCTCCATAAATCTGAAAGGCTTTAATTTCATTGTATCCTGCAACGAACTTCTTTCCTTTTTTTGAGAGCTTATAGCGGCATTCCTGTTTCGTTCCGGTCCAGTCTTCATTTCGTATAAAACATTCTATGCGCTCACCTTTATTGGTTATGACATATCCTGCATCGTAATGCATCTGAGCAAATGAATAAACAACTGAAAGTAAATTGATTGCAACTATTGCTGCAACCCTTAAAAGTATTTTTGACATCATTTAACAAGTGTTTAAAACATGCGAAAGTAATATTATTCCAAAAGAAATCATAATGTCTCATTGTTTTTTGTTACTGAAAACACCAACAAAGGCGGAAAAAGGCCGGGGAAATTTTTAAGCTGTATTTTTACTTAAAATACATACTTACCAAAACTGTAAAACAGCATATATCCTATATTAAAGATGGCAAACGATATAAAAACAACAGATAATGAGCAGGGACGAAAGCTGAATGTTGCAGGTGGAGCATATAGAATAATAATTTCGGGCAAGGAAACCGACGGGAATTATGCGATTATTGAAATGACTGTCCCTATTGGTGCAGGACCGGTGCCGCATTCTCATCCGGATTTTGAGGAAATTTTCTATGTGCTTGAAGGGGAAGTAAATTTCAAATCTGAATCAGGAAATTTTTTAGCACAAAAAGGAGCTACTGTATCTATTCCAAAAGGAGGGGCTATTCACAATTTTAAAAATATTTCAGATCAACCGGCAAAATTATTGTGTACCGTAATGCCGGCAGGATTGGATGATTTTTTTATTGAAGTTGAAACATTAATGAACTCCAATCAATCTGAAGGAATGGACATTAAGGAAAGCATTCAATTAATTTCCGAAAAATATGGTCAGACACTTTACAGTCCAAACCATCTGGACTTGTAATAGCCTGAGCATTTCTCAAACACATTGCCGTCTCCGTTGAATTGATTAATCCGACGACATTGGTTTATTACTTTATCACTTTGTTCCTCATTGGGGCAGAAAGGTAATGATGCCATAAAATCATACAGGCAACGGTGCGGTATGGCTTCCAATTGTTTGTAAATTCAAGAAGTGTTTCTTTTGTAGTTTCTTTCGGAAAATGTTTCGCTCTTTTCATTGCGTTAACAGCAGCCAGATCGCCTATGGGAAATACATCTGCTCTTTGCAAAACAAACATAAGGTACACGTCAATGGTCCAGTTGCCAATGCCTTTCAACCTGATAAGCTCAGTTCTTACCGCATCATCGGGCATGTTCGCCAGTGCTTCAAGGTTAAGTTCTCCGCTTGTTATTGCCGTTGCAAGATTCCTGATATAAATAGCTTTCTGGCGGCTGACATAACAGGTTTTTAATTCCTCATCGTTAAGTTTCAGGATAGCATCGGGTGTAAGACCTCCTGTTTTTTCCTGCAATTTTTTCAATGCTGCAAGAGCGGAAGCTAAGGATACTTGCTGCTCTAAAATAATATGTACAAGGGTTTCAAAAGAATTCGGCCTCGTCCACATGGGAGGATAGCCATGTTCTTTTATGATGAGGTCTAAATCTTCGTCATCAGCGGCCAGTTTATCGCATATACTTTGGAAAGTATTTTTTGAAAAGGTGTTGAACATCTTAAATTTTACAGGCTTTTGGGTTTTAACGCGGGCCTTGCCTGTTGGGCTTTCTGCCATTTTTCTCTTTTTACAAACAGCCCGGCATGGAGTAAATGTTTGGACCTGAGGAAACCTTCGTAGTCCACACCGAAAATGCGGCAATCTTTATTTCCCTGTTGCATATATTCATTTACAGCATCGGTAAAGACACTTGGCCCTGTTAGTTTGTGTATATCGCTTGCGTATCTGTCATGTTCAATATTATCCAGAATCTTATCTATGCAAAGCTTCAGGATGGGATGGCCTTGTGCAAATACCAAAGCATATTGCGCAAATATGCCGGGGTTGCGTTCCCGGGTAATAACAGCGGTATCATCGGGGCGAATCATATCATCGAGATTGCGCAGGGTGTATCCGTCAATATCCAGATAAACGCCACCATATTTATAGAGCACTGCATATCTGAAAAAGTCGGCTTTGGCAGCGCCTATGTCAATTCTTTTGTAGGCTTTGTAAACGGATTCATCATACTCAGCCTGAAAAAATGCCTCTATTCTTTTGTCGTCATAAAATTCATAACGATACTGCGGGTTACGTGCTTTCATTAACCATATAAAGAAACGTGTCAATGCAGGCACATTTTCATTTTTATAGGTCTGATAAATCACTTTGGGAATAGCCATAAACTAAGGAAACACCATTTAGAGATTGCAAATATATCATTAACATCCATTATCCTGCAATTACAAACTACAATAAAGCTCTGATGCTCATCCGGCCGGTGTGTACCACAGCATTGTCGCCGGGTTTGCGGCCTTCGTACTCCAATGAAAGCTCGATGCCTTTACTCAGTTTCCGTTCCCAGTTAATATACCAAAGCCAGTTGGAGCCTACCTGCAAGGCATCAAGCATTACAAAAGACAGAGAGGTATTGGCTGCACCGTTGTATTTAATGCTTGCATAGGTGGCGCGTGCCTGAATGGTACCCAATAAGGGTTTTGTAATTCTTGAATCAAGGTTTACGGATTGGATATCTGCCATTTCACCACCGTATAAGGGATCATTTGTCCTGCGGTCATATTTGTAACTTCCGGTAATACGGATGCTTGAGCGTGCAATCCATGTCAAGGCTGGTTCAAGGTTGTTTTGCTGAATAGTGTAGGTTCTGCCGTCGCTCATCAATGCGGAGGTATAACCTTTGTATCCGTGCTGCGCATTTAGTGTGCCCGTAAAGACTTTGAACAAGGTCCATCTCAGCTTCATCATTTGTCTTAACTGACTATTTGCTTCCAGACCGTAGGTCAGCAATGACTTCCCTGAGTTGTAGGATAAAGTGTATTCCCCACCCCATAATGCGCTGTTTCTGTTGAAGAAAAAGGTATTGCTGATGGACGAAAGGTTTGCAATGATATTGGTATCGACAAAATGATTGTTAAAGGGAATGAAAGCGCTGAAACCTGCGGAAGACAATACTTTGTTATTAACCTGCACAGAAAGCTGATCTGAAAAACGGCTTACGAATGTTTGCCAGCCTTTCTTTTTATCGGCACGCATCCAGAGGTTTTCAGGGCTGATGTTTAGAAAGTGATTGAGGTTTACAAAGTTGACTTTTGAATATTCGTTAGTCGGCGTAATAATTCTGATAAACTTTTTCTGATCGGGATAGATGGCGAGTTCAAATTCATTTGCCTGTTGCACGCCGTCATTGTTATAATCATTCCAATAATAAACGCCTTGCCCGGCAGGGACTTCTACATAGGTATAAATACGTTTCTGCTCCTGCCCGGAACCGATTTCGTATAAAACGGAGGGTATAATAAATCCTTTGGCAATGGTACCGTTATACTCAAACCTACCCAATATGCTTTCGTCTGTGGGTTGTGTCAGGCCGTTCTGAATATAATTTATCAGATGGCGGTAGGAGCCGGTAATGGCAATCTGCTGGCCTTTCCATTGATTGAAATTGAGTTTTGCATCAATGGTATGCCCTGTATTTTGCTTTACGAATGCATTATTCAATGGTATATCATTATTACGGATGGTATAGTTTAATTCGAGCGAGGTTTTGCGGGTGCTGTTGCTTCTGATATAAAAATTCAGGACATCAAAAGAAAATGCGGTTGGCAATAACGTATCTGCACCGACAGCTCTTATTTCATTGTGTTCCTGCTGGTATTTTGTACCTAATGTAAGATCCAATATTTTACGGAAACGTTTTTCTATATAGGCTGAGGGCCTGAAGTATTCAGAATATTGAAAGGGGCCGGAGGCATTCATCAGATTAAAGATGACGTTACCTTTCACATCATTATGATCAAGGGTCAGTGTTACAATATTTCTGTTTGCGTTATAGTCATTGCCTCTTTTATACCATATAAGGTTATAAGCCAGGGCGCCCCATTTAATCTTTTTCAATTCGGTGTTATAAGCAACGAGGTTTTCATTTTCAGGGGTATCGGTATACGGTACATTCCAGTCCCGGGAAAATTCAACATTCCTGTAAGGTGCAATGGCTTTAAATCTGCTTTGAACCGCTTCATAGGAAAGCTGATTGCTCCAAACCAAGGACTGACGGCCGAGGCTGTCTTTCTTGCCCAGGAATCTTTGTTCTTCATACATACCCTTACCTGCAAATCCCCAATGCAGGTTCTTGTCTATATCGGAAAAAAGATTGGGCGCATTATTGCTGGCAGCGAGCTCTACAGTTACTTTTTTAAAACTGTCAAGCTGATAAGTAGAGCCGAGCGTGAAGAGTTGTTGTTTTTTGGGTGTAATCAATAAAACAACAGGGGCATAATCGCCCTGCGGCAGATTATTAACAGGTGCTATCCAACTATAGGAGCGGCCGTTTGTATTGGTGCCGGCAAGGATATAATCGCCTTTGCCTGCACCGACAAAAGAAAAGCCTAAAGAATAGATGGCGCTGTCGGGATTGGTGGAATAAACAAAAACACTGTCGTATAACACGCTGTTGACTGTAGTGTCCACCATTTTGTAAAGTATCTTACTCGCCGAAAAGGTGTCCAGCTTTATTTCAGGATAATAGGCCTGATCAATGTTGTCCCCAATACTTTGGAGGAAGCGTTTTTGTTCGCCGCTAAAACTCTGGGTATATGGCTGATTTTTGGAATCCTGATTGGAATAGGCATTCAGGCGTACGTTCCATTTTTTACCGATTTGCAGTTCGTCATAAGCATACAGCAATGTATTCAGGTAATTCCTGTCCTGATATTCAAATTCAAACTGTATTCTTTTATCCTGCGTAATTAACCTGCGTGGCATAAAGGTTATTTCACCGGTATTGTAATTGATTACATAATCTTTGTCTTCGCCTCTTTCCATTAATACACCGTCAATATAAACCTTCTCGGTTCCTGCCAGTACAATGAAAAATTGCTCACCGTTATTACCTGTAAGCTTGTATGGCCCCTGATTTCCTTCAATGCCCTGAATAATATTTCTTGAAAATTGCCCTTTGGCAATGGAAATGCTTGCACCTACTTTATTCCTGACTTTTGAACTTAAAGCAAAATCATCCTGATAAAAAAGCCCCTGCACTCTTTTATTAAAATTCAGGAAATAACTGTTGGGTCTGTCGAGGTTATAATCACCGGCTGTCAGTTTATGATTATCTTTCTGGAAAGTGATATAAATACGGTCAAACTCCTGAATTTGTTGTGTATTACCATCCGGTTGTATAGGTATGTTATTGTCGGTTATGGCAGCTTCAATCCTTACACTGTCGAGGATATAACCATTCATCTGAAGATTAAAGTTGGAATTTAACGTCAGATCCTGATTATTGCCGATGGACAGGCTTCGTCCGTAGGTTCCGTTATAGTCTATACTGTTGAAATCCACAAAGCCTCTGATAGATGTATCGCCCGCCGAATAGGAATAATTGAGAATAGGAATATTGGTTTCGATTTGTTCCAAACCTTTATGGGCTTTTTTCGAAGAAAACAACAATGGCAAAACCCTGTATTGCATGAAAACCGAATCGCGCTGCGGTTTTTTTTTCCAGACGAGGTATCCGGATTCTGCATGTAATTGATATGAAGAGTCGGGAACACCTGTAATATGGAAACTGTTGGTTGCCAATGATAGAGTATCAATCTTTAAAGTATCGGAAAAAGGGAGCGCAATGGTTTTGTATCTGAGATTGGAATGCAATAGCGTGGTATCTCTTACTTGTCCTTTCGCTGAGAAGCAGGAAACAAATAAAAGTATAAAAACTAAATGCAGGTATGTATAAAAATGTTTCAAAAACAACAAATATATCCAACGGGAAAAATACCGATTTATTTTTTGATGCGGGTAAATGAAAAACCGCACTGAAATTTCAGTGCGGTTTAAATAACATAAAATGATATTACCTATTTACTTTTGAGTTTAAAAGCATAGCCAACCGTAAATGAGACTCCCTTATTCATCATTGATGCGTCTCCACCAAAGTTTGAAAGATTGGCAAGTCCGAGACCATATTGAATACGACCATAAATTCCGAACGGCGTCCTGTATCCTGCACCGAAATTTAAGCCGTAATCAAGCGCTTTTATTTCATCTTCACCTGAACCGAAATTAATATCTTCTTCAGTTGTTTCATCGGGCATTCCTGTTATTTTAAGTGTACCTTTTGTTTTGCCTGATAAACCATAACCTAAGTATGGACCAACGGTAACAAAAATTCCTCCTAAGTTACCCATATCAAAGTCATATCCCAGGTTTAACGGAATTTCAAGATAGTTTAGGCTAATTGTGGTTTTTGAACTTGCGGTAACACCTAATATCGACAATGTAGTAGTTTCCTGTCCACCCTTCATGCTATATAAGATTCCCGGTTGTATAAAAAATCCGTTTGAAATAGGAATATTGAAATACAGACCTGCTTTTGCCCCCATTTTGCCGGAGATATCCTGTGAATTTCCGTTGTCATCTTTAATAGAAAGGCTGGAAAGGTTAATACCAGCTTCCGGTGCAATTGACATTTGAGCAAAAATACTTTGGGCAACAAATACCGTTGCAATAGTTAATAAAATCCTCTTCATACAGTAAAAATTTAATTGTTTAAATAGTTATTGCAAATTTCATGCCACAATTACATAATCTAAATTAAATTAACATTTTACAAGGTTATTCCAATAAAAATACCAAACACAGCCAGCAAAATTTTATTATCTGTTACAAATAAAAAACCCGTACTAATTTCAGTACGGGTTTTTACATTATATACAATATTATATTTAAATCTTAAAAGCATAACCGAGACTTAATGCCCAACCTTTATGCTTTATAGATGCATCGCCATCGCCGTTCGAGATATTCGCAAGTCCCAGGCCATATTGAGCACGTGCATAAACGCCGAATGGAGTCCTGTATCCTGCACCGAAATTCAAACCGTAATCAATTCTTTTTGCTTCATCATTACCTGAACCGAATTTAATGTCACTTTCATCATTCTGATCGGGCATTCCTGTTATTTTAACCGAGGTTTTGGCTTTTCCTGACAAACCATAACCAAGATAAGGACCTGCTGTTACAAATATGCCGCCTGCATTTCCCAAACTATAATCGTAACCTATGTTTAACGGAACTTCAAGATAGTTCATATTTAAAGAAAGCTTATAATTCACAGTAAAGCCCAATAAAGATTCGGTTCCGTTTTGCTGAGCACCTTTCATGCTGTATAACAATCCCGGCTGTATAAAAAATCCATGTGAAACGGGAATATTTACATAGGCCCCCACCCTTAATCCTACCTTGGAGGAAAAATCTTCAGAATTTCCATTATCATCTTTGGTAGTAAGATTCGAAAGGTTAATACCGGCTTCAGGGGCGATAGAGATTTGGGCAAATGTGTTTTGAGCGGTCAGAGCAGCTGCAATGATGATGATGATTTTTTTCATACTTTAAATTTTAGTTTACAATATTTATCTGTTACAAAGAACGTGCCAATTACTTTAAATAATGTGTAACTCGTGCTAAATTAACATTTTACCAACACCTCGGATTGAAATGAAAGATAACGTTCGTAACATCATTACAAGAAAAACAATATTTTGTTTAGGCAACGGGATTTTTATTTAACACGTGAAAATAACGACATACCCCTACGCAAAGTGAAAAGATTTTTAATTAGCAATGTATTTTCATTTATGTTAACTTTGCAAGCCTTATCGGCACATTTTGTGCCGATAATTTTATACTGAATTTTTAATCATTAATATTTCTTTTAGCAACGAAATGGAAGATTTTTCGTACATCACAAATTCGCATCCGGCTTATATTGAGTCTGTTTATAACGACTATCTGATTAATCCTAACACGGTTGACCCTGAATTAAAGAAATTTTTTGAAGGTTTTGATTTCGCCATTTCCAAATCAAATGGCAACGGAAAGGCTGCAACAGCGCCAACCACAAGTACCACGACTACAGAACAAGTTGCTTTTGGCTCTTATGTTACGGCTCCTACGGGTTTAAATAAAGAGTTTGGAGTTTATGAACTAATCCGCGCTTATCGTAAAAGGGGGCATCTTATTGCAACTACAAATCCGATTCGCCCGAGAAAAGACCGTACACCTCATCTGGAATTATCAGAGTTCGGCCTTACGGAAGCGGATATGGAAACTTCGTTTTATGCAGGTCATTTTATCGGTCTGGATAAAGCGCCGTTGAAAGATATTTATGCCAAGCTTAAAAAAATATATGCAGGTAATGTAGGTATTCAATATACTTATATGAACAGAATGGAAGCGAACATCTGGGCGCAAAACCATTTTGAGGAATTAATGCAACAGAAATTCACTTTGCCGGAACAAAAAAGGATTCTGGAGAAATTAAATTATGGTGTTATTTTCGAAAAATTCCTGAATACCAAATTCATCGGCCAGAAACGTTTCGGGCTTGAGGGCGGAGAAAGTATGATTCCGGCATTGGATGCTATGATCAATACTGCTGCTGAAGGCGGAGTGAAGGAAGTAGTGATTGGCATGGCGCATCGTGGCCGTTTGAATGTGCTTACGAATATCATGCGCAAAACCTACGACCAGATTTTTTCTGAATTTGAAGGAAATATGCCGTCAGACATGACCATGGGAAGCGGCGATGTGAAATACCATTTAGGTTTCCGCAGTATTGTAAAGACGCCTGCAGGTAAAGATGTAAACCTTCAATTATTGCCGAATCCTTCTCACCTTGAGGTAGTAGATCCGGTTGTGGCGGGTTTTTCAAGAGCGAAAGCCGATGTACTTTATAACAGTGAATACGATAATATTCTTCCTATATTGATTCATGGTGATGCTGCTGTTGCAGGACAGGGTGTCATTTATGAATTGTTGCAAATGAGCAAATTGAAAGGTTATGAAGTAGGTGGCACTGTTCACTTTGTAATTAATAACCAGATTGGTTTCACTACCGATTTTGATGATGCACGTTCTGCAGATTACTGTACGAGTCTGGCTGCAATGGTTCATGCGCCTGTATTACACGTAAATGGCGATGATCCGGAGGCCGTGGTAAAGGCATCTATTTTTGCGATTAATTACCGTCAGGAATTCAATGAAGATATCTTTATTGATATGGTCTGCTATCGTAAACATGGGCATAATGAAGGTGATGAACCTAAATTCACACAGCCTGCAATGTATGCTTTGATAGACAAGCACCAAAATCCACGCGAGGTTTATACCCAATATCTATTAGACAATGGTGAGCCTGAGGCACAGCAAATGGCTAAAGATATGGAGCAGAAATTCTGGAACGAATTGCAGGCCCGCCTGGATGAAGTAAAACAAAAGCCTTTACCATATACGTATCAGGAACCGGAAAAAAAATGGCAGGAATTGAGAAAATCAAAGCCTGAAGATTTCCATGCTTCTCCGGACACTTCTATTCCGGAAGCTGAAGTAAAGGATTTGTTTGCGAAATTAATGGCTATTCCGGAAGGTTTCAGTCCATTAAAGAAAGTGGATAAACTACTGAAGGATAAATCCAAATTATTAGAAACAGAGAACAAGGTAGATTGGGCAACAGGTGAATTACTGGCTTATGCAAGCTTAGTTGCAAAAGGCCATGATGTTCGCCTGAGTGGTGAAGATGTAAAACGTGGTACTTTCTCTCACAGACATGCCTGCCTGAGAGATGAAAACAACAACAATGAATATAGCCGTCTGAGTAATCTTGGCGAAGGTCAGGGCGAGTTCTATATCTACAATTCTTTATTGAGTGAATATGCTGTATTGGGCTATGAATATGGTTATGGCATGGCTAATCCGAGCAACCTGGTACTTTGGGAAGCACAATACGGAGACTTTGTAAACGGAGCCCAGATTGTGATTGACCAATATATTACGAGTGCGGAACAAAAATGGGCTACGCAAAACGGACTTGTAATGCTATTGCCTCATGGTTATGAGGGTGGCGGACCGGATCATAGCAGTGCGCGCCTGGAAAGGTTTTTACAACAAGCGGCAGAGAACAATATGTTTGTTACAAACATTACCACTGCTGCCAACTTCTTCCATGCATTGCGCCGTCAACTGGCATTGCCGTTCCGCATTCCGATGATTAACTTCTCTCCGAAAGCAAACCTTCGTCATATACGTTCTTATTCTGACGTAAGTGAATTTACAAAAGGCGGGTTCAAAGAGGTTATAGATGATCCGAATGTGAAGGATGTTTCAAAAGTGAAACGTGTATTGCTTTGCACCGGTAAGGTTTATTTTGATTTAAGCGAAAAACAATTAAGCGAAGGCCGCGAAGATGTTGCCATCATTCGTCTTGAGCAGATTTTCCCGCTGCCACAACAGCAATTGAATGCATTGTATGAAAAATACAAATCGGCACAATGGCTTTGGGTACAGGAAGAGCCTCGTAATATGGGCGCGGCTTCCTTCTTAAAAATGAACCTTGAGCATATAAATATCGGTTACTTAACGCGTCAGGCAAGCGCTGCAACTGCTACGGGTTTTGCACGTAAGCATGTTCAGGAACAAAGCATGCTGGTAAATGAGGCATTTGCTTTGTAAAGCGTAAATGAATATTTCAACAATAATAAAAGACAACTCTCGGGGGTTGTCTTTTATTATTTAAGTAGTTGCAAACATTGTGATTAACAACTGTTTTTCGGGAATCATAATTATCATTACTTTAGGGATTGTATATTCGCAAAAAAACCAAACAAAGCCATTCATGAATTTGCAGCTGCGCTCTCTTTTTCTGTTTGTTACATTTCTCTTTTTGATTTCAGGTACATCCAATGCGCAACGTTTCTGGGCAAAGGGCGATAAAATACATGACTTTCAGCATCAGTTCAGGATTGATACTTTTTCCATTGAGGTGAGCGGCTTACCGGATTCCATCAACAGCAATTTCGGTATTGCCAAAATAGCAATAGATATTCTGCACAAACGTGTTTCGGATTTGAAAATAGAATTATTGTCTCCCGACGGGACTTCCATCTGGCTTACCAATCGTAACGGAAGGGATTCAGGCAGCCATTATATCGGCACTTCGTTCAGCAGCAATGGCTTCAATGGCTATATTCATCAGGGCACTGCGCCTTTTACGGGAGAATATATGCCGGACGGAAGAATAGAGTTCCTGAATGACGGACAAAACCCTAACGGCACATGGAAGGTATTGGTCCAGGATTTGAAAGAAGGCATCAGCGGAGAACTTTATTATGCATGGATTCAATTTGAAAAAAACCCCATTCCTGTTTTTGTAAATGGCAGGTGTTCCATGAATAATCCTTCGGGATGTGTTGTTACAAAAGGTTATAATGACTCTGCTATGTTGCCCGACCTGTTAATGATTCCATCTTTTACGGTTAATCAGATACAGGAATACAAATGGAATGATCCTTTTTATCCCGGGCAGTTACGTTTTGCTGCAACAATGGGAAATGTGGGCGAAGGGCCATTGGAAATTTTTGGCAAAAATGAATGGTTTTGCGGCGATACACCTGCCAGAGACAGCGCTTCCAAATGTCCGAACGGCATGCATGTAAGGCAGAAAATTTATCAGAATGTATATTACAAGGAAGGAAGCAAAATTGTAAAAAAAGAAAGATTTGCAGGGTATAATTATTATGATACAAAGCCCGGCCATAATCATTATCATGTAGAAGATTGGGTGGCTTTCAGGTTAATGAAATATACTTTTGATACAAAAGGGAATATTACAAAGAAGCAACAGGTAGCACAGGGGCGCAAGGAAACTTATTGTCTGTTTGACTCAGGCATCTGTACGGAGCGGGACGGATTTTGTTATTATAACGACAGCACTTATACTGAAAAGAATTTACAGAACTACGGGCTTGGCACTTACACAGGTTGCCATGCCGAGTTTCAGGGAATTTCCGTTGGCGGTTATGATACTTACGGTATGATGTATGAGGGGCAGTACCTTGATTTACCCAAAAATCTTGCATCGGGTACTTATTATCTTGAAATAGAAATTGACCCAAAACATAATTATCTGGAGAAAGACCGGAGCAATGATACTTATGTTCAGAAAGTGGAGATTGCCTTGCAGCAAGGAAATTAATATTGCCAAGCCTTCTACTGTTTCATTAATTCAGCTTTATTAAATCCAATAGCGGCGATTATACCTCGCTTAAAAAATCGCGGAGCCACAATCCTGATTGTTTTACGATGCGTTCCTGTGTATCATAATCAACGTAGATCAAGCCAAATCTTGGATGGTAGCCTTCGGCCCATTCAAAGTTATCAGTAAGGCTCCACACGAAATACCCATCCACTTTTACGCCTTCGTTTTTCGCCTTTAATACTTGTAACAGGTGATCCTGAATATATTTCGTACGTTGTTCGTCCATAACTTTTCCCTGCACTACTTTGTCGGGAAATGCCGCACCGTTCTCGGTTATTATAATCTTTCTTATTTTTTCATAAGTACCGAACTTCTTTAAGATATGATATATAGAAGGCGGAAAAACTTCCCATTTCATATCGGTACAATCTACGTTACGCCGTTCTGCTTTTACAAGAGCAGCATGTATATATGGTGTAAAAACCGAAGCTTTTACTATTTCGCGGGTATAACATTGAAGGCCGATAAAATCGAAATCAAAAACCATATCCCTGTCATCATTACCAGACCTGTACCGATCGAGTTTCCGGAGAACAGGCACATCTGACTGCGGATAGCCCATGCCTATAAGCGGCTCAATAAAGGTCCTGTTTAACAAAGCATCTACCCGGTGTGCCGCCATCTGATCGCGATACCGTAACGATGCCGGTTCTATATGGGTACAGGAAAACGTAGTACCGATATTTGCATGTGGAACAATGTTACGTAATACTCTGCCGGCTGCTGCTGTAACCAAGGTGGTATGATGTACGGCTTTCAGATAGTTTGTCAGCCCGCTTTTTCCGGGTGCATGAACCCCTAAAAAATACCCGGCGCCTGTAAATACGGAGGGTTCATTCATGACCATCCAATTGCTTACACGATCACCAAAACTACGGGCACATAGCTCCGTATAATCTTCAAACCAGGAAACAATATCACGGTTTGTCCACCCTCCCTTTAATTCAAGTGCGTAGGGTAAATCCCAATGGTATAATGTAACCCAGGGTTCGATTCCGCATTCCAGCAAAAAATCAATTACTCTGTTGTAATAATCTATTCCACGCTGATTTACTTCGCCTATGCCGTTGGGCATTAATCGGGGCCAGCTTATGGAAAATCTGAAATTGGGGATATTTAACGAACGTATGAGATTAATGTCCGTCTTGTATAAATTGTAGAAATCGCACGCTTTACGGGCATCCTGCGTGCCTTTTATTTTACTTTTCTGAGCAGTGAAAACATCCCAGATAGACAAGCCCTTACCGTCTGTATCATGTGAACCTTCAATCTGAAATGCCGCGGTGGATACGCCCCATTTGAAATCTTTTCCAAATGATTCTTTATTCAGCAAGCCATACGATTGTTCCTCCTGCACAGGTAGTGTTCGTAAGGATTAATGAAGAAATGTAGATTGCATCGCTTTTAAAAAAAGCCATTCTTTAAAAAAAACGAGGTATTTGAATCTGAAATATTTCATACAATTTCTTTCAGACAAAGTAACGCCACAGATATAAATCAATAGTTACGGCATGATTAAGGAATTGTTAGTCTTTTAAATGCTTTTCGCTTCAATAAAATTTATTTTTGTGGCTTTGATTATATTTGTTGTCATAAATGTTGTCGTAAAATCATTACATTTGCAGCCGTTTAATAATAAATTGGTCTTGTAGTTCAATGGATAGAATAGAAGTTTCCTAAACTTTAGATCCCAGTTCGATCCTGGGCGAGACCACTAAAAATTATAAAACCCAAAAGTATAAAATACAATAGCAATGAGTTGAAACTCATTGCTATTGTATTTATTGACTAAAGACTTTAATAAAACTTCCTCATACTTTCGTCTCTTTTATACACGTCGTTAAGATACCGCAACTGATTACCGACACTGTCTTCTGCAACAGTCGCGTAAATGATATAAACCGGCAAACGGCGTCCTAATCTTTCTGTTTTTGTCTTCCGTGTTGAAATGATAGTATCTATCTTGTCGGCGGTAAATTTTTCATTATTCAGAATAATTTCCGCAAGCTGTTTCGGATTCTGGACACGCACGCAACCGGAACTCAAAGCTCTGTACCTGTTGCCGAAATTTTCTCTGTGGGGTGTATCATGCAGATAAATATCCCAGGCGTTCGGCAAATTAAATTTCACTTCACCCAAAGAGTTGTCGGCTCCGGGAGGCTGACGATAGGTATATCTTTTGTAATTGGAAATATTTACATTGCTTGTTACATCCTTACCCTTAGAATCAAATGCCCTGAGACCCTTTTTTGCCAAATAGGCACCACCTGATTTCCCTACGCCGGGACCAACATCGTTCTTTAGGATTGTAGGCGGCACACCCCAGGGCGGATTAAATACTATATTGGTCATATTGGCCCATATAGTCGGTGTCTGACGCGAAACTTTACCAACCACTACCCTGCTGTGAAACTGTACTGCGTCATCTTTTATATAGTCTACTTCCATTAAAGGAATCGTCACCCAAACCTGTTCGCCTTTCAGGTTTCTTGGCAATGCTCTTATCCTGTCCATATTTAACCTAAGGTGACGTATATAATCATCCGGCATCTGCTGTAAGGAGGCAATGGTATTACTATCTAATGTTCCTGTATTTTTCAGTTGATGGTAATATTGATAAGTGCTTATCCATCTTTTCAGCGTTTTAACCGTATCATCTTCAGATACGGCCACACCTTGCAGCTCCTTATTTAAAACCTGCATCAGAACGCTGTCATTCTTTAATGTTGCAATATGCTGCTTTGCATTTACATAATCAGAATCGTTCTTTAAATCCTGCCAGTTTATCAATGCCTTTTTCATCTGGTCATATATTTTTGAATCGGGCCGGAAAGTATCCAGGGATGGTAAAGTATTATCAGCTTTTAACGATGTAATAAGCAAAGCAGCACCGTAAAAGGAGGAATCATTCCTGGCAAACCAAAGCGAATCGCCTTTTTTAATATCTATGCTGCCAAGCAATAAATCTTTGGTGGCAAGCAACCAGGAATTTGTAAGGTCTTTGTCGAAAGCTACCAGAGAATCGAAGGGGTGTTCTTTTTGATCCTGAAACTGTTGCAATCCGGCTTCCAATCCTGCTATTCCATATTTGCCCGTGTCTAATCCGTCTTCCTGAAGTGTTTTCAATTGACTGATCAATAAAGTAACGGATGGTTTCAGGCCTGAAGCATCCATCCATATTGGTTTGTATTCATTCAGTTTGTAAGCATAGGCTGTATTCAGCAGGCCGTTGTTATCTTTCATTAATTGCCTGTTGAATGTAGAATCGTCCGTATTGCAAGGCGGCAAATCCTTTTGAATGGCTTCCTTAAATGATTCCACATCTACATAATCACTACTGAAAATACTATTTACAGGGTTGCTATCTTTGCCTTGGTTACAAGAGCAACACATTATTAAAACATAACATAAAAAGAAAGCACTAAAAATCAGATTTCCGGAACGCATAATTGTCGGTGGATGATAAAACATAGGTATATCAAATATCAGGCCAAGTTTTTGATTATTCTAATATTTTAGTTTTTTGTAACAAAATTCAGAGAAGATGATGGCGGAATTTCTGAAAGGAACATAAAGTCCGTATATCTATTCTGATGAAAACATTTAATAACTATTACCTTAATAATAAAAATACAACGGCAACGTTTTCAAGTATCAAAACCTTTTACGGATGGACAATATTACCTACACGCTTGCCGACATAAACCAGACCTCCATTATAGCTGATTTCAGAATCAAATTCCTGTTAGATTTTGGTGGACCACAGCCGATTGAAATTCAAAATAAACTACGGGAAGAGTTGCACGAATATTTCAACAAACACCTTGTTAACAATTCCTATATCTGCTATTTTGCTTCTGTTGATGATAACATAGCAGGTATCGGAGGGATGAAAGTCATTGAATATCCCGGCGGTTTTAAAAATCTTCAGGGAAAAAGAGGTTATATAATGAATATGTATACCTCGCCTGAGTTTCGCAAGAAAGGCATCTGCAGCACCATCCTTAAGAAATTAATGGAAACTGCAAATAATATGGGTATCTATTCATTTGAATTACATGCTACAAAAGAAGGAGAACCCGTTTACATAAAACAAGGATTTGAAAAGCACGACGAGCCCACTTACAGAAAATGGGATGAAGCTCAATTAAATAATTCTTTTAACCCTTCTCCAGTAGTTTTTTAAGGCTTTCCAACATCATGTTCCAGTTCTTTTCAGATGATTCTCTGGCTTTCTCTGTTGCATTTTTATCCTGGCTAAGCTTTACTTCCGTTTGATCTTTATCCGGATGCAAGGTTACCGTAACAGTATGATAATTTTCTTTTGAGTCGGCAGTTCCTTCAGAAGGACTGAAATGGGTGTATTTTAACTTTTGCTGAGGAATAATTTCAAGGATTTCACCTTTGTCTTCATAGGTTTTACCATCCATTTCCCCTTTCCAGGTTATGCTGCTGCCTTTTTCCCAATCGGACGTTACGGTAGTTCCAAACATATATTGCTTAATAATCGCAGGATTCACAAAAGCATCCCAAACAGTGTCGACCGTTGCATTTATTTGAATCTGTGCGTTTGCAATCAAATTATCTGATGACATAACTCTTAATCTTTGGTTATAATGTGAAAACACAAAGTATTACTGTTTGTTCGGGTTCATCGGAAAATATAAAACAAAAGCCGCAACCTATTCAGGTTACGGCTTTGCCAATGTGTATGAAATGCCAGCTACTCGTTTTGGCTGATGGCTAAGTTGTTTTTGCTTCCGGAAATATTGAGGGAAGCATTGCTGCCTTTTGGCAAATAATCCTGATAATCTGCAACAGGAACGCTCTTACCGTTTACCATAAGCACATTATTTTTATAGCTTACGGCAAAATTCTTGCTGCGGTCAATCAATCCGTTTTGTTCCAGCTTATTTAAAAGGCCTGTTGTTTTACCGTTACTGAAAGCCTGCTTCTTTGCGTCTATAGCTGTCCTTCTTGCATCGGCTGCTGTTCTCCTTGCATCATCAGCACTCCTTCTTGCATCTGCTGCATTTCTCAGGGCAATAGCTCTTGCATTGGAGGCAATTCTTAACGTGCTGTCTCTTACGACAGAAAGCTGTTGCAATTGTGTATTGCGCAATGTTTTCAGATTATTCATAGTCTGTACCCTGATGGTACGTAATGAATCCATAATTACCCTGCTGTTCAAGCCTGCCTTCTTACATTCAATCCTGGCCTCGTCCATAGCTTTCCTGACATCCTTCATGATTTTAGCCTTCGTGGCTTTATCCATGCCTTGTGCAGACTGGAAACCTGCGTTGATGTCATTACCGATATCATCCCAATTAATCTCTTTAATAGCCTGCTGTGCATCAGCTATGGATTTATTAATATCCGCCCAATCTACATTGTCTATTTCTTTCTGGGCATCGTCTATATCCTTTTGAGCATCATCAAAGCTTTTCTGAATATCATCAAAATCAATTTTGCTAAGCTCGTCACCAGCTTGAGACATGGCATTATTGATATCATCCCAGTTGATATTTGCCATAGCAACATTTGCGACATTCATTGCATCGCTGACTATATCATTGATATTAGGTGGTGCAGGCGGTTCCTGTGGATCAGGTGGCGCCGGAGGCTCTTCATTTGATTGTGTCTCTGCAGTATTTACGTCATTCGAGGTAACAGTAGAAGTTGATGAGGAGGTTTGCTCCATCTGTTTTGTGTGTTCATCTTTTTTAGGTTCCTGGGCAACTGTTGTGTAATAACAAAACAATATAGCAAAGAACATAAGGAAAGTAAGTGTCGCGAAAATGCTTTGCGGCGAACGTTTTGATGTGTTTTTCATTTCTACGATTCTTTTAATACGGTTTAATAATGAATGTTTTTTGTTGTTGCCCGCAGCGGCCATTGCAGGTAACGGGGATTTCTTACTTAATTCCAATTGAAATAATGCTTCGGCATATTTTACAGGCTGTGCGGTATGCTGCACTGTTATGTCATCACAGCAATGTTCCCTTTCCTTTCTTATAATACCGGAAAACCACCATACAATCGGGTTAAAGAACAGGAATACTTCCATTACACTCTGCAGAATGTTGAATAAGTAATCCATCCTTTTTACATGTGCCAGCTCATGTATCAATATTGCCTCTGTCTGTTGCCAGTCCAGCTTATTGATTAATGCCACCGGTAAAATAACAATGGGTTTCAAGTGCCCCATCATTAATGGAACATTGACATGTTCAGAGAAATAAAGCGATACATTTTTTTTAATCGCAATCAGCCTTAATAAAGATGAAAACCTTTCCTGAAAAGCAATAGAAACGGGCAGTACTTGTTTACGTATAGTTCTCAGGTTACCAAAAGAAATAATCATGCGCAAGCCCAGAAGCAATATGCCTAAAACGTAACAAATACTTATGGCAGGCAATATTTTTCTGAACGCCGGGGTATGATAAAGATGCTCAAGCCTTTGCCACCAGTGATGCGGAGCATTTATGATTGCATTGAAATCACTATTCGCTGTTTTATTATTATTTATAAATGCTACTAATGAAATGCTTTGCTGCTGTATGTGGATAGCAGTGTTCCATTCCACAAGGAAAGTAGTTATAAATAGAATAAACAAAAGCATGAAACTGCCATACAGCAAGCGATAACGGATATGTGCCTTTTTACAGAAAAACAATATTATCTGCAAAGGGAAGAACAAAAGCACACCTTGCCATAGCGAATGAAAAATGGCATAACCTAAAGCTTCTAAAAAGGGATGATACCATAAACTTACTTCGTTCATAAAACTATCATTTTAAAATTGCTATAGTAAATAATATAAACCTGAAAACTAATAAGGGACTGACCCTGGCAATTATTTCTTGTTACTTAACTTATCCAGATAGGCTTTTATTTCTTCCAGTTCTTTTGGCGAAGAAGTATGATTGCCCAATGCCTGCATTACCAATTGTGAAGCCGAACCGCTGAACATGGTATCAATCATTTTTTGAACCACCTGCTCTCTTGCCTTCTCTCTTTTTATAACGGCACTATAAACATGCATTTTTCCCTGGGCCTCGCGTGTCAGCATTCCTTTTTCAAACATTATCTGCATCAGCTTCAAAGTTGTTGTATAACCTGATGGCTTTTGCTTTTCAAGTACTTCATGTATGTCCCTTACAGTTGCAGTCCCTTTATCCCAAAGTATATTCAGAATTTCCATTTCACTATCTGTAGGTTTCAATTTCTCCGGCTTTGTCATTTTGTACTACGAATTAATTCGTAGCAAACATACGAACATTTTCGTAATGACAAAATTTATTTTCACTTTTTTTTATTTCCTACCTTTAAATTCTCAAAACCTATCACATCATGAATGCTTTTAGCCAAAGAAGTTCTTTACCATCCAGTATTACAACGGGCCTTATAGGTTGGATAGGCTTTATGTTCGTAGGGCCTTTGATTTTTGGCTTTACGGCACAACCCGAATGGCAGTTTCTTACAGGACTTGTGTCTGCATTAGTACAAGTTCTGGTTTTAAGGCTCGCTTTCTTTGTATTACAGATGCAACGACATATTTTGGTTGGCGCTTTCTGGGGACTGGTAACAGCGATTGGCATGTATTACGCTACTGCAAATCTGTTCCCCGAAATGAAAGAACATAATTTCTACTGGTTACTGACATATGCTTATATAGGCGCACCTGTCGGCGGATTTCTATCCTATTTCTATATCGACGATAAAAAGATTTTTGATGAAAACGGCGGTAAGCAGCCCGATACTGATTTCGGAAGAGACGCACATTGGATGGAGCCTTTTGCCTTCGGTGCGGTTGCCTATCTGATAGCGTATTTCCCCTTTACACATCTTGATTTGACAATAAACGTTTTTATAGTCGGAGCAATAAGCGGCGTGGCTGCAGCGGGGGCAAGTCATTTTTCGCCGGATAAATGGAAGAATTCTTTTCTGTTAATTTCTCTTATCATCATAGTGCTGGGAGGCTTGCAAGGCTTTCTTACAGGTCTTTTATTAAGAAGTTACAGCAATGAGTTTTATGCAAATCATTTACTTTTGGGTGCATCCGGCGGTATACTGACTTATATTATGACCTTTATCAGAGGAAGGTATCTGGCAAACAAAGAAGCGGCACAATCATGATTTTACAATTAATCTGTCACATCCTTCATATAGCAGCAACATGCACTTCTTTCGGAGGCCTGTTTTATTCAAGGATGGTATTGATTCCAAACCTTAAATATATACCCGAACCGACACGGGAAGTATATCTTAATAAAACTATCAAACGTTTCGGATACATCAAATGGACAGGTGTTATTATTGTTGTTGTCACAGGTATTATTCAATGGTTTGACATTTATCCGGATGTTATTGATAAAACAGATTATATCCTGGCATTTGCACTTAAAATGATTGGAGCAGCAGGCTTATTTTCCATTACTTTTTTGCTGGCATTACCTAATGAAAAATTAACAGGCATGCAACGTAACCGGAAATTCTGGTCGGGTTTAAACCTTTTTTGTGCATTAATAATATTAATCGGTGCTGCCTTAATGAGAGCTGTCAGAAGCGGCACTATTTAAATTCCAACATGAATATCACCGATCTCTTAATTGGACTTACATTGATGAACGCCATGCCCCATTTCATTCTGGGCACATGGAAAGGAAAAATGCTCAGCGGGTTCGGAACAGGTAATAAGCAAAATATGTTATGGGGACTGAGCAATTTTGTCGTTTCGATAAGCTTGTTCATTTACAAATACGGCATTAAAGGCTTTATTGAAAACCAGATATACCTTGGTGCATTGATCATATTGGTAACCTTCTTTTTCACCTCAGGTTTCTGGGTGAAATATTACAATAAGAAAGACAGTTAAAGCATTATTTTAAAATACCCTGAACCTTTATAATATCGGGATCATTAGGGTCTAACTGATAAGCCTTTATCCATGCTTGCTTAGCCTTTACAAAATCCTGGGTTTTAAATAAATACCCGCCCAAATCATACCAATATTTTGCCACATCGGGATTTAAGGCTATGGCTTTATTAAACAATACAATACCCTCCTGCCAACTTTGAGTTGCCCCCAGGCTATGCCCTTTTTGATATAATGCGTCGGCAAGCAGGTTGTAACAAGCCTTTTTATTTGGATGATCCGGATAAATTGCAAATGCTTTATCGAGGCAATATAAAGAACTGTCAAATTGTTGCAACCTTGCATAAGCCAGGCCAAGATTTATATAGGCGCTCCCCAGTTTCGGGTGCAGGTGAACAGCTTTCTGACCGTAATAAACAGCATTTTCAAGAAATTCATGTTGTGCTGCCGCTTCGCTGACCAATTCAGAATGCTCCACGCTGCTTTTGGCTGCATTGTTATTCAGCAAGGCACTTTCGGGCATTATCTTCACATCTGTCATTGCTAAGGTATCATCATTTTCCCAGGCCCTGTTTCTTGAAATTGTTTTTGCGGAATACAAAAACAAAACAGGCAAAACAATAATGAATATTACTACTCCATTAGATTTAAGTTTTCCGGAAAGCCAGACAATCAACGCACCTAAAACCATACAATATCCCAATGACGCATGAAAGGCCAGCCTTTCGCCCATAGTAGCGCCGAGATTGAAAATTAAATTGCTCACAAGGAAAAGTGTCAATACATAAATAGCAATTGCAAATGCAAGCCAATGTTTCTTTATCGAAGCGATAACGCCACTTACTAATATTCCTGAAAAAATGAAAATGCTTATCCATAAACTTATATCGCCAAAACTCTTATAAGGAATACTGTTATAGCCATAATCCGAACAAAGCTGATAAGGGAAAATACAGAGCCATAAATATTTCCACAACACAAAAAGCTTTGTGGCAAGAGCCTGTGAAGGTGTTGCCAATAAATAAGGATTATTCAGCAATTCTACATCCTGAACATTGGAAAGACCTGTCGCAACACCTGAACGCAGGAAATAATAGATACCGAATAAGGCAATCATACCAGCGAACAACCCTGTGAAGTTTTTTAATTTGAATGATGTGCGGGAAAATAAATAGAGTGATAATGGCAGCAGCACAAACAGCAGTGCGCCATATTCCTTCGAAAGCAAAGCACAGAAAAAACTAAACAGGCACAACACGATGAATTTCCATTTTCTGTTTGTTTCATACCGATGTGCGAAATACAGGGTCAGAATAATAAACAGGAATGAAAAAATTTCATCGCGGCTCTTTACATTGGCTACTACTTCCGTATGCAAAGGATGGGCCACAAAAAGGAGACAAACTATTAATGCCAACAACTTCTTTTCCCTGAACACAACCGTACTCAGGAATAAAAACAAAACGCAACATGTAAGGCTATAAAACAGAATATTATCGAAATGCCTTAGTGTAAAGCCTTTGGACAGGCAATCTTTATAATTATAAGCGCCGTCGCCATTCAAATCTTCTGAAGGATCGGGTTGGCCATTCTCATTGGTATCCCAGCAATTCTTTTCAAAATTGGCATTGGGACGCGTACCGATAAATTCCTGCTCCAATGCGAAACTGAAAACAGATAAAGGCCGGTAACGGCCACCTGAAAGCTGGGCAGAAGCATTGTTCTGGCTATAATAACTTTCAAATAAATCGTTCCTGAATATATCAGAAGTACCTGCAAGCCCTTTTAAAACAGGCTCATTTTTGCAAATGATTATTTCATCATCTAATGCATATTGATAATGCAAGGTATTTCCGTAAAGAATAAAACTTAAAGCGATCAGCAATACATAAGGTAAATAGCCCGATGTCAGCTTCGTTATCCATGTCACGGGTCTATTGTTATCATCAGTGACTATTGCAACAGTACTATTTTGAGCCCGGATATCTTTTACAGGCTTTTGTTTCTTGGCGGTCATAATGGCTTTGGTCATTCTTGATTGGGGGATAAATATACATGGAATTCCGGTTTTCAGATAATGATTCCGGAGCGATATTGTTATTTTTAAATACTGCAATATTCCATAGCGGAATCTGGATAAATTCTCCCCGAAAATTTCCTTCCTTATGGTATCTTTACCCGCACAATAAAAGATAATATTTTCATGGACGATTTATATTCGTTTTTTGCTACCAAACATTTTGCAGAACTTCCTTTGAATGATGCCGAACACGATTTACAAATAGGTAAAAGGATTCAGGCCGTTACAGATTACAACAACGACTGGAGCGAGGCCGAAATCGTTATTATAGGTTGCGGTGAACAAAGAGGGAAGGATATGCAGGCACCTTACAGCAATGCTGCAGATGCAGTCAGGGCTGAATTATACAAGATGTATGACTGGCACACTTCTATCAAAATTGCCGATATGGGCAACATACTGGAAGGTGCTACACCCGGAGATACACGCGCAGCATTACGTACGGTATTGCAGGAAGTAGAAGCTACGGGAAAAATTGCAATTGTTATCGGCGGTTCGCATGATTTGACATTACAACAATATGAAGCTTATAAAAAAGCGGAAAAAACCATCAATGCGGCAGTCATTGATATGAAAATAGATCTGGAAGAAACCGAAGGCATAAGTGATACAGGTTTCCTGATGGATATGCTTACCGAACAACCAAATTTCATACGTCATTTCAGCCATCTCGGGTTTCAAAGTTATTATGTAAACCCTGCCATGCTTGAAACGCTTGACAAGCTTCGCTTTGATTGCTTCAGGCTTGGAAGGGTGCGCGATAATATGGAAGAAATGGAGCCGGTTTTACGCAACTGCGATTTGCTTAGTATAGATATGAATGCGGTGAGGCATTGTGATGCACCTTTTGTCAAAGACGGTTCTCCCAATGGTTTCTTTGGCGATGAAATCTGTCAGCTTACCAGATATGCCGGAATGAGCAGTCAGTTATCTTCATTCGGGATTTATGGTTATGAACCTGCTCTGGATCTGAATCGTCAGGGTGCAAAGCTGGTTGCACAAATGCTTTGGTATTTTGTGGATGGATATCTGATCAGGAAAAATGAAGCAGCGCTTTCCAGTTTAGATGAATTTATCGAATACAATGTTGCATTGACAGGCAATGATACACAGTTTTTAAAAAGCAAGAAAACAAATCGCTGGTGGATGCAATTACCGGACGGAAGTTATACCCCTTGCAGCTATAATGACTACCTGACCGCCGGTAATAATGAAATTCCGGAACGCTGGTTCAGAGAGCAGGAAAGGATAGTTTAAATAAGTTGCCTTAAAATGAAAGCCGATAATAATTTATCGGCTTTCATTTTTTAATTACAGCATTAAAACGAGGCAATTATTAATTATAAAATAAAATATAAAAGATCACATTCTCCGGTTTGTCGTTTTTGGCATGGTTTTTGCACTAAACCATACATCTTTTCATAGTGTGCGGTTATGGTTCACGCGTCCTTCATTTTATGGAGGGCGCTTTCTATTTTCTGTTACTACTCATTTTTGCACATTCTTTTATCTTATCTTCTATTGCTTCCCGTTCCTTTACTGTTGCAATTTCTTTTGTAAGTGCAATACGATAATTTTCAATAGCGGCTTTATAATTTTTATGTGCTTTATAATAATCGCCTGTTAACCTGTAAGCATCGTAGTACTGCGGATCATTCTGAACGAAATTATTGACATTAATATTCAGTTTATCCATCCAGTCCATTTTTGTCTGCCGGAACAATAAAAACTTACGATAAACATCCGATTGAAGAAACGTGTCAGGCGCTATATTCAGATTTTCGTCAGCAATTTCAACATCCTGATGCAGACCATTCATGGCAAATATTTTCCGTAAATCGTAACAAACATATGCACCCATTTGCCAGGGCGAAGTGCTTACCCACATTCGCAAACTGTCCGGCATGAATATTACAGAATGGTGTGCCACAAACTGGTTAACAGCTTTTTCATTTCCTACTCCGATATCTGCTCCACCCAATCCCTTATAATCCCTGAGAATATTGGCAACTTTCTGCGGGGTCAATGGATAATTTTGTTGCAACAGTTCCTGTGTACGCTGGAACCTGTATACAGAAGCGCTTCCTGCCATTTGTTCTTCGTTCAGCTTCTGTGTTTTAAACAAATCGCTCTGATAATGATTGGCACATTCAATATTGTCTTTATTCGGGTCATAAACCGCCAAAGTATCGGGCGTCTTTTCTATGATAACAGATTTATGGTCTGCAGCGGAAGCAACCAGAAAACTCTCACTGACAAACATTTTCCTTTTATGTGCAATAGCTACAGCTTCCTTAATATTTCCGGCATATTGCAACACTTCTCTTGCTACCAGCGAAACAGGTGTTGCCGCTCCTGTGGGAATAGATGACCTTGCTGCATTAATGGTTACAGACAGGCCTTTATCATTCATACCTGAAACGACTCCGATAAAACCGCCCCATGTCACGAAAGCAAACTTATGACCCATTGAAGGCGCTACAAAAGAGACAATCTTATTCTTTGCAAATTCATCGCCTACCCAGAAATCAAAATTACGGCCTACAATCAAAGCACCGTTTTCAGTCTTCGTGTCCCAGGCGCTGAAAGACGTACAACCTACCAACATAAGATTTTGTAAAGCATGACCGATATCGTGCGCCGCATGGTAATTCAACTGACGGGAATAATTAGTACCAATCCACTGAAAACTATCGGAAGCTGCCAATGAAATACCATAAATCTCCTCTTTATACTCCTCTGTAACATGTGCCGGCAAATCACGGTTCATGAAGCCGACAATGTATTTCAGGAATTTGAGGTAAGAAGAAGAAGGAATCATTTTCTTTATCTGGTGCGTAAAAGCTTCTTCCTGAGAAACCACTAACTCCTTAGATAATTTCCCGTTTATAACACCCCGTTCAAAAGGCGTACCGGAGGTGTACATTTCGTACAAACCGTATTTATTTTTACGTAACCAATTATTGCCTATGGTAAATGCAGTGCTGTCTATATTCCGGCGTTGCAATTGTTCGGCACTCCTGTCTGAAACAACAGGCGGCTTTGCATCTGAAACTTTCCAGACATAAAAACAGAAAATGAGAACGGTTATAAGAATAATGCCTATAAACCAGGCAAAAAATCTGAGTATTTTCTTAAGAATGCGCATGTGCGGCAAAGATAGGAAGCATGGAGGTAATTAAATGGTTAAATGGGTGGATTGGTGTATGGCCGGATGATTGAAAAAACTGCTGAACTAAAAGTTGCTGTTATGGTGCCGGTCCCCAGCTTTTAAGATTTGTCAACTTTTGAAAGTTGACAATCTCTTTTTTACATCTGTACAAAAAAGCCGCGCAAAATTGCGCGGCTCTACAATATTTTAATAAAAATCAGATAGTCATGATTTCTTTCTCTTTGTCTTTGCAATGTTGGTCAACAGCAGCTATATTCTTGTCCGTAATACCCTGAATGCGTGTTTCCGCATCTTTTGCTTCATCTTCGCTCAAACCGTCTTTCTGTAGTTTCTTCACTTGTTCAATCATATCACGACGGATATTTCTCAATGCAATTTTGCCTTGCTCACCCTCAGCATTTACTCTTTTCACCAATTCCTTACGACGTTCTTCCGTTAATGGCGGTAAAAACAACCGAATCATGATACCATCATTCTGCGGTGTAACACCCAGATTAGCTTGCATGATAGACCTTTCTATAGGCTGGATCATGCTTTTTTCCCAGGGCTGTAAAGTCAGTGTACGCGCATCGGCTACCGTTACGTTTGCAACCTGGTTTAAAGGCGTCGGAGAGCCATAATAGTCAACCATCAAACCTTCCAGCATTTGCGGGTTTGCTTTCCCCGCTCTTACTTTCTGTAATTCGCCTTCCAAGTGAACAATGGCTTTGTTCATTAAATCACTTGTATTATGAATAATATTATCTACTTGTTCAGACATAATTTAATGTGTTTTTCAAGGGTAGCAAAAGTAACAAACAGGAATTCAAATGCCAAATTTTAGATTTGAGATGTTAGTGTCCGGGATTCAGGATTTCCAAGCCATCAGCATCCGGTCATTTTCCTGCATGTCCTTTCTTAATGTTGTATGCCAGTTCCTGCTATTGTAAAAAGACTGCGTTTCCTTTGCAAAATCCCGGTGTAATTCCATGAAAAGAACGCCGCTCTGATGCATTTTTTCCTGGGCGAAACCTTCAATGGCTTTATAAAATTGCTGTGCATCATTATTTGTCACGAATAAAGCCTGATGCGGTTCATATTGCAAAACATTCGGCAAAATAGTTTCTTTTTCCTGTAAAGTAATATAAGGAGGGTTACTCACTATAACATCAAATTCAGGGAGCAAGCCCCATGTTGCCTTGTCTAAAATATCGTTTTGCCTCCAGTCAATCTCCAGTCCGGTATCATTGGCATTCTTTTTAGCGATGTTCAATGCCCCTTCAGCAATATCAATAGCGGTTACTTTTGATTCCGGAATATGCTTTTTCAATGCCAGTGCGATGCAACCGCTACCTGTTCCGATATCTAAAATAGCAGGCTCTGTTATGTTTTGCGATTGACAATATTTAATAATCCAGTCTACCAATTCTTCGGTTTCCGGCCTTGGAACCAAAACATTTTCATCCACAAACAATTTCATATCCATAAAATAACATTCGCCCAAAACATATTGCACAGGCCGGTGTTGCAGCAATTCATTGATATAACCCTCCAGTTCCGCTTGCTGCAAATCCGTCAGTTCCTGCTTTGCATTCATTTTTTGTATCAGTCTGGTAAAGCCTGTAAGCGATTCCAAAACCCATACGGTTATGTTTTCTGCTTCTGAAACATCATATATTGTCTGTAATCTTTCGGTTAAATATTGATGCGCATCCTGAATTGTCATGCGGCAAAAATAGATTTTAAACAGAAAATATTATCCATAAAACCTTATAGGTTTTTGAAACCTATAAGGTTTAGGAGTTGAAACCTATAAGGTTTAGGAGTTGAAACCTATAAGGTTAAGTTTTGAAACCTGTAAGGTTTACCGCAGAAATAATTCAAAATGGCTTTTATTCCTGACACAACCATTAAATTTGCCATTGAATCATTATGCTACAGAAATTATACATCCGCAATTACGTACTCATAGATAAACTTGAAATTACATTCGACCCTTACCTGAATGTAATAACAGGCGAAACCGGTGCCGGTAAGTCTATTATACTCGGCGCATTATCGTTGATTCTCGGCGAACGTGCCGACACTTCCGTGCTGATAAACCGTGAAGATAAAAGTGTAGTGGAAGCCAGTTTCAAAACCGAAAAGAATATCTATTTCAATAGTCTGTTAAAGCGTGAAGAGTTAGACATCGAGCCTGTTACTATTATCCGCAGGGAAATAAGCGCAAGCGGTAAAAGCAGGGCTTTTGTAAATGATACGCCTGTAACGCTTACAACATTGAACGAGCTTACATCGGCATTGGTGGACATGCACAGGCAATTTGACAACCGCGCCTTGCAGGAGAATACTTTTATGTATGAAGTGATAGATGCTGTTGCGGAAAACCAGTCATTGTTGCAGGAATATAAACTACAATTCTCAGCCTATAAACAATTGCAACAGCAATATAAAAAATTGGCTGAAAGTCAGAGCCAGTGGCAGAAAGAAGCTGATTACAAACAATTTCTTTTTGATGAACTGGAGCAGGCTGCGTTTAAGGAAAACGAGATAGAAGATGCAGAAATTCATTTAAAGCAACTGAGCCATGCGGAACAAATAAAAGCGACGTTGCAATTGGTTTACGGTTCATTGGAAGAAGGCGAACAGCCACTTAATAATGAATTAAAGCGCATGCTGCAACAACTGCAAACAATTGTAAATGTGCAGCCCGGCACCGAAGCATTAGTACAAAGAATGGAAAGTGCATTGCTGGAATTAAGAGATATAGCAGGTGAGCTGGATGACCTGCAAGGCAAAGTGGATTTGGATCCTGAACAATTAAGCTTTTTACAGGAACGCATTGATGCCGGCTACAGGTTATTTAAGAAACACGGCGTTTCGGCTACTGCAGAATTATTAGCCATCTATGCGCAATTATCGTCTGAACTGGAAGCACAAAACAATTCAGACACAGCATTAAAACAATTAGAAGAACAAATAGCGCAATCGGAAAAAGAGCTGAATCATCAGGCTAAAGAATTGCATAACCGGAGAATTAAAACGGCTCCTGAATTTTCAAAGAAAGTAAACGAATTATTGAAACTGGTTGGCATGCCTAACGCCATTCTTCAGGTAGAAGTCAGTGATTCCAAAGCCTTGCATGAATTCGGAACCGACCATATTCAGTTTATGTTTGACGCCAACAAAAGCGGCAAATTCTCCCCTGTCGAAAAAGCGGCATCAGGCGGTGAAATGAGCAGGATTATGCTTTGCATTAAAGCGCTGACTGCAAAAGCGCTGGCGTTGCCGACATTGATTTTTGATGAAGTAGATTCAGGCATTTCGGGTGAAGCTGCGAAACAGGTAGGCATACTGCTGCGTTCTTTAAGCCAGTATCATCAGGTACTCTGCATTACGCACCAGCCACAGGTTGCAGGTAAAGGCACCAGCCATTATTTTGTTTATAAAACTACAGGGACCGATGATAAAGTAAAAACAAATATCAGGCTGCTGGATAATGATGAAAGAGTGCGTGCCATTGCCCAGATGATTGGTGGTGAAAAGCCTTCTGAAGCAGCAATGGAAAATGCCAAAGAATTGGTTGGATAATAGCATTTATAAAAAGACAATAACTTAAATAGCCGCCTTTACAGGCGGCTATTTAAGTTCATAATCCTGAAAGAACAGCACAGAATAAATTTTCATCATGTCCGTAAGATGACAAAAAAGCACAAGATGAACATTTTTTCGTATCAATAAGTTCCAACTATTAAACAAATCTGTTACTATAATTAACTTATTTGGTAATCTAATTAACTTATTTGTTACTATAATTAACTCATTTGTTAGTTTAATTAACTTATTTGGCAATTTAATTAATTTATTTGGTAATTAAATTAATCCACATGCCACTATAATTCTCAAATAAGTTAATTTAATTCATCTTTATGAGAATAAAATTAACTCTGTTGACAATTAAATTTACATAAAAGTGAATTTAATTCACTTTTATGAGAATAAAATTAACTCCACTGACAATAAAATTTACATCTAAGTGAATTCATTTCATTTTTATGAGCATAAAACTATCTCTATTGACAATTAAGTTTACATTTAAGTGAATTAAATTCATTTATTTGGTAATTAATTTAACTTATTCGACAATTAATTTAACTTATTTAACAATTATACTTACAAATAAATGAATTTAATTCATTTATTTGTTAATAATAGTATCAAAATACGTTCATTATTTGTCAAAGGCTTGCTGCTTTCTTTCTACCAACCTAAAATGCCTGTGTGCCGTTCCTGTCAACAGGAATAGGCATACAGGCATTTTTTCAAATGAAATTGTGTTGAAGGGATAAGATAGAAGATTATAACATGGAGTGCAAACCCTGTTGTGTTAGTGATAATTTCTCCCTGTCCCTCAATTATACAGTTGTCTTAGTTGTTAATTATCAAAGCCTCATGCTGCACGCCTTCATTACCATATATATTAATGCTGTAAGCACCGCTCATTAACATGGATGTAGGAATAAAAACATTATTGACACCCGTAGCATAATCTTTTCCCTTAATAGTTTGCACCACCCTGCCGCTCATGTCGGTAACATTAATGCTTAAATAACTTGCCTTCGCTAAATCAAAAGATATATTAGCGCCATTTCTGCCTGCCGGATTGGGAAATAACTTAACTCCCTTAAGACCGGAAATTTCAGCAATGCCGGTAGTTGGCAGAGATGCTTTTTTTGCATTAACTACTTTGTAGGTTGTTCCTTCCTTTTTATAGATAATAACATAAACTTCCAGTTTATTCGCAACCCATCCCTGTGCAATATCCATTGTAAAAGCCTTTGTATATTCAGCATTGGCATTTACAGATCCATTCACCAAATTTTGTCCCCAGGGCGACAAATCCGTATTCATCGACCCCCTTAAAATATGATGATGGCCTACCATTCCTGTTTGCCCGTTCTGAGTAGCCAATACGCTATCTTCAACCACATAAGCGGCTACATAATAATCGCCGGTAGTATTAGACCAGAATTTTGTTTTGGTATTTAAGGTAATCTTATTATTGGCGATAGTGTAAACACCTGCAGGACTTACAACCGGGGCTGTTGTATATACAGGATTATACACATTTTGAACACTACTCAGAATAAACCCGCCGTCCGTATTATTCACCATAAAAGTAGGATACCCCGTTATCGGGAAATTACTTTCAAATGCATCGTAGCAATTTGCATCCATTGTTGCAGGCGTGCTGGAACCCATAACACCAATATAGTATCCTTTATCTCCTAAATCTCCGATAATATCTTCTGCTAATTCCCAGCCCCATTCACCACAAGGGCCGCACCATGTTTCTGTGAACTTGAAAACAACCGAACGGGATTTCATGTCCGGTACCTGGGCAAAAAGTGTTGCTGACGCACTAACGCATAGTGCTGCAAGTAATAGCTTTTTCATTTTTTCTTTGATTAAAATTGTGAGGCAATCATTTGGTCAATGTAAATTTAAAAATTTAGAATACATTAACAAATATCAAGACACAACATATCCATGCGGTTATCAGCTATTTGTACACTATTGATAAGGAGAGGGTTCCTTTGAAACGGGGGGAAGATTACTGTTATCTGATGATTACAATCTTCATCAGTTCTTTTTCACGTTGCTTTAGCGCCTGGTGTGATTTTTGCAACATCATTATTTTCTGAATGTCCTGCTCATGTTGCATCTGTTTCATGTTTTCATTCAGCAAACGGCGCAACAGCTTCAGTTCAAAGTAGGCAAAGGTGCTGTCTATTTCTTCAATATAGATTTGTTCGCCATGCAGCACTTCCACTTTATGCTTAATATGCCAGTTCTGGCTCGGCACATAATTGACATGTAATAAATCTGCCGTTTTCTGGCGTATTACTTTGTCAAGATGGCTTGTAAAGTGGCGATGGTCGGGTATTTGCTGTGTTTCATTCCACAGGTTATAATATTCCATAACCATGCGTTTTGCCAGCGGACTTTCAAGCAGCTCCAGATCTATGGTTTCAAAAAATATTTGAGCAACCGTTCCCTGCTCTTTATAATCTTTATTTCCGTACTCTAACAGAATACGCAATAATTGCCATTCTTCGTTGTATTCCTTCCGGCCAATCTCAACAATGATCGATTCACCGGTTTCTTCATCAAAATAAATTTCAGGTTCATCTTCCACAGGTGCAGACTGTCCCTGCTTGCGCTCCTGTTGCCTCTGGTCCTGATTTAACCTGTCCCTGATGAATTTATTGACAAGATTGATCAGGCCGCTTTCATCAATATCCAGTTGCCTTGCACTTTCCTTTATGTAATCGGCCTGAATGGAAAAATCTTCCGTTTTATTAATCTTCGAAATCGTTTCGGCAATTTCGTTTACAAGATGCGATTTTTTCACAGGGTCATTCCCTATTTCCTTCAAACCCAGTCCCAGCCTGAACCTTATAACATCCTGCTTGTTTTCTTCAATAAATTTATTGAAAGCATCCGCTCCCTTTTTCTGAACAAAACTATCAGGATCTTCCCCGTCGGGAAGCAAAACAAGCTTCACATTAAAACTTTCAGACAAAGCCATATCCAAACCACGCATGGCAGCTTTAATACCTGCAGCATCGCCATCATAAAGAATGGTAAGGTTTTTGGTGAGATTACTAATAAGCTTTAATTGCCCTTCGGTAAGGGAAGTACCGCTGGAAGAAACGACATTGGTAACGCCGCCCTGGTGTAAAGAAATGACATCGGTATAGCCTTCAACCAAATAGCATTCATCCAGCTTACCAATGCTTTGCCGCGACTGATAAAGACCGTAAAGCACTTTATTCTTTACGTACAATTCATTCTCGGGTGAATTGACATACTTAGGCGCATGTTCCGATTTTTTCAGGATACGTGCGCCAAAACCTAATATTCTTCCGGTATTGCTGAAGATGGGAAATATGACACGGCCTTTATAATTATCGTAAGCCCTGCCATCCCTGACCTTTATCAGGCCCGCTTTTTCAAGCAATTCCTGTGTATGGCCTTTTGCCAAAGCCTCTGTAATAAATGCATCCCATTTATCCAGGCAATAACCCAATCTGAATTGCTCGATAATGTTGTTACGGAAACCACGTTCCTGAAAATAAGCGCCGCCAATCAATTGGCCTTCTTCATCATTGTGAAGGATATCTTCAAAATATTTAGCGGCAAATTCATTGACAATGCGAAGGCTTTCTTCAATCTGCTGTTGTTGCTTATATTCCTGCGGAGCCTCCGTTTCGTTAAGCTCTATCTGATAATAATCTGCCAACCAGCGTATGGCTTCCACGAAAGAAAATTTCTCATATTCTTCCACAAAAGAAACTACATCACCACCCTTTCCGCAACCAAAACATTTATAAATACCTTTGGAAGGATTGACATTAAAAGAAGGTGATTTTTCATTGTGAAAAGGACAATTGGCTATATAGCTTGCGCCACGTTTGCGCAGCTTCAAAAATTGTCCGATTACTTCTACTATATCGCTTCTGTTAATGACCTGTTGTATGGATTCCGGTGCTATCATCTCGGTTGCGAAGTTAAATTAATTGTAGATAAACGTTGATGAAGGAACCGCACTATCTTAAAAAATATCAGCTATGGTTATAACACATTTATAATTAATAGCAATTACTCCACACATTATTCCAAAGTGTGCGAATCATTATTCCAAAACAGCATAATTATTCATCTGACATTCATTGAAATCATGCGCGTGTTTTGTTTTTCGGTATTTTTGAAACAGGATTACATCCAATTGTGAAATTTCATGAGATATAAGATTCAACTGCGCCTGTTATTTTCATTACTGTTATTAGTCATCTATAGTGTTGCCGCAAGCGCTCAGATAATCCCTGTCAACCATCCGCGCAATCCTCAAAAGCGTTATGAAATTGATGCAAAACGCACCGGAACAGATATTAACAGTAATGATGCCTTACCGCGGTCGAGAGAATTTTTGCGGATTGACAGCAGTTACTACATCGGGTGGATGTATGAAGGCATGTATAAAGTAAATCACGCCGCTGATTTTTTAGGTTATAAAAATGCCATCACGCCGCTGAAAAAAGCTATTTATCAGCTGGAACGCGATTATGCGCGTTTGTTAAGAATCCGTACATCAGACTTAATGACCTATTTTCCTGCTTACCGGTTTCACATGGATTATTCGGTTATAGCTTATAATCTGATGGAGTGCTATAACAATACCGATCAGCCGGAAGAAGCCATGAAGGTAATCCGCAGGACATTAAAATGGAATTTTGAGAATGAGGGATATATGCAGTCTTACGATTACCTTGCCTGGACAGTGCACCGCAATCGTTTTTATACTTCATCAAAGTATTCATTTCTAAAAGATAACATTAATGAAAATGAAAAATTAGCGAATGCTTACCTGGATTCGGGCTTAAGGAAAATACATCTGGATAATGATTTGGTAAAGGGTTTCTTCCCTGGTTACGAAGCGGCAGCCAGGCTTGGCGTCTATCATTATAAATCGCTTTTGTACAGTTATTCTTTAAAAATCGATTCTGCCAATAAATATTACAACTTACTAAAAGAAACGGCCGCATTTCCGCATAATAACTATGCTACTTTTCAGGCCATTCAGGGAAAATTCAGAACAGCCGAGAAAGAATATGAATTTGCCAGTATGCAGGATGGAGCCGACAAACGCCTGCAGGAATGGGCTTATTACGGTTCTATAATAGACATTTATAAAGCACATCCGGAGCGGGCTACTGCCAGTATGAAAGACATGATTAAGGCAGTCGGTTCCACGCCCGGTTTCGGATGGTACAATATAGCGCTGGCAAGGGCCTGCGCTTATAACGGCGACGAAAAGGAAAGCGAAAGATATATCAATAAAGCAGAAGCATTCAAGGAAGTACATATAGGAACAACTTTGGGGCAAAGCCATTATGATTTCAGCATCAATATGGTGAAACTGATGAATAATATTGAACGTATTCAACAAATAAAATTTGAAAACAAGGGCTGGTGGTATTCGCCCTCAAACCTTGCTGAGGTTGCAAAAGAGAATAGCCAGAAATATTTATTACAATATTTAATCGTCAATCAATTTGCCAATAATCCCGAACGTGACCTGGTTATTTACAGGTTGTTTTCAACAGAAAGTACTGTAAGCTGGGATGAAATATGGTTCCTGATGCGCGATTTCAGTACAAAATTTTTCATCTCAAAGTTTGAACAGCAGCTGAAGGATGACCAAAGGCCATTGGTAAAGAAGTATTTTAAACTGTTCATGGCAAAGCTGTATATGCAAAAGGGCAATTATACCGAAGCGCAAAAGCTTTTATATGACATTCTGAACAATGAAAAAACTGATATTGAATATGAGAAACTCTTTGCAGCCCGTGTGTATGAAGCTCTGGCATTGTGTGCCAAAGAGAAAGACAATGATCAGGAATACAACGAAAGCGTGAATTCTTTCTACATTAATTTTCCGCAATTGCTTCCTTTCTCAGATGTAAAACCAAACCTGCGGTTGAGCATCATCGGAACGCCTGATGCAAAGGTGATAGAACGTCTGAAAGATTGTAATATCAACTGGATTACAAAAGGCGGCACCGACGCTCCGGAAGTAACTTTTCTTTTTGCCAATAACGGCAAAAAGAAAAGCGTTACTTATTACGTAATGGGCAATGGCGGCAGGGAATTGGTAAAGCGCAGTACTTATACTTACACCGATCCTGATGAAGCAGGGTTGACCCTGGCTTATAAACTGTTCAAAATTGAAAAGCCCGCAAAAGAGCATAAATAAAGTTAATAACAAGTCAAATCCTGTATTATAATCAGCTGCCCGGCTTTCATAGCTTAGTTTTGCAATTATTTCCTTTCATAAGGCTTGCTTTTAAGACTGCCAATCGGCAATTACTGCCGCCTAACCATTTTGCAAAATGCGAAAAACTATAATCAGGTATAATTATTTTAAATTATTTCTCACCTCCCTTCTTGTCGGAATGCTGGCTACTATGATTGCCGACTCATTAAAAAGAATCACAGGTTATTTCCAGGAAAATATTTTCCACAAAGTAGAACAACTACCGTGGCTTTTTATCATATTGCCATCTGTAGGTATTACTATTATTTATTTCCTCAGGAAATATGCCTTCAGGAAAAAACAAAACAAGGGCATTAAAGAAATTTACAAAACCATTGAAACGCGCAATGATAACCTGCCTTTGTTCAAAATCCCTTCACATTATATCAATGGTTTCCTTACTGTAATATTCGGCGGCTCTACCGGCATTGAAGTTTCTACTGTGGTTGCAACGGCTACTGTAGGTGCGGTAGCACATAAAAAAGGGAAAATAGCTTTTGCCTACAAAACCGAATTAATATGCGCAGGGGTTGCAGCAGGTGTCGCTACTTTATTCGGAAGCCCCCTGGCCGGATTACTGTTTGCAATGGAAGTAATAGCGAGAAAAGTAAATAAACCCATTTTGGTCAGCTGCATCAGCGCTACTTTTGTTTCATGGTTATATATGTACAAAATGAATAGCGGCAGTATATTCCATTTTGTTGTTTCCGGATGGAAAGGAAACGCAATCCCTTATTTCATATTGCTGAGCATTTTAGCCGGTCTGTTAGCCGTTTATTTCACCAAGTCTGTTATTTTTATTAAAGAAAGGTTTGCACGGATTGACAATAATTTCTTAAGAGTCAATATAGGAGCTATTTTGGTGGGATTATCCATTTTCTTTCTGCCACAATTATATGGTGACAGTTATCATGGTATTTCTGAACTGATACAACAAGCACAACAAAACAAGCCGACGTTTTCTTTTACACTTATATTGATTGCCATAATCTTAATAAAACCATTAGTGGCATCGCTTACATTGGGTGCAGGTGGCGATGGCGGTGTGTTTGCACCAAGTATAGTGACAGGGGCGGTATTGGGAATGCTGGTGGCTTATACATGCAATCATTTGTTCGGCCTGCATTTGATAATACTGAATTTCGCTTTGGTAGGCGCCGCATCTATGTTGAGCGCTGCTATTCATGCGCCGCTGACAGCTTTATTTCTTGCATGCAGCCTGGTGCCCGGCGGCTATATTATTTTCATCCCTATTCTGACAGGCTCTTTCATTGCAAAATATACAGCTCAATTTCTTTGCAGCTATAATGTTTATACCTACAAAGAATCCAAACCTGCAAAGGTTTTAAAGGCATGATGCTAATGGCTTTCAGGCAATTTTTCGCTCAGGTATAAATAAGCCTGAAACATGTGATGAATGAAAACATTGCTTTCCGAATCGGGAAACCTTTTATAGTAAGTGCTGTCGGCATACAGTAATACATAATTACCTGTTCTGACGAAATCGGTGCTATGATAATAATCCGGTATTATCAGGTCAGGCAATTGCTTCTGTACCTGCTTTGAAACATAACGTCCGAGATATTTTTCATAAACACGTTGCGCTTTCAGACCGGGTTTGCTTAAACGATTGAAAACATATTTACCTACCCAGTTCATCGGAAACTTTTGCTTCTTCATTAATTTGGGCGCAACAGCAAATACATTGGTTTTATTAAAATCATGTAATGTCTGAATGGTAATGGGTGTTTCCGGAACCCAATCCGCCGTATTGACCACGTTATACGCCCAGCCGCCATTGGTTATTTTTTCATAATCGTAAGCAAAATAAAGATTGCCGGGTTTGGGCCCCGCGCTGCAATAAGTCTTGAATCTTATATCCTGTGGCAAAATGTTTTCCTGTTGGAGATTGTATAAATAAGCAGTCATTAAATAGGTTATGGCCCCACCCTGACTATGTCCCATAATGATGAAATCTTTAATACCCGATTGGTATAAAGAATCTATTTTAGGAAGGATTGTTTTGGAAAGATAAGCGGCACTTAGCAGCCAGCCTACATGTACGGCAGCTTTAGGATCATCTGCAAGATGGTAGGAAAAAGAATCCGTATTACTCAGATGCAATACCCCAACGGCAGGCACCATAGCGGAATAGAAATTTGCCATCCAGCTTTCTTTACTTGCGGTAGTGCCTCTTATACTGATAATTGCAACTTTATCTTTCCTTATATATAAATCCCAGCGATTCTCCAGGCCCACTACGGGTGAGCGATACAGGAAAGTGCTATTGGCAGGAAGCGGAATATTAGCACGAAATGCGCTATCGCCAAACATGGAGTTAACTTTCAGCAATTCAATATATTCCTGCTTATCAAAACCGGGTTTGAGATGTTGTGACCATCCGTTCAAAAATAAAAAGACACATGCAAACAGACACAGGATAGCACTTTTCATAATGATGGTATTTATCTCCTTTCTCCAATATACGGATATGAAATATTTATTGAAATGAGCAGGAACATTTCCGGAAAGAATACATCTATACTACTCTTCTTTATTGCCGCCGGCATCATCCCATTCCATATTGGAATGTTCTCCGGTATTTTTTACAATATTATAAACCGGTTTTGCCTGACGGTAAATAGCAGTGCTGTATTTATTGCCTAATACAATAATGGTAAAATTGTCTTTGATAAAACGATAAAAGACAGTGTTGTTGCCGTGCCACCATCCGTTATGATAAATAATTTTATAACCGTCATTAAATTGCAGCATACGCCATCCGAAACCATAATTCTTCACACCGGGCCTTTCATTGGAATAACCTGTGTATGCCATGTTCTGCACTTTTTCACTTAGCAAGGTATGATTGTAAAAAGATTGGTCCCAGCGGTACATGTCTTCAACGGTACTGTAAATCCCTTTATCGCCATACACACCGTCTTCGGGTGTTTCTTTATAAACAGACCAATTGTATTGATAGCTTTGCGTAACAAAATCATTGATATTGCTGCGGTCAGCAGGATCATAAACGAAAGTATGTTTCATGCCCAAAGGTTCAAAAATGAATTCTTTCATGAATTTTTTATAAGGCATTTTTGCAACTTCTTCAACAATCCTGGCGAGCATGGCAAAATTGGTATTGCTGTATTCAAATCTTGTATTAGGCCTGGAGTTCAATCTGGGTTTGAATTTTGCAAGCAGCTGCAATAAATCTTCATTATACATAAACGCACTGCTCTTCCAGTAAGTGTTGCCCATTTTTGTATAGTCCGGCAAACCGCTGCGCTGGCTCAACAACATTGAAACCGTAATTTCCGGATAAGGAAAATCTTTCAGGTATTTCTGAACAGGCGCATCAATATTCAAGTATTTATTCTGATATAGCCATAGTATTGCTGTCGCCGTAAACGGCTTTGAAGTAGAGGCTAACTGACTTGATATATTGCGGCCTAATTTAGCTCCTGTTGCTCTGTTGCTGTAACCAAAATAACGTTCGTAAAGAATTTTTCCTTTATAGCCCACAAGGACACTGCCGTTAAATCCGTGTGCTGTTTCCCTTCCGTAAAAAGAATCCAACCTTTTAATAATGGCCTGACCCTCTGCCGAATTGGTATCGGCAAAACTAAGCTTAATGGAAGAATAGGTAGTGTTATCGGGACGCGGCACCGGCGGGCTTGCCAGCGCATTTTGTTCCGAAACCGTCTGGCAGGCAACAAAAAATACTATAAAAGTTAAAAGGAAAAAAGATATCTTGAAGTTTGGGTTAAACATATTGGTTAATGTAATAAAAGCCTATGAATATTAATTATACATGATTTGCAAATTAAATCAAGATAGCTTTAACATCCAACAAATTAAAAAAATAAAAAGTTCAGGGTTGTGCTGACAAAGTTAAGCGCTTGGGTTCTTGTCAGATGTTGTTTAACTCATTTTTGACATATTTGCTGACGTCGTCTATAAAATCGAAATAATATTGGTTCAGTTCATAATAATGTCCCACTAAAATTTCATAGGCTTTGTCGCTGCTGTCAAGGTATTTTGCACGTCTCACAAGTCCGTCAAAAGAATTTTTCATGCCTTTTAACGTCCGGTAATTATACAGCCAGTTACTGCTTACCATATATGGCAACATCTTTTGAAATTGTTCCGGCAGCCATTCCCTTTGTTTATCCAAATCTGCATAAACCTTTTGAGAAAAATCAAACAGGCTCTTTTCGGCAGGAAAGAAGTGAGGATCGTTGGCAAGGAAATGGTCGTAAAGGCTGTCCACAAAAGCGCCGGCATACAATCGGTAATCAGGCCTGAACAGATTTTTGGCTTTCAGGCTTGCCGGATGTTGATCTGCAAAGGCATCAATTTTTCGATGCAATTGAATCCCTTTTTTTATATTTTCCGGAAAGGAATCTAAAATAACGGAACCTTTCACATAATCGCCTATCATATTACCGGCAAGGGTTTCTGGGTTGCCAAATGATAAAACAGCGTGTCCGAGATAATTCAAAATGTATAAATTAAAGGATAAGAAAAAGCCGATGGAACAGGAATGACAATATAATTATTCTTGAGATTCAGCTACTTGCTTCAATGATTGTAAGATAGCATTCTCTGCTCCTTGCGGGTCTTCCTGAACTGCGCCGGGCCTGTTGTCATGCTGAACGATAGTAAGCATTGTACCATTATCTTTTGGTTCCAGGAGATAACTCATTTCAAAATAATTTTCCGGCTTGTCCTCCAGGTCCGGTCTCGGTGCAAATAAACTATACCTTATACTTTCATAAGGATGAACTTCTATAACTTTCCCCCATTGCTCAAAAACCTTATCTTCCCATGCTGTCCTGAATTTGATAGGACTACCGGCTTCCCAGTTTGTAATAAGCTCGCTTCCGAACTGCCATAGCTTTACAAGTTCAGGCTGCGTTAACGCATTCCAGACATTTTCCTGCGTTGTATTGATAATTATGCTCGATATATTCCTTGCCATTATTGGTTGTTGATTTTTGGAAATATAAATGGTTAGTATTTTCTTGTGTATAACGTACCATTTTGTTCGTAACCTATCGGAAGCTTTAAGGTGTCTTTATTCAAAAAAAGAAGCTTTAAAGGTTTGGGATGTTCTTTTCTGCCTTCCTTTACAGAGCTTATTATTAATAGAGAATCATTAACAACTTTGAAAGAACCCATGTCTTCATATTCAACAGCACCGTCATCAATACTTCTTCCTAATTTCCAATTGTATTCGTTGGTAAATAACAGTTCTATTACAGTCTCATGTCCAAATGTACTATCCACCTCTTTCCAAATCCAGGTGCCCGCTAAAAACGGCGGAAGATTTCTTTTGGATACACTCTTTTTTTGAGCAAATAAAGTGACTGAGACTAACAATAAAACAACAGAGCAATAAAACAATTTCTTCACAATTATTTGTTTTGCGTCAGATAATTGTAATCTTTCAGTAAGGTCTGCAGGAAAAAAACGGGTTCTCCGTTCATTTTTATGTTTAACACTTCTTCAATTCTGTAAGCCACCCGCATCATATAGTTTTCCGTATCCGTATTCAATTTACCGGCCAGTAAATTCCGTATGCCGTTAATGTCCCTGTCTGTCAGTTTCAAGACTTCAGGATAAACCGGTTGATAGGTCTGCCCTTGTAAATCCATAAAAATCGTTTCATGAATGTCCATTTTATATCTGGTGTCTACAACCACAGTACCTGCAGCCAAATCACCAAACCGTTGCGAATGTTTGGTTACGGCGATACAGATAATATCAGGCAATGAAACCACTCCCATGAAGAATGCAATTGTAAATAAGTAAATCGGGCTTGTGATAAATATCACTACGATAAGGAAATAATTGGCCAGACACAAAATCCATCTTAAAAGCAATTGAGAAATGGTAGCTGAAGCCCCTTCCATATTAATTACTTTAATGCCCATGAAAAATTTGCCGGGGCTTCTGCCGTTCATAAATATCTCGAACAATAAATGATAGAGCATTACCGGCACAAGAACGGTGCCAATCAGCAAAAGCAAGGAGAGATTGTCTTTTGTTATAGCATTCCATCTGTTTTCGTCAATCACATTCTGATAGACAAAAAACAACATGATATAACAATAAATAAAAACCACTAAAAGGTCGATGAGCCAGGCAAACATGCGCTTATAAAACGCTGCCAGCGAAAACTCAAGGTCAATATTAAAAGGTGTATTTATAGTGATTAATGCCATTTTATGAGTCGATAGTTGATAGTGGTTAGTTGTTAGTGATTAGTCGATAGTAGTAGGTTCATATCAGAATCTGAAGTAGCTTCTAATTTTGTGACTAACGACTATCAACTAACCACTAAATTTATTTACATTTAACCTGCGCATCCATTACGGCCATAGCAACCATATTGCAAATCTGCCTTACAGAGCTTCCCAACTGAAGAATATGTACCGGCTTTTTCAGTCCCAGCAAAACAGGCCCGATAACTTCAAACCCGCCTACTTCCATCAATAGATTATAAGCAATATTACCTGCTGCAAGATTCGGAAAAATCAAAGTGTTTACTTCTCCGTCTATCAGCGGTGAATTAGGATAGCTGTCTTTTAAAACTTCTTTATTAAAGGCCAGTGATGCCTGTATTTCGCCATCTACTATTAAACCTGGTTCTTTTTTCTTTACCATTTCATAAGCCTGCGCCACCATTCTTGCTTCGGGTGTGGTACTGCTTCCGAAATTGGAATAAGAAAGCATCGCTATTCTCGGTTCAATATTGAACTGGCGCACCTCTTTGGCTGTCAATAGTGTAATATCAGCCAGTTCTTCCGCAGTCGGATTCAGGTTGACTGTAGTGTCTGCCAGGAACAACGGACCCTGCGGACGTAAGATGATATACATACCCGCCACTTTCTTTACGCTTTCTTCCATGCCGATGATTTCCAGTGCAGGGCGAATAGTGTCGGGATAATTCCTTGTAAGGCCTGATATCAATGCATCAGCTTCTCCGGTTTCTACCATCATGCAACCGAAGTAATTTCTTTCACGCATGATTTTTTTAGCTTCATACATGTTGAAACCCTTGCGCTGTCTCTTTTCAAAAAACAATTCACCAAAACGGTTGCGTGTTTCCGTCATATCTTCACTTCTCGGATCAATGATGACGGCATCCTTCAAATCTATTTTATTATCTTTTAAAAGCTGGTTGATCTTGCGTTCATCACCTAAAAGAATCGGATGTGCAATACCTTCATCCTTCACTATCTGTGCGGCTTTCAGCACTTTTACATTATCAGCTTCGGCAAATACAACTTTGCGTGGTTCTTTACGAGCTTTATTGTACAACACCCTTACAATATAATTATCCAGTCCAAGCCTTGCCTGCAATTCGTGGTCATACTTTTCCCAATCAGTAATAGGCTGACGGGCGACGCCACTTTCCATCGCGGCTTTGGCAACTGCAGGTGCAACAGTAGTCAGCAATCGTGGATCCAATGGTTTGGGAATGATATATTGCGGACCGAAAGAAAGATTCTTTTCTCCGTAGGCCAACATAACCATATCAGGAACAGGCTCTTTGGCCATTGCAGCCAATGCCCTTACGGCAGCCATTTTCATGGCTTCGTTAATAGTAGTGGCACGAACATCCAAAGCGCCTCTGAAGATAAAGGGGAACCCGAGAACATTATTTACCTGATTAGGATAATCTGAACGGCCTGTTGCCATAATGACCTCCGGACGTGCAGCAATCGCGTCTTCCCAGGTAATTTCAGGATCAGGATTAGCCATCGCAAATACAATCGGTTTATCCGCCATGCTCTTGACCATATCGGCGTTTAACACACCTGCTTTGCTTAACCCGATAAACACATCAGCATTTACTAATGCTTCTTCCAAAGTATTTAATGGCGTATCAATAATAAATTCCTGCTTCATTTCATCAAGGCCGGAACGGGAAGTATTGATAATGCCTTTGCTATCGAGCATCAGTATATTGGCTTTGGAAGCGCCCAATTCAATATACAACTTTGCACAGGCAATAGCTGCAGCGCCTGCACCATTCACCACTATCCTTACTTCTTCTATTTTCTTATCTACCAGCTCCAATGCATTTATCAATGCCGCAGCAGAGATAATAGCCGTACCATGCTGATCGTCGTGCATCACCGGAATCTTCAATTCTGCTTTGAGCCTTTTTTCGATTTCAAAACATTCCGGCGCTTTGATATCTTCGAGGTTAATGCCGCCGAAAGTAGGCTCCAAAGCCTTTACAACAGTGATAAATTCCTCTACGCCTTTTGCATTCAGCTCGATGTCAAACACGTCGATGTCGGCAAATATTTTAAAAAGCACACCCTTTCCTTCCATTACAGGTTTCCCTGCCTCGGGTCCTATATCTCCCAGGCCCAAAACTGCGGTGCCATTGCTGATAACTGCTACCAGGTTGCCTTTGGCTGTATATTTATAAACATCTTCAGGATTGTCTTTGATAGCTAAACATGGTTCTGCAACGCCAGGAGAATAGGCTAAGGATAAATCACGCTGTGTTTTTGTATTTTTTGTAGGAACAACTTTTATTTTTCCCGGACGTCCCTGACTGTGGTAATCAAGTGCGTCTTGCTTATTAATCTTTCTGTTATTCATAGTTGACAAATTTAATCATTTAGCTGACATGGAGCGGCAAAATGATTCTGCAAATTTTGAAGCTTTTACTACACCGAATCTACCTGAAAGAATGCTTTCAAAGGATTGAATTTTATTAAATTAAATCAAACGCCAGCGCAAATTTATTCAATTGATAGTTTGAAGTAATGTTCAGCTTTTTTCGTAGGTTTTTACGATGTGTCTCTACCGTATGTGAAGATATTACAAGCTCCCGGGCAATTTCCTTTGCAGATTTTGAAAGCGCAAGCAGCCTTAAAATTTCTTTTTCCCGGACAGTGAGGTTGAGGAACAATTTTCTGTTTTTACGGAAGAAAATATATTCTTCCAATAAGCGTTCCAGTTTGGAATTGACATGCTGCTCTGCATCAACAGGTAATGAAATGGTAATACTCAAAAGCGGGTTTCCGTCAGGGCTTTGCATCAGAATTTTTGAAGTGCTGAAATGCCAGGACCATGGCATGGTTTCATCCCTCCTTACCTGCTGAAAATAAGAAACGGATTCATTTAGCTTATTTCCGTCAAACAATGCTTTTACCTTTGGCAAATAATCATCCAGATCTTCCTTATTGAAATAATTATAATAAACGGGTCCTGACATTTTAATTTCATCTAATGTGCGACCCAGGTATGCCTGTCCTCTTTTTGAAATATACTGAACAGAAAGGTCTTCAATTAAATGGATAATCACCACACCGGGAATATCATCAGCTATACCGTCTATTTCATTTATCTTCTGTATAATCATGCTCCTGACCTTTTCAGGTAAGCTTTTCATCATCGTCAATTGCTACCGGTATTGATTTGTTGGTTAAATATTTATTCAAATGAGATATTTTATCAATATTCATTTTACTACAAATATACCTTGATACGGGTATATAAGCAACACTTCCGTTCATCTATCTTTGTTATTGTTTGAAAGCCCCTTTGAACCATCCCTGATCATCAATGCAAAGGTTTTTTCTTTTGCTTTAAAAAGAGAAACGCTGACAAGGAATCAACCTTTGTCAGCGTATTAGTTTTATAAACAATCTGCCTTTACAGGTTCAGATTTCCATTCAACATTCAACCATTTTTAAGCCTCCAGCTCAATCATTTTTTCAAAAACAGTATCATACTCTTTCTGAACTTTTTCCAGATGGCTCACACAAAGCTTGTATTCAGCTTCTGTTTTCTGAAACTTTTCTTTGTCGGCATAAATTTCAGGATTACCCATATCCTGTTCCAGCTTTGCTTTCGCAGCTTCGGCTTTACCTAATTCCACCTCAATCTTTTCAAATGCCTTTTGCTGCTTTTGAAGTTCCTTCTTCTTGTCGTTCTGCTCTTTACTGTCAACAGGTTTCACTTCTTTCTTCACTTCCGCCACTTTCTTTGGTTCCTGCTTGGCAATACCTAATTGTTTCAGACGTTCCGCTTTTTCTTCTTTCCAATCGTGCCATTCATCATAGGTTCCCGGGAAGGCATTTACTTTACCATCTTCTATTTCCCAGTATTTATTTGCTGTACGGCTGACAAAGTAACGATCATGCGAAATAAGGATATAAGTGCCCTGGTATTTATTCAATGCTTCAATCAGTAATTCCACCGATTGAATATCAAGGTGGTTGGTAGGCTCATCGAGCAACAGGAAATTAGCTTTACCTGCAATAACTTTTGCAAGTGCAACACGGGCTTTTTCACCACCTGACAATACTTTTATTTTCTTGAAAACATCATCGCCTGCAAATAAGAAGCAACCTAATAGCTGACGTAATTCCAGCTCGGTCTTACCACTGCCGCAATTCTTCATTTCTTCCAGCAAAGTATTTTCCAGATGCAAGGATTCGAGTTGGTGTTGTGCATAGAAGCTTGCCTTAACATTATGCCAGCCGCTACGTTCGCCTTCAAATGATTCCATATCCGCTATGATACGCATCAGTGTTGACTTTCCTTTACCGTTTGCTCCGACTAATGCAATTTTATCGCCACGGTCAATTTCAGCATTCGCATGTTTCAATATATTTACATCGCCATAGCTTTTGGAAACATTCTTTAAATCAACAATAATCTTACCAGGCTGCTTTTCTACATCAAAACTGATATTCATCCTCGGTCCTGAACCTCCGGGCATTTCAATACGTTCAATCTTATCCAGTTTCTTTACAAGGCTTTGTGCCTGTTTCGCTTTACTGGCCTTGGCTTTAAAACGTTCTATAAAACGTTCCTGCTGATCAATATATTTCTGCTGATTCTCATACTCACGTTCCAGAAACTCCATACGTGTGGCCTTCTCCACTTCGTAAAAGGAATAATTACCGCTATAGCTGATAAGGTCTTGCTGGAATAGCTCTACAATGCGCGTCACCATTCTGTCCAGAAAATAACGATCATGCGAAACAATAATAACGGTGCCCGGATAGCTGGTAAGATAGCGTTCCAACCATTCAATGGACGGTAGATCCAGGTGGTTGGTAGGTTCATCCAGCATAAGGATATCTGGCTGTTGCAACATTAATTTTGCAAGCAGTACACGCATTCTCCATCCACCGCTAAAATTATTATAGGGTCTTTGTAAATCTTTTGTCGAGAAACCTAAGCCTTCCAGAACTTCAGCAGTACGATGTTCCATTTCGTAGCCGCCTGCCATTTCAAAATCATGCAAAGCCTCAGAGTAAGCCAATAGCAAATCTTCGTCATCGCCATTGGTTTCCAGATCCTTCATAATGCTTTCCATAGTTTTTTCAATGGCAACTGCTTTTTCAAAAGCAGTCATACCAACAGAAAGAATGGAGTTATCTGTAGAAAAGCTCAATAGATCCTGGTTAAAGAATCCGATTGTGGTATCATTGGCACGTTGGATATTGCCGCCGTCAATCGAATATTCACCCATTATCAAACGCAGCAAAGTAGATTTGCCTGCGCCGTTGGGCCCAATCAATCCAATGCGTTCGTTCTCTCCTATCTGCCAGTTTGCTTCGGTAAGCATAGGCCGTGCGCCGAAGGAAAATGAGACATTATTTAATGCTAATAACATATATATGCTAATGGCATCAGAAGATGCCTGTTTTTTTATTTGAGGTGCGAAATTAAGCTATTTATACGGAGCGGAGCTAAAAAACGGGAACATTGTTTGCCGCAACTAAGCCTTTTTATTAATCTTTCAGCTATAAGGAACCGGATTTGCAGCAGCTGAAGAAATTATCAAAAGCTGCAGAACTTCCGGGTTCTCCATTTCATATTACAGGTTGATTTCACAAGCATCTTCCGGCTATATAACACAATATATGTTTAAGCCTGTAATGGAAAGATTATGACTTCTTTATTTTACGGTTAATATGACAATAATTTTAAAATCAGGTGATTATACCTATTATAATCACAAGCGGACATTTTAATTTTGACCTCAGATTATTACTAACACCGATAAAGTTATATCTATCTGCAAACTTAATTTTTTTATCATGAGAAAATTACTGAAACCTAATGCTATATCGCCGGAAGTCATAGAAGCTGTTAAAAAAGACAGGATGTCACATGCTTTAAATGAATTGGTGTTCAAGTACAATATATCTTATCAGAACATTTCTATGATATGTAAAGGTATTGACAGGCAAAAAACAGTGATAAATTACAGACAGGAAAACATATATAGTCAGGGCTGAATCTCTTTTCCTGTTTGCAAACTCAGGTTATCGTTCTACCCTGTGAAGCAAACTATTCAGTGACCAGATTGTTATTAGCAGTATCTAACTGTACTATGGTCAATGAAACATTTAAAGCTTGAGTCCCTGCCGGCTGAGGTTATTGAATCCATAAAAAAAGACAGAAAGACGCTATCAATTGATGAACTTATGTTTAAGTATAATGTGTCTTCTGCCAATATCTCAAAAATCTGCAAAGGAATAGTAAGACAACGAAAAAAAAGGACTCATTAAAACAATAAACACCCGGCTTATGGCCGGGTGTTTATTGTTACTAAAGCAACATCCTGTAGTGCAGTAATACGCAGGAAATCCAAATGTTCTGTAAATATCCGGAACAGGTGAACCAAAACATAACGTTATTGTTACTATATCATCAAAGAATATTAACCAAACAAAATACGTTATGAAAAAGCTCCTCATTGCCTTAATGGCTTTTATATTTATGGCCCCTGTCTCTTTTGGACAACAAACTACAACAACAAAGAAAAAGACCAGAGCCAAAACACATACCACTGCGCGCAGAACAAAAAAGCAGCCGGTAAAACCTGCTGATACCAGTACCAGCGCTGCAATGAGAACACCCAAATCGGGCATGTTAACTAATGGAGCCGGTAAGACTGCTAAAATACAAACCACTACAAAGGAAAAAACCGACAACCTGAATGATATGGATGAATCAAGGAATTAGTCCTTTTTATGTTAATTCTACAGTTCATGTCAAAATATGAGGCATCCTGATTGCTCTTTTTACATTGCAACCGGGATGCTTCTTTTCTTTACATAGCAGACACCAGACGTGTTTCTATTTTCCCATACTGCTTTGATAAAGACCAAATACATTGCCGGCCGGATCGCTGAACTTTGCGGTCTTTTCTTTTGATTGCATATCAACTGAAATGATATTGCCGCCATACCGTGTAATTAAGTCAATTGTAGCAGGAATGTTTTCTACCATAATGGAAATAAGCATGCTGCCTTTTTCCGTAGCGGGTTTGAGATGGGTAAGCCATGTGCCGCTCACCTCTCCTACTCCATCATTGAAAGCAACGCTGCCGTCATCTCTGCGTCTGATTTCCCAACCGAAAACAGCTTCATAAAAATCTGCCGATACATTGACATCAAGAGACGGCATTTCTATATAACATATTTTACCGTTGCCGTAAGTAGGATGTTTGTTATCATTCATTGTCTGATATTTTTTTCAGGCTTTATCAAGAAAGGTTTCAATTAATGGTGCAGCATTGAATGCTGGCAATTTACCGTCATCCACTGATTCTATGGCTCCTAAATAAGTGCCATGTCCACCGGGGAATACCGCTAATTCACTATAGGAAATATTGCGACATATTTCAACGGCATGTTCCAGGCTTCCGACATCTTGATTACCATTGATAACGAGTGTTGGCATTGCAATAGATTGCATTTGTTCATCGGTCCAGCCTTTAAAGTTTTTCATCCGCTGCACATCCCTGTTAAACATATTCAGCAACCCCGCTTCGTCATTATTTGCTTTTAAATAACCTTCTTTTAAAACCTGTGGCAGCTGTTCCACTGTTACGCCGTCAAAGCCATTCCAAAACTGCGGATGAACAGCGCTTCTTTTATAAAATATGGAAGCCAATATCATTTTTCGGATCAGATGCGGATGGCGAAGCGCCATAGCTATCATGGTTTGCCCTCCGTTGCTGAAGCCTAAAAAGTCGGCATGTTCTATTTTAAGATGATGTAAAAGCGCGGCAACATCATATGCATCCTGTTCAAATGACAAACCTGTATCACGGTCATTAGTATGTCCGTGTGCCTGTAATTCCATTGCTATTACTTGCCTGTTCTTTGCAAGCAGCGGAATAATCCTGCCAAAGGTCGTTTCGATGGTTGATCCGCCGCCATGAATCAGCACAAGAGGCTTGCCTTGTCCATGAATTTCATAGTACATATTCAGTCCGTTGATTGCGGCATAGCTGCTTTTGAAATGGTTTTCCGTCATTGCTGGTTATTGTTATTGGGTTCAGGCAAATAAAATTACAGCATAATCCGATATTGTTATTCTTCTTTTTGATTAACCTTTTTTAACCTTATTTGGGGCATTGTTAACCCATGCATGCTTGTTGCCGGATTACTTTTGAACTATGCAAACCCGATACAGGTTTGTTATTATTCATAAGATAAAATTAAACTAATGAAAAGATTGTCGTTAACCGCGTCGTTGTTTATATCGGCATCATTAAGCTTTGCCCAGATAAGCAGCGGTGGATTTCCTTTAAGCATCAAAGAAAAACTAAATCCGGTACAGGCTGCCATACATAGCTATGAAGTGCCTGACTGGCAAAAAGCAATACGTGAAAACAAACTAAAAGCAGACAAAGGACTGGTAACGCCTTATGTCATCGGTCTTTTTACAAATACAGATATCGGCTTTCCGGAATCAGGAAGCTTCACTTATTTGCCTGACGGCAAAAAAATATGGAAGGCTGACATTAATATTGATGGCGCTCCCGGCATTGGTTTATACTATGACAGGTTTCACCTGCCTGAAGGCGTAAAATATTATATCAGCAATGAGAGCGGCAAACAGGTTCTGGGCGCTTACACCAAAGCTAATAACCAGGACGGTGCATTTGCCAATGAAGCTATACAAGGGCATATTGCACATCTGGAGCTGGATATTGATGCGGATGTGGCAATGGATGATATTAACTTGCATATTGAAAAAGCGTTGGTATATTATGCTTCGATTGACTATTTAAGCCGGTATGAAAACACAGCAGCAAAGCCTACTGACGGCGACCCGGACCCTTATAATCTGGAAGGACACAGCTCTACATGCGAAATCAATGCAACCTGCCCACAAGGAGCAAACTATGCCATACAACGCAAAGCTACTGTCCAGCTTATCATTCCTTTAGATTCGTCGGGACAAGCCGGTGTTTGTTCCGGAGCGCTTATTAATAATACAGGCAATACGCCTGCAAGTTGCACGCCTTACATACTCACGGCCACACACTGCGATTTGGCCAACAATAGCAATGTCGATGCTATTCCATTCAGATATATGCTGATTCGTTTCAATTTTGAAAAGGAATCCTGTAACAGTACTGTTCCGGCAACTGTCAGTACTTTGAATGGCGTTAACCTTGTAGCACGTGCCAATTATGTAAATGGCGCGGAGCCTCATATAAATGGCGACTTTATGTTGCTGAAGCCTAAAGCAGCAATTCCTGATTCCTGGGATGCTTATCTAAACGGATGGAACCGTTCGGCCACAATGCCTGCGCACCTTAACCCGCCTCAGAAATATATCGGTTTTCACCATGCCGCTGCTGACATTAAAAAACTGTACACAGATCAGGACATAGATCCTGATGGAGAGGCCGGTGGTTCTGATGGGCCCGGCACACATTGGGCAATTACTTCCATAGATACGGGAGGCATTGAACAAGGTTCGTCAGGTTCTTCTTTGTTTGACAAAGACGGTTATACTATCGGCATTGCTTCTGTAGCAGGCGATCCCGACAACAATTGTGCCATCAACTCAAAAGGCGGCCAGGCTTTTTATATGAAGTATGCCGCTTTCAGCAAAATAAGCTATGACTGGGATTACAGCATAGATGGCGATTCGGCTTACCGTAAATTAAAACCCTGGCTCGACCCGGTCAACACAGGTGCGATAACACTGAATCCGGTGAAGGCCAACTGTAATGTACCGGCAACAGGAGTCACGCAGGCTAAAGGAAAAGATTTAAACGGAAGCATTAATATCTATCCTAATCCAAATACAACGGGCATAGTAAACATTGCATTTAATTTTGCAGAGCAACGGAATATTCAACTGGAGATTTATAGTATAACGGGTACTTTGCTTAAGAAGATACAACTAAGCCATGTAGCAAAAGATAATTATTTCATTGATCTCAGCGCTTTCAGCAATGGTATGTATCTTTTAAAATTCAGTGACGGCAATACATCCGACACACAAAAGATTATGTTGAACCGCTAAAAGACAGATATTTATAAGCAATTAAAGGGCTGGCATTAATGTCGCCCTTTAATCATTTAAAAAGCCAATTACATAATCCGTTATTTCCTTGCGTTGCTGTTCGGTGGCATCGTCGTCCATATCATTATGAATGGTATTGGGCAGCTTTATAATTTTTATATCAAATTCCTTTTGTTCTTTCTCTGTTGGCAACACACCTTCATCTGCAGGCTGGTCGCTCGAACGCAGGGAATACACTTTCGGATGTTTTGTCCTCGGCAAAGCCATTCTTCTGTTATCCAGTGTAATAATCTTATCAGCAATACCGGGATATTTTTGCGGGAATAATGCGGTCATATCGCCACCATTGGAATGTCCGATAAGCGTTATGTGTTTAAAATCAAGATTTGGATGGCTTTTCTTTAATTCATTAATTACAAATAAGATGTTGTCTGCACCACGATCCCAGAACGGCCTTCTTACGATTTGAGGAATACCTTCCGAAGGTATTAAACTGTCTGTCGGTAGTTCGTGCTGAATACTTACTACAAAGAAGTCTTTTGCAGCCAGGTAGGCTGACAGATAGGAATAACTTAAATAACTGCCGCCATAGTTCTGCCCGTATCCATGATTGACAATAACCACTCTTTGCTTTTTGTTTATACCGGCGGCTTTGGAAGCATAGAATGCAACAGGAATTTGCCTGTTCCGCGCTTTATCAAACAACGTCAATGTATCTAAAGACGTTTCGGCGGTCACCTCTTTTCCATTAGTAACATTATTCTTTGCGGTTGAACAGCTTGTCAAAAACGGGATGACAAGGATTAAGCAATACATCAGGGTTCTCATTGCCAGTAATTTTTCATCAGGTCTGCAACCCATTCCGGTTGTTTAATTTCTCCTTCAGGTTGAAACTCTTTAAAAACGGGTTTTATATCCAGTATGGGCGTACCATCTATTGCATCAAGGTTTCGCACTTTGATGGTTCTGCCGCTATGTTCTAAAAGCTCAACAGTGCACAAGCCTATCTTGTTAGGCCTGTCTTTTTTTCTTTGTGCTAAAATACCGGCCAAAGGATAATCGGGGTTTCCTCTCGGCCGTCCTGAAAAAACAATGCTGCTATCGACTACTTTATCAAAATAAAAGATGATTTCAAGATGTGAGAAATCGGCTATGTTGTTGAAAGCTTCTGTGGGGATATGGTCTTCAAGTTCAATTACAGAAATGATTTCGGACCAATGATCATCAACGGGTGTGGTTCTTGAATTTGTAACGGTTGCAATCGGCAGGAGATTAATGCTCATGTGTATGAATATGTATTTTACATGCCTCAAATTACGGCATTCTGTTTATTCGGTCAACAGATTCATTCAATTTTTAATTTTGCATTCAATACCATTGGTTCAAAAAACATTTAACCTTTCATGGTATATTTTTTTCTATCCAGATGATATAACTATTTTGATGAAACTTTTCTGTTCATCCAATCGTCAAAGGTCATTTCAAATTTCAGCTCATTTTTTCCGTGCATTCCTATAACTTTCCATCCGGCATTTTTATAGAACGTTTCGGCTCTTGTATCGGGCGAGGTACCTAACCATACCTTGTTTTTTGTTTGTGTAAAATACCAGTCAAGCATGGTATCATGAAGCTTTTTACCTATTCCCTTGCCTTCACATTCCGGGCGTAAAAACAAAGCCCAGATATTGTTTTCTTTCAGATCTGCAATAGCAAAACCTGCTATCCTGTTATCCATCTCACAAACCCATCCTTTCCCTCTTTCAGTTATAAATACTTCGCAGTCCTTGTCAGTTACAAGGTTTGGATCTGATAATGCATTTTCAGTAACTGCATTTCTTACTTCCTGCATCTGTTTGATATCGCTTATTACAGCTTCCCTGATTATCATTTGTGAGTGTTTATGTTTGCGCAATTAAAGGGTAAAAATAATATACAAGATGCTTTCTTTGTCAGCATGAGAATGTGATTGAGGCAACTGTATTTTGTTTTCATATTTTATATTATTTGCTAACTTGGCAATAAATAAATGATTGCTTTTAACAAGCCTACTCCTCAATCTCTTTCTTCAAAACATCCGAAATATCATTCAATTTCTTGTAAGGCACCTTCGACATCATTTTTCTGAAATTCTTTTCCTTGTCACCCGTATGCAGTAACGGCCGCAGCGGATGATCCGCCGGTACTTTGGTAACGTCTGCCGGTTCCCACAGCAACAAATCATGAGGTTCGCACCAAAGCAAAGTACACAGCCGTTCCAGATATTTAAAATTGATACCTTGCTGTTTACCTGCAATCAACAGGTTAGCAATATTATGTGTAAACCCGTTATGTGTCAAAAAGTAATAGGGCCGTTCTATGCCCCTTGCAGTAAATACGGGATCCAGATTTAGTCTTATCATATCCTGATTTTAAATTTATTAAGACGATACTGATATACTATCAAAAATCATTCCAATTTTGGAGGAATGTGGCTATAATTTTAAAAATCCCGTTTATTTGGCAAATACTGAGTTTAATAATTCAACTTTCCATTCATTTATGCAAACTTTTATTTCATTTATATAAACTTCTTTTTCATTTATTTAAACCTCCATTGCCATTATTTTATCTTACGTTTCAATTATTAAAACTTTTTTCTTCGTTTTTTAAACCTGTAATTCTATTTATTAAACTTAAAATTTCATTATTGAAACTTTATTCTTCATTATTAAAACCTCCTTTTTAATTATGGAATCTTCTGTTTCAATTATTTTAACCCCCGACCTGATTATTCAAAAACCACTCCCGATTATTCGTAATCCGCGTTTCATAAAAAATAAATGCCCCCAAAGTATCTAAACTTCAGGGGCAATAACGCAACGATAAAATTACATATTCCAATTTCTGACAACTAAAAGCTAAAGTCAATAGCTACCTCAGCTCCATCCTTATCCTCCAGTTCTTCGGAAAATAGTTATTCATCCTGTTGGGCAGCCATTTTCCCCAACCCAGACCTAATCCTTCATAAGTCAGCAATTGCCAGCCTTTCACCGGATTGTCTTTCAGTACTTCTTCTTTCTTTAAAAACAACAAAGCCGTTTCCTTATCGGCCGCTACCCTTTTCACATCTCCCGACAGATGAATGCTCAACGCCAGTTCATGATCAGGTATGATGTCCTTACCTGCGATTTTTCCTAATGCAGTACCTGTTTTCTTTATCCTTAATAAAGGTTGCAGCAATTCATAGTCCTTTTTATGCGCGGCATGTATGCCATACCATTCTTCATTCTTTTCTATCAATGCAAAATCATTGTTCAGCCAGGCTTTCCAACGTTGTGTTTCATCTTTCGCCTTAGGATTGCCGCCTTTCTGCTGCTGTTTCTTTTGTTTACGTGCAGGTTCTTCCTGTTCTGCGGCCTCTTTCTTTCTGAAAGCAGCCAGAAAGAAACCTTCCCCATTCAGTTGCCAGGGGTAAAAACGGTAACCGGCCGCATGGTGTTTTTCTGAAACGGTTTCGGTTATGTTCCATGCTGTTTCTACAGGAATTTTCAATGATTCCATGCCCATGTTTTCACAAATCCAGTCGCATACCATTTCATTTTCTTCGGCGGAATAAGAACAGGTAGCGTATAACAATACGCCGTCCTGTTTCAATGCAGGCAAGGCGTCGGCTAATATTCTTTTCTGCCTTTCGCTGCAAAGCTTTACATGATCCCGCGACCATTCGTCAAGCGCATCTGCATCTTTGCGCCATAAACCGGAACCGGTACAAGGCGCGTCTATCAGCATTACATCAAAATATTCCGGCAGTTTTGCAAAATCCTTCGGGTCGTTATTACTGACCCAGGTATTCATTTGTCCCCAGCGGGTAAGGTTTTCGGCCAATACGGATGCACGCGTTTGTATCACTTCGTTGGATATCAGTAAATCTTCCTCATGAAGCAAGGAAGCCAGCAAGGTGCTTTTCCCTCCCGGCGCAGCACAAAGATCCAATACGCGCAAAGGCACTTCGCCACGCTGAACGGTATTTTTAAAAGCATGTTCCACAAACATCGATGAAGCTTCCTGCACATAATAAGCACCGGCATGGAACAATGGATCTAATGTAAATACAGGCCGTTCTGTAAGATAAACTCCGTAACTACTCCAGGGTACTGCCGGTAATTCTGGCTGGGAAAAATTAAGCTTGCAGGGATTATATCGTATGGAAGTAAGCGGAACCTGCTGATGCGCTGCTATAACAGCTGCTTCCGGAAGATGTCCCAATCCCGGCACAGCACTTATCTGTGGTATAATAGCCGATAACTTTGCCAATGCTGCTTGTTCCATGATGATACTTTGTAAGAGGTCTGTTTGTTTAGGAGCGTTAAGAGTTCCTTCGTTCCTCAGAATGACAATGTGATTGTGCTAAAAACATTTTTGAAACACCTATTATACTCCTCCTTATCATATCCCGGAATGAAGTATTTCTAATATGCTTTTGTACTATATTATTTACAGTATAAATCTATTAAAATCCAACCCCGATGCCCATTTCAAAAAACTCGGCAGTAGCGGCATGTGTTTTTAATAGGGCTGTAAAAAAAAGTTCCTTTAATGGCCCTTTCTCTTTTTGCACTAAATAAAAATTGCCTCCGAGCTTTTCGTAGATATTATCTGTCTGTTCATCCATCTTATGCAGATAATAACCTGCCTGAAACAAAATACCGAGTCGGCCAATCAGGAATTCGTTACCGAGGAATACGGCGGCCTGCGTCGATTCTTTGTATTCCTGTCCCTGAAAGTGTTCGATGCTTTTCAACTTGGCATATTTCGCCGAGTTATAAGTATAATCCACACCACCATATACTTTATTCTTGCTCCAATATCTTTTACTTACAAAAAGGGCACCTGTATATACGGGATTAAGAGGCCCGTCTGCCGGACTGCTTTCTATAAAAGCCATACTGTAACGTGCCTGTAACAACCACCTGTTCTTTAAAGGCTGTAAAGTACGTTTGATCAGTTCCGGTTTTGATGTAACAGGAAAATAACGCAGGCCAAAATGTGCGCCATACATATTGATACCAAGATTCGGCTGCTGAAAAGCTGCATTGGATACATGCGAAAAACATACTCCTGCCTGTAAATCCCAATGTTCGTTTACCTTCCAACGTATATCGGTTGAGAAAGGGCTTATGTTATTCCAGTGCCCGCCAATGGCAACATTTTCAAGGTTCGGGTTGGGTTCGCGTTCATAAGGTCTGGTATCGTAACCTACGCCCATGCCTGCTCTTACCGTCCATTCAAAATGGTCTCCTTTTATAATATTCAGCTGTATGTTGGGAAAAATACCGAATGCCTGTCCGTAAACATCGGGCATGTTATAATTATTGTAGTAAAAACCAATTCCAATCTGCGGGTAATGCCTCCGTTGCTGCCAGTCTTTCTGTCCGTAAGTTTTCTTTATCAGGTTGAGTTCAAAAGAGTAACTATGGTCGGGAATAGGCCCTGTGAATTTAGGCGTATGCTTAATCATTTTCCCGATGGTGAAATTTGTTTCTATGCCAAAACCTTTCCAGCCACCGTTTTCCTGCGCTACGGCATTATATTGAAAACAACATGTAACAAGAAAGGTAAGCAGCCAACGGTTCATGGAAATTTGCTGTTTGATAGCTTATTGATAGATTTTGTATTTAGCCAGTTTCCATTTATGCAAACGGTGTTGCAACGAAACCCGCAATACGCCCATGCCATATTTTGCGCTTCTGCTGAAGTTAATGCTGGAGGCTTCCTCAAAGTATTTGGTAGGGCAAGTAATTTCTGCAATCTCATATCCTTTCATGAATATCTGGGAAAGCATTTCATTATCAAAAACAAAGTCATCGTTATTAGCCATGAAATTAATATTGCGCAAAACTTCACCGGAGAATGCCCTGTATCCCGTATGGTATTCGCTTAACTTCTGGCCTATCAGTATGTTTTCAAATAAGGTAAGGCAACGGTTAAAAATATATTTATACATGGGCATGCCGCCGTTTAATGCACCTTTGCCCAATATTCTGGAACCTAATACCACAGGATATAATTCATTGGCAATGATATAGCACATGGAAGGAATCAGCTTGGGTGTGTATTGGTAATCGGGATGCAGCATAATTACGATATCGGCACCCAATTCCATTGCTTTGGTATAGCATGATTTCTGGTTGCCACCGTAACCTTTATTTTTTTCATGTCTTACAATATGCTTAATGCCCAGTCTGCGCCCTACTTCAGAAGTCTCATCCCTGCTATGGTCGTCCACCAACACAACTTCATCCACTATATCAAAAGGAATTTCGTTATAGGTTCTTTCCAGAGTTAAAGCTGCATTATAAGCGGGCAACACCACCACTACTTTTTTACCGTTAAGCATAGATTAAATAAAAAGTAAAAATTTAAAAGTAAAAATCCGGAGTTTTTAGTCGTTAGTTGATAGTCGATAGTATTGAAACTATTCTCTGACCACTAATTACTATTCTCCATTCATGATCCATCCGCCACTACTACCGATTTACTAACCACTGACAACTAATCACTATCGACTAACACTACCCCACCGGTTTTATCTTCATTCCGGTTGAAACAAGATTACTTGTTGCCTTGGAAAGCAATATACCGCTTTCATTATATACATGTACTTCAGAATTGATAATCTTTTTGCCATGCCTGATGATTTCGGCTTTTGCAGTAATGCGCTCGCCTTCTGCTGCGGCGTATAAGAAATCGATATTCAATGAAATACTGGTATAATGTCCTTCCGCCTCAAGGGAAACAATGGCCCAGCCTATCGCTTCGTCTATAACCAGAGACATCATGCCGCCATGAATATTGCCAAAGGGATTACACATTTCCTTCCTGATTAAAACGGAAATCTCTATTTTTCCTTTCTCTGCGGCTTCCAGTCTTGGCTTCATCCAGTTACCTGCCGGGGAGCGCGAATTATCCACTTCTCTTCCAATCCAGCCCTTAATTATCTCCAAAGCGTTCGTAACCATTATTATTCCTGTAAATTTTAAACCGTGCAAAGCTACAATCTATTATCTTTGTTTCCACGAAAAAATCAAGATATTATGACCATAACCCAATTAGAATATGTTGTATCTGTTGCGACGTACAAAAGTTTCGTTGCAGCGGCAGAGAAAAGTTTTGTGACACAACCCACTTTAAGCATGCAGATACACAAGCTGGAAGAGGAATTGAATGTCAGGCTTTTCGACCGCAATAAACATCCGATTGCAACTACAGAGGTTGGTGAGGAAATCGTAAAGCAGGCAAAGGTTATCCTTGCCGAAGCTGCCAAAATACAGGAGCTGATTCAACACAGGCAAGGAACTGTGGCAGGTAGTTTCAGAGTGGGTATTATTCCTACACTGGCTCCTTTTATATTGCCGCAACTGTTGGAAAACCATGCCAAAGCCCATCCGGAGCTGAAACTGGTGGTAACGGAATTGCAGACAAAAGACATCATCCGCAAACTGAAAGATGATGAAATTGACTGTGGTTTATTAAGTACGCCATTGGAAGAAAACCATATCAAGGAATATCCTTTATTCTACGAATCACTGGTGGCTTACTTCGGAAAGGATGAAAAGGCGTTGAAAAAACGTACTGTTTTGCCTGAAGATATAGATTTAAAACGCATCTGGATGCTGAACGAAGGCAACTGCTTACGTAATCAGATTATGAATCTTTGCAGTGAACATGTAGAGAAGCTGCAACAAGACCGTCCTTATCAATACGAATCGGGTAATGTAGAGACATTGCGCAAGATGGTGGATAAAAACGGCGGCGTAACGATTCTTCCGGAACTGGCAACCTTTGAATTCAATGAAGATCAGGCCGACAATGTCCGTTATTTTGATGGGGAAGAGCCTGTCCGCGAGATTTCACTGGTAACGAACGATCATTTTGTAAGGCTTACGGTATTACAAACCCTGATGGATGAAATACTGAAACTGGTGCCTGAAAAAATGCGTGTTCAAAAGAAGAATAGGAAGATTTTAAGAATACAAGCTGCGAAATTGTAATAATTCTAATCGTTTGGTGTAAAAGCCAAACGATTTTTTTGTTTTATTAATAAATCCTTTAATTACCTGACAATACATAATGAATTTTGATAATTACACCGTAAGATTATTGACCAACGATGATTTGCATCCTTATTTCCGGATGATTGAAAGAAACAGACACCGGCTGATGGATTACTTTGCGGGAACAACTTCTAAAACACATACATTGGAAGATACTGCTACCTTTCTTAGTGAGAACGTCCAAAAAGCAGCAGACAGAACTTATTTTCCTTATATTATAATTGACAATACGGACAATTCCTTCATTGGTTATATAGATCTGAAAAGGATTTCCTGGAACATTCCGAAAGCGGAATTAGGCTGTTTCTTTGATGAAAACTATGCAGGTAAAGGCATTGCAACAAAAGCGCTGCAATTGGCAACCGATTATTTCTTCCATGAATTCGGTATAAAGAAATTATTCCTTCGTACACATCCAAGTAATGCTTCTGCAAGGAGAATTGCAGAGAAATGCGGCTTTGAGGTGGAAGGACTTATCCGCTGCGACCATATTACAACTGCTGGTGAAATTGTGGATTTGTTGTATTACGGGAAGGTGAATGAAAGTAAATAGTGACGACATAGAATGGATAATATTCAACTATATATTGACAGCGGGAATGTTTTAAGACTGCAATTTCATGATGCCGTTCACCCCGAATTAGTTCCTATAAAAGCAGACCATTGGAATGCCATTTATAAAATTTATCACCATCAAACTTTGTTTGATCACGGGCTTTTTAGCAATAACTATTTTATTTGCAAACAACGAAAGCTTTTAATAATTGAAGAATATAACAGAACAATTTTGGATAAGGATAGTATTAAAACAGATGATGATGTAATTAAGAATTTAAGACTGTTTGATTTTAAAAGCAATAAAACCTGCAGGTTCTCTAAATTAACCGGTGGTTCGTTTTTATTGCAAAAATTTGTTGACAATAACTTTATATTTAGCAAGCAATATTCCGGTAAAATTTCAGAATTTGAAATTGATATAACAAGTACAATTCTTGTTGACTTCGGTAAACTTTAATTACATGAGATTTTAACCGGACAATAAATCCATTTCCACATTTTATGAAACACTATAGCGCAAAAAACAATAAAACCTTTGCTCGCATTTAGTTTTTGTACCTTTGACCACAATAAAACAGGTTGCAATAAAGCAATCCTTATTAAAAACAATATTTAGTTTACATTGATATTCGACGATTTTAATTTAGATGATGATGTGTTAGATGGCATTCATGCCATGGGTTACAAAACACCGACTCCTATTCAGGAACAAGCTATTCCGCTTATTTTAGAAAATAAAGATTTGATTGCCTGTGCACAAACCGGCACGGGAAAGACGGCCGCATTCATGCTGCCTTTGTTGCATAAAATCATGAACATGCCTGCAGACGGCATCAATACGCTTATTCTGGTTCCTACACGCGAACTGGCTATTCAGATAGACCAACAGGTGGAAGCTATGGGTTATTACCTGAATGTAAAATCCATTGCGGTTTATGGCGGCGGCAGCGGCCATAGCTGGGTGCAGCAAAAACAGGCTCTTACCAAAGGAACAGATATCATTATTGCAACGCCGGGAAGATTGATAGCTCAAATGCAGATGGGTGGCATGGATTTTTCGCATATAAAACACCTTGTGCTGGATGAGGCCGATCGCATGCTGGACATGGGTTTTTATGACGATATCATTAAAATAGTAACCGCCCTTCCAAAAGACAGGCAGACATTGTGTTTCAGCGCCACTATGCCACCCCGCATACGTAAGCTGACAGCACAGATACAGAATAAACCCGAGGAAATCACTATTGCTATATCCAAACCTGCAGCAGGTATCAGGCAATTGATATATTTAGCGCATAATGAACAGAAGCATAAACTTGTACTTGAAATTTTAAAGACGGGCAATTATAAATCTGTTATTATTTTTTCTTCAAGCAAGGAGAATGTAAAGCGGCTGGAAGGCGAATTACGCCGTTCCAAAATCAATGCCAAAGCCTTTCACTCCGATTTGGTTCAAGAAGAAAGAGAAGCTTTGATGCTTGATTTCAAGAATCAGAAAATCAATGTGCTTGTAGGGACGGATGTCTTGTCAAGAGGTATTCATGTAGAAGGTATTGATCTGGTATTGAATTATGATGTCCCACCCGACCCTGAAGACTATGTGCATCGCATCGGTCGTACTGCCAGAGCGGAAAACACGGGAACGGCCATTACTTTTGTGAATGAAAAAGACATGCGCCGTTTTTCTGCTATTGAGAAATTAATTGAACGCCAACTGGAGCAGGTGCCTTTGCCGGAAGGTTTTGGAGAAGGCCCTGTTTATAAAGTCATTAGTTCGGGCGGACATAAGCATCATCCTACCAATAAGAATAAGTTTAAAGGTAAGAAGCCCGGCAATCATCAGAACAAAACACATATCCACAAGAAGGGAGATGCTCCCAAATAAAAATTCCGCTCCTATCGAGCGGAATTTTGTTTAAAAGATTTTCTCCAATCTCAAAAATCTATTTCATCGGATCACTCCTTTAGTGTAACAATTGGAAGATTGTTTATCCGTGTCAATCTTTTGGTATGCCTTTGATTGAATATGCTGTACCACATGCCATGCGTACGTGGAATGACAAGCAATAACTGAATGTCGTGTTCCCTTACGTAATTTATAATGGTGGCGACTACATCTGAATTTTCAATAGATACATAAATCGGAGTGTATTCGGCAAGGTCCTGTTCCAGTTGTTGTTTGTGCAACAGCCTTTGATGTTCGTTCTTTTTATTGGGGATGTTGACGTGAATAATATGCAATTGTATATTTTCATTCTGCATCAGGTTCTTTATAAAATCCAGTTGTGAAGATGTCAGCGGACTGAAATAATCACAGGCGAAACCCATATTTGTTATAGCCGTATAAGAAACGGTTTTGGGTATAATTAAGGCAGGAATAGGAATCAGATGGAGAATATCTATAAAACTATCGTTCCAACCCCAGAATTCACCCTGGCTTTCAGGTGCGCCTGTAATCAAAAACTCCGGGCTGTATTCTTCCATCAGGTCCTTTATTGCATTTTCCTTTGTGCCGTAAGTCAGCCGATGTATAATGGAGATTTCAGGATAATTATCTGTAGCCCATTTCTTTTCTGCAACAAGTTTTTCTTCTGTGTTCTGTATGTTTTCTTCAATGCTTCCAAATGCCAGTGCATCGGCAGCATAATTAAGCGGCGCATCAAAATTGTGGATAAGGACAATTGCGTAATTTCTTTCGGAGCATAATGCACATGCGTATTGCAATGCATTTCTTGAAGTGTCTGTAAAGGCGGTATAAACTAATATTTCAGATTTCATTTCAAAATGGTTTTAGAAATATTCGGAGATGGGTATTATCAAAAAGGCTTTATTAAAAACGCCTGATTGTCTCTTACAAATTTACCACTTTTTTACCTCATTACGACATGGATATAAGTCAATTAATGCCTCTGTGTTATCTGTCTTACACAAAGAAAGCCGGGCTGTAAAAGCCCGGCTTTCTGTTACCATTTACCCATTCTTAGTGTCTTCCGTGTCCGCGACCATGATCATCACGGTCATTTCTGTTGTTCCAATCGTTTCTGTTATTTCTGTCTCCTCTGTTATTATCATGTCTGTCATTATTCGCATATCCATTGTGGTTGCCGTTATTGCCTCTGCCATAATTCCTGTAGTTATTCCAGTCTCTGTTCATTGGCTGACTGTATACATTGCGGTATCTGCCGTACATGGCAATGTCGTTCCTGTTTTGCATAAATGGATTTGGACGGTTGACCACTACTTTATAAGATCTGTACAAATCAAAGTTGCGGTATCTCGGAGGTAATTGCGCGCCATAAATCCAACGGTTGCCATTCATATAAACATATTGATTGCGCATGACGTCGTAATAAACGTTTATAGATGGGATGTAATAAAAGTCTGCATGATTATAGCCGCTTGGTCCCCATGCAGGTTGGTTTCCTATATTGATACTTACACTTAACTGAGCATTTGCTTGTTGGCTGAAAGCCAGGCCTGTAAATAAAAACAGGGCGATCATTACTTTTTTCATCTGTCTAAAAATTTAAGATTAATAATCCAGGATTCTCTTTTCCCTTTTGCTGATACTATGACTGAACACTTGTTCATTAGTTTACACGAAGGCTGAAAATCTGCTGCCGTTATCAATTCATTAGGAAATGGATTAGTCGTATATTTTTGAGTTGCCGGACATCTTTGAGATGTACGACAACTCAAAAATTGATGATGGATTAAAACCCCGAAGCTTTTGAATTTATGTCAGTCAAATTAAAAAATACTGCAAAACATTCACGAAGCATGTGAATTATAAGGCAAAAAATGCCAATTTGGCAACTATAATGAGTTTGGAATAACCTTTGTTCATTAGTAAGAGATAGTTCAAACATTAAAACTCAGAAACCTTATGCAAGAAAAAGGAAATATATCCATACACACGGAAAACATCTTTCCGATTATTAAAAAGTTTTTATACTCCGACCACGAAATTTTCCTTCGTGAACTGGTTTCCAATGCTGTTGATGCCACTCAAAAGGTGAAACGCCTTTCTTCTCTGGGTGAATTTAAAGGAGAATTGGGTGATTTAATGGTAGAAGTTTCTTTCGATAAAGAAAAGAAGACTTTAACCATCAGCGACCACGGTATCGGTATGACTGCTGAAGAAATCAAGAAGTACATCAACCAGGTAGCTTTTTCAGGAGCAACTGAGTTCATGGAAAAATTCAAGGAAGCAAAAGATGCCAATGAAATCATAGGTAAGTTTGGTTTGGGCTTCTATTCTGCGTTCATGGTTGCCCATAAAGTAGAACTGAATACATTGTCTTATCAGGAAGGTGCGCAACCTGCACGCTGGACTTGCGACGGCAGTACGGAATTCGAAATTACGGACGGCGACCGTACAACAAGAGGTACTGATATTATCCTGCATATCAATGAGGATTCAGAAGAATTTTTAGATGAACACAAATTGCGTGGCATCCTGGATAAATATTGCCGTTTCCTTCCTGTGCCTATTAAATTCGGCACGAAGACAGAAAGAGAGCCTGACGGAGAAGATGAAGAAGGAAAACCAAAATACAAAGAGATTACGGTTGACGATATCATCAACAACACAACGCCTATCTGGACGAAATCGCCGTCTGAACTGACAGATGAAGATTATCTTAACTTCTACCGCGAACTATATCCGATGAGCGAAGAGCCGTTGTTCTGGATTCATCTGAATGTGGATTATCCGTTTAATCTGACGGGCGTATTGTATTTCCCGAAAGTTAAAAATGAGTTTGAAATACAACGCAATAAAATCAAATTGTTCAGCCGTCAGGTATTTATTACAGATGAGGTAAAAGACATCGTTCCTGAATTCCTGATGTTATTGCATGGTGTGATTGACAGTCCTGATATTCCGCTAAACGTTTCCCGCAGCTTCCTGCAGGCCGATGGCAATGTGAAGAAAATCAACAATTACATTACGAAAAAAGTAGGCGACAAATTAAGCGAATTATTCAAAGCTGACAGAAAGGCTTATGAAGAGAAATGGCCTGATATCGGTTTGTTTGTGAAATACGGTATGATTACCGAAGAGAAATTTCACGACAAAGCAAAGGATTTTGTCTTGCTGCCAAATGTAAAAAAGGAATATTTCACTTTGAATGAGTATAAAGACAAGGTAGGCGAATTGCAGACGGATAAAGACGGGAACGTTATTTATCTGTACAGCAACGACGCAGCGAAGCAACATACTTTTATTGCAGCCGCTGAACGTAAGGATTATGATGTTCTGGAAATGAATCATCCGATTGATACACACTTTATTGCCCAGCTGGAACAGAAACTGGAAAAGACGCAATTAAAACGCGTGGATGCCGATATTATAGATAACCTGATTCCGAAGGAAATTACGGTTGAAAGTGTATTAAGCGAGGACCAAAGCAAAGAGGTGAAGGAATTGTTTGAAAAGGCCATCAACAAAACTACCATGAATGTAGATGTGATTGGTCTGAATCCGGAAGAGTTACCGGTAACTGTTACCATGGACGAGTTTATGCGCCGTATGAAAGATATGGCTAAAACCGGCGGTGGCGGTATGATGAGCTTTTACGGCAATCTTCCTGATAATTATAAAGTATCTGTAAATGGCAACCATAAACTGATTCGCAGAATGCTGGAAGAAAGCGATGCTGCTAAAAAGGAAAGCCTTGCGCGTCAGGCATTTGACCTTGCATTGTTATCTCAGGGAATGCTTACGGGCGCTGATTTAACGGACTTTGTAAACAGAAGCGTTGATTTGATAGGAGCTTAATACTGTAATTTAATACAGACAATTGCCGGTGGGATTATGCTCTCACCGGCAATTTTTTATTGAAATGTAAAGCTTGAGGTAGTATTGTTTCGGTACGTTTCATTATAATTTTTGAATAATTGAGCTAAAACCGGAAGCATTGTCAGCCGACGAGGGAAGCATAGCGGTATGAAGCGGAAACATAAAGCCTGAAAGGCAAGACAAAGCATCCGGAAAGCGGAACACAAACAACAAATACCTGTACAAAACAGGTAAGACGCATACAAACAGACATTAGAGACAAACAAAGCGCTCCGGCTTAAAAGCATAACGGTTAATTTTGAATACAAACAGACCGGAGCCTGAAACATTGTCAGCTGAAACGAAAACATACTGTTTGAAAAGCAGTACATACTACCTGAAAAGCGATACAAAGTGCGGAAATCAGAAACATGCTATGGTATTTAAAAGCAAACCATATAAAACGTTGAGATTTTTTTTTGCTTCTGAATGGAGCTGCATATTTCAAATAAAAAAATTAACTACCTGCTACAAAGAGCAAAAAAAATTTCATCTATAGAAATATATTATTACCTTTATTGCTGATAATATATAACCATTGTGTTTGTTTATCGCAACCCAAAAGAATGAATGCCTGTCACCTTTCTTCTCCGGGTCTCCTGACCAATATTCCAAGGCTGTTTTTTAGTATCGGGAGCTGACCACGCCCGATAAACTGTTTTTTTAACGGGCTGTAAAGCCCTTTAACAAGGTTTCTGTGTATGCGTATAGGATACAAAAATATTTTCCGCCTCCATGCTGCCTGCCGTTACCGGCCGGAGCCGGACCGCATTTTTACAAGCTCCGCGACCTCAGTTCTGCAACTTCAAACAAGCATAAAATCAGTATGATTATGAAGAAACTTTTTCGATTTACCTGTCGCATAGCAGTCTTATGCTGCCTTGCCTTCTTACTCGGGATACAGGCGCAGGCGCAGACTGTGGCGCCTACGTTAAACAAGCCTGACGGCAGTACTCTTCCCACGGGCGCCGTTACTTACCCGGGCATACATGACCTTAACAACAACAATGACCAGTATAATTATATACGGACTATTGTACCCGACCAGCCTGTACAGTCGCTGACGGGTTCTTTTTACCGCAGGCAAAGCACCGATTACTTTGACGGGTTGGGCAGGCCTTTACAAACCGTAGTGAAACGGGGCCATGCCAAGGGCAACGACCTTGTAAACGTGCATGTGTATGACAGCCTGGGCCGCGAGACCTACCAATACCTGCCTTATGCCGCACCGACAGCAGGTACGCTCGTGTTCGGCTATGTGCCGGGCAACATCAAGCTGAAAGACAGCACGCAGATGCGAGGCTTCTATGAACAGGCAGGGGCTGACGAGCAGCCTTACGGCATGACGCAATTTGACAACTCACCGCTGAACAGGGTGGTAAAGCAAATGGCCCCCGGCAAAAGCTGGGTGGGCGGCAGCCGTGGCGTAACTTATGACTACAGGACCAATGCAGACGGCACCTATCTGCTGGGCTCTTTTTATTATGTTGCCAAAGGCGCTTTCCCCCGTTTTACCATCGGCAATAATATGGGCGACCTGCCGCAATACGTAGGCAATTATGCGGAAGGGGAACTGTATATAACGGCAGTAACAGACGAAGACGGAAAGGTAACGGAGGAGATAAAGGACAAGCAGGGCAAGGTCATCATAAAGCGCAGCCTTTATACCAAACAGACTGCTCCGCCTTATGTACCATCGGCCCCTGCAAACATGTTCCCCAACAATTATACCTATACCATTTATGTGTATGACGACCTGGGCAGGCAAAGGGTGGTGATGCCGCCGGAGGCCTGCAAGCCTTCGATGGCCTATAATATATCCGGCAGTACAAGAACTTTTACCTATACCTGGAGCGTAAGCGCAGCACAGCTGTCGGGGCTCTGCTACCAGTACCTTTATGACGGGCGCAGCCGCCTGGTAGAAAAGAAGATACCCGGCAAAGAAGTAGAGTATTATGTATATGACAAAAGGGACCGGCAGGTATTCTATCAGGATGGTAATTTAAGGGGTCAACATTACTGGGCTTTTACCTTTTATGACGCATTGGACAGGCCTACAGCTACCGGAACTGCCGAATTTGACGCACCGAGGACACAAATGGTAGCTATCATAGAGCAGGATGGCAGCGTATTCCAGAATAATTCCATTTTTTACTATAGCTGCAACTATGGCCTTTTTCATGTTTATCCCCCATCCAACCTTCCTTATTGCAAATTATTGACCTATACTTATTACGACGATTATATGCAGGGCGATTTATCCAATTTTGCTTATGACAATGCACAATTTGCAGGCATTATCCTGCCTGCCAACAATACGGTGGTGGCAGCACCTGACAATGCATCGCTTGTGACAAGGGGGCTGCCAACGGGCAGCAAGGTACGCATCATGGACCCTGCGGACCCGAACGGGGACAACTGGCTGGTATCGGTCAACTATTATGATGACAAGAACAGGCTTATACAGACCCAGAGCCAGAACCTGCAGGGCGGCCTTGACATCAGCAGCAATATCTACTTCTTCCAGGGCATGCTGTACAAGAACATATTGAGGCACCAGAACCCCAATGCAGTGGCTATACCTGCAGGCGGGGCGATAGACCTGCTTACCGACTACAGGCTGGAAAATACCTTTGAGCGGAACCTCGGCGCTGCCGGCGGCAATGACCAGGTATGGAAGCATACCCAGAAGATAAACAACGGCATAGACTACGAGCTTGCTTTTTACGACTACGACCACCTGGGCCGGAATGTGGTAAAGCAGACCACGGCAGGGCTCAACCTGAATGCCTACAACATACGAGGCTTCCTGAACTATACCGCCTTCCGCAATTATAATACCGATACCCTCTTTGACGAAGCCCTTTATTATGACAAGGGCTTTGCAAGCAAACTTTACAATGGCAATATAGCCGGCATTACCTGGTGCGGCAGCGAAAGGAACAAGCGCAGGGCTTACGGCTACAGCTATGACAACCTGAACCGGCTGAACCATGCGGAGTTCAACCAGTATGACGGCAGCGGCTGGAGCAAAACACAGGGCTATGACTATACAGCTTCCAATATTGCCTATGACCTTAACGGCAATATCCAGTCGATGAACCAGATGGTAACGCCTGCCATAGGCGGCTCCGGTTCTTTAATGATGGATCAGCTGACGTATAACTATGAAGCCAACAGCAATAAATTAATAAAAGTAACGGATGGCGTGGCAGCCGCAACTACTACGGGATGGGGCCTGCCTGACTTTAAGGATGGGGCCAATGCTGCGGTGGAGTACCATTATGATGCCAACGGCAATATGGTAACGGACGACAACAAGCATATCACTTCCATTACCTATAACTACCTGAACAAGCCGGAGGTTATTACCGTTGACAGCGGCCAGATTACCTATGTGTATGATGCGGCAGGCAACAGGCTGCAGAAAAGGGTGCTTGCCACCGGGCCCAGCAATATCCCTCCGGGACAGACCGTTCCACCCTCTTCACTGGAAACATGGGACTACACCAGTGGCTTTGTATATAAGGACAATGAATTGCAGTACGTACTCAACGAAGAAGGCAGGGCAAGGCCGGCGGCGGTTGCCGTTCAGGATGCCAATGGCAACCAGACAGGAGATTACCTGACCAAATTTGTTTATGATTATTTTGTAAAAGACCACCTGGGCAATGTAAGGAGCACCATTACCTCCAAACCGATTGATGCGGATTACCTTGCGGCTTATGAGCTGGTATCGGCCAATGTGGAAGAACTGATATTTGACAATGTTGCAAGCGTGCGCGATATCAAGGGAGGCAGCACCTCGCCGGACGATAAGTATGCGGCAAGGCTGAACGGCGGCGAGGAAGAGCACCGCGTAGGCACTGCCATTGTATTGCAGACCCGGGCGGGCGACAAGTTCCGCATGAATGTGAGCGCCTTTTATGAGGGCGACTATACGCAAAGCGATGAAACAGGGACAAGTGCGCTTATAGAATCGCTGGCAGCTACCTTGATGGGCGGCGCTACGCCTTCGGGTGAGGTATTCGGCGAAACCCGGAATGCGTCTTTGATGCAGCAGGCACTGGGCAATCCCAACCTTGCATCGCAGCTGGCAACTTTAACGGGCAGCAACAACGATGTTGATGCGCCGAAAGCGCATTTGAACTATCTTTGGTTTAACGACAAGCTGGAGCTGGACATGGCGCACAGCGGCAGCTTTCAGGTGGCGAAAAATGTAAACGGTATTAACCAGTGGGTGAATATAGGCACAGGCGGCAGCAATACCGTTGACCTGAGCGGCCAGACGGGCATTTCCGATGGTGGTGTTACGATGCCGGGTAATGGATTCCTGCTGGTGTACATCGACAACCAGAGCATAGGCAAGGATGTATGGTTTGATAACCTGAATGTGGAGAATTATCAAAGCGAAGTATTGGAAGAGGATCATTATTATCCGTACGGGTTGACGCTGAATACAACGCCAAATAACTTGCTGACAGGACAACCGTATAAGTACAATACAAAGGAATTAGAAAAACATTTTGGTTTGGAAATGTATGATTATGGTGCGAGAATGCAAGATCCCCAATTAGGAGTTTGGCATCAAATAGATGCGTTTGCGGAACAAGCGCACAGAGAATCGCCATACTGTTATGCCGGTAATAATCCGGTAAAATATATAGACGTTCAGGGTAATTTTAAGTTCAGCAAAGCTACTTTAGATTATATTAAGCAACATTATCCGACAGCCTATAAATACCTTACACAAACGGACATTACTAAGGGTGGTAATATTATGGAGGTTGTCGCAAGCGACAGAAATTTAAATGCGATGGTTAACAACACTACATATGCCAATATCCCCTATAGCAAATACAATGCGAGAAATATGAAACTTACTAAAGGGGAAATCAAAAATGCATTTTCTTTTGGTAATGGGCCTGAAATTGTACTTAATATGGCACCCGGAAGATCAGGAAATGGAGATCCTGGAGACGGCGAACTGAATTTTGGTTATAATGAAAACGATGATGGAACGTCATACAGAACGCCTATTCAATTGAATGAAAGACTTTTTATGGCTTTAGAAAATGCTAAAAGCCCCCTTGCAAAAAAGGTAGCATTGGTAAATCTAGTTAGTATCTTGATTAATGAATATATGGAAGACTTTGGGCCTGACGATGAGCCAGCTTTGGATGCAAACGGGAAAGAAACGGAAAAAAGATATGGTAATCAACACGCCCAAAAGGAAATCTTTAACGGATTTATACCAGAACCCGGTAAAACCGATGCGTATTTCTGGATTCAACAAATCATGATTGATGTGCAAAATCAAAACAAATTCGACATTAAAGTTCCTGATTCACCAGACCCTAGTATTAAAGGATAGTATTATGAAACATTTATTGATTGTTCTTTTAACTGTAACGGCCATTTTTGCAAATGCACAAGATGACAAATGTATTAGCGTGTTTCCAAATGGACACTTTCTAAAATTTTTCCCGTATACATTTTATTTCGAAAATCCTGATTCAATATTGATGACGTATAACGATGCTCCTCTTCAACGGTATGGAGATGGATTTGTATTTTATGAAAGAAAGAATTCTTTTGGAATGCTAAAAGCGTATAATGTAACTCAAAAAGACACAGCCTTATTTTTTGAAAAGAAACTAAGATTTGTGGATCCTACCTTTACTATTGAATTCGCGGGACATCAGAGTGGTGATACAATAAGTAGAGATGAATTTAAAAATAAGTGGTTTTCAGTTTATCTACTTAATAATGAGATGTCATTTAGTATTCCGATTGAAGAGGCCTATTTATTATACCCAGAAAATGGGGAACTTAAAAAAGTTAAATTAGGAACTCCGACAGAATACGACCTTCCTTATGATTTTATTAGGTATGTAGTCGATTCCAATTCAAGTTTCTTTATACTGGATGTCACCATTAAGTTTGGATGGATTAACCATTTGCCGCCTGTTGTTTTTTATGTAAACGATTAACTATTTACAATCGTTTATTATTTCTAAAGCCAACCATGCCGAAGTTGACTTAAAAGTAGTAGCTGATATGATCTTGCCAGAACTAATATATAGGTTAACATATGAAATACTTCTTATTTTTATTGTTATGTGCAACGTATAGTATTGTCGACGCACAAAATATAAAGTGCACCAATGTATTTGCAAATGGCCAATATTTAAAGTGTTTCCCTTATACTTTCCAGTATGAGAATTCTGATACGATATTAATGACGTATAATGATATCCCATTGCATAAAAACGACAATGATTTTACATTGTATGAGTACAAGAATCCTTTTGGAATATTGAAAGCATATAAAGTAATCGGAAAAGATACAGGTTTGATTTTTGAAAAGAAACTTAGGTTTGTAGATCCTACTTTTACTGTTGAATTTGGCACCAAGGAAAGTGGTGACACATTGAATAGGAGTGAACTCAAGAACCGATGGTTTTCTGTTAATTTATACAACACTGAATTATCTTTAGGAATTCCAATTGTAGAAGCAAATATTTTATACCTTGATGACGGAGATCTCAAAAAGTTTAAAATAGCGTTGCCAAAAGAAGATGAGATCCCTGATGACTTGAGTAAATATATATTTGGTTCTTCAAATTTTTTCATATTAGACATTACGATCAAACTTGGAAGAATATATCATCTGCCTCCAGCAATTTTTTACTTGAAAGACTAAATTATCATGTAATGCTTCACATTAAGGTTACTTAAAAATGGTATCATAAAATCCTTATTTTCAATACTACCAAAGTAACTTCACAAATAAAAAAACGGATATAATTATTCATCCCATCCGGTAACCTTCAGCGTTTGTTTTAACAAAAAGCAGCCGGACATTTTTGTAATGTTCGGTTGTTTAAATATTTGCCGATGTGCATCGACAACCAGAGCATAGGCAAGGATGTATGATTTTACAACCTGAATGTAGAGAATTATCAAAGCGAAGTGTTGGAGGAGGATCATCATTATCCGTTCGGGCTGACGATGAATATGACTCCCATGCAGACAGGTATTAGTCTGAATGATTTTAAATTCCAGAACCAAAGACATGAAGATGATTTTGGGATTAACATATACAGCTTTAAGTATAGGAACATGATCCGCAGATTGGAAGATTTTGGCAGATAGATCCTCTTTCTGAAAAATATGTTTACAACAGTACGTATGCTTTTAGTGAAAATAAGGTTGTTAATGCAGTAGAGTTGGAAGGGCTAGAAGCGCAACTTATTAATGATGCAGCATGGAGAGAGGTAAAAGCTAGTTTTCAAAGCTTGGCCAACTCAATTGATAATCTTCTTACTTTTAGTGCTGAGACAGAGGTCAAAACAGATATTGGACCTAATACATCAACAGTTGCAACTTTCACCAAAACGGTACGGCCCAACTTTGGGGAAACGATTAACTTTATCATGACGGGTAATACCAATCAAGGGAACACGGCGCCACTTTTTACTACGAAAACAGAGTCCGAGGCGGCTGTTGTAACACAAGTCGAAGTGAAAACGTCCTTGGGAACCGGAAGCATATCAACATCGGTTAATCAGGAAGGAACGACGACTGTTAGCGCTGAAGGCTCCGTGAATACTCGTGGAGGAATTGTTGTCGGAGGGAATCTTTCTACAAGTTCAGATGGAAAAACGGAAGTAGGGGTAAGTGCTTCTGCAGGGACAAAGACAACAACTGTAAATGCAACGGCAACAGCTACTTCGGATGGAAAAAACGTAGGTTTTCAAATGGGGATGGGAATAGAATATACACAAGGAAAGCAAAGTATTACTAACTCCGTATTTGTAAACTTTGGACAACAATAATATTTATAGCAATATGGATAAAAGAAAGTTTTTAGCACTAACGCCGTTTGTGGCAATTGGTGTCATTTTGGTATGTTCTTGGTATGAAATGTTAAGTGTTTATCATTATGCATCGACTATTAAATATATAGCCTTGGCATTTGGAATAAACATGATTGTTTATTTTCTAAAATTCAGATATGGGATAATATTGACAGGTATTTTCCTAGTACTTGCCACAATTAATCTTACTCCATTATTTGTCACTACAGTTAACTCAAGCGTGAAAATAGCAGGAATTGTACTTCCACCGGTTGATTGGCGAGTTTTTTTATTGTTGATTTACTATTTTATTATTAATAGGTCATATTGGAAATGGCGGAAATAAACGGATTTCAATCTTGCCGCTCATTAAAAAAAATATACCAATGAAAAGAATAGCTTTAGTAGTTTCAATATCAATTTTGAGTTCAACTTCTTTTGGACAAACTGACAAAGAAAAAGATTCTTTAGTGAGCGAAATATGCAAAACAGTCAAGAAAACAAAGAAAATGTCTGATTCTGCAATCATAGTTTTTGTTTATCAAAAACATCTAACCCCCTTTCTATCCAACTATCCAAGTGACAAACGAGAAGGAATATCTGATGCCATTTATTTTAGACTTCAAAGAAACTGTTGGGAATTTAAAGATATCATCAATAGAAGATATTCTCCTAAGGGCGATTGGCAAGAAGTTGCAGAAAAGCCTAAAACTAAGTTGGGCAAGAAAGCTTGTATCCATTTTCTTGACTATAAAAAATATCAGTACATAGAAGCAAGTGGAGATACTGTTAACCTCTCTATTGAAAATGGATTTTGGATTGACAAATTTAAAGATGGCTCTTATTCAAAATTGAAATTTAATTGGGTAACCGACTGCGAGTTTGATATAGAGTTTATCGAAAGTAATAATGTTACGAGAAAAGGCTATAGCAAACCCGGAGATAAATACAGGTATCAGATACTTGAAAAGGCAGAACATTATTATTTGATATCGGTTGAAATTTCAGGCACGAATAGATACATGACATTCAAGATGTATTATTAGTCCAAATGTTGTATAATGAGGATCATTATTATCCGTATGGACTATGTTTAAACACCACGCCCAATAATTTGCTGACAAGACAACCGTACAAGTATCAGGGTATTGAATTGGAGAAACATTTTGGGCTGGAACAATATGAAAATACACAAGGCTGTATCAAAGCAGGAAGCACATGTACCATGAGGTGCATGCCAAGTAAATCCACCTCAACGCGATTATTAATATATAATTAATAATGGAATTACAAACTTATCTACAACGATTAATTGGCAAGACTGTAACAAATACTGTGATAACGACAAGTACTGTTATTGCAAGAAAAATAGATAAAGATGACCCCGATAATATAAAAACTGAATTAACATTTCAATTATATATTGATGATTATACTTTAAACATTTATAATCCAATTACAATATTGCCATCTGAAAAGGATTTTGCCGATGTAAAGGGCTTAAAAATTGTTGCCGTGGAAGAAAGCGATGAAAAAGCAGAGCTAATTTTTGACAATAGTTATAATCTAATTGTAGATATGCGAGATGAAGCTTATGATGGACCAGAAGCTTTATACTTAACTGGCCCCAATCATTTTTGGGTTGCGTGGTGAGTTTTCCTGTACTTAGAGTACGATATCAAACATAACTGTCCCCCGCTTGTGCGAGCGTTCCGGCCGTTCAATATTGTGTAATGAGTAATGTTTCAGAATTGACGTTACTTAAAAATGGTATCATAAATCCGGCAGAACGTTCACAGAATTTATTATAACAAAAAGCAGCCGGACATTTTTGTAATGTTCGGTTGTTTAAATATTTGCCGATGTGCATCGACAACCAGAGCATAGGCAAGGATGTATGGTTTTACAACCTGAATGTAGAGAATTATCAAAGCGAAGTGTTGGAGGAGGATCATCATTATCCATTCGGGTTAACGTTGAATACAACGCCGGTGCAGAATGGAGCCAATCCGCAACCATATAAGCTTACTACTAAAGAACTGGAATCTAACTTTGATTTGAATGTGTATGATTTTGGAGCGAGGAACTTTAATATGACAATCGGAAGGTGGAATTCAATTGACCAGTTGGCAGAAAAGTATTACAGTATTCCTTCTATAAAAAGTTACTATCATTATAAATTCCTAAAAAATTAAGAAACGTGAAAAATCAAATAATTCTGATTTCTGTATTTATTATTTTATCTTTTGGCTGTAATAATACAAGCGAAATTCGACATAGCTCACCTAAGGATAGTTTAGCAAACAATAACGAATCTAAAATACCTATAAAAAATGACAATCTAATTGACAGAGAGTCTCTTTTCAGACATGATGGTAATTTGTCATTTTCCCCTACAGGTGGGAATCCTGAAAATTTAGTTCTTGTCTTTTATAAGTTTGGAAATAATAGTGATACCAGTTGGAGCTTAGCTGCCTACAAATGTGATAGCACAATATTTATTAAGATAAATGAAATTACCCCTAAAAATATTGCAGAGAGTTTTAGCATGAACTATGACACGTTTGCCTTCAAAAAATACGATGGTTATTCTTGCAAATTGTCAACAAGCTTTTGGGGAAATTTAATTAATAAAATAGGTTTGGATTCATATCAAGTTAAGAGTTCAAGAAGGCGCGAGGTCGTAGGAGGAAGATCATATTCGTTGTATTATAAGTCCAAAGTAATTGTTGACAGCGATGATGATATGCCTTATTTAAAAAGAGTGGATAGCATATTTACAAAGAATATTATTAACAAAATAAATTATAGAGCAGCTCATCCACCATCTAAGTATGATGGGGATGCAACGCATTAATTTTTCCTGTTCAATGCCATTATTATCTGTACGGGTTAACGCTGAATACAACGCCCATGCAGAATGGAACCAACAAGCTGACGACTAAGGAACAGGAATCTAATTTTGATTTGAATGTGTATGATTTTGGGGCGAGGGCTTATGCCCCTACTGCACCGCATTGGTAGCAGATAGATCCACTTGCTGAAAAACGTTTCTTTATAATGTCAGCTTCCACCAAAGTAGTACCATGAATAATTAGGCAAAAAATGTTTAATTTAAAAACTAAAAAGACTTGAAATCTAAAAGCTATATCAATCTTAATTTTTATGTTTGGACGAAATGCTGAGATTTCAAATGACCACAAAAATAAAGCTCACACTATTGCGTGAGCTTTATTTCATTTTGAGGAAAGGCTTCAGGTATATTCAAAACGACCTTACTTATTCTTAATAAACTTTGCCACTTGTTTGTTTCCCAAATAGTTTGGTATAGAAACTATATAAACACCGGCGGAAAGCGAACTTATATCTAAGGTAATAATGCCTTTATCAAATTCAAGATGTGATTTTAGTACTGTGGTACCAACTATATCGGTAACCACCATTTCATGGATGCCACCTTCAAGCAGGTCAAACTTGACATTTAACTGGTCTGTTGCCGGATTAGGATATACTTGTATGTTTCTGTTAGCAGATGCAACAGGCCTGTCCAGAATATGAGTAGTAATATCCGGATGCCTGAAATACAGGTCGGGCGCTAAGTTATTAGACACCAATATACCTTGCAGCAGGTTTATCCATTTGTCGTCTTTGGTAAATTGCTGTGCAAGGCTTTGCAACTCTGCTTTTGAAACAGTGATGCCCTTCAGACGATCCAGTTTTATTTTCTCTGTAACAGCCCATATTTTTTCGTTATTGCCAGAGGGATTGAAACTTTGGAGTACTGCTGCCGCACCTGTAATATTGCCTGTTGCACGGGCATAGGTATAATCCACCATAAGCTTTTCATTATCGCTTAGTGTTCCCATGCCGCGATAGCTATTATATGCTTTTTGTATTTCCTCTTGTCTGCCTGAACCTGCAACAGCGTTGATGGCATTGATGGCTGTAAGTACATTACCCTGTATCTTGTAGTCGCTGTTTGCATGGATGCCCATGGAACCGTCGCTAAGCAGGTATAAAGGATACAACAATGAATCGTAGTTATTACATACCAGCTTCGGATCAGCCACGTACTGGCTCAGGTCGGTCTGTTTGGCGCAGGAAGCGGTGGAATGGTAATTGCCGCCGTGTGAAATGACATTTACATTATTGGTGGCATTGTAGTTATCATAAATATCAATAGCCAACGCATCGCTGTAGACATCAATAGCGCTGTTGAAATTCCGGTAGAAGGTATTCAACCCTTTTTCTGTTGGAGAACCAATAGTGGAACCGGAATAACCGAAACAACTAATCCCTGCATCTTCGTAATTGAAAAGAAAATTATTACGGATAACAGGTAATGATAAAGGGCTCCAATAATAGAATTCCATAGCTGTTCTCGTATCCAGTATGCAATTGCTGTGTATGGTGCTGCTGTTATCAATAGCATGAGCATAAATGCCATAGTTGGTTCCGGGATAATAATTGTCAAAATCGAGGTCAATTTCATTGCAGTTAATATTCAGGTTATAACAGTAAGCATTGTATATGCCCATATACCTTGAGTCTATGATATTGTTTTCTGCAACAATAGAATTGTTCACATAATCTAAACTTATGCCGTCGTCAAAACCTTTGATCGTATTGTTCCTGACATTTAAATATTGTTGGCTTTCGGCATAAATTGCTGCAAATGCATAATGGCTATATGAAAGATTATTTGCCAGGTCGCTTATTTCATTGTTGAATATAGTAACAGGCGCATAGCCGTTTGAAACGGCTATCTGCGCATCTGAACCGTAGGTTTGTTCATTTACCTCCATTTTATTATTCTCAATATCGCAAACACCCGTATTGGCAACCACATCAATTGACCTATACATATTGGTAAAAGTATTGGCGGTGATGTTAGCATAAGAATTTTCAAGATAAATACCCCTGTAAGTACTGTATGGAGGCGTATTGGGGTTATTAATATTACTGGATACAAAGCTGTTCTGGGATATATTTTCAAGATGGGAAGAATTGATACTTTCTATGCCGATAAGGTTTCTGTAATAATAATTTGAATCACAGGTGCTAAACACAGGTGTATCGCGATCTATCACAAACCTGTTGCCGGTAATGGCATAAGGGTAATTATATACACCTTCTATCCGTATGCCTTTATTGTCATTCAGGAACAGGTTATTATGAATCTTGGCAGTTCCCGTATCGGTTAGCTCCAATGCAACAAGCGCATTTTTAAAAGTACATTCTTCCACAATATTTCCATCCGTCTTTATGTTTACACCTAACCATGCATTGTTAATGATACATGGCCTGAAAACAGAATTGTTTGCCCTTAATAAAGCGCCATTCCTTATTTCGAGGCCGGAACATTCGTCAAATACAACATCGGAATTAGTTGCATCCAATATGGTATTATTACCTTCTACAATAAGGTTACCTCCCGTAACAAAAACCTTGCTGCCCCATACCTGACTTGAACTGATAATGGTAGAAGAAGCATCTATTACGGTGTATCCCGAACCTGGATCTGCAAGGTGGCAGCCTACGGTACTGTCTGTACAATCGCAACTGGTATAGCCCGGTTTCAAAAAAGCATTGTTTGTAGAGGAAAGAGTACCGCGCAGGTGAAAGCCATGCGGATTGGGGTTAGGACTTGGAAAGTCGTGTACGGTAACCTGTATGGCATATGTACCCGGTGGCATTGAAAGGAGTGATATACCTGTTATAGAACTCCAGTTGGTCCAGGAGGACGGAATAGTGACAGGAGGATCATCAGGAGCCAGCGTATGGACTATTGCAGAGGGTTTTAATACGATACGAAAATCGGATATATAGTTATCACGCGCCCAGTCGAGCGGGTTTATAATAAGGGTGGTGCTGTCACAAAGAACGAATTCCCGTTCCAGCGTAAACCAGTAAACGCCGCCTGAATCGGGAGTGTACCAGGTAGTAGGATTATAAAAGGTGATCCACTCGCTGGGAATTGAATTATTGGGTGGCGGAGCGGACTGAATATTCCAGGTATTGGTGTTAACAACGGCAGGGGTAGGTGTCGGACCCAATGATGGTACTGCAATATTCAGGTCCGGTGAACGGTCTATTACCTTCCAGGCCGGATCCGGACTGCCGCCGGGAAGCGCGGCTCCTGTAGCGGGATCTATACCTGTGCTGATATTAATAGTATTGGTATGGCAGTTTTGAGCAGAGGCGAATGTAGCAGAGGCGATAATAAGCGCAATTGAGGTAAATGCTTTTTGAATAAAAGCAGCAAAGGCCGGTTTGTAATGGCGTTTCATAATAAAAGGTTTGGTTTAGAATGTTTATAGAAAAATGAATTGATTTACATCAGCATTAGTTTTATGTTCTATGAATAAATATTATCAAATATCATAGTCATATATAAACTTATAGTTATGCTAAACAAAATATTATGTTAATTCATATAAGAAAACATCCTCCGCAAACCTTCCTGATTAGGTTGATATCAGGTCTTAAAATTTTATTTAATTAATTATCAATTATTTATAAAAAAGCAGAAATTTCTGGCACGGTATTTGATATATATCAAACAGGTGAAATTTTCACCAATTAAAATAAACTTAACTATGTCAAAAAAATTAGAAAATGACGTAAGGATGGCAAAGACCTTCCACGAGGTATTGAATACTTATCGGCATTTATGGGGCGATAACAAAGGATTCAAGCAGGAGGTCAACGAAAGCGTTGAGCTGATGGAACAAATGAAGCAGAGCAGAGTACTTGCTCAACAAAGAAGCCAGGGCTCAACAAAAACCAAGGCTGACCTGAAGGAAAAGGTCGTTGCCTTATGTATGAGCATTTCAGGATGCGCACTCGTGTATGCCAAAAAGAAAAATGATCTGGAGCTGGAGCAACAACTGGATTACAGCGCAACCAGGCTAAAAAGAATGGCAGGGAATAAACTTGCCGCTAAGCTTCAATATGTGTATGATGTTTTCAAAAAGTCAGGAGATTCGCTCAATGACTATGATGTGACTCCGGAACAGATAGAACTGTTCGGTGAGATGATAGAGGCTTACGCGGCCATGATACCGAAACCCCGAACTGTTCAGGTAGCAGTAAAGAACCAGCATCGCAGTACAAAGGAGCTGATGGAACTGATAAAGAAAAGCTTCTATAACATGGACAGACTGATGGCAAATATTAACAACAAGGATTTTGAGAGTGAATATAAAAGTGCGAGGATCATTATCGGGCTGGGCAGCAGGCATGAAAAACCGAAAGAAGAAAACGATAATAATAAGGAGCAGGAAGCATAGATGACACTGCTGCTTCACTCAGCAATTTATGTTCAACAATAATTAAAAATTGTTTAAGGTAATCGCATAACAAAAGCGGCTGTTCTATTGAACAGCCACTTTATTATTTTCAAATTACCGGGGAGGATTAATTCCTGATAACTTTTGATGTATAAACCATGCCTGAGTTGCTGATGATGGTCATATTGTAAATACCCTGGCCAAGACCTGACATATCCATAACGGTTTTATTGAAACCTTTCTGAAGATTCATTTCCTGAGTCAAGACTACTTTACCCATTACATCTGTAACGCGTATGTTCATCACTTCGTCTTTAGCAGAGTTGTATTCAACTGTCAGTTGAGACTTAACCGGATTAGGATAACAATTGAAGTCTGATTTTCCATCAAAATTAAGTGTGCGAATGTCAGAATAAACAATATTGCCTTTTTTGTCTTTTTCTGCCAGGCGATAGAAATTCATTCCGTTAAACGGCACTTTATCATAATAGTTATAGGACAACACAGATTGGCTATTACCATTAACAGCTTTAGAGGCTATAGAACCTATAGTCTGATAAGTTTTGCCATCCATGCTTCTCTGAATATCGAAACCTACATTCTCCATCTCACTTTGAGTAGTCCAATACAAACCAGCTACACCATTTTCTTTCCTTACATTGAAAGAACCGATGTTTACATATAACGGCGTGCCTAATGTATTGTTGGTATGAACATAGAACTGGCTGAAAGAAGGTATTGTCAATGAAACAGTCCAGAAATGCAATGAAGGGTTCCATTTTACACTGTCCGGGTGAATTAAAGTTCGTGTACCCGTACCTGCAACCAGGTCTCCTCCACTTACTTTTGTAACTACCAATGAATCAATACCTACCTGATCGGTAGGGTTCTGAGGCAATTTAGGGAAGCTATGGGCAGTAGCATAAACGTTGTAATCGTCAAAATCCTGCTGTGTGAAATATAAATTTACACTTCCTGCTCCATTGTTCTGCGGCGTAATCTGATACCAACGGGAAACAAACGGCCTACCCTGATAAACAGGAACAGAATCAACTACCGTTACATAACCCAACAAAGCACCTAAAGAGGCATTTTGCTTTACGGAAGCCAGCGTCTTACACTCATCATTATACATATAAGTCAGGCCGCCTATTACTACGTTGGTGCTGCTTGTATCGGCACCGTCAACAGAAACCGTATTTGTTTGATTTGACTGAGCCAATACACCGCCTACAGAAACTGTAACGGTATCTTTCTTAGTACAACTGTTGACATCTGTTGCTGTAACTATATAATTGGTAGTAACCGTAGGGCTTACAGATTGTGTTCCGCCACTTAAATTGCCCGGGGTCCAGTTGTAAGTATATCCGCCTGATCCACCTGTTGCAGTTGCATTTATGCTAATTGTGCTTGGTACGCAGATATTTGTATCAGCCGAAACCGTAAGATTCAATACTGTAGGTTGCGTAATATTAACTGTCTGTAGTTTGGTACAGCTATTGGCATCTGTAATAGTACAAGTCCAAACACCTACTGACAATCCTGTTACTGAAACGGTACCATCACCTGCAGGGTTACCTGGAGTCCAGTTATAAGTCAATGCGCCGGTACCGCCGCTTGCAGAAATCGTCGCAGCTCCATTGCTGCCACCGTTACAACTTATGTTTGTCTGAGAGGTAACACTTGAAGTAATAGCCGTAGGCTGTGAAATATTTACAGTCTGTAATTTGGTACAGCTGTTCGCATCCGTAATAGTACAAGTCCATACTTGAGCACTCAGACCAGACACCGAAACGGTACCATCACCTGTAGGGTTACCCGGAGTCCAGTTATAAGTAAGTGTGCCGGTACCACCGCTTGCAGAAATCGTCGCAGCTCCATTGGTACCACCATTACAGCTTACGTTTGTCTGGGAAGTAACACTTGAAGTAATAGCTGTAGGCTGTGAAATGTTTACAGTCTGTAATTTGGTACAGCTGTTCGCATCCGTAATAGTTACTGTGTAAACCTGAGCAGAAAGGCCTGTCGCTGATGCAGCTGTACCACCGCTTGGAGCCCAGCTGTAAGTCAATGTACCTGTACCACCACTTGCCGTAACAGTTGCGGAACCATTGGTACCACCGTTACAGCTTACGTTTGTCTGAGAGGTAACACTTGAAGTAATAGCTGTAGGCTGTGAAATGTTTACAGTCTGTAATTTGGCACAGCTGTTCGCATCCGTAATAGTTACTGTGTAAACCTGAGCAGAAAGGCCTGTCGCTGATGCAGCTGTACCACCGCTTGGAGCCCAGCTGTAAGTCAATGTACCTGTACCACCACTTGCCGTAACAGTTGCGGAACCATTGGTACCACCGTTACAGCTTACGTTTGTCTGAGAGGTAACACTTGAAGTAATAGCAGTAGGCTGTGAAATGTTTACAGTCTGTAATTTGGTACAGCTGTTCGCATCCGTAATAGTTACCGTGTAAACCTGAGCAGAAAGGCCTGTCGCTGCTGCTGCAGTACCACCGCTTGGAGCCCAGCTGTAAGTCAATGTACCCGTACCCCCACTTGCCGTAACAGTTGCGGAACCATTGGTACCACCGTTACAGCTTACGTTTGTCTGGGAAGTAACACTTGAAGTAATAGCTGTAGGCTGTGAAATATTTACAGTCTGTAATTTGGTACAGCTGTTCGCATCCGTAATAGTTACTGTGTAAACCTGAGCAGAAAGGCCTGTCGCTGCTGCTGCAGTACCACCGCTTGGGGCCCAGCTGTAAGTCAATGTACCTGTACCCCCACTTGCCGTAACAGTTGCGGAACCATTGGTACCACCGTTACAGCTTACGTTTGTCTGAGAGGTAACACTTGAAGTAATAGCCGTAGGCTGTGAAATGTTTACAGTCTGTAATTTGGTACAGCTGTTCGCATCCGTAATAGTTACCGTATATACCTGAGCAGAAAGGCCTGTCGCTGCTGCTGCAGTACCACCGCTTGGAGCCCAGCTGTAAGTCAATGTACCCGTACCGCCACTTGCTGTGACAGTTGCGGAACCATTGGTACCACCGTTACAGCTTACGTTTGTCTGAGAGGTAACACTTGAAGTAATAGCAGTAGGCTGTGAAATATTTACAGTCTGTAATTTGGTACAGCTGTTCGCATCCGTAATAGTACAAGTCCATACTTGAGAAGTCAGACCAGACACCGAAACGGTACCATCACCCGTAGGGTTACCCGGAGTCCAGTTATAAGTAAGTGTGCCCGTACCGCCGCTTGCAGAAATCGTCGCAGCTCCATTGGTGCCACCATTACAGCTTACATTAGTCTGAGAGGTAACAGAAGATGTAATACTGGTAACGGTTAACGTTGCAGTATTGGAAGAAGTATTACAGGATGTACCATTATTGTAAGCAATAACTTTATACTGGTAGCCTGACATACCGGCCGTTGCACCTGTTATAGAAAGTGTATTAGTAGCAGATCCCGAGTAAGTGGCATCATCTGTTATATCTGTAAAGCCACTGCCTGTATTCACCTGCCATTTATAAGATGTAACAGGAGAAGCCGTGGCAGTAAAGCTTGTGTTGGCCCCCGCGCAGATAGTACCGCTGGACGGTTGCGCCGAAAACACCGGAGTGGTACAGGTGGAAATGTAAGTACAACCTGAAGGCGCTCCTAAAAATGCAGAAGAGCTGGTACTCATCGTCCATTTGCTCGCATCCATCACTGCTGTGCGCAAAGCTGCTACATTGGCAAAAGGTGCGCCATTCGAACAGTTAAAGCGGCCTGACAGATAAATACCTGCTCCCGGGTTACCGGTCCAGAAAGCATTTGTACCGCCTGTCAATCCCGGTGGCATAGCGCTACCGTTGACGCTGCTTGCACATGCTGACCCATCCCAGCCGGCAATGGTGGTATTATTACCTGCATTGGTACAGTAAAAATAATGAATTCCGGCAATCAACGTAACACCGGAATTCGAGACTACTCCGCTACCTCCCTGGAAAGCTATGATCTGATCACCTACATTGGAAAGATTGAAGCCATTGCTGGCCATGGTACCATCTGTACGTGCAACGGTTCCATTTACTGTTTTGACTCCCGTGCTGGGATTAATAGTAAAAGCAGTAGCACTCGTGCCGCCACCACCAATAGTAACTTCTGTTCCGACTGGCAATGCACTTCCCGATGTCCAGGTTAATGCTCCTTCAGAAGTGCCTGCTGCAACCCAGCCACTGCCGGTATAACCTCTGTCGGTAAATGAAATTTGAGTATTTGAGGAAATAGGTACCAGCAAAACAAACGAAACGGTATCGCCGATAGTTGCACCTGCATTACTACTGAATGCAGTAAAAATAATACCGCCTGCCGAGAGCGTCGTTTGGGCCTTCGCTGAAGACCCGTTCAAAACAAATCCCAATAGCATGACTGCTGCAAGGAATGCTTTAAAAAGTGGGTGTAGGAATCGTTTCATACATTGATTGGTTTTTGGTTTGTTTGTAAATTGGTAAAAATCTGTCCTTTCTTTATGCCGAAGGATTCGAGCCGGTAACCACTCATAAATCCTTCATCTGTATAAATGATATTAACTTTTAATTGCGTGTTGTCTTTACATTGAATGATAAGCCCATTCATAGCGTCGATTGCGAGAACAGTACCCGGAGTAGTAGATACATCCGGCAGAGCCTCTGTGTTTACTGATGCTTCCACAATGCGGATATGCCATCCATTCCATTGCGAATAAGCTCCTTTATTCCATGGGTTACAGGCATTGACCAGAGCTTTAACAGATGAAGCATCCTGCGCGTTCCAATTAATGCAGACTTCCGACGGGCCGGGGCGCCTGTAATAATTTGCCATGGCTTCATTTTGGTCAGTACCTGATAATCCGGCCTGTAACACACCTATGAGCTGCGGCAAAATGCGCGCAGCCAGATATGAAAGATGTGTACAGAGTAATCCATGAGTAGTATCAGATTCTAAAGGCAATGACTGCTTCAGTATTATGGCTCCTTTGTCAATCCCACCATTAACAGTATGTATTGTAATGCCGGTTTCCCGTTTTTGCTGACGAATAGATTCAAATACCGGATCGGCACCGCGCATTTCAGGCAACAAACCATAATGAAAATTATAGAATTTGCCCGGATGGCTTTGCCAGGTCACTTCAGGCACCTTCCATGGGAAAGTCATTGTAAACACAAAATCAGGTGATTTCTTTTTAAGCCAATCTCCCAATTGTGCGTTAAGATTTTCCTTTCGCAACAGCATAAGCGGAATACCGGTCTGAGCTGATAACGACTTACAGAAATCCAGAACATCCGTATTATTCTCGGGTACGCCTAAAGCACAAAGCTTCCCCATATTATATAAAGCCTGAATAGCAGGTATAGCCATACGGTTATTGCACAATACGGCTATATGAGACGTATTACTCATGAATCTAAGCAGGCATATGAATTTAACCAGGAATTTGCTGTTTCGTCCAGCATTGCCAGTATGTTTTTGTCCATAGCCTTACGGTCTTCTTCCAGTCCTTCCACTTCAATAACGTCCACCTGGCAACCATTACCGGTTGCCACATCTTTAGTAACTGTAGCATAATAAACAGGCGCTTCGGTAAAGCGGTTTGAAGGATTTATATATACAGCACCTCTTGGAGATTTATATGAATATCCATCGGCAATATCTTCCGAAAGGTTTTGGGTGCCAACAATGACCTGGGCAGCTTCCCAGCCCAATAAGGAAAATAAGTTCGCCTTTGGACCATGCCCGGTTTTTCCAAGCATTGCAACAAATTCATTATTTTCCGGTGTATCTAATTTTAATGACCAGGGTACGGCGGAATACCAATCATTGCCTGAATGAGGAATTTTGGAAATCCATCCTTCATCAGCCATAAATCCGGTGCCATAAACACTGTGCCTTGCAAAAAGCCCGTATCGCTGACCTTCACGAAAGAAATCTTCTGTCATATCGCCACAGTAACTGGTTAAAAGAGCTGTCACTTCATTGTTATCCAAATATTCTGCCAACGGCTGCAATGTAAATTCTGCTTTTTTAAGCGGCCCCACATGATTAAACAAGATATTGGCACCTTGTTCTGCTACTGACATAGCATAAGAATAAGGAATGCGGTATCCGGCATCATAAAATGAACAGGCAAAAGCAAAATCCTTATGCCCTTGCGCTGTTGCCTTGCGCGTAATTGCGCGGCTGCAAAGGTTTCCCTGGAGTGAAATAAAGTACGCGTTGTCTAATTTTCCTGCAAACGGAGGGAAATGATATCCGCTGTCGAGCACTAACAATTTACGGCCCGAAGTTTCAAATAAAGGATGGATGAACTGAGCTGCAATCGGATTAATGTAACCAACCACAATATCAACTCCATCCAACAGCATCTGTTCACATTTGGCATATATTTCCTCATGTTTTGCGCCCACTCCTATATTGACACTTACTATCTGGTAATTCGCTTCCAGCCCCTCTTTCTTCAAATAAGCCCTGAACCCGTCGTGCAGGTCAAAAGCTATAGATGGGTATAATACGGAGCGGGGTAAAAGTAAACCTATTTTCATACAAGTGATTAATGCGGGAAATCCCTAACGGCCTGTACAGCCATTAGGGAACCCGGAAGTCTGATTATAAACAATTTTAGTTCCTTGACGGGAAAATCCCGTATATACATATAACGTAATTCATTCCTATATATGGCTGCGAAATTTGCATGGGTTGACTCGCTCCTGCGACGCCAAGATTAGCTGCAACCGTAATAGATCTCAAAGCAGAATCAGGTGTATCTGAGGAGTACAAACCGGCCAGGGATGCAAGGTTATTGCCACCGGGCGCACCCGTACTTCCACCATCACCCACGGCGCTGATGGTAAGCTTGTTACTTGCTGCCCCATGGGTGTGAGCAGGTAGATTCAATAGACTAAGTGTAACTTGTTCCGCTCCGTCTACCTGTCCCAATTGATATGTGGTAATTCCCGCTGCAGTGCCGGTACCTACCGGTACACGACTACGCAAATCAGGCAAGCAAAAAGTTGTGACGCCATTGCCGCCATAGGTTGTTCCCAGGAGGCTGAAAAGTGCCTGATTCGTATTAATAGCCAAAGTCTGGCCCTGGCAATAAAACCATGATTTAGGTTGAAAGTCTCCCGCAAACATGCGGATTTCTGACATAGTACCTTCCATATAGATTTGGATAATTAGGTTAATAAATAGGGTTAATTTCTGCTTGGATAAATACCTTCCAGACAAACAATGTAATTCAAAGCCATAATAGGTTGTATTATGCTAAAGGGCTGCCCGCCACCTGCTACTCCTACAGTCGGCACAACAGTCTGCCCACCTAAAGGAGAATCGGATGGGTCAGAAGAGTATGCTCCTGCCAACCCCGCCAATACATTGCCCGAAGGAGAACCTGTGGTTCCGGCGTCAGCCACAGTCGGAACCGAAAGATTTAACGATGCAGCATGGCTATGTGCAGGCATTTGGGTAGACAACATCGTAGCTGTTTCATGACCGCCCATTTCGCCCAGTTCTATATTACTTAAACCCTGGCCCTGGCCCGTACCAACAACCATACGTCCCAAGCAATTAGGTAAGGCGAATGTGGTCTGGCCATCGCCGCCATATGTAGTTCCTATTATTGAATAAGCAGCAGTATATACTGCAATACTCATTAAAGATCCGTCACAAAAGGCCCAACCCAAGGGAGCAAAATTTCCGGCAAAAATCCGGATTTCTCCTATATTACCTTCCATATATAATATTTTTTTATTAAAGTGATTAAATTTAAAAAATGAATTGCGTTACCGGGTGTTAACCTCTTGCCGGGAATACTCCTGTCAGACAAATGATATAGTTCATACCAAGCACCGGTTCCATAATAGAAAGAGGTTGATTGGAACCAGATACCTGTACTTGTAAGGTATAATTTGCCGGCTTAAGGGGTGTATCCGGCGGATCGGAAGAATACATTCCTGACAAAGCAGCCAGGATATTATTGCTTGGCGAAGGAGAGTTGCCTTCATCTCCGTAAGCTGGGATGGAAATACTCGCAGTTGCAGGATGGTTGTGCGGCGCCAGATTCAGATTGTTGAGCGTAACAGTATTGGTACCGATTGTTTCCCCCAACGTGTAATATGACAAGCCGGGTCCCTGTCCCGCTCCTATAGCGGTACGCCCTTTCAGGTTTGGCAATCCAAATGTGGTCTGGCCGTCGCCTCCATAAGTATTGCCTAAAATGGAAAACAATGCTGTATTGCTTCGGATGGCAAGAAGTGTGCCATCACAATACCACCAGCTCCTTGGTGCAAACGTAGAGGCAAATAAGCGTATTTCTCCTATGGTTCCTTCCATGGTTAAAGTGTTTTGGTGTTAAAAAATTGGTTAGATAAAAAGGTTAAAAACTCTTCGGACAAGGAAATCGTTAAAGTTCCCCATAAAGATAAAAAGTAAAATTTATAAAATTTGAATAGTTTATTATCAATACCCATTATTAATGCCGACCAATCTTAAATATAACAGAAAACCACTCTTAAATATGAAAATTAATGAGGCTGATGAATGAATAAATAAATCACACAGCATCTTTTACATAAGGATGTTTAACTATTACTTTTATTGTTCCATAAAATTATCTTTTAAATTGTGTATTCTTGCATAAGAACATAAAGAGCCAAAAACCAATGATAAAATACCTTAAAACTTCTCTGGTTTTCGATTCTGTCACACTCCAAAATGAATTCAGGAGCCATCAGGATAATAACTGGAAATCGCACTACAACAAATCACAATATGAAGGCGATTGGACCATTCTTCCACTTCGTTCCATTAACGGAAATCCTCATAATGTAATATCTACACATATTTTGCCGAAAGGGCTATCTTATCAAAATACGCCTCTATTAAAACAATGCCCTTACATACAATCTGTCATAGAGTCATTTAAATGCGAAAAAACAAGCATAAGGCTTATGAAGCTGAATGCCGGAGCACGCATAAAGGAACATACTGATCATGACATGAATATGGAAGCGGGGGAAGCACGGTTCCATATTCCGGTTCAAACCAATAAGGATGTCGCTTTTTACATAATGGAGGATCGCATCCCCATGTCAGCGGGAGAATGCTGGTACCTGAATCTTAGTCTTCCCCACAAAGTTCATAATGCAGGCAGCGAAGACCGGATTCACCTTGTAATAGATTGTGTGGTAAATGATTGGGTTAAAGCATTATTAACAGAAAAAGGCATCATAAGAAAAGATATTGATAAAATGCCGGAGCCGCGTGCGGCTGCTACTAAAAGGAATAACATTGAAAGCCCCGGTTCACCTATAAATTTAGCTGATAAAGCAAAAATAATAGCGGAATTACGCAGCATGAATACTAATGCGGCTTTACAATTGGCAGACAGCATGGAAAAGGAACCTGATTAACTTCTTTATAATTTACATTCATGGAGCAAAATTTATTGAAACGTGCCACAGACTTTCTTGAATCTATTGGCATCAAAGTATTTTATCAATCATTGAAGGAAGATACGTTTTTACCGGGTTTAGCTATTGATAAAGGCTGTATCTACATTGATTTAGACAAACTAAAACAACCGGGAGATATATTACATGAAGCCGGGCATATTGCAGTTGTACCTGCCATAGAAAGAACAGGGTTAACTGCTGACACAATCGGGAGCCGCAAAGAAAACATTGCGGAAGAAATGATGGCTATTGCATGGTCTTATGCTGCCTGTAAATACCTGGAGATCGACCCTTATTTTGTTTTCCACGAAGAGGGTTATAACGGCGGCGGCAACTATATTGCAGATCAGTTTAACCAAGGCAGTTATTTTGGCGTCCCAATGCTTCAATATGTAGGAATGACGGCAGAAGCAAAAATGTCAGCGAAGCTGAATATGCCAGCCTACCCCGCAATGTCCAAATGGTTGCGGGAATAACATTATCTTTTGTAAAAAACCCGGGATTATCCGGCTAATTCAAGTCTAAGGATAATTTCTCTTACCGGTTATTTCTAATGCTGAAAGCTCATTGCATTAATAGTTTTATGATAAATTTTAAAACTAAGTCATCCTTTGTTTGTAACCTATATCTAAACTAAAGGATAATGAACAGCATTAATAAAAACCAACCGGAACACAATTACGAAAATCTGGAAATGGCTGAGGCTATTAAAAAAATCAAAGATCTGACAGAGAAATCGGATACTTGTTTTTTCTGTACGAAACCATCTTCAGACGAATCGATGGGCACAAGACCTATGAGCATTCAAAAAACAGATGAGTCGGGCACTATGTGGTTTGTAAGCGCCAATGACAGCCATACCAATGAAGATATTAAATACAGTCCGGAGGTGAAGCTCTATTTTCAGGGTTCTACACACTCCGACTTCCTTTATATAGAAGGCAAGGCTACCGTCTCGGCAAACAAAGACGAAATTAAAGAATTGTGGAAACCGTTAATGAAAGTATGGTTTACGGAAGGTGAAGATGATCCACGTATTTCAATTATTAAGGTAAAGCCGACTACCGGTTATTATTGGGATACGAAGCATGGCAATACAGTAGCTTTCTTAAAGATGATAGCCGGCGCTGCCATGGGTAAAACGCTGGATGATTCTATTGAAGGAAATTTGAAAGTATAAATAGGGATAGGGTTTCACCCTATCCTATTTTCTGTCGTCCTTTCAGGACTTATAAGAATTTAAGACTTTGGTTGCAAAACAGGATAGGGTTTCATCATCCTGTTGTCTATCGTCCTTTCAGGACTTATAAGAATTTAAGACTTTGGTTGCAAAACAGGATAGGGTTTCACCCTATCCTGTTTTCTGTCGTCCTTTCAGGACTTGTAGAAACCTAATGTTTTTGCTACCAATAACGGTTTTATTTTTCCCATTCGAAATAAAATGTACTACCCTCGCCCGGTACTGTGTCCAGCCATATTTTACCACCTTGTTCTTCAACGATTATTTTCATAACATTCAAGCCAATACCTGTACTGGATTCCCGTTCAGAGGTTTTATTTCCTTTCCTGAACAGGCTGAATATATCCCATTTATCTTCTTCTGTCATTCCTGCACCATTATCCTTAACGCTGAATACATAATGTTTGTCGGTAACTTCACAGGCTACTTCAACAAGCCCTATTTCTTTATCATTATACTTTATGGCATTACTGATAAGGTTCTGAAACACCTGTTGCAGCTTTAATTTACGGGTATAAAGGGTTGGTAAAGTTCCCTTAATAGATAGCTTGATATTTGTTGGCGGGAAGAGTAGCCTAAAGATATCAAGGATAAGCTCGTTTAAATCTACTTCTTCTTTCTTCTGTTCATCATAACTTTTTTTGGAATAATCCAGAATGGAATCCACCATTGCTGCAAGGTGCATCGAAGCATCTTCAACAATATTCAATTTCTCACCCAATCTTTCTCTTTCAATAGTTTCAAGTTCATACAAAATGGTATTGACCATTAAAACAATTCCTGACAAAGGAGACTTAAGATCATGTGATACTGTATAAACAAAGCGTTCCAGCTGTGCCTTAACGGCTTCTACTTTCAACAGAGATTGTTTCAATTGCTGCTGGTAGTTGTATAAATGTTCAAACACATTTACTTTCGCACGTGTAAGGTTTATATCCAATGGTTTTTGCAGATAGTCAACTGCGCCTTCTTCAAAGCCCTTTAATACGTATTGTTCTTCTTTACTTATAGCTGTAACAAAAATGATGGAAACATCTTTTGTTTTAGTATTGGATTTCAAAAGCCGTGCTACTTCAAAACCGTCCATTTCAGGCATCTGAACATCCAGCATAATAAGGCCTATCTCATTGTTGCGAAGCATTATCTTTAAAGCCTCATAACCTGAATTTGCAGTAATAAAGGTCCGGCCTTCCTGTTCCAGTATATCCTGAAGCGCTATTAAGTTTTCCGGGCGGTCATCAACTAATAATATGGTCATTTTGGTTTGGTTTAAATTTTTCTTGTTCTATCCTGATAATCGGTCTACAGCTTTTTTTTGTAAACTTTCTGGGTATTTAAATATCTTGTAAATGTTTTGCTATGTGCGGAGGTTATCAAAGATTCCTTATCTCCAAGTGCCAAAAAACCACCGGGAGTAAGGCTATCGTTAAATAATCCAATCACTTTGTCCTGAAGCTGACGGTTAAAATAAATCATCACATTCCGGCACAAAATTAAATTAAACTCATTGAATGATGATTCCGTCACTAAGTTGTGGCGGCTAAAAATAACTTTGCTCAACAAGTCTTTATTAATAACAGCCCGGTTATTCTCAATGTTATAATATTCGGAGAAGCCCTCAGTCCCGCCTGCCAGATTGTAATTCCGTATGTATTCCTTCATTTCCGACAAAGGCAGACTACCAGCGCGTGCTGTTTTTATATTTTGCGGATTAATATCCGTAGCATAAATATTGGTACGATGTAATAACCCTGCCTCTTTAAGCAAGATACAAACGGAATAAACTTCCTGTCCGGTGGCACAGCCTGCATGCCATATTCTTATAACAGGATAGGAAGCCAGAATGGGGAAAATTTTCTCTTTCAGTTCAAGAAAAAAATCAGGGTTACGAAACATGGTTGTAACGTTGACTGTTATTTTCTCAAGCAAATAAGAAAAGGTATCCTTGTCATTCAGCAGAAAATACTTGAGGCTGTACACGTCTTTTATATTTCTGTGATGCATGAATGCATTCAGTCGCCGCTGAAATGAAGCTTCTGCATATCCTGAAAAATCATAGCCATATTGTTCTTTAATAATTGCAATTATTTCAGGTAAATGTGCAGTATTAATTTCATGTATAACCGTCATATCAGGACAACCAGATTCTTATCAATGAAAGTAATTTCTGTGAATTAATAGGCTTGGACATATAATCCGAAGCGCCAGCTTCAATACACAATTCCCTGTCATTGCTCATTGCTTTTGCCGTCAATGCTATAATCGGCAAATCACTGTATTTTTTATTGGAACGGATATTTCTCATTGCTTCGTAGCCATCCATTTCGGGCATCATAATATCCATAAGAACTATATCAATCTTAGCTTCTTTTTCCAGCATTTCCAAAGCTTCCAGTCCATTGCTTGCTGTTATGACTTCCATTTTGTGATTTTCAAGCAAGCCCACCAGGGCAAAGACGTTGCGCATATCGTCATCGGCTACCAATACTTTCTTACCATCGAGAATATTGCTGTCTTTCGGGCGTTCTTCTTTTGACGATTCTTCTTCCGGCTTATGATCATTGACGTGGAACATAAATATCTCAAGTTCATCTTTCAATCTCTTATGCGCCTCTTTGGATTTCATGACAATTGCCTCCGATATCTTTTTCAGGCGCATTTCATCGGTAGGAGAAATTTCCTGATCGATGAGGAGGATTAATGATGTACCTGCAAACAAATTGTTTTCCCTTATTTCCTGCAGGTTATCGAAGTGCCCCTCTGATGTACTGATATCGGCAAGAATACAATCATAGTGATGCTGCTTACCTAATTCAATAAGTTCGTTGATCTCCGAAACCTGATCAAATTGTACATCATCGGGTAAATTAACGATTAGCTGTTTTAAAGTTGCATCATTCGTATTTGCTGTGGACCAAATCAAAAGCCTGTGTTTAACGGCAGCTATATACGAACCAATATGATTAAATGTGTGTTCCAGTTCATCAATGGTTACAGGTTTTCTTACATATTCCACTATACCATTAACAGGGGCCTTATCTTCATCCATTGCTGAAATTACATGTACGGGAATAGATCTGAGTTCCGAATCTACTCTCAGTTCCTTCAGCACTTCCCAGCCATTCATAATCGGCATTTGCAAATCGAGAATAATGGCATCGGGCTTATGCCGTTTAGCCATTTCAAGACCTTCCTGGCCATTTACGGCAATAAGTGTTTTATAGGATTTTTCTTCTGCATAGTTTTTCAATATATTGGAAAATACCGGATCATCTTCTATTATCAAAATGGTTTTACCTTCACCGGAAAGTCTGTTTTCTTCAATGCCTGCAGGTAATTTATGTTGAATAGCGGGTTTAGCAGCTTCTTCTGCTATTATGAGCGGAAGTGACAAGCGGAATGTGCTTCCTTCTTTCAATTTACTTTCCACTGTCAATGTGCCTTTCAGCATTTTCGTAAGCTCTCTTGAAATAGAAAGCCCTAAGCCGGTACCGCCATACTTGCGATTTGTGCTGCCGTCTTCCTGCTTAAATGCTTCAAAAATAAGTTCAAGCTTGGACGGATCTATTCCGATACCTGAATCTGTGACTTTAAATGAAATGGTATTCGGATTGACCATTTCAATATTCAACGATACATTGCCTCCTTCAGTAGTAAATTTAAGCGCATTGGACAGCAGGTTCTTCAATATTTGTTCCAGCCTCTGAATATCAGTATTAATAACGGTTGCAGCATTCGGATCAACGTTTATACTAAACCGGATCTTCTTCATTTCAGACATTACGTCAAATGTCTCTTTCATGTGGTTTACTATACTTGAAACGGGAACCTGCTCAATTGACAAGTCGACCTTGCCGGCTTCTATTTTTGAAAGATCCAATATATCATTGATCAGCTTGAGCAAGTCTGAGCCGGAGTTACCAATAATCCTTGCATACTCCACTTGTTTGTCTGAAAGGTTTCTATCTTTATTATCGCCAAGAAGGTTAGCAAGGATCAAAATACTGTTCAAAGGGGTCCTGAGTTCATGCGACATATTTGCAAGGAATTCAGACTTGTATTTTGTAGATTGTTCCAATTCAGCTGCTTTCAAATCTATAGCTTGTTTAGCCAGTTCCAGAGCATCATGCTTTTCTTCCAATTCAGTATTGATTTGCTTCAATTCTTCTTCCTGCACTCTTAATTCCTCTTCTGAAGCCTGCAATACGGAGGTTTGGTGCAATAACTCTTCATTGCTTTGCTGAAGCTCTTCCTGTTGATTCAAAAGTATTTCCTGCTTTTCCTGAAGCTCCTGCATCAACTGATCCCTGTTCTCTGTAACCTGCAATGCGCTTAATCTTACGGCAATTGCCCCGGGTAACATATTCAAGAACGCCCGTTCCCTTTCGCCCGGAGACTGGAAAAAAGCAAGCTCCAGTACACATAACAATCGTTCTTTAAATCTTACGAAAATATAAACAATAGTACCAGGCAATATTTTTCCTGTTGCAGAAGACAAATGCCAGAAACCGGCAGGTATATTTTCAACATAGACTAACGGTTTGTCATTGCCGTGTTGATGTGCCAATAATACATCTAGATTTGTTTCTTTAATACTTTCAAATGCAATGCCACGTGATACAGCAGGCGCCAATTTGTTTTTAGCATCTGCTTCATTTACAAGGTAAATTACGCCGGAAGTTATTTCCGTGAAATCTATAATCCCGTCAAGGATAGTCTGAAGAAATGAGTTTACATCTTTGTTCTTCTGGCTTGCCTCCATAACTTTCTGAACACCGACTAAAACTCCGTTATTCAATGCTATCTGGGCACTCAGCGCTGCCTGGTCATCCATTCTGTCTTTTAGACTCAGCTCCACTTTACTGCGCTTTCCGAATTCAGAAGTAATATTATAACCCAAACCTAAAACTACGGCCAGAATGAGTATGCTTCCAATAAGTGTGACGGCATTGTTTATATCCATCGATTGTTGATTTGTGGCACGCCTCCGGACCAACAACATATTTTCATAAGCGTCCATATCATCAATGGATACTTTAATTTCATCCATTATTTTTATTTCCTGCCTGAAATATGCTTCTTCCTTAACATCATCGCCCCTTACTTCATTCAGGTTGATAGATTGCCATAAATCAAATATTTTAGTGATCTGGCTTCTGAGGTGCACTACATTTGCTGACTGAGCTTTATTGTCCTGAACCATTAATCCAAGTTCGCTTACAGACGCAAACACATCACTATTGCTGTTACTCTGAAAGATGTTATCAATGTCTTTATACCTTCTTTTCGCTCTGTTTATTTTAGCATTATCGTTAAGCCTGGTATTAATTTCCTGTAATTTTGATTTTACGTCTATGCTATGGCTAACCCATGACTCTGATAAGCGTTCTTTTACATTGGTATAGTAAAACAATGTGCTCATTGTAATTACAAGGATAATAGCACTAACAATGCCGATGTACAATTTGCTTTTGAAATTGAACTTATTCATATATGGCGTCATTTGATTTTTTGGCCCTACAAAGTAACAATCATAATTGAATATGACCGAAAATTCTTTTCTGTCTTTTTACTATTCGCCCCCTTTTCTTTATTGAGGTGTAACAAAAAAACGGCAGATAGTATAATTAACTATCAGCCGTCCTGAGAGAATGTGTCTTTTACCTGAATTACAACATCATTCCACCTGAAACTTCTATACGTTGGGCATTCACCCATTTGGCATCATCTGTGCAAAAGAAAGCAACAACGCTTCCTATATCATCTGGAAGGCCCACACGACCTAAAGCTGTGGCAGCAGCTACCTGATCGTTCAATGCTTTATCATCTCTTACTCTCCCACCGCCGAAATCTGTTTCAATAGCACCGGGCGCAACTATATTGACACGAATACCTCTGTTGCCCAACTCTTTTGCCTGATATTTTGTAAGTGTTTCCATTGCTCCTTTCATAGCTGCATAAGCACTGTAACCGGGGAAGGAAAAGCGTGCAAGCCCTGAAGAAATGTTGACGATACCACCGCCATCATTTAAAAACGGCAATGCCTGCTGTGTTAAAAAGAAAGGGCCTTTGAAATGAATATCCGATAAGAAATCAAACTGCTCCAATGTTGTTTCAGCAAAGCCCGCATGAACGCCAACGCCTGCATTGTTAACCAGAAAATCGATTTTATCCGTGCCGAAGGTTTCTTGTAAAGTAGCGCCCACCTGCTTCCAGAATGATTCAAAAGTATTTACATCGCCTACATTCAATTGAATGGTTGCTGCTTTCCTGCCGGATGATTCCAGTGTCTTAACAACAGCCATTGCTTCTTCTTCTTTGCTGTTATAAGTGAATATTACATCCATTCCTTTCTTTGCCAATGCAAGGACCATATCTTTTCCGAGACCTCTGCTTCCGCCTGTTACCAGGGCTATTTTTGTTTGTGTCATTTGAATTTTGTTTTAATTAATGATAAGGCAAAATTAATTGCGGCTATATTAAAAAAATGGTGATTAGCACAGATTAAATGGTGATAGTCTCAGTTTTTAAATAATGCCGTGCCGTTAAAAAGGCTTCTCTATATTGTTTAGGTGTTTGTTGGGTAAAACGTTTGAAGAATTTCGTAAAATTGGATGGATCATAAGTAAGTGTAGTTGCAATAGCATTTATGGACATATTATTTTTTTCCAATAATGATTTTGCGATTGCAATAATTTTATCCTGAAAAAATACACATGGATGAAAGCCAGTCACATGCTTTATCGTATCTGTCATGTGAGTAGGATGGATATGCAATACTTTAGCAATATCCCTTAATTCATACATTTCGTCAACGCGACCTTTAAGAAGGTCTGCCAAATGTTCGTCCAAAACTTTCAGAAACGCATCTGTAATTTCATATTGGCGCGCATGTATTTTCTTTACTGCTTGTTCCTGTTGTAGTTCCATAGTCTTCAAGAAAGAAAGGCAAAGTTAGGTACAATAATGTCCTGCAATTTCGATAATGCTTATAGTGTTATAGTGATAAGTTGTGTGCAGCACCATTAACCTTATTTAACCTTATTTGGGTGGTTGTTAACCCATTGTGGCAATGCCATAAAATAGTTTTGTATTTAATAAAACGAACACAAAATGAAACAACTATTCATCTTCATTGCTATGCTACCGTTGGCAGGCGTGTCAGCTCAGGACACGACAGGTGTCATTACTTACGAACAAATTATTTCTACTAATCTTGATAAAGATAATATTCCGGAAGGGCTTAGAAATGTAGTTCCTGCCGAATCTAAATCGGAAATGGAATTATATTTTACACCGGTTGCATCCTTGTATCAGGTAAGGGAAAACACTATAGCAAGTAATAATCAGGAATTTGACCAGGGCGGCATGAAGCTTCGGATTGAAACCAAAATACCGGATGACAAATATTATACTGACTTAATATCCCATAAAGTAACAGAGCAAAAAGATTTCATGGGGCGCATTTTTCTTATTGATCATGATGCCAGCGCTTCGAAATGGAAGTTTACGGGCCGGCAAAAGAAAATCCTTGATATGCCAAGCTCGGAAGCAATAAGTATTACGGATAAGGACACTACTATTGTATGGTTTACTACAAGCATCCCTGTAAGTGCAGGACCACAAGGACATTCAGGGCTCCCTGGAATGGTACTGGAAGTATTTATAGGTTCCAATATTCATCTGGTCGCCACAAAAGTTGAACCTGCCAATAAGGAAATCATAAAAAAGATAAAAGCTCCTACGAAAGGGAAAAAAGTGGATGAAGTTGCATTTGAAAAAATAGTAAAGGATAAGGAAGAAGAGATAAAAAAGCAATATGGCGGCAACGGCAACATAATCATCATGAGACAAACACGATAAAACAGCTACTATGAAAAGACTACTCTTTTTATCGCTTGTATTAATATTATGCTCGTCTGTAAGTTTTGCAGACAATCATCTGATTTCGGGAACGGTAAAAGACACGGCAGGCTCAGGTTTGGGCGGAGCAACAGTTTCTTTGCTCGATCCTTCGGACTCAACGCTTGTAAAATTCAGCATCACAAACAATAATGGCAATTATGCGATACCAGACATCGGTGAAGGTAAATTTTTGCTGCAGATAGCAATGATGGGCTTTTATACGGAATACAAAACAATTGAAATGCCTTCAATGAATCCGGCGGAATTCAATAATATCATTTTAAAAGAAAACCCCGATGCCAATGTCCTGAATGAAGTAATCATTTCGGGAGAAAAAGTGCCTGTAAGGGTTATAGGGGATACATTGGAATATAATGCGGGTTCCTACAAAGTGAAGCCCGATGCGGTAGTGGAAGATTTGTTACGCAAGCTTCCGGGTATGCAGGTTGATGAAAACGGCAATATAAAGGCGATGGGAAAAGATGTAAAAAAGGTATTGGTTGACGGAAAAGAATTTTTTGGCGATGACCCAAAGGTTGCCACAAAAAACCTGCCTGCAGATGCTATTGAAAAAGTGCAGACTTATGAAAAGAAATCGGATGAAAGCCTGTTTACCGGTATTGATGATGGAGAAAGAGATCAGACTATTAATCTTCAATTAAAAGCGGGTAAAAAAGCAGGCTATTTTGGCGAAGTAATGGGCGGGATTGGCGTTCCTGAACATTATGACGCTTCCCTGAAAGCATTTAAGTTCAGGGAAAAATCACAGGTTGCAGTACTTGGGATGGCCAATAACATCAATAAGTTCGGATTTACGTTTGAGGATTATCTGAATTTTAACGGTGGTATTGGTTCCTTATTGAAGAATGGAAGATTAGAAATGAACGCTGATGATGTTCCTGTTGATTTTGGTCAGCCGGTAACCGGAAAAATGAATACACAGGCATTAGGCCTGAACTATGGCTTGTTAAACAAACCCACTAACAGATTTAATGTAAGCTATATGGGATATGGGCTGCAAAAGCTTTTAGAACAAAAGACACATTCCATTAATTATACGGCGAATGGCAATTTTGAAAAACAGGATCTTTCCAATGAGAAAACAAATAATTACAACAATGGCTTGTCTTCATCATGGTACAATCAACTGGATTCAAGTTTGTTGTTAACAGCAAGTATCCATGGCCAGCTGACAAACAAAGACGGCAATGAAGCATTGAATTCACAATCTTATCTGGAATCAATGGTACAAAACAGCCTGACGAGTGCATCTAACAGCAATGGAGACATTATAAAAACAAACGGCTCTGTTAGCCTGGTAAAGAAAATGAAAGGTAAATGGCCTATGCTGCAATTACAGGGAGAGGGCAGTTATTCAAACAATAAGGATAACAACAAATGGCTGAACAACACAAAATATTTATCAGGGCAGGAATATATGGATCAGCAATTCCAAAACAATAAAAATACGTTGGGCAGTACAGCTTTAAACCTTTCCATTATAAGAAACATTGGCAAAGGATATTACCTGAAACCTTTTGCAGGCTTGGAATATAATAACGAAACAAGTATCCGGAATCAGGGGCCATCGAATGAAGGTGTAATAGCTATCGATTCTTTAAGCCCGGATTTTAATATTGTATCAACTGTTATTAAAGGAGGATTGGAACTAAAAAAGAACAACAAAAAGACACAAAGCAATATTGGTCTAAAGTTTGAAACCCTGCAAATGCAATCCGAACTGAACGGAACCGGAATTTCAGATAAAAGTTATCGTTATATGCTTCCATATGCCTTCTGGCAAAGAGAAATAGCGAGCGGAACAAGGCTTGGCATACGTTATAACACACAAATCAATACGCCCAGGGCAAGTCAGTTATTGCCTACAACTGACTACAGCAACCCCTTATTTCTTAGAAGCGGTAATGCTTTTCTGAAACCGGAATATGAGCATTCACTGAATCTTAATTACAACAGGTTTGATCAGTTCACCATGTCAACATTCTTTGTGTCGATGGATGGGAAATATACAAAAGACAAAATCGGCTGGAACCAAACCGTATCAACTAATCTGGTACAAAAACTGACTACTGCAAATCTGAAATATGACTGGAATGCGGGGTTGTCGGCTTATTATGCAAGGCCCGTACAAAAGATCAAACTAAACTTTAATGTCAGTATTAAAGAACGTTTCGATCAATCAATAAGTCAGGTGAATTACATTGACAATGTCAATAAAACATTCAATCATACTTTGGAGCTAAGTGTAAATAACCTTAACAACAATATTCTTGATGCAAGAATAGGCGGCAATATAAATATATCATCAACTCAGTATTCAATTAATACGGCATTGAATACTACTTATACGAATTATACCGGTTTTGCAAAAGTCAATTACCGGCCTGTAAAGAACTGGAGCTTCCTGCTTTCGATGGATATGACGCATTATACTTCCCAAAGCTATGATCAACCCATTACCATCCCATTAATGAAAGCTGAAATTACCCGATATGTCTTCGCTAATCAAAGGGGAGCCATTACCTTGAAAGGATTTGATCTTCTCAATAAAAACAAATCTATCCTGAGGGTGAGCCAACTGAACTATTTCATAGAACAACAATCAAGTATTATCGGGCGTTATGCGTTGTTGTCTTTCTCTTACAAACTGAATAAGATTGGTCAGGGAAATGCAGTCAACATAAGGCTTTAATAATTCGTTTGTAAAGTTTACAAAAATAGCGATGGGTTAAAAAATCAATAGCGATGGGTTAAAACCCATCGCTATTGTCTTTCGCCCTTTCAGGGCTTCCTGAATTATTTGAAATTATAAGATTTAAAGGTTTTTAATCGACATCACTACCAGTTGCTTTCAGCTTTTCCTTATGATTTTTTATGGCTGCATCAATAGAGTGCGAAGAATGTATGTCTTTGTCTTTTTTTGCTTTTTCGGCAAGGGTTACATAGAATTTATGGAGTACATCCAATTCTTCTTCGGTAAGATCTTCCACATCAACGATTCTGTTGCTGGTATGCCTGTTTGCTGCTATCAATTCATTCAACTTAATCTGAATAGCTTTGGAATCTTTGTTTTGAGATTTCTGAATCAGAAACACCATCAAAAAAGTAATGATGGTAGTACCCGTATTAATTACCAGTTGCCATGTATCGGAATAGTGAAATACGGGGCCGGAAACAAGCCATGCAATCACTACGCCTAACGCACAGCCAAAAGCCAGAGAACTACCTGTCCAACTTGTAATTTTTACCGATAATTTCTCAAAGAAACTATTCCTTTTACTCTTTTCCATGTTGAATGCTGAATTAAATTGCTTTATTAAAATTATTACAATAGTTCCAATAACTCCTATGCCATTTAAACAAAGCTAAGCAAACAATTAATGATTAACAGATACTATGTTCCCGTCTTTGTCAACCATTGGCGTGTTTAATTCATCATCCATTAAAACGCTTACTCTTATGGCTTTCAGGCCGGTAACACCTTGCAGTTCTTCCAGTTCTAAAAATTCAATTTCTTCGGTAAGTATTTGTTGATCCTGTAAGTAATGAATATGGGAAATATATTCTTCCACATCTTTCGGATGAAAATAAACCAGAGCAATTTTGCCGGGCTGTGTCAGACGTTGTTCGGTATCTTTAATTTTTACTTTATCAATACGTTTCTTAATCATTTCATACCGGATGTTATACGCACCTTCTACGTCAAAACGATGTTCATCGCTACGGAAACTTATATCAATAGTATTGGAATGGACAAAAATAAGTTGTGTGGTTTCCAGTTTCCTTGGCAGTTCCTGTTTTATAGCATGAGTCAATTTGGCAATTACAGCCATCGAATTCAATTGCCATAAACGCAGGTTCTTCAGGTATAAAGGATGGAACTCTTTATCGGGTGTAATGGACTGGCCGATGTAAATATCGTATTCCACACCATCACTCCTGTATTTTTCAAAATAACAGGGATAGGTTGATTGAATTTCAACATTCATTTGTTCCAGCAGGTTGCCAATCATCTGATTGAGCATCTGCAAGGAGGTTTCTAAAGAACGCCTGTTATTGAAAGCCACGCCTGAAGGACCTATTGCAATAAAATAATCATTGATAGGTTCTTTAAGCGAAGGATTGGTCTGCTGAAAATGAAGCAAAAAGGGTGTTACTTCTTCTTCAAAAAACAGGTTCAGTAAAAACTCATCGTCTGAAGTAATAAACTCACTTATTTGTTCTGACCATTTGCGGCATTTATAAATCATTTCACTTACTATGCCCAAATCCTTTTTGTGTCTTAATTTATCCAGCAATTCAATCAGAAACTGTAACTGGCTTTGCATATCGGCGCTTAGCGCCATGTTACGTTCCAGAGTTGAATTCCGTATGTCTATTGCGCCATAAAGGGGATGTACATCTTCAAAATAGACTTGTGCAACTTCAGCTTTGCCTTTTGATTTCTTTTGCTGTAAATAATCAAATGCAACTTCATTAAAGCGCCATTCTACTGAAGGTTGCAATGAGGTAAATTTCTCTTTTACGACGTTATCCAGTGTAATGCTGAAATCATCGATGGAAGTCTGTAAAAGCTGCTCCAGCAAAGGTATTGCCGGCTCAAGTGTTGCAAGAATATTTTCATTCATTACATTATCTTCCCAGGAATATACGGAAAGAATCCCGACGATTTGTTTCTGAAAAAATATGGGCAGGACGAGTAAGCCTTTTACGCCTATTCCCCGCAATATATCATACAACTTGTCTTCGCCTTCGACGGGTTTCAGGTTCTTGCGAAAAATAACTTCGGGCTGCTCGGTAAATTTCTGAATGGCTTCCATGTAGGACTGAATAGGCATATTGTACTTATCGCAGTCCTGGCGCATATTTTCGTTCAGGTTGTCAAAACAATTATTTATAAGCCTGCCGTTAAGTTTCACTACGGGCATAAGTGTGACATCAAAATACGGACTACCTAATATTTCACGTAATGCGTCTGTAATATCAGCATACACATTTTTTTCAGGAGACAGATTTACAATAATGTCTTTGATATGTTCAATGACTTGCTGCGTGGTGACGTCTTTTATCCTGATAATGGAAAAACCTTTGAACTTAAACTTTTCCAAAGGCAGAAATTGTTGCAAAATGTCTAATGCCCCAAGCCTGCTGTCTTCCAGAAGCTTTAAATTGTCAAATGCAATTTCGGGAAGTGTTCCATCAAATTCAATATCTATGAAACGTGTATCGAAATCCAGTAAAAAATATTTATTGAGCCCTGATTTTTCATCTTTAATATTATGAATAAAACCATGTTGTGCACTCAACGAATAGTTGTAAAAGCGTTCGAGGATAATGCTATAAATGATATTCAGCCTGTGGTGCTCGTTTTCGTCTGAAACAGAGGCTTCCAGAATATTTTTCTTTACTTCACCATTATGGTTACGCAACAAATTGAAAATCGCATTTGTACCGTAAAACAATTGTGGCTTAAAGGGCAGCGTGAGCGCCCAAAGTGTTTCATTTTCATCGGTCAGAGGAGCGGCAAGTGAGAGATGAATCAATTCAAAAATACCCGCAAAAGAATCCAGCTTATCTAATGTTATATCATCTTCCCAATGCGGAAAGGATTGCAGGCGGTCAAGAATATAAGACAACTGCTGCGATCGCACATCCCGGCGCGATTTTATTCTTTCTTTAAGATGATTTACAAAGGGTACTACGCTCAAAGCGGCATCAACCGGATCTCTCGTTCTATCGTTACTTAGGTTAAGCAAACTTACTTCCATAGTTTAAATGTTTGGTTTTTAATATGACAATGTCTTTAAACGAGTCATTGTCTTTAAAATCTGAATCCCATTGAAAATGAGGGATACCAGCCTTCCCGGGAATAGGCAACATTGAAACGAAGAACAGCCAGGCCTGCGGGGGTTAAAAATATACCGGCACCAACGCCATTATGCCATTCTGAGGAATTTTCCCCACCTTGCCATACCCTGCCTATATCATAAAAGCCTGCAACGCCGAATTGTCCTTTCAATATGTAGTTTCCGAAGCCGGGAAATAATATGCGAAGTTCCATATTATTGTACAAAGAATGTTGCCCTGCGAAACGATATTGTCGATACCCGAATAAATTTCCTTGACCGCCAAGGAACATAGATTGGTAAAATGTGGAAGAACCGATGGTAATGCCCCCTCCTATCCTGTCTGCAAATACAATTGTCTGCCTCGCATTCAAGCCTTTATATAAGGCTAATTCAGGCACTATTTTAATAAATGATTTGGAATATTTGTTCATTCCTTCATATCCTTCAAGCTGCACATTGAAATAGGCGCCCCAGGTTGGCAACAATTTATTATTGCGGCTGTCAAAAGTATAATTTGCCACAAAACCGAGGTGTGTCTTATCCGATTCTATAGTTGCACTGTCATAAGAATGTATTTTATCTTCGTTATTAATAAATCTTCCGATGTTGTCATCCTTTGAAAAATGATAATATTCCAAAGCGGGGCCGATGCTGAATGAGCTGTATTTTTTGCTTCTCCATCTGAATGCGGGATTTGCATCAATCAATGTAAAACGTGTGCGATGGTATCTCTGAAATCCGTCAAATTTAAAAAATGGTGTCTCATTGCCTCGCCCATAGAAATTCTGCGTATTATCAGGCGCTTTAATATCAAGGTCAACAATTATATCAGCGTTACCTACAGCTTTAATCCATTCGCCATCATACTTAATACGGAAAGCTTTGGTAGTAAAGGAATGGGAAACCATAAACTGTTGTGCGCTGCTGTATGGCCATCTCCGGAATCCTTCCTGATGCACATACCTTGCACCCAATCCCAATATTATTCCATCATCGGGGTTTATACCTGCCGTAACCAGTGGCGTTGTGGTGTTATAAAGGTTTACAGGTGTAAAGGCAGTGTTCATACTATCAACACCGTAATGAAATGAAAGTTTGTTAGTATTACCATAATAATGCTCCGGTTTCCTGTCGTAAATTTTTATGGTTTTCCTGCTCTGAATGATGTCATACTTCTTACTTCCTTTTCCTCCTATTAACCGCAGGTTTACTGTCGAAGACTGATTATTCACTATCACACTGTCATCACCTTTGCCAAGGAAGATTCTTATTTCCTTTGTTATATTCTTCGGAAAGGTTTTATAAACCAAAGTATCTTTTAATATTCCTTCTTTATTTATTTTACGAATGGTAATCACCGTACCTTTTCCATCGGGCGCATCTTCCGCCAGGACAAATTCATTTTTATCGCTTACCTGAATATCCACAATCTTATTGGCAAACTTGTAATAGGCTTCCATTGCTTTGTCCATGCCATCTCTTCTTTGCTTTAAATCCTTTAAAAGCCTGTCATGCTTCATGGAATATATCTCCGGTGGCATTTGCTGCAGTGATGTTTCCAAAACAGAATCGGTTACCTGTTTTTGAAAAAGATTACTTGCTTCTTTAAATTCCTCCATACTCATCTGGCTGGCGGGGTGCGCATTCAGAAATGATGATTTATACAAATAATATTTTGCCCCGGACATAACGTTTCCTTTAAATCCATAAACACGCGGCATTAAAAACAAGCGTTTTGCAAGCGTTGGCAAAATGCCTTCTGTTACATTCAAAACCATATCTCTGTCGCGCGGAATGGCTATATAAAATTTGTCTTTCCCTTTAGGGTTTTTATTATAGAAACGCCACTGGTCGCCATGTCTGTCCCAATCGGCAAACAAAACGTCCATCATTCTGGCCATCAAAAAGTTATGCGCGTCATAACTGTTGTCATTGTCATCCTGCATATCATCCAGGAATTTTATATAATTTTTGGAATCACCAAGCGGTTCTCTTTCTTCAAATAAAGAAACTTTCTTTTCAAATAATTTCTGGTACATGCCCAGATTTTTATCGGGAGCAACGATGCCTATGACCGGCGCTGCTTCGGGAACACCAAGGGCTTGGGCAACGGGCTTAACAATCAATGCGGAGTAAGGATGCTGCGCACTTGTAGCATCATCAAGCAAGAGATTTACAAATGTTCCCTGAAAGGACAAAGGCACAATGAGTTCGGTACTTTTTTCTACGGTGCGAAGGGTATATTCTTTGCCTGTAACAGAATCAACCAAACGTAAAGAAGTGGACTGAAAGCCGCCTCCCAATTTACCGGGTTTCAGATTGGGGCCTAATTCAGAAACACGCAAAACGGGCAGCCTGACGGGTGTACTCCATTCTTTCCTGAAATTGGCACCAAAGAAAAAGTTATAAAAGCCGCTGTTATGTTCGTAAGCGGGATGTACAGCGGTAACAACGCTGTCTGTGGTGATACTTTCAAAGGTTACATGCTCGAATTTGTCAAAGGGTTTTGCGTTCCAGTCATAGCTGAATGATGCTGAAATCAATCCGTTATTGTATTCATAGAAGGTAAAATGTACTTTTCCGTTATCCATCATATCTGCTGTAACATAACCCTGCGTAGCTTTTCCATAAAGAGAGTTTTTACCTTTAATGGTATGGTTTTCTTTTGCGCCGCCGCCGCTCACTATCTGAAAAATATTTTTTTCTTTATCATCGATAAGCTGTAAACCATGCTCATGGCCGGATATGTGAATAAGGTTGGGAAAATCCTTAAAGATTTCATCTACTTTCTGAATCATGTTTTTATACAAGGGATGATGAATGTCTTCGGGGTGCGAAAAAACACGACGATACAGGGGATAAATGCTGCCGAGAAGGGGGACGGGTATGTAAAGGTTTTCTTTTATTGCGGTGAAGGGGAATAAATGGTCTTTAAGGGAAAATTTGCCACCATGCGTACCATATGTTTCAAAAGGATGGTGCGTGGCAAGGAAAATGGTTTTATACCTGTTCTTATAAAATAAAGCTCTTAATGAAAGCAATATATCTCTTTCCGAAAGGCAATCGCATTCTACTTTTTTGTCTTGTTTAATAAAAGGGAAAAGCCACCATTCACTATCCATAAATATAACGACTGCACTGTCGCCAATATCTATGGCAACAGGATCGGGACAGCCATCGGAGGGAAGGAGTTTTAATAAGGAATCGTTTTGCGATGCTAAAAACTGCGATTCTTGCCGGATTTTGGCAAGGCCGTCCGGGCCCATCTTGTCCCAGTCGTGGTTACCGGGTATAAAGTAAACAGGTGCGCCTGCGGCACGCATGAGCTGATACTGGGATTCGAGAATTTTTTGCCCTGCTGTTTCTTCATCGGTTCCAGGCAAGCCCATGCCATGCGGATAAATATTGTCGCCCAGATACACAACGGTGGTTTTACCGGGAATGATACGGCTTGCGGCATCGGGAATCAACATTTTCTGTTGTAAATCCATTTCTCCGGCATCACCGATAAAAATGATCCTTGCACGGATGGAGTCCTGAGCATGTATCTGAAAAAAAGAAAATAAAGCAAGGATGACGCAAGTAAAAATTCTCATCATAAGCAGTTGGCAAGTGTGTTGGTTATTCTATGTTCAGAAAACATTATGATAAGGCAAGGTACTCAATATCCTGAAATTATTTAACTGCATGGGAGCGGATATAACTGCTGTATGCGCGCGCAGGTTGAGGGAAGGGGCAAAAGACCTCAGAGAACAAACGTTAAATCCTTCTTAAGGGGACTTTGATTTGCAACTTTGTACATGTACGTTAAATCTTTGTACATGGACATCAAATCTTTGTACATGGGCATCAAATCTTTGTACATGCGCGTTGGTACTTTGTACATGCGTGTCGGAACTTTGTACATGGACATTAAATCTTTGTACATGGGCATCAAATCTTTGTACATGGGCATCAAATCTTGGGGAATGCGTGTTGGAACTTTTTACATGGGCATTAAATCTTTGTACATGCACAAAAAGCCGACAACATGAATTAAAAAAATAGCGATGGGTTTGCATCCATCGCTATTTTGTGTCGTATTTGCAGGACTTAGTCCCAATTTATTTTATAAGGATTAGTACTTGAGTATCTTCTTCGTAAGCCAATGGCTCAGATAAGCACTGCCTATGCCTACTGCGGCGCCACAAGCTACGTCGGTAGGATAGTGTCTTCCCAGGCGCATTCTTGAATAACCGACGGAACCGGCCCATACGAATGCGGGAATAGTTATATACCATTTTTTATATTCCAAAGCCAATGTGGTGGCAGTGGCAAATGCCAATGTGGTATGACCGGAAGGAAAAGATTTGCCGTCGGAGTATGTTAGTGTATTTATTTCGGGATTGGACTGATAAGGCCGCGGACGGTTAACCAATGTTTTGATGCCTCCTGAAAGAGCCAGGCAAATGCCGACACTCATTGCTGATTCAACACCATTATGGATGGCTACTTTGTCTTTAAACAATAATCCGTATCCTAATGAACCCATTGTAAAGGTAGGAGCAACATAGTAAACCGAGTTACTGGTTCGTATCCAATACATTTGCGTTGCAGGATCAGACGCATTGATGGATTTCAGAATATTCATATCCAGGCTCTGACTGTAAACCTGACTGCACGACAGGGCGCACATGCTAAGCCCCACTACAACTCTCTTCATTTAGATACCAATTTTTTAAAAAAGAAATCATTTCTGCAACCCCTTATATGGAAACTTTAAAACTGTTCCATTTGGTGTATTGCCCGCCTCATTTGAGATGTAAAGGTTATTATCTATATCGAAACTAATGCCCTCGGGTTGAGGAAATAATGATTGATTTAATGTTACTGTCTGTTTAATATTCCACCGCTCGTCTGCCACTATTAACAAATGATTCACCGATGCCAGGATGAACCATTCTTTTGTCCTGTTGTTGAATGTTAGAGCAGAGGGCCTGATACGACCTTTGGATTTGCCTTTTGCCGACTTTAAGTTTTCGGTATTTATATTGAATTTACCAGTTAAAACGGGACTTCCATCCTCTTTTAATTGTAATTCATAACCACTTACGCCTGCGCTTTTGCCTCTGTCTGCGTCACAATTCTTGCACAATATAATTAATTTTCCGCTATTTCGGTCAAAATATAAACTTTCGTATTCACCTGCGGGAATTAAACTATTCCATTCTTTTACCGTATTTAACATACCTGTTTTAATTTCCGAGTATGGAAAAGTAATTAAAACACCGTCGCTCCTTAATACCACAACATAATCTTTGGTTATTGCAACATCTTCATAATCACCATGTTTACCGAATTTAACATGCTGAACCTGTTGCGGTGTATTGACATTCCAATAAAACAGTTTACCATCTTCGTCCTGAATGGCATAAATGGTGGAAGGATCGCCGGCATAAAACGTATTTCCTGAAATTTCTTTGAGGTCTGATACCATTTCATATTTAACCGGGGCATTAAAATCATAACCTGCCGGGCTATCCTGTTGTTTTTTTGTCTGACTGCAGGCAGTCAATGCTATGGAACATAATACGATTGAAAATACTTTATTCATATACCTGATTTTGAAAGAAATTAAAAATAGTTTCCTGAGAGCTTATGAGCGGAGCATTGCCTGCAACCAAAGGAATATTACGGGCATTTTCATCAATACTTACGGCAGCTGCGGTATCCTGCCATTGCATCTCGAGGAGTTTCCATATTTGTTGTTTCAGCTTGTTATCGTACAAAGGAAAGCAAACTTCAATTCTTCTGTAAATATTACGGTTCATCCAATCTGCAGAGCCTAAAAATGTTTTTTGATTGCCGTTATTGTGAAAAACAAAAATACGCGGATGTTCAAGATAGCGATCCACTATTCTCCTTACTGTAATATTTTCGCTTAAATCTTTTACGCCCGGCCGTACGCGGCAAATACTCCTTACAATCAGGTTTATCTTAACACCGGCAGCAGAAGCTTCGTAAAGCTTATTGATTAAAACTTCTTCTTCAAGATTGTTGAGCTTAATAAAAACAGCGGCGGGAAGGCCTTGCCGGGCATGCTGAATCTCCTGTTCAATATGTTTTAAAAATTCCGACTGGAGGTTGAATTGCGCTATCAAAAGGTGACGGAATCCGAAGGTATCGTTTATTAATGGTTTCCTTCTTTTTGCAAGAAAAATGAAAAGCATTTCCGCTTCACGAAGCATGTCGTTATTACAGGTCAGTAAAATATGGTCGGTGTAAAAGCGTGCGGTGCTTTCATTAAAGTTACCAGTGGAGAAAACGCCGTAATAGGTGCTTCTGTCATTAAGCTTACGTTTTACCAAAGCTACTTTGGCATGTACTTTCAGTCCGGGAATGCTATAAATTATTTTAACACCTGCAGCTTTCATCTTTTTAGCCCATCGAATATTATTGGCTTCATCAAAACGGGCTTTCAGCTCTACAAAAACAGTAACTTGTTTACCATTCTTTGCTGCGCTGATTAATGCATTGGCAATAACTGAATCGCCTGCAATCCTGTATAATGTAATGGAGATTTCGGTAACGTAGGGATCGATTGCGGCGGCATTGAAAAACTGTAAGACTCTTTCATAGCTCTGATAAGGAACGCTTACCAATATATCGCCCTTTTCAAGACACTCAAACATACTGCCGCATGGCAATGGAAAATGCTTTGCTTTCCAGGGAAGGTAATTAAACGTTTCATTCCTGAGGGGCAAGCCAGATAAATCTTTCAGGTTATGATATGCTCCGCCTTCCACCAATGTAGCAGCCTGTAGCTGAAAGGCTGTCATAAGCTTTTGCTTCAATGATGCTGACATTGATGCGTCATACAAAAACCTGGTAGCAAGACCGAAGTCACGAACGGCAATTTGTTCTTCAATCTTCAAAGCAATATCTCCTTTGAATTCATCATGAAGCTCCAGGTCCGCATCACGTGTAATCTTAAAGCTGTATACTTCCTGTAATTCAATGCCATTCAGCATTTCTGCCAGATGTGTTTTAATAATATCATCAATAGTAACGATATATTGAATGCCGTTTATGGTTTCGGTATAAAACCTGCCACATTCTTCTGCCGGAATGTTTATTATCAACACATCGTCCATAGATTTATGCTGACATGCAAAGGCAAGATAAATCTTATTGCTTTCAGGAAAGAAGTTTGGATGCTCTGAAAGCCATATTAGCTGCAGGAAAGCGCTGATTTTGTTCAGCATGAATTCCTTTGTTTTTTCCATCATCACTTCGGGCATCTTCTCACGATACACAAAATGAATATTGGCAGCATGCAGTAATGGCAGCAGTTCTTTGTTCAATATTTGTCCGAAAGATTGCTGCTGGTTCTTTATAATATTGTCTATTTCCTTTAACAGCAGTTCATTGTTTTCATCTTTAATTTGCTGCAAGGCCCTGATGGCAGGCATTCTTACTCTATAGAATTCATCAAGGTTAGAAGAAAATATGGACAAAAAACGAAACCGCTCCATTAAAGGCACATCCGTTTTTGAAGCCTGCAGCATGACTCTTTCATTAAAATAAAGCCAACTTACATCTCTGTTATTAAATCGATTCTCCAAAACAAATGAATTAAAATGCAAAAAATCAGGCGAAAAATATACTTGCTATAATGAAGGATAAAACTGCAAGAATTAAGCCAAACATAAAAATACTGTAAGAAATGCGCAACAATCTGTACTTACGTCCAAGTACTACGCCTTGTGAATAAACATCTCTTATAAGCGAGTCATAAAGAAATTCTTTATCTTCCATTACCTGATGCATGCCATCTGCATAATCATTCAGGTTCATTTTATAGAAGTTACCGAAAAACAAAAGATTGACTGTTTTTGCTTCCATATCCTGCTGTGTGAATTTCCCTTTAGGAATGGAAGGACGTGTGGCAAGTATGGAAAATATAATAGCAGAAACGGAAACGCCCAATGTCATGTAAGTGGGTATGGCAAGATGCGGATTGTGATCGAGCTTATTGAGCAATAAGCTGATAACTGCGGAAAGGATAATGGAATTAACGGTAATCATGATATGGGCTTTGTTATCGGCCATATCGCTTAAACGTTGATTATTGTTGGATGTAATCCTGAACATGGTTTCAATTCCCTTTTCAGGCCGGTTCTTATCTTTTTTAGGCTTCTCAGTAACGGCTTCTGCAACGACAACAGGGATTGATTTTTCCGGCTTATCCTTTTTAGGTTTATCGTCTTCCTCTGATTTTTCAGCCACTTTTTCCCTGAGTTTTGAAAGATGTTTTTCTTTTTCGTCATCGAGCAAAAGCCTTGCGTAGTCTGTAAAGTAACGATGTTCGGTCATAAATTTGATATTGCCTTCACGCCATGATGTTTTATTGATTTTATCTCCTTTGAATGCTTCTTTTTCTTTTCTTAAAGCACTGTTTTTATCAGAAAATGAATCTGTACCCAAATGAAACAAATCAGCATCACAAAGAATTTCTTCGATTAAGTGCTTTGGTGATTGAGGCATTTTAGTAGCACGAATACAACTTACAACTGCTGCTGTAAATGACGGATCTTCGATACCGTTTTTATTCAGAAAATCAGTAACCAAATCAGCACTGATTTCTTCATGACGTGCAGCTTCCGTAAAATAACCTATATCATGAAACCAGGCAGCTGTAATTAATACGGCATAATCGTTTTCATTCAGCTGATAATGATCGCCAATCTGCATAGCAGCCCTGACAACATCCTGCGTATGTTGAAGATTGTGAAAAAACAGCCTCCCGTCGGTATGGGTAGCAAAATAATTACGTACGTATTCTTCAACTTTGGTTTGGAGCAATTTATAATCCATATAGCTGCAATTGGATTTTTAGAAAATATTGGTCGATAAAATTTCTCATTTTGCTTTTTTGAAAAGCAGAAAGGGAGAAGTTTTAATAATGCCTAAAGATACAGGAATGGATGGATTTTTCATTTCTCTTCCTTTACTATAAATCTATGCACTTCAAACTTCTTTCCTTTTTATTTCGCCGGAAAAGGAGCATGAGTACTGTGCAAATTTAAATGTGCCGTTGAATTTGTGCAGCAACGCTTCTGAACTTTGTTTTATAAACCTTTAAGCTTATAATGGCATTTTTAACTCAACATTATAAATGGGATTGCCAACCGTATGAAGCAACGTGCAAAATTTACGGCTTGCTATTTCAGGGGCAAGGAGAGGGTGATTGTGAAGAGAGACGCAGGTAAAAAAAAGAAAGCCAGCCCAAGAATGAGCCAGCCCCTATAAACCCTATCACCATGAAAACACAAAGATAAAACAATAATCCGGATAATATGCAAACACTTTCTTAAAATTATTGCATAATGAAGTATTAATTTATTATACCATATCGAAGTGTAAAAACAAGTAAAACTTTGGGTTGACTAAAGTTCGTCGGATGAAGTATCTAAAAGATTTAATTGGTCTTCGCCTAAAGTCGAGGCTTTATTAAGTTTACGCTGAATTACTCTTGTCCTGACACCGGCGCTGTCAATTACATTGGCGGCTTCATCGAGTTTCTTTTTGGTTTTTTCCAACATAGCGCCAAATTGATGAAATTCAGTTTTTACATTACTCAACAAATCCCATACTTCTGTGCTTCTTCTTTCTATAGCTAAGGTCCGGAAGCCCATCTGCAGGCTGTTCAGCAAAGCGCTTAATGTAGTGGGTCCGGTAATGGTTACTTTGTATTCCTTCTGCAGTTTTTCAAATAAACCCGGAATGCACAATACTTCGGCATAAAGGCTTTCAAAGGGCAAAAACATAATACCATATTCGGTAGTATTGGGCGGGTCTATATACTTTTCCTGAATGTCTTTTGCGTTCTTTATAATGCTTCCTGCAAAGGACTTCTTTGCTTTGTCAATGAATTCAGGGTTAGCTGTATCGTAGGCTGCAAGGAGATTTTCAAAGTCTTCTCTCGGAAATTTTGCATCAACAGGCAACCATAAAGATTTGTCGAGCTGAGAGCCGTTAGGCATTTTTATTGCAAATTCAACTATTGCTCCGCTTCCAGCTTTAGTCTTTATATTTTTGCCATATTGCTCATTGGTAAGAAGGTCTTCGAGGATATTCTGTAATTGATATTCGCCTATAATGCCTCTTGACTTTACATTGCTCATTACTTTCTTCAAATCGCCAACGCTTAAAGCAAGATTCTGCATATCGCCCAATCCTTTATGAACGGCCTCCAATCTTTCACTGACAATTTTGTAGGATTCACCCAAGCGTCTTTCTAATGTAGTGTTCAGCTTTTCGTCAACGATATGCCGCATTTGTTCGAGTTTCTTTTCGTTGGAATCCTGCAGTGCTGTTATAGATGTTTCAAGCGCTGTTTTTATGTCTGTGAGTTTTGCATTTATGTTTTCGTTGCCTGATGATTGTTGCCTTGCAAAATCAGAAAAATTCTCGCGAAGGTTTGCTTTATAATTTTTCAAAGCTTCATTCAGTTCTTCTTTTATATTGTTCAATTGCAGGGCCAGTTCTTTTTTGCTTTCCATATATTGCTTTTCTGCATTTGATTGAAATACGCCATGACGTTCTGTATTTGTCTGTGTTGCCTGATGCATTTGTTCCGAAAACCGGTGCAATTGTTTGTATTGCATATCTGCATTATTGGCAATGCTTTCATTAAGCGTCTTGCTCAGCATACTTATTTGTTGCATGACTTCCTGCCTCAAATCTTTTCCGGACTGAATCATTTCCAATCTGTCGGATGAAAGGTCGTCTCTAAGCTGCCTCGATAAACCGGCATTATTATTTCTGAATATTCGTACGACAATAATCAGGAGTAAAAGAAGGATAGTAATGAGTAGTATGACAATCAGAAAAATGAGGTTATTTATCATAATTATAATATTTACTTCAAATTTAAACTCGTTTTAGAAAACCCCGAAGGGTTGAAACATAATAGCAATGGATACAAACCCATCTTAGCAGATAGGGTTTACACCCTATCTTGTTTTGTGTCGTCCTTGCAGGACTTGTAAATATAATGCCCCAACAAGTGGATAGTTAACTTTTGTAAAAAAAACATCCGCCAACATAAATGCTGACGGATGTCTCAATATATTTTTAAAGGCTTATTTACTGAAATATTTCATAACAACTTCGCCCGCATAACCATTTACTTTTTGAAGATAACGGAAAGAATCCATGTCAATTATGCCTTTAATCCAGGCTTCTTCATCTGCAAATTCTTTTTCAAGTTTTACCTCAATGAGATTATAACTTTCGGGTGCGCCTGAAAAATATTCCTCAACAAATTCAGTAAAGGCTTCTTCGTTTAAATCTTCGCCTCTGTATGGAGCAATACCACTTTTAACTTTGCGGTTATTGTAATGCACACTATATGAAAAAGTAGCGTATTTCATCTTTTAAAATTTTGAGCAAAAGTAATTCTATTTTTAAGGAATACGAATCATTTAAGGTTATAATTCTATAAAAATTTCATCGTAATGCGACAACTTATATTAGTGCATTGCCTCACTCATATCAACTTTTTCTTTACCTGTTTTAATCATCAATATAAAAGGTACGCAAATAAGGAACATGATACCGATATAAAGAAATACATCCATGTAAGTCAGAACAGAAGCCTGTCCCATGGCTTTTCCATTCAACATCTGATAGGCAGCAGATTGAGCCAGATTAGGAGGCATACCGTTTCTCATCAGATTTGCCACTGTCCCGCTATATTGTTGCTGGAACATCGGGTTATCTAATCTGTAATTTGACACCAGATCATCCCGATATTTAGCGTTGCTTACAGTCATAAATGTAGTAATGATAGCAATACCAAACGAACCTCCCAATTGCCGCATCATACCTGTAAAGGCCGCGCCCTGCCCTATTTCCTGACCTTTCAATGTAGAGAGAGACATGGTGGAAACAGGGATAAACAACATACCCATTGCCAAACCACGCATCAACATCATCCAAAAGAAATCATCGCCCGAAGTCATCGGAGAAATGATTTGATGTCCCCATAAACAAAAAACAAAAAACAAGAACATACCCATTGCTGCCAGATACTGTGGTTTTGCACCTTTTTGCAATAAGGCTCCCATAATCGGCATGGTAAATGCAGTCAACAAAGCTGCCGGAACCATAATCATACCAGCCTGTTGTGCATTCCATCCTAAGGAAGTCTGCAAATAAAGCGGCACAATAAATGTAGAACCATACAAACCAAATCCCATGATAAACGAGAGTATGGTACCGATTCTAAGGTTACCGTTCTTCAACACTCTAAGTTCAACAATAGGGTTTTTAAAGGTAAGCTCGCGCCAGATAAAAAAGTAAAAGCCAAGCACTGCCGTAATTGTCAGCATCACGATGGGAGAACTACTGAACCAGTCGTCTTCCTGCCCTCTTTCCAACACATATTGTAGAGAGCCTACTGCCATAGCAAGAAATGCAATGCCCCACCAGTCAATTTCTTTAGCTGTTTTCTTTTCAGAATATTTAGGGCTTCTTACGTATTGCAATGTCAGCATCAATGCAATAATACCAATAGGAATGTTTATGTAAAAAATGAGGGGCCAGCTAAAATGCTCTACAATATAACCACCTAATGGTGGTCCCAAAGTAGGGCCGATAATAACACCCAGACCATATATTGCCTGTGACATACCGCGTTTCTCGGCAGGCCATGATTCTGTAATGATTGTCTGAGAGGTTACCAATAAGGCACCACCCCCAACGCCTTGCAGAAAACGGAATAAAACCAGTTCCCACATGGTGTGGGCGTTTCCGCAAAGGAAGGAACAGATGGTAAATAGTAAAATGGAGGCCGCAAAATAATTCCGGCGGCCAAATTGCTGCGATAACCAACTTGTCATCGGAACGATAATTACATTACCAATTGCATAAGCCGTAATTACCCAACCGATTTCACTAAGTGTAGCGCCCATGCTACCCTTCATATTATTAAGGGCTACATTGACGATAGTGGTATCTACAATTTCAAGCAAAGCACACAAGATGGCCGTAATCGTAATGATGGCCCGCCTGCTACCGTACTCAACTAATGAATCTTGTTGCATAGATATTTTTATTGATTCCTGTTTAAAGGAAAAAATGGAATAAGATTCCGGAAATGTTATAACATTCGCCGTAATTCAAGGTTGATTCTAATGGACAATTATCTTCTGTCAAACATAATTCTCTTATTATCCGAACATAACCGAAATCTCTTTTCCAATAATTTTAGTTTGCTACATGCACATCTACCGTAACGTTCATACCCGCACGTAACAATTTCAATTTCTCGTCTTTTTTGTAGACAAAATCAATCTTAACAGGAAGACGTTGTACTACTTTTACGAAGTTGCCTGAAGCATTATCAGGAGGCAATAAAGAAAATTTAGAACCTGTTGCAGGACTGAATGATGTAACGATGCCTTCAAAATCATTATCAGGATAAGCATCTACACTCACGGTAACTTTCTGACCGATTTTCATTTTGGTCAATTGGGTTTCTTTAAAATTACCTACAACCCAGATTGCATTTTCAGGAACGATATTGAATAAAGACTGACCGGCCTGTAATAATTGTCCCGGTTGCAGATTCACTCTTGAAACCTGACCATCTACAGCAGCGGTAATAACGGTATAGCTAAGATTCAATTTAGCAGCATCAATTTCAGCCTGACGTTGTTTAATACTTGCATTGGCTGCTGCTACCTGACCTGCATACACATTTCTTTGTTCGCCGATTGCAGATGTTTGTCTTGCCGCATTTTGTCTCTGCGCTTTTAAAACATCCAATTGACGTTCTGCAGTTTGCTTAGCGGCAGAAGCCTGTTCGTATTGTTGCTGTGTAATGGTATGGTCTTTGATAAGATTAGCATAACGATTGTAATCTTGCGTAGCACGCCATAAGTTTACCTTAGCTGCTTCAATCTGTGCATCAACAGTGTTGATATTTGATTCCGCAGAAGAAACATTTGCATTTACCACAGGGATACCTGCGCCGGCAACACTTGCATTGCTTTGTGCAGCAGAAAGGGCCGCTTCAGCTTCTTCCAGTTTAATTACGAAATCTTTATCATCAAGAATAACCAGCGTGTCTCCTTTTTTAACCATCTGATTATCTATAACTCTTACTTCCTTGATATAACCTGCTACACGTGGAATAACAGGACTTATCAATGACTCTATCTGAGCATCGTCTGTTTCTTCGTGTTTCTGGCCATGAATATATTTTACAGTACCATAAGTACCACCAACAAGAACCAATGCACCAAAAACAATTGCGAACCTGTTACTTTTCGGTTTTTTAGTTTCTTCTGCAGGTTGAGTTTGATTATTTGCCATTTTGAAATATTATAAGTAGATAAATTAAAGTTGATTGTTTTATTTATTTGCAGGAGCCATGCCATTAATAAGGCCCGCTGTTTCATATAGTTTGTTATAAGCAACTACCGCATCGGCTTTGGCATATTCAAAATTAATACCAGCCTGTAACTGAGCTACATCGGCATCGAGTAAATCCGTTGTTGTTGCCAGGGAATTATCGTATTTATTTTTGGTAATACGATAGTTTTCATTTGCCTGATCTACAGCTTTCTGATATACTTCTATCTTTTTAAGGCTTTCCAGATAGTTTTGATAAGCGCTGTGAATCTCCATTTTAATGCCATCTGTCATTTGCATTGCAGACCATTCCAATTGAGTTTGCTGTGCTTTTGCCTGTTTAACTTTCGATTCATTCTTATATAGTGAAGCCAGATTGTAGCTAAGGCCGACACCTACGTTTAATGCATTGGTAACAACAAGAGCGTTAGGAATATCTGCAGCTACGTAACCGCCTGTTAAAGCAAGAGAAGGATAATATTCTCCTTTAGCGCTTTTAACACCTGCTGCTGATGCATGCTGACGTTGTTGCAGGGCCAGATAATCTGAACGGCTGCTCATTGCGCTGTTTTCCCAATATTCAATGGGTTGTATTTTAGGAACACGGCCAATATCTGTAGTATCCAGCTCCAACACTGTGTTTTCGTCGATGCCTAACATCAAATCCATGTTGTAGTTTGAAATCTTCAGGTTGTTTTCGGCATCCATTAAAGCCAATTCAATATTTGATTCCTGTAACTGAACTTTCAATAAATCGTTGCGGGCAATCAAACCATTGGTTTCCAGATTGGCAAAATCGGTAACTCTTTGCTGTGCCTGTCTCAGGTTTTCATTTACTAATTTTACAGCAGCCTGCGCTTTATATAAATTATAATAAGCAGCAATGGTATTCTGAATCAAGGCATCTTTATCATTCTGTGCATCTAATTCAGCAGCTTTTTTAAGATATTTGGCAGATTCGATACCATTACGGATACGAAGCCCTGAAAACAAAGGCAGGCTTGCAGTTGCCATACCGTACATTACCTGATTAATTTTAGGCGACTCTCCGCTATTGCCGGAACCGCTGCTGTCGCTACCGCCTCCAAGCTTTAATTTAAGGTCAACGTTTGGTGAGTTGATGCGCAGATAACTTGCACTTACTTTCAAATCAGGATATTGCATCATTTTAGCTTCGCTTAATGCGCCATCTGCCTGATCTACTTTTGCACTTGAAACTTTCAAAGACTTGCTATTATCTATTCCAAGTTGGACAGCCTCCTGCAAGGAAAGCCTGCGGTTTGTCTGAGCAAACATCGTGTTTGCAGATACTAATAAGAAGAGCAGTACTGCTGCAAACTTATTTTTTATTAGATATTCCATAAGTTAAAAAAGCTTTGAACATTATTTTTATATGACCTTTTAATTTTTCGATCGCCTTAATATCGAAATCTCCGTCAGTCGGCTTAATCTTAAAATCCTCGCAAAGGAATTTATAATTGGAAAAAAAGTGGTTAACGCTTCCAAATAAGGTTATGGCAAGCATGCTCACATCAATATTCTTCTGAAAGATGCCCGCTTTCTGGCCTGCTTTTACAGCAACTTCTATAAGGCTTCTGTTTCTTCTTTTCATATCTCTGACGTAAGTATAAAGCGGCCCGTCTTTTAAAAGCACTTGTTCTCTCATCATCAGGCTATGGAAAGTCCTGTTTTCAATAATTACGTTTACATAGGTATCAATAAGCAAATCAACTTTCTCCATCGGACCATGTGCTCTGGAATGGATGATATTCTCTATCTTCCCCTTCATTGAATTTGTATTGTTCAGAAAAATTGCCTCAAGTAATTTTTCTTTGGAACCGAAATAATAAGAAATCATAGCCACATTCACATCTGCACGTTGCGCAATATCTCTCACCGATGCAGAATCAAACCCCTTCTCCGCAAAGACCTCCAGGGCCTTCTGCATTATCTGCAGTTGCTTATCATTCAATTCTGTTTCCATTTTTTAATTCATTTATAATTCATAACGACGGTGCAAAATTAAACAAACGTTTGAACTAAACAAACGTTTAATTAATTTTTCGGTCTCAAAATTATTTTTATACCTATAAACAAAAACAATAGCTTTTCGTTCGACCTCTTTCAAAATGCAGTACAGACAAGGTTTTAATAGAAACGAAAATGCCCGGATCTTAATAAATCCAGGCATTTGAAAACATTCAGATCTTTTAAAGATTGCAATTAATTAATCTTTCTTTAGATAATTTGATAGATATTCGTCAATGGTACTAAACAGAAATTCAGGATATTCGGAGGCAAATTTCATTTTTACGAAACCTCCGATAAGCGGGCGGGCAGCAGGTTGCTTCATAGATTCGGTACTTACGGGCAGCAGGTCATATTCGGCATCGGGAAAATAAGTAAGCACTCTTTGCGCCAGTTCCACCCTGTTCATGTAATCGCTTCCTCCAATATGATAAATACCTGATTTGCCATCTTTTAAAAGAATAAACATGGCACGTGCAATATCAAAGGCATTGGTCGGGCTTGCAAACTGATCGTAAGGTAAAGTAAGTGTAAGCTTTTTGCCTTGTTCGCATTGTTCAACAATACGTGCAATGAAGTTTTTCTTTCTTATTTCGTCACCATAAACATTGGTAATACGCAATACCAAGGTATTTTCCAATTCATTTAAGGCTAAGGTTTCGGCCTCGAGTTTATGCTTTCCGTAAATGCTCAATGGATTTACAGGAGCATCTTCCCGGTAGGGACCACTTTTACCGTCAAAAACATAATCTGTAGAAATGAATACAAATTTTGCGTTGCATTTTTTAGAAAGCGCAATAAGGTTCCGGGTGCTTGTTACTGTTTTCTCATAACTTTCTTCAGGATGTGTCTCACAATAATCAACATGTGTCAATGCGCCACAATGTACAATTACATCAGGCTGAAACGCTACGACATCAAAGTTTTCGGGGTGTTGTGGTTCCAATGTATTATAGAAAACGGTTTTATCTGTAGCATAAGACAAATGGGAACCTGCTACATCCCATTTCATATCCTTGAAATACTTCAAACAATTACTGCCCAACAGACCGGAAGCACCTGATATAAATACTTTCATAATTTTATTTTTTTAAAAAAGATTTGCCAAACCTTACGATTTGGCAAATATTCTATTTCACTATTAAAATCGATATTAAGAAATAGCTGAAACGTCCTGATGTTTAGCTACGTATTCCATTGCTTTTTCTACCATTTTCTTTGAACCTACATAAACTGGAACACGTTGATGTAATTCAACAGGCTGAATGTCCAATGTACGCACGGTACCGTCTGTACTCATACCGCCGGCAGCTTCTATAATAAATGCAAACGGATTGCATTCGTATTGCAGCCTTAATTTACCTTTCGGGTTTTTCTTATCGCCGGGATAAATAAAAATGCCGCCTTTAATAAGGTTACGGTGCAAATCTGCAACCATAGAACCGATATAGCGATGTGAATATGGCCTGCCTTCTTCTTTATTTATTTCCATGCAATAATCAAGATATGCTACCATACCGTCATCATAATGACGTGAATTGCCTTGATTGATAGAGTATATATTACCGCTTTCTTTACAAACCATATTCGGGTGAGACAAACAGAATTCACCGATAGAAGGTTCTAAAGTAAAGCCGTTTACACCTAAACGGGTGGCATAAACCAGCATAGTGCTGCTGCCATAAATTACATAACCTGCCGCCATCAGTTTATTACCGGGCTGCAGAAAATCTTCTTTAGTACATGGCGCTCCTAATGGAGAAACACGGCGGTAAATAGAAAAGATGGTTCCGATAGAGGCATTCACATCAATATTTGAAGATCCGTCCAAAGGATCAAACAACACTACATATTTTGAATTAATAGAATACTCATCGTCAAACGCAATAAAATCATCATTTTCTTCAGAAGCAATACCGGCGCAGTCATTACTATTGCGTAAAACATTGATAAGCATTTCGTCGGAGTAGATATCCAGCTTCATTTGCTCTTCTCCCTGTACATTGGTTGCTCCGAATTTACCGATAATATCTACCAGGCCGGCTTTATTTACTTGTTTATTAATCAGTTTACATGCAAGAGAAATATCTCTCAACAGGGCCGAAAGTTCACCGGTTGCTTTTGGGAATTCACGTGTTTGCTGAATCGTAAATTCATCAAGGGTAATTAGTTTGCGCGATGTTGACATTGTTATATTCAAAAATTTTAGGTTGCAAAGATAAGCATACTATCCCACAGATTAAATCTACATTCCGAATATTTTGGGCGGCATTTTTGACCAGTTGATATTGCCTATATTCAGACTGAAGGTAATGGTACGCAGGAATTTTTTATCTGTGTAAACAGATTTAGTATAGTCTTTAAAATCGGTGCTTAATAATAACGGGAAATAGACGCTCAGATAATCGCTTATATAAAGCTCTAAACCGGCATCAAACAACACTGATGCTCCGCTTGGGTTCTGCTGTTTTGCATCGGCAAATGTGCCGAAATCCGCAAAAAGGCGAACGGGTAGTTTTATGTATGGAATATCTGATTTCAAATTTACGGCCAACAGCCAGTTATCGGTCAAACCCAATTGCGATGCATATTGCAGCGTGGCAACTTTAAATCCGCCTTCTTTCATGCTGATTTGTTGCGACCAGAAACCTGATTGCTGGTTTCTGCCGAAATAGGTTTCATCGTACAAATAATCGTTTTGACCGCTGTATGTACCTGCAATCCTGTATCTGTAGGAATCGAAATCATTATCTGCAAGATTGAAGAATTTACCGGCATAAGCTCTGATGTATAGCGCTTTGTTTTTCTGAAAGTAATCTACTCTCAAGTTGGCTTCTACACTGAGTTTAGCGAATTGCTTGCCAATCTGGCCTTCCAGTTTATAGCTGTAAGGGTTAAAGGTTCTGTGATTATTATAATTGTATTGGACGCGACCATAGAAATTGTCAACGGCTGCACCTTTGGAGGGATAATACAGACTGTCTGTCGGGTTTTGCGTAAAATCAAACTGGTCTTCTCTTATCCAATATGCTTTTAAAGATAAGTTACGTTCAACAGGGCTTCTCCAATAAGGCTTACGGAAGTTGAAAATCAATTCCGGAGCGACTTTTATGAAGCGGTTATAAATGTAGTTTTCAATATTTACATTGGTTTTGTCACTTGAAAAGGTTTTGGCGCTTATCTGAAATTGTATATCATGAAATAAGCCATCATCATAATATTTGGTATAACTCATGAAACCCGTTCCTGCAAAAGTTTTGCTGCCAAAGGCGTACAAAGGCACAACGGCAAATTGAAATTTGTTTTGCGGAATGGTAAGGTTATGAATCAATGTGCCTGCCATAAACCCATCGTAGTAGTTAAAGCCAACCATCGGGGAAAGCCATACTTTCCGGACGGTATCTAAATTCAATCCTGCAAAGAGTTTCAGCTTGAATTTAGTATGAAGGTTATTGTTTGGCAGATTGGCATCAGGGACAACGGCGTCGATTTGAACTTGTTTAAATTCATAAGCCGGAGACTCTTTATAAACGGGGAATGTTTTGGTCCCTGTAAAAGGTTCTGTCCATGCAGTTGAGGTAATAATATCATCAGGTGCCTTTTTATCATAGAAATACACATTATATTTTACAGGGCCTGAAACATTTGTAAGGTTCTTTATAGTAATGGAAGGTTTTCCATTATCATTATTATTAACCGATACTATCTTAAAATCAACTGGCTTTGTGGTTGTCATTACCTCATCAAAAAACCAGTCGAGGTTTTTATCGGAATGCTGTTGCATAATCTTTCTGAAATCTTCGGGCTGCGGGTGCTTGTATTGCCATTGATTGAAGTAATCGGTCATGGCTTCTTTGAATTTTTCTTTACCCATATAGCCTTCCAGCCAGGCTAACAAATAACTGAGCTTACCATAAATATCGGCACCGTAATTTATAACCGGCATTACAGCTGCGGAAGTGTCAGCAGGTATCAAATCATGTGTGGCGCCCAACATAGCGTAAATAAAATAATTATCATCCTTCTTCAAACTTTTTAACGATGGCGGCGCTGTTGCAAATTTGTGCTCGTAAAAGCTATTAATGCCTTCATCCATCCAGGGATAATCCCTTTCATTGCTTCCGAGCATTCCGTAAAACCAGTTATGGCCGACTTCGTGTACAATAGCCACTTTTACTTCGTCTTCGTTATTGGATGCAGCTATAACTGTTACAGTCGGATATTCCATGCCCCCACCTGCGCTTAACGCGCCTTCCACTGCTTTTACGGTTTTGTACGGATAAGGACCTACAGCAGTACTGTAGCCACTTATGGCTGTTTTAACATGGCCCATGCTTTTGGTCCATGCCTTTTGATGATTGGGGAAGAAACAGGTGTAAGCTGTAACAGTTTTATCTGTTCCGGGAACGGCAACCGTATCTTTCCTGACAATCCAATGCTTATCTGCAAACCATGCAAAGTCATGAACGTTCTGCTCTTCAAAAACAATGGTTTTAAGATTGGAAGAGGAAGCGGGTATTTTGTTCAGCGTAGTATCTGTTAATCGTTCTGTGCCTTTTAAGTTATAACTTACTTTCGGTAGGGGAAGCCGGGAAAGGCTGTCAAGCCACGCATTTTCAGCATCATTCATAATATTTCCGGTGCCCATTACAATATAGTTTTCCGGTAATGTAATCTCTACATGATAATCACCGAATTCGCTGTAAAATTCTCCCTGATCTAAATAAGGAATCGGATGCCAGCCTTTTTTATCATACACTGCAGGCTTGGGAAACCATTGAGAAATCTGATAAGATTGTTTTGCATGACCCATTCTGGAGAATGTCAACGGAATTTTCACTTTGAACGGCGTTTCAATCTTAATGTGCGCGCCCGGAGCCAGGGGGGCGGGTAAGATTAAGCGGACAATATCATCATCTTTGGTAGCTACAACACCTGCCTGTTGCATATCTCCGGCGTCTTGTGTTACAGAAAAATGCAGGCTGTCTATATAGCCTCTGTCTTTTTCATCACTGAAATAATGCAATGTATTGCCGTCTTCCACAGCCTGCTTTTCAAAAGCGGTGCGGTCGGTTTTATAGGCATTGGGAAACAAATGAAAATAGATAAACTTCAAAGTATCGGGCGAATGATTGTAATAATCCACACTGATATGGCCCCGAAGCAGATGCTGCTTATCATCGAGTGTTACGGAAATATCGTTGTCTACTTTTTGCTGCCAGTAATTATTCTGTGCCTGAAGGCAAAGGGATATTGAAAGAAGTAAACCGGTAAGTGTATATTTCAAATTGATAATATTTTCGGATGATTTTTGTAATAACTGATATTCAATATAACGCTTTACTGCGCATAATACTCCATTTCATAAACTTCATCGGTAAGCAAATTGCCGCCGTCTGCGGCTCTTGTCGCGAGGACATCACAACGATTGTTCATAACGTTGCTGGCATGCCCTTTTACCCAATTCATTTTGATGCGGTGCTTCCGATATACTTTCAGGAACCGTTGCCATAAATCAGCGTTCTTTTTACCTGCAAAATTTTTCTTTTCCCAGCCAAAGACCCATCCTTTCTCAATGGAATTTACAACATATTCAGAATCTGTAAAAATCTGAATATCCAGGCTATCGCGCTTCAATGCTTCCAATGCTTTGATTACAGCCAACAACTCCATCCTGTTATTGGTTGTTAATTTAAAACCTTCGGAAAGTTCCATTTCTTTTTCGCCCCATTTCAGTATTGCTCCGTAGCCGCCTCTGCCGGGATTGCCACGCGATGCCCCGTCTGTATATATGATTAATGACATTCTTAGATATTAGTTGTTAGTCGTTAGTTGATAGTCATTAGCTGTTAGTCGATAGTAATATTAATTGTCAATATAAAGGCATATAAGTGCCCGTTGAAAAAACTATCCACTGCCCGCTATCGACTAACAACTATTACTCAGTACCTTTGCGACCAAAATTACACTCTTGAATCGCAAAATAAAAGTTTCTGCAGTAAGTTATCTGAATACGAAGCCTTTGCTTTATGGAATTGAAAGGCATTCGATAATAAACGATATAGATTTACAACTGGAATATCCGGCGCTGATTGCACAACATCTTCGTGAGGATACGGTAGATATCGGTTTAGTTCCGGTGGCTGCAATTCCTTCCATTCCGAATGCGAGGATTGTTTCTGATTACGGTATTGCGGCCGATGGCAAAGTTGCTTCTGTTTGTATTTACAGCAGGGTTCCCATTGAAGAAATTGATTCCATCTATCTGGATTACCAGTCAAGAACATCGGTTCGCCTGGCGCAGGTGTTACTGAAACATTACTGGAAAATAGCGGTACCTATTATACAAGCTCCTGAAAATTACATTGAGCTTATTAAAGGCAAAACTGCGGGTGTAATTATCGGGGACAGGGCTCTACAGCAAAACTCCCATTTTGAATATGTTTACGATCTGGCAGAATACTGGAAAACATTTACAGGTTTGCCATTCGTCTTTGCGGCATGGGTTGCCAATAAGGATTTACCGGAGGATTTTATCTCAAAATTCAACGAGGCGAATAAAAACGGCCTTGCACATATTGACGAAGTGGTAGCAGAAAACCGGATTGACTATTACGATTTACAGGTTTACTACAGAGAGAATATACAATATGATTTGAACGAGGAAAACCGGAAAGGGCTGGAATTGTTTTTGGAATACCTTAAGGATCCGACGATTGTCTGAGTGTTGAGCATCATTGTTAGACTGTTGAACGTTACTGTCTGACTGTTGAACGCTGCTGTTCAGGTGTTAAACGCCGCTGACTAACTGTTGAACGCCACTGTTTGGCTGTTAAAGCCTACTGTTGAGGGTGTTGAACGCCATTGTTCAGGTGTTGAACGCCATTGTCTGACTGTTGAACGCCACTGATTAACTGTTGAACGCCACTGTTTGGCTGTTAAAGCCTACTGTTGAGGGTGTTGAACGCCATTGTCTGACTGTTGAACGCCATTGTCTGACTGTTGAACGCCACTGATTAACTGTTGAACGCCACTGTTTGGGTGTTAGACGCCACTGACTGACTGTTGAATGCCACTGTCGAAGTGTCGGACATGGCTGGCAAAATATAGTAACAAATAAGCAATATGGGATATGAAATTCGTCAAATACGAATATGAAACATTAATCTATTTCACTTGCATTCAATAAAAAATCTCCGAAAACGGAGATTTTTTATTGAATGTTATAAATTGTCTTAATTAAAGTTTCTCCATAATATAATTTGTAATCCTCCTGAACAGTTGCAGCCTCGTTATGCCTCCGGAAATACCGTGATTTTTATTAGGATAATATTCAGCTTCAAATTGCTTGTTGGCTTTAATGAGTTGATCAGTTAATGCAACTGCATTTTGAAAATGGACATTATCATCTGCGGTTCCGTGAATCATCAGGAAATTCCCTTTCAATTTATTTGCCATTTTTTCGGGTGCATTATCATCGTATCCTTTTTCATTTTCGGCGGGTGTGCGCATATACCTTTCGGTATAAACATTGTCATAAAAACGCCAGTTCGTAACAGGAGCCACAGCCACGGCAGTCTTGAAAACATCTGCGCCTTTCATGATGCAGGTTGAGCTCATAAATCCGCCAAAGCTCCAACCCCAGATACCGATTCTGTCTTTGTCAACATAATCCTGCTTTGCCATGAATTTACCAACGGCAATCTGGTCGTCGCTTTCGTATTTTCCTAATTCCAGATAAGTTTTCTTTTTGAAGGCTTCGCCGCGTCCACCGGTTCCTGTACCGTCGGCACATACAATAATATAGCCTTTCTCTGCGAGCATCTGATGCCAGAAGTAATTGCCTATCGGGAATTTATCTGCAACTTCCTGAGAGCCGGGGCCGCTGTATTGATACAACAAAACAGGGTATTTTTTATTAGGGTCAAAATTGGACGGTTTAATCATCCAGGCATTCAGCATATCGCCTTTGCCGTTAGGAATCTGCAAAGTGGTAACAACGCCTAAATCATATTTTTCCATGGTTGCTTTCAATGCTGCATTATCTTCCAGCACACGCACTTTTTTACCCTGATTATTGATTAAGGTATAAACGGGTACTGAATTGAGCCTTGAATATTTGTCAAGGAAAAACTGATAACCTTCACAAGGTGTAATATCATGGGTGCCGCTTTCATTGGTAAGGCATACGGATGATTTACCGGTCAGGTCAACTTTATATAATTTCCTTTCCAATGGCGATATGACGCCGGCTGTATAATAAACACAGGCGTTCTTCTTGTCAATGCCTTTTATTTTGTCAACATCCCAGTTTCCATTAGTCAGCGGGGTAAGTTTTTTATCAACCCAATTCCATTTGTATAAATGATTGAAGCCATCTTTTTCGGATGTGAAAACGAATGATTTTCCATCGGGAAGAAAGCTGAGGTTATCATTGATTTCAATATAGTACTTATTGTTTTCTTCGTACATCACATCAGAATTGCCTGATTGCGCATCGGTCAATAATAATTCCAGTTTATTTTGCAAACGGTTCATTCTGTAAATGCACAATTCACCCGGATCGTTGGTCCATTTAATCCTTGGAATGTATTGGTCAGTTTCGGTTCCTATATCAGCTTTAACTGTATGAGCATTTTTTACATTATAAAAATGAATGGTAACAACAGAATTGTCTTCACCTGCTTTCGGGTATTTATAAGTGTATAACCTCGGATAGTTGCCGCCTTCATAAAAAGGAATGGTGTATTCTTTTACATTGCTTTCATCAAAACGGTAATAAGCGAGTGTATTGCCATCGGGCGACCATTCAAAAGCGCGGGTAAATTCCCATTCTTCTTCATATACCCAATCACAATTACCATTAATAATCTTGTTGGTTGCCCCATCGGTGGTAACTGCAACGTTATTACCTGTTTTTAAATCTGAAATGTAGATATTATTGTCTTTTACAAAAGCTGCCTGTGTGCCTTGCGGATTAAAGGTTGCATGCAAAACAGCCTCGTTATCCAGGACTTTTTTCTTTCCGGTCCGGATATCGTAAACCCAGACTTTATACAAAATGGAACGGCGATAGATAGAAGCGGGTTTTGTAAACAACAGAATCTTTTGCTCGTCGTTACTCAGTTCATAACCTGATATTGTACCTATTTCGCCTTTAATATCATTGCTGAAAATGGTTTTCAGCTTTTTGCCGTTACTCAGGTTGTAAATATTTATTTGCTGTTCAGAGCCATTCTGGTCTAACTGAGCATATTGCAGGCCATTTTTCAGGGCATTAAAACCCGGTACGTCTTTGGCGGCAAAAGTTCCGTTTTGCCAGATGTCTTCAAGCGTTATTTGCTTTCTCGTCTGAGCATTTGCCCATACCGGCAATAATAAAAATGCTAATACAGACACTCGTTGTAACAAATGATACATATAATTTGCAGATATAATTTGAAAGTGCTAATGTACGAAGCAAAAGACAGGAATCAATCCCCCTTTTTAAGGGAGAAGATTAATACAGAGAAACATCATTGCTTCTCAGGAATGAAATCAAATTACACAAGAACTCCAATGCATTTTCACAAATACATTAAGTCTTGAAATAAGTGTTAAAATGTTTAATGATGCTCTGCAACGTTTTGTTGGGCTATCATCTGAAACAATTGTTCAACAGCTTCTTTGCGAGGCTCCAGTTTGATAGTTTTCAAAACAGCCAGTTCATTTGCGAAATCCTGCTCCATACGAATCTGTTGCATGGCTTCAATAGGGTCTGTCTGTTGGTCGGAAATTGATTGTTGGGAAATAGTAATGTGTAGATGTTTTTCCATTGAAATATATTTATTTACCCTAAAACGAAAGAAGAAAATGTTTATTATGTGAAATTACATTTTATTTTTTCCCATCCAAGCATCTATTACATAATATTATCTTTCATAAATGACATTATGATGTCCGGATAAGGCCATTAAATAACAACAGAATAAAAAGAATGTTCTTTAATGCAGGGGTGAAAATTTACTTCACGGTTTTTGCGGAGTCGTGGATGATGAGGTATAAATCTTCGCCATCGCGTTTTTCATGATATTTTTCACGGGCATATTGCTCCGTTTTTGCATTGTTTGTATTGATATCATTCAGTTCCTTATCCATTCTGCCAATCTCATTGTTCAGGTGGTCTATTTTGCTTTGGGTTTCTTCCAGTTCCTTTACACGGGCATGTTGCGTAAACCAGTCATTCTGGTCAAAAAATACCATCAGCAACAAAAACAATATTGCGGTAATGAAATATTTATTGGTAAAAATCTTAAGGATATTTTTCACGAAAGCCGATTAATGAGGAAACAGTATGAATTGCAAAGTTTATAAAAATAAGCCATAATCGTCCTTTTGCCTTCACCCTTTTTTTCAACATAAATCCAAAACTTTCCGATAAGAGCATAAATAGTTTTACTTTTGCAACCACATTTCAAAAAAAATCAATATTCATTCCGCATGTTGCAGGATTTTATCGCACAAAACGAAAAAGAAACCCGCGCCGGCTTTGGTGAAGGTATTCATGAAGCTGCCAAAAAGAACCCGAATGTCATGGCGCTTACAGCCGACCTTGCAGGTTCTTTAAAACTGAACGCATTTATAAAAGATTTTCCGGAACGCTTTGTTCAGGTGGGTATTGCAGAAGCTAATATGATTGGCATTGCTGCGGGTCTGACTATCGGCGGCAAAATTCCATACACGACGACTTTTGCAAATTTTTCTACTTCCAGGGTGTATGACCAGATTCGTCAATCGGTTGCTTACAGTGGCAAAAATGTAAAAATCTGTGCTTCGCATGCAGGGCTTACTTTAGGTGAAGATGGTGCTACGCACCAGGTTCTGGAAGATGTGGGCATGATGAGGATGTTGCCGCATATGACGGTCATTGTCCCTTGCGACTTTAACCAGACGAAGGCTGCAACAATGGCTATTGCCGATTACGAAGGTCCTGTTTACTTACGTTTCGGACGTGTAAAATGGCCGAATTTTACTGCTGAAAACGGCAGTGATTTCGTTATAGGAAAAGCTCAGGTAATGAATGAAGGTACAGATGTCTCTATCATTGCATGTGGCCACCTGGTATGGAATGCGTTGGAAGCAGCGCGTGCTTTGGAAGCAAAAGGTATTTCTTGCGATGTAATCAATATGCATACAATCAAGCCGTTGGACGAGGCTGCCATCATTAAATCTTTAACTAAAACAGGTTGTGTGGTTACGGCAGAAGAACATCAAATCAACGGTGGCTTAGGGGATGCTGTAGCGAATGTAGCATCGCGCAATTGCCCGGTTCCTCATGAATATGTTGCGGTTCAGGATACTTTTGGTGAAAGCGGAAAACCTGCCGATCTTTTAAAGAAATACGGATTGACTACAGAGGATGTTATTGCGGCGGCTGAAAAAGCAATGAAACGCAAGTAATTAATTGTAAGATAGGGTTTGCATCCTATCTTATTAATATTGCTGTTGGTCAAAAGACACAACAGCGGCTATAAAAAAGCAAATGCATGAGCATTTGCTTTTTTATTATAAATTAATTGATTTTCAAATCGTTTTAGAGATCCTGAAAACATAATAGCAATGGGGTGCAATTCTTATTAAAAGATAAGGTTTGCACCTTATTCTGTTTTGTGTCGCCCTTTCAGGACTTGATATTACTGTTGGTCAAAAGACTACAGCAGCGAATTGCTTTATAAAAAATATGCCTTTTATCTCACCAGTTTATTTTCTATAACCAGCAATTTGATTTCTGCAACTTTAAGCGTATAACCGGCATCTACCAATCTTGTCAATGCTGCTACATAGCTGTTTTCAGCTTCTCTAAGCTCCAATGTATTACTAACTCCCACCTTAAAACGTGCCTGCTGAATCATTACGTTTTCGGCAGCGTATTTTATATTTTCTTTTTCAAGGTTCAGGCCTTCCAATGCATTTTTATAAGCGCGCCAGGCAACTCTATATTGCATGGCAACTCTTGACTGTGTATATTGGTATAATAAATCCTGACGGTTTACTTCGAGCCTTGCAACCTTTTTCTGTCGCTGCAAATTGAATCCGTCAAATATGGGTAGATTCAGGTTCAGGCCTACCTGCGGGCCATAGGTCCTGTTAAACAAGGTGGCGCCTGCATCATTCTGAAGGCGGTTATAATTATAAGATGCCGCCAGATTTAAAGTAGGAATCTGTAGTCTTTTCGTCAATGCAAGATCAAAGACAGAAAGTTGTTTCTGTTCAGCAGCCAATTGAACATCAAAATTATCGCTCATCCAAAGTTCTTTTGCATTGAAGGTAAGATCAGGGTTAAGCTTAAGGCTGTCTTCCACATCAAAATCAGCAAACTGGTCGCGGCTTAGTAATAGCATAAGGCTGTCTTTCAACTGGCGTAATTTAGCATCCTGTAATATGGAAGCATATTTACTGGCATTATAATCGACTTGAGCCTGAAGGTAATCCGTCTTTGCAGAGGTTCCTACTTCAAAGTTCTTTTTCGCAATTGTCATTCTTGAATAAGCCAGTGACATGGCCGTATCGAGGGCAATTAATTGTTGTTTTTCATAAACGACGCTTGAATAGGAAATTATAACCTGCGAAACGGTGGCCTGCACCTGACTCCGTAGTTGTATATTCCCTATTTGTTCCATTTCATTCAGCCTGTCTTTTGCTATAAACATTCTAAGTCCGTCAAACAATGTCCAGTTCAATTGTGCGGCGCCGCCAAGGGTCGTAGCTTGTGCATTATGTCTGTTTTGCTCTGCGCCGGTAGCCAATTCAATCTTCGCATCTGTAATGCTTTTGCTTAAGGTTCCGATTGCCGAAATAGTCGGTAGCATACCGGCATTGCCAATAGTATTATTTGCTTTAGCCTGTTCTAATGAAACCTTTGCAATACGGATATTGAAGTTTTGGTCTAAAGCTATATCAATGGCATCTTTCAATGTAAGAATAGGTCCGTTCACAGTAGTATCCTGTGCGCGAACCATCAAACACATTAAGCTTGCTATAACACTAAAAATAATTTTCTTACGCATTTTTATAGTCGTTAGTTGACAGTCTTCAGTTGATAGTTTTATTGTTTTATAACTTCATTTTAATCATTCAATTTTTCTACTGCTGTAACTTCTTTTCTTTTTCTGCGTGAAAGGAAGGTGTACATTACGGGAACAATAAATAATGATAATAACAATGAAAAAATAACACCACCAACGATTACAATACCTAATGGAATACGGCTCGTACTTGCAGCGCCTAATGATAAAGCCAATGGCAATGCGCCGCCTACCATTGCAAGACTCGTCATAAGAATAGGCCTCAAACGCATTTTTGCCGCATCTACAACTGCTTCACGTCTTGATGCGCCATTATCTCTTATGTGGTTGGCATATTCAACAATCAGAATACCATTCTTTGTTACCAGACCAATAAGCATAATCATACCGATTTGAGAAAAGATATTGAGTGTCTGCCCGAACAGAGCCAATGATATTACTGCTCCTGCAATTGCCAAAGGCACTGTCAGCATAATGATAAAGGGATCCACAAAACTTTCGAACTGGGCTGCCAGTACAAGATAGATTAAAACCAATGCCAGAATAAAAGCGAAGGATGTTCCTGATGCACTTTCGGCATAATCTTTGGAAGAACCGGAAAGGGCTGTGGTAAAGGATTCATCAATTACTTTATCCTTTTTTAATTTATCAAAAATGCGTTGCATTTCCTGAATGCCTTCGCCTAAAGTATGTCCCTGTGCGGTATTGGCGGAAATAGTTGCAGACTTGTAACGGTTGTAGTGATAAATCTGGGAAGGGCTGATGTTTTCCTGGATTGTGATAATGTTATCCAATGAAATCATGGCACCATTTGAATTACGCACATAGTAATTCCGTAAGTTTTGCGGCTCATCCCTGTTGCTTCTGTTTACCTGACCGATTACCTGATATTGTTTTCCGTTCATGGTAAAGTAACCAAGGCGGCCATTACTTAATGCCAATTGCAATGTCTGAGAAACGTCGGCCACTGAAACACCTAACTGCGAAGCTTTTGCGCGATCTATGGTAATACGTAATTCTGGCTTGTTCACTTTCAAATCCACATCCACATCGGCAAGGATTTTACTATTGTTGGCTTCATCCAAAAAGGATGGCAACGCTTTACTGAGCTTGTCAAAATTGATATTTTCCAAAACGAAAGAAACGGGCAACTTACTACCTCCGCCACGCTGTACGGCAATGGTTTGTTCCTGAATGGCAACGGATCTTCCAAAATTAAATTTGCGGAAAGCACTGTTTACCTGCTGTACAATTTCATCCTGCGAACGCTTGCGCTGATCCGGATCTACCAATCTTATATTACCGTTTGCAGAGTTAACAGCTCCGGCACCGCCATTTCCCGGAGATACGATAGTCAATACAGTAGCGCGTTCGGGAACAGAGTCCATTATGTATTGGGCAATCTGATTGGAATAATTATCCATCGCATCGTAAGAGGTACCTTCAGGCGCAGTCATGGAAAGGCGGAAACGGGAACGGTCTTCCATCGGGGCCAATTCGCTTTTCAGGTTTGAACCTATAAAGAAGATAGCAGCAAAACAGAATATAGTACCGGTTATTGCCAGCCATTTATGATCCATCACCCATTCCAATGCACTTCGGTATTTGTTTTCCATACCGGCAAAGAAGGGCTCTGTCTTAATGTAGAATTTAGATTTCTTAGTGGTATCTTTTCTTGACAGATAAACATTCAAAACGGGTGTTAAAGTCAATGATACGAAACAAGAGATGATAACAGCACCGGCTACTACGATACCAAACTCCCGGAAAAGCCTTCCTGTAAAGCCTTGCAGAAACACAATAGGCAGAAATATAACGGCAAGGGTAATAGAAGTGGCAATAACGGCAAAATAAATTTCTTCGCTTCCTTCTTTGGCAGCCCGGTGTTTCGAAATACCGGCTTCCATCTTTTTATAAATATTTTCAGCGACCACAATACCATCATCCACCACAAGACCTGTGGCCAAAACTATAGCAAGTAAAGTCAGGATATTAATGGTGAAGCCAAAAAGATACATGATGAAAAAGGCACCGATAAGACTCACGGGAATATCTATCAACGGGCGGATGGAAATCAATACATCGCGGAAGAAAAGGAAAATAACCACTACTACCAATGCGAATGCAATAAAGATGGTTTCCTGTACTTCACTGATAGATTTCTTGATTGTAACAGTGTTATCCTGTGCAATATTCAATTTTATATCGGATGGGACATCTTTTTTAATCTGTTCATACCGCTTATAGAACTCATCTGCAATGGCTACATAATTGGAGCCGGGTTGCGGGACCAAAGCGAGCGCCACCATTGTTACACCGCTTTCTTTCAGTTGTGTCTCTTCATTTTCAGGTCCTAATACGGCACTTCCGATATCTTTTAAATGGAGATCAGTACCGTTCACATTTTTTATAATGAGGCTTTCAAAATCGTCTTCTGTTTTTAACCGGCCTAAAGTACGTACTGTAAGTTCTGTATTATAACCATACACCTTTCCGGCGGGCAATTCTATATTTTGCTTATCCAAAGCAGCCTGCACATCGCTAAAGGTGATGTTGTAAGCAGCCATTTTCATAGGGTCGAACCATAAGCGCATTGCATAACGCTTTTGTCCCCATATCTGGATACTACTTACACCGGGAATGGTCTGTAATCTTTCCTGTAAAATATTTTCGGCATAATCGCTCAGTTCCAAAGCATTTTTGGTTTCGCTTTGTACTGTCATGGAAATAATGGGTTGTGAATTGGCATCGGCTTTTGATACTACCGGTGGCGCATCAATATCCTGCGGAAGACTACGGACAGCTTGTGAAACTTTATCACGCACATCATTTGCAGCAGCTTCGAGGTCTTCACCCAAATCAAATTCAACTGTAATATTACTGGTACCCTGGCTACTGGAGGAAGTAATGTTACTAATACCTGCAATACCGTTAATGGACTTCTCCAAAGGCTCGGTTATCTGTGATTCAATAACATCGGGGTTTGCGCCGGAGTAGCTGGTACGTACGCTTATAATAGGAGGATCGATGGACGGATAGTCACGGATGCCCAGAAACTTAAACGCAATAAAGCCAAAAATTAAAATAAATACATTTGCAACGACTGCAAAAACCGGTCTTTTAAGTGCGAAAGAAGGTAAACTCATTTATTTGGTTTGGCAATTTGAATATTGGAAAACAATACTTACGTATTGAAGAAACAGCATCTTTCCATTTTAGTTTAATTGTTTCACTATATGAATTTTCCTTAGTGAAATTATCCCAATAAAACTATCAAGGAATATTATCAATCTGTAATTATTATGGATGTTAAAGAACAACTTTACAGGCATACAAATTATTACAGAAAGGCCTTAGACGAGAATTTGGTTTTGTAGTTTAACGGGGATTTTATATTTTTTTGAATATAATTCAGGAATGCATTCTTAACCTTAATAAATGAATGGTATAATGCGTTTGGTACGCTTCTTATAATCCAGGTATGCATCACCGAACTGATTGATTAAAACATTTTCTTCAATCTGAATACGCCTGCTGAAGGCCATAAAAATCATTATAAAAACAACGGCTAATGACAACCAGTTATTAAGAGAAAGCCCGAAACCGATAAAGGAAAGTAAAGAGGCAAAATAAGAAGGATGTCGTACAATTTTAAAGAAGCCGTCGGTTTTAAGTTTATGTTCTTTTCTTATGGTAACATCTACCGTAAACATGGCACCCATTGATCTGATAACAAGCAGTCGCAGTATTACGCCTGACAAAATTATTGCGAGGCCTATATAAAAGATGACATTGTTATTGATAATGGGAAATGAAGATCGTTGCGTGATTAAAATTGCAAAGGAAGTACTTATTAAAATGGTCATCCAGATCATCCTCAAGGAATTTCTGTCTTCATTTTGCAGGTCTTCAGCTTTGGAACGCAGTAACCTGTTTAAAAGAATTTCGGAAAGGCCCCATATAATACAAACAATGGTAAACAAAATATTCATATCATTCAGTTTAGAGGAAACGTAAAATCTATTTCATTTACCGGGAATTTTACCGGAACTTATTTACCTGACAAAGGGCAAAATCTCTTCAATGTACTTTCGTTCATTGGACAAACGTGGTACTTTGTGTTGCCCGCCCAACTTGCCTTTGCTTTTTAGCCAACTGTTAAAGCCGCCTTTCTGCATACGATGGACAACGGGCATCCTCAACGCAATGTCTTTGTAGCGTTTGGCTTCGTAGTCGCTATTGATACTTTTCAAAGCATTATCCATTTCCGATACAAAAACAGAGAGTTCAACAGGCAAATGTTCAAATTCAATAATCCATTCATGTGCACCATTTTCGGTACCGCTCATGTAGATTGGTGCGGCTGTATAATCGTTTACGATTGCACCTGTTAATCTGCTGGCTTCTGCTATGGCATGGTCGCTGTTATCTACAATTACTTCTTCACCAAAAGCATTGATATAATGTTTTAACCTGCCGCTCACCTTTATGCGATAAGGTTCCAAAGAGGTAAATTGAACCGTATCGCCTACTATATAACGCCACAAACCCGCATTGGTGCTGATGATGATGGCATAATTTTTATCCAGTTCCACATCGCGAAGGGTAAGTGTCTGCGGATTTTCTTTGCCATATTCTTCCATTGGCATGAATTCGTAAAAAATGCCATGATTAAGGAAAAGTAACATGCCTTCTTCATCCAGATTATCCTGTGCTGCAAAAAAACCTTCAGAAGCATTATAGGTTTCCATATACTTCATGCTTGCAGCAGGAATCAATTCTTTAAACTGGTCGCGATAAGGCTTGAAACTCACGCCGCCATGAATATACAATTCAAGGTTTGGCCAGATTTTATGCAAATCGTGTTCACCCGAAATTTCAAGTATTTTTTTTATCAGTACCAAAGTCCAGGTAGGAACACCTGCGATGAATGTTATATTATCATGAAAGACGCTGTAAATCATTGCATCCAGCTTCGCTTCCCATTCTTCCATCAAAGCCACTGCCAATTCGGGAGCGCGCATTACCTGTCCCATAAAAGGCATATTCTGCAACATAACTGCAGACAAATCTCCATAAAATGAATCTGCGCTCAGTTGGTTTACCTGATGACTGCCACCGATAGTAAGACATTTGCCATTCATCATATTGGTTTGGGGAAACTGCCGCAGATAAAGGGAGAGCACATCTTTACCCGATTTGAAATGGGTATCGTCCAGAGAACTTTTGCTAACGGGAATAAACTTGCTTTTATCGCTGGTGGTACCACTGCTTTTTGCAAACCAGTTAATGGGGTCGCTCCATAAAATGTTTTGCTGACCTTCCAGAATTTTTTGAATAAAGGGCTTTAATGAGTCATAATCATTTACATGTACTCTTTCTTTAAATTCCTTTATCGAATTAATATGTTCGAAACCATGTAATTTGCCAAATTCCGTAAACTGAGCAGAGCCGACGAGGTAATTAAATACCTGTTTTTGCGTATCGATTGGATTCAACGCAAAATTATCAATTGCGCTCAGACGCAATTTCATATATCTTTTAATAGCCGGCGAAATAATGCTCATGGATGGTTCAAAATTATTCAAATTTAAACTAAAAGCCAACTGAAAGTTTTATTTTAAATTAGGTGTCGTATATTTACCCAACCCATTGAGTTTAAAATGGGTCTAAGAAATAGCGTAATAACCGTTCCAATAAAACCACACAACAAATAATACCTGTATGAAAAAAGGTCTCTACCCAAAAGCACTTTTCGTATTCACACTACTCTCATTAAGCCTTTCAGCCTCTGCTCAAAAACCATTACGAAATCATCCTGCAACGGGAGAACATCTCATAAATGTAAAAAAAGAGGGAACGGACTTCATTGAAAATAAGGGACAGTGGATTGAAGAAGCAAAATTCAGGGCGGATATCCCTGACGGAGTCATGTTCATCACCAATAAAGGTTTTGTATATAACTATGCCAACCAGGAAGATTGGGCACGTGTAAACGGCCATAATGAAGAAGCCGAAAAGCATACAGATAAAAAATCTGACCTAGTTCATTTTCACGCATATAAAGTAAATTTTGATGGCGCGAATCCCAATCCGAAATATGTAAGTACTGACAAAAGGGTTACATATCAGAATTACTTTCTTGGAAACGACAAATCTAAATGGGCCGGCCATGTGGGTCTTTACGGTAAGGTTACACAACAAAACATCTATAATGGTGTAGATGTTCAGGTTTATAGCAAAAAAAATGCATTAAAGTATGATTTTATTGTAAGCCCGGGTGCTGATGTTAATCAAATTAAACTTTCGTTTGATGGTGTAACGCCACAATTGAAACCGGACGGAAGTATTTACATTAAAACAAGTGTAAATGAAGTAACGGAACTTGCTCCTTATACTTATCAGATTATCAATGGTCAGGAAAGAGTTGTAAAAAGTAATTATAAATTAGAAAAAGGTCATTTGTCTTTTGAATTTCCTGAAGGATATGATAAAACACAAACCCTTGTAATCGATCCGATTCTTGTTTTTGCTACTTTTAGCGGTGGTACCGGAGCCGGAAACTCAGATAATTATGGTTTTTCTACAACGTATGATGCATTCGGTAACTTATATGCAGGTGCTGAATGTTACCCTTCATCAGGCTGGCCAACTACAACAGGTGCTTTTCAGCAAAATATAGGTGGTAACAGGGATGTGGGTATTAATAAATATAATGCTGCGGGTAGTACACTTATTTATTCCACCTTTTATGGCGGGTCGTCGTTTGAAGTACCCAATGCCATGAAAGTGAATGATTTGAATGAGTTGGTAGTGGTAGGTAGCACAAACTCAAGCAACCTGCCAATGACCACAACTTCTTATGACAATTCGCTTAGCGGCGTAAGTGATATGTTTGTTGCACATTTTAGTGCAGATGGAAGTACTTTGATTGGGGCATCTTATTTAGGCGGTTCGGCAAACGAACCATTTCAAGTTCTTTTCCCGGGTGGAAATCCTGTTGATGTATTAACAACCGGAAATGCATATAACAATCAATCTTCCCAACTAAGCCCTATGGAACTCACTTTTGATCCTGCAGGGAATATCTGGGTGGTTGGTAACACCAATTCTACAGATATTGATATAGTAGGTGCAAGTTCCCGGAATACATACACTATAAAAAAATGGGTTTGCCATAACAGTACTTACATCTTTGGCACACAAGTTTTGACAACGAGCGGTACTTATACACAAACTTTTGCCACGTTAAGTGGATGTGACAGTGTTGTAAAACTGATTTTAACAGTGGGGGAACCAATAGTCGACACCGTCTTTAAAAATATTTGTCCTGGAACTACTTATCAATTCGGACCGCAAAGTCTGAGTGCAAGCGGTGTTTATACACATACTTTCACATCTTTAGCGGGATGCGACAGTACAGTTGTCCTTCATCTTGGTATAAAACCATATATCACTCAGGCTGTTTCAAAAGCTATATGCCCAGGCACAGGCTATCAATTCGGACCGGCATTTCTTACTGCTCCGGGTGTATATGTTGATACTTTCCCTACCCTTGGATGTGATAGTATTGCTACACTTACCCTTTCCATAAAACCTTATAAAATCAATAACATAAGTCAGGATATTTGTGCAGGTAAAAGTTATACGTTCGGAACCATTGTTTTGCACAACGCAGGAACTTATATCGATACATTCTCTTCTACAGGTTGCGACAGTATCGTCACATTGAATCTGACTGTTAGCCCTTATGTAAGAGATACAGTTCAGGCTACATTCTGCACAGGCACAACTTATAAATTCGACAATCAATCAATAACTACTCCGGGCACATACATAGATACAATGGCTTCATTGTCAGGTTGTGACAGGATTATTGTATTGCAGTTATCAAACGGCACCGTAAATAAATACAAATATTATCCGACTATCTGTCAGGGTGGTTCTTATGCTTTCGGTTCACAAACGTTAACTACTCCCGGCGATTATACGCATACGTTTACAACGAGCGGGTGTGATAGTATGGTAACAATTCATCTTGAATACAGACCTAATATTACCAATAGCGTAACAGCTTATATATGTCCCGGCGGAAGTTATCAGTTTGGTTCACAAACACTTACTACTTCAGGTACTTATACACATGCATTCCCTACTTCAGGATGTGACAGCGTAGTTACACTTACGTTGAATGAAAGCGTACCTTATAATGATACTATTGACGTAAGTATTTGTCAGGGTACAGGTTATCCTTTCGGACCTACTACTTTAATTACTGCCGGTACTTATACGCATACATTTGCGTCAAGCCTTGGTTGTGACAGTACTGTTACTGTTCATTTAGACTTCCTGCCGTATATTACCACTTTCATTACCGATAGTATATGCAATGGCGCTACTTATGTTTTTGGCACGCAGATGCTGACTACATCCGGTACCTATTTAAATGTTTATCCTACTGCAGGTTGTGATAGTGTAATAACACTAAGCTTATATATTAAACCTGTTGACACATTTACTTTTACAGAAAACTATTGTGCGGGAAGTAACTATTATTTCGGAGATACAGTCATTACTACTCCGGGCACTTATTTCCGGACATTTGACGCAGCATCAGGTTGCGATAGTATAGTCAGATTGATATTAACGGGCCCCTGGACCAATTCAAATATTTTGAGTGGCGGCATTGACATTATTATATATAACTTAAGCCCTACTTGCGATACAATGAAATATTCGAGTTATTTAGGCGGAGCCGGTAATGATTCTCCAACCGGCCTGGTCTTTAATAACGCAGGAAACCTGATTATATCAGGTGTTACATCCAGCAGTGATTTCAGAACAACTACTACAACTTTACATCCAACTTATCAGGGTGGAACTAATGACGGATTTGTGAGTATTATAAACCCTCAGTTTGGAAGTATGATTCGTTCTACCTATTTAGGAACCAATAATATAGATCATGCTGCAGCCGTCCAGGTTGATGATGCCGACGATGTATATGTTTTGGGCAGAACCTTGGGTAATTATCCGATTTCAACCGGTGTTTATACAGGAAATGCCAATGGCGATATTTTTATTGAAAGATTGGATCCATTCCTGGAAACTTCCATTATGTCAACAAGAATGGGGAACAACCAAACAGGGGGAAGATACTTCCCATCTGCTTTCCTGGTTGACATTTGCAGAAATGTATATGTAGCGGGAACTGGTGCACAAGCAGGAATGCCATTAACTCCTGATGCTTCACAACCCGCTCAGGCTTCCTTCTGGTTTGGTGTTTTGACGCCGGATTTCGGAGGACTTTTCTATGGTTCCTATTTTGGAGTACTTGGAGATCATAACCACGTTGGGATCAACAGAATGGATCCCAATGGTATTGTTTATCAATCAGTTTGCTGTTCTAATTTTACTTATCCCGGCACAACGGTTAATAGCTGGTCTCAAACAAAACAAACTACAGGTGGTCAGGACATTGTAAGTTTCAAATTCAACTTCGAAGCAACCGGAGTACAATCTAATTTTGAATTGGCCCCTAACCAAAACGATACAGGATGTGCGCCATATACAGTTACATTTGTTAACACATCTACTGCTGCAATAACTTATCTATGGGATTTTGATGATAATACTACTTCAACTCTTGCCAATCCGACGCATACGTTTACAGATACGGGTACCTATAATGTTACATTGATAGCAACCAACCCTAATACCTGTATTACAGAGGATACTTCTTATTTTACAATAATAGTACAAAGAGCGTCTATTCCGGATCTTACCGTTAAAGACACTGTATTATGTGCTTTTGAACAAAATATAGATTTACATGTACAGATAAACAACCCGTCGAATAATAACATTATACAATGGGGCCCTGCGACAGGTATAGTAGGCCTGTCCGATCAGGTTGACGTTACTGTTGATCCGACTTTAAACGATCAATATTATGTTATAGTGAAAGACTCGGTAGTGGGTATTTGCGGATTTACAAGTTCGGACACTATTAATATTGATTTGGCACCAAGGGTATTGACACTTCTTACCCCCGATACAGTTGTGTGTCAGGGAACGGTTATTCCAATATTAGCGACTGGCACACCGGCCTACAATTACACATGGGATCCTGCAACGGGATTAAGTGATTCAACTATCTTGCAACCTACGTTGACAGCCAATCAATCACAGATATATACGCTGACAGGTAAGTATTATGCTTGTCCGGATACATCGGTTACGCTTAAAATAGAAGTGCAGCAATATCCGAACCTTGTGCTTCCTGAAGATAAATATGTTTGTCAGGGTACCGATGTAACATTGGGTTCCGGTGTAACGCCATACAGAGATGACTATATTTATCAATGGTCGCCGGCAACATCAAATTTATCAAATCCTACAGGGCCTAATACTCATTTTATTGCAGATTCAACTATTGAGTATATCCTGAATGTAAAAACGCCTATCGGATGTAGTGATCAAGATACCGTGTTAGTAACGGTTTATCCTATTGGCTTCGGAAGTATTATTGCCGATACAGGTTATTGCAGTGGCATCGAAGGTTCCGTTAATCTTTGGGCAGGCGGTGGTTCTGTTTACGAATGGAGCCCTTCTTACGGTCTTTCAGATGTAAATATTGCAAACCCGGTTGCCAATCCGCCGCAAACAACAGAATATACTGTATTAATTACGGATGCCCATAATTGTATGGATACTGAAAAAGTAACAGTACGTGTTTATCCTGCGGCTATTCTGTCTTTACCTGATAGTATAAATATTTATTCAGGAGAACAATTTCATCTGCAACCGGAATCTAATGCAAGCTACTTCACGTGGTTCCCGCCTTCAGGACTCAGCAATACGAATATTGCAGATCCGTTGGTAAGTCCCGAAGTAAGAACACGTTATTTTGTAACAGCAATCACTGAAGCAGGCTGTAAAATCAATGATTCGATTGATGTAATTGTGAAAGAAACTGTTCTTGATATGCCAAATGCGTTTGCACCGAACGGGGCCAATAATATGTTCAAACCTTCGAAACGCGGCATTGCCACATTAAGAGATTTCAGCATTTATAATCGTTGGGGCAATAAAGTTTACAGCACTTCAAATATAGATGCAGGTTGGGACGGAACATATAATGGAAAACCTCAGCCGGTTGGAGTATATATTTATACAATCGAGGCAGTAACAGATTCCGGAAAGATATTTACCCAAAAAGGAAATGTCACTTTAATTAGGTAATTAGACCGATCTCATTTTTAATAAAAGAAGCGGGATGATTCATTTCATCCCGCTTTTTGCATGTTTTAAATCAAAGTTACCAACCATAATACCACATGTACATGTCTATTGGTTTATAAAATTGGCTATATTGCGCTAAGATTTTCTATTCCAAAATTTGACTTAATGAATTTAATAAAATTAAAACATGTATTGCCGGTGTTTTTGTTAGCTATAACAGGAACTATGGCATCCGCAAAAATCAAACATCTAGCTACAGGCGAATTGCCTCATTACAACAAAGAAGTTGCCCTTAAATTTATTGAAAATAAAGGCCAATGGACACCGGAAGCTAAATACATGACAGGTATTCCGGGTGGATATATGTTTATCACCGATAATGGTTTTGTATATAACTATGAAAACATGGAGGATGAAGAAAATTATCACCATGCTGCCGAAGCTGGAAAAGATGTTTCCAATATGGTTTTTCATTACCATTCTTATAAAGTGAGTTTTATCGGCTCAAATAAGGATATTAAATATACAACAGGTGAGAAAAGTTCCAATTATAACAATTATTTCATCGGGAATGATAAATCAAAATGGGCGAGTAAAGTCGGGATGTATGGTGTTGTAAATCAAAACAATATTTACAAAGGAATTAATGCAACTATCTATAGTAAAGGCCTTTCTCTTAAATATGATTTTACTATAGCTCCGGGTGCAGAAGTAAATCAGATTAAAATATCATTTGAAGGTGTTTCTCCTGAAATAACCAAAGATGGAAATTTAAAAATCGTTACTTCTGTAAATGAGGTGACGGAGCAAGCGCCATATACATATCAAATAATTGATGGCAAACAAAAAGAAATCCGTTCCCGCTATAAACTTACCAAAGGCATTTTAAGTTATGAGTTGTTAGAAGATTACGATCATACAAAAGAGTTGGTCATTGATCCTGTTTTGGTATTTGCTACCTATAGCGGCGCTACGGGTAACGGAGCTTATTATGCTTACAGCACTACCTACGATGCACTTGGGAATACATATGCTGCCGGATTTACATCAGGCATAACCTGGCCTACTACTATTGGAGCATTTCAAACTACATCTCCAGGTACTAATAGTGTTTGTATCAATAAATACAACGCTTCCGGAAATACGCTGATTTATTCAACTTATTTTGGAGGTAACGCAAGTACGCAGCCTAATGCTTTGCGTTGCAATAGCCAAAATGAATTAGTAATGGTCGGAGCTACAATAGCCAACAACCTTCCTACTACGGCCGGTGCATTTGATAATACATTTAGTGGTGGCCCATCAGATTTATATGTTGTCAGATTCAGCGTAGACGGTTCTTCTCTGGTTGGGTGTACTTACATTGGCGGAGGAGGGCGAGATGGTGCGCTTTTGGATATATTTGGAAATACCACTCCTTCTACTCAAAGTACTTTGACTTCATCAGGCGTTTTAAGTCCCTGTGAATTGAATTTTGATAATGCAGGTAATATATGGATTGTCTCCAATACGGAATCAGCCGATTTCCCTGTAACTGCCGCCGCATTTCAAGCAGCTAATGCCGGAGGGAGTGACGGTATCGTTTGTAAATTAAGCGCAAATTGTACTTCACTTGATTACAGCTCTTATTACGGCGGTAACGGAGATGATGCATTATATGGAATCGAATTTTTATCCAATGGTCATGCAGTAGTTGTAGGCGGCACACAAAGTGCTAATATCACAACTACCGCAGGGACGTTACACACAACAGCTCCCGGTGGCTGGGACGGTTATGCAGGCATCATCAATCCAAATCAAAATACACTTATTGCATCTACTTATTTAGGCACTGCTGATAATGAGAATGCTGCAAAACTTCAGGTAGATGGCAGCGATAATATCTATGTTATGGGAAGAACAATGGGAAACAGTGGTTATCCCGTTTCAGCAGGAGTTTTTTCTATAGCGAACGGAGACGTTTATATAGATAAGCTTAATAGTACACTTACTACATCTTTACTTTCAACAAGAGTAGGTAATCCGGAGACACCTACGTCAACCAGTACCATTATAAGATATCTTCCAACGGCATTCCTGTTAGACATTTGTCAAAATGTGTATGTTGCCGGGTTAACTCCAAGTCATGCTGCTCCGAACCTGCCAACTACTCCGGATGCTTTCAGTGCAGTTTCCAAGCCATTCTGGTTTTGTGTGCTGGAACCTGATTTCAATGCCTTATTATTTGCATCTTTTTATGGAATCGGAACCGGAGACCATCCACATTGCGGCACTTCAAGACTGGATCCTCAGGGAATTGTTTACCACAGTTTTTGTTCGGCTACAAATGGTGCGACTTCTGTAGGAACTCCGGGAGCCTGGTCAGAACAGAAACAAAATACGTCTAACGATATTTATACATACAAATTCAACTTTGAGGCAACAGGTGTAAACTCAAATTTTGAATTAGATCCTGTATTGAGTGGTAACGACACAGGTTGTGCTCCTTATCAGGTGCATTTTGTAAATACTTCAACATCTGCAGAGGCATTTACATGGGATTTTGGTGATGGTTCTCCAACATCAAACCTTGCCGAACCGACACATACTTTTACAACAGCGGGAACATATACCATTTCATTACACGCAAACAACCCTGAGTCCTGTGTTACGGACGATACGGCATTTATAACTGTTACAGTCCTTCAGGTGGAGCCGCCAAGCTTTGATGTACACGACACAATATTATGTACGCTTGAACAATCAATCCATGTCGGTGCAACAATAAACAATCCATCACAATATACTTCTATTGAATGGAGCCCGTTAAATGGCATCATAGGCGCGAATAATACAGCTGATATAACAGTAGATCCTTCCATAAACACTATATATAATGTAACTGTAAAAAATGCAGCTCCGGGTATTTGTGAATTTGAAGATACTAAAACGGTAACCATTGACCTGGCGCCAAGAATTCTTGATATAATCAACTCCGACATGGTAGTATGCGAAGGAACTGTTGTTCCGATTACAGCTATAGGTGGAAATGGATATACTTATCGCTGGGTTCCATCAACAGGTGTAAGCGACAGTACTGCATTAAATCCTACCATCACGGTAAATCAACCAAATGTTTATACACTTACCGGTTCTTATGCAAATTGTCCGGATACTTCCGTAATTATAAACATCGGAATGCACTATATGCCTCACTTAACTGTTTCTGAAGATAAATATGTCTGTCAGGGAACAGATGTAACGCTGGAATCGGCAGTAACACCATTCAGAAATGATTATGTATATAGCTGGACACCTGTTACGGATCTTACTAATCCTGACGGCCCTAATACTCATTTCATTGCCGATGAGGATATTACTTATATTCTGAATATACAAACACCTATCGGTTGTGCTGATGCAGATACGGTTAATGTTACTGTTTATCCAACCGGTTTTGGAAGTATAGTTTCTGATACGGGATATTGCAGCGGAATTAACGGAGCTGTTAATCTTTGGGCAAATGGTGGCGATACTTACCAATGGAGCCCTTTGTATGGACTTTCGGGCACAAATGTTGCAAACCCGATAGCTAATCCTCCTCAGACAACAGAATATACCGTTTTGATCACCGATGCGCATAATTGTCTGGATACGGAAAAAGTAACTGTAAGTGTTTATCCTGCTGCAACTATAAACCTTCCTGATAGCGTAAATGTTTATCCGGGAGAAAATTATCAGATAGAACCCGGAACCAACTGCATGTATTTCTCCTGGTTCCCATCTTCAGGATTAGACAATTCTTTGGTTTCCAATCCGCACATGAGTCCGGAGGTAAGGACACGTTATTTCGTAACAGCAACTACCGAACATGGTTGTGCCATTAAGGATTCAGTTGATATCCTGGTGAAAGAAACAGTATTGGATATGCCAAATGCCTTCATGCCGGGCAATAATGCCAATCCGGTATTCAAACCAAGCAAACGTGGCATTGCCAAGCTGAACAGTTTCACTATTTATAACAGATGGGGTAATAAAGTTTACAACAGCACCAATATTGACGCAGGCTGGGATGGAACATATAACGATGTGGCGCAACCTTTGGGTGTTTATATGTATGTAATCGATGCTGTATCTGACAGCGGCAGAAACTTCAAAATGCAGGGAAATGTAACCCTGATCCGGTAACGTATCAGAATAAATGAAAAGAGCTTGTTCAACCGGACAAGCTCTTTTCATTTGATATGGCATAGATTTTTTATTTTTCTAAAAATGACAGCTAATATTCTTAAATTCGCGCACTTTTATTATGATAGAAAAATTAGAAGCTATAAAGGCCCGGTTTACAGATTTGGGCACTGCTTTAACCAATCCCGAAATAGTCAGCGACAATAAACGTTTTACCCAGATTTCCAAAGAATACAGAAAACTGGAGCCTATTGTCACGGAATATAATAAATACCGCAACTGCCTGGATGCCATTGAATTTGGTAAAGAAGTTCTTGAAACGGAGAGTGATGAAGATCTTAGAAATATGGCCAAAGAAGATCTTGATATTCAGGAAGCAGAGAAAGAAAAACTGGAAGAAACTATCCGTCAGTTACTCATTCCCAAAGATCCACAGGATGAGAAAAATGCCATTATGGAGATTCGTGCCGGTACCGGCGGAGATGAGGCCAGCATTTTTGCCGGAGACCTTTTGCGTATGTACATGCGCTATTGTGAAAGAAAAGGATGGAAAGTAGCAATGCTTTCAGAAGCGGAAGGAACAGTTGGCGGCTATAAAGAGATTCAGCTTGAAATTACGGGTGAAGATGTTTACGGAACTTTAAAATTTGAAAGCGGTGTACACCGTGTACAACGCGTACCCGCTACAGAGGCAAGCGGGCGGGTTCATACTTCGGCGGCAACAGTTGCTGTTATGCCGGAAGCAGAAGAAATCGATTTTGAATTGAAAGAGAGTGACGTTAAAATGGAAACTTCCAGAAGTGGCGGTTCGGGAGGACAAAACGTAAACAAGGTAGAAACGAAAGTTCAGCTAACGCACATTCCGACAGGAACAGTTATTATTTGTCAGACGGAGCGTACCCAATTAGGCAACAGGGAAAAGGCAATGAATATGCTAAGAACCAAGCTTTACGAAGAAGAAGTAAGAAAACATGAGGAAGCTATTTCAAGCCGCAGAAAAAGTTTGGTCAGTACCGGAGATCGCTCTGCCAAAATCAGGACATATAATTATCCGCAAGGGAGAGTTACCGATCACAGGATCAATATGACCATATATTCGCTGGACGATTTTATGAACGGAGACATTCATGAAATGGTAGAAGCATTGCAATTTGCCGAAAACTCAGAGAAAATGAAAGCTGGCGAAAGTGTTTAAAACAAAAACATCATTATCAGGATAATAAACAATGAATTCATTAGTTTAAATAAAAAAACAATAAATGAACGATCAAAGCTTTGACCTAATCGGCATTTTCAAACAGATTTTCAAAAAGAAGGTTTTTGTCATTTCCATAACATTGGCAGCGCTTATTATCAGTATTGTATTTTGCAGCCTGCAACCAAAAGGATATACCTCCAGGTCTGTCTTTATTGTAAAAAACCCTTTATTAATTGACCGGAACTTTGTATTCAGAAACTCAAATTTTGAAAACAAAGAGTTCTTTGCCATTGCTGATGATGTGGACCACGTTAAGACAATTGCCAAAAGCGACGCTATCTTATGGTATCTGATAGATTCTTTCAATCTGAGAAAGGCCTATAATATGGAAGACGATGGAAAGATAATTGAAGAGGTTCGCGGCAATTTTAAAGCTGTAATGGAGGATACCAAAAATATCGAAATATTCTATACAGATCCGGATCCGGAAAGAGCAGCAAAGGTTACCAACGCAGCACGTCAATTTCTGGAAACTACTTTCCTGAATTATTTCCTTCTTACAAATAAAGATGTTACGGAAGCATTGAATGACAAAGCAATTGCAATACGTGACAGTATTAATGTATTGGATGATTCCATACAAATTGCCAGAACAGCAATCGGCAACTATACCCAATTACTGCCGACGCGGGGTGAAACCATCAATTCCGGAAACAATGCAATAAATCCATCCAGTGCTTCATCGTTGGAACGACTGCAGGAGCTGGTAATCAGAAAAGACAAACTGGCTAATGATGTTGCAAATTATGAATCGCTGATGAATGAATATCAGGTTATGGCTAACGGAAAAATTCGTCTTTTCTATGTCATTCAGGAAGCACGACCCAATTTTGGCGCCACGCATCCTAAAACCTTAATCATTGTTGGGGCAAGTACCATAGCTGCCTTCTTCTTTGCTTGTGTTCTGGTATTGCTTGGCGGATTTTATCAGTTTGTAATGCAACATAAAAAAGAGAAAACTGAATAAGACATTGATCAGTTAATATACTTTTCCGTTTTACACGAAATTTCTAAAAATACATAAGGACGTACATGCAAGCTTCTTTTCAGCAGATTGAAAAAAATGCCAGATTAATAATGGTCATAGGAGCTTTATTGATGTTGTTATGCATTGCTGCGTTTTCCTTCACCGGTAATTATTTTATTTTAGCCATTCCATTTGTAATAGTAATTGCAGCGTGGGTAATACTTGACTGGAAATCTTTTTACTGGTTCTTTATTTTCTCTATTCCTTTATCAGCTGAAATTCATTTAGGTTCCATGTCTACAACGGTTCCCGATGAACAGATGATGTGGATCTTTGTTCCTTTAACTTTATTGGTTCTTGCTGTAAATTATAAACGCATTCCGCATTGGTTTCTGAAGCATCCCATTACTTTAATTATTTTCCTGCAATTTGTGTGGCTTGTTGTTGCAGTGTTTTTTTCCCAAAATCACTTTTTGTCTTTTAAATTTCTGGCTGCCAAAATATGGTTCCTTGTCAGTTACCTGTTGGTTTCATCCATGATTATAAAGGATAAAAAAGATATCAGAAAAGCCTTTCTTCTTTTTTCCATTCCGTTGATGGTTCATGCTGTTTTTGTGTTTATATGGCATGGCATCAGGCGTTTTGATTACTGGGATAGTAACTTTGTAGTGCAACCTTTTTACTTCAATCACGTAGATCACTCTACTGTTCTGTCAATGATGTTTCCATTGATGTTGATTTCCTATCAATTAACAAAGGGTAAAAAAAATCTTAACAGATTGGCACTGGCGTTGGTTATCTTCTTAATACCTGCTATATGGTATACAGGCGCAAGGGCTGCTATGCTGGGAGTCATCTTTTGTCTGGTTATAAATTTTGCAGTAAAAAAGCGACTGGTCAATTTCGTGCTTCCGATGTTCTATATTTTCGTTGCAAGTATGGCATTTTATTTAAGCAATAATTACACTTTTGTAAAGTACAGACCTAATATAAAATACACAGCAACTCAACGTACTTTCGGCGACCTGATGACTGCCACATTTCAGGGAACAGACATGTCTTCCATGGAGCGCTTTTATAGATGGATAGCTGTAGCAAGGATGAGCCAGGATCATATGATTGTAGGTGTTGGCCCCAATAATTTCTATGATTATTATAAAAATTACACTTCACCCATGTTTAAAACGTGGGTAAGCCGGAATGAAGAAAAATCTACCACGCACAACTATTTCATGTTTTTGCTGGTAGAACAGGGATGGCCCGCAACTATTTTATATGCTATATTGATGATGGCTATTTTTGCTTTTGGCCAAAGAATATATCATCGCACTCAGGACCCATACTATAGAAATCTTACCATGGGTATTGTAATGATGCTCGCTGCAGGTTTCGTGAATAACTTTTTCTCAGAGCTTTGGGAAACACACAAGATCGGAGCCATGTTTTATCTCGGCATTATTTTCCTGATTTTATTGGATCATCTTACTAAAAAACAGTTGAAAGAACAGCTTGTATAATTCTTTCAGGATTGTTACCTATCTGCGTGCAATAAGCAGACAACCATTTACCTTAGCCGGAAGTATTGTTTTATTTTAAAATCAGGATGGTTTGAAATGAAACCAATATACCAGGTGTCCAATGCCATTTTAAATATTGGCTCATTCTTTAAATGTTCCCAATATTGTTTTTGGTTTTTATTCTTTTGATTTAATGGAATAATGGCAGCGCATGTAGACTGCTTTACAATATTTATTAAAAAATCGTTTGATGCTTTGCCAGAAAAACAAACAAAGCAGGCGCCGTCTTTATAATCTTCTTTTGATATATCTAATGGAAGAACTTTAAATTTTGCCGACGATGCATGGTTGCTCAAAGCGTTTATTGTTTCAAACAAAAAGGCATCAGCATAAATAACATCTGCACCCAGATATTGAATCGACCTGTTAATCTGATTGATTTGTTTTTGGCTCAGTGGTGAATTTTTAACCTGAAATCTTTTTTTTGAACGTAAAACCTGTTCTACAAAAGCATAAACAAAAGGAGAATGCGTTCCGTGCCTGCCTTTTGCCTTCCATAAATGTTTCCCTCTTTGCAATATATGTTTCATGCTCAGATGCGTTCCCATTTTTGAAAAGTATAGTCAAATTTGTTTTTTTCGTCGGCAGTGTGCGGCTCTTCCCATGTCAGCTTCCATTCGTTTTCTGAAAGCGGCGGGAAGGCAGCGGTGCCATTTCTTAAAATCGTATGGATTCTGGTAAGATAAACCACGTCGGTAAAAGGTAGTGCAGCCTTATAAATTTGCCCTCCACCAATGATACTAATGGTTTCATTACCTTCTGACTTTAGATGGGCAATAGCATTTTCCAAAGAATCGAAGATTAAAACACCTTCCGGCAAATTGTTTAATGAAGAAGAAATGACTACATTCAAACGATTTGGAAGCGCACGTCCTAACGAAAGCCAGGTATTTTTCCCCATTACAACAGGCATCCCGGAGGTCATTTTTTTGAAAAATCTGAGGTCTTCGGGCAGATGCCAGGGCAGCTGATTGTCTATACCAATAAAATTATCTTCGGAAGCGGCAACCACTATTCTTATTTCCATGCTGCAAAGATGATTGAAATTTTAAAGTACGAAAAAATATTTTCAGCATAATATTTATTTCTCCTGATTCTGTTAAAGGAAAATTGACGGAAGAGAATTTCCGCCCAAATATCATTCACGTGATTTTGAATAATATTGCGCCTTAGACCTGAGAAATCAGACGGTTGGTTGCTCACTTAAGCATCCGGTTGAGAAAAAGGGGGTTGGTTAACTCCTCCTTAATAACAGAGATTTCTATAAAAAATATTCTTACAATTATATGACAAAACCTATCTTTGAAATTACTAAACAAAATACAAGAATGAGAAAAGCAACAATAATATTATCGTTGATGGCAGGCACTTTTATTATGGTAAAATGTACGCCAAAAGCAAGTAAAACGATTGCTGAAACACCAAAAGCAACGACAACTGATGTTGCTGCTCCGCCGGAAACTGCAACGCCATCGTCTGCAACTGTAGCCGGTACAACTTACACTGCAGAACAAATAGAATCAGGCAAAACGGTATATAATAATAACTGTGCCAAATGTCATAAACTTTTCGCAACAACTGCGTTTACTATAACACAATGGACGCCTATCCTGAAAGGGATGATTCCTAAAGCCAAGCTGAGCGAGACAGATGCTATGCTTGTTAAGGCTTACGTTTTCAGCAACGCAAAACAAGGTTAATAATAAGTTCATAGAGCCTGTCTATTTCGGACAGGCTTTATTATTGCTATCTTTGCGGTTCATTTAAAACACATTATGAAGATAGGAATTGTTTGTTATCCAACATTTGGCGGAAGTGGTGTTATGGCTACGGAACTTGGGCTTGCTCTTGCCGACAAAGGCCATGAAATTCATTTCATAACTTACCAGCAGCCGGTTCGCTTAAATGTGTTCAGACCTAATATTTATTATCACGAAGTAATTGTTCCCAAATATCCTCTTTTCGATTTTCCTCCTTATGAAACTGCATTGGCAAGTACGATGTTCAATGTGGTGAAAAACAACGGCCTGGATTTACTACATGTACATTATGCCATTCCACATGCTTCTTCAGCTTATTTTGCAAGACAAATGCTAAGGAAACAGGGCAGCGATATTCCTTTTATAACTACTTTACACGGAACCGATATTACATTGGTGGGCAAAGATTCCACTTACGGATGCGTGGTTACTTTTTCCATAAACGAATCGGACGCCATTACAGCGGTTTCTGAAAACCTGAAAGAAGAGACTTTCAAATCATTTGAGATAGAAAAAGATATTCTGGTTATCCCCAATTTTGTAGATGCCAAGCGTTTCCATCTGACTAATAAAGAGCATTTCAAAAAAATGCTGGCACCCAACGGAGAAAGGATTTTGGCGCATGTTTCTAATTTCAGAAAAGTAAAAAGAGTGGAAGATGTGCTGGCTGTTTTCCAAAAAGTACATGAAAAGATGCCTTCCAAATTATTGATGATTGGCGACGGGCCTGAAAGACAGAATGCAGAAGATATCTGCAGAAAGTTAGGTATCTGCAACGATATCCGTTTTCTTGGCAAACAAGACCAGATGGAAGAAATATTGAACATTGCTGATTTATTCCTGCTACCTTCTCAATACGAAAGCTTCGGACTGGCGGCATTGGAAGCAATGGCCTGCGGAGTTCCCGTTATTTCCTCGAATGCAGGTGGCTTGCCTGAAATTAATATTCATGGCAAGACCGGCTACCTTGCCGATGTAGGTGATGTTGAAGCTATGGCAAAATTCGCTATTCAGATACTGGAAGAGGAAACAACACTTCAAACATTTAAGGATAATGCATTGGCGCAGGCTTCTGAATTCTCCATTGACAAAATAGTGCCGATGTATGAGGCTTTGTATGAAGAAATTGCTTTGAAAAAATTACAGGTGCATTAGAATAACGATATAATGAATTTCAGTTCCGGTTTGCTTCAGGCAGCCGGAATTTTTTAATAGAACTAAGCATGAAAGACATTCTGGGCAACGCCATAATGGACTATTATAATTTTGAAAGAAACCATATCCTTTGGGTACACGACCATCATGGACCAAAGGTAGAAATGCCTGTAAAGACTTACTTCCGGAAGGAAAGTGAAATGCCCGAACTGGAACTGAAAGCTATAAGCCTTTGCAAAGGAAAAATACTGGATATTGGTGCAGGTGCAGGCAGCCATACTCTGGCTCTGGAAGACAGGGAAATGGATGTAAGGGCAATAGATATTTCGCCCCAACTGATTTCTGTAATGGAAATGCGTGGGGTAACAAAATTTATTCAGCAGGATATTTTCAAATTTAAAGATGGAAAATTTGATACCCTTTTATTGCTGATGAATGGGATCGGATTAGTTGGAAATATTGAAGGCCTGAGAAGATTTCTGAATCATTGCAAGACTTTATTGAACCCCGGCGGGCAACTTATTTTCGATTCTTCTGATGTTGCTTATTTATATGAAGATGATATTCCCGTAATGGATAATTATTATGGTGAAATTGAATGCAGATATGAATACCGCAGGCAAAAAACAGATTGGTTTTCGTGGTTATACATTGACAGGAACACCCTTCAGTTAATTGCTGAGGACGAGGGCTGGAAGATGGAGTTTGTTATGGAAGATGAAAGCGGGCAATATTTGGTGAGGCTGAGTGTGAATTGAGTTAAACATAGATAGTATAAAAAGCATCTCGTTAATAAAACTTATTTTTGCATCTACTAATATTGAAGTCATGTACACAACATACCATTTATCGTCAGCTCAGGAAATAACGCCAGACATTTTGGAATCAATTAAAGCTACTTTTAAATCGAAGCCAATTACAATAACTGTAGAAGAAGAAATAGATACGACAACTCATTTAGCCAGTTCTTCTGCAAACAAGGCTATGCTTGAAAAATCATTAAAGCAAGCTAAAAAAGGGAAGTTTATTGAACTCAAGTCAAAGGACTTATGAAAAAGATTCTTTTTACACCAATAGCTTTTGAACAATACAATGAATGGCAAACTGAAAATAAACAGGTTTTCAACAAAATCAAAAAGCTGATAAAGGAAACATTAAAAACTCCATTTGAAGGCTCAGGAAAACCCGAACCTTTAAAATATGATTATGCAGGTTGTTGGTCAAGAAGGATTACGGACGAGCATAGGCTTATTTATATTGTGAAAGAAGAATGGATAGAAATAATTGCCTGCAAATTTCATTATTAAGTAAGTCCTTAGATGTTTTTCAAAATATTATCGCACTCAAATTCTATTACTTGACAGTAACCTAACAAATTAATTCAACCTAAACCCTCTCAGGAAATCTTCTATTTTCATACGTTTCTTTCCTTCGTACTGAACATCCAGAGCATAAAGCCATCCGTCCGGTGCAGCAAAACGTAAATAAGTCTTACCGTCAGAGTCAAACGTTCCTGCTTCGGCATTAATTGTTTCTTTCTCAAACTTAGATTCAAAAATTTTCAATTGCTTATCTGCAAGGAATGTGAAGGCAGCAGGGAAAGGGGAAAGACCTCTTATCAGGTTATGAATAGATTCCACATCCTTTTTCTTCCAATAAATCTGACAATCTTCTTTGAAAATCTTTGGCGCATGCTTCAATTCTTTATTACTTTCAGGTTGCGGCATTTCAGGAATGGAATTATTTACCAACCCATCTATTGTTTTTAAAAGTAAGTCAGCTCCGGCCTGCATCAGCTTCTCATAAACGGTTCCTATGTTATCATCTTCTTCAATGGCCACTTTTTCCTGCAACAAAATATTACCGGTATCAATCTCATGTTTCAATCTGAAAGTGGTAACACCGGTTTCTGTCTCTCCGTTTATAATTGCCCAGTTAATGGGTGCAGCACCACGATATTGAGGTAATAAAGATGCGTGTACATTCACAGTTCCCATTGGCGGCATATTCCAAACCACTTCAGGCAGCATGCGAAAAGCCACTACAATCTGTAAATCAATTTGTAATGCTTTTAAACTTTCAATGAAATCCGGATTCTTTAATTTGTCGGGTTGCAGAAGGGGTAATTGTTGCGAAAGTGCATATTCTTTGACAGCAGAGGCTTTTAGTTGCATGCCACGTCCGGCGGGTTTATCGGGAGCAGTAACAACGGCAACTATATTATAACCATTTTCAATCAATGCGTTCAGTGAAGCAACCGCAAAGTCGGGCGTACCCATAAAAACGATACGAGGGCTAATTTTTGGTGTCATGCGGCAAATGTAAGATGTTTGCACCTGATGTATTCCAGATGTTGAAAAAGAACAAATCGTTAATTGTAAGTTAGAATTTTAACAGATACATCGCAAGAGCAGAACAGTTTTATATCTTGCGGTTGCTTCATAAAAATATAGTAAAAATTCGCTAATCAAAAATCACTGTGAAATAGTACATTAATTAATTTGACGATATTAGATAAATCAGAATCATTTTATTATTTTTACCCCAAAGCAAATTTTTATGACGCAACCTTTGTTGCCTGATGATGACAGGGAGTTATTAGCCGCATTCAAAGAAGAATCGACCCGTGAAAGGGCTTTTACTCAGATTATTAAAAAATATCAGGAAAAATTATATTGGCATGTCAGGAGAATGGTTGTAAACCACGATGATGCAAATGACATTCTTCAAAACGTATTTATTAAGGTCTGGAATTATCTGGATAATTTCAGGGAAGAATCGAATTTATATACCTGGCTTTACAGAATTGCAACAAATGAATCTCTGACTTTTATAGAAAAAGAAAAGAAAAGAGCCTCATTGTCCCTTTCAGACCACGAATCCGGTTTATCCAATAAGTTACAGGCCGAAAAAGGCTTTGATGCAAATAAGCTGGAGTGGAAATTGCAACAGGCTATTCAAAGTCTGCCGGAAAAGCAAAGAACTGTTTTTTTGCTAAGATATTATGACGAAATGCCTTACGAAAAAATGTCGGAAGTTCTCGAAACATCAACCGGCGCTTTAAAAGCCTCTTATCATCATGCAGTTAAGAAGGTTGAGGAATTTCTGAAACAGGATTAAACTTCCATTGCCCTTATGGGGTCTAAAATGCAATTATGAAAAAGAAAGCAGAAATATTGGAGGAATTAACAACCCTGAAATCCACATTAGGCAACTATGAGGATGAAATACAATTATTTCATGTTCCTGAGGGTTATTTTGAATATTTGCCTGGCCAAATTCTTAAAAACATAAAAGCTTCTCAAATAGAGACTGAATTTAATTTAACTATAGATAAAACAGTACCTTATACTGTTCCGACAGATTATTTTGAGCAATTCGGAAACAATGTTTTACAACAAATAAGAAAGATGCAACCTGTTATCGAAGGCAAAAACCAAAGCTTTGATGATATTGGCATGATGGAAACTTATCAGTTGCCTGACGGTTTTTTTGCTTCTTTTGAACAGAATTTATATAAGAAATTAGGCATTCAGCAAGATAGCGATATAGAAGAAACCGAAACAATTTCTCCTTTATTGGCATCTTTAAAAGATAAAACAAGTTATACAGCACCTCACACTTACTTTAACGCAATCGATTTTTCAGAAAAGATTCAACGCAAAACAATTGAAAGAAAAGTCATAGAACATCCTTCTGTAAAAAGTATTAAATGGGCAAGATGGGCTGCAGCAGCTTCTATTATTCTGATATTTTTTGTTGGCGGTTTTAGATTTTTAAGCCCTGATAATACAATATCATCTGAAGCTAAATTTGAAAAAAGCCTTGCTCAGATTCCTGAAACACAAATCAGGGAATGGCTTTCCAATAACATTGACGAAACAGACATTAACAGCTTAAGTGCAAGCCTGCTAAATTCAAAAGACCTGAAAACGAAACAGGCTCTTGAGAATATTACGGAAGATGATATTGAGGCTTATTAAGCAATTCAGTTTAACCAGACCAATAAAACAGATTAAAGAAATACAAAACATGCTAAAAAGATTTTTTTCATTAATATTATTAATAACTGCGTTTAGTTTTTCTATACATGGTCAGGAAAAGGCAACACCAAATCCTGAGATTAGAAAATTAAGAATTGCATTTATTACAGATAAAATGAGCCTGACACAGAACCAGATGCAACAATTCCTTCCCATTTTCACCAGCTATTCAGATGAATTATTATTTCAAAAAAGGGCAATAAAGGCTTTGGAAAACAATCCGAATAGCCAATATGTGGTAGAACAACGCCAAAAGCTGGAACAAAAAATGGTGGAAATAAAAGGAAGATACAAGGACAGATTTTTGAGGATCATTTCTGCACAACAACTTGCCGCAATGTATAAAGCAGAAAGTGAGTTCAAACAATTCCTGATAGAATATTTAAAGAAAAACGGAAAATAGACTAAATCAAGATAAAAAAGATGCCTGTTGCTAAACTTTGCAACAGGCATCTTTTTTTATGTTCCTTTCCAAAACTCTACATCAGGATGTATTTAGGTCTAATTATTTGGTTACTATACTATATTATCGTTATTATTTTATAATTTAGACCCATCTTTATCGAAATATTACGAGTCTTAATACATAACCATCGTTAATATTATTCCAAATTATCCCCAATAAAAATGAAACAGCTAATTCTATTTTTATCATTTTTTGTTGCAACGCTCAGTGTAAGAGGTCAGGCTTTTAATTTTGAACTTACAGGAACCCCCTTAAATACTACAGGTTGGATTAGTACCGGTTCAGGTACTGCGATCGGCGATCTTTTTCAGCTTACCTCCAATACTTCCAATCAGGCGGGTTCTGTTTATTATGGGACGCCTCAAAATCTAACCAATTGTTCGCAGTTTACTGTAACATTTGATTTCAGAATTACGCTTAGCTCTGCGCCAACGGCAGATGGAATAGCTTTTTATTACATATCTAATCCGCCAACAGGTTTCACAACAGGCGGTGGTTTAGGATTGCCATCCAATCCCAATGGCTTGGTATTGCTTTTGGATACTTATGATAATGATGGCACCCCGGCTCTTAACCCATTGGTGTCTTTGCGTAAATATGACGGAACTGTTCCGAATTATGTTGAAGGCTCCACTACGGGACAATTGGCACCGGACGCAACAGGATTATCTTTTATCACAAACGGTAACTGGCATACATGTGTATTGACTTATTATTTCGGAGCAATTACAGTTGCATTTGATGGTAATCCGCCGGTAATATCAACAACTACAACATTAAGCTTAAGCGGAGGTTATTTTGGATTTAGTGCAGGAACAGGCGCTTTATGGGCAAAACATGACATTAAAAATGTGTATGTCACCGGCGCACCGGAACCTGCTCCACCAGCAGGAACTGACGTAACTTATTGTCAGGGTAGCGTTTCCGCACCTTTAACAGCGGCAGGAACTAATTTAAAATGGTACACAGTGCCCACAGGAGGTACAGCATTACCATCTGCGCCAACACCAAGCACAGCAGTAGCAGGTACATTCAACTGGTATGTAACACAAGGCATACCTGATTGCAATATTGAAAGCTTGAGAGATACCGTAATTGTAACTATTAACCCTAAACCGGTAGCACCAACTATTTATGTTCCGCCATATTGCTCCGGTCAGACAGGATCGCCGATAACAATAACTGCCGGCACCAATGTTTTATGGTATGATTCTGCTATTGGAGGGACAAGTAGTGCTGTAATTCCTGTTGTAAATACTGCAAATGCAGGTAATACCACATGGTATGTAACGCAAACTTCTGCATTGGGTTGCGAAAGTGACAGAGCTGCTGTTACGGCAACCGTAAGACAAAGTCCTGTAGCAGATTACACATTCAATTTCGGTTTTAGCTGTAGCAGCGATACGGTTCACTTTCAGAATACGACTACAAATGGTACTTCATATTACTGGGACTTCAATGATGCTCAAATCAGCAATGACACAAACCCGACGCATATATATGCTGCTCAAGGCACTTATAACGTAAAACTAAGAGCCTTGAATGCTTATTGTAAAGACAGTGTAACAAAACCCGTAGTAATTGCACATAGTGTTCAGGCAGATTTCACACCTTCGGCAGATATAGTTTGTGAAGGTAGCCTTGTTTCATTCACCAATAATTCCAATGTAACGACAGTTAACGGAATCGGACCTGTTTATTACTGGTATTTTGGAGATGGCTCCCAATCTGTTTTACAAAACCCGGGTTATACTTATACTACGCCGGGCAGCTATCAGGTAATGCTTGTTGCCCAAAACGGCATCCCATGTACAGATACTGCTTATGCAACTATTTCGGTTGATTCGTTACCAACTCTTAAATTTAAAATAAATGATACAGCCGTATGTAAAGGCACTCCGGTGGTAATTACTGCTCAATATGTGCAAAGCGGCTTAAATGATCTGACATGGAATTTCGGAGACACACCTGATCAGATTTCTGATGTGGCAAAACCTGTTACACATGCATATGACCAGACAGGCGTTTATACTGTAACAGCAACAGCCGATTACCGTGCATGTCCTGATGAGGTTAAAACGGCAACGGTTACTATTAAGGCTGCACCCCATTTGGATCTCGGCCCCGATACTGCTATTTGCTTAGATGGCACAGCTTATATACTGTCTGATGCTATTAATGCAGCAAATCCGGCTGCAACATGGCTATGGAGCAACGGAGCAACTACCTCATCCATCGAAGTGAAACATGAAGGCACATACACGGGTACCGTTACAATTGACCAATGCTCTACCTCCGATGTGATAGAAGTTAAAAAGGATTGCTACATAGATATTCCGAATTCATTTACGCCGAATGGCGATGGTGTGAACGATTATTTCCTTCCACGTCAGCTTCTATCTTCTGGTGTGGTTGGCTTCAATATGAATATCTTTGACAGATGGGGACAAAAAGTATTTGAAACTGCTAATTCAAACGGACGTGGATGGGATGGTAAATTCAATGGTAAAGACCAACCGAATGGTGTTTTCATTTATGACATAAAAGTGTTTATGAAAAACGGCCGCACCGAACAATATACAGGAAACGTTACTTTATTAAGATAAGAACCAATATTTTCATATTACATGGCTGCTCAAATTAACGGGCAGCCATTGTTATTTTACAGCTAATATTTCGCATCTTTGTTACATGCTTAGAATTGGTTTTGACGCAAAACGGGCCTTCCTGAATAATACCGGATTGGGCAATTACAGCAGATCGGTAATCGAATCCTTATCCTTGTATTTTCCCGGAAACAGCTATCTTCTTTATACAACCAAACTCAAAGACAACAATAGAACTAAAGGTTTGCTCAATAAAGAAAATATAAGCATCCGCACTCCAAAATCCCCCTTCCTGAAATCGTGGTGGCGCAGCAGGTTCGTGGTAAGGCAATTAAAAAAAGACGGAGTCAATATTTATCATGGATTAAGCCATGAATTACCCATTGGCATTCAAAAAACAGGCATCAAAACCGTTGTAACAATTCATGACTTGATTTTTTTGAGATATCCTCAATATTATAAACCTGCCGACAGAAAAATATACAAATTGAAATTCAGGAATGCATGTAAACATTCCGATAAAATCATTGCCATAAGCGAACAAACAAAACGAGACATCATTCATTTTTTCGGAACCGACAGTTCAAAAATTGAAGTTGTATATCAGAGTTGCGATGCTTCTTTTTCGGAGAAAAGAAATGAGGAAAACCTGTCCTGTATAAAGACAAAATATCAATTGCCCGATGATTTCATTCTGAATGTGGGAACTATCGAAGAAAGAAAAAATGCACTTTTAATTGCCAAAGCATTAAAACAAACTACTTCCGAAATTAAACTGATACTGATCGGAAAAGAAACGAAATATGCGGCGCAATTAAAGTCGTTTTTAAAACAGGAACAATTAGAACATCGTGTCATCTTCCTGCAAAATGTGGATTTCCGCGACTTGCCCGCAATTTATCAGCTCGCAAAAGTTTTTGTTTATCCCTCAGCATTTGAAGGTTTTGGTATTCCTGTATTAGAAGCCCTTTATTCAGGCACCCCTGTAATTGCTGCCACAGGCTCCTGCCTTGAGGAAGCGGGTGGTCCTGATAGTATATATATATCGCCCGATGATGAAACAGCACTTGCAAAAGCCATCGATAAAATCTTAAACGATACCGCACTTCAGACAAAAATGACAGAAGAAGGCAAAATGTATGCTTCCCGTTTTACAGAAGAAGCACATGCAAGGAATATAATGAAGGTTTATGAAAGCTTGGTTTAATACCTGCTGAAATCAAAAATTACTTGTAATTTACTGCACACCCGCTTTTAGAATATTTCATTGGAAAATGTAATACTTGCATCAATACATAAAAGCATTTACCTATATTTGCCAAGTAAAAAAACATTCATTGAAGTCCCCGAAGTACATATTATTTTTACTGTTAGCATTGTTTCTGATATCAGAACCCGCTCTTTCGTTTGCATGTTGCAGCGCTGTAAAAGAACGTACAGGTAATAATGAAGCAAAAAGTTGCTGCAAAAAAGAAAACGCTGCAGCAACCGGTAAAAAATGCAGTTGCTGCAATAAGCCTTCAAAGAATAAGAAGAAAAGTTGCAGAGATTGTAATGACTATTGCCATTGTGCAACTTCGGTTTCAGGTTATGCCTTAATAAGCCATTCATTCACACAGGAAAATGAGGTTTCATTTTTCAGCGTTAAGAATACCTATAACAATTACCCGTTTCAGTTTGCTTCTTTAAATTTTGCATCTATCTGGGTGCCTCCTAAAATAGCAACAATCCACATATAGCGCCCCGTTTTTTTGTGTTACAGCCAAACTCTTATTTTGAGTTTGACCTGCGCAACTCATTATTGTGTGGCAACCAGATACATCAGGAAAATATTTTCCTTATTTCAATCAAAAATTTAAAGATGAAAAAAATACTCTTCTTACTTATATCCATCATTACGTTCAGTAAAATCAATGCTCAAAAAAATGTAACCCTCAACATAACTCACAAATTGGGGGCCAATAATTTTGCTTTCAATACAACTGCCCAAAACGATTTGACGCAGAATTTTCAGATTACACGGGTCGATTATTATATTTCCGGCATTAAAATCATACATGACGGCGGACAGATTACCCCGGTGCCAAATTATATTATGGTGAAAGGAAGCTATAATGTTTCGGAGCCTTTGGGAAGCCTGAATGTTACGAATGTTGAAGGAATCAAATTCTCTATTGGGGTTGATACGCCTGAGAACAATGCAGATCCTTCCACGCAATTCGGGCCACTTGGCTTTCAAACACCCTCTATGCATTGGGGTTGGGCGGCAGGCTATCGCTTTGTAGCCCTCGAAGGTAAAGCAGGCAATAATTTCAACACTGAATTTCAGCTGCACGGCCTTTGGAACGAAAACTATTTCCAGCAAACGGTTATGGCTCCCGGTGTTGTAAACGGGGATAATATCACTATCAACCTGGATGCAGACTATACACAGGCTTTAAAAGGCATAGATGTTGCATCCGGCCCATTATTGCATGGCGTTAATACCGCAGATCTTGACATGCTTAAAAACTTCAGAGACCATGTGTTTAAGCCCGGCTCCGGTTCAACAGCCATAAATGAATTATCGGTTGATAAAAACATTCGCATTTACCCTAATCCGGGCAAAAAAGAAATTCATATTGACCTTTCCAATTCATCCGGCACTGTTTCTCAGTACAAGATAATGAATATGCAGGGCGCCGTTACAGAATCCGGAAATGTATTAAAAAGCAATGTCATCGCATTAAAAAATACAGCTCCCGGAAATTATGTCTTGGCCTTGTACAATAAAGGTATTCTTGTATCCACACAAATGCTGGTAATAGAGTAATCCATGAAATTGCGCGCCGGAATAGTATTAATATTGTTAATGCAGGCCATCGTTTACATAGGATGCGAAAAAAGCAAGCTCGGCATTATCAGTAAGGAACCTCAACTCATGGAAATACCTGTGGGCTTCCCTTCTATGAGCATTCCGGAAGACAATACATTTACTACCGAACGCTGGCAATTAGGTAAAAAGCTGTTTTACGATAAAAAGTTATCTTTAAATAACACCATAAGTTGCGGTTCCTGCCATCGTCAGGAATTTGCCTTTAGCGATTCGCTGGCATTCAGCCCCGGCGATTTAGGGGCAATGGGCGTAAGCAATGTGCCTGCATTAGCCAACATTGGTTATCATCCCTATTATCTGCGTGGCGGCAGTGTACCGACATTAGAGATGCAGGTGCTCGTGCCTGTTCAGGAGCACAATGAATTTAACATGGAAATTCTTGATCTTGCAGAAAGACTGAAACAAGACAGCACCTATAGCGTAATGGCGCTGAAGGCCTACAAGCGCGAATTAGATCCTTTTGTAATTACAAGGGCAATTGCATGTTTTGAGAGAAGCTTAATAAGCGGCAACAGCCGTTTTGATCAATATTATTATCAAAACAAAAAAAACGCGCTTACTGCAAATGAATTAAACGGCATGAATCTCTTTTTTTCGGAGAAAACAAATTGCTCCGGCTGCCACCGTGATTTCAATTTTACGAATTACAGCTTTGAGAATAACGGGCTTTACCTGCAATACGCCGACAGTGGAAGGATGCGTTTTACACATGTGGAAAGCGACCGCGACAAATTTAAAGTACCCACGCTCCGGAATATTGCACTTACAGCGCCTTATATGCACGACGGCAGCCTGAAAAATCTGGAAGCCGTTATAGAACATTACAATTCAGGCGGCGTAAACCATCCGAATAAAAGCGTGCTGTTAAAACCGCTGCATTTATCTGCGCAGGAGAAACAAGATCTCATTGCCTTCCTTAAAACACTTTCTGATGACAATTTCATAAGAGATAAAAGATTTAAAAATGAATAAAATAAAAATAACCGGAATCTTAGCCTTATTAATGCTGACAATAGTTACCATTAATGCCTGTAAGAAAGATCCCGTTGAAGAACCCGATGAACCATATACACTGGATATCGGAACATTCCCAACTCCAAACCTGCCCGCTGATAATCCTTTGACAAGAGAAGGTGTTAAACTGGGCAGGATGCTGTTTTATGAAAAAAAATTGTCAGGAACCAATACCCAGTCTTGCTCCTCCTGCCATATGCAGCAATTTGCTTTTAGCGATACCGCAGCATTATCTATCGGAGTAAGAGGAATGCATGGTAAAAGGCAGGCCATGTCTGTTTCCAATATGGCCTGGAACAGCAATGAATTTTTCTGGGACGGAAGAGCGCATTTATTAAGAGACCAGTCATTGAAGCCTATTCAGGATGCACTGGAGATGGACGAAACACTGGATAACGTTGTAGCCAAACTACAGGCCGATGAGACATACCGGAACCAATTCAGGAAAGCCTTCGGTACCGAAACCATTACGTCGGAACTGATGTCGAAAGCGATGGAGCAATTTATGCTGACCATTGTTTCGAAATCATCCAAATTTGATGATTACAAAGCGGGGAAAGCCACGCTTACCCCTGAAGAAGAAAGGGGCCGGTTTTTATTCTTCACTGAATACAATCCCGGCTTCCCTGCACAGTCCGGCGCCGATTGCCAGCATTGTCACGGCGGAGCTAATTTCGAGAACGATGCTTTCATGAATAACGGACTGGATGCAGATGCCGATTTCATAGATATTGGAAGGGAAGGCGTAACAGGCCTGGCAAGCGATCGTGCCAGATTCAAAGTGCCATCTCTGCGCAACGTAGCCATTACAGCGCCTTATATGCATGACGGACGTTTCAAGACCTTAGAGCAAGTGGTAGGTCATTATAACCTGGTACGAAATTCTTCGACATTGGATCCTTCTTTTCAGCAACAATTGCCTAACGGCTTGCAGCTTAGTCCGCAGGACAGAGCTGCTTTAGTGGCTTTTCTCAAGACACTTACCGACAAAGATTTGACAACAAACCCGGTGTATTCAAGCCCGTTTTAAAAAGTAAGATATTTCAGTAGAAGCGAGGCCGCAATTTTGCGGCCTCGCTTCTATATTAAGATGTAACGTCCATGTACAAATATTTGATGCCCATTTACAAAGTCTCAACGCGCATGTACAAAGATTTAGGGTGCATGTACAAAGTTTCAGATAGTATAAAGCAGATTGAATAAGCTGTATTCAGACCGCAATAATTCGCATATTCTCTTTAATAAAACAAATCTATCTATACGTTTCCTTATCTTAAATATCTGTAACTTAGTATCTATATTCCGACTCACAATTTAACCGATTCATCATGAGGAAACGCTTACCTTTTCTGCTGGCATTTGGCCTGTTATTCTTTGCTGCGACAAAAATGTTTGCACAATATAATTTACCGGAAAACAAAATCTGGGCTTTTGGAAACAAAACCGGAATGGATTTTTCATCCGGCAATCCCCTACCTATAACAACAAATGCTTATAACGGAGAAGGCTGCACTGCAATAGCTGCTCCGGAAGGCGGACTGATGTTTTATACAAATGGCAATAAGGTTTGGGATTCGGCCGGCAACGTATTCCCGCACGGACAGAACCTGGATATTTCTGAAAACGAAGCTTTAACCACCACACAACCGGCTGTAATCATTCCGGTACCCGGCCAGCTTAATAAATTCTACCTGTTTGCGCATAGCACCAGGCTCTACGTTTACCTTGTTGACATGAGCCTGAATAACGGGATGGGAGATATCGACATTACCTTTCCGCTGACACACGTAAAACTGCTCGATTCATTAACTGAAAAGCTGATTGCAGCGCCGGGCTGTAACAATAATGTATGGCTCCTTACACGCGGCAATTTTTCAGACAAGTACTATGCTTTCAATATAACAACTACAGGTATAAACACTACGCCTGTAATATCGGCTGCGGGTGTTTCCACACATGACTTCTATTTTGCAACGACCATGACAGTGAGCCCTGACGGAAATAAAATTGCCGTCAACAGTTTGTCAAGGATGGAGATACTCAATTTTGATAAAACAAACGGCAAAGTCTCTATGGATAAAATCCTCGACGAGTCTAATGTTTATGGCAGCTGCTTTTCGCCAAACGGAAAGCTATTGTACGGCAATAAGGGAACCATTATACAATATAATCTGTTGGATTGCGACCCTGTAGCTACCAAAGTCATGCTTGGTGGTAGCTTTCCCGGCGATATAAGGCTGGCAGTAAACGGCAAAATATATTTCCGGGCCGGATTTATCAGTATTGCGGGCCCTAATTATTTAGGCAGTGTAGAGCAACCTGATATAACAGGCACCGGTTGCCACTTTCGCGATTCGATTACCGAAACATTGATGCCCGTAGTGCAACCGGGCCTGGCAATGAATAATTCTCTGGGATTGCACAATACGGTAGTAAAAGCCACGAATGTTGTCAAGTCGCTGAATCGTTCTTATTTCGACACCTGCATCTGTCAATTCCCTTTCAGCACCGGCCTGAATCTTATTGCCACACCTGGCTTCCAGGGCTATGTATGGTCTGACGGAAGCACAGCCACTTTTACAAATGTGCATCAGCCCGGAAAATACTGGGTAAGTTACAATACTACCTGCGGGCAGCGTTTTGATACTTTTACCGTACGAGGCAGCGTTGAGCCCGTTCATTTAACATTTAACGATCCGGTAATCAACACTTCCGGAACCTATACATCTTATAAATGGTACAAGGATGGCATAGAAATTAGCGGTGCGAATGCCGCAAACTACCAACCAACGCTTAGCGGCATCTATTCTGTTGTAGTAGCCAACAGCGAAGGTTGTACCGACTCTGCATTTATTACAATCAATAAAGGAGCTACAGGTATTGTCAACCCTGCGTTACAGGAGTTCTCGGTTTATCCGAATCCGGTTACAGATATACTTTACATCGAAAGCAGCAATCCGTTTCAAGGTACTGTTACCGATTTAAGCGGCAGGGCTATTATATATTTCGGCAACGAACAAAAAGTCAATGTCAGCCGGTTAAACAGCGGTGTTTATTTTGTGAAGCTAATGGACAAAAACGGCCATCTTATAATGGTGAAAAAGCTAATCAAAAAAGCGAAATAGATATTGTTTGTTGTTGGTGAAAAACACAGACTAATGACGAAGTATTTCAGATAAAAACAGGGCCGCAGTTTTGCGGCCCTGTTTTTATCTATTTCTATTAACGATAAATAGCAACACCCTCGGTGCCGTCACTTTTCTTGTAGCCGCGATACATGCCCGAAGAATTGAAACTGAAAGCAATATTGCCTTTTGTGTCAATAGCTATCAGACCGCCTTCTCCTTCTATCTCCACCAAATCTTTCATAACTACCTGTTCACAGGCCTCTTCAAGTGAAACCCCTTTGTACTTCATCATGCAATGCACCTGATGCGCTACAACCTGACGGATAAACAATTCGCCATGACCTGTACAGGATACGGCGCAGGTTTCGTTGTTGGCATAAGTTCCCGCACCAATCATCGGGGTATCTCCTACCCTGCCGAATTTCTTATTGGTCATGCCGCCGGTACTTGTAGCTGCGCTTATATTTCCGTATTTATCTAACGCAACCGCTCCGACTGTACTGAATTTACGGTCGCCCGCTACACTATGATCCAACTGCACTCTATCTGTTGCCAGTGCCGCTTTGTATTGTTCGTACCTGAAAGCATCAAAGAAATATTCATCAGGTTCAAATGCAATGCCATGTTTCTTTGCAAAGATTTCAGCGCCATCACCTGCCATGAAAACATGCTCTGACTTTTCCATTATTGCTTTTGCAAGCAAAACAGGATTTTTCACATTCCTCACGCTTGCCACAGCGCCCGCCTCCCTGTTCAAACCATTCATTAACGAAGCATCCATTTCATGTCTGCCTTCATGATTAAAAACGGCACCTTTTCCTGCATTGAATAAAGGACAATCTTCAAGAGACTGAACAGCGGCAACAACAGCATCTAAAGAAGAACCACCGTTATTCAGTACTTCATACCCTGCATCAACAGCGGCTTTCATGCCGTCCTCATATTGTTTTTGCTTTTCTTCATTCAACAAATGACGTTCTACCGTTCCTGCCCCGCCGTGCAATGCAATTGCAAACATATTATCTTAAAATTTAGAAAACGAATATAAGCATTTTGGGGATGCGCTATGTGATTGGCTATTCCGTAAATTAGCCTTTATTTTGCAGGATATGCGTATAATACATCTGATAGTTGGCGATGTGACTGCCAAACCTTTAATAGAAGCCTGTGCCGCACATGAGGTTATGTCGGGCGAAGTGGTTGTGCTGAAAGATATCTTACACGTAGGACCATTAAAAACAGAAGGCCTGAGTTTTAGTGAGGGCCGCTCTTTGTTCTGGAATACGGTTTCTGAAAATCAGCATAATATTCAGGTAGATGATCTGGAGCGGTTGATGGAAATATCCAGTCTTTTATCCAATGATGAAAATGTAGCAGTCTGGTTTTGGATGGCTCCCGCTCCTGCCGATATTGCAGCATATTTCTGGCTGTTGCATTTCCTTAAAAAACATCAGGGAAGATTTTCTGTTGTAAATATCAACGGCCTGCCGTTCCTTGATGAAAACGGAAAACTATTCTATCCTGAAAGCATCGGTTATATTCCTGTAAAGGAAATTTTAAAAGCAAGAAAACTGGCAAGAGTTACAACTCCTTCGGAATGGGAAACTGATATGGATGAATGGCCGAGGTTGCTTTCGGAAAACGCAGGTATAAGAGTGCATGAAGGCGGGAAACGCCTGAAATCGCAGCCGATAAGCTTTTACGATGATGCGCTGTTACAACATATTACAGCACAGAATCAGAAAGCAAACAAAATAGTGAACCTTGCCATTTCCAAAAATAAAGTACCTACAGGTGATTCCTTTTTGCATTGGCGTTTGAGGGAAATGGCAAAAGAAGGCAAAATTGATTTAGTAAAAGGAGAAGTAAAGTTAAGTACCGGAATTCAGGAAGAAACTGCTACATCTGAAGATGAAGCATAACAAAACAGTTTACTATGATAACTATAACGCCTTTAGATAAGATTGGCATTGACGAAAGAGGCTATACTTATGAATATTTTCATGAAAGATATGGAAGACATTTACTGTGTTTCAGAAAAGCGGGAAGCATAAGCGGGAATCATTACCATAAAGGAATATCGCTTACCAAAAACCCTGAGATAATAATATTGGTACATGGTTCGTTGATGTTACATTACAGAAATGTAAACGATACAGAAATAATAAAAGTACCTGTTGAAGGTCCGGTAAAGATAGAAATACAACCTTACGTCTGGCATAAATTTGTCAGCATTACAGATTGTTCTTTTCTGGAACTGAATTCGATTTCAGAACATAGCGCAGATACATTTACCGACAAGTAAACACAAAAATAAATTGCATGATGCGTAATCACTTAAAATACTGTCTGCTGATAATCATTTTATTGGTTACGCAATATGCTGAAGCACAAGATGAGCAATATGCTTTTTTTGTCAATTTTAAAGATAAAAATGCTACTACATTCAGCTTAAGTAATCCACAGGCTTACTTATCGCAAAGAGCATTGGACCGCAGGACAAAATATGGCATAAACATTGACAGTACCGATTTACCTGCCGTGCAGTCTTATGTTGACAGCATTCTGCATGTCACAAACGGGACATTGCATCTTACATCAAGATGGCAAAACTTCGCTGTCATTTTAATTCATGATTCATCAAGCATTCTTAATCTTTTAACGATTGATTTTGTAAAAGACGTGAGGATTGCAGGTTATTATCCTACCGGCTTGCATTTGTTACCCGCACCGGCAGACAGTATTCCGACAGGTGGCAAACCTACAGACTATGATGAAAACTATTATGGCCAGGCATGGGAACAGATACATCTTTGCAACGGTGAATATTTACACAGCAAAGGCTGGACCGGCAATAATAAACTGATAGCGGTAATAGATGCCGGTTTTACTGGTGTTGATAACAATATGGCATTTGACAGTATGTATCAGGAAGGAAGATTGCTTGATACGCACAACTTTATTCTGGATACTTCTTACGTTTATGACTACAGCGACCATGGCAGTTATGTTTTCTCCTGTATGGCTTCTTTGGTTCCGCAAACGCATGTCGGCACTGCTCCTTATGCTTCTTATGTATTATATGTGACGGATGATGAAAATACAGAACAGATTATTGAAGAAGGTAATTTTGTAGCTGCAGCGGAAAGAGCTGATAGTATCGGAGTCGATTTGATAACAACATCTTTAGGTTATAATGAATTTGACAATCCTGATGACAGCCATGTTTATGCCGATTTGGACGGGCATACCACATTTGTTGCTAAAGCTGCCAATACCGCTACGCAAAAGGGAATTATTGTAGTGGCAAGCGCAGGTAACGAAGGACAAAACGAATGGGAATACATTTTAACGCCCGGAGATGCAGACAGCGCTATGACTATAGGTTCGGTGAATGCTTCAAAGGTTGTTGCATCAACATCGGGACATGGGCCTAATGCAGCAAACAGATTAAAACCGGATGAATGCGGAATGGGTGTAAATGCAGCTGTCGTATCGCCTGCAGGAGTTGTGATAAACCGAAGTGGCACTTCATATTCAACACCAATAATAGCAGGGCTTACAACCTGTTTAATGCAAGCGGTTCCAAATATGACACCCTTTCAGATAAGGTCTTTGATTGCTTCCGTTTCCGATTCTTTTAATGCACAGAGTTATTTTGTGGGTAATGGTGTTCCCGATTTCAAAAAGGCTCTGGATGCAGTTACAAGTTTACAGGATATACCAGGAAAATCCAACTTTTTTAAAACATTCCCCAACCCGGCTAATGGCTATATTATGATTGAAGGCTCAGGCAATATCCGATATTCCATTTCGGACATACAGGGTCGCGAATTACAAAAAGGCAATACCCGTTCAGGAAAGCATATTGCATTAGGCAATTTAGCCAAAGGCGTATATCTCCTCAAACTCAGTAATGACAAGTATTTCCAAACGACAAAACTTCTTATTCAGTAAAAATTATTGTTTTTCAAACACAGCAATAAACATACAATCTGCCTGATTACCGATGCCGTCAATAATCTGAGTATGTTTTAAATCTAATGTTCCGGATTGTAACAATTGATTTACCACGTCTTCGTTTTCTTCCTGAAATACACTGCAGGTTATATAAGCCAGAAGGCCACCTTGTTTCACATATTTACTTGCATTTGACACAATAGGAAATTGAAGTTCTTTAAACTTCTGAAGCATCGCAGGTTTGTAAAAATGAAACTGTTCAGGCGTCCTTGCCCACGTACCGCTGCCGCTGCAAGGCACATCGCAGACAACCAGGTCAAACATCTGATCTCCTAATTTCTCTCTCAATGCATTTGCATCAGCACTGTTGACTTCCAATGATTTTACTTTTCCCAAACCATATTGTTTAAACCTTGTTTGTAAATTGTGGAGTATAGAAGCCCTGATATCTGAAACCGTCAGGTCAAATGCAGGTAATTTATCTTTCAGTAAAATGGATTTCCCTCCTGCACCGGAACATACATCCCAAGCCTTTACAGGATTGCTTTTTAACTGATTCAACAAAATATAAATACTTTGTTGCGAAGACCAGTCCTGCACAACATAATCTGCTTCATTCAATAAATTATCAATTGATTTTCCTGTCTGAATTTTCATGCAATCGGTTACATTCCCATACCAATCATTCATCACTTCAAAATCAATTTCATGCTGCTTCAGGTTCGCGACTACTTCATTTATTGATTTTCTGATTCTGATAAAAAGCTGTGGTTGCTGCCACAAAGAATGCAACCATTCTTCGCTTGAAAGACCTTGAGAAATATTGAAAGTAATATTTGGCTGAAAAAAAGGCTTAACAGTACTTTCAGTAATGTTAAATTCATGCAGCGCCTTTGCTAAAAAAGCGTTCTTGCTCTTACAAAGATGGTAACCTAAAGCAATAACATGCATGTTATTAACAGAACCATCAAAAAAATTGCGGCACCTGAAATAAATAAATGTAGCTTCAGACAGGGCTCTCCTGTCTCTTGAGCCTAATTTCGGATATGCTTTAAAATATTGGCGCAGGAATAAGGACAAAGGCAACTGGCCTTCGTAAGTATCTAAAATCCTTTGAACATGCTGAATGAAAAAGGTCATTATGTATAAAATCTATGAAAACAATCGAGAAAAACGATAAAGTTTCTATCTCATTGAATGATAATTGAATACTGCAAATTTCGGCATTTAAAACCGTAATCAGCCTCCTTTTCTTTAATCTTCCCATGAAACCTTTCTACCTTTGAATTGTTTTATTGTTAACCAAAATTTTCAGATCATGGACTATACAATTCAAAAATCCGAACAAAACACAAGACAAAATAACCTGTTAGTTGCCAAAGGCTCTTTAGCTATCGTCTGGGGTATTGCAGCATTGATATGTTCTTATTTCATACCTATGTTTCTGATTGTTTCATTTGGTATATTAAATTTTGTTGCAGCCGGGTTGACTTTGCTTTATGCTTATAACAATAGGCATCTGGAAATTGCGCATCAATGGCTGTTGTTAGAAGGGCTTATTGAATTAGCCGCAGGTTTCATATTTACATTTATTGTTAAAGATGCACATCAATTCATTTCTTACATGAGTTTTGGCATTGTATTCATCATTACGTTACAGTTTATTTACGGTTATGCGCTTATCCTTAAAGGTAAATTCAGCGCGCAAAATATGATGATGCGTTTTGCCAGCGTTACGGCAGGTACCATTATTTCCGTTGCTTTGATGGCTAATGTATTTACAGTCGGTGTATCGCTTATTGTAGTCGGTTTATTTTCGATTCTTTATGGCGCACTCAATATGCAATTTGCCACTAAGCTCAGAAATGTAGTAATGGGACACGTAGAATAAATTTCTTTTATAGTTTTCATTTCAAAGCCTTGAACACTTATGTGCTCAAGGCTTTTCTTAATTTGTAAGTCTATTATGTTTCAGCCTTTCGGGTGTCTCAAATGGTATATTGTTCCTTGTTGAGATTTTAGAAAGGATAACCTATTGCAAGATTAAACATCAGGTTTTCCCTGCGCCAATCCGGATCTCCGAATCTTATATCATTAAACCGCCAACGTTCTCCTTCAGGATACCAAGGCTTACGGACAGGGAATGCGAAATCGAGACGCAATAATAATATAGAGAAATCGAACCTTAAACCGAGTCCCACATCGCCGGCAAGTTCTTTATAGAAGTTCTTTGAGAAAGTACCTCCGGGGAAATCTTTTTGATCTCTCAAATACCAGATATTTCCTGCGTCCGCAAAAAGGCCGCCTTCAATAATGCTGTATAATTTGTGTCTGTATTCAATGCTGAATTCCGTTTTAATATCTCCTAAAGCTTCTATAATAGGCTTTCCCCCGTCATCTATTGCATCTCTGTAATTATAAGTACCTGGTCCGACAAGTCTTGAAGGAAAACCTCTCAAACTGCTGCTACCACCGCTGAAGAATTGTTTGACATTAGGAAGAGTACTTGAATTTCCATAAGTGTATCCAAAACCTAATATTGTATGGGCCGCAAAACTTGATTTTGGCGTCAGCGTTCTGTAATACCTGAAATCCAACTGTGTCTTGATGTATTGCGCATAATTGCTGCCGAATATTTTTTGCGGATTTTCCGGTGATGCTTTCTGAGCTATACCTACAATATTCCCTGACAAATCTATCAATCCATCGAAATAGAAATTATTTTTCCTTTTTACACCATCAGCCTGCGAGTTATAGGTAAATTCATAAGTAGGACCGAAAATAAGTCCGTTATAAAAGAGATTGGTCAGATTAAAATTACCTGCCTGAGAAGCATCAATCGTATCTGTCTGAACCAACGTAATATTTATCGGGAATAGCTTATGGTCTTTGCGGATATCTTCTTTCCAGTTGTAACCGTAACCAACATTGAATGAATGTATCTGATAATAACCTGAACGTAATGAATATTCATAACCTGCATTAATCAATGTTCTAGGAATATACATCCCGGAAGGTTTCACCTCCACAAAAGGGATGATAAATCTGGGGACATTCAAAGTTGTCTGCAAAGACACTGTATATTCATTAGGTCGCTGGGATATACCGCCATATTGCGCTTCAAAGCTTCCGGACAATTTGATTGTAAGTAATTCTGCACCCCTGAAAAGATTTTTATTCTTCCACCCTATTGTTCCTCTCACACCTCCTCTGCTGTCATTTTGCGTAAAACCGCCAAACTCTCCGTTGAATGATTTCTTGGCATAAGGCGTCAATAAATAATCAACATTTAAAAGATCGACATTAGTATCTTTTACCGGTGTAAATTCATTCTTTACAAACTTAAATGCTCCTAAAGTAACCAAACGGTTTAAGGCAATATTCTGATCTTTTTTATTGTAGTATTCCCCCGGAGAGAATTGCATGGCCTGATAAAAAACATATGGCCTGTAAGTGTGGTTTCTGTCAATAACCTGAAAATCGTCAAACTTAACAGTATCAGCAGAAGAGGCTTCTCTCCTGCGACTACCAAAGGTTACGGCAGAATCTTTACTCTGATTACTCCCTGCCCTGCTTTTATTGCTTAACCTGTAATTAGGATATACAGAAACTGTATTGATACGATATTGCCTGTAAGCATTTGCCGGAATTTCGTTGTATTTTACTTTTACGGTAAGATCAACCTGATTATTACCGATACCGGTATCTGCCACAACTATTAAATAATCAGGTGAAAAATAATAATAACCCTGATTCTTTAAAACGTAATCAATCCTCAAACGTTCGTCTATAGCAGCCTGCAGGCTATAAGGATCACCAGGTTTCAATAATGTCTTGTCTTGTGTGCTGAGGATATCTCTTCCTAAAGCCGAGGTATCATTTTGCTCGAAACGAACATTTCTCAGATAAGTTCTGGGACCGGTGGTAATTTCAAATTTTGCAGTACTTTTTTTCTTTTTTACATCAAGAAATCCGGAAGATTCTGCTGTAAAAAAACCATAATTCTGCATGATATTCTGCAATACTTTATTATTGCCGTTAATGCTTACATCACTGCCCAACACAGGCGGTTCTCCTATCTTGTTGCGCAGCCAGTTTCTAAGACCTGTTTCTTTTTTGGGGACGCCTGCAATATTATACAATGTCAATTTAACTCTGATGCCCAGAATAGTTGAATTCGGTTTAGGCCTTACCGCTTCTTCCAGTTGTGCCTGAAAATTTTTCTTTTCCGCAGCCGTAGTGAAAGTATCAATAATCTTTACATCGGGACCGAGATACAACGATTCTTTATCTGACAAATAGCGTGCATTGCTGCAAGCCATAGCCGTCAGCACTATTGAAATTAAAAAAGCAACATGATATGTTTTGAATTGTTTCAGCATCGCAATATTCCGGTTAATCAATTTCAGACACAAAATGATTAATCTGTCTTTTCGTTTTTAGGATTAGCTAAATTTTCTGTTTCTTCTTTTTTGGCTGCATCTTTATCCGGTTGTTCCTGACTTCTCTGGCGCTGTTTGGTTCTGTTTCTGAAAATGTATTTAAACTTATTATACTCCAACACAACTCTGAAACTTATACCTGTTTCGATAACATAACCATCTATGATATTTTGCAGCTGATTTATCCTGTAACCTCTGATCATATATTTACCATCTTTTGTAAGTTGGTAATCGGCAGAAAGGTTACCCGGTATAAGGCTGCTTTGCTGGCTTTGAGCCTGTGGCCCCTCCAACTGAAAATCATTACCTACAGTTACATTCAATCTGTCAGAAAATAATCTTTTAGATGCGGAAATACTTAAATCAGATCTTGTTTGCTGCGTGCCTGTGGAATAGTCTTCGGAAGACTGAAGATCTACATTCAACTCTACTCCTTTCACCAACTGTCCTGCAAGATTGTTTAACTGGTCACTCAAAAATCTGCTTGCGCTTTGACGGGCAGCATATTCCAATCCGCCGCCACCGCTCGACGCAAATGGATCATCGGCAACAAATCTTCCTAAAATCAATACTGCAAACACTTGTTTGTTTAATGTGGAAGGATCGTTTCTTATTTCTGTCAACTTACGTTGCACCTGATCTGTAACGCTCGAACTTGCAGTATTAGTTGTGGTTTCAGGAAGCACTATATCAAATGAGATATCGGGCTTCAATACTTTTCCTTTTAATTTCAATAAGACCTGAAAAGGCAACCTTTGCCTGTACAGATTCAGATCCTGCTGATCCACTTGTTTCTCAACTAATTCGTAAGGAGCAATCTTAGAATCATAAACCGCTGTAATATCCACTTCAGCATCCATCGGATCGCCGGATAACGCAATGGTGCTTCCCGACTGGATTCTGAATTTCTTTTTTATGAAATTATAATGTAACTCATAATAACCGTCTTCCAGCTGATAAGTACCTGTAAGCCCGACAGCGCCATCCGGCCCTATTTCTGTATTCAGGCTTGCTTCTCCTTTTACCTGAAGATTATCACCTGTTACCGGATCTATAACTACATTGAAAATGGCATTTTTTTCAATGCCTACATTCACATTCAACTGGCTACTTCTGCTTACGCGAATATTACGTCGTGATACAATCAGAGATGAATCGACAGTAAAAGTATCTCTGCTGTCAATAAACTTGACAATACCTTCAGAGGCCTGTACTCCCGGGCCTTCATCCAGCATTGCATAGGTAATATTGGTACTGTCATGAATTTGCAATTGCCCTTCTACGCTTGGTGCAGTTGCTAAACCTTTTACGGTCAAATCGGTACTGACAAGCAATTTCCCGTAAAACAGGTCATAATCTTTTTTTGTTGAATTAACGGCCAGCCATTTGTCCGCATTAACATTCAAGTTAAGGAAAAACCTTGACCAGCTTCTTGTCTTTGCAGTACCATCAATGACAAGTTTATGTTTCTTTGCATCATAAATAGTGAAATTATTAAAGGTTATTCCGGTTTTGTCAAAAAGGATTTTTTCCGACGGCATGGAATACGGCGTATTAAGCATGCTTACTGTCGTAGTAAGATTATCGGTTTGTAATTCACCCGCTATCTTCGGTCTGTTTGTTGTTCCGGAAATATCGAGCTGCCCTTTTATGGAGCCGCTGCTATTTTTTATCGAGCCGAATGTAAGCCCTTCGAGGCTCTTTAAGTACAATGCTTTTGCATCAAGCTTTATTTTGAATTCATTACTGTCCACCGGTTTTAGATAATAATCGCCGCTTACAGTCACATCATTCTGATTGCCTGTCAGTTTCAATAAGAAATTATAAAAATCGGGCCCGGAATTACTTGCGGTCAAATCAAGATTTCCAACAGGAATATTATAGGCTTTCAAATCATGAATGGCTGCTTTGGCATAGATGTCAGGGAAAGAATCTCTGTTAAATTCCATTTCAATATTTGCATCTAATTTACCATCAGCAAGAAGCGTATCCTTACTGATCATCCTTGTCAGATTAGACAGCGAAAAATTATGGATATTAAACTGGAAAGGCGATCCGAATTGAGGCTGCTGGCTATTGGCAGAAATGGATTCATCTCCTTTACTCATTAAAAAATCTCTTACATAAAACCCACCGGAACCGAATACCAGTCGATTGGCCGGATTTACATCCCATCTGTCATAGTTCAGAATAATTCCCTTAAACAAACGCACATAAGTAAAGCTGGAATCATTTTTCAAATCTTTATTCATAGCGGCTCCTATAGCAAACTGATTTTTACCGAGAGAATCGTTCAGAACAATACGTGCATATATACTATCGTTTCTAAGGCTACCTCCTATTCTCGGATACCATAACTGGTAATTTCCGGATGCAATACGTTTAGTAGAAATACTGTATTTCATAGTGTCGCCAACCTCGTAAACCTTAACCACACCGCTATCCAATCTATCGGTACCATTAATTAACCGCGGTATAAAAGCAAAAACACTGAATGTGTCAGGACGCACTACGGCAGCCAGCTTTATGGTATCGAATCTCTTTAATTGAGGAAGCCATGTTCTGAGAATCGGCTGATAAACAGCCTTGGCATTTATGCTGAAATCATAGTTCTCCGGGCTTTTGAATGTGCTGTCGGCAATTTTATAATGTGCATTTACATGCGCTAAAAACGCATTACCCGTTTGGGTTAGGGGCACACGCCCATTCATATTGAGATGCAGTACATTCGCGATATTCATATAAATATCCTGACTGTCAGCAACAGGCGTAGAACGTATGTAAATACTGTCCGGACTCAATTGATAACCCGCCATTTTCAGGATAGGATTATCGATGGTCAGTAAACCGGAAGGATAATCGGGGTTCAGGCTCTCAAAATCAGCATGCAGATTACCTTTGAAACGCATGGTATCGCTGTACAAATTCAACGCCTGCAAATCAAGGTTTTCAATATTCAAATCACCAAACAGCGAAGGATATTTGTTTCCCAGGTTTGCAAAAGCGTCAATGGTCAGATCCAGATTGGGATCTGTTGAATTACCTTTTACGGTCGCTACTTTATCCTGAACACCACCTGCCAGATGAATGTTGTTGTAATTATAACCCATCGACCACAACGACTGAACATTGACAGCAAATGTGTTATTCATTTTATTGATATCAAAGCTTGTTCCATCTGCTTTACCATCCAAGGTAACTTTACCCACAACCGAATCCTGACGGAGTATTTTACCTATGTTCAATTCTTTGGTGGAAAAAACAACATTGTACTTCTCTTTTCCTTCGCCCGGCGACATCATAACGGTTCCGGCAACAGTTGCATCGCCATCTGATGTCTGAATTTTCAAATCAGGATTGTAATCCAGCGTTGTCCCCGAAATATGGCCGTTCACCATAAACCATTCCGGTACATTCACAAGCATTTTTACACTATCTGTCAGGAAAGGTTCAATATCTTTATAGGTGCTTCTTAATCTAAGGATGTTAAGATTGTAATTCAGCTTGTTTTGATCAGGAAGACCATTCAATCTGCCATTCAGCAATATATCTGTTCCACGTAGACCTCTCGCAGCAAAGTTTTGAATCTGCAATGCATTCAGATAGCCATTCAGCTTTGCAGCTATATTGAATTGCTCTGTGCTGTAAGCGGCCAACATCTTCTTTTGTTCCGGTTGTAAAAACAACATCACATCTTTCATACTGACTTTGCTTTTCTCAACATCAATATTCAAATGCAATTTGTTCATATCCTTTTGAACAGCTGCGATAGAAGGATATTTTACATCCAGTAAATGTTGCAGTTCCGTTCCGGGTGTCAATAAATAAAGATTATTCAACAAAGCCCCCCGATTGCAATAAAGAAAATCGGTCCTGAATTCTATAATATTAAGCCCGCTCTTCTCATTAAGGGCGGCATGCCTCACTTTACCGCTAATCGTATCCGAACTATATAAAATCCCGTCGGCATTAAATGAAAATCCCTGAATGTTCAAATGGCTGTAATCCATACCGGAGGTTATTCGCGGTGCTGCATTATCATCGTAAATAAAACCGATTTTATTAAGCATCAATTTGCCGGCGTTCACTCTCCAGTGGTAGACAACAGATGTATCAACCAATTCTTCTTTAACTACAGTTTTGATGGTAGTTTTCGGCTTTCCAAAAGCAAGGGTTGATTGTACCTTTTCAATCTGAAGCGCATTTAAATCGGCAACCTGATCCAATAAACCAAACTGTTTGATGTCGGCATTCAAACTGCCCAGATTGATGCCGAAGAAAGTAGAATCCTGCTTACCTAAAAACGAAAACTGAATATTATCCAGATGAACTTTATCGGCTGTCAAACGAAAATCAGCCGGGGCGCTCGTATCTTTAGGAGGAGGAGGCAGATAAGAAGTATCGGTAGCAAAATAACTTTTCAACTGACTAACAGAAAATTCGTTCAGTTCAAACTTCATTTTATCAAGGTCCAGCTTTTTTATACGAAGCAAAAGGCTGCCAAGATTCATCGAAAAGTAAGTACCTCCTGTTTCGTCATTGTATATTAAACGAATTTTCTTCAGTGCAACTTTTCCGATATTAATATCCATCGGCTTGGATGCAGCGGTATCAGGCGCGCTTTGTGCCGTATCATTACCGGCAAAAGCTTTTATTATAAATTCGTAGTTGAAAACCGTATCCGGTTTACTCCTGTAAATATTTGCGTTGACGCCTTCCAGCAAAATATTATCAACCGATATCTTGCCTTTGACCAAAGCCCACATATCAAGATTAATGGCAAGCTTATCTACATTCAGCAAAGTATCTTTTTTCAAATCGCGTATAAAAACGCCACCTAAAGAAACCTTATCGGGAATAGAATAATCAAATGCGTCAATCCTTACTTCAGTGTGCAGCTTATTTTGCAAATAACTGACAGCCTGTTTCCGTACAAATGACTTTCCCCATGGCGTTTGAAGAAACACCACAATTAAAATCAGCAGCAACAAAATACTGCCTATAATGTACAAGAGAATTTTAAAAAATTTACGCATCCAATTTTTTCAGGAAATGTCTATGCTCAAAAATGGCAATAAAATTTGATCCCGGATAATTATTTTATTTTCAATTACATGAGCCTGTCCGGGGACATACTAATATAACTATTCTACAATTACAAAACAAAGATTAAATAAAAAGCCGGAACTTTTCCCGACTTCATAATTACATCTAATCCGGTTCACCTTTTGGTAACCTTACAAAAAATTGCGATCCTTCGTCTTCTTTTGTTATAAACCAGATTGCACCATCCGAATTTTCTATCAGGTTTTTAGTCATCGGAAGACCAAGACCTGTTCCCGATGATTTTGTAGTGAAATAAGGCTGAAACAATTTATCCTGTAATTCCTTAGGAATACCACCGCCATTATCTTCAATGATTATTACAATATTTCCGTCATTTTGTTCATATGAAACTTTTATATACCCTTGCTTATCTTCGTCTATTGATTGAATGGCATTCTGCAGCAAATTGGTGAATATTCTGATGAAGTAGCTTTTATCGATATACACCATCAATGATTTATCAGTAGAGGTCAGTTCCAGCCTGATATTATCGTTGTTTTTTTGAAACAAATCAACCAATGTTTGCAGTGCTTCATGCAGGCTGATGTTTTCAGCAAATGCATCCGGCATCTTCGCAAAATTTGAAAATTCCGAAGCGATAATATTAAGGTTTTCGATTTGTTCAATCAATACGCCTGCTACCTTAGCCGCCAGTTTATCTATATCAGGCCTGTTAGCCGATATGGCTTGCTGCAGGTATTGAATATTAAGCTTCATCGGAGTCAACGGATTCTTAATCTCATGCGCTACCTGCCGTGCAATATCGCGCCAGGCAGCTTCCCGTTCCGTTCTTGCCAGACGTGTAGCCATCGTTTCCACTTTCCGCATCATGGAATTATATTCATTTACCAGTAATGCAATTTCGTCTCTGTATGGCCATTGGATATATTCATTATGGCGTAACCTTATATTCCTGAATTGATCAATCAACAAACGGAAAGAACGGACAATACTGTTTGATATAAAAATGGCACATAATCCCGAAAGGAAAAATACCAGCGTGTACACATTGATTAAGGTTATAATAACGTTGGAAATTTCATTTTCAAAATCTTTGCCCGAAGCATAATAAGGAATATTAATGTACGCAACTACCTGATTATTTTTATCTCTGAGAGGAGCATAGATACTTTGATAATGCAATTTTCCAATATTTTCCGTCCGTAATAATTCATTTGAATTATGCTGTTCCATGCTCAATAAAACAGAACGATCCATATATCTTGACAATAACCCTTTCTTGTATAAATCAAGTTGGGAAGAAGCAATAAGCCGTCCGTTTATGTTGTAAATATTGACGTCGGCGCCCTGCTCTTGTGCCAATTGATTCATCGAATAACTGAAATCCGAATAAGTAGGAGCCAGCACCGGTTTCTTCATTTTTGACAGATTCACTGCATTATCTTCAATATAATGCCTGATGTAATAAGAATAGGAATTCAGCAATCCCTGAAGGTTTTTTTTCTGTGCATCATCATACCTGTTGCTAAGGAAAGACAAAGTAATAAAGCCTACAATAAACAAGGAAAGGAATACCGTAACAAGGATGGTGATATTTATTTTTGACCGGATTGTAAATGTGAAATTCCTGTAAATGGAGCGGATCCTGCCGGGATAAAATATAAAGTATCTGATAAGAAATACAGAACCGCTTACCAATAACAATAAGGCAAGCACATAACTAAAGAGCGAAACGATATTGGTAAAGATATTTCGCTGGTAAACTACTTTAATAATCTCTTTGCGTGCCGATGGGAAAAGTAATACGGAATTATATTGATTGCCTTCTATGAACCTTGCATTGTTACTATTTAAAGTATCAGAGAGATGATAGGGAAATACAACATCACCATACTGCGTCCATAAATTTTTGTCATGATAAATAGCGTACGAATAATGGTCATAATATTGTCTGTCGGTAGGATTGCTGTTTACGTCAAAGAATGAACGCAGGTCTCCCCGTTTATATCTTTTATCTGCAGAAATAACAAATCCGATATAACCTAATGTATCATCTGAATTATTAAACTTGTAAGGACTCAGATACCAATAGATAAAATCTCCGCCGGCAAGCGACTCAACATCCAGCAGGCCATCTTTGAATTTTGTTTGGGAAACGCTGTCCGAATACCTGTTTATTATTGCATCTATAGTATCCTTGCGTAATACAGGGTTTCTGTTTTTATCATAGAAGTAAATATCAATATTAAATTTCTTAAAAAAATCAGTGAGGTAAACGTAATTGATGTAATTGGAAACATTGTCTTTCTTGTCTTTATTTTGCATATCCGCAAAATAGGAACACACAAGACTGTCCTTTTGCAAATCATCCATTACACCTATAAACTTAAAGGCAGTATTACCGTCATCTTTTTGTTCCTGCTTGCGTGCAAATAATTTCCGGAGCTCCAGCTCCTTTGAGTAATTGAAATAGAATATTTCAATTGTCACCCATGAACATAAAATGGCAAACCATACATAAGTAGAGGTGGCTATGCTAAGGTCATAATAACTTTTGCGCTTTTTAAGTGGCAGCCCGAACCTGCTAAGCAATAGAAAAGCAAGCAAAGTCATTATTAAAACCGCTACATACAGGCTTTTAAATTCTTTACCGAATAAGCAATACATTACTATTAAAGCAATACCTGCCAGCAACAACATTTTCCAATACCATTGCTTAACAACACCCTGTAATAACTTATTGATAATAGCAAGCAGTACCAAAAAATTAATGGTAATAACGGCTATAGTGAAAATGCCGACAAATGTGTAGAAGTTCAGGTTAAAGAAATTGCCTGTTTCAAAAGATATTTTACTGTCGATAATAAGATTGGAAATATCGGAAATGGAATATTTATACAGAAAGACCAATATCAAAACTGCAAAACAAAGGCGCAATGTTTTTTCAATGGTTTTATTTAAGCCTGATATGTTTTCTTTTAACGGCACATAAGAAACTAAATAAATGAACAACCATGATTGCAGGAGCATGCTGATCAGGAAGTTACCAAGAGACTTAATGCCTTCAGACGGGTAATAGAGTTCAGGTGAAAATATGGTGGAATTCTGAAAGCCGCCCGGATATTCAATATACTTCAATAAGAATGAAACAGGCACCACTACTATTAATAAAGCACAAAAACCCAACATCGGGTTCTGCGTTTTTACACCTATGCCATAACACAATTCATGGAGCCAGAATACGACAAACAGGCATAACAGAATTGCAACAAACCATGTCCATCCATTTGCTACAAAAAACTCGTCTGTCGTCTGTTCAAAGTTGAGATAAAAAACCGGCTTATTATTTAAGTTAAAAACAGGTATGGCACCTGTTACAGGCGTATCTGATATCTCAGTTCCCCGAGGGATATTTTCATTTGCAACAAAACCCGATTTAAAATACTGGTTCTCTAACGGAAACTGAGATGCAATAGGTATAATACTTACCGCAAAATAATCTGCGCTATCGGGATGCCCGGTTTTTACCGGCCAGGACTGAATGTAATAAAAACCATTTTTCAACGCTGCAATTTTGCCCGCCCGAAATTGCCCGGGATTAAACCTCAGGTCGTCAGGCAGGTTTATGGTATTTGTATTCCATAAAACTGCAATGCTATCACTTATAATAAAGAAAGAATAATCACTTGGCAATATGGCATGCTGCCTGTCTTTCAGTATAACATCAAATAAACCGCTTTTGTAATTGTTATAAACCGCCCGTTCCTTAAATTGAAAATCATTTTGCACATCTTCAACCATGCTCTTCGGCGTAAAGTTCGATTTATCCAAATGGTAAACCTCCATACTAATTATTAGCATGGAAACTATAAGCACCAACCAACCGGGATATGGAAATTTTTTAAACCACCTGTTCAAGGAAAATAAAAATTAAAAAGTCAAAAGGGTCAAAGATTAACGGGCTATTGTTTTTGCTCTGTTCCATAAAGCATCCATCTCCATCAATGTCATTTCATGCAGCACTTTTCCTTCTGCTTCAGCTAACATTTCCATATATTCAAACCTTGCTTTAAATTTTTTGTTGGTGCGCTCCAAAGCATTTTCAGGGTCAACATTAATAAACCTTGCATAGTTAACCATAGAAAACAAAACATCACCAAACTCATCTTCAATATCAACCTGGCTTTTATGTTCAATTGCCTCTTTCAGTTCATGCAGTTCTTCTTCTATCTTTTCAAACACCTGTGTTTTGTCATCCCATTCAAAACCAACCTGTTTTGCCTTATCCTGAATCCTCAATGCCTTAACTATTGCGGGCAAAGATTTGGGAACGCCGCTCAGTACCGATTTGCGCCCTTCCTTTAATTTGAGCTTCTCCCAGTTCTGTTTTACCTGTTCTTCGTTGTCGACATCAATATGGGCATAAATGTGTGGATGCCGTGCCACCAGTTTGTTACAGACCGACTCAATAACATCGCCTATATCGAATTGTTTTTGTTCAGCGCCTATACAGCTGTAAAAAACAATATGCAGCAGTATATCACCCAATTCTTCCTTTATGCCTTGCCAATCTTCGTCGGTAATAGCATCTGCCAGTTCGTATAATTCCTCTATGGTTTGTATCCTTAAAGATTGTATTGTTTGCTTCTTGTCCCAGGGACATTTTTCCCTTAGCTCGGCTAATATATTCTGTAAACGTTCAAACGATTGTGCGTAGTTCATGTATGATATCTGATATTAAACAATGTCGTCATCTCAACCGGAATAAAAACATACAGCCGTAGCGGAATGCTTTTTATTAAGTGGAGAGACTCTATTGAAATGAGTGATTCCCTGTCCTGAAGATCGCTCCGCTACGCAATTTCATAAAACCGCTGCGGCCGAGATGAGGTTGCCACGAGGAATACAGAACTCAGGTCAATGTTTTTTTAATTAAAAATCTTATGGTACAAATCAACAAAAAAAAATTGGTTCCTGTATCTAATCTTCCTCAAGATACAAGAACCAATTTTATAAAGCAGTATTTCGAATGTTATTTCAATTTTCTGTAGAAGAAAAGAATAAGAAAGGAGAACAAAATATTTGCCGGTATCGGCATAATATAAACATCGCCAATAGCATGTTTCAAGGTAATGTCAGGACCAAAAAGGAAAAAAGCCATACCAAGAATGCTCAGTATCAAAAATCCGAGCGCTGCCCATTTTTTTCCGAAGCAAATGGGTATCCATAATAATGCATACACTAAAAATAATATCGGCCTTAACCAGTAAACAGGAAGATAACCGCCGTCGCCGGCATAATTCCAAAATTCTATACCGGCCATCACCAACAAAAACAAGCCGATTAACGGAAAGAAGACAGGCATTTGTTTAAAATACCTTTTGAGCAGATTTTGCTCCTGCGATAATTCCAATTCTTTTTCCATAAATCTATTTTGGCAATAACATTCTGTAATCCACCCTCACTTTACCTTTGGTAATATCTTCCAGTTTCTTTTTTAATAAACGTTTTTTCAACGGCGGCAGATAATCGATAAACAGTTTACCATCAATATGGTCGTATTCATGCTGAATAACACGTGCCGTAATGCCGTAATAGTCTTCTTCGTGCTCCACAAAATTTTCATCTACAAACTTCAGGCGAACATGCTCAGGGCGGTTTATATCTTCCCTGATTTTAGGAATGCTCAGGCAACCCTCATTATAAGCCCAAGGCTCGCCCGATGTTTCAACAATGCGGGCATTAATAAAGGTTTGTTTAATACCTTTTTCATCAGGAAATTCCTTGCGGTCTTCTTCGTCAAAACCTTCTACAATCTGTTCTGTATCAATCACAAAAATGCGCACAGCCCTATTTACTTGTGGCGCGGCAATACCCACGCCATTAGTGTAATACATCGTTTCCCACATATCGGCTATCAGTTTATCCAATTCCGGATAGTCCTTATCAACATCCACACATTCTTTGCGCAAAACGGGATGACCATAGGCTACAACAGGTAATATCATCTTAATTCTATCAGTTATTTGATTTTCAAAAGAGTGCAAAGATATAGTATTCGGGCGTCTTTAAAAGCAGGAAGGGATTGTAGGCATCTTTAAATGCAGATTCGACCTTAAAAATTCGCATTTATACTAAAAAAGGACTTTTAGTATTTCCGGCAAATTCTTTCCCTTAATTTTTAATTGTTTGATTAAATTAAAAGTTCTGCCGGAGCGGAAAAAGCCTTTTTAGTACGTTAACCTTTTGCTATTAATGAATGTTCTCTAAAAGAATTAGGATTTCACCACTTACAATTGTCGCATTTGGACCTCGTAATTTCAAAATTATTTTGAATCTTGCAGCTGCCTTGATTAAGAACGGTTTTTAATCTTGTCGGCAAACAAAGCTATTTTATTGCTTATTCAAAAACCAATATCATGCCAACTTCAAAAAAAGCTGCCATCAGCTTTATCTTTGTTACTCTACTGATTGACGTTATGGGATGGGGACTTATCATTCCTGTAATGGCCGATTTGATAGCACAGTTAAAACACATACCGGTAAATAAGGCCAGCACATATGGCGCTCTTTTGTTGTCTGTATTTGCTATCACACAATTTATTTTTTCGCCCGTAATCGGTAACCTGAGTGACCGCTTTGGCCGCCGTCCGGTATTATTATGTTCCTTGCTGGGTTTTGGCCTGGATTATATTATCCTTGCAATAGCACCTGCTTATGGATGGTTGTTTATCGGCCGTATTATTGCAGGTATTACCGGCGCAAGCTTTACTACGGCCACGGCATATATAGCAGATGTAAGTACGGACGAAACTTCCAAAGCAAAGAATTTCGGACTGATTGGTGCGGCATTTGGCCTGGGATTTGTACTTGGACCTGCGTTGGGGGCCTTATTGGCGACCTGGGGCATAAGGGCACCGTTTTACGCTGCGGCAGCGCTTTGCCTGCTCAATTGTATATATGGCTATTTCTTTCTGCCGGAATCCTTAAGTAAAGAAAATCGACGTGCATTTGACTGGAAGCGGGCTAATCCGTTCGGCTCTTTAAAATTCCTGACAAAGCATCCGGAACTCGGGGGACTGGCTATCAGTTTCTTTTTAATATACCTTGGTGCGCAAGCGGTACAAGGCAACTGGAATTTCTTTACTATTTACCGCTTTGGCTGGAATGAGAAAATGGTAGGTATTTCATTGGCTATAGTAGGTGTATTGGTAGGCGGCGTTCAGGCAGGCTTAACCAGAGTAGTCAATCCTAAAATCGGGAATGAAAAAAGTATTTATCTGGGTTTGTCATTATATACCATCGGTCTGGTGCTTTTTGCCTTTGCCTCACAGAGCTGGATGATGTTTGCTTTCCTGATACCTTATTGCCTTGGCGGTATTTGCGGACCTTCTTTGCAATCGGTTATTTCAGGACATGTTCCCCCAAATCAGCAAGGAGAATTGCAAGGTTCCCTTACAAGCCTGATGAGCCTGACAACCATCATAGGGCCGCTCATTATGAACAGCACTTTTACTTATTTTACTACTGATAAAGCGCCTTTTCATTTTCCGGGAATACATTTTCTGATTGGAGCAGCCTGCATGTTGCTCAGCATTCTGATTACTTATAAGGTGCTTAGCCGGGAAAAGAAGGAACGACCCGATTTGCTGAACGTTATCAAAGGTGCTGATGATAAAGGTGGCACACAAGCGCATTAATGCTTGTAAAACATTATTTCCATAAATGCTTGTCGAAAATTCCAGATTTTACATCCCACATACTATTAATAAACCTTCTATGAAACACGGTAGTTTAACATATAAATACATTAAACAACGCAATGGCAGAGGTAAATATGGGGGAGTTACTATTGAGATTATCCGTACAAATAGACAAGCATTTGTTACAGATGCATGTGAATGGGAAACCTTCAAGGGAGCCTATCCCGCATTTGTTGAGTCAGACATCTTAAAACTATGGAAGCAAAGTGCAATAAATACTGCGTCAGAAGCCATTAATAGTTTTTCTTTTCTGAACAATGTTGAAATAATACTCAGAGATATTATGGGACTTTATACAGACACATGCCCTTCCCATATAGGAGCAGCAATGATGATAGCTGTCTTTGATTATTGTGAATCACCGCTTGATCAAAAAAATCTTTTATTACTTGACGAATTTGTAGAAAGAAATGATAAGACTGACATAATTCCGGATTTCACACAATTACCTTTGGCTGGCTATAAGAATCATAGTATAAAAAACGGCTAATTTTTTATTACGTTTCAATTCCCAACCAATTTCCCGCATCCTGTTCTTTAATATTTAAAAAACACGAACTTCGCAGCTCAATTTTAACCTCGGATATGCATTATATTTTATTTGACGGAAGTGCAAGAAACCAGTTCCTGCCATTTACTCATACACGCCCTGTAGCAGACATCCGTTGCGGTATTATGACGATGAGGCAACGTTGGGAACATTTCACAGGTAACAAAACCAGCACTGCAACCATCGAATATTTACAAAAGGTATTTCCGCAAGGCAATGATAAAGAGCAGATTTACATAAACGCTGCAGTATTTGCCACACCGGAACTCTTTTTGGCTATCGGACAACTGAATGAAGGCGATGCGCTGATCAGTGAAAATATATTATTGGCCGTAAGAACAGAAAAAGCGCTTCAAAGCGAAACTGATTTTGAAGATTTCACCGCATATAATCTGATTACATACAATGGTTCCGTACAATTGCTGAAAAAAGTCTGGGATATTTTCGGGTTGAATGGGAAAGCTATTGAATCCGATTTTACATTACTTACCAAAGACAGGCAGTCGCAGCCATTACCTGCTTATGTAACAGCTATCAATCCATCCAATATTTTTGTTGAAGAAGGTGCAAAGATTTATCCCTGTATCATCAATGCAGAAGCAGGACCGGTATATATTGGCAAAGATGCCGAAATTATGGAAGGTTGTATTATAAGAGGTGCATTTGCCATGTGTGATCATTCGGTATTAAAAATGGCTTCCAAAGTTTACAGCAATACTACTTTAGGACCCGGCTGTAAAGTGGGAGGCGAGGTAAGCAATGTGGTATTTTTTGCCAACAGTAATAAAGGCCATGACGGTTTCCTGGGAAATGCAGTGATTGGTGAATGGTGCAATCTTGGCGCTGACAGTAATTGCTCGAATCTTAAAAACAATTACGATATTGTAAAAATATGGGATGAAAGCCAGATGAAATCGGTGAATACAGGTCTGCAGTTTTGCGGCTTAATGATGGGCGACCATTCCAAATGCGGTATCAATACCATGTTCAATACAGGAACAGTTGTAGGAGTCAGTTGTAATTTATATGGTGCGGGCTTTCCTAAAGTCTTTGTGCCGTCCTTCAGTTGGGGCGACCATGTAAAAATGGTAGTTTATAATATTAACAAGGCCATTGAAACAGCAAACAGAATGATGGAGCGAAGGGGATTGACATTATCAGAAGCGGAAAAAGAAGTATTGCAACATATCTTTGAACAAACCGAAAATGCAAGGACTTTGATGCATGTAGGATAATGGATGGTTTAATGGTAAATTGTTGAATGGTTTGTAAATAAGTCAATCTTAAAACATCAAACAATTAAGCAATAAAACAATTGAACGGTAAAATTTATGGTTTAATGGTTAAATGGTTAATTTCTTAAGGTTCTAACCTTATAATTTTCAAACAATTTAGCAATAAAACAATAATCAACGATAAGGACTAAATGGGTTAAATGGATTAATTGTTTAATTGTTGGTTTCAATTGAAACTACCAAAACCAATTAAATCCCTGCCACCTTAAAAACAACTCAACAATAAAACAATTCAATAATAAAAATATGTCAAGAACAAAAATAGTAGCCGGCAACTGGAAAATGAACCAAAACCTTTTCGAAGGAAAACAATTGGTAACTGATATACTTAAAAGAAGCTCCAATCTTTCTGAAAATGTAAAAGTGGTAATTGCACCTCCTTTTACGCAGTTGGAATTAGCAGCTTCTCAAATCAAGGATACAGAGGGTTTTTACCTTGCTGCGCAAAACTGCCATCAGGAAAAAGCAGGCGCTTACACCGGCGAAGTTTCCGCATATATGCTTAAAAGCGTTGGCGTTGACTATGTAATACTTGGCCATAGTGAACGCCGCCAGTATTTTGGAGAGGATGAAACTTTGCTGGCTAAAAAAGTGAATGCTGTTCTGGATGCCGAAATGAAAGTAATTTTCTGCGTAGGCGAACCTTTGGAAATCCGTGATGCAAACACACAAAATGAATTGGTAAAAAAACAAATCCTTGGCGGTTTGTTCCATCTGGATGCAACGCAGTTTGAAAAAATTGTCATTGCTTACGAACCTGTATGGGCAATAGGCACAGGCCGTACTGCCACTGCAGAACAGGCTCAGGACATGCATGCTTTTATACGTTCCGTAATTGAAGAAAAATATGGCAATGATATGGCGGCAAACACCACCATCCTTTATGGCGGCAGCTGCAACCCGGCAAATGCCGCTACCCTATTCGCATGTCCTGATGTGGACGGCGGGCTAATTGGCGGCGCTTCGCTTAAAGCCGACGATTTTGATGCTATTATCAAAGCTGCATTTTAATGTTGAAAACTTAGGCCTCCGCACTAAAAATCCTAAGTAAAAAAATCCTAACTTCGTTTTCAAATTTTATAAATAGAGATAATATGAGTTTAGAAGTAACCGGCAGATTGCACACGAAATTTGCTACGCAACAGATTAAAGATACTTTTTCAAAAAGAGAGTTCGTATTGGAATTGACTGACGAGAGCCCTACAGGTATGGTTTTCACAAATTATGCATCTTTTCAGCTTGTAAACCAGAGTTGTTCCATCATTGACCAGTTTCAGGAAGGAGAATTATTAAAAGTAAGTTTCAATATCAGAGGTAATAAATGGGAACGCGACGGACAAGTAAAATATATTACTAATTTAAATGCATGGCGCGTTGAAAGAGCAGCAGCACCGGTAGCTGCGGGAACACCTCAGCCGCAACCACAACAACAATACGCTCCGCAGCCACAACAATTCCAACCACAGCAAAACAATAATACAGCCGACGACTTACCGTTTTAATAGCTGAATTATATATTTTACTAAAATAAGCCTTGTCATTTATTGCTATATGACAAGGCTTATTTACTTTTGCATTAAATTTTAATATTCCATGCGCAAAATGCTTCGCTTTGTCCCCATTATTCTTTGCTTTTCTATTTTTTTAAGTAGTTGCAGTTCCACTGATTCAAATACAAAATACATCTCCAAAGATGCTATCGGTGTTTTAAGTATCAACACCACCCAATTGGCAAAAAAAGTTGCCATTAACGCTATTTCCGGCAGCCCTATTTTTCAGGATATGCTAAAAAAAGCAGGTTCAGACACTACTGCGCTTGATATTGAAAAAACAGGTATCGACCCCTTGAACGTATTCTATATATACGGTCTGGCCGATAAGAGATTATCGGGCAAATCAAAATTCATGATGATCATTCCGCTTAAAAATGCAACAAATTTCAAAGCGTTCATCAAAGAAAAATTCCCCGAAGCGGTATTTTCCCAAAAAGGCAAACTGAACTTTGTTAAGTTCAATACCAATATCTGCATGGGCTGGGATGAAAAAACAGCTATTGCATCTGCCGCAACACCTAACTACGACGAGTGGAATTCTTTGCCTTCAGCCGCGCCTGTAGATATGGTAACGATAATGACAGAAGATATTGAAAAAACTTTCTCACTGGATAAAGAACAATCGCTGGCAAACAATCCAAAATTTGCTACGCTTCAAAAAGAAAACCATGACATCAGTTTCTGGTTGAATTACGAAGGCTTTATCAATGGCATGCCGCAGGAACAAGTTGGTACCGCCGGTATGATTTTAGCCTCCCAAAAGAACCTGCTAAAAGATATTTACGTTGCAGGCGGACTTGATTTTGAGAAAGGAAAGATTGTAAGTGACGCTACTTATTATTTCAACCCGGCTATTAAAGGCATTTCTGAAGCGCTGGAGCCAAAATCCATCAACAATGATTTATTGAAACGCGTTCCCGGCCAACAGATGAACCTGATGATGAGCTATCATTTCAATCCGAAAGGCCTTATTAAGGTTTTGGAAACCATGAATGTTTTACCGCTGGCAGTTTCCGGCCTGAAAGAATACGGCCTGACGCTGGATGATGTTACCAAAGCATTTACGGGAGATTTCCTTTTGGCTGTAACCGATTTTTCTGTTGCATCTGAAAGCAAATCTTATACCATGAATGGCGTTTCTATCAATCAGACAGCCCCTGTACCATCTTTCAAAGCATCTTTATCCTTTAAAATAAATGATAAACCATCTTTTGACAAAATCATGCAGCTGGTAGTGAACAATGAATTGATGAGCAATCCGACACCGGGCGTTTACACATTAAGCTCTTTTGCTACATTGGTTACCAATGGCGAATATGCCGCCGTTTCCAACGATGCGGCTGTTGCCTCTGCTTTTATGCAGCCGGGTAATTCCAAATTTGACGTACCTTCCGATGTAAAGAACCAGCCTTATGGTTTCTATGCCGATATTAAAAACTCCGTAAAATCTATTCCTCTGGATTTGATTTACGGTAAAGAAGACACTGCCGTTTTCCATGACGGAAGATTGTTATTGGAATCTATAAATGCTTACGGAGGCAAACTTGAAGGCGACCATACTAAATTCCATTTTGAAATATTGTTTCAGGATAAAGGAGAAAACAGCCTGATGCAGCTGATTAAATTCTCTCAAAAAATTGCGGAAGCAGAAATGAAGCAGCCCGATTCCATTGATGAAGTCATTCCTCAGGATGAAAGCGAAGAAGCTGACTCGGCTCTGGCCATTTAAGCGACACCAAATGTGAACCACCCTGCAGTCCTTCGATTGCAGGGTTTTTCATTTAGAGCCCTTAGCCTGATATAGCATTGTCATTTTGCATTTTCCGATTAAGCATTGGTTAATTCGCCTAAGTTTTGCCGAAAGGGCAAAATAGCAACCTGCTTGTAATCATAATTTACTATTTTTGGCCTTATTCCTTTCCTTTGAAAGGGACATCTAAAGCATAACAATATAAATCTCAACAGCCATCATGCGTTTAGCTATCTGGAAAAAGAAAAAGCAAGACCCTAATAAAAAAAAGAAACCTGTTTGGAGAGAATGGCTTGATGCCGGCCTTTTTGCCATCATTGCTGCAACTATCATCCGTACATTTTTAATAGAAGCTTATACCATTCCCTCCGGCTCGATGGAGGGTACCATGCTTATCAACGATTACCTGTTTGTAAGCAAAGTGTCCTACGGCCCGCGCCTTCCCATGACACCAATTGCGATTCCATTGGTACATAATACGATGCCTGTTTTCGGTGGTAAATCCTATACGGATGCCGTTCAATGGGGCTATCACCGTTTGCCCGGCTTTGGTAACGTAGAGCGCAATGATGTGGTAGTATTCAATTTCCCTAATAATGATACGGCCATGCTTATTGATCCTGCTGCCGATTATTATGCTGCAGTCCGTTCCGCCGGCCGTGAAGCTGTATGGAACCAGACGGAAATCATTACACGTCCGGTTGACAAAAAGGAAAACTATATCAAACGTTGCGTAGGTATTTCCGGAGATATTATAGAAGTAAGGGACGGTGTGGTTTTTGTGAATGGAAAACAAGGCCAGTTGTTCCCGCATCAACGCATGGATTACAGAATCATGGCACAGCCTAACTTCGGTATTTCTGAAGATTTTGCGGAAGAAAACCATATTTTACTGAAGGGCGGCAATGCCAATACAGGCTTTGTGGTGGAAATGGAAAACGAAACGGTTCCTCTGGTAAAGAAATTACAAGGCGTTATAAATGTATCCCATTTTGTGGAAGCCAAAGGCGCTATTGACGGACCTACGGGAATGGCCGTATATCCTAACAATGTGAATTTCTTCAAATGGAATGAAGATAACTACGGGCCGATAATGATTCCTAAAAAAGGCATGACTATTAACCTTACACCCGAAAATATTGCATTGTACAAACGCGATATACAGGTGTATGAAAAGAATAAATTTGAAGAAAGGGACGGCAAGGTATTTATCAATGATGCCCCTGCTACGCAATATACTTTCAAGATGAATTATTTCTGGCTTATGGGAGATAACCGGCATAATTCCGCCGATTCACGTTTCTGGGGTTTTGTTCCTGAAGATCATGTGGTGGGTAAAGCATCTTTTGTATGGCTGAGTTATGGCAACAGTTCCGACGAAGGACAAACAGATGCTTATGCTAAAAAGGGTATCAGATGGGGTCGTCTGATGCGGGGCGTAGGTTCTCTGGAAGAATAACATTCCCTCCTTGCTCCTGTTTAAAAAAAAAAATAAATCTGAACGCAGTATTTCCATAAGAAATCCTGCGTTCTTAATTTTGCCTCCATGCAGATACAACCGGGCTTTATTAATTACGAAGACAGCAGGATTCATATACTTAAAATGGGCAGCGGCCCTAAGCTGCTCATCGCCATTCATGGCTTCGGTAATGATGCAGGTATCTTCAGGTCTGTTGCAGAAGCTTTTCAGGAAGCATATACTATGGTTTCCATTGATCTGCCGGGACATGGAAAGACGGTCTGGAACAAGACTTATTTTGAGAAACAGGATTTGATGGCAATCATTCAGGGAATTAAAATGGAATTCGGTGTGGATATGTTTACATTAATGGGATTCAGCCTGGGCGGGCGGGCATGTTTAAGCATTGTAGAATTGCAGCCCAACTGGATTGACAAGTTAATTCTGTTAGCTCCGGACGGGCTGAAAAAGAACTTCTGGTATAATGCTGCTACAAGGAATGTTTTCGGGAAGATTATTTTCAAAAAGATGATGCAGGATCCGGATGCATGGCTCCATTATGTTGATAAACTAAAGCAATGGAATATTATTGATGCTTCCCGCTTTAAATTTGCAAAGGCGCATCTTACTAATGAAGATATAAGGCATCAGTTATCTTATGTATGGCCGGTTACCAGCAAGCTGATTGTAAGCACTATATTGGCGAAGTGGCATATACGCAAGTACAAAATCGAAACGCATTTATACATGGGCAACCATGACAGGATATTTCCGCCGAGGCAGGGGCAACAGTTTGTCAAGGGACTGAAAACAGCCAGCCTGCATGTTTTGGATCAGGGACATAATCTTATAAATGAAAGATTGATTCAGGAATTAAAAACCGTACTTTAAAAAGATGCGCATTTTCTTCATAGGCATGCCGGGCAGCGGAAAATCGTACTGGAGCAAAGCATTATCAGCTCAGCTGGGGTATGCGCGTCTGGATCTGGATCATTATATTGAAACAAAGGAAGGGAAAAGCATACCGGAAATGTTTGCCATAAGTGAATCCTATTTCAGGAATGCGGAAAGCGCTGTCCTGAAATCCATACCCAATGATTTCCGGGAGAATATTATTGTGGCAACCGGCGGTGGTGCTCCTTTCTATTATGATAATATGGAATGGATGCAGGAGAACGGTATGGTAGTCTATCTGAAAGCAAGTGTGGACTATCTTTTTAGCAGACTGAAGCATGCCTATACGGAACGGCCTTTGCTGAAAAGCGGCACGGAGAAGGAATTATACGAAAAGACATCAGCCTTGTTCGAACAAAGAAAAGAAATATACTTACAGGCACCTTATATTATTGATGTGGAAACGGCTACACTTGATACCTTTGCAAAAACGCTGAAATTATAATTCGTCAGACAATGAATAAGACTCTTTACAAACCTGCTCTCAATGCGGCTATTATCTTCGCTGCTTTATGTGTTATTATCGGCGCCATGGGCGCACATGCGCTGAAAGGCGTGTTGTCAGAGGAGCTGCTGGGTACTTATGAAACAGCTGTTAAGTATCAGTTTTATCACAGCCTTGCGCTTGCGTTTACAGGTATGGTTTATTATGCTTTCCCTTCTGTCTGGGTACGCAGGGCTACCTGGGCATTTGTGATCGGTATCCTTCTTTTTTCGGGTTCTATTTATTTACTGGTTTATCTGAAACAAACTGCCACGCTTGGGTTGGGTAAATTAGGCATCCTTACGCCGATAGGCGGCCTGTTTTTAATTGCAGGCTGGATATTGCTGCTAATCGGCATCAATAAAAGGCATGTTACTTCAAAGTAACGTAGTTAGCGATGGGTTGTACCCATCGCTGTTTTGTTTCGCCCTTTCAGGGCTTTCATTTCAGTAATCATGCATAAATAAGTTTTTTCACGTGTCCCACACCTTTGAGGTGTGGGACACGTGAAAAGAGCCATGTATGATTCCATAGTAAAACTAATCATTCAGGAATATCACTTTATTTTTCTGAAACATCACCTTACAATTTCTTAGGTACAACCTTGCTTTTTCTTAGGTTCACCTAACCTTTTCTAAAATACCACCTTACCTGTCAAAAAGGGACTACCTCGTGTTTTATCAGGTATTACCTCCAAATTTTATAGGTACCTCCTGGTCTCCTTTAAAGGTACCACCTCGTTTTTTCTTAGGTTATACCTCGCTTTTTCTTAGGTATCTCCTAATCCTTCCGGTAGGCGCTACCTCCTGTTTTGTCAGGTATCACCTTATCTTTTCAATAGGTACCACCTCGTTGTCTGGTAGGCAATACCTCGTTATTTCACAGGAGGTAGCTTAAAAAACCTTAGGTGGGCGTTTTTAAATAACTGATTACCCCTGTTCAGGAAACAAGACTGTTGATTTTATCGCGGAGGGATAGCATATCGGTAGCCTTTTATTATCTGATAGAGCATTGTCCCGTAGGGACAATATTGCAATGTTCATCACATTTTATGTTTGGAGTAATTTGACTCTTACAAGGTCAGGAATGGATTGCTGATATACTCTACCAATATTGTATCCCTACGGGACAGGCTGAACGATATAATAAATGTTTCCTGAATGGGGATTGTCAAATCAAAATATATAAACAACAAAAAGCCGGCAAAGCCGGCTTTCATCATTCTATTTATGTTATTATTTTTACTGTGAGGTCTCACCCGGGTTGTTACCGGCTTCACTCTCCTTATCCTCATCTTCTATTATTTTCCCAAAACGCGCATTATAATCATCCAGTTCTTTCATAGCCTCGTCAAGGTCGCCGTCATACTTCCGCGCGTTACGCAGGCTGTTGCTGAATTTGTCCACAAAGGTCATCACATCATTACCCAAAGCTTTGTCGGTATCATCCAGTAATTCACACAGGTTTTTAGCAGCCAGTTTACAGGCCTTCAGTTTACGTAAGTATACCAGACGTTGGTTCAGGTCAGCAGCCTGATCGTCTTTTGCAAGCTTATTGTCGTACTGCGTTGACAGCTTAGCAACTATTTCCACCAGTCCAAGGCGGGAAGTACCTACCACACGTAATCCATTACGTGATTCATTACTGAGTGATACCTTAAAAGGCGTTAAGATTGTAGCAAGCCCGGTAAGCTCTGCCGTTGTTTTTTCAAGCTCATTGTTCTGAGCAAAAGAATGCACTAAGAAATTCATTTCAATTAGAATTTAAAGGTTATAAAATCATGTATAGGATGTTATATGCAATAACCGTGCCAGAATTTATGGAGAAGAAAAGAATAAGGGTTAACCCTTAGATCATTAACTCATCAGGTGTACCATACCTGATGTTTAAAATCATATAATCTCAAAATGACTTTTGTTTTTCAAAATATTTGCCTTTCTTTGTTAAAGAAATTTAAAAATAATTTGCCAGAGAGATATATGTTATTATCTTCGCAAGCGATAATATATAACCTTGATGTTTATTTTATCCACCTCCAACAGAATGAATGCCTATCACTTTCCTTCTCCGGGGTTTCTGAACCAATATTCCAAGGCTGTTTTGAGTATCAGGAGCTAACCATACCTGATAAAAAATAATTGTTTAACGGGCTGATGAAGCCCATTAAGATGCTATCGGTATATGAGTATAGTATGTAGAAACAGTTTCATTTTTATTTTCCTTCTGTTACTGACAGGAACGGGTATGTATGCGCAGGAACCCTCTCCTGCCTCCGTTTCTGAAACAACGGAAAACATTGAAAACGCCAACTCTTATCTGGACAGCAAAACAGCTTCGCTTGACAAATACCTGAGCAGGTCTGAAAAAATACAGCAACGACTGCTGAAACGCCTGCAAAGAAAGGAACAGAAGATGCTGAAGAAGCTGGCCGCTAAAGATTCGGCTCTGTATTACCAGTACCTGCAGCAACAGGGGCTCAGCTACGATTCGATTGCAGCTTTATCAAACGATACGGCTTACCGCAACAAATTTGCTTTACAAAAGAACAGTACGATTGACAGCCTGAGGGGGGTGCAAAATTTCATTCAAAAACAGGAAGACAAGTTAAATGCCGCTTCGGGCATTGCAGGCAAGGCGGGCATCGCCTCCCCTGCCGTTTCGACAAACTCAACGACCGGTAATTTATCGGGCTTACAGCAAAACCTGAATGTACAGCAAAATATAGACGGCCTGATACAGCAAAAAACGCAATCGCTCAAAAGCTTTGCTGCGCAGCATACGGACATCAAAGGGCTGGAAGGCATACAGAAGGATGTGTATTATGCCCGCGAAAAAATAAAGAACTGGCGGGAACTGGCAGAGGAGCCGGATGATGCGGAAGCAAAGGCATTGGAATACCTGCAGGGCACGGAAGGTTTTGACAAGTTCCTGAAACAGGACAACAATGCTTTTGGCGGCCTGGGGAGTAATGCCACGGCGGCGGATCTGCAACGCATGGGCTACCAGACAAAGGCTTCGGTAAATGCGATGCTGCAAAAATCGCTTGGCAATAACATGAGCGCTGTGCAGCAGCAAATGAGCCAGCAGGTACAGCAGTACAGCGAAAAGCTGAACGGTATTACCGATAAGGTAAATGATGTAAAAGGCAGCATCCATGAAGCGAAACAGGGCCTGCAAAGCGCAAAGGATGCAAAAAAAGACCTTAGCCAAAACCTCAAAGGAGAGGACTTTAAAGTAAACCCTGAAAAGGGCAAGCCGTTTTGGCAAAGGCTGGAATGGCAATATAATTTCCAGACGGCAAGGGCATCTGTTGATAACGGGAAACCTGCCACGATGGACCTGGGGGTAAACGTGGGCTATAAGCAGAACGAAAGGCTGAGCTTCGGCATAGGGCTGGGCAGCAGCATCGGCCTGGGGCAGAACTGGCAGCATATAAAACTCAGTTACGAAGGCATCAGCGCAAGGGCGTATGCCGACTGGAAATGGATATACGGCTTCAGCTTCCAGGCGGGTTATGAAAGAAGCTTTATACCTGCGGGCCGCGCTTACTTACCGGAAAACGAAACATCGGGCAACCCTGCAAATCCCCCGGCAGCAAATACGGACAATGTACTGAAAAATGCCTTTGGCGGGCAGCAGCAGACTGCCTACCTGGGTATCATGAAGCGTTACAAAATCAACAGCAACTGGAACGGCACTTTCCTTGCGGGCTATAACTTTTTGTGGCAGCAGGAAGGCCAGCGAAGCCCCTGGCTGCTGCGGTTCGGATGGGGGAAGTAATTTTAAAAAAAGAAGAAGAAAACTGACAATTCAAAACATAATTGATTATGCGTAAGAAAATAATACCTATTCTAATTGCTTCGGGGCTGGCGTTTCATGCATCGGGCCAGGGCCAGGAGCCATCAAGCGGATACCTGAAGATGATGAACAGCTATGTACCGGGCTCACCGGAGGCGGCACAGATCATCAAGTATCAGGATTTTCCGGTGAACCTTTTTACGGGAACACCTGATATATCCATACCGATATATAATGCTGCAGGCAAAGGGATTTCTTTTCCGGTATCGGTATCCTATCATGCGGGAGGCGGCATCAAGATAGATGATCAGGCGGGCAATACAGGCCTGGGCTGGAACTTGAATGCAGGCGGTGAAATAACAAGGGAGATAAGGGGCCTTCCTGATGAACGTGCAGGCAAAGGCCTTTTTGACAAACCCTACCCTGTTTCTTATTATATACAAACCCATGTGGCCAACGGGCTTCGGGACGAAGATGCTCAGTTCTGGGTAACCCAGGGCTTTGATCCCATAGACTGGGAGCCTGACGTTTATTATTTCAGTGCTGCAGGGCTTTCCGGCAAATTCATGTATGATGACGAAGCGGGGGTGTTTGTAAGCCTGAACCGAAAACAGCAATTAAAAATAAGCTATGACAGAACAGCACAAATCTGGCTGATTACCGGAGATGACGGCACCCGGTATTATTTTATCAATAAAGAATATTCTGAAAACCAGGTAGAGGCTATGGGCGTATCTGTGCAGCCTTTCGGCCCGGCGAGCATTACATCATGGAAGCTTTCAAAAATTATAAATGCGGATGCCACCGATTCCATTGTGCTGAATTATGTGCCCAACGCCTACTATTATTATACGGCAGGCACCAGTGCGGTGTATCATGCCGAATTCTTTACCACGCCTTTCAGGCCCAACCTGAACAGTTTTGTAAATAACCACATAACCGGTATTTCAAAACTGCAATCGGTAGTAAGTACCACAGACTCCATAAGCTTTGTGGATGCTACGGAAAACAGGCTTGATCTGTATCAGCAAAAGGCGGTTTCAAAAGTTATTATCTGCACCAGAGGAGGCGGGGCGCGCAATATCTTTAAGTTCAACTACAGCTATTATAACCGTCCGCAACTGGTGGGCGATATACCGCTGAATGCGGAAAGTGTCTGCAAGTACTCCTTAAAACTGGATAGCCTGACTGAATACGGCAATTCGGAAACAAATGCATTTCCGCTGACGCACCGTTTTACATATAATACGGATGTGGCGCTGCCTTGCCGTATGTCTTATAACAAAGACTTCTGGGGTTATACCAACAACAATACTTATGAAGCAACACTGGCACCTTCAGAGACAATTATATATCCGACCTATTCCCAATATTATGAAGGCGCGGACCGCAAGCCGGATGCTGCACTGATGCAGGCAGGCATCCTTAAGGGCATACAGTTGCCTACCGGCGGAAATATTGCTTTCGAGTATGAACCGAACGATATCAGTTATCCGACGGAACAGGCGGGAGGTGTTTCCTTTGCCAATGTGATGCATCTTTTACAGGAATTCAAGTCGGGCGGCCAATATTTCAACAGCACCTATACTAAAAGTTTTGTGGTGGACGAAGAAGCCAACCAGGCCTTAAATGAAGGCATGGAAGGTGTTATTGCAAATATAAGCATTACGCCTGCCCAGCCCGGCAACCCTACTGCAGCCATCAATACTGCCAATCCATATTTTATTCTGGAAGGAACTTCATCGGATCCAAACACGCCCAATACGCATATCGAACTGCAATACGGCAACCGGAACAATGTATTTCTGCCGAATGGCAATTATACGATGACAGCTTACGTTTCGCCGCTTAATAACAGCAGTGTCTCACAGGATACGAGGGTCTTCAGCTTCAAAGTATCTTACAAGATACTGGATTCGACGGCACAGGCAGCCAGCTATATCGGCGGCGGCCTGAGGATAAAGTCGATTACAGCAAAAGACAAGTACCTGAATACAACCAGCAAGCGTAGTTTCAAATACCATAACCCTGTATCGGATTCTTCCTATGGCGTTATGCTTTCGCCTATGCTGAATTCCTATATTGAGCTTTTAAACGACTTAGGTCAGGGCGCTTATTATGTAAGGATGGGCAAGACGGTAATGGCTAACAGCGCACTTGCCGCAAGCAGTGTGGTATATCCGAAAGTCATTGAAGATGTGGAGGAAGGGGACAAAGTTTACAGGACGGAGCATATTTATTCTTATGCCATTCCCGGATATGATAACAATAACTGGCCTTTTGTCCCTCCTTTTGAGAATGAAGCTGCCAGCGGTAATGTAATCGGCACCAATATTTACCAATGGAAGCCTACGGGGTTCCAGCTTGCAAAACATTCCTCGGCAGTGTATGATTATGATCCCACTCCACAGGACACAGCCAATAGCTCTTTTATTAAGGCTATTATGGGACTGAGGTCTACATTCGACAGCTATACCCAGACAACAGGCGGTGCCCCGGGCGGCGGCCCTTCCAACTCGATATTTGTACCATTTGGCATTAAAGTATATTCTACGCTTTATAACAGAGCTTACCTTTCTTCCGACTCTACCGTAACTTACGACCTGAGCAGCATTGGCAAGAGTATTACCCAATGGCATGACTATGCCTATGGCGACCATAATCAGCAGCCTATCGTAATAAGGACAGGCAACAGCGACGGCTCTTTAAGCATTCAGAAGAACTGGTATGCGATGGATCAGCCGGAAGCAAATACTAATATCAATGCAGGGTTTGCGGCACAACTGGCAGATTCCAACAGAGTGAGCCTGCCCCTGGGTACCAGACAATACAAAGACGGCCAATTACTGAGCCAACAATATACGTATGCCCATTTTGACGGCAGCAAACTTTTGGTTGACAGCCTGCGCCAGGCACTGTTTGGCAACAGCCTTGAGACGGAAATAAAGGTACTGGCTTATGATGCCAAAGCCAACCCGCTTACTATAGCAATGAGGGGCGGCAAATACCGCAAGTATATATGGAATAGCCAAAAGAACCTGCCTCTTGCTACGGCCGTAATGCCTACCGACGGTTTCTTTTATTTCAGCTCTTTTGAATACGGCGACGGAACGGCAGGCAGCGCCTTTTCGGGCAGCAATGCCCGCCAGCTTCCTTTCAGCCTGATTACGGCTGCTTTCGGACCGACAGATGTATATGTATGGGCTACGGGCAGCGCCTTTAGCGTTAATGGCATAACGCCCGTTAATACGGGTAAAACAAAAGGGAGCTGGACGCTTTATAAGGCGCAGCTTTCCGGCGGCACAAACATCAATATTGCATCGGGCGCTTCCATACGGATAGACCAGCTTGTTGCCTTGCCCGCAGGCAGCCAGTTTCAGGGCAATGTTTATGACAGCGATAACAGGGTAACAGCGGTAGTGAATGACCAGATGGTGACGGGCTTTTTTGAGTATGATAATTCCGGCAGGCTGAAGGCGGTAAGAGACGAACAGGGCAATATCCTTAAATCGAGCGATTACCAATATCAGGGACCTCAATAAGGGAAGCACTGCTTTTGCAAGCCCGCAACATCAAATAACCTAAAAACATTACGATAATGAAATATTTCGTTCCATATACCTACCGCATAGCAGGCTTATTCAGCTTTGCTTTCTTACTCGGGATACAGGCGCAGGCGCAGACTGTGGCGCCTACGTTAAACAAGCCTGACGGCAGTACTCTTCCCACGGGCGCCGTTACTTACCCGGGCATACATGACCTTAACAACAACAATGACCAGTATAATTATATACGGACTATTGTACCCGACCAGCCTGTACAGTCGCTGACGGGTTCTTTTTACCGCAGGCAAAGCACCGATTACTTTGACGGGTTGGGCAGGCCTTTACAAACCGTAGTGAAACGGGGCCATGCCAAGGGCAACGACCTTGTAAACGTGCATGTGTATGACAGCCTGGGCCGCGAGACCTACCAATACCTGCCTTATGCCGCACCGACAGCAGGTACGCTCGTGTTCGGCTATGTGCCGGGCAATATCAAACTGAAAGACAGCACGCAGATGCGGGGCTTCTATGAACAGGCAGGAGCTGACGAGCAGCCTTACAGCATGACCCAGTTTGATAATTCGCCGCTGAACCGGGTGGTAAAGCAGATGGCCCCAGGCAAAAGCTGGGTAGGCGGCAGCCGTGGCGTAACCTATGATTACAGGACGAACAGCGAAAAGCAGTACATGAGCGGGCTGCCGGAGGTCTATTACCGTGCCACGGGCAGCTTCCCGAGGTTTACCATCGGCAACAATATGGGCGACCTGCCACAATACGCGGGGAACTATGCAGAAGGGGAACTGTATATAACGGCAGTAACCGATGAAGACGGAAAGGTAACGGAAGAAATAAAGGACAAGCAGGGCAAAGTCATCATAAAACGCAGCCTTTATACCAAACAGACTGCATCGCCTTATCCTGCCAATGCACCTGCAACGACCTTTCCCAACAATTATACCTATACCATTTATGTGTATGACGACCTGGGCAGGCAAAGGGTGGTGATGCCGCCCGAAGCCTGCAAGCCTTCGATGGCCTACAGCGTCTCGGGCAATGTAAGGAACTTTACCTATACCTGGAGCGTTAGCGCAGCACAGCTGTCGGGGCTCTGCTACCAGTACCTTTATGACGGACGCAGCCGCCTGGTGGAAAAGAAGATACCTGGCAAGGCCGTGGAATACTATGTGTATGACAAAAGGGACCGGCAGGTATTTTATCAGGATGGTAATTTAAGGGGGCAACATTACTGGGCTTTTACCTTTTATGACGCATTGGACAGGCCTACAGCTACCGGAACTGCCGAATTTGACGCACCGAGGACACAAATGGTAGCTATCATAGAGCAGGATGGCAGCGTATTCCAGAATAATTCCATTTTTTACTATAGCTGCAACTATGGCCTTTTTCATGTTTATCCCCCATCCAACCTTCCTTATTGCAAATTATTGACCTATACTTATTATGATGACTATACACAGGGCGGTTTATCGGGTTACGCTTACGACAATACACAGTTTTCCGGCATTATACTGCCTGCCAACAATACGGTGGTGGCAGCACCTGACAATGCATCGCTTGTGACAAGGGGATTGCCAACGGGCAGCAAGGTGCGTATCATGGACCCGGCGGACCCGAACGGGGACAACTGGCTGGTATCGGTAAACTATTATGACGACAAGAACAGGCTGGTACAGACACAGAGCCAAAACCTGCAGGGCGGCCTTGACATCAGCAGCAATATCTACTTCTTCCAGGGCATGCTGTATAAGAACATACTGAGCCACCGGAACCCAAATGCAGTGGCTATACCTGCAGGCGGGGCCATAGACCTGATAACCGACTACAGGCTGGAAAATACCTTTGAGCGCAACCTCGGCACTGCCGGCGGCAATGACCAGGTATGGAAGCATACCCAGAAGATAAACAACGGCATCGATTACGAGCTTGCCTTTTACAGCTACGACCACCTGGGGCGCAACGTATTAAAAGAGTATTCGTCCGGGCGCAACTACCAGAATTACAATATCCGCGGTTTCCTGAATAGCCTGGCATTTGACAGCTATAACCTTGATACCGTTTTTACGGAGAACCTTTATTATGACAAAGGTTTTGCAAGCAAACTTTACAATGGCAATATTGCCGGCATTACCTGGTGCGGTGCAGACCGCAATCAATACCGCTCTTACGGTTACAGCTACGACAGTCTGAACCGGCTGAACCATGCGGAGTTCAACCAGTATGACGGCAGCGGCTGGAACAAAAGTGACGGCTATGACTATACGGCCTCCAATATTACCTATGACCTTAACGGCAATATCGGGTCGATGAACCAGATGGCGCCGAATCTTATAATTGGCAATCCAACCATACCGATGGATGTGTTGAGCTATAAATATGCCGCGAACAGTAACAGGCTTATCAATGTACGCGACAACGGCGATGATTACAATGAGCTGCCCGACTTCAAGGATGGCGCTAACCATAACAATGTAAACATAGAAGAGTACCATTACGATGACAACGGCAATTTAGTCGGAGATGACAATAAGAACCTTAATTCCATTACTTATAATTACCTGAACAAGCCCGAAGTGATTACCGTGGGTGGCAATACGATTACCTATGTGTATGATGCGGAAGGCAACAGGCTGCAAAAGAAAGTATTATCTGATAACGGCACTATTAATGAGACATGGGACTATATAGGCAGCTTTGTATATAAGAACAATGAATTGCAGTACGTACTCAACGAGGAAGGCAGGGCAAGGCCGGTGGCGGTTGCCGTTCAGGATGCCAATGGCAACCAGACAGGAGATTACCTGACTAAATTTGTTTATGATTATTTTGTAAAAGACCACCTGGGCAATGTAAGGAGTACTATTACCTCCAAACCGATTGATGCGGATTACCTTGCCAGGTACGAACTGGTATCAGCCAATGTGGAGGAGCTGGTATTTGACAATATAGCCAATGTGCGCGATATCAAGGAAGGCGGTACTACACCTGACGATAAGTACGCGGCAAGGCTGAACGGCGGAGAGGAAGACCACCGGGTGGGCACTGCCATTATATTGCAGACCCGGGCGGGTGACAAGTTCCGCATGAATGTAAGTGCCTTTTATGAGGGCGACTATACCCAGAGCGACGAATCGGGTACAAGTGCTTTGCTTGAGTCGCTGGCAGCTACTTTGATGGGCGGAACGACACCCGGAGGTGCTCCATTCAACGAATCCGGGAATGCGGCAATATTACAGTCAGCACTGGGTAATCCGGCCCTTGGCGACCAGCTCGCAACTTTAACAGCAAGCAACAACGATGTTGATGCACCGAAGGCACATTTAAACTATCTTTGGTTCAACGACAAGCTGGAACTGGACATGGCGCATAGCGGCAGCTTTCAGGTGGCCAAAAATGTAAACGGCATAAGCCAATGGGTGAATGTAGGCACAGGCGGCAGCAATATCGTTGACCTGAGCGGCCAGACCGGTATTTCCGATGGCGGGGTTACGATGCCGGGTAATGGATTTTTGCTGGTGTACATAGATAACCAGAGCATTGGCAAGGATGTATGGTTTGATAACCTGAATGTGGAGAACTATCAAAGCGAAGTGTTGGAAGAGGATCATTATTATCCTTTCGGGTTGACGCTGAATACGACATCGATGCAAAATGGAACTAATCCGCAGCCGTATAAGCTGACGACTAAGGAACTGGAATCTAATTTCAACTTGAATATGTATGATTTTGGAGCGAGAAACTTTGATATGACAATTGGAAGGTGGAACGGAATTGATCCTTTAGCTGAAATTTCAAGAAGGTGGAGTCCTTATAATTTTTGTAATGATAACCCTGTAAGATTTATGGATCCTGATGGGATGAAAGTTATTAATGGACATCAAGATGAGCTACAACAAGCAGATAATGCAATGAAAGCAGCAATGGATGATTTTAATAAGAAATACGACGGAGGTAAGACTAAGGATGATTTTAAAGGCGATAAAGATGGATGGAAACAATACAAAAAAGACGAAAAAGCTTTGAATAATGCGATAGATGCGGTGAATGATGCAAGAAAAGATTACGATAATACTCAAGAGTCGATAGACTATTATGCTGAAGTTGATCCACAAGGGTTTGCGACGATGGATAATCTTACTTATAAAGACTTTAACTCTATTGAACATAAAGTTGATGTTGTCGTAACTAAAGATAATACTAGTATGGAAACATATGGAGGAGGACTTACTACGGCCAGAATAAATCCAAATAATGGAACGATTAGCGGCGAAAGAATTAATGTAAATATAAATAAGAATCTATTACCTTATACGGATCAATTAGCTCATGAATTTGGTCATGTCAATGCAATTGCAAATGATCCTGTGGGGTACTCTCAAAATAGAGTGCGCAATTGCCAGGACCCCTTAAATAGAAATGCTCCATCTGTAAAACCAGCACAAGAATGGCAACAGCGATTTAATAATAAAAAATCAGAATATCAAAAACTTCATCCAACCGGAGGGTAATTATGAAAAAAATATTAATAATTTTATTCTTTATTTCGAGCATAAATTCATTAAATGCACAGAAAAACACAGACCCTGTTTCATTATTCAAAATGATGCTTTTCTTAGATAAAGACAATGTTGTATTTAGAGGAATGGATACAAATGTTGTAAAAAATGATTCTTTGTATGATGTGTTTCGAGACTATTATAATATATCTTTTGACACTTTAAAGCCAAATAATAACTTGGCTTTACGTGATTATTTTCAATTTTACAGACTAGATATTCGAAAATTGAAAGGGAATCGAAAATTACAAAATAACGAAGCACAATATATAGGCATTTTTACAGGTACTATGCAAGAATATATTTTAGCAATGAACTTAGAAACTGGAATTTGCTATAGATTGCAAGGCTTTAGAGGTAATGATTTTTTGATGTTTTTGACAGACTTCAAAGACATGTATAAAGAAAAGGAACAAAAGCCATTATCTAACTCAACATTCCTTAAAAAGTATAATGTGGACGGCTTGGATTTTGAATGCTTGTATAAAGGATTGAGAGCAAAAGATTATGACAGTGAAAAATATCCGTGCTTAAAAAGATGCAGCGATCCTTTCAAAGCCCATGCTCCAATTAGGTAGATAATGTTTCAAAATTGGTGTTACTTAAAAATGGTAATGTTTCAGAATTGGCGTTACTTAAAAATAGTATAATAAAATGCTTATTTTCAATAGAAACCAGTGATTTTATAAATAAAAGGCAGATATAATTATCTGCCTTTTATAATTTCAGGTAATTTTTATACCTGTAATGAAGATAAAAGTACCCTCATGTATGTGAGCTTGCCTGACGATTTATTTGTTGCAGAACATCCGTAAAAAAATAGTCTTATAATGGATTGTCCATTATAGTGGAATACTTCTTTTTGTGATTAATATTTTATACATTCGAGATGATCGAAAACATTCTCAACCCGTTTCTAATTTTACACCTCAAGAATAATGAAAAGAAAATTATGTTTTATAATAGGCCTTATTTTAACCTTTGTAATGTGTCGCGCGCAAACGATGTATCGTATAGAAGACAATACTATATTGGTAAAATACAAATTGGATTCTGTTAATACAGATAGCTTAAAAATAACAGCACAATTGACAAATAAAAGTTCAAATGCAATTTGGGTTAGTAAGACTGACCTTTTTGGTCCGCAAATTGAAAACAAGAGCCTATATCTCAATATTAGCTTTGATATAAATAGATATTCACCAATGGATTTAGTTCCTTTTGAATTGAAAAAACTTACTTCTCAAGATAGCATTGTATTTTCCAGAGTATTGCCATTAGAAAAATATGAAGATATATATATTGCAATCAGTTACCTTACTGATTATAGTTATAAAAAGGTATTACAAATAAAAAAGAAGCCGTCTAATATTAGTTTAAATGATTATTTTAGATTTATGAATTTCCTATCTACTAATATTAACCCTTCAGAGTAGCGGTAATGTTTTAGAATTGGCCTTACTTAAAAATGGTATCATAAAATGCTTATTTTCAATAGAAGACAAAGTGATTTTATAAATAAAAGGCAGATATAATTATCTGCCTTTTATAATTTCAGGTAATTTTTATAGCTGTAATGAAGATTAAAGTACCCTCATGTATGTGAGCTTGCCTGACAATTTATTTGTTGCAGAACATCCGTAAAAAAATAGTCTTATAATGGATTGTCCATTATGCAGAATGGAGCTAACCCGCAGCCTTATAAGCTGACGACTAAAGAACTGGAATCTAACTTTGGTTTGAATATTTATGATTTTGGGGCGAGGATGCAGGATATGCAGTTAGGGAGATGGTGGCAGATAGATCCGATGGCAGAAGACTTTTATAATATGAGCCAATATAGTTATTGCGGGAATAATCCTGCAAACCTTGTTGATCCGGACGGAATGAAATGGCTAAATACAAACGATGAAGAAATTGCCAAAAGACTTCAAGAAGGAATAAGCAAAAGGCTAACAACAGAAAACGCAAACTTAACCAAAGCAAATGCAAAAATTGCTGATATAAAAGCAGAAATTAAAAAGAGTGGAGGAAGTGATAAACTGAATAATAGTCTAAAAGCGGCAGAAGCTAACGTTGCATCAATCTCTTCAACTATTTCGGATTTAAACAGTTCATCAACTGAATTATCAGAGATGGGTAATGCAACAACAACTCAAGTGTTTACATTTGATAATTCATCGGATGCGGTGACATATACAGAGAAAAAATCGGATGGGGTAATTCATATGGGTAACAGTAGTGATGCAAATGCACTTCACGAAGCAGTACATGGATTCCAAATATTTAAAGGAACTATGGATAATAGTAATAGAATTGATAGGGAAGTTGTTCCATATCAACGCCAATATTCATTTGATCCAAATTCAATGACTTCCAGTAAAGTTCCGTCTGATTATGGTAGAGTTAGTTCAAGATCAGATATTACCCGTAATTGGGTATGGTTTATAAATGATTCCAAAGGTAATTACCCCTACTTTGATCCTGGTACTAAACAAAGTGCTATAAATGGGGTCTTGAAAGTTTTAAGAGAACAAGAAAAAGGGAAATAATGAAAAATTTAATTTTAATCGCAACGATTTTATTCTGTAGCTGCTCATCTTTGTTCATTCAAGGAAAGTATGCATCCAAAGAAAACAATAATTATTTTGATTTTAAGAAGGATTCTACTTTTACATATGAATATCGATTGTTTCATACTTATAGATATTCAAGTGGAACATGGAGTCTTTTAAAAAATAATAGAATTCTTTTAAAGAGTTCTTATTTAGATTCGATTGTTTTATTGGAGGTTAATGAAACAGAACAGGCAACAAAGAAGAAAACTAGTCTCAATATTGACTTTAATATTATTAATGGCTTAACTCCTCAAAATTATTACTGTCAAATGTATATCGATGATAAACCATATTTTAAGGATGATGTATTAATGGGAAAGAGATGCGATTCTTTAAAAAAGGTAGAAATAGCTGATAAAATTGACAGCCTTTATTTTGTTATTTATAGAGAACCTATTCATTTTGTAACTACTGCCACATCTTTTCCTATAAGTACAGGTAAATATTACCCTCAAAAAGGATATTCTGATATGAACATCAGAATATCCTTTAATGATTCTCTATTCTATTACAAAATCTTCAACAATGAACCTCTTTTAATTAGTAAGGGAAGGATAAAATTGTTTAATAGAGCAACCGGAAAATGGGAAGTTGTTAATAAAGTATCTGATTCTTTAAACATTATGGCAAATCCAAAGATCAGATAAGTTAGATAATGTCTCAGATTTGACGGGTAATGTTACAGAATTGGCGTTACTTAAAAATGGTATCATAAAATGCTTATTTTCATTAGAAACTAAAGTGATTTTATAAATAAAAGGCAGATATAATTATCTGCCTTTTATAATTTCAGGTAATTTTTATACCTGTAATGAAGATAAAAGTACCCTCATATATGTGAGCTTGCCGGACGATTTATTTGTTGCAGAACATCCGAAAAAAAATAGTATCATAATGGATTGTCCATTATAATGGAATACTTCATTTTATGATTAATATTTTATACATTCGAGATGATGAAAGTAATGCTGCTATTATTCTTGATAACAAAACGGTGGTTTAGAAATGAGCATTGAGATTATACTCTCGATGATACTGCAATAACGAATGTGTAGTAAATTTTAGACAATAAATATGACAAAAAATATACTTTTTAAAAGGAAATGGCACTATGTTTTTATAATAATGCAATTAGTTTTTGTGCAAATAACTTATTCACAAAATTCTACGAAAGTAAAATATGATTCTTATACAGAAATTGATTCAAGTCTATTGATGAATAAAGCTAAGCTACTGACTCTTTCAAAGTTCGGGGTAAATGATATAGATACAATAATCAAAGGGTTATTATCCCAAAAATCAAAAATTTATCATACAAGTTCAAAATTTTATGATGTGATAGAAATTATAAGTAATCAAGGATTTTCTATTGATATCAAGACAAAAAAAAGCATACAAACTCATTACTGCGGAGAAGATACAGAGGATAATTCAAGGTGTTCTTACGTTTTAATTTTTTCACATCACACCTATAGATTTTATAATTTAATTGGTTTCTCCTCAATTGAAATTGAAGCTTTAGAAAAGGAATTGAATTCATATTCGGAATCTATTTTTGATATAGTTTCTGTTCATTTAGCAAAGGAGCTATCAATAGATTTGAATTGCCTCTTGTCCAAATACTTAAAGGAAAAGAAACAATTTAAAAATCGGAAGTGTTTTAAAGAATGTGGAAGATGTATGGAATTAGGTGTGATTTATTGAGTTTTAGGAATATTTTGGGAATTGAAGTTAATTTATGGGTAATGTTTCAGATACTGTGCCCAAAAAAACTTCGTAGTTAGATTTTTAATTTCTTACTAAATGAAAAATAGAATAATATTATTTGGATTAACACTTATTACGTCCATAGCTTTTTTTTCCTGCGAGAATCAAATGAAATTTGATAAAGTAGCTTGGAATAAAAGTGATGATCCTGCCTTTCTTCCTCCTGCACGAAAAAGGATGTTAAAGGATTTACTTACAAACCATAAATTGATGGGCCTAAAATATTCACAATTAATTAATACATTGGGAGAACCAAATTACATTGATGATTCTTTATTAGGATATGGAATTATTGAAGATTATGGGAGTGATATTGACCCTGTTTATACGAAAACTCTTCAATTTACTATTTCTAAGGATTCTATTATAACTTCCTTTAAAGTAAGTGAGTGGAAGAAGTAACTATTACTGGTTATACATATCCTCAAAAAAGTCAATGATTATGTACAAACTTTTAAGCATAGCTTTCTTTTTTTTATTTATTCAGGCAAATGCACAAACAACTTATAAATACTATAACCCCAAGCATTTTAAGGGTTATAGTATTGTGTTTACAAAAGAATATAAAGCAAATTTCTTACTCCGAGAATTTAAAGAACAATTTACTCCTGCTAAAAAAGAAATTGATAGTGCCGAAGCTATCTTTATGAGAAGATATGATGTAGATATTAACAAAAAGGAAGCATACATATCGACAAATAATCCTGTAAAATTTTTTAAGTATTATTTACGCCAGTATATGGGTTTGATAAATCTTAATGATGAAAAGGTTATCCTCATTAAAATGTTGAACGTTCCTAAACCAAGACGTAAGACTATTGAGGAACATTACGAAAATTGGGAAAGCAAATATGTACTTGGCACCGGAGATTTTTATGAAAGAAATACGGTTCCATTTTTAGTCAATTTAACTACAGGAGAAATAAGTGTATTTTAGGTAATGTTTCAGAATTGGGTAATGTTTCAGAATTGGGTAATGTTTCAGAATTGGCCTTACTTAAAAATGGTATCATAAAATCCTTATTTTCAATAGAAACTAAAATGATTTTATAAATAAAAGGCAGATATAATTATCTGCCTTTTATAATTTCAGGTAATTTTTATAGCTGTAATGAAGATAAAAGTACCCTCATGTATGTGAGCTTGCCTGACAATTTATTTGTTGCAGAACATCCGTAAAAAAATAGTCTTATAATGGATTGTCCATTATAGTGGTATACTTCATTTTATGATTAATATTTTATACTTTAGGGTGTGATAAGCATGAGAAAGGATGTATGGTTTGATAACCTGAATGTGGAGAATTATCAAAGTGAAGTATTGGAAGAGGATCATTATTATCCGTTTGGGCTCATACTGATACAACCCTTAATAATCTACTTACAGGGCAGCCGAATAAGTATTAGTGTATTGAACTGGAAAAACAATTTCAAATAACAAGTCAAACTAATAAAAAGATGAAATTATTGTTGTCATTTTTTTTACTTATATCTCTCGCAAGTTGTATGGCACATGAGCCAGATATTTTTATTCTTCCAGATAATTTTAGAGGTGGTATTCTTATTATTTATAATCAAAAAAATGGAATAGCTCCTCAGTATCATGGAAAATCCAGAGTTTATGTAATTCCCAAAAATGGCATTTTGAAAACTCAGTTCCTAATGGATGAAGACTGGAAGCAATTACCACAATTCTATTACGTATCAATAAATCCACAAAATGAAATTCGTTATGTTGTTGATACAAAAAATACTCCAAAGAATGAAGTGATCGCCTATGGTAACAATTCAGGGACAGCTAATAAAGATTTTGCCGGGAAAAAAGTAGTAGAATTTACAATGTACTTCGTTGGTAATAACTCAGAAATTGACACGGCATATAATCGAATGCAGGAAATTGACATAGCGTCATTGGGCGAAGAATAATGTCATACAATCTTAGTTTTGATGCCACTTCTACTATGTTAAAAAAACAGTTGGATATTTTAAGGTTGTCGGGCTATTTAAACGTTTGCTGGTGTACATAGACAATCAGAGCATAGGCAAGGATGTATGATTTGATAACCTAAATATAGAGAATTATCAAAGCGAAGTATTGGAAGAGGATCATTATTATCCCTTCGGGTTGACGCTGAATACAACGTCAAACAACTTGCTGACAGGACAACTGTACAAGTATCAGGGTATTGAAGTGAAACAATTTCAAATAACAAGTCAAACTAATAAAAAGATGAAATTATTGTTGCCATTTTTTTTACTTATATCTCTTGCAAGTTGTACGGCACGTGAGCCAGATATTTTTATTCTTCCAGATAATTTTAGAGGTGGTATTCTTATTATTTATAATCAAAAAAATGGAATAGCTCCTCAGTATCATCGAAAATCCAGAGTTTATGTAATTCCTAAAAATGGTATTTTGAAAACACAATTTTCAATTGATTCTGATTGGTCAGCACTTCCTCAATTCTATTACTCGTCTATAAGTTCTGCTAATAGAATACGCTATGTTTATGATGCCAAGGAAATACCAGAAAATGATGTGATTGCTTTTGGAGGGAGCTCAGGTGTTGCAAACAAAGATTTGGCGGGAAAGCAGGTAATACGATTTGCAACTTATTATATTGGTAATAAATCGATCGTTGACACTGCATACCAGCGACTTGAAGATATAGATATTATTTCTTTAGCAGAATAAAGATATTTTCTCTTATTAGTTTTTAATGACCCTATGGAAATACTTATTGATTAGCTTTCCGCCGTCATTTACTTCCACCTTTTCCCGAAACTAAGCCCGACAAAAAAAGATGCCTGATAAGGATAGGCTTTGCGATCGGCAATTATTTCTATTTTAGAAGCATAGAAAGCGGCATTGGCGCCGATCATAATGGTCTTGATAAATGCTTTGGGCCTGTCGGGCTCTATGGCAAAATAAACTTCTCCGAATAACCCGGGAATGTATTTTATTTCTGTAAGCCCCTTGCTCCAACGCTCTTTACCAAGTATATTGCCTTGCTCTAAAAAATGAGCATCATTGCCGGTGCTGTATTTTTCCGATTGAATATGGGCAACCGGGTCAGGGTTATAATCCACATAAATAAGCTTTAAATAATAGGGCTTCATCATTGCAAGCGTGGGCCCGGCAATATACCTGAGGCTTACAGACAGATTACCGTCCATGAGTGAAGGAAACAGCATTTGCTCTTTACCATAACCCAGTTGCAATGTATATGCGTTGTTTACCTTACCAAAAATGTATGCGCCGGTTTTACCAAGGTAACTGTAGCTGGCATCTGTGCCTTGCTGTTTGATTTCCTTTTCCTGCCTTATCTCTGAAAAGTAAAGTTGCCATACCGTTCTGTTGCTGTGCTTTTGCTGAATTATATATTGCAATCCGCCGCTCCAGCCATTGGTATTGAGCCTGCCGGAAAGAGACAGGCCATAATTAAAGTTACTGTCAAGTCCCCATTTTTCGGCATGGCTTTTCCATTGCTTTACTTTATTCACCTTTTTGCTTCCTTCTTCCTTTACTTTTGTCAACTGCTCTTTACTTCCATCCCATATGCCTTGTTGGGCCGGGCTTAGAAACGGGATTAATAAAAAGGTGATTAACAGGGAATACTTAAACATGTTCTATGAAATATTTCCCGACAATGTTAAGGATTTTTAGATTTATTTAAGCATTTTTGTAAGAGTTACCCCTATTTTATGAATATTGTTACCGTCAGAGTGTTTTTTGTTTTAAGGTGCCTTTTTCTGTTTATTTGTTTTTATATAAGCAAGCCTGCTTTTGTTCAGAGTCAAACCACTGCTCCTTTTAACAGGTTTCAATATCATAATTATAAATGGAAGGTATTACGCACGCCATTATTCCAATTGTATTTTCCGCAGAGCTTTGACAGCCTTGCAAGCTTTGCTTCCGTTCAGCTGCCTGATGTTATTGCTGAAATAAAAACTGCTACTGCAACCGAAGTAAAGGCAGTTCCGAATCTTATTCTATATCCTTCCGTAAGCCAGTTATATGAATCCAACATCGGGATGCACCAGGAAGAGATACAAACATTTCCTACCATAAACCTGAAGGGCGACAGGGTCATGCTTGCTTTCAATGGCTCCTACGAAGATTTCAGATATGAGTTAAAAGCAGCCTGGATGCGGCTTTGCTGGGAAGAACAATTTAAGAATGATGCAGAACAGCAATTGACTAACCGGCAATCTTCCATACCACAATGGTTTAAGGAAGGCAGCATACATTGGTTCGCCTATGGCTGGGAAATAAAAGACGAAGCCTTATTGCAACAAATACTGGATAAGCCTTCCATTACTACATGGGAAAACTTAACTAAGGAGAATGCGACTATAAGCGGACAAGCGTTCTGTTATTTACTGACACACAGATACAGGGACGATGCGGTGATGCAATGTTTCTTTCAGATGCGGCAGGGAAAGTCATTGGCAAGGGCTGTACGGCTTGTTACAAAACATAGATTGGACAGCCTGACAAATGAATGCCTGCGTTATTTCAGGAGCCGTCGTTATACAAACAATGAATCAATAGTCAGTGCCGCTGATACGTTACAATCCTTCTTGGAAAAGCAATACAAAGGAAAATTATTTGCGCTGGAATATAATGGTGATAGTACGTTACTTGCTTTTGCGATAGAAAAATATAACCAGAGAACAATTTTTATCTTAAAGACAAAAGAAATATCCAATCCGAAATATAAAGCAACATCGTTTACGCATTACCTGTTACCCCCCTGGCAGCAACAGCATAATGATGATATTTACCCTTTATTAAAATGGCAGCACAACAACGCGCTGACTATAATCATGCCGGTGAAGGGACAGATAAAATTGCTTTCTTTTAATGAACAGGGAAGCCCCATAACGGACCGCACGCTTTACGGCATTGACGGCATCAATACCTTCACGCAATGGAACAGCAGCCAATGGCTGTTTTCAGCATACAGGCGAAGCAGAAGCGATATTATAAGTTATGATATCAATACATTGCGATATACGCCTGTCACAACGGACAATGCAGACCATACAACGTTTTCATTGAACCGGAGCGATAATAGTATTGCCTACCGTTCCGGATATCCTGCTGACAGCCTTTACCATAAAGATACATTGGCAAAGTCTTACGGCATCTACACAAAAGACCTGAATGTGCCTCTTAAAGAATCGGGGAAGACTAAAGATGTCCTGATTGCAAAAGATTCTGCCTATATGCATTGGTACAAGCCGGTGTACCAAACAGACGGCACACTCAGCATGGAAAACACAGCAACAGGTTTCCTGAAAACAAATGCCATACATTCATTAACTACAGAAGGCAACAGAAATGTAACAAGTCCCTGGGTAAGAGATTATTTAAAAGATTTAAAAACGAAGGATAGCATTAAAACATTGCTTGCGAAAGCCAGTAGCGGAGAGCCGTCTTTCCTGCAAGGCGTCTTGCAACCGGGCAATAGCAAAAAGGCTGCACAATTGCAAAAGGACAGCCTTCGGGAAGCAGCTGCTTATTCCTATAAAAAGCTGAGCCCCTATATACTTCAACTCCATAGCGCTTATTTCAGAGCAGCTATCAACAACGATTATTTCATTAACCGGTACCAACCCTTTCAGGCTTATCTAGGAACCTTTAAATTTCCGGAGGTGGGCGCTATGATTACCGGGGGGTTCAGCGATTTATTCGAGAATCATCAGTTCAATATCGGCTATCGCTTACCTGCGGGGACGGAGGGCAGTGATTTTTTTGTGCGTTATGAAAACTCCACAAAGAAAACGGACTGGCATGTGATGTTTTTCAGAAAAGTGGAAAGCCTGCAACCGGATCCGCAACGGGACTGGAAAGATGCCCAAGGCAACCCCTACCCTCTTGCAGCGAAAGTAAAGACGCATTATTATGAATTGGGTTTCCATACGCCTTTGCATTACGACTGGTCGTTGGATTATTCGCTTGCGGCAAGAAGGGACAGAACTATTTTTCTTGCTACTGACAGGTACAGCCTGAACTATGAAGCATTACAGTCGTGGTGGGGCATTGGCAATGTAGTGTTGAAAGCGCACAAGATGCGTCCGCTTATACCCTTGCTTGAAAAAGGCTGGGAAGGTAAAATTTTACTGGATGGCATGGCTTCTACCGGCAAACAAAGCACTGTTGTTTACGGAGGCCAGTTTAATTTCAGTTACAGCCAGCCTATTATTAAAAACATTACAATTGTGGCAAGGATACAAGGCGGGTACAGCGGCGGCCAGAGCAAGATACTTTACAATTTTGGCGGCATGGACAATAATATTGTAACAAGGGTCGATACTTCTGTTCATTTCGGCCAAAATGCGCCTTTTGCTTTTCAGACTTTAGTTACGCCATTTCGTGGTTATGAGCAGAACAGTATCTACGGCAGTCATTATGGATTGCTGAATCTGGATTTATACTTTCCTTTATTCAGAAGCCTGATTCCGTTGCACACTTCTTTTTCCTCGCTGAATAACCTTCAGATTGGCTTGTTTACCGATTTCGCAAAAGCAGGGGGAGCAACAGGCCTGCCGGAAAGCCCGTCCAATTTATCTTCTTTCGGTTTCAGTGTAAGGACAATGCTGGCCGGTTATCCGATACGTTTTGACATGGCATGGCCGGGGAATTTCAATAAAACACCGGTCTGGTATTTATCGCTGGCTTTGAAATAAATGAATGTTTTAAAATTATGCTGATTGCAGTGCAGCATCTTCGTTACTGATTTTCTTTTTTCTCAATAACATATACGTTTCTGCCGATAAGCAAAACAGGCCTAACATTACACAAATTTTCCAAAAAGGGAAAGGTGCTTTCGCTTCATTCCATCCGTTTTTAGCAATGCTCCTGTCATCAATCCAAAGAATTCTATTGGGCTTCAGCGCTGTTTCTACGTCGCTCTTTGAGGCGTATTCCAGTACGGATTCCGTACGCATGGCATTCACGCCAATATGAACGGTATCCTTGCTTGCCTCACTGTGAAGCCTGTAAAAACCGGCTTCGTTAACGGCTTTGTTGATAAACAATTCTACGCCAATGCCGGAAGGGCGTTGTGAAGGAATCGCGTCAAAACTATTTTGTGAAAGATGCCATACTTTTCTGTCATCAGAACCTTCTACCGGAAGCCACAAAGGCTGCATGCTACCGATATTCAACGCAAACATATTGCCGGAACCGCTCTGAATGGCCATTTTATACAATATCGGAACAAAGAAATAGCTTACTGCAAAATTCGAGCTGCGGTCATCCAGGGGGGAAGCACAGATATACATTTTGCCTTGTCCCAATGAATACTGTGCCAGGAAGGGCTTTCCATCCCGGAAGGTCATTAAGGATTGCTGATTGGCGGTTAAGGACGCATCAATAGGATAGCGTTCTACCGTAGTCGGCAGCTGGACATTGTCGGGAATTTTTTCAAATAAATCCTGCAGCAAAGGATGTGCTTCCTGCATGCTTACCACTTGCTGTTGTGCGGTATCTATTTTCTCCAGGGCAATATCGCCCCAGGCCTTTAATGACTGATTAAAACTTTCCACATTGTTGATGGCCCCGGGAAACATCAATACATTTTGTCCCCGTTGCAAAGCCGCGGCAACAGCGGTTTGCAATCCTGCCGGAATGCTTCCTATATTCTGCAATATTATCAGGCCATATTGCTGCCAGTCATCTTTCTGAATACCGGATGCATTCTCTTCTTTAACTTTAAATCCTTCATAGGTTCTTAATGCTGTTTGCAGAAAGGGATTAATTCCATTTTCCGTAACAACCAAAACAGACATTTCAGGAGCCGTGCGGGCCGCAATCCTGAAGGTATCATCAAAAGATACAGGATGGTCCTGCAGGGACAAAGTAATATCCTGCCATCCGCCGGAAGAAAGCTGTAAGGCAAGCGTGTCCGTCCATTCCTGCCGCTCTCCCGTTTCAATATTGCTTACTGCCCTCACCTGATTGCCAATGCTTATCTGAAGGTTACTTGATTTATTGTTATTGACGCCACTCTGCCTCACTTTTACAACCAAAGGATTCGGCTGACGATTATCAATATTTGGTGATAAAAAATAAGCGGTATCGATGTATAAATTGGAAGGTTTATTTGCTGCTAATGGATAAAAATATACGGCTTTCAATTCAGGTAATGATACTTTTGCGACATTATCTAAAAAGGTTTTCTTTTGCAAATCCGTAAAGCAATATAAATTCCAGTTTTCATTTTTCTCATTTGATTCCGCTGCATTCAGACTGTTCATTAGTTGAGACAAAGAGAATAGTTGCGCAGTCGGCCGTATTTCCTGCAAAGCCTGCAATGCTTCATTTTTCAGCATAGGCCGCATAGCCGATTTCTTATTATTGCTTATCAAAACAAATCTTGCATTTTCGACGGAGGATTCTATAAGCTGGCGTGCTTTATGTTTAGCTAATTGCAACAGGTTTTCCTGCCCGTTGCCGATAGTCATGCTGTAAGAATTATCAATATAGATGGCTGTAATATCTTTGCTTTTATCATTTTTCAATGCCCCGAAATAAGGCTGTGCAAAAGCCAGGATAACTGCGGCAAGAAACAACATCCGTAATAATAATAACCGCCAGTTGCGAATTTTGGACTGACGCTTGGTAGAAAGCTGGATATTGCGTAGAAAACGGGTATCCGGAAAATCAATCCGTTTGTATCTCCTCAGATTAAACAGATGGATCATTACCGGTATTGCAAGCGAAAGGCCTGCCAATAAAAACAAGGGGAATAAGAAGCCCATAGCTTCAAAAATAGGTTTAAAATTTCATTTCCGAATTTCAAAACCCAAAAAATAAAATCCCGTATTTCAATAACAAATTCTAAAACCCCGGATCAAATGACAAATTCAAAATTTCAGATTTCGGATTTCAAAAACAGGTAGCAGCGAGTACCTGAGCTCCGATTTCTAATTTCCCAAATATCCGATAACGTTTTTTGCCTATTTTTGAGCCATGCGTCAATACCTGCATTGGAAAACATACCTTGTCATATTTGCCCTGAGCATCGTCGGCCTTGCCTTATATTATTTCAATCAGGTGGCAAAGGATGTGGCTGTTGAAGAGCAAAACAGGGTAATCATGCTTGTGGAAGCCATTAAAACGGTAGCTATAGCGGCCCCTACATCTCAAAGCGATGTTACCTACGCCACAAAAATGATTGATGAAAACAAAACAATTCCTTTGTTCATTACAGATGAGCATTTCAAAATTATTGACACCAGAAATTTAGATTCCACCCGTTTACGCGACGATCCCCAATATTTAGAGCGGAAGTTTAATCAATTTAAATCGCTGCATCCCCCTATTCCATATGATTACAGTACACCGGGCATGAACGGCAAGGGTTACCTTGTTTATGGCGATTCCAACCTCTTAAACAGGCTTCGGTATTATCCTTTGCTGATACTTGCCATTACCTTCTTGTTCGGGTTAATTGTGGTGATTGCGATATCCAATGCACAACGCAGTTTGCAAAATCAGGTATGGGTGGGTATGTCAAAAGAAACGGCACATCAGATCGGTACGCCATTGACTTCCATTGTGGCATGGATGGAATTATTAAAAGAAACGGAAAGCAACAAGGAATGGATTGCAGAAATGGAAAAGGATGTTTCAAGATTGCAATTGATTGCAGATCGTTTCTCAAAGATTGGAAGCATACCACAATTGAAAGAAGAAAATCTGGCCACGCGCCTTCAGGCTATGGTAGAGTATATGCGTATGCGTAAACCTAAAAAGGTAACGATTGATTTTGAGCACAACGAAGATGATGTGCAGGTTCTTTTAAGCGGCCCGTTATTTGACTGGGTAATTGAAAACCTGATGCGGAATGCATTAGATGCAATGGAAGGAGAAGGCCGGATTTTCATTAAATTAGTCAATCAACCGAGGGTTGTAACCATTGATGTCTGCGACACAGGTAAAGGCATTCCGAAAAATAATTTCAAAAAAGTCTTTGCACCGGGTTTTTCTACCAAGCAACGTGGCTGGGGGCTTGGGCTTTCTTTAGCCAAACGGATTATTGAGAAATATCATAATGGCAATATTTTTGTAAAATCGTCGGAATCAGGTACCGGCACTACTTTCAGAATTATATTCAGGAGATAATTCCATCAGGGAATAAAAGGCAATGCTTCAAATGACACATAGCGACAAAAATGCTGAAATACTTATCAGGCCTGCAACAGAGGATGATTTAGCGGAGATATTATATATTTATAACGATGCCATTTTAAATACGACTTCGGTATATAATTATCTGCCGCACACGCTGGAAATGCGTAAGGAATGGTTTCTTCAAAAACAACAAGAGGATTTTCCGGTGTTGGTGGCCGAACAAAAAGGCATTGTTACAGGATTCAGTACTTATGGACATTTCAGGGCATGGGCGGCTTATAAATATTCAGTTGAGGTTTCGGTATATATTCATCCGGAATACAGAGGCAAGGGTATCGCCAAATTGCTCTATCCGCCATTGTTTCAGAAAGCAAAAGAACAGCAATTACATGCATTGATGGCAGGGATTGATGCGTCCAATATTGCCAGCATCAGGCTTCACGAACAATTTGGCTTTAAAACAGTTGGATTATTTAAAGAGGTGGGCTACAAATTTGACAAATGGCTTGACCTGCAATTCATGCAATTATTGCTGGAAACGCCCGAACAACCTGTTTCGAAATAACGTTCTGCGTTTTATTTTTATATCGATGATTTTACAGAGGCCTTCATTATCTTATATACCTAAACGGATTGTTTCATTAGTCCCGTCTCAAACTGAATTATTATTCGATTTAGGATTGGAAGATGAAACCGTTGGCATTACCAAGTTCTGTGTGCATCCTGAAAAATGGTTCAGGACCAAGACAAGAGTTGGCGGCACCAAGACTATAAATATAGAGAAAATTAAATCGCTACATCCCGATTTAATTATTGCCAATAAAGAAGAGAATGTAAAAGAACAGATTGAAGCTATAAGTATGATTGCGCCGACATGGATAAGCGACATTCAAAATCTTGATGATGCCCTGCAAATGATAAGCGATATAGGTCAACTTACAAATAAGGTATCCGAAGCCAATAGGGTCGTTACTGAAATTGAAAGCGCTTTTGGAAATATAAATATTGATAAGACAAGCCACAGCAAAGCTTTATACCTCATCTGGCGCAAACCCTGGATGACAATAGGGAAAGATACTTTCATTCATGCCATGCTTGAAAAACTTAACTTAAAAAATGCTTTTGAACATCTGAGCAGATATCCTGAATTGTCCGATGACGACATCCGCAACAGTAATGCATCATTGGTCTTACTATCATCAGAGCCTTATCCTTTTAAGGAAAAACATATAGCAATGATACAGGAACTACTGCCTGAAGCTAAGATTGAATTGGTGGATGGGGAAATGTTCAGTTGGTATGGCAGCAGGCTTCTAAAAGCGCCGGTTTATTTTGAATCATTGTTCTGATAATTTAAAAATACCCGAAATAAATCTTTGAATAAGTGCTGTATTCGATATTGATTTCGTCGCCTTCATCAAATTTCTCAAAATCATCTTTACTCACTTCAATGCTCAATTTTGTTTTGGAATCAATAAAAAAATGATAAGAATCATTGCTGCTGATATGTTGTTTCCTTTCAATAACGGCCTGTTCAACCGATTTTAAATTACGCTTTATATCCTTTGTAAGTTTCCATAATGTACGGCGATAATAAACAGCACTGGAAATGGCTACAACCAGTAGTAATACAATCATAGCGATGATATAATTCCACACAAAATCAGGGTCATTCTTATCCTCAATCTCCCTTAACATAGGTGTCAGTTCAGACCGTTTTAAAGATTCCAGTGTAATGCCCATACAACAAGGAATAATAACAAAAATTACAGAAAGATTACGTATCACCCTTGCAAGCAAACGCTTCTCCTTTATTGCTTTTTCCTGCAAAAAAGAAAGCTCCGCAGCTTCCATGGGTTCTTCATATCTGTAATTAAATCGGCTCATCTGATATTTGCTTAGCCAAAGTAGTTCAAAAAAATTATTTTTGAAACTTATTCGGCATTCAAATGTACATCAACAGTTTCTGTAGCATCACATCAGCAGGCATTATAAACCAATATTCCGCAACAAAAGAATTGCAACCGTTAAAAGCTGCAAAAGTTCTTATTGTTGAACCGGATTATAAGGATTTGATTGCACCTATGCAGTTAAGGCGTATGAGCAAACCCATCCGTACCGGAGTGGCGGCAGCAAAACTTTGTATGCAATCGCATCATAATTTCATGCCGGCATCCATTCATGTGGGAACGGCTTACGGTATGTTGGATGATTCTGAAATTTTCCTCAAAAAAATGCTGGAGCAAGAGGAACAGATGCTGAATCCTACCGCATTTATACAATCAACACATAATACGGTAAGCGGGCAAATAGCATTATCCATCGGTTGTACGGCACATAATATGACTTTTGTACACAATGCTCATTCTTTTGAAAATGCTTTGCTGGATGCCGCTTTGTTTTTAAATGACATGGACGATGATGGTAATATTCTCATAGGCGCTGTTGAAGAATGTACGGATACGAGCTATGAAATTATGAAACGTTTTGATGTTTATAGCTCGACAACCGCTGCGGGAGAAGGAGCTACTTTCTTTGCTCTTTCCAAAAATAAAAAGACAGAAAGTATTGCAAAAATTAGTGCATTTGAAATATTCAAGGCAAAAGATGCGACAATGCTTGAAATAACCCTGAATAACCTTACGGAAAAGCATGAAGCTGCGGCAGGAGATTTATTTATCGGGGGAACAGATGCGAGCTTAAGCCAATCAATATTCAATAGTGCTGAAACCTATCAGCAATATTCCGGCAAATATGCTACCATGTCGGCCTTTGGACTTGCGTATGCTTGTTTGAAATTAAAAGAATCCGACAAGGAGAAATGTTGGTTATTGAATCAATCCGGCAATTATTACAGCCTGATTTCATTGTCGAAGATTTAATTTAATTCTTCAAGTCAAAATTCATAGAAAAGGACATGCTATAAAAAGCGTTCCCAGACTAGTTTTATTTACGCGTATGGTACAAGCTGTTTAAAACAGATTTGAATAAAGGCCAATTCAGGCTATTTGATAATTGCTTTAGAATTGTATTCAGGCTTTACGGTACTACACAATTCTGCAATCACCTTTTAACCAGTTTTTGCCGTAGTAAAATGCCTTTCTGCGGTTGGTTTATAGTGAAAACATAGATACCTGCCTTAATAAGTCCGACATAAATTGAGATGCCATCATGATAAAGGCTATGGATAATAGCACGGCCATGTACATCGCTGATAGTGATTTCAGACCCGTCTAACAATTGTGCAGCACCGATCGTTTTTATGTTCAGGTAATCGTCAGCCGGATTAGGATATATTGTGATGATAGAAGAAGCGCTTTCCTGTTCGGAAACACGGGTAGGCATATCAAAAAGAACAGGCGGGCATGGGGAAGGGCTGTTCATGATAACAGTGTCCTCCGGACAACGACGGCCGAGGCTATCCATCAGGATAAGCCACCCGTAAAGATTTCCGTTATTAGGTTGTGTAGACAAAAAGGGATCATAGAAGCCATTGTATTCGCCTCCGGCTAAGATGCCGTCTCTGCCTGGCGTCAGGCTCAGGCCGAAAAGGGAATGACCAACGTACGAACCCCCGTTTTGCTGCCTGGTATAATGCATCGGTTCCCTATACCATTTTATATTGCCCAAACTATCCGACCGGAATACAGCTGCATGTTCCTCATAAGTAACACCATTCTGTTTCATCTTAGATACCAGACCTGACATGATGAGATCGCCATTTGCCGCTGTCTGAATTTGCCGCCCATAGTTATAATTATAGTCGTTGTAGGGTTGATATTGCTTTGTCCAGATAGTATCGCCCTGTTCATCCAGTTTGCCATAATAGAAAGCATACTGCGAATCCCATTCCTGGCCAACGGTTTCAAAGAACTTATATGGTGTTGACGATATAAAATAATATCCGTCAGGCGCAGGCGAGATGTCGAAGGAACTGGAAGGCGAACTCGGTTCAAGTGCAGGATGATTTGATAATGATTCCCGCAACTGTAAAGATTTTTGCCAGATTTCATTTCCGGCACTGTCTGTTTTTAATATATAAGACGTCCATCCTAAATCCAGCGTCATGGCTATGGTATATGTGGCTTGATCCGCACTAACCAGCAATTTTACAGGAAAAGTACCATCTGCGACTGACCTTATTCCATGAAAGGATTTGTGCCATAAGAGTTGCCCGTCACTATTGAATTTGCAAAGCCAGAAATAGGTGGAATCCGGTATGAAAGTCGTTCCCGATGCATTTGTAGCAATCTCGCCGGTTACTGTTGATTCATAGCCTATACCTAATATCTCGTGATTTTGTGTTACAGCCAGGCCCCGTATTACGCGATCAACCAAGGTATCTTCGATGATCACTGTTTTAATGGAATCCCCGCTGCTGTTAAAAAAGTGGATATATGGCTGAATGAGCCCGCCTGCCCATGCCCTTTTATTTATATACAGACCTTGCCCTGCCATGACATACATCTCGTTGTTTATCTTTTGCACATTACTATATCCCAAAGTATTATGATCAACGCAATCGTCGAGATTAATATGTCGCTGCATTAATTTGTGGCCCTCAAGATCGTAAATACTGAGTAGTGATTCATATACCCGCAAACCCCAGTTGTTGAACCGTTCCGAATTGCCTGTTGTTATCAATTTGGCAGAATCGGCCAAGACACTGAAATTCCACATTCCAACCTCACCGTAAGGTGTCTCATAAACCCGGTCAACAAGATTAAATCCCTGTGCAAATAAGCAACTACTTTTGGCCGGTAAAATAATGAGCAGTAAGATTGATAGTAGCCGCTGCGCCGCTACAGGGCTGACGAAAGACTTTTTCATGGTAGTTCCGTGGATTTAGGACTACTAAATTACATTCTTTACAGTGTATGGTGCCGGGCTGCCAAATGTTCATCGTAATTTAACATCGCAATGTAAGCAATTCGTGAACGAAGCAGTTTGGCAAACGTCAAAAAAAATAAATTTTTATTCTGTAATTGGACTTGTGATTATGAAGTGTTCGGTTAACCACTTCATTCATAAATAAACTAAAAAACAGTTCATATAAAAAGTTATCAATACATTTTGAGAACTTTTAAAAAGTGGACAACGCTGCGTCAGTTATTAAATGATATATTAGTTAGGCTTCCATGCCGGTTTAAAATCATGTTGCCATTCATTATATTCTTTTGTATGATTATAATTACCTGCAAAGTATTTCAGGATTCCTTCCATCTGGTATAATGGTAAATATCCGGGAACAGGCTGAGCCTCTTTGAAACCTTCATCCATAAAAACCGTCGTAGGAAAAGACATGCTGCCTTTCAAAAGTGCAACTGCCAACTCGTTTGACCTTTTTTCCGCAGAATAATTCCATACACGGCCCACAAAATTTATTGGTGTTTTTTGCTCTGCATCAAACTTAACGGCATAATAGTTTTCATTTACAAAATCAATCAGGGAATCATTTGTATAAACCTCTTTGTCCAAACGCTTGCACCAACCGCACCATGTTGTATAAACATCCACAATAACTTTTTTAGGCTTTTCTTTCATCTTGGCTTCTGCCTGTTCAAAAGTCATCCAATGAATTTCATGCTCTTTTTTATCACTTGCAAAAGAACAGGAATTGAAAAGGCTCGCTATTATAACTATGAAAAAATATTTACGCATTACTATCTATTTTATAAAATAATCAACATTCTTAAAGCAATCTTCATTGCAGAAAAGACATAAAAATTAAAGAAAATGCAATTTACTGATAAGATGCCTTAGTTTTGCCTTCTTAACAAAATGAAAAGCAATTATGAAGATTGCAGTAGCGGTGACAGGAGCAAGTGGTTCTATTTACGCGTATCAATTGCTGAAGAAGTTGGAACAAATGCAGGACCAGGTTTCGGAGGTCAGCATTGTATGGAGCGATAATGCAAAAACTGTATGGAAAGAGGAATTGAATAATAATGCTTATGAAAATTTCCCTTTCAAAGTCTGGGAAAAAAATAATTTTTATGCCCCTTTTGCGTCCGGCAGTTCCGATTATAAAGCATTGATCATTTGTCCTTGCAGCATGGGAACATTAGGAAGAATTGCCGGCGGCATCAGCGATAACCTGACGACAAGAGCTGCAGACGTAATGTTGAAAGAAAGACGTAAATTGATTTGTGTTATCAGGGAAATGCCTTACAATCTTATTCACATCAACAACATGAAAACTGTAACGGAAGCGGGCGGCATCATTTGTCCCGCATCGCCTTCCTTCTATCATAAACCACAAAATATGGAAGAAGCTACGCAAACAGTGGTGGACAGGATTATCAATTTAACAGGGCTTAATGCAAATGGTTATAAATGGGGAGGATAAGTTTGAAAACACCAAAACTCAAATTCCCAAAACCAATGCAGCAGTTAACTAAGCGAAGTCAAAATCTAAATTTCTAATATCTAAGTCTGATATCTAACATCTTAAATAATGGCTAAAAAAGAAAACAAAAAAGAGCAAAAACATATTCCTGTAGTCAATAAAAAATCATTGGCTTTCTTTGAAAAATACATCAACAATGCCGCACCAACGGGCTTTGAGAGTGAAGGACAAAAGTTGTGGCTGGAATACCTGAAGCCTTATATCGATACGCATTATGTTGATAACTATGGAACTGCTGTCGGCATTATCAATCCTGATGCGAAATACAAAGTAGTGATAGAAGCGCATGCGGATGAAATTTCATGGTTTGTAAATTACATTACCAAAGATGGCTTAATCTATGTAATCCGCAATGGTGGCTCCGACCATCAGATTGCTCCTTCTAAGCGCGTGAATATTCATACAGATAAAGGCATTGTAAAAGCAGTATTCGGCTGGCCCGCCATACATACACGCGCCGGAGAAAAAGAAGAAGCGCCGACATTGAAAAACATCTTTATTGATTGTGGCTGTGTTACAAAGGAAGAGGTGGAAGCATTAGGCATTCATGTTGGTTGTGTGATTACTTACGAAGACGAATTCATGGTATTGAACGACCGTTATTATGTAGGGCGGGCACTGGATAACCGCGCCGGTGGCTTTATGATTGCCGAAGTGGCACGTTTGTTGCACGAAAACAAAAAGAAATTACCATTCGGTTTATACATTGTCAATTCTGTTCAGGAAGAAATCGGTTTACGTGGTGCAGAAATGATTGCAAATTATATCAAGCCAAATGTGGCAATCGTAACAGATGTTACACACGATACTTCCACTCCGATGATTAATAAAATCACGCAAGGTGATTTATCAAGTGGTAAAGGACCTGTAGTTTCTTATGCACCTGCCGTACAAAATAATCTGAACAGGCTTTTAATTAAAGCGGCAGAAGATAACAATATTCCATTCCAGCGTCAGGCTTCTTCGCGCTCTACAGGAACTGATACAGATGCTTTTGCCTATTCAAACGGAGGTGTGCCAAGCGCCTTGATTTCATTGCCTTTACGCTATATGCATACAACGGTGGAGATGGTTCATAAAGAAGATGTAGATAATGTGATTCATTTGATTTATCATTCCTTATTGAGCATTAAAGACGGACAGGATTTCAGATATATCAAATAAAATTCCAAAACTCAAATCCCAAAATTCAAACATAATGAACGAACAAATTTTCTGGGACCTTATTGAAAAGGCAAGAAAAAGCACTGCTGCAAATTTTGAAACACAATGTGTGAACCTTACGGAGTTTTTAGTGCAAGCGCATACTCCTGAAGAAATCATTGCATTTGAACATATACTGAGGGAGAAAATAGAAGAAGCTTCTTCATGGCCTATTATGGCTGCAACCTTTGTTGTTTGTAGTTTTATTTCTGATGATACTTATGAAGACTTCCGTGCATGGATTGTGGGGCAAGGCAAAGATAACTTCGAAAAGATACTCAGGGATCCTAACGAAATCTGCAATATCATAAAACCTTCCAGAGACCTGGAACTTGATGGCGAATACATGCTCTTCGTTGCTGCGAATGCTTATCTTGAAAAAACAGAAAGTGACGATGAAGAAGCATTTTATGAATTGATTGAGCATCCGGCGGAGAAAGAGATTGTTCAGAAATGGCCGGAATCAAAGAATGAATATCGCAAAATGTTCCCGAGATTGTATGATGCTTTCTGGAATGAAGACCGTATCCAGCAAAAATTAGAAGAAGCTGAAGAAGAGGAAGATTAGGACAAAAAACAAAAATCAGAAAGGCAAAAACCAAATATGAAAAGGCAGAAAGTCAATGACTTTCTGCCTTTTCATATTTTCTATCATGCTATTATTTAAAAAAATTAAAGTACTATTTTTATAAGCTCAATAGCGGTTTCATTTTGACTGCAAATAATCGTTTATAATTATGCACGCCGGCAAAAGATATACCTTAAAGCAATTTTTATTCTGGACAAGAAGGGATATTTACATCCTTATAATTTTTGCAACCATACCAACAAGTCTGTACTTTTTCCTCGATTGGAAATGGCTGGCTATCCCATGGGTGCCGATTGCGTTGATTGGTACGGCCGCCGCTTTTATCGTTGGTTTCAGAAATACACAGACTTATAATCGTTTATGGGAAGCCAGGCAAATTTATGGCGCCATAGTCAATACAAGCCGCTCCTGGGGCTTATTGGTAAAAGATCAGATTGCTGTTAATTTACCCGAATCAAAACAAAAGGAAATACACCAACAACTTATTTACAGACATATTGCATGGCTTACCGCAATGCGCTACCAGTTGCGTGTCAGCAAAATATGGGAGAACATAAAGGATAAACCATCAAATATTGAGTATAGTAACTTCTATAAAGTGGAAGAATGGGAAGGTAATATGGAGGATGCAATTAAGTCATTTTTAAGCATCGAAGAACAACAATACGTCCTTTCCAAAAAGAACAGGGCCACACATATCATCAGTCTCCAGTCAAAACATCTGAAAGAATTGAGAAAGCAGGAACTGATAGAACAGCTGAATTATATAGAGTTGGAAGCCTTGCTGATAAACCTTTACGAGCAACAAGGGAAATGTGAAAGAATAAAGAACTTTCCTTACCCGCGTCAGTTTGCGACGATCAACCAAATGTTTATCAGGCTGTTCATGTCCCTTATCCCTTTCGGGACATTAAACGAATTCAGCAAGTTGAGCAAAGATTACGGTGAGTGGTTTATATGGCTTACCGTACCTTTCAGCGTAACTGTTGCATGGGTTTTTCTTGCTATGGAAAGAATCGGAGAGAGTACGGAGAATCCATTTGAAGGCGGAGCAAATGATGTTCCTATTACTTCTATGAGCAGGACAATCGAAATTGATTTAAGAGAGATGCTGGATGAAACACAGTTGCCACCAGCTATTGAACCGATGAATGATATTTTGATGTAAAACTGTCAATTCTGGCAACCGTAAAAATAGCTTTGTCAACTTTTAAAAAGTTGACAAAGCTTTATACAATATAGCAACAATTATTTCCCAAACTTCTTTCTCAACAAACTCAAAGCATCATGGATATTATCGCTTGACGCAGCGGCAGCTTTGGGCTTGTCGTCATTAGAGCGCTTGCTACGCGGCACCTGAGCAGGTGGCTCCTGTGTTTGTTTGATAGATAATGCAATGCGCTTTCTTGGGATATCAACTTCCGTTACTTTCACCATCACTTTATCATTCAACTTCAAAACTTCACCCGGATCAGTGATGTATTTATGCGCTATTTCAGAAACATGCACCAGTCCATCTTGCTTAACCCCGATATCGACAAAAGCACCGAAGCGCGTAAGGTTCGTAACCTGTCCGGGAATAATCATACCTACATGCACGTCTTCAATACCGTAAATATTGGCAAATTCAAATGCCTGCGCTTCACTGCGGGGATCCAATCCCGGTTTCTTCAACTCTTTTAAAATATCCTGCAAGGTATGCACACCAACTGTTTCCGTAGCGTATTGCTTAACCTCAATATTATTAATCACAGTTTCATTTCCTATCATTTCATTTAAAGCAACGCCACAATCTTTTGCCATTTGTTCTACTACTTTATAAGCTTCCGGATGCACGCCACTTGCATCTAAAGGATGGTCGCCGTCATTAATCCTTAAGAACCCTGCACATTGCTCATAAGCTTTGTTACCAAGTCTTGCCACTTCCAACAACTGCTTGCGGTTACTGAAGCGTCCTTTCTCTTTTCTGTAATTAACAATATTTTCTGCAATGGAAGTACCGATGCCACTCACATAACTCAACAGATATTTACCGGCAGTATTCAGGTTTACACCCACCGCATTCACACAACTTACAACAGTCTGATCCAGCTTGTCTTTCAAACGGATTTGATTAACATCATGCTGATACTGCCCTACCCCGATGCTTTTAGGGTCAATCTTTACCAGTTCAGCCAGGGGATCCATCAGTCTGCGGCCAATACTTACTGCACCACGAACGGTAATATCGTAATCAGGAAATTCTTCGCGCGCAATTTCCGAAGCGGAATAAATAGAAGCACCGTCTTCATTTACTAAGAAAACCGGCAAGCCGGTATTCAGCTTTTTAATGAATTGTTCTGTTTCTCTTCCTGCAGTACCGTCGCCAATTGCAAATGCTTCGATATTGTATTCCTGAATGTATTTCCTGATTTTATGCTCTGCATCAGTCAATTTAAAGTTCTGTTCATGCACGTAAATCAGGTCATTCTTTTGCAATTCACCCTTTTCATCAAGGATCACGACTTTACAACCTGTTCTGTAACCCGGGTCAATAGCCAAAATCCTTTTAGTACCTAATGGAGATGAAAGTAATAACTGGCGCAGGTTTTCGGCGAAAACACTAATTGCTTCCTCATCCGCCTTTGTCTTCAAAGCCATTCTGAATTCACTTTCAAGGCTTGGTTGCAACAAGCGACGATAAGCATCCTTTATAGCTTTCTTTACTTGCTCAGCGGCATCATTATTAGCTGTAACAAACTGCTTTTCTATTTTCAATAAAGCTATTTCTTCTTCAGGCGCAATATTCATCCTTAAAAAGCCTTCCATGAAACCACGCATGATGGCCAACATACGATGAGATGGTATTTTTGAAACGGGCTCGGAGAAATCAAAATAGTCTTTGTATTTAATGCCTTCTTCTTCTTTACCACTTAAAATCTTTCCCTGAACAGTCGCCGTATCTTCAAATAACTTACGCATTTTAGCACGTACTTCCGCATCTTCATTCACCATCTCTGCAATGATGTCCCTTGCTCCCTGCAAAGCTGCGGCATCATCGGCAACTTTATCGTTTATAAAAGTAGCTGCAGTAGCATTCACATCCATTGTGCCCTGCTCCAAAAGCAATAATGCCAATGGCTCCAGGCCATTTTCCCTTGCTGTCTGCGCTTTGGTTTTTCTCTTTGGTTTATATGGAAGATAGATATCCTCTAATTGGTTGAGTGTAGTGGCTTCATTGATTTTAGCTTGCAAAGCTTCCGTCATTTTATCCTGTTCCGTAATTGTCTTTTCAATAAACGCTTTACGGTCTGAGAATTCCTGCTGAAACTTAGCTTCATCCTGAATAGCTTGTATCTGAACTTCATCCAAAGCACCGGTTTTATCTTTACGGTAGCGGGCTATAAATGGGATGGTAGCGCCTTCGGCCAATAATTCAAGAACAGCAATGACCTGTTTCTCAGGTATGGATAATTTACCTGCAACAGGGTTTGAAAATGCAATCATATATTCATTAAAAAAGTTAAAAGTAAAACTTAAAAAAATCCTGCTTTGAAATTTCAAATTCCAAAAAACAAATTCCAAAATTTGAAAAAATTGCAATTAGATTATTCAAATCCGGAATCAATTAAAGGATGGCGAAGGTAACAAAATCGTGAAGGAATTATTTACGGATATATTCAAATCGGCCATCTTCTTTTATTCTTAATATCTGTGATGGCGTAACTCCGGAAACCTCATCCATGCGATGTTTCACTATATAATCAACGCCATTTTTTATCTCATCCGAAACATCATTGAAAGACTGAGGAGATGGCATGCCGGAAATATTGGCAGAAGTGGAAACCAATGGCTTTTTTAATCTTTTAATCAGCATTTTACAAAAAGGATCTTTTGTAATTCTTATTGCAATTGTTCCATCAGTATTTATAAGATTGCCCGGTAATCCTATTGCCTGTTCATATATAACAGTTGTAGGTCTTTCAAATTCACTGATTATATGAACAATATCAGGATGCGGATTGGCAACGTACTTAAAAATATCTTTTGCTTCAGCCAATAATATAATCAGGCTTTTTGAATCGTCTCTTTGTTTTAATGCATAAATATTTTTAATCGCTGCTGCGTTTGTGGCATCACAACCAATACCCCAGATGGTATCGGTAGGATATAAGATAATGCCGCCCTTATTTAATATTTCTAATGCGCTGTTTACTTCCGTGTTCATAACAAAAATAAAACCTGTAAGCTTTGACGCTAACAGGTTTTATGGTTCAAAATTAAGGAATTTCTATTGTAAGGTAATAGACTTTACTGCTTTTGCTCCGGAGTGAGTATCATTCAATTGCAGATAGTAAATACCTCTGCTTAGGTTTCCGACAGGAATGGCACTATTCTGCGTCATAAATCCGGACCATATTTTTTGACCTAAAACATTGTATAAACTTAGCGACAATACAGAACCTGAAGTATTTTTAATATTAATCAAATCCTTTGCAGGATTAGGATACACGCTTATGCCATTATTTAATGCTACATCACGAATACCTACCCCATTAGCAGGATCGTATATTTTAAAATTAGTTTGGGAAACATTAAAGAAAATATTCCCCGCTCCCTTTACTTTCACTCTTGCAGTTACAGTTGCGGTATCAGGTAAGGCTATTGTTTCGGAGCCATCATTCGGAACCCCTGTTGCAAGGGTAAAAGGATATGTAAAACCACCATCTACTGAAAGAAATATATCAACATTAGCTGCATTAACCGGCGCCATATCTGTATTAGCAACATTCCATGTAACAGTAGCGTTTCCTCCTCTCGGGAAAGAATCGGCTGCTAATGCAGGAAAGGTAACGACAAAGGGGCCGGCAGAATCCAATACATTCACATGCAATTCGTCTTCTGAAATATTAAATGTTCCGAATCCTTCATAAATGCTTCTGGCTGTAACTTTAAAATCCAATGGCCTTGAAACCGCAGGCATACGCATGCCTACATCAGATAAATTCCCGATAATCACATTTTCAATCTGAGGGAATACTCTTACAGTTTCCATACTTGGTGTAAAACTGCGAAAGCATGGCCCATCAGTATATGATGCAGATGCATCTTCTGTCTCACCGAAATTACCAAGGTTCCATTGCTCCCAGCAATAAGATATAGTATCTGTAGAATCGGTTACAGCTAAAGGAGAAATGAGTTCAAATGGTGTTCCGATTGGAATAAAAAAAGTATCCGCAATTGCCGGTAATACCGGGGCAGAAACACCTGTTTGCGTAGCGGCACATGCAGTTGCCTGTGTTGTCACAAAATCTGAAATCTGATCTAAGCTTTTTGCGTGAAAGTAAGCATCACTATGCTCCTGAATGTCATCATTGAAACAAATACCGGCATAAGCCATAATGGTTGTACCGCTTCCCGGTTCAAAGGCTGCATTATCTGCTCCATTACCCTGACAAGATCCATCATTACTGTTAAACGTATGTTCTGCGCCGAACTGATGCCCCATTTCGTGAGCTACATAATCTACATCATAAGCATCGCCTACCGGATTGGGTGAACCCGTTACGCCTCTGGCTTTATTATTATTGTTGCTCTTGCAAACACAGCCAAGCTGGGCAATGCCGCCACCGCCTGTACTGAAAATATGCCCGATATCATAATTGGCACTGCCAATCACAGTGCCGGTATTACTTGCATTTTGCCCTAACAATGTACCTCCGTTATTATTTGCAGTAAAGGGGTCCGTGTTAGGATTCAAATAAATCAGGTTATTTTGATTAGCGATAAACTGCATACTTATTCCAAGGTCTCTTTCATAAATTCCGTTTACACGATTCATAGTAGTAGTCATAGCGCTTAATACACTCAATGTAGAAGGGTTTGCGCCACCTACCGCCTGTGCATATTCACCTGTGCATGACAATGCCAATCTATATGTTCGCTGCGTGGTTCCGAATTGTTTGGCTCCCAGATGTGGCAATTCACCGTCTATTTGTTCCGGAAGGTTACCATTTGCATCAGCAATCTCATTGTTGTCTACAGCACACGCCATCCTGATGTTGATGTTGCGATGGTAATCCTTTTTATAGTAAACCATATAGTAGCCATCCAAAGCATCGGTATATGGATCAACGAAAAAAGTCCGGTTGCCATTAAAAACCATTGCATGAAAACCGTTTGATGTAAAATCAAGCTTTGCAGTCACTTGCGGATTATCCAAAGCTTCTGCAGTGAAAGTTTCAATTTCCGGATATCTTTCCTGAAGCGTTTTCTCCATCATGGAGGTTTTCCATATTTTGAATGTATGGTAAGCACCATCCGGAGTTGGCAGTTGTATGGTCTGCTCTTTACCCGGCTTCGAACTCAAACCGTGTAAAAACGACCGCAGGTTTTGGTTATTTGCTGAAAAAATCCTGTAATTATCAGGAATTATTGACTGTTTACCTGTTGACGGTGCGTAATGACCATCGAAAGTTTTAAAGTATTGTTGTCCATGTGTAACGCTGATGCTTCCAATGGTCAACATTATACTTAACCCTAAGCTTTGGATTTTTTTCATAAAAAAAATAAGTAAATAATTGCTTTAATAATTTCACCTCGTTAAACGGGACGACCCGTTGTTATCTGTTTTTTTAAATAATAAATAATACACTTTGTTTTTCACCTTGTAAGGAGCATATAAGTAATTGATGCCGTTGCAAATAACAGAAATATTCATCGAGGTTCCGTCATAATCAAACCTCACTGTGTTATACTTGTTTTTTACATCAAAACCTTTGAGAGAAACGATTTCAGGGTATTTATCATTCAGCTCTTTCGACAATGTACCGGAATTCACAACTTTAAAAGTAAGACAATCAAGTACACCCCTGGCTGAATCTATAAAGGGCAGTGTGATAGTTCCGCCGTTTTTCCTCAATAAAGTCAAATTACTGTTCAGGTTTGAGGAGACGACTTCGAAAACGATATATTTTTTCGGCAATTTCAGATTACCGCTTTTTGCCGGAAACTTTATTGACTGAGGCTTATCGATCCAATTCCATTGAATAGAATAATTACCTGATTTTTCAGAACAGTAAAGCGCTTTCGTCTTTTCCTGTCCGATTGCAAAAAAACTGCAACATACCAGCAGACTCACACCAAGCAACAAATAACACAGGTTTCGATTACGCATGTTGCGAATTTAAGTAATAAAGGGTAAAATATTGATAAATTAACATGCGGTATAAAAATTCCTTTTCTCAAATCAGAAAGCATAAAAATTGGCTTCCATATAAAAGCCAACAAATAATAGCAGTCCATTCCCAATTAGCCTAATAAACATTAACTTTACCGCCTTAAAAATTACAGAATTCTTATTTATGCAGATTGCCTATAATTGGTTGTTGGACTATTTACCTAAACCGGTACCGGTGGAGGATTTGAGCAAAATTTTGACAAGTATCGGTTTGGAAGTAGAGGGAGTGGAAAAATCAGAAGCTGTTCCCGGCGGGTTAGAAGGATTGGTTATTGGTCAGGTTATAACATGCCAGCCACATCCGGATGCAGATAAATTAAAAGTAACAACCGTGAACGTTGGCGGCTCAGAGAACTTACCGATTGTTTGCGGCGCACCGAATGTAGCTGCGGGACAAAAAGTAGTAGTGGCAACCGTTGGCACAACCGTCCATCCTACAAAAGGCGATGCATTTAAAATCAAGAAGGCAAAAATTCGTGGCGAAGTAAGTGAAGGCATGATTTGCGCAGAAGATGAAATCGGATTGGGAGAAAGTCATGATGGCATTATGATTCTGCCGGAAGATGCTGTGATTGGCATGCTGGCAAAAGATTATTTCAATATCGGTGCATCAGATTTTACATTGCATATCGGATTAACACCTAATCGTAGCGACGGCAACAGCCATATCGGCGTAGCAAGAGATGTTTGCGCTTATCAGACACATCACCTGAAAGAAGACTGGAAAGTAAAATATCCTGAAACAAAGCATTTAGCTGCAACTGATAAATTACCTGTAGATATTCATATTACTGCAACGGAGGCATGTCCAAGATATGCAGGCCTTACCATTGCAAATGTAAAAATTACGGCATCTCCGGAATGGCTGGTTCAAAGACTACAAACAATAGGTGTCCGTTCCATTAATAATGTAGTTGATATTACAAATTATGTGCTTCATGAATATGGACAACCTTTGCATGCATTTGACTATGATAAAATCAGCGGACATAAGATCAATGTCCGCTTCGCTCATCAGGATGAGAAATTCATTTCTTTAGATGACAAAGAAAGAGTTTTAAGAAGTGAAGACCTTATGATTTGTGATGCTGAAAAAGGCATGTGCATGGCGGGTGTATTTGGTGGCACCGGTTCCGGTATTACGGAACAAACAAGGAATATATTTTTGGAAAGCGCTTATTTCACGCCAAAAGTTATCCGCAGAACATCTATGCATCATGGCCTGCGCACTGATGCAGCAACGCATTTTGAAAAAGGCGTCGACATTGAAATGGTCATTCCTGCATTGAAACGTGCGGCAGCATTGATTTGTGAAATTGCCGGAGGAAATATTGCTTCCGACATTCAGGACATTTACCCTGCTGCGTTACCTGTAACTGCTATTAAAGTACAATACGATTATATCAATAAGCTTTGCGGGAAGGAATATAAGATTGCTGACGTCAACAGTATATTGGTTTCTTTAGGTTTTGAAATCATAGATCAAAGAAATGATTTTATAGAAGTAAAAGTGCCATCAGACAAACCTGATGTAAAACAAGGTGCGGATATTGTTGAAGAAATCTTAAGAATCGACGGACTGGATAATGTTGTAATTCCATCCAGATTGAATATTTCACTACATCGCCGTCCTGCCCCTGCTTCACGTAAATGGAAAGAACAAATTGCTGCATTCCTCAGTAATGCAGGTTTACAGGAAATTGTAACCAATTCTATTACCAACAGCAAATATTATCCTGAAGAAATGCCGATGGTCCGCATGATTAATAGTTTATCAAGCGAACTGGATGTTATGCGGCCTGAAATGCTGGAAAGCGGGCTCGAGGTAGTATCTTACAACGTGAACCGTAAAGCGCAGGATTTAAAATTATATGAATTCGGCAATATTTACCGTACATCAGGCGTTCATAAATACAATCAATCTTCCAAACTTAGTATCTGGATTACGGGCAATAAAGATGGTCAGCATTGGCAACATGCAGCTGAAGCGGCAGATATTTATTATTTAAAAGGGCTGGTAGCGCAGGTATTTGAACTTTGCGGCATTAAAAAAATCCAGGAACAGGAAGTTGAAGATGGTATTGAATGGAAAAGAGGCAAACAATTTATTGCTAAAGCATTTTCGGTTGATGCCAAAAAGTTAAAATCCTTTGACATCAAACAACCGGTATTCTATGCTGAAATAGATGTGCAGTCATTGACAGATGCAGCGGAAGGCGTTAAGGTAAAATACATGGAATTGCCAAAATACCCGGCCATGCGCAGAGATCTGGCATTGATACTGGACAAAGCAGTTCCTTACGCAAAAGTGGCAGGTATTGCACAGTCACAAAAATGGGAAGCGCTTAAAAACTTTGAACTGTTTGATGTTTTTGAAAGTGAAAAAATCGGTAACGATAAAAAATCACTGGCATTAAGCTTTACTTTCCAATTGAATGACAGAACACTGACAGATGAAGAGGTAGATGGCATGATGAAGCAACTGATTTCGACTTATAGAAATGACCTGCAGGCTTTAATAAGAGAATAAATAATTTTAAACAATTCCCAACAGCACAGCATTAAGCTTAAATATTTCGGATGAAAGAACTGGAATTATTACAGGAAAAACTGCAACAATTGTTGAAGCATCATAATGCTGTGCAATCGGATTTGGATCGTTTAAAAAAAATAAATGAAAAACAATCCGCTTTGATCGAACAACAAAAAACGGAAATAGTAAAAGTGCAGCAGGAGCTGACATTAAAATCTGTTGCTTATTCGGCCGGAAGTATGGAAGGTGATAAAGAAAAACTAAAACAACATCTGGATTTGGTTATCCGTGAGATTGAAAAGAATATTGAATCCTTGTAAGAATGAAGTTACACCCTAATCATTCATTGTTAAAGAAAGCATCCCTTGCAATTATAGGTTTAATGTTGCTGTTTGCAGCATGCAAACCTAAAGATCCAGATTGCTATCAATCTACGCTGGTATTGAACTTCAGTCAGTTTAAGACAAGATATTTAGATACTAACACGGTTAAAATAGATAGTTTTACAACAATTATTGATACCATTCAACGAATAACGGATAGTGTTATGCCGGCACCTGAAATGCTTGTTTTAGATGAAGACAGTGCTTATCGCGTGTCAGGTAAAGAGGTCATTAAGCTTCCTTGTCCGTTCAATCCGGCAAAGGATAGCATCAGATACAGGTTTAGGGCAGATACGAGCGGCACACAATACGACACACTGACTTTCTTCTATACATCTACGCCTCATTTCATCAACAATAATTGTGGTTATACTTATTATTACAACCTGGATAGAGTAGCATCAACCAATCATGTATTGGATTCGAGTTATATCATCAGTCCTGCGCTAACGGATGATAATACCAATAAGGCGCAAAATGCAAATGTTATATTTTATTTTAAAAGGAAGCCTTAAATGAAGAAACATATTGCATTGCTATTATTATCGGTTCTTTCATTCAGCAAAATGACTGCTCAAAGTAATGGCGGGGTTACTTTACCGGGTAATGAACTTAATAATATCGACAGCTCTAAAATTGGCAAAGTTGACAGCCTTATTATTAATAAAACAGATTCAAGCACTACTGCAAAAAAAAAGGAGCCTAAACCACCTTATGTCCATCAATTCCGAATTGGTATTGATGTAGCGAGGCTTGCAACCAATTTTATTTATAAAGATAAAAAGGGTTACGAAATGCAGTTTGATTACCTTTTGAGAAGCAAAAATTATGCAGTCTTTGAAGCCGGGTTCGGTAAAAATGCCGTTGATTATACCAATCTTAAATACGACAATACAGGTGCTTTCTTTAAAATAGGTATTGACAAAAATGTTATTGATATTGTCAATGACCATGATTACGACATTTTCTTTATCGGTATAAGATATGGCATGGGCTTTGGCAAAAGATCTGATGCTACGTTCCTTGTTCCGTCTTATTTTGGTTCACCGTCAGAAGGCACTTCGCCTGAAGAAAGTTATTTCATACACTGGCTGGAATTAAACTTAGGGCTGAGAGTTGAAATATTTAAACAGGTATTTGTAGGCTGGAATGCAAGAATTAAGTTCCTGTTGAATTCAGGAGAATTTCAGCAACTGGCGCCAAGCTATGTTCCCGGTTATGGCGCAGGCGATAAATCAACGGTGGCTGGCGGAAATTTCTATATAAACTACGCAATAAGATGGGGCGGAAAATAATCCGCCCCATCTTATTGTTGTTTCTTTCTTTTTTCTTCTTTTGCCTGAACGGTTATCCATTCATTCAATGTAACGGTAAATGGCATCTGCCCGATTTTCACTACAGCCTTTTTGCCTTTTATTTCTGCGATCCGCCCAACCTGATGATTTACGGTATGCCTTACTAAATCACCTTCTTGCGGCTCTTTTGCAAGAACTGTAAATTTCTTGTCGGCCTTCTTTGCTGCGGCCTCGTTTTGTTGAATTTGTTTCTTGCGGAATAAGATTTTTTCAGCTGATTCCAATACTTCCTGCTTATTTTCAGCGCGCTTCCAATCGTGGATTATCTGTTTGAATTTGCGTTCTGTTTCACGCAAATAATCCAGTTCTTCTTTCTTGATTTTATTCTGCAATTTCAGCGTTTCATAGTGTTGTTTCAACCGCTCTTTATCAATCAGATGTTCATACTTTTCTTTAAGCGATTCATTCTGCTCTATCAATTTCGACAAGTGCTTTTCTTTGTCCCCAAGCCTTACAGATTGCTGTTCGGTCTGGTGCAACATTTTATCCAGTTTGAAGTGACCACGCTCCGTCAATTGCCTGGCTCTCTCAATAACTTTAGGTGAAAGCTGGCTTCTTTGAGCAATAGCAAAAGTATAAGAACTGCCCGGTTTCCCGATAGTCAGTTGATACAAAGGCTCCAGTTTCTCTTCATCAAAAGCCATGGCGCCATTGTAAATACCCTTTACCTTACCGGCCATTACTTTCAGATTCAGATAGTGCGTGGTGATAATACCCAAAGCTTTTTTAGATGCCAGTTCTTCCACAATAGCTTCCGCAAAAGCCCCGCCCAGGTTAGGATCCGAACCGCTTCCCAATTCGTCAATAAAGAATAAGGTTTTGCCATTTGCGAAGTCAATGAAATATTTCATATCGCGCAAATGTGCGCTGTAAGTACTCAATTCATTTTCTATGGATTGTGTATCACCGATGTGAATGAAGATTTGTTTGAAAATTCCCATTTCCGAATTTTCATCAACAGGTACCAAAAGTCCCGCCTGCAGCATGATTTGCAACAAACCGACGGTCTTCATCGAAACGGTTTTACCACCTGCATTCGGACCGCTGATCATCAATATCCTTTCATCACGATCAAGCGTAATGTTTAATGGAATTGTCGGTTTGCCGGCTTTCAGGTTATGAAGATATAAAAGCGGATGCCTTGCCTTGATCAATTGAATAACAGGATGCGCCGTTAACCTCGGCATTTCTGCCTCCAAATCCTGGGCCAATAAAGCTTTGGCTCTTATAAAATCATACAAACCACAGACTCTGTAATAACTTTCCAGTTGCGGATGATAGCCGGAAAGATGTGCAGTTGTCTGTGAAAGAATACGTTGAATTTCCTTGTGTTCCGCTCTTTCCAAAGAAGACACTTCGTTATTCAACTCAATGGTTTCTTCCGGCTCAATAAATACTGTTTTCGAGGAATCGCTTTCTCCATGCAGAATACCTTTCACGATACGTTTATGCTCGGCAAAAACTGCTACAGTCCTTCTTCCGCTCAAAAAGCTTTCGGAAATGTCAGCAAGATAACCTTGCTTGTTCAGCTTGCGTAAAATACTGTCAAAAACTTTCCTCAACTGCTGACGTGTTTTATCGAGCTCCATTCTGATTTCCATCAAATCGCGGGAGGCATTATCTTTCACATTGCCGCTGTCGTCAATTACAGCCGAAATAATCTGTGTTATTTCTTTTTCGTAGACAATCTTCTCTGCAATCGTTCTCAATTGCGGGTATAAGGGATCGTGCGATTTCAGCCATTGCAGTATTTCTTTGATGTTCAAAGCGAGGTTACGGAAAGCCAGCAATTCTTCACCTTTCAGAATAGCGCCGCTTATGGAAAGATATTTCAATTCCCTATCCATATTCCGGGTGAAATCATTGGGAAAATGGTCATGGCTAAACAAAGTACTCTTATACTCGGAAGTCTGCTTCAAAGCCATCTCCACATATTCCAGCTTTGTGTGGAACCTTAAATTTTCAACCCGATTTTTGGCGGCATCCGTGCGGCATTTTGCCAACAGCAGTTGCCTTATTTTATTAAACTCCAATTGATCCAATGCTTGCGCAGGATATGTCAATAACATTCTTTTATTAGATATTAGGTGTTAGATACCGGATAATGAAATTCTGACACTTCATCCATCTGGCAATCATAATTCTGATAATTAAAAAAGCGGCGCTTTCGAGAAAACGCCGCTAAATAATATTTCTTCTGCTTTTCAAAATAATTTGAAAAGCCATAAAACTAAATAATGTTCAAGTATGAATTAGAATGGCTTTACAGCTTCATTCAAATCATTATCAACCAATACACGTCCGCAATGTTCGCAAACAATAATTTTCTTACGTTGATGAATCTCAGCCTGACGTTGAGGGGGAATGATGTTAAAACATCCACCACAAGAATCACGCAATACAGGCACGACAGCCAAGCCATTGCGATAGCTATTACGGATACGCTCGTAAGCGGTTAATAAACGTTCTTCTACTTTTTCTTTAGCCTTATCAGAAGTCTTAATTAATTCGTTTTCTTCGGCTTCGGTTTCTTTGATGATCTTGTCAAGCTCAGCTTTTTTTACAACCAAAGCATCTTTTTTGTTTTCCAGTCTTTCACCGGCAACTATTTTAGAGTTCTGAGCCTCTTGTAATTTCACTAAAGCATCTTTGATATGCTTATCGCAAAGCTTCATTTCAAGCTCCTGCATTTCAATTTCTTTAGTGATAGCTTCAAACTCGCGGCTGTTCTTTACATTATCTTGTTGCTTTTCATATTTTTTAATCAAAGCTTCGGCCTCTTTCTTCGCTGTTTTACGGCTTTCGATATAATCAGTGATGCTGGTAATTTCAGAATCAATGTTGTTTGCGCGTGTTTGCAAGCCCTCAACCTCATCTTCCAAATCATTCACCTCCATAGGTAATTCACCCTTCAACGTTTTAATCTCATCTCTTTTGGAATCGATCTTTTGCAAGGTCAGAACGGCGGTAAGTTTTTCTTCTATTGAAAAATCTTTTGCTACAGTAGCCATATATTAAAAATAATAATTTACAGGATTTGTGTTTGTCTTCGTAAAAAGAGTCGCAAAATTAGGAAATTTTTCCTTTAATAATTCAGAAAAAATTTCTATGGTAAATTGTTCACTTTCATAGTGTCCGATATCGGCAATTATAATGCGGTTTTCAGCATCAAAAAACTGATGATATTTATAATCGCCGGTTATAAAAATATCTGCTTTCGCAGCTATTGCCTGCTTTAATAAAAAGCTGCCAGCTCCACCGCAAACCGCCACTTTCTGAATTATTTTTGTATGCGGAACTGTATGGCGGATACAAGCTGTCTGCATCTTTTCTTTCAGATATCTGAGAAAATCGCCCACATTCATCGGCTGTTCCAATTCGCCTATCATTCCCGCACCAATGGTTTGGTTTTCATTTTCGATGGCAATCAGTTCATAAGCTACTTCTTCGTAAGGATGATTTTCCTTTAAGCTGGAAATAGCAACAGATTTTAAATGTTCAGGCACTAAAACTTCCAGTTTTATTTCAGTCACTTCTTCACGCGCGCCGCCTGCGTGGCCGATAGTCGGATTGGCATTTTCAGAAGCTTTAAAAGTTCCCGTTCCAATTGTTCCAAAACTACACTCGCTATATGCTCCGATTTGCCCCAGTCCAACCTGGAAAAGAGCTTGTTGTAATGCTGCTGCATTTGCCGCTGGAACATAAGTAAAAAGCTTGTACAATTTGTGAGAAACCGGCGCCAGAATGTGTGTTTGTTTCAACAGTAATTTATCGGCGATTCGTTTATTAACGCCCATCTGAACATTGTCCAGATTGGTATGTGCGGCGTAGATAGTAATATCATTTTTAATAGCTTTCAGAATTACGCGTTCCACATAATTCTTTCCTGTAAGGCTTTTCAATCCTGAAAAAATAACCGGATGATGCGCAATGATAAGATTAAAACCGACAGCAATGGCTTCATCTACAACTGCTTCTGTTACATCAAGGCTAAGAATTGCGCCTGTTGCATTATTATTTACATCGCCCACCTGAACACCGCAATTATCATAACCTTCCTGATAAGTCAACGGGGCGAATCGTTCTATTTCAAAGAGAATATCTCTAATTTGCATTGCCTGAATTAATAGAATTAATTAAACTTAAATGAATATTGCTGACAAAAATTAATATAAAAGAAGATACTTTCATTGCAAAGATAGCAGCCAGAAACCTGAAACAATCAAAGATGGCTATTACAATCGGTAATACCATTTATTTGTATAATGTTTCAAAGCAAGATTTTCTTTCTGATAATCATTGGCTTTGTCATGAATTGAAACACGTACAGCAATTTCAGGAATATGGTTATTTCAATTTCATCTTCAAATATTTATGGGAATCTTTACAAAAAGGTTATTACAATAATCGATTTGAAATAGAAGCAAGAAATGCAAAGACTGATTTTGAGCTATTGAATAAATTTCACATTAATTAGTATTCTTTTGTCCTTCTAAATAAACCAAAGCTTCGCCTACAATAAAAAAACTGCCTGTTATCAAAACAACATCTTCTTCAACTACTTTAAGGCTAAACTCAATAATAGCATCGTCCACCGATTTGTAAGCATTGCCGGTTAAGCCCAAATCATTTCCAATCTGCGCCAATTCGTTTGCCGGCATCGCACGAGGAATATTAGCCTGTGTAAAATAGTAAATTGCATCTTTGGGAAAATAAGACAATGCAGCAGGCACATCTTTATCTTTTACAAACCCGCACACAATATGTAATTTACTTTTCCCGTCTTTTTTTAAATTGTCAAGATTGCCTTTTAAATATTCCAGTCCGTCAGGATTATGCGCTACGTCCAGAATAATAGTGGGCTGTTGCTGATAATATTCCCAACGACCTCTTAAACCAGTTGTGCTTTTGACATGAGAAAGGCTATTTAATACTTTATCCAGACTCAGTTCCCAACCTAAATTATATAGTAACGTACTTGCTGTCAGAACGGTCTTAATGTTATGTACCTGAAAATTACCCATAAGGTCTGTTTTCAGATCATACATTTTCTGATCGGCTTTATGGATAACCTTAAAATATTGAAAATGCGCATCCTGATTTACTTTAACCAATTCCCACAAACTATCAGCATAAACAACAACTGTATTTTTTGCAAGTGCATTCAAAAAGAAAACCTGTTCTGTTTCAGGATGCGTCTCGCCCACTACTACGGGAACTTTTTCTTTAATAATTCCTGCTTTTTCAGCGGCAATCAATGGTAAGGTATCGCCTAATATCTGTGTGTGGTCCAAACCTATATTGGTAATGACAGACAATACCGGTGTTATGATATTTGTACTGTCCAGGCGCCCGCCCAATCCTGTTTCGATTACGGCAATATCAACTTTTTGTTCCGCAAAGGCCATAAAAGCCATTGCAACGTTTAATTCAAAATAAGATGGCTGAATTTCAGGAATAAGATGTTTTGTCTTTTCTACAAAATCAACTACAAAATCTTCAGAAACCGGAATGCCGTTAATTCTAACTCTTTCGCGAAGGTCTATAAGGTGAGGCGAAGTGTAAAGTCCCGTTTTATAACCCGCCTGTTGCAAGGCCCCCGCTATCATGTGGCTTGTGCTTCCTTTTCCATTTGTACCTGCAATATGAACAGAAGGGAATTTTAATTGAGGATTATCAAGAAATTCGCATATTTTACTTACATTTTCCAAACCTTTCTTTATTGCGCTCTGTCCTTGTTTAGAGAACATGGGTAATTGCTCATTTAAGAAGTTTATAGCCTGATTATACGGAGTCATTTAATTAACTTTTGAAGGTTTTTAGAAGATCAATTAATAAATAATAACTTAAAAGGGAGATAAAATTGGTTTTTTTATTTTTTTTAATAATAAATTATACTTAATTTCATGCCTCTGAATTTTGGAAAAGAAAACAATTTTAAAACAAAAAAACAGTAAAATGAAAAAAACATTACTACTTGGAGGGCTATTGCTGTCAGCATGGTTCAGCCAAGCACAACAACGTCTTGCATTGTATGAAGAATTTACGGGTGAAAATTGTCCGCCTTGCGCATCGACGAATCCTGGTTTATGGACATTGATAAGCACTCCAGGAAATGAAACAAAGGTCTTGATGTTAAAGTATCAATCGCCGATTCCTTCCGCGGGTCCTATTTATAATGCAAATCCTATTTTTACAGATAACAGGATAGATTATTATTCTATCAGCTCTGCACCCTCAGGCTCTATGAACGGAGGCACACCTGCGCATCCGGGTAATTTAACGCAAGCAAATATCAATACCGCTTCAAACGGGACAGCTGCATTTACGATTTCAGTAGGAAATCCCATGTATCAAAATGGCGGACAGACTTTTACTGCTACAATTACAGTAACAGCAACTGCTGCAACTAATATTGCAAATTTAAAACTGAGGTCTGCATTAGCAGAATCGCTACATTATGCAACTGCGCCGGGCACAAATGGTGAAAATGACTTTGAAAACGTCATCCGTCAAATGTATGACAATAACGGACCCAATCCTGACGGACAAACAATTGATGCTATGTGGACAGCAGGTCAAACCAGGATGTACACAATAAAAGGTTCTGTGCCTTCTTATGTTGGTGTCAATCCTTCGACTCCTCCTGTTAATTTCCTTGCAGCATGGGTTCAGAGAGATGACACTAAAGAGGTTTTACAGGCAGCAAGAACTCCAGGTAATATAACTATTACAAAACCACCATTGGATATTGCACTTACTGCTATTTCCGGCGTTTCAGGTCTAAAATGTCAGGTCCCAGCTACCATTACACCAAAAGTGACTGTAAAAAATACAGGAACTACTCCTCTTACTTCAGCTACATTCTATCAAAATGGTGGTACGGGCGTTATGAAGACATTTCCGACTATTGCAGCAGGAGCATCTGCAGAAGTACAATTAGATGCCATTCAAATTCCGAATGCCGGGATTCAAGCAGTTGTTGATTCTGTAGGATTTCCTAATGGAGTTACTAATACTGATCTTAATTATTATGACAATACGGTAAGAGGTGCTGCTTATATTCTGAACAGCACAGCTGCTCCGCTACCTATTTCCTACGACTTTGAAGCAGCAAATGCAGAATGGGTTCCATGGCCGGGTACTGCTGCAAATGGTTTTCCTATTCTTAGACAAAAAGCTGCAACTCAGAGTAATCCCAACTTTGGGTATGGTAACTCTGCTTATGTAGGCGTATTTTTAACTCCATACCTTTCTCAGGCAGATAACGGTTATTTAATTTTCCCTAAAGCCGAATTACCTGCAGGGCCTAAAGCGATTGACTTTTATATAGCATACGCTTTACGTGGCACTATAGGCGATAAACTGGAATTGCTTTATACAACTGATTGTGGAACCAACTGGACATCTGTTTGGACTAAATCTAATGGCGATTTGGCAAGCGCCCCTGCAACTGCTACTAATATGTATTTCATTCCGTCAAATGACGCAGGTTGGAAAAAATGGAGTGTAGACATTACAAATGTACCTACAGGAGCTAATTTTGCTTTCAAAGCTACCAGTGGTGACGGCAGTTATATATTTATTGACAATATTAAAATGCGCACAGGTACTACCGGTATCAATGAATTAATAGCTGACGGTTCTTTCAAAGTTTTCCCTAATCCTGTTTCTGATTTATTAAACGTATCAATCGATTTGAAGAAAGCATCTTCTGTAACTTATACAGTATTTAGTGTATTAGGTCAGCAAGTAAATGCTCCTGTTACAAAATCAATGAATACAGGTACTAATACAGTAACAATCAATACCAATAACCTTGCTGCAGGTATGTATTATTTAAACATTACTACTGAGGCAGGTAGCATTCAACAAAAATTCACAAAACAATAATATAAATATTATTTCTTGTTTAAGGAGCTGGCTAATAACATGCCGGCTCCTTTGTCATTATTTAAAGTGCAAAAATTGGAAATAAATTCCCCGCTCCACAGGAAGCAGGGGAATTTATTTTTTTTGGAATAACAAACAATTATTAACTTTACTTTCCAGCATGCACATTTAATGCTTCTAAAGCATGCCAATAAAACCAATTAAAACTTTTAAAAAAACAGTATGATGAAAAAAACATTACTACTTGGTGGATTAATGCTTTCTGCATGGTTTACTCAAGCGCAACAACGTCTTGCGTTGTATGAAGAATTTTCCGGAGAAAACTGTGCCCCTTGCGCAGCAACGAATCCTGGCTTATGGACATTAATCAGTGCTGCAGGAAATGATACTAAGGTATTAATGCTGAAATATCAAACTCCAATTCCTTCTGCGGGACCTATTTACTTAGCTAATACAATATTTGCAGACAACAGAGAAACTTATTATTCTGTAAACTCAGCTCCATCAGGTTCAATGAACGGTGGCGCTCTTGCACATCCTGCAAACCTGACACAAGCAAATATTAATACTGCTTCTACAGGAACTGCTGCGTTTACAATCACAGTAAGTAATCCTTCTTATCAAAACGCCGGTCAATATTTCACGGCAACTATTACAGTTACTTCTACCGGTGCAGCTACTTATGCTAACTTAAAGCTTAGATCTGCTTTGGTTGAATCTTTACATTATGCAACTGCTCCAGGTACAAACGGAGAAACTGACTTCCATAATGTAATCCGCCAAATGTATGACAATAACGGCGCCAACGCTGACGGTCAAACAATTGATGCTACATGGACTGCCGGTCAAACCAGAACTTATACAATTAAAGGCGCAGTGCCTTCATACGTTGGTTCAGCTCCTGCAACACCAGCTATCAACTTCCTTGCTGCCTGGATTCAAAAAGACGACACCAAAGAAGTTTTACAAGTTGGTAAAACAGCAAATATCACTGTTACAAAACCACCTGTGGATGTAACATTGACTTCGATTGGTATTTCCGGTTTAAAATGCCAGTTGCCAGCTACTATTCCACATACAATCAAAGTTAAAAACACAGGAACTACTGCACTTACTACTGCAAGAGTGTATACCAGTGTTAACGGTGCTACTCCAACATTCCAGGATGTTCCTTTGAATAACCTTGCTGCGGGAGCAACTTCTGCTGATCTTACATTAACAGCTTTAAATGTAACAACAGCAGGTGTACAATCAGTTGTAGATTCTGTAGTTTTACCAAACACAGTTCAGGATTACAATGACTTTGATAACGTAAGATCAAGCTCTGCGTATGTTTTAAACAGCACAGCTGTAGCTATTCCATTGACTTTCGATTTTGAAACAGCAAATACTAACTTCAGTAATTTCGTTTCTTATCCTGGTACATCTATAGTTGGAATTATTAAAGCAACAAGCCAAGGTTTGGGACATAGCGGTTCTAACGGATTAGGTTATTTCCCTTGCTATCAACTTCCACAAGGTAGCTTTGGTTATTTAATCTTCCCTAAAACTACAATGCCGGCAGGTGCTAAAGCAATTGATTTCTATACTTCTTATGCACAATACAAAGCAACAGACGGTACAATTACAGGAGATAAATTAGAACTTACTTATTCTACTGATTGCGGTACTACCTGGACTTCTATCTGGAGCAAAGCAAATGCTGATTTAGCATCTGCTGATCCAACCGGTTCAAACTTCACACCAACAACTGCTTCATGGAAAAAATGGAGCGTAGATGTTACTAATGTACCTTCTGATGCATACATTGCTTTCAAAGGAACAAGTAACTTCGGTAACAACATGTTCATTGATGATATCAATCTACGTTCCGGTGCTGCTACAGGTATTGATGAATTAGTTGCTGAAGGTTCTTTCAAAGTTTTCCCTAATCCGGTTTCTGATTTATTAAATGTATCCATTGATTTGAAAAAAGCATCTTCTGTAACTTATACAGTATTTAATGTATTAGGCCAACAAGTAAATGCTCCTGTTACAAAATCAATGAGTGCAGGTACTAACACAGCAACAATTAATACTAATAACCTTGCTGCAGGTATGTACTATTTAAATGTAACTACTGAAGCTGGTAGCGTTCAACAAAAATTCACAAAACAATAATTTAATTTTTGTTTCATTTTAATAAAGGAGCCGACCACAAATCGGCTCCTTTAATTTTAACTAAAAAAAGGAAATCAAAATGAATAAATTACCCTAACTTTGGTTTTGTCGTTAGAACGAGTTTCAAGACTCAAGTGTTTATTTTAAATTTTAAAAAAATGTTCAAAAAACTTTTACTTACAGCTATATTATTTGCTGTTTCCTTTACATTCGTTAGTGCACAAGATTTTGTGTTGGTTGCTGATACAATGCATAAAGACACTTCCGGTTCGGCTGTAACTAACCCTTGTGCTGACCATTCCGTTTTCTTCTATAATTATGTAAAAAATAATACAGGGGCTACTTTGACTGAATATAAATGGAAAATCATTCAGAAAGATTTCCCTTTCGGTTGGTCTCTTTGTCAATTCTGCGATAACAATCTTTGCAGACCAGGAACTGATTTTTCTGCTCCTTATGCTGATATAACAGCAGGATCTGTAAATGCAGGTGACAGCGGTCTTATGGAACCGGCTATAACTGTTCCTGCTGATGCAGATAACGGCGTTGGTATTTTACGCGTAAAAATATGGACAGCAAATACTACCGATACAGCAACATTCATTGTAAACAAAACACCTACGGGTATTTCAAAAATTGCAGTTAATGACGCAAGAGTGAATGTTTATCCTAATCCGGCCAATAATGCATTATTGGTTTACGCTGAGAAATCATTAAACCCTGCTAATATTTCAATTGTTTCAATAACAGGTCAAACTGTTTATAGCACTGTTTTCAATACAGGTAAAGAAGCAGCAAATGTGAGCATCAGTTCTTTAACAAAAGGAACTTATATGATTAGATTGACTGACAATAAAGGTCAATTAATTACTGCGAGAAAATTCATTAAAGAATAAAAAAATAATTGTTTAATACAAGAAAAGGTGCTGACATAATCAGCACCTTTTTCTTTATCTATTTCATTCGCGATAGTGATTAATATTTTACATTTGCGAAGGATAAAATTCTAAAGATAAATCCTACTCCATTTCTTCATGCGACAACTGCTGCAGATTTCTGTTACAAGTTTTAAAATGGCTTTCATAGAATTGAAAGCTAATAAACTTCGTACGTTTCTGTCTTTGCTTGGCATTACTATCGGTATATTTTGCATTGTTGCTGTTTCTACTGTTTTAGATAGCCTGGAAGCAAGCATCAGGACAAATGTAGCAAGCCTGGGCAGTGATGTTATTTATTTGAGTAAATGGCCCTGGACAGATGAAGGTGGCGAGTACAAATGGTGGCAATATATGAACAGGCCGGTGCTGAAGGTTAAGGACCTGAAAGCATTGGAAAGCAAAGCACAAACACTGAGATATTCAACATTGCTTTATGATAAAAATAATGTCACGGCAAAACAAAACCAGTATTCTGTTGAGGGTATAACCTGTTATGCGGCAACGCCCAATTTTGAGAAAATGCAGAATTTCGAAATTGGCATGGGACGTTATTTTCAGCCACAGGAGCTTAACGGCGGCAACAATATGGTAGTGCTGGGCTATGATGTAAAGCGGGAACTTTTTCCTGCGGGAAACCCGATAGGAAAAACAGTTTCGTTTATGGGCCGCAACTTTACGGTAATCGGAACGATGAAAAAATGCGGCGATAATATTGCGGGTTTCAATTTTGACAGGGGCCTTATCATATCTTTCTTTGCTGCAGCGGGAATAGAGGATGTCAATTCTCCGAACGCAGGTATTACGTTAATGGCAAAAGCAAAACCGGGCTTCAGTTCAGACGATTTAAGCACGGAATCGGAAGGCATTCTCAGGGCAGAACATAAAATAGAACCCGGCACAAAGAATGATTTTTCCATTAATAAGCTTAGCCAGATAACCGAACAGCTGAACCAGGTATTCGGCATGATTAATATTGTGGGAAAGATTATAGCAATATTTTCACTTTTAGTCGGTGGCTTTGGTATTGCTAATATTATGTTTGTTACAGTGAAAGAAAGAACAAAAATAATAGGTTTGAAAAAGGCAATCGGCGCCAAAAGAATCGCCATACTTATTGAATTCCTGATGGAAGCAGTTGCACTATGTTTATTTGGCGGATGCATTGGTATCATACTGGTCTTTATGCTTGCCCTGGTTTTTACTTATGGAATGGATTTTAAAGTATCTTTATCTCTCGAAAATATTATTTACGGCATTTCCATTTCAACTATTATAGGAATAATAGCAGGTTTTGTGCCTGCTTACAGCGCTTCAAAAATGGATCCGGTTGTTGCAATAAGATCCAATTAAAAAAAGAAAATACTGCAAAATAAAATGAATAAAATAGCTATCCTTTCAGCTGCTCAGATAGAACAAAAACTCAGGAGAATGGCTTTTGAAATATGGGAGAAGAATCATGAAGAAAAGGAGATTTTCATTATCGGAATTGAAGAGACAGGAGCTGCAGTTGCGTCAAAAATTGCCCAGATACTGAAAGAAATCAGTTCGCTGAAAGTTAACCTGTCCAGTATTAAAATCAATAAAAAATCGCCGCTTTCAGATTCAATCGAATTAGAAAAGATTGAATTAAATAAAAAAACTGTAATTTTAGTTGACGATGTTGCCAATTCAGGAAAAACATTGCTTTATGCTTTGAAGCCTTTAATGGATTTTGAACCGACGAAAATACAAGTTGCAGTACTGGTGGACAGGAAGCATAAAAACTTTCCGGTGACACCTGATATTATCGGCCATTCAGTTGCGACAACCATTCAGGAGAATATAATAGTAAATTATAAAAATGGTGTTTTTACGGGTGCTCATTTAGAATAACCAGCTTAAACTTTTTATTATTAATAAGGTCAAACCAAATTCCAAAAACTACTAAAATGAAAAAACTACTTTTCGCAGCAGGTCTGCTTTGCTTTGGTCTTTCAACCACAACAACATTTGCACAGGATGTTAAACAAGATGGTAATCAAAAAACAGCCAGCAGGTTAGATCCTAAAAGAGTGGCTGCTATGAGAGCCAACAGATTAGAAAAAGAACTTTCATTGACTGCTGACCAAAAAACAAAGGTGGAATCAATTCTTTCTTCGGTTGTAATGACTCCTGATAACCGTGAAGCGGTAGAAAAAGAAACAGAACAAAAAATAAAAGCCGTGTTGACTCCGGATCAAGTTAAGAAATACGATGATATGATTGCCAAAAGGCAAGAAATGAAAAAACAACAATTAGATGCTGCTCAGGCAAAATAATTATTGAATTTTCAATTACAAAAGCAAACGCCGGGATAATAATATTCCGGCGTTTGCTTTTGCCGAGTATCTTTGCACAGACTTAAATTATTACAAACATTGAACGATAAAAGTACAACATTATTGTTGGTAGCAGGAGGTAAAGGCATCAGAATGGGCAGCGCTGTTCCGAAGCAATTTTTGCCTTTGCTTGATAAGCCGCTTATTTACTATCCTATCCAAATTTTTCTTGATACTTTTCCCGATGGTAAGATTGTTCTGGTTTTACCAAAGGCCCATTTTTCTTATGCTAATATCCTATTACAGGCTTTTAACGGCAATATTGAATTAACGATTGTTGCGGGTGGTGAAACAAGATTTCATAGTGTAAGTAATGGGTTGAAGGAAATTGAAGATGGTATTGTGTTTATTCATGATGGCGTACGTCCTTTTATTGATAAAAAGTTACTGACGGATTGCTTCGGGGCAGCGCTTGAACATGGCAATGCCATTCCTGCGACTGCGGTAACAGATAGCATAAGGCAATGGGACGGGACTGCATTCAAGGCGATTGACCGCAGTCACCTGAGAAGCATGCAGACTCCACAGACATTTGACGTAAAGCTTATAAAAAAAGCTTTTGAGCAGGAATATAATGATGTATTTACAGATGAAGCAACTATGCTGGAGCATATGGGAGTGCCTATTAACTTAATTGAAGGTTCGAGAAGCAATATTAAGATAACTACACCGGAGGATATGATTATGGCAGAGGCATTGATGCAATTACAAAATAATTCAACGATCTAAACAAAAGGGATTATGAAAAGAAATGCCATAAAGTACCTGTTTTTAACCTTTTCGGTATTGTGTTTTCCTGTGTTGACAAGGGCTCAGGTATTGGATACGGGGAATTATTTTGCGCCGATTCTTATTGATGAAATTATTATTAATTCCAAAGAGAATTTTAATATCGGCGATTTCATCAACAGGATAAAAAGCGATACCACGTTTTATAAAGCCTTTCGCAGCATGCATCTGGTAACTTATAATGCGGAAAACGACATTAAGATTTTTGAAAAGAAGGGCACGAAAATAAAAGCATCGTTACAAAGCGAAACAAAGCAAATCTACAGGAATGGTTGCCGCACCATGAATGTTCTTGATGAAAAGGTTACGGGTGATTTTTACGATAAGAAGAGGAATTACAATTATTATACTGCGGAATTGTTTGCTTCTTTATTTTTTACCAAAGGAAAGGTATGTGGCGAAAATAATATTGTAAAAGGTAAGCTGGAAGAAGAAAGCGGGGGAAGCAGTATTGAAAAAAACAAGGCGAAACTGAAGCAGTTAATGTTTAATCCGGGCAGCAAGATTTCAGGCATTCCTCTGATGGGAAATAAATCTGCCATCTTTGAACCGGATGTTGCGAGGATGTACGACTTTAAATTATCAGTTGATACAAAGAACGGTATTGATTGCTATGTTTTTGAAGCAACTCCTAAGCCCGGGTTCCTGAACGATGTGGTTTACAGAAAGTTTAAAACATGGTTCCGGCAATCAGATTATTCCATTATTTCGCGGGACTATGCTTTGGTATATAATACGATTGCTTATGACTTCAATGTGGTCATCCATGTTGATTTAGAGCAAAAGGGGCAAATGCTTTTACCGTCTTATATAAGTTATAACGGAAACTGGTTTGCATTTACAAAGGGCAGGGAAAAAGTTACTTTTACTGCCAAATTTGATTATTGATCAGATATCAGATGTTAGACATTAGATGTTAGATATTAGACGTTAGATATCAGACGGATATTATCTGCTATTAAATAAACTTACTACTAAAACACGAGGACTTTGTCATATAATTCCATTATAATTACGATTGGGGACGAATTATTAATAGGTCAAACTATCGATACAAATTCGGCTTTTATTGCACAACAACTTAATAAATCGGGCATTCAGGTTAAAAGAAGAATTGCGATCGGAGATGACAGGAATGCTATTTCAGATGCCCTGAATGAATCGATTCCTAACGCAGATATTGTTTTTCTTACCGGGGGCTTAGGGCCGACTGCCGATGATATTACAAAACCTTTGCTCAGCGAATATTTCGGTGGTAAGCTAACGGTTAATGAAACTGTTTTAGCACATGTGAAGCAAATATTTTCAAGGCGCAACAGGCCGTTTCTTGAAAGAAATTTAAGACAGGCGGAGGTTCCGGAGAATTGTCAGGTATTGTTCAACAGATTGGGAACGGCGCCGGGTATGTGGTTTGAGCAGGATAACTGCATTATTATATCATTACCGGGTGTGCCGTTTGAAATGCAGACTATTGTGGAGGAAGAAGTGATGCCCAGATTGTCAGAGCGGTTTAAAGGATATTATATCTATCATAAGACGCTGATGACTGTAGGCATTGGGGAGAGCTTTATTGCAGAGAAAATACTGGATATCGAAAATGCATTGCCCGCGGATATTCACCTTGCGTATCTGCCGACGCCGGGCTTTGTAAAACTGAGATTAACAAGTGAAGGATCGGACAAAGCTAAAATGGAACATGAGGTTGAGATCAGAGCGCAGCTGATACAACAAAGATTAGGCGATTATATTGCTGCAACAGAGGATATTTCCTTGGAGGAAATAGTTGCAAATGCGCTGAAGGAGCACAGGCTGACTTTAAGCCTGGCCGAAAGCTGTACAGGCGGCTATGTTGCCAATAAAATAACTAATCTTGCCGGAAGCTCGGCCTACTTCAAGGGCTCGATAGTGAGTTATGCAAATGAGGTAAAAGAGGATTTATTGAGTGTAAAGCATGAAACTTTGATGACGGCGGGTGCAGTAAGTGAGGCAACTGTAAAACAAATGGCAGAAAAGGGACGGGAGGTTTTAAAAAGTGATATTGCGCTTTCTATTTCCGGTATTTTAGGGCCGGGTGGCGCTACTGATGAAAAGCCGGTAGGCTTGGTATGGATGGCAATTTGCAATAAAAACATTACGGTTACAAAGGAGTTTCATTTTTTCTACGACAGGCTCCGCAATAAGGAATTGGCTTCCAATGCCGCTCTGGATATGATAAGAATGTTCATTGCAGAGCATTATGCTTAACCGGCGGCAGAAATATAGATTTTCATTATAGTTTTAATTGGAGGTACTTGTTGCACAAGCCTGTGCAATCGATGCAAGAGCTTGTGCAACCGAAGCAACGGTCTGTGCAACCGATGCAATGGTCTGCGCAATCGAAGCAATGGTCTGTGCAACCGATGCAATGGTTTGTGCAACCGACGCAATGGTCTGTGCAACTGATGGAGGATAAGGCTATGCGATTGATAACGAGGCAGTATCAATATATTAAATTACAACAATCCATTATCCGCAAAGCTGAAGTGCTTATTATCGGCAATAATTACATGGTCCATCAATGTCATATCCAGAAGCCTGGCGCCCTCTTTTATTTTTTCGGTAATTGCTTTATCGGCATTGCTCGGATTCAGATTTCCGGAAGGATGGTTATGGGCAATGATAAGATTGCTGGATAAATACTGTAATGCAGTTTTAAAGATTATTTTAGGGTCAACAACAGTGCCTGTTACGCCTCCTGAACTTACAAATTCAACATGCAGTAATTTATTGTTCCTGCCCAGACAAAGAACAGCAAATTTTTCATGATGCAGGTCATTCATTAAAGGCATGAATATATCGGCAGCCTGTTTACTGGAAGTAATTATTTTTTGTTCCATACTTTCACTCAATTGCCTTCTGCGGCCTATTTCCAAGGCGGCGGCTATTGCTATCGCCCGTGCTAAGCCAATGCCTTTAATGGTTTGAAAATCTTTCAGGGATAGTTTGCCCAAAAAAGAAAGATTTTGGTTTCCCAATTGCAATACTTCTCTTGCCAGATCAACGGCAGACTTCTCTTTCGTACCGCTTTGAATCAATATTGCCAATAATTCTGCGTCAGAAAGGGCGGCATATCCTTTTTGTTGCATCTTTTCTCTTGGCCTGTCGTCTTCGGCCCAATGTTTAATCGGATTTGATTTTGTAGAATTGTCGTTCATTTTTAAATGTTAGATATTAAATGTTAGATATAGGATGATTGTTATTGAAGCTAAAGGCCCATAATTCCTCATGTCATCCTAAAGCGCTTGCCGGGCAATGCTTTCACTGCTCCGTTAAGTTCCATTGTCAATAGCATTGCAGATAGTTGCGCGGGGTTAAAGCTTGATTTTAACAGCAGTTCATCGATGTGCATTCCTTCAGCGTTGCCTAATACATCCGCAATTTTCATTTCCTCATCTGTTAAATGGTTGAATAATTTTGCCTGTACAGCTTTTCCGTGATTATCATTTTTCCAATTCATCATTTCCAACAAATCGTCTGCACCGGTTATCAGTTGCGCAATATTTGTCCTGATGAGATAATTACATCCTTCCGATTTTTTATCGATGGTTCTGCCGGGAAAGGCTGCTACTTCACGGTTGTAGCTTGCGGCGAGCTTTGCCGTTATCATCGCCCCACCCTTCTTCGCGGTTTCCACAACAATGGTAACATCGCTCAAACCGGCGACTATCCTGTTCCTCATGGGAAAATTATATTTATCGGGAATGGTTTTGGATGGATATTCTGTCAGCAATCCGCCATGTTTCACCATTTCGCGGGCAATATGCTTATGTTGGGGAGGATAAATAGTATCAAGCCCATGCGCCACAACTGCAATGGTAGGAAGCCCTGTTTGCAGGGCTTTTCTATGCGCTATTCCGTCAATGCCCAGGGCAAGGCCGCTTATGATGATGATATCTTCTAGCTTTAACCCTTCAATTAATTCTTCAGTCATTCTTGCACCGTAGTCGGTGTTTTCTCTGGAGCCTATTATGGCAACCATTTTTTTGTGTTTCAACGGTTGTGTTCCTTTATAATAAAGCATCAGCGGTGCATCATCGCATTCTTTAAGCTTTTCAGGGTAATTATCATCCAAAATAAAAAGGGGTTGTATATTATGCTTTAAAATAAATTCAACTTCAACAGCTGCTTTTTTCAAATCGGGCGCTGCTGAAAACAATTTTGCTTTTGTCTCACCAATGCCTTCAATAGTTTTCAGTTGTTTGGGAGATGCATTGAATATTGCTTTTGCGGAGCCGAATAGATGTAAGAGCCTTCTGCCGAACTTATAGCCAATCTGATCGGTATGGGTTAATGCAATACGATATAATAATTCGTCTTCCGCTTCTATATTCATGATATAAAACTAACGAATTCATATTTTATCACGAAAATCATTTTTAATAATTTTCAGGAATGCTTTCAATCCCCCATAAATTCACCCTTTTTATTAGCGATCGTTTTCTATTTTTGAAACATGAATAAAAGTTTATTATCTGTACTTATAGCAGCAGCAAGCGTTCCGGCTTTTGCGCAGCATCAGCAATTCACCATGCAGGAAGCAACATTGGGCATTAAAACCAATCTGGCACCGCAAAACTTAAAACAACTAAACTGGATACCGGGCACAGATGCTTATGTGTATGCGGTGGGAAGCAAAGAGCAGGAAGCATTGTTAAGAACAATAGTTCCTCAGATGAAGGCGGATACGCTGTTAAGATTAACGGACATCAACAATGGCTTATCTTTGAGCAAGCCTTTAACGGCATTACCTTCTGTTGAATGGATTAAAAGGAATGAGTGTTATTTCAGCGATGGAAATGATTACTACACCGGCACTTTAAAAAACAACAGATGGGAGTTCAGTAAATGGTGCTCCCTGCCTGAAAATGCCGAGAACATACAGGTAGATAATCATTCAAAGCAAATAGCATATACCATCGACAATAATTTGTTTATGGTGGATGTGTATGGAAAGACGCAACAAATTTCAAATGAACCGAACAAGGATATTCTTTATGGAAGCGCGAAGGTGCACAGAAATGAATTCGGCATAGCGGAGGGTATTTTCTTTTCACCAAAAGGTAATATGGTAGCCTTTTACAGAATGGATCAGACAATGGTCAATAATTACCCGATTATTGATTGGAGTACTAATCCGGGGAAAAACACAGATGGCAAATATCCTATGGCGGGAGGCACTTCGCATGAAGTGACATTAGGTGTTTATAATCCCATTACGAAGAAAACGGTTTTCCTGAATACGGGAACGGCGAAAGATCATTACCTGACCTGCATTACGTGGAGCCCTGACGAACAATACATTTTTATTGCCATACTGAATAGGGAACAGAATCATTTATGGTTGAATAAGTATGATGCAAAAACGGGCGCTTTTGTCAACACTTTATTTGAAGAAACAGATTCAAAGTATGTAGAACCACAACATGCTTTAACTTTTTTACCCAACAGTAATAATGAATTTGTATGGTGGAGCCAAAGGGACGGATATATGCATTTGTACCATTACAATACAGACGGCAAACTGATAAACGGGGTTACAAAGGGAGATTGGCTTGTAAATGAAATAGTTGGTGAAAATGCAGGTTCAAAAGAGCTTATCATTACGGCTACAAAGGAATCTGCGAAAGAAAAACATATTTACAGCGTCAACTGGAATAACGGCAAAATGACTTTGCTTGATAATGCAGCGGGGGTTCATACTGCTATTGTAAATGAAGCGGGTACTTATGTTCTGGATAAATATCAAAGTGCTGATGTTCCAAGAAATATCGTTGTAAAAGCAGTTAACAGTAAATGGAATAAAACTATTTTGCAAGCGGCTGATCCGTTGGCAAGCTACGAAAGGCCTAAGATTGAAAACGTTGAACTGAAGGCGGATGACGGCACACCTCTATATGGCAAAATCATTTACCCGACAGGGTTCGATGCCCATAAAAAGTATCCGGTGATCGTTTATTTATACAACGGACCTCATGTACAATTAATTACTAACGGCTTCCCTGCAAGCGGCAACCTGTGGTATGAATACATGGCGCAACACGGTTATATTGTTTTTACAATGGATGGCAGAGGCAGCGGTAACCGTGGCCTGAAGTTTGAACAGGCAACTTTCCGTCAGCTGGGCACAGCAGAATTGGACGATCAGTTAAAGGGCGTGGATTACCTGAAGTCATTGCCTTATGTAGATGCAAACAGGATGGGTATTCATGGCTGGAGCTTTGGAGGCTTTATGACTACTTCGATGATGCTGCGTCATCCGGGCATCTTTAAATGTGCCGTGGCAGGCGGGCCGGTTATTGACTGGAGCATGTACGAGGTGATGTACACGGAAAGGTATATGGACACACCGCAGGAAAACCCTGATGGTTATGCAAACAATAACTTACTTACTAAGGTGAAAAATCTGAATGGAAAATTGCTTATGATTCACGGTGCGCAAGACCCTGTTGTGGTATGGCAACAATCCATGAAGTTTGTGAAAGCATGTGTGGACAATGGCGTTCAGCTGGACTACTTTGTTTATCCCGGCCATGAACATAATGTGCTTGGAAAAGACCGTGTGCATCTGATGCAGAAGATTACGGATTACTTTGATGAATACCTGAAATAAGGTTACATACCATACAAATGGGCAGACAGCAAAAGATAAAATGGAATTGCTGCCTGCCCATTTTCATATAAGGCAAGATATAAAACATATAAAGTCGGATTGACAAAAGCCATCATTCAAGGCGCGATTACTGATTCCGGAAAAGAAAAAGAGCTAAGCCGTCGGACTTAACTCTTTATATTAACCGCCAGTAATGGCGCATCAAACTTTACTTCTTCTTGCGGCGCACAACAAAACATCTTTCTGCAATCGTTCCCTGTCTTCCTCATTCATAGTGCCATTATGTAATGCAGTGAAATATAGCTCGCCTGCTCTTAAAATGTCTTCAATAATTCCGCTGTTAATTGCCGCACAATATTCATCATACAATGATTCTATCTGCATTTCCTCCTGCCCGGACATACATTGGTTTTGTTTAATTATCAATATGCCAAAGCAGCATTCCATGTTAAAGCAGCTAAAGCAACATGAAGTTAACAGGTTTGAATGTCATTAAAGTGAAATAAATCACAAATAAGCTCATTCTATCTTTTTATTAACACAACATAGTAATATATCATTTTGCAATTGCTCTTTATCTGCGTCAGTCATTTCTCCATGCCGCAAAGCATTGAAATATAGTTGACCAAATTTAAGTGCATCATCTGCAATGCTGTTCCTGAGCGCTTGCTCATACCTGTTAAATAAAAATTTCACTTCCGCATTCGGTTCTTCTGACATGGCCCACAAATTTTAAACATATAAGCAACAACATGCATATCGGGATATTGTTGATGAAATATGGCCATTAATAAACGTGGGAAACATAAAGTACTGGATACCGTGCAGTTAATATCCGCTCAGAATAAGTTAAAAAATTCTAACATGAGTTTCGTTGTGGATTTCCGGTAAAGTAAGCCTGTTCTGGCTTAGTATATATTACCTATAGAAGATGCTACTTTATAAAACCTTAATTAAACAACACTGGACTTGTCACACAAAACTTAATTACTGATAATGCTTTTTACTGCTGTAGGATCCGTTGCGACAGACACACTTGATTACCTTTTGATATCTTGAATTATCTTTGGTTCTATGTTTATATTTCCGCATCGAGAAAAAAGGATATCAGAGACAAATTATTGAGGCAAAGGAGAAAGCGTAAAAGAAGTCAGGCAGCAATAGTTTATATTTTTTCCGGCCAATCCTTATAGGTTTTAGAAACCTATAAGGATTTTATAAAAACTTAATTGCAAGTAATGCAGTTTGTCGTCGTTGTATTCAGCTGCGACCGATACAAACAAACAGCCAATTATTGAACTACACTCAATTGTTTGGTTAAGTCTTCTTATAAAATTGATTTATCAGATTACTCCGGGTAAAATATTTTAAATTTACTATTTAACAGCCCTAACCAATGGCACTAACCTTTCAAATGATAAAGAGTAAGGTAAAAAATCCGATCTGTACAATATTAGTACTTGTTTTATTTACGTCTTGTAACGGACAGACAAAACCGTGGCAACCGAATACCGTTGTTGCAGGAAACCTATCATTTACAAGCAAAAAACCGAAGCTTACTAAAACCCAGGGAACAGACCAATACCAGAATGTCCACTGCGGTTTGCAGGATAAAGATGGCAATCTCTGGTTTGGTACAGCAGGTGAAGGTCTTTATCGCTACGACGGAAAATGGTTCACTCAATTTACTGTGGCGGACGGGCTAAGTTGCAATTTTATCAGTTCTCTTTTGGAGGACAAAAACGGCAATATCTGGATTGGAACAAGAGATGGACTTTGCCGTTACGACGGAAATAAAATTACCCCTTTCACTATCAGCAAAGGTTTTATGACTGTAGCAAACAACAATAAGGATTATTATTATTCGGAACAGTCCAAGAAGGAAACAGTATGGGATATATATCAGGATAAAAGCGGAAAGATATGGTTTGGCACCGGAGATGGCCTGTATTGTTACGACGGAAATATTTTTACCCGCTTTTTAGACAATCCGGATGTCATCAACAAAAGCGGCCTTAAACTTAAAATGGTCAGCTCTATTTTAGAAGATAAAATGGGAAACATATGGTTTGCTTCCGGGATGCCTCCGGGACAGGAGGGAATTTGCCGTTATGACGGAAGCAATCTGGTGAGCTTTAAGCCTCAAAATGAAGTTTGGTTTCGTAAAATAATTGAAGATAAAAACAAGAATTTAATCTTTGTCACAAGAATACATGGCGCCTTGTTTTGCGATCCTGCTGCAAATAACTTTGGCGAAACATCTTTTTCCAGTTTCCCTCAGCCTAAAGAATTGCTGAATAACTCGCTTACAACTATTTTAAAGGACAATGCAGGAAATATATGGATGGCATCAGATTATGGAAAGGATATCGGAGATACGCTTGGCGGCGTTTGGTGCTACAGACAGTCTGCTATGGCGAATGAAAAATTATTTACAAAAATCACTAACCACGAAGTTTCTTTTATGCTGGAAGATAAAGAGCATAATATCTGGCTTGGAACAAGGGGCATGGGACTATACCGCTACGACGGCACAACATTGACAAGTTTTTCTGAATGAAATTACCGGTCTGATACAATCATGCCAAATGTCTTTTAGTTATGTTTTTAGTAGAATCCTTATAGGTTTCTAAAACCTATAAGGATTAGCCGGAAAGAAGAAAACATTTACTGCAAAAAAACGGTTGCTCCCGGATAAATGATATTGCCGCTGTTATAAACGAAACTTAATCACTAATAATGCAGTTTACGGTCGTAATATTCCGCTACGACCTATGTTTCTATCAAGACAGACACAAGATTATTCCATTGTCTTTTTGTAAAACCTTGATGACATAAAAATAATCGCTATGCGTTATGCCATAATTACATCCGACGGTTAAATAATCGTACCTGCAACTGAAATAATTACAGTCATCAGTAAAATAATCGAGTAGGCAGGTAGAATAATCAAACAAAACATATAAATAATAATAATGCATCATGCCATAATTACATCCGAAGGTTGCATAATCGTATCTGCAACTGAAATAATTACAGTGGAATGCAGCATAATAAGACCTGACGCTCAAATAATCGGAGTTGACGATGAAATAATAAGAAAAGAAAGGTTTTGAAAGGGTTTTGCATTGCATTGAAAGGATTTGGTAATACGTTGAAAGGGGTCAGCAATTCCCTGAAAGCTTTTTGTTCAATAAACTATGCCGGAGAGAAACAGATTAATTTAGAAATGCTATGGCGGAAGCCGATACGCAACCGAGGGCACAAATAACCTGCATCAATAGTACTTCTATATCCGGTAATCACCTTGCCCGGCTCTACTCTTTTAATTTAAGAATGTTTACCTTTGCGCATCCAATTTCAAAATAATAAAATCAGATAAATATGAATATCAAAAAAGTATTGACTTCATTGGGCATCGAACCTATGAATCCGGGCGCATCTACAGGTACCAAATGGATAAAAGGCGGTGGCGCTGTCATTGAATCTTATTCTCCGGTTGACGGACAACTGATTGCAAAAACAGAAGAAGTCAACGATAAAACTTATAATAAAATCATTGAGAAAGCTCAGAGCGCTTTTACGGAATGGCGTAGCTGGCCTGCTCCGAAACGCGGTGAGATTGTGCGTCAGATGGGTGATGAACTGCGTAAGAATAAGGAAGCATTAGGCAGCCTGGTTTCTTATGAAATGGGGAAAAGTTTACAGGAAGGATTGGGCGAGGTACAGGAAATGATTGACATCTGCGATTTTGCAGTTGGCCTTTCCCGTCAGCTTTACGGCCTGACTATGCATAGCGAGCGCCCTAACCACCGTATGTACGAGCAATATCATCCGTTAGGCATTGTGGGTATTATCAGCGCATTCAATTTCCCGGTTGCCGTTTGGAGCTGGAATGCGGCTCTGGCATGGATTTGCGGTGATGTTTGCGTATGGAAACCAAGCCCTAAAACACCATTGACTGCCACTGCCTGCCAAAATATTATCACATCTGTCCTTAAGAAAAACAATGTTCCTGAAGGCGTAAGCTGTCTGGTACAGGGAAATGCTTCAGGTCCTTTGATGAGCAGTGATGCAAGAGTAGCCCTGGTTTCTTTTACAGGTTCAACGCCGGTAGGCAGAGAAGTTGGTAAAACAGTCGCAGGCCGCTTTGGTAAAAGCATTCTGGAATTGGGCGGTAATAATGCAGTTATCGTTTCCGAACATGCCGACTTGAAAATGGTATTGACCGGAACGGTATTCGGCGCTGTTGGTACTGCCGGCCAACGTTGTACTTCCACACGCAGACTGATTGTTCATGAAAGCCAGTACGACAAAACGATTGCGGTATTGAAAAAGGCTTACAGCCAGCTAAAAATAGGCGATCCTTTGGATTCCAATAACCACGTTGGGCCGTTGATTGATAAGATGGCTGTTGAGAGTTACCTGAATGCCATTGAAAAAGCGAAACAGGAAGGTGGCAAAGTATTGGTGCCGGGTGGTGTTTTAAGCGGCAAAGGCTATGAAAGCGGCTGCTATGTAAAGCCTTGTATTATTGAAGCAAAGAACGAGTATGCAATTGTACAGCACGAAACGTTTGCGCCGATTTTATACGTTTTGAAATATACGGATATCGAAGAAGCTATTGCAATGCAGAACGCTGTTCCGCAAGGGCTTTCTTCTTCTATCTTTACCAATAACCTGCGCGAGGCGGAATTATTCCTTTCTGCAAAAGGAAGTGATTGCGGTATTGCAAATGTAAACATAGGAACGTCGGGTGCTGAAATAGGCGGTGCATTCGGTGGTGAAAAAGAAACAGGCGGCGGCCGTGAAAGCGGTTCTGATGCATGGAAGGCATATATGCGCCGTCAGACAAACACGATTAACTACGGCAGCCAGTTGCCATTGGCACAAGGAATCAAATTTGACGTTTAGGAACTCAAAAAATAAGTATCGGATTTTTTCTTAGATAAGAAAGCACAATTTTTTAAATTGTGCTTTCTTCATTTTTACAGCTATGGAAAATAACAAAGAAAGAAACCTGGAGCTGGAACGGCTCGTGTTTTTCAGCGATGCGGTTGTGGCTATTGCCATAACATTGCTGGCATTGGATTTGAAGATTGCAAAGGCATCAGAAGATCATCTGACCTTTGCCGACATAGCGGCATCATGGCAAAAGTTCGTAGCGTTTTTTCTTTCTTTCCTGATTATAGCTGTCTTCTGGAAAATACATCACGAATTCTTTGTGTACATCAAACAAATCAACGGGAGGTTGCTGTTCTTCAACATAGGATGGCTCTTGTTTATAGTGTTGCTGCCATTTACAACTACGTTAATAAGCGCACATTTCTTTGATAAGCCGGCTATGTTTCTTTACAGCTTTAATATTTTCCTGATAACTCTTTTTCAGAATTTTATCTGGGACTATGCTTCGGATCATCCTGAGTTTATGAAGGAAACGCTGACAACGGAGATTAATAAAGAAAACAGGATGTCCTGCAATATTGCAATGGGAAACGGAGTTCTTGCAATAATACTTTCATTTATCAGTCCGGTTGTGGCCTTTGTTATTTTGTTCACCAGGTTGCTGATGTTCAAGCTTTCGGCAAAATTGAATAAGCGCCCTAAAAGAAAAAGACTGAAATAACAACGCGATATTCCGGTGAGATTGCATCTCCTATTTTCGTCTTCAAAAATTATCATAAATCCTGCACAAACATTAATTTGTGCGGGATTTGCATTTTTGCAAGATGTTATTTTTATAAATACCCTTTAATCGCTTGAAAAATGAACCGTTTGTTATTATTGATGCTAATAGCATTATGCATTTTGCCTGGTTGCAATCTGCCTTTTAAACAGGATACAGCTAAAAATTCCGAGATTGACAAAAACATAAAAAGTGAAGTGCAAAAAACCAACGAAGCATTGATAAATGCTTTAATGGACGGAAACATGAGTTCCTTTAAAAATATTACCAGCGACAAATTAATCGATATAATGGATAAGGACAGATCAGACACCCTTATATTAACCTATGGAAAAGCCATCAGCAATAAGCATTTCAAAGTTTTAGACGAGTTTTACACGAAAGTTCCGTTTGAAAACAAACTGGTAAATATTGAAAACAATTCCAGAAAAGGAATGGAGTATACCCTTTCATATCAGGCACTCAATAAGGAATCTTATACCTCAATGCTTGTGGCAGATGTAGATTCTTTCCATGAAGTGCTTATTACAGTTATTTATGGAAAATACGGCCCTAACTGGCTTATCAATATCATATATTTCAGCGATTACAGTTTCTTCGGGAAAAATGCCAGAGGTCTTTTTGCCAATGCAAGAAGATGCATGAAGGATTCAAATATTGTGGATGCGCATTTGAATATCATGATGGCCCAAAGCTGTTCCAAGCCAAATGGAGAGACGTTAAAATATAAATCTGATTCCGCTATAAACAATTACCTCGATTACATTAATAGGATAGCGGCAGCTAAGTACATCTTTCCTGTTCCCATCATTACAATCGACACCAAACCTGAAATACTTAAGGTAGCACCACAAATTATTTCTAATGCGGGAGTCTTTCCTATGGTGTATTATAAAACGATTGTTCCTTTGAAAGAAATTGCCCGTTTGAAAGCAGAGAATGAATTAATAAGAAAAAGAATAGGCAGTGTTTTCAAAGGAATTGACCAGAATAAAAAGTATGTTATATACAGGGCTTACAATGAAATACCGCAGGGGAATAAGGTTGTAGATTATTATGGGTTTTTAGATGATCTTTCTACAGATAAAGATTAACCTGAGGATGATATATCGTATTTTCGCCTTCAAATTTAAAAAACAATGCAAAGGATACTTTTAACGCTATTCATAACAACTATAACATTTGCTGCCTGTCAGCCCTCCAGGGATACGTACAGAAATGACTTTGTGAAAGGGTGTGTTACAAGTTATGCCAAAGATTCTACTGTCGCGAATGAAAAAGGCCGTCATTATGTGGAGGAATATTGTAATTGTGTGGGAGATAAAATGAATGCAAAAATGAATGCAGACCAATGGAGAACATTTAATAAAAGCGGCGATACGTCTTTATCGCGATTTAAAGATGACATTCAGCCGTGCAAAGATGAATTTGAGCAAAAGGTCAGGAGCCTTAAACAATAATACGCCATCATTTGGCACAGAAAATGGTTAATTTTATGTCTCAAATCAAAAAATGATTTGAGACATTTTTATTACCAAAAGAAGAAAGGAATGATTATGCATCCTGAGGAGAAAGACAATAGTTTTATAAAAGGAAGAGGTGCGCAGATAAACCCCAAAAACCATTTCCTTAAGGGTGAATACGGACAAGACCATGTAGAGGGCATAGATGACTGGGAAGAGAACGAACGCAAAACCCAATATATTTACGATGAAAGCAAGACCATTGTCAATACGGTAAAAAGCCCGGACGTTGGCATGGCTTTTTCCCTCAATCCATATCAGGGATGCGAGCATGGTTGCATTTATTGCTATGCAAGAAACTCACATGAATACTGGGGTTACAGCGCCGGACTTGATTTTGAAAGCAAGATTGTGGTGAAGCACAATGCACCGCAATTGCTCCGCAAATATTTTGAAAATAAAAACTGGACGCCTGCTCCGGTTTCGCTTTCGGGTAATACCGATTGTTACCAACCTATTGAACGCAAGATGAAACTGACCAGACAGCTTCTTGAAGTATGCCTTGAGTTCAGAAATCCTGTAGGCATCATCACAAAAAATGCTTTGGTACTCCGTGACCTCGATATTATACAAGAGTTGGCTAAACTGAATTTAATCTGTGTTTATACTTCCATTACTTCGGTTGATGAAAAACTGAGATTGATCCTGGAGCCAAGAACAGCAAGCTATAAAAGTCGTTTAAAAGTCGTTGAAACACTTAGCAAGAACAATATACCGACTGGTATAATGAACGCTCCGCTTATTCCCGGCCTGAACGATATGCATGTGCATGATACGCTGAAAGCCGCAGCGGAAGCGGGAGCCAAATGGGCGGGCTATACTATTGTACGGTTGAATGGCGCTATCGGAGAAATATTCAAAGACTGGCTTTTCAAAACATTGCCTGACAGAGCCGACAAAGTATGGCACCAGATAGAAGCCTGCCACGGCGGCCAGGTGAATGACAGCAGGTTTACAACGAGGATGCGCGGTGAAGGACAATTTGCAGAAATCATCAGACAACAATTCAAGTTATACTGCCGGAAATTTCATCTGAACGAAAGCAGGTTTGAATATGACTTGTCACAATTCAGGAGATTAAAAGGCAATCAGCTATCGCTTTTCTGATTTACTTAATAATGCATTTCAGTTTACAAATACGCATCGAATAAGCATATTTCCTATCTTTACTTCCATATAAACCTGATTTACAATGGAGGGAGCAATAGTTTTGATAATACTTGTTATTATCGTTATTTTAGTAATACCCATATTTATTGCATCGAGCAGTAACTCAAAAATATCCAATCTCAATAATGAGATTCTTGCAATCAAAAGATACCTGAAAACTTTAAGTGAACAATCTCCACAAAAACCTTCTGGAACCGACCAAGGGGTTAGTGAATTTATTCAGCTGAAGCTGATGATCGAAAAGCTTCAATCGACGCTGGATTCAATATCGTCTGATGTGTCGAACCAACAGACGCCACCGGATGCTGATACACGCTGGCAAAGAAAAGCGGCAGAAGATGTTCCTTCGATTACAATAAATGAAACGATTCCTGAAATCATCAAAGAGCCAACTCCTCCGGAAGAAATTCCAACCATAATTGAACCCGTTGAAGCGGAAGAAAAAACGGAAACAATAGAAACTGGAATACCTGAAGCATTTACAGAACCGGAGCTGATTGAAGAAGAGCCGGTTGCTACATATACCGAGGCAGAACCTGTTACAACGGATGTTAATAACACATTTGAAACGATAGCTGCAACAAACCGGCCTTACGCTCCACCGCCACCCAAAAAGAAAACAGATTTTGAACAATTTATTGGTGAAAAACTCATAAGCATTGTCGGTATCACCATATTGGTTTTAGGAATTTTCTTTTCCGTGAAGTGGGCCATAGACCGGAACCTTATCACAGATGCAGGCAAAATAATGATTGGTATTGTGTCAGGAACTATATTGCTGGGCTTCGCACACAGGCTGGCAAAGAATTACAGGGCATTTAGTTCTATACTTGCAGGTGGCGGTATTGCTGTTCTTTATTTTTCCATATACGAAGCATATCAGGCCTATCAATTGATACCGCAGGCAGCGGCATTTGGTATCATGGTATTCATAACACTCATCACAGTAATCCTTTCTGTTATTTATGATAAAAAAGAACTGGCGATAATAGCTATAGTTGGCGGTTTCGGTACGCCGTTCTTCGTCAGCAATGGCTCTGGAAATTATCAGGTCTTGTTCTCTTATCTGCTGATATTAAATGGCGGCATGTTCGTTCTTGCCAATTTCAAGAAATGGAATATCATTAATATCATTTGCTATGCTTTAACTGTATTGATTTTCGGAGGATGGGCCTTGCATACATTTGATGCAACAAAAGGACAAGCAGCGGACGGCATGTTATTCATCAGCCTGTTCTTCCTTACCTTCTTCGGAATGCACATTATATACAATTTGCGTCATCAGCGGAAATTCGGCTATACGGAAATCGTATTGCTGCTCAGCAATTCCTTCATTTATCTCGGCTTCGGGCTTTACTTCCTGCATTTTATTCAAAACGGGAAATATCAGGGAAGCTTTACGCTTGCTTTGTCTGCATTCAATTTCGTGTTCGCTTATATATTCTATCGCAGAAAGAACATCGACAAAAATCTTGTATTTCTGCTGATAGGTCTGGTGCTCACATTCCTCAGTCTTACCGGGCCGCTGCAATTGGATGGCAATTATATAACATTGTTCTGGGCTTGTGAATTAGTGGTGATGTATTGGATGGGAACCAAAACGGGCATAGCATTATTAAAGAATGCCAGCGTTGTAATATTAGGTTTGACATTGATAAGCCTGGTTATGGATTGGAATAAAGATTACTATTCTGTTCAAATCAATCCGTTGTACATCTTGTTCAACAAAGCCTTCATAACTGCTACAGTAGTATGCTTAGCTATTTTCCTAAACAGAAAATTATTGAAAAAAGATGAAGACAGCACGCTGATGTGGGGATTATTACCAATGCGGTATTATATCAGCTTTATCAATATCCTGTTAATCGTGCTGGTATATGTAAGCCTGCATCTGGAAGTAAGTTATCAGTCATTTGTGCTGACGGGCAACAATAATTTCAAACAAATGATGTTGTGGAACTTCCAGCTGCTGTTTATGATTGTACTGATGTTTATTGTCAATAAAAGAAACAATCCTCATATCAGGCTTTATACAATGGCGGCATTGGCGGCAAGCCTGGTTATTTACCCGATTGGTTTTTATACTGTTATCAGCCTGAGAAATGAACTATTGCTTCAAGGTAAGATGGGACTCTTTTTCTGGCATTATTGTATGCCTTTGCTTGCAATGATTGCAGCATATATGGTTGTTTCATTTGTAAATAAAAATTACAGGAAAACAGACCTGCAATTCAATGCAATGGCATGGGGCATAACAGCAATAATCGTATTTACATTCAGTGCGGAAGCTGTTAATATATGGGTGACTCAATCCTATCAGGTTGGATTTGATGTTCATGGACTTGCCACCAAACCAAATAAAGTTGCGCTTCCGATTATCTGGAGCATTTGCTCTTTGTTATTGATGTTACTGGGTATGCGCCACAGGATAAAAACATTGCGTATCATTTCGCTTGCATTATTCTCACTGACTATTCTTAAGCTTTTTGTGTATGATATATCGAATGTGGGACAAGGTGGAAAGATTGCTGCCTTCATTATACTTGGTGTAATACTTCTGATTGTATCCTTCATGTATCAAAAAATAAAAGGATTGTTTGTTGACAGCGATACTCAAAACGAAACAACGCCTACTGACTCTAATAAAAAATAAACATGAAACGTTTTATAATAATCATTACAACAATAATCCTGCCGATATCCTCGTGGGCCCAGCATTTCAGTAATAAAGCAAAAGTTAATCCTGTTACTGTAAATGCTTTTTATAAGATAAAAATCAATGCTGATGTTGTTGCGTACTGCAATAATCAACTGCAGGATTTGAGGTTATTTGATAATGACGGAACGGAAATTCCGTATCTTTTGAATAAAGAGCATTTATACGAACAACATACCACTTTCAACACTTATTCCTACAATCAAACAAGGGAAGGCAATAAAGACATTATTATTGTTGAAAATAAAAACAGGGATTCTATAGGCCAGTTTCTTTTTGAAATGAAAAATGCGGATGCTTCAAGGCTTATACGCATCAGTGGCAGCGACAATAAAGACAATTGGTTCGTGGTAAGGGATAGCTTCTATTTTGAATCTTACGGAGACAATAATAATACAACTGTCCGTAAATCATTACAGTTTCCTAAAACTGATTACGGATTTTATAAGATAGAAATCAGGAATAACAACAATGAATCGCCGTTGAATATTATACGGATTGGCAATAATGACAATGCTACCATTCCTGCGGTATTCCAACGTGTGAATGGCCTTAGCTATACGGTATCTGACAGTAATAAATCTACTTTTATTCACTTCAAAATCAAACCCGGCAATAAGATTGACAGATTGGCTTTTACTATAGATGCTCCGGAGATGTTCCTTCGTAATGTTATAATAAAGAAATTTATTGCAGCGGATTATTACAGTGATTATTCAGGGTCTTCATCCGGATTGAAAAAGAAGGCAAGAGCCTACAATCCGGTAACAATGGAAGCAGAGCTATCCTCGAATTATGTAAATAATATTGATTGCTCCAATTTCTTAGGTAATGAAAAATGTGATTCATTTATCATTCAAATTGTAAACAAAGATGATGCTCCCTTGCATTTCAAGTCAATCGAAGCCTATCAGCTTGGCACTACTATTACTGCAAAATTAGACAAGGATAAAGCATACTTTTTATATTTCGGAGATTCGTTGCTGACTCCACCGTCTTACGACCTTGTATATTTCAACAAGAATATCCCTTCTGACATTAAAAGTATTGATGTTCAAAACGTACAGTCAAAGCAACAGGAAGACAAAGATGAATATAATGGCAATAAAGACAAGATGATTGTCTGGATTGGATTAGGACTGGCCGGGATAACTATTTTATTGCTGACTATGAATATGATGAAGAAAATGAACAATAGCCAGAGCTGATATGAACTTATATTAACGACTTTATATCATTTCAGGCATTTTAAAGAATTACCTTTGCGGTTAAAATGAAGTACATGTTCAGATATCGTTTTTCAGTTGCGACTTTCATCTTTTTATTCATATCATCCATTGCATTTACAACTCAGGCGCAAGCTCCCAAAGGGTTTTCAGATGTTGTGAATACTATGTCCTTACAATCCTCTCTGGCAAATTCCGCCAAAAGCACGCAAACAATTTCCAGTGATTTCAGTCAGGTGAAGCATATGAAGATGATGAATGACAAGGTAAATTCCAAAGGGAAGTTTTACTTTAAAAGAGAAGATAAGATACGCATTGAATATACCAGCCCGTTTCAGTATTTATTGGTAATGAGTGGCGGACAAATAATGGTGCGCGATGAAAACAAGACCAATAAAATAAATACACGCAACAGCAAAACCATGCAATCTGTAAACAAAGTGATGATGGATTGTATGCGTGGAACGGTATTTGGGAATAAAGATTTCGCGGTTAAAGCATTTGAAAGCAAAACGCAATACATGATGCAATTGACGCCGGCCAATAGCAGTATGAAAAACTTGTTTGCACGTATAGATGTTTATATTGAAAAGGCAGATAACAGCGTTTCAAAATTGGTGATGAATGAAAACGGCGGCGACTATACCGAAATGGTTTTTACTAATAAAAAAATAAACACGACTCTTCCCTATGCGCTATTTAGCATTCGTTAGCTTAATCTTTTGTCTTGCTGCCTGTCATAAGAAAATATATACCAACAGGCAGGAAGTTGCTGCCACCAAACCTTTGACAGCTAATGATTTCAGGCCTGTGTTTGAAAAGGCTTTATATCGTTGTGAGGTGGATGGGAAATTTGCTATCAAAAAATTTCATTTAAGCGGCATATTGTATCTGAAGACTTTAGAAGATAAAAGCACACGCGTCGTCTTCCAATCTGAAATGGGGGCTACCTTGTTTGATTTTGGCTGGGATGAGCATGATTCCTTCAAGGTATATTCCATCATTGACCAGATGAATAAAGCAGCTTTGATAAAAACATTGAAAAAGGATTTTGAATTAATCCTTGTGAAGCATATTAAAAAACAATCAGAAGGGCAATATACTTTCGACAATAATCCGGATTTGTTTTACACTAAATTCAATCTTGAGAAAGGTTTTGTTTATTATGTAACTAATAAGAAGAACGAATTGACAGGTATCGAAAATGCTGACGATAAACAAAAAGTGATATTGATGGATATTGCAGCGGGTACTGCTTTAAAAACATTGCCTGAAAGCATAAAGATTAAACATCTCAAAGCAAACTTTACTATCAACTTAAAAAGAATAATTCCTGAGAATGTTGAAGAATAATTTTTATACTATTCAGTTATTGATTCCTTCGGAACAAGGCCTTTCGGCTGTCATTCATATAAATCCCGACCATGAAATATTCAAAGGACATTTCCCGGACAAGCCGGTTGTGCCGGGAGTTTGCATGATTCAGATAGTGAAGGAATTGCTGGAAGAACAACGCTCCTCTTCTTTATTATTTCAAAAAGGAAATCAAATTAAATTTTTACAATTATTAGTTCCTGTAAGGGATGAAAACATTGAAGTGAATGTTAGCTGGAGGGAAAATGAAACCGGGTTTCAAACGACTGCTGATTTTAAGAAAGAAGGTGTAGCAATTTTTAAATTAAGTGGCGTTTTCACAAGCGTTAATGAGATTTGACAAATTTAAAAAGTTGTCAAATCTTTTTCAACCATTTGGAAAATATTATTTAAACCAAAGCTTTACTCTAAAGTAAACTTTAGTTGATTTTATATGGCATTAGCATTCTTTTAAAACTACCAACTTCACAGCCCATCTTGTCATTCCGCAAGTAATCTATGTGGGTGCTATTTTAGATTCCTCCGGAATGACAAAGAACGAGTATGAAAAAGCAGAAACAATTATAATTCTTTAAACAGCTTTTAAGTAAAGGGAATCTTGTAACATTAAAATTGAGTAGAAGTTTTTCTCAAATTTCGCAGCAATATAAACTATAAATATCCATGAGAAAATTAGAAAGAATATTATTGATTACAAGCGTTTTAATGGCTGTAATAAACTTATTTGGGTTTCCCGGCACAACTCTTTTCATGACAATCTCCTATTGCTCGCTGGCATTTATTTATATGTTTATTAGCGTAATAAGCTTAGGTAAGCTTGGAATAGGTTTAATAGTAACTAAACCACTTGTAGTTGAATATGCTTCTGACAATTCTATTTTCCCATCAATAAAAGCACCAAATAATTCTGTATTTAATCCCGTTGGATGGAAACAAAAAGTTGCATTGTTTCTTGTTTGCTATTGCCTTTCTGTTATGGCATTAGCTATTTTATTCCGAATGAGCTATTGGGCTGGCTCTTCTCTTATGCTTACGTTTGGAATAGCGCAATCAGTCATTATATTGATTCCTGTTATTATTAAACAACTAAGTAAGCCCTCTTTATTCTATAAACAGATGCTTATAAGGCTTTCAATATTCTCAATTATTTGTGTTTTGCTGCTAATGCTACCTGCAAACTTTTTTATAGATATCAAATACAGAAACAACCCGAAAATGTTACAGGAAAGATCAGGACATGATCCTAATCAGTAAAAGAAAGAGTAAAAAATAAGTTCTGTCATTAAACAATTCAATCATCATTCCGTAAAGAATCCATGTGGGTGCTATTTTAGATTCCTCCGGAATGACAAAGGACGAGTATGAAAAATCGAAATGATTATAACACCAATTCTTCAAACAGTTTTTCCAAAGTTTGTACGGCATCATAGGTACGTCCGCTGTGAACCGCTGAGGTTTGAATAATGGTGCTTCTTTTTGCAGTAAGCCATCTGAAACGCTCTGCTAAAGGCAGGTTCGCAATCTTACCGGCCTTTGAATCGCCTGCGCAAATCTGTTCAAAGGACTGCAGGTTTTGTTTGATGGTTGCAATGCACATCTCGTCATTTTTGAAAATCGCCTTCAGTTTTTCTTCGTCCAGCACATATTTAACACCTGCAAACTTTTGCTGTTTACAAAATAATATCACACCGATATTTATAAATTCTTCACGTTCTACCCGAGGTACTAAACGTAAGACGGCGTACTCATATAAGGTTCTCTCTTGCATGGGCTACCTGATTTATAAAATTATCACTATGATTTATTCTGTTCATCAAAAACTGAACATATACTTTCCTTGAATCGTTTGCACTGAGATTCATAGCCTCATCCGTCAGCCATTCATCAGGAATGCTTCCAAGTATGGATTCAAAAACCCGTTCCGTAAGTATGCTTTTCATTTTTGTATTCACATCTGTAACATTATCCGCTTCCGGCAACAATACATGGTCTTTAATCTGAACGAATGGCTTTAATGCCATCTCTTGCCAGTTATCCCAACTATGATGGAAATACAATGCTGCGCCATTATCAATCATCCATAATTCCTTTTGCCAGATAAGCATATTGGTATTGCGTACGGTTCTGTCAACATTCATGAGAAAGGCATCGAGCCAGACTACCTTATTGGCTTCTTCAGCACTTATTTTAGTTACATTCCGGTCAAAGGTAATAGCGCCTTTAAGATAGTGCATGCCCAGGTTGATGCCGACACTGAACTTAATCAAATCCTGAATTTCTTCATCAGCTTCCGCTCTTGCAAAGTCTTCATTCAAATCGGCAATAACCAATTCAGGGATACGCAAACCTACTAATCGTGTAATAGCCGCACCTATAACTTCTGCCACCAAAGCTTTACGCCCTTGTCCGGCGCCTTTGAACTTCAACACATATAGAAAATCATCGCTGCAGCTTACAATTGCAGGCATGGAACCACCTTCGCGAAGCGGCGTTATATACCGCGTCACTTCTACTTCACGTAGCGTAAAATCATGCTGGTTCATAATAGCTTTGTATGGTTGCAAATGTAATTAATTAAATGCCTAATGGATTATCCTGATTGAAAACCCCATCCCGACCTCCCCCAAAGGGGAAGGGGACATGAGAAAAACATGATTAATAATAAAGGCTTAATAAATACCCATCCTCAACTGCAATGAAAAGTTCCTGCCGGGCATAGGTCTTGCATTTACAACCTGATAATCAGTATTAAAAATATTTTGAAGCTGGCCTATCATCTGCAATTTATATTTTGATAGTAATATCGCGTAACTTACCTGAATATTGGCAGTAAAATAAGGGTCTAAGTATTGGGATTCATCAACCGTTACAAATCTGTAACCGGTATAGGTCTGGTTCCAGTTTACAAACAAATTACCTTTCCATTGAATGCCAAAATTGCCTTGAGCATTGTATCGTGGCGTATAAGGAATTTGCTTACCTATACTCCCGTCGCCCGGCAGATAAGAAGCTTCGGTTGTTGATAAAACGTAGGTATAATTCAAGCCAAGATTGAATTTGAATTGTCCGGCGCTATAACTGATTCTGTTATTGGTTTCAATACCGCGGCTATGTACTTTGGCGATGTTATGCGGCGTCCATATAGCGCCACCCAGCCAATAAATCCAGTCCTGAATATTCCGGTTAAAGCCATTCAACTCATGTAAAAACAGGAATGCCTTTTTATCATTATAATTATGTTTGAACTGAAAAGTATAACCTGCATCCTGGCTCCAGCCTTGTTCGGGCTTCAAATCGGGGTTCCCACCCGGGAAATAATACAATTCATTCAATGTAGGGATACGGTAAGTCCTTTGTACATTACCTCTGATGAGCAAGGATATCAAAGAACTGTTTTCTTTTTTATTTACTTTCTTGTCATTTAACAAAGCAAAGCTTACACCAGCTCCCGGCAAAAGCGGTGCCGTCGTTCCATTCACCCATTCCTGCCTGAAAGAGGCATTTGCTTTAAGCCTGCTTTGCATGCCTTCAAAACTATATGCCGCCGCAATCGCAGGTCTGAACTGGGTTTCATTACTGCTTATATTGTTGCCTTCTGCTAATGCAAATTGCATCGGAACAAAAATCAACACCTGATGCACAGCAGGCTTCATCCATGTTTCTCTCATTTGTTTATCAGGATTATTCAGGCGATATTTAAAACCTGTTTCCTGATACACCTGATGAACATTGTTCCTGTTGTCCAATGACACAGCGCTATCTTCATAATGTAAGGACTCTTTATTGTAAGAACCTTTTACGTAAAACGTACTTCTTCTTGTATTCTTTTCATAGCCCAACAATGTTCTTAAAGATGCGTCCTTTTGTTGCTTGTCAGAAAAAGATTCAAACATTGCGGGTGGAATTTCACGGTCATAAGTTTGCCACCAAAGCTTACCATATATTCTTTCATTATTTTGGGCATTCCATTTTTCTTTCAGGTTGTAATCAACAGACAGTAAAGCTCCCCCACCCTGCAATGCAGCATTTTCAAGCCTTTTATTGTTTCCCGATTCATCTTTATAAGAAATATCGTTAGTAGCTTTCTGATAAAATCCATTTAAATGAACAGTCCATTTTTCATTCTGGAAAGAAGTATTCAATCCCAGGTTTTGAGAACCATAACTGCCGACGCCTGCAGTTATACCAATATTTTTCTTTGCAGTAAAATCTGGATATTGATTATCCAGCAATAAAGCGCCGCCTACATTCCCGCTTCCATATAATGCAGCAGAGCTTCCATATTTTAATGTAATATCACTGAACAGGCCTGTTTGCAATAAAGACAAATCGGCAACGCCTAAAGCGGGATTCATGATTGGAACGCCATTCCACAGAACAGCAGATTGCGCTGCTGAAGCACCGCGCAATGAAAGCGTAGCCATGCTGTTGACGCCATAAGATTTTATAAAAACGGAGGTTTGTTGGGATAAAAGATTGGCAAGCGATTGCGATTCATATAAATCTTTATATTCTCTTCCAATGGTCTGAAAAGATTGAGTAGCACTGAAATCGCTTTTCTTATCAATCGCAGTATCTTTTATCAATGTAGTTCTTATCTCCACTTCCTTCAAGGTATCATTCCGTTGCTGTGCAAAAAGAGGATTGGCACAACAATGGAATAAGCTGAACAGAACAATTATTAAAGTAGTTTTAGGCAGTGCATTCACTGCGCAAAAGTAAATGAAATGTATTGAGATTCATGAAGCATTTACTGATTGAGCGATGCGGTTTAATCTGGATTTACTGATATTTCCAATGCCTGGGCTTTCCTTCCGCCAGCCATTGCAACGCTTGTTCCATGCGCTTTAGCCTTGTTTCTTCTCGTTTGGCTTCCGTTATCCATTCCAGGTATTCTTTGCGATGAGATGCGGAAAACTTTTCGAAAGCCGCTTTTGCTTTCTTATTTTTATTTAATGCCTCCTGAAAATAATCAGGGACTTCCATTTCCGTTGCTGCTTTTTTTGGCGCCTTTTTTACTTTAACACCTTCGTCCGTCAGTTTCATGGATTCCTTAATATACTGCGCCATGACTTTATCGGAAGGCAAATTTTTTAATGAAGTAATTTTCCCTAAAGAACCGGCAGCATTTTTTTCATCTTTTTGTATAATGCCTAATGGGTCGGCCATTATGCCGCCTAACCAAAAGCCGAATGCCATGTGTTGTTTGAAAGAAGCCATGTGAAACTGCGGCCGTTTATTGTACTCAAAATGAGGGAAGCCCCATTTAATGGTTTCTTCAACATCAGGACAATGTTTATGAACCAATTCCCTCAGATGATTCAATACAGGCTGTGCAAATGGTGCGGCCTTTTCAATATAGGCATCTACTCTCGGGTCGTAAACAGACATAATCTTTAATTTAATAATGCCTAAAAATAAAAAATGCCATGAAATAAATCATGGCATTTCTGAAATTATATTTGAAGAGCCTATACTATGTCTGTGGCTTTCTTTTTACCAAAAATCATTTTCAACAAAACCGGTGCGGTTGTAATTAAAACAAGGCCGATGATAATAACTTCCAGGTGTTCCTTCACCCATACATTTTCGCCAAGCACAAAACCCAATACTATCAAGCTTGTAACCCAGGCAATTGCACCTAAAACATTATAGAAGGCGAATTTCTTAGCATCCATTTTCACTACGCCTGCCACAATCGGCGCAAACGTGCGCACAATAGGAAGGAACCGCGCAAATATAACGGCACCGCCACCTTTCTTTTCATAAAATTCATGAGCCTGATGTATGTGCTTCTTCTTGATAAGCCAAGTATCCTGCCTTTCAAAGAGCAGCGGTCCGGTTTTCTTGCCAAACCAATAGCCTACAAAGTTTCCGATAATCGCTGCAATTGTAATAAGTATAATCCAGAAGATAAGATTTACGATATGGTTTTCAGTGGGAAAATGAACCTTTGAACTTCCTGCAATAACAACACCTGATATAAATAAGAGAGAATCTCCCGGAAGGAAAAAACCAACCAACAATCCTGTTTCTGCGAAAATAATAAAAGCGACAAGGAATAATCCGCCATGCGCTGTAATCCAATCGGGATTCATCAATGTGGCCTTGATAGGGTCGTACATCTGATGGAAAAACTCAACTATAGAATGCATAATTTTAAATTAGAGCCTGCAAGATACTTTAAAAAATGTTAAGCATTTTAGCAATACAATTAAAAAACCTTTTTGTGTTTACCTTTGGACCTCCTGCCTAAATCCTGTTGCTATAACGTAGCACCTATAAATAAATTGCATGAATCCCAAATTGTTATCCATTGTTACAAAACTCAATTACTGGCGAAAACAAAAAATTTCGAAAGCGAATTTTCTGATTGTTGCTGCAGCCGTAGTCGGCATTTTAGGGGGTATAGCAGCATCTTTATTAAAACAGCTTACACATTTCATAGAGGATTCATTACAGAACGATTTACACTGGAAATATAAATATTACCTCTACCTTTTCTTCCCTTTGATGGGCATATTCCTGACGCTTCTTTATGTCAAAACCTTTATCAGAAAAAGTAAATTCCAACATGGTCTGACACCGATATTGTACAGCATTTCGCGTGATTCGAGCAAAATCAGTTTTCATAATATTTACTCGCAAATCATCAGCAGCGCTATCACCGTTGGTTTCGGCGGCTCTGTTGGTCTGGAAGCTCCTATTGTGTTCAGTGGTTCTTCTATCGGCTCTAATATCGGCAGGTTTTTTGGATTAAATTACAGGGAAGTTACTTTGTTATTGGCTTGCGGCGCCGGAGCGGGTATTGCGGGCGCGTTTAACAGCCCTATTGCGGGTATGGTTTTTGCAATAGAAATTTTATTGCCCACTTTTTCCATACCTGTTTTTATACCATTACTGATTGCAGTTGCCACGGCATCTGTCGTTTCAAAAATATTTTACCCAAAGCCGTTATTTGTTCTGGTTACAGAAGGCTGGCATATGAATGCACTTGTTTTTTATGTCCTGATGGCGATAGGCATCGGCTACTTCTCTGTTTATTTTTTCAAGCTGAATTTCTTCATTAAGAAACAATTCGGCAAAATCAAAAATCCATATAATAAAGTCTGGATTGGCGGTATCATCATCGGTTTGCTTATTGCACTTTTACCTGCTTTGTATGGCGAAGGTTATGTAACGATTCAGGCATTACTTAAAGGAAGATATACTTCTTTATTGGGGAATTCCATCTTTTCAGATTTCCAATCCAATCCCTGGTGGCTCATCGGTTTTGGGTTATTGACTTTGTTTGGTAAATCATTTGCGTCTTTGTTCACTATCTATGCAGGCGGCAATGGCGGTACCTTTGGGCCAAGCCTTGTGATGGGTGGTCTGTTCGGATTCCTGTTCGCATTCACAGTGAATCATCTGGGCACTTTGCTTCATCTGGATACACCTCAACTGAACATCACCAATTTTATAGTTGTTGGCATGGCAGCGTCTTTAAGCGGCATCATGCATGCTCCGTTGACAGGTATTTTTCTTATTGCGGAAATTACAGGAGGTTATGCGCTAATGGTTCCGTTAATGATTGTTTCTGCCATTACTTATTTCATCAACAAAGCCAATACCAGATTTTCCATTTATACCAAAACGCTTGCTGACAGCGGCGAACTGATGTCGCACGAGCATAAAGACGGTAATATTCTCCGGATGATGAAATTGAAATATCTGATTGAAAAAGATTTCGTTGTTCTGAAACCGACTGATACGCCCAAAAGCAGAAGTCATGACATTATCCATACGCAAAAAAATATTTTTCCTGTAATAGATAATGACGGCATTTTATTAGGAACGGTAAGTACTGAAATTTTATTGGAACTATTGGTAAATAAAGATGAAGAAGGCATTAATAAAACGATGCAAACTATTTTTCAACCTGCCCCTGACTATATCAGCATCAATACCGATATGTTTGAAGTGATGCAAAAAATGGATAGTCAGAACATCCGTATTTTCCCGGTTGTAAATGATAATATGGAATATCTGGGCTTCGTTTCAAAATCGGGAATTATGAACAAATACCGTGCTTTGCTGAAAAGAGACAGCGATTTTATGTAAAAAAATTATTGCTTCTTTATATGTCCAGCTTATATTGATTTTCGAAAATAGTGTCGAAGGCTTCGATGGCCTGATTCAGATGCCTTTGTTCATGCGTCACAATAATATCAATAGCTTTTTCCAAAGTATAAACCACACTTTGATTTGCAGGTGAAGCTATAATGGTGTCTTTCTGAATTTTGTCTTGTAAGTTATCAATCCATGTCTTCAATATCGTCTGCTGCTTATTGAATTCTTTCAGAACATCACCCTGAACCTTAGCCTGGGAAGGTTCCCAAATAGAAAATGTTTTCAGCTTTTTCCGGCGGGAGGGTGCTACACTTTTAAGTATGAGCTTGCCCATTACATTTACCAGTAAAGGAATTTTGGCAACAAAAGGGGGCTTGTACGTTCCCTGTTTTACCTGATTAAATAGGGGAAAATAACTTTCGTTCACTACAATCAGATGTTGCAGGTTTTCTGCTACGGACCAGCTTTCTGCATTGGGTTTACGTGTTATTTCATCTTTGCTTAAATCGGCAAAACGTTCTGTAAACTCTCTTGTAACATGGTCAATCTTCTTATTCCATTCCTGAATTTTGGAGGTCATTTCCTGTCGGTTAAATTTGGAAAATCGGTTTTGTTTATTGGGTTTAAAAATACTTATTCTATTTTAATATTCTGATACATACGGCATAACATTTACTTATTCATACTTAGATTTAAAAATGTCATCCTCAATAGTCATGCCTTTTTCCAGATAAATTGTTTGGATGCCTAATGTTTTTGCGGCTTCTATATGTTGCGGGCTATCATCTACAAACAATGTTTTCTCCGGATTAATACCTGTATCATCCAGAATGTATTGAAATATCTCCTTATCGGGCTTACGCATGCCCAGTCTATGCGAAAAATAAACTTTATCAAAAAATACACCCATCGAATTAAATCCGCAAACTCCTTTCAGGATTTTGTTAAATGCTTCTTCATGAATTTCATTGGTATTACTCAACAGAAACAAATCAAAATGCAATTGCAGCTGCTGTAAAATCTGCAATCTGCGCAACGGAATATCCAATAGCATTGCGTTCCAGGCATCGATGATTTTATCTTCGCTCATATCGTTTCCCGTCAGTTCTTTTATTGCTGCTACAAATTCAGCTCTTCCAATCTTACCCGTTTCCAGCTGGTTGAAAATTTCTGTTTGCTGCATCTGGGAATAACGTTCTGCAAAATCGGTTATACCAAGTTTTACAAAAGCTTCTTCTGTCTTCTTATAATCAATATTAATAATCACACCTCCGAAATCGAGAATGATATGCCTGATATTCTTAAACTTTGATTCCATAAGCTACAAAGTTAAGTATCCATCCGTTGGCAATTTGATTCTCTGTCAGGTTTTCCGACGAAGGATCAAACATTAGATATAACCAAATATAAATTTTTCAAAAATGGAAACCTTATTGAAAATCATTTGACAAATATCAAAATCAAACCGGTAGAGCATAAGCAGTTAACTAAAATTTCATTTTGATTTTCTGACCCCAAATTTTCTCTTTACCTTTGCACGACCGATAGATTTTAATGATTTAATATCTACCATCCTCCGGTCGCAAACAGGACACATTATGACTAAGTACATTTTTGTAACCGGCGGGGTTACGTCTTCATTGGGAAAAGGCATCATAGCAGCATCTCTTGCGAAATTATTACAAGCTCGTGGTTACCGCGCCACCATTCAAAAATTTGACCCTTACATCAACGTTGACCCAGGTACCTTAAATCCTTACGAACATGGAGAATGTTTTGTAACGGAAGACGGAGCGGAAACAGACCTTGATTTGGGCCATTATGAGCGTTTCCTGAATACGCCGACTTCACAGGCTAATAACGTTACAACCGGCCGTGTGTATCAATATGTGATAAATAAAGAACGCGAAGGTGCTTTTCTTGGAAAAACCGTTCAGGTTATCCCGCACATTACGGATGAAATCAAACGCCGCATCCGCTTGTTAGGTAATGATAATAAATATGATGTTGTAATTACTGAATTGGGTGGAACGGTTGGTGACATCGAATCTTTACCATACATCGAAGCGGTTCGTCAGTTGAAATGGGAATTAGGAAATGAGAATTGTATCGTTATTCACCTGACTTTGATTCCGTATCTTAAAGCAGCCAAAGAATTAAAAACAAAGCCAACGCAGCACTCTGTAAAGATGCTGAGCGAAAATGGCGTACACCCTGATATTATTGTCTGCCGTACCGAAGAACCTTTGTATGGCGACCTTAAAAAGAAAATTGCATTATTCTGTAATGTACGCCCCGAGGCAGTTATAGAAGCGCGTGATGCAGATACTATTTATGGTGTTCCGGTTGAAATGATGCTGGAAAAACTGGATGTCATTTCATTGAAATTATTGGAATTGCCATTAGGAACCGAACCTGAATTGGGAAAATGGAAAGAGTTTTTAACCAAACTTCGTTACCCGAAATCAAAAGTAACAGTCGGCCTTATCGGTAAATATGTTGAATTACAGGATGCCTACAAATCCATTCTTGAATCTTTGATTCATGCAGGCGCCATGAACGAATGTAAAGTGGAAGTCCGTAATATACACTCCGAATACCTTACGCCGGAAAATGCTGCAGAAAAGTTGCAGAACCTTGATGCAGTAATCGTAGCGCCGGGTTTTGGCAGCCGTGGCATTGAAGGAAAAATTGACGCTATCCGTTATGCACGCGAAGAAGGTATTCCTTTCTTTGGTATCTGTCTTGGCATGCAAATGGCTGCAGTAGAATTTGCAAGAAACGTTTTGGGCCATAATGATGCCCATTCAACAGAAATGAATGCGGACACCAAAAATCCTGTGATTCATTTAATGAATGAGCAAAAAGACATATTGCACAAAGGTGGCACTATGCGCCTGGGTTCTTATAAATGTGAATTGCAATCAAATTCCAATGTGGCTGCAATATACGGCAGCACACATATCGAAGAAAGACACCGTCATCGTTATGAATTCAATAATGATTATGTAGATGCTTTTGAAAAAGCAGGTATGTTGCCTGTTGGCAAAAACACGGAGACAGGACTTGTAGAAGTTATTGAACTTGGCAATCATCCATTCTTTATCGGTACCCAATTTCATCCGGAATATAAAAGCACCGTTGAAAATCCGCACCCTTTGTTCAATGCTTTTGTAAAAGCAGCGAAACAACGCCAGGAGAATAAGAAAGAAGAAGCGGTGCTATCGCATAATTAGATATTAAATTTTAGATATCAGATAAACCTTGTCATTGTTTGGCAAGGTTTATTCTTTTTTTCAGAGCAGCGATTTTTTACTTTCACATAGCATAACTGTGAAAAATCAAAAAATCCCCAAATCATAGTTCAGACGGAAATACCCTAATTTCGCAACTCAATTGATTATTACCAACAATGTTTACGCCATTATCCAGAATTCTTTTATTAGTGCTTTGTGCAGTGTTGTCAATTATTGCTGCTTCTTTTAATTTAGTGTCGGTTTTAATTATTGCAAGTATTGTCTCATTTATTATTTTGTATGGATATTTCCGCAAAGGTTCGGTAATGCTTGCTTTAAGGCAATTAAGGAAAGAAGATTATAAAGAAGCAGAAAGGGTGATTGATATGAATAGCCACCCCGACAGATTAGATAAAAAGGACAGAGCTTATTACTTATTTGTAAAGGGGTTTATTGCAAGGGAAAAGGATCAATTCGAAGAAGCTAAAATATTTCTGGAAGAGGCATTGCAGGGCGGCATAAAGAACCAAACCGATATTGCTATGGCCATCCTTGCATTGGCGGATATGGAAATGGTAAAACATAACAAGAAAGCGGCAAAAGAATACTTTTTACAAATAAAAGATTTGAAAGTCAGTAACGAATTAATGCCTTCCGTAAGAAAAATGCAGGAATGGCTGGACATTTAGTATAATTTGCTAATCATTTCTCCAGTACTAATAAATAATCAAACAATAGTCGCGCGGATTGTCAGTAAATATCTACTATCAACTAACGACTATCAACTAACGAAAAATATGATACAATTCGAGCGATTTAATTTGGCAAACGGATTAAGAGTAATATTACATCAGGACTTATCTACTCCGATGGTTGCGTTCAATATATTGTATGATGTGGGCGCAAGAGATGAAGACCCTGAACGTACCGGATTTGCGCATTTATTTGAGCATTTGATGTTTGGAGGTTCTGAGAACATTCCAAGTTATGATGAGCCGTTGCAAATGGCAGGTGGCGAAAACAATGCCTATACTACCAATGACATCACTAACTATTATATCCAGCTTCCCAAAGAAAATATTGAAACTGCTTTCTGGCTTGAAAGCGACAGGATGCTTTCGCTGGCTTTCAATGAAAATAGTCTTGATGTGCAACGAAAGGTTGTTTCGGAAGAATTCAAAGAACACTATATCAATAAACCATATGGTGATGCATGGAATCATTTGCGCAAACTGGCTTACAAACAACATCCATATCAATGGATGACAATCGGAAAAGAACTAAAACATATTGAAGAAGCACAATTACAAGATGTAAAAGATTTCTTCTTCAAACATTATCGCCCTCAGAATGCGGTTATCTGCGTTGCGGGAAATACTACATTGGAAGAAGTAAAAAACCTCACAGAAAAATGGTTTGCAAATATTCCTGCAGGTGAAAAATATGAAAGGAATATTCCTGAAGAACCGAAGCAAAACGAACCAAGAGAAGCCACTGTTACGGCTGATGTACCATATGATGCACTTTATAAAGTCTGGCACATTGGCGGAAGGTTAGATCCTCAATATTATCCCGCCGATATTATTACCGAGATTTTGGGCAGCGGCCATTCATCAAGATTATATCAAAGATTGGTGAAAGAACAACATTTGTTCAGTAATATTTCCTGCTATCATACCGGCAGCACAGATCCGGGTTTATTGGTTATTGAAGGAAAATTGATTGAAGGTATAACTGTAGAAAAAGCTGATGCTGCCATCCTTCATGAAATCAACTTATTAAAAACCGAAGGTATAAGCGAGGAAGAATTGGAAAAAGCAAAAAATAAAGTGGAAGCCATGATGGTCTTTGAAGACATGAATCTGCTGGCGAGAGCAAATAACTTTGCTTTTTATGAATTACTGGGCGATGCCAATCTGATGAACGAAGAATTAGACAAATACCTTAGTGTAACAATGAACGACCTGAAAACTGCTATGGATAGCATTTTCATCGAATCAAATTGTAGTACATTGAAGTATCTTTCAAAGAATCTGCATTCTTAGAAATAAGTAATAGGTATAAAAGAAATGGTCGGCTTTGCGAATGCAAAGCCGACCATTTCTTTTATACAGAATATAGTTATCCTTCTTTAATTTTTGCTGTATCAGAATCTTTTAGCATTACAGGCTCACTCTTTTTACGCAATTTCATATTCAGCAATTCGACCATAAACGAAAATGCCATAGCAAAATAAGCGTAATTTTTCAGGTGCAATTCTTCTGCTTTTTCACTGTTAAAGCCTTCTACCAATAAGATAAAACCAATCATTACAAGGAAAGACAAAGCCAGCATTTTAATGGTAGGATGTTTTTGAATAAACGTTGCAATCCTGCCACTAAACAGGAACATAACAATCATTGCAATTACAACTGCAATAATCATTACAGCTAAGATTTTTGCCGTACCACCGGCTGTAATAATGCTATCGAAACTGAAAACCATATCGATCAGAATAATCTGAACGACGGCCCTTCCCAATGTAAGTTGTGATTTTTTGGTTTTTACATGTTCTTCTTCACCTTCAAGCTTATGATGGATTTCCATAACCGTCTTATAAATCAGAAAAATACCGCCACCAATCATTACAAGGCTTGCAAGGTCGAAACCTTTATCCCATATAGTGATTACGGGTTTACCTTTTTGCTGCAACAACCATTGCAATCCAAAAAGCAATACGGCACGAACAGTAATACCTGTAAACATCCAGATAAGGCGGCCTCGTTTTCTTAATTCTTCAGGCAGCCTGTTTAGAATAATGCTGACAAAAATTACATTGTCAATACCAAGTACTATTTCTAAAACTACCAGGACAATCAGACTAATTAAGTTATCGGCTGTAAGCAATTCCATTTTGATATAATAACGGTTGTTTTAAAATACTATTAAATAGGTGATAGACATAAGCAGGATTCACAAACCTTCGCAGATATTCTTCACGATGCGTGGGCCTTCGTAAATAAACCCGGTATAAACCTGAACCAACGAAGCACCTGCATCCAGTTTTTCTTTTGCATCTGCTGCAGTAAAAATACCGCCCGCAGCAATTATAGGAATCGTCCCTTTACTTTTTTGATGAATGTAACGAATAACATCCGTTGCTTTTTCTTTGACCGGCAATCCACTTACGCCACCCGCACCCATTGCATCGACTTCAGCGTGATTGGTAGTTAATCCTGCGCGGCTTATAGTCGTATTGGTTGCCACAACGCCCTGAATTTTGGTAGTGTTTACGATATCAATAATATCGTCCAACTGTTCCAAGGTCAGGTCCGGAGCTATCTTCAACAGGATCGGCTTTGATTTTCCCAATTCGGAATTAATAATCTGAAGACGGCCCAATAATTTTTCAAGAGGTTCTTTTTCCTGCAGGGCGCGAAGGTTGGGCGTATTAGGACTGCTTACATTAACTGTGAAGTAATCGACAACATCATATAATTCGCGGAAGCAAATTTCATAATCGCCGGTTGCATTTTCATTTTCGGTAATTTTATTCTTACCGATATTTCCTCCGATAATAATATCGGATTTACGATGACGCAGACGTTCGGCTGCAGCTTTTACACCACCATTATTAAAGCCCATTCTATTGATGAGTGCCTTGTCTTTCGGCAGACGAAACAAACGGGGTTTATCGTTGCCATCCTGTGCTACAGGCGTTAATGTTCCTATTTCAATAAAACCAAAACCCAGGCCTGCAAGTTCATCGGTGAATTTTGCATCTTTATCAAAACCAGCGGCAAGACCAACAGGATTTTTAAAAGTAAGTCCCCAGAGTTTACGTTCCAGCTGCGGATTTTCAACAGCAAAGTTTTTTTTCAGGATGCTTTTTACAATTGGATTTGCCGACCATTTTTTCAATTGGTTCATCACCCAATAGTGAACAACTTCCGGATCCTTTTTAAAAAGGAAAAATTTTATTAACGAGTACATTGGCGCAAAGATAAAGGGGTAAAACAAATTTCAAAAAATGAATTTATTTTACCCCTGATTTATCTGTCGCAATTTCATTAAACAGGTTGTTTAGCTGATTGCTCTTTTTGCTCTCTTAATATTCTTAATTCGCTTTTCAATTCGCTTACATAACTTTCCAGTGAATTAATGCGGCTTTCATAAAGTTGTTTCAATTCAGGACTTATTTGAAATTGAAAAACATCTTTGTTCGGATTTTCTCTTCTTTCACTCACCATATCATGGATTTTTTCCACATCAAACTGAATGATAAATTCTGTGCTGTAACCTAAAAGTCCGGAGATTTTTTGAAGTCTTTCTTCTGAAAGATGAATTTCTTCGTTTTCGATTCTTGCATAGTTACCTTGAGTCATTTCAAGCTTTTCCGCCATGTATTGCTGAGTAAAGTTGCGCAGCTCGCGAAGTTTTCGGATGTTTTGCCCTAATTTTTTCATTGTAAATTAATTGGTTAGTGTAATGGTTTTTTGGCTAAAAATACATATTAAAATGCTTACTTTACAAAAGTACATTAAATATGAGAAAACAAAGTACTTTTTATAAAAAAAATCTTGAAATTTATGCTAAAAATAATAAAACTATCTGATTATCAAATAATTGAATTAAATGTTCTTTAAAGAAAAACGCTTCAATTACTTTGAAAAATTAATTAACCAACTTCTGTTAAGGGGTTTGCACAAGTAAAAATTTTACATAGCAAATCTTAGCAGAAAATCTTCACTCCTATTTCATTCGACAATATAGGATTTTTTAAATAAAAACCGAATATAAATTATTGTTTAAGAAGATTCTTAACAAAATAAGCTTAGGCTGTGGAATAGCTTTTTTAGCTTTCATATTGTATCTTTGCACGCTATTCCGAATATTAATCACATAATACATACAATGCCTCAGGAGAAAACCAGCCAAACAGCTTATTTGCTGCTAGAAGACGGTACGCTATTTACAGGAAAATCATTTGGTAAAATTGGAACAACAGGTGGCGAACTTTGCTTTACCACCGGAATGACAGGTTATCAGGAAATCTTTACGGACCCCAGCTATACCGGACAAATGCTGATAATGAGTACTTGTTACATAGGCAATTATGGAGTAAACAAGGCTGATGTAGAATCTGACAAAGTAACAATCAATGGCCTGATATGTAAAAATATAGCAGATCGTTATTCCAGAATGATTGCAACAGGTTCTTTGGAAGACTATCTTATCGATCATAATATCGTGGGAATTCAGGATGTAGATACGCGTGCTTTAGTACAACATGTCCGAACGCAGGGAGCAATGAATTGCATTATTTCCTCAGAAACAGACGACATGGAAACTTTAAAGGAAAAGCTGAAAGCAGTTCCTTCTATGAAAGGGCTTGAAATTTCTTCTAATATTACAACCAAAGAACCTTATTTTGCAGGAGATCCTGAAGCCCCTGTAAGGATTGCAGTACTTGATTTCGGCATTAAAAAACACATTCTTCATAATTTTTCGGATCGCGGCGCTTATCTTAAAATTTTTCCGGCAAAAACCTCCTTCGCTGAATTAAACCAATTTGAACCTCACGGCATTTTTGTTTCAAATGGCCCCGGAGATCCGGCGTCTATGGATTATGCAGTCCAGACAGTAAAAGATATTCTTGCTTCAAACAAACCGATGTTCGGTATTTGCCTTGGACATCAGTTATTAGCACTTGCAAATGATATTCCGACTTACAAGATGCATCATGGGCACAGAGGCCTGAATCATCCTGTAAAAAACATCATTACAGGTAAATGTGAAATAACTACACAAAATCACGGTTTCGGTGTAGACCCTGAATCAGTAAAAAATTCAGATAAGGTTGAAGTAACTCACGTTAATCTCAATGATGGTTCCATTGAAGGCATTAAAATGAAAGACCATCCTGCATTCTCCGTTCAATATCATCCTGAAAGTACACCCGGCCCATATGATTCCCGTTATTTGTTTGATCAGTTTATGGACTTGATTTATGAACATTCCGATATTGAAATAGTTGAAAATAACTAAGATTCATTCTAAAGTTTTCTTCTTTCTTTTTAAAACAAATAATCTTAAAAATCTCCTCAGGGTACTATCAATAATATATGGATAAGATTTTAATTATCGGTGCAGGCGGGCAAATAGGTGTTGAACTTACGCTTGCTTTGCGCGATATTTATGGAAGAAACAACGTAATTGCCACAGATATCAAAGAAGAACATCCGATACTTAAGGCAGACAACGGACCGTTTATGAATCTGGACGTTATGGACTTCAAAGAAGTTGCTAAAGTAATATCCCACCAAAACATAACACAAGTATATTTGCTGGCAGCTATACTTTCTGCAACCGGCGAATCAAAACCAATATGGGCCTGGGATATAAACATGCAGAGCCTCTTAAATCTATTGGAAATCTGCAGGGAAAATAAAGTAAAGAAATTCTACTGGCCAAGTTCTATCGCTGCATTCGGTTCTACAACTCCGGGAAATAATACACCCCAACATACTATTGTGGAGCCAACTACTGTTTACGGTATCAGTAAGTATGCAGGCGAATTGTGGTGTCAATATTATTTTAACCGTTATGGCCTGGACATCAGAAGCCTTCGTTATCCGGGATTAATTAGTTGGAAATCTGCTCCTGGCGGGGGGACTACCGATTATGCCATTGACATTTACATTGAAGCTTTAAAGAAAAAGCATTTCACTTGCTTTCTGGCTGAAGATACCTATTTGCCGATGATGTATATGAATGATGCCATCAGAGCTACTATTGAATTGATGGAAGCGCCTGCCGATAAAATTAAAAACAGGATGGCTTATAACCTTTCTTCTATGAGTTTCTCACCAAAGGAAGTGGCTGAATCGATTAAAAAGCATATTCCCGATTTTACAATTGACTATGCACCGGACTTCAGGCAACAAATTGCTGCAAGCTGGCCGCAAAGCATTGACGATACAGAAGCAAGAACAGACTGGAATTGGAAACCTGAATTTGATTTGGATAAAATGACGGTGGATATGCTTGAAAATATAAAAATTAAACTGGGTTTATAATCCATTAATTATCCTTAAATAAAAACGGTTCAGATAATTATCTGAACCGTTTTTATTTGTACAAAATGACATTATTATTCAACTACGAATTTACCTTGTTCTTTCGTATTATTTTTATCATTAGTTAAAGTATAAAAATAACTGCCCTTAGCCCAACCTGAAACATCTTTCAAATTAACAGCATTATTCAACTGCTCTTTTGAAATAATCCTGCCATTGATGTCAAAAATGCTCAGACTATAATCAGATGGTTTCGCAGTAGCGTCAAGGTTGAAATAAATCTGGTTCTTTCCCGGATTGGGATAAACTAAAATTTTACTTTCCGAAAATAATGGCTGACGGATGCCAACACCAGAGCTTGGTTTATAGCTGTAAGAAACATCATCTACTTTCATAGAGTTACCTTCGTGAACAGTATCAGCGGCAAAATTGCTGCTCATAAAAGTTACAATCAATTTTTCAGGAACCGTATTATCGGCATAGGTAAGCGGTATTGCAAATTCTCTGAAATCTGCGGTTCCTCTTGTTACTATAGCAGTTCCCATTCCAACTACAACAGTAGAGTCGCCGCCTGAAGATCCGGGAACAATTTTCACTGCAGTTGCCGTAATGAAACCTTCATCCATACTCGTAGTGCTATCAAGTGATACCCATGCTTTTACAGTATCTACCTGCGCCGTAACAGCAGTACCACCGTCATAACTTACAAAATTAAGGATGTCTTCAGGATTGCCGGCCATTGCGGCTACAAGATCAATATTGATTCTTGCGTTTGCAAAGATACCCGGCACATTGCCCACATCAGTACCGATAAATGCGCTCCTTACTTCAGCAGAAGATGTACCTGAATGAGCTAAATTGCTTTGGAATAATTGTTGCTGAGCAGTAATGTTAATACCACCTATGGTAGCTAATGGCGCTACATACGCAACTAATGAATCAACACCATACCATCCTCCGGTAGGAGCTGTCAGATTCATAGGAGGAAGAAATCCAACTGTATAATTGTGCCAGGTTTCAAAACTGGCGTTAGTAAAGGTTTGTGAGTGTGCCGTACTAAAAACACCCGCGACCAAGGCTGCAATAAGTAACTTTTTCTTCATATAAGGTTGTAAATTTAAAAGCATTAAAAAATGAATGCCATAAAATTAATCATTAATTAACCAACAAATGCAAATCTGAGGAAATAAAATGCGTATGCAGCTTACTAATTCAATGTCTTAAGAACATTTTGGATTGCATCAAAGTCAGGCACTTTACCGGCATCTTCCAGCACTTCGGCATATTGAATCTTTCCTTCTTTGTCAACTACAAATGCAGAGCGTTTTGAAACTCCTTTCATACCTAAAACAAAATCTTCATAAAGAGAATCATAAGCAGCAGAAACGTCTTTATTGAAATCGCTTAACAAAGGAAAGTTATACCCTTGTTCTTGTTTGAATTTATCAAGCGTAAATAATGAATCAACAGAAATAGCTACGACAGCAGCGTTCAGTCCATTGTAAATATTCATATTATCTCTTAAAGAACACAGTTCTGTGGTACAAACACCAGTGAAGGCCAAAGGGAAGAAAAGAATAACAAGGTTCTTGCCTTTATAATCCTGAAGAGAAACTTCTTTCTTGTCACTGTCACGTAATGTAAAGCCGGGTGCGGAATCGCCGATTTGTAATGCCATAATACAGGTTATTTATTTTTTTGAAAAACAAAGTTAGTAATTCTGCCTTAGCCGGGCATGTAAATACCGGTACCGGCAATTAAGAATAAATTAAAAATGCTGTTAAAAGTACTGCAAAGATTTCGGAACTTCACCGTTCTGAAAACAATTCTATTTTATATGAAGAAACCAATACTTATGATGGCCGCAGCAGCCTTCCTGCTTGCGCCGCATTGTAGTCATGCACAGGCCAGGCTTGTGGAAAAAGTAGTTCAGCAGGGAAATGAAACTGTTATTCCTTTTGAACGATATGTATTACCGAACGGGCTTACCTTGCTTATCCACGAAGACCATAGTGATCCGATTGTACATGTGGACGTAACTTATCATGTTGGTTCTGCAAGAGAGGAAATCGGGAAATCCGGCTTTGCGCATTTCTTTGAACACATGATGTTTCAGGGTTCGGACAATGTAGCGGATGAACAACATTTTAAAGTAATAACAGAAGCCGGCGGCACATTGAACGGCACTACAAATAAGGATCGTACTAATTATTTTGAAACTGTTCCTGCCAATCAGTTAGAAAAAATGCTTTGGCTGGAATCCGATAGGATGGGCTTCTTAATCGATGCCGTTACACAACAAAAATTTGAAGTGCAGCGAGCTACTGTAAAAAATGAAAGGGGGCAACGCTACGATAACGTGCCTTATGGTTTGGTTAGTGAAGTTGCTTCCAAAAACCTTTATCCTTACGGGCATCCTTATTCCTGGCTTACCATTGGCTATATTGAAGACTTGAACAGAGTAAATGCACAGGATTTAAAAAACTTCTTCCTTCGCTGGTATAGCCCGAATAATGCGGTATTGACCATTGGTGGTGATGTTAACCCTAAGGAGGTTGTTGCTATGGTTGAAAAATATTTCGGACCGATTCCTAAAGGTCCGGAGGTTAAACCGGTTGTATTGCCTATCCCTACAGTTGCGTCCAACAGATATATTTCGATGGTAGATAATTATGCTAAAAATCCGATGTTGCGTATTATTTATCCTGCTGCTCCGAGATTTCACAAAGATGAACCTGCAATGGATTGCTTAGCGGCTATTATAGGTGATGGCAAAACATCCTTATTGTATAAAAACCTTGTAAAGACGCAAAAGGCCGTAAATGCTTCTTCTTACAATGCAACCTATGAACTGGCCGGTGAATTTACTATTAACGTTACGCCTTTCCCCGGTGTAAAACTTTCAGAAATCAACGATATTGTAAATGCCACTTTGCTTGAATTTGAAAAAAGAGGCGTAACGGACGATGACATTGAGAAATTCAAAAGCCAACAGGAAGCAAACACTATTTATGGTCTTGAAAGCGTAGCAGGAAAGGTTTCGGAGCTTGCGTCTTTCTTTACGTTTACAGGCGATGCAAATTACATTGGTAAATATTTAAAGTCATACAATTCCGTCACTAAGGAAGACGTTATGAATGTTTATAAAAAATACATTAAAGGACATGCTACAGAAATCATCAGTGTTTTAACGAAGAACGATTCAACAAATATTGTTGATAAAGAGAATTATATTGTTTCGACAGATGGTTATAAAGCACCGGACTATGGTTATAACCAACTGAAATATAATAAGGCAAAAGATAATTTTGACAGAAGTAAAATGCCTGAAGCCGGCTCTGCTGTTGTGGTTAAAGCGCCTGAGTATTGGGAAAACAATATTGAGAACAATATAAAGGTCATAGGTGCACAAACCAATGAGATTCCGGTAGTAAATATTTTATTGAGCTTCAAAGGCGGGTCTATGGTTGATGCTGACGGAAAAGAAGGTACTGCAAAGCTTTTTGCAGCCATGATGAATGAAGACACGAAAAATTATTCTTCCGAAGACTTTAATGCTGCCCTCGACAGACTTGGAAGCAGTATAACCATTTCAGAAGATAATGATGCCATCAGGGTTCAGGTACGTTGTTTGTCAAAAAACATTGAAAAAACAATGGATTTGCTTGAAGAAAAACTATTGAGGCCGAATTTTACCAAAGAAGATTTTGAAAGAGTTCAGAAACGCAATATCCAGAACCTGAAAAATGCGATGAACCAACCTGCTTATGTAGCAAACATTGTTTTCAATAACGTTCTTTTCGGCAAAAAGAATCCGTTAGGCAGAACAGCAAATGAAACGACACTTTCGCATATCACGCTTGACGACATAAACGATTATTATCAGAATAAATTCACAAAAATAAATGCAGAAGCAGTTGTGGTAGGAGATGTTGAATCAAAGGAAATAATGAAAAAACTTAGTTTCCTTGCTCAACTTCCGAATACTGAAGTTATGTTGCCGGTTCTTCCTGATGCTCCAAACAGAGAAAGACTACTGGTTTATTTTGTGGATGTTCCGGGAGCCGCACAAACGGAATTCAGAGTCGGTACTGTTACAAACCTGAAATATGACGCTCTTGGTGATTTCTATAAAAGTACCGTTATGAATTATCCATTGGGAGGAGCTTTCAACAGCCGGTTAAATTTATACTTACGTGAAGACAAAGGCTGGACTTATGGCGCCCGTTCTGTTTTTGACGGTGACCAATATTCAGGTGATTTCACGTTTAGCGGAGGCATAAAGGCAGCTGCCACAGACAGCGCATTATCGGATGTAATCAGAATAATTGAAGCTTATAAAAGCAAAGGCATTACAGCAGAAGAATTGTCTTTCACTAAAAATTCAATAACTCAAAGTGAAGCCAGGAAATATGAAACAGGATTTCAGAAAGCAAGCTTCCTGAACAGAATCCTTACCTATGATTTGCCAAAAGATTACAGCGTAAAACAACAGGCTTTGCTTAATACCTTTACTCAAAAAGACATCAATGAAACTGCCATGAAATATATTCCTTCTGCCGCAAAAACAGTTGTAGTCTTAGTGGGTGACAAAAGCATGCTAAAGGATAAAATTAAAAGCAAAGGATTTGAAATAGTAGAGCTGGATAAAGACGGGAATATTTTAAATTAGAACGCTATAAAATATTTGTCAACTTTTAATAATAATAGTAACATTTTGAATTATAAGATTTGTTAACTTTTAAAAAGTTGACAAATCTCAAAGGTATCTGAACAAAATAGTGTCCCACATTTTAAAACGTGGGACACTATTTTGTTCAGATTAAAATCAGCTTATCAATTGCGTAACAGTATAAATAAGCAATCCAACCAAACCGCCTACCAATGTACCATTGATACGGATAAACTGTAAGTCTTTGCCGACTTCCAATTCCAGCTTATGGCTCAAATCCCTACCCTTCCAGTTACCAACCGTATTGCTAATTAAAGTACTGACAGCATGGGTATTTCGCAGAATATATTTATATGCCGTAACTCTTATCCATTCATCAATTCGTTGCTGCAAAACAACATCGTTTTCAAGATTTGCTGTAAAATCACTTACCGTCTTCCTAAAGTAAAGCTGCAAGGCAGAATCGTTAACGGAAAGTTCGGTATTCAATGTTTTTTTTACAGATGCCCAAACATCTTCTGCATATCTCATCAGGCTTTCTTCATTTAATAAATTGCCCGACATTTGCTTTAGAGCAAGTTCCCACTTAGGAAGATTTTTAAGATCATTTACGAATTGAAAAAGCTGTTGTTCCACTTCCTTTCTCACACGATGTTCTTTATCTTTTTCAATATCATCAAAATAACGAACAAGGCCGCTGCTAATCTTTTCAGCTAATTTATTGTCAACAAATTTCGGCACAAAAAAGAAACTTTCTTCCTTCACTTTTTCCTGAATGATGTTTTCATTCTGACCTATATACTCCTTTATCTTTGCAGCCAATAAAGTCAGCAATTTCTCATGTTCTTTCTGATTCAAAAAATATTGCAGACCGTTTGCAACAACCTGATGTAAGGGGATAGCTTCTATTAAATCCGCTCCCTTCTTCGCCAAAAAAGATATGACTTGTTTATCATCTAATTTCGAGATAATACTCTGTAACAATTTAGCTGCTTCTTCTACTAATAAATGCTGATTCCGTTCGCTTGAAAGCCAGGATGATACATATTTTGAGACAGAAAGCTTTTGGATATAAGGCCTTATGTTTCCGGAGGTAAGAAAATTTGAAACAACAAAATTTCCGAGATTATCGCCAATCGATTGTTTACGTTTTTCAATAAGATTTGTATGCGGAATAGGAATGCCTAACGGATGATGAAATAATGCTGTAACTGCAAACCAATCCGCCAAAGCTCCTACCATCGCGGCTTCTGAAAAAGCTCTTACATAACCAATCCAGCTATAAGCAAAATGCTTTAAAGCATAAATGCAACATATATATATCAGGAGCATCAGCAAAAACAACCCGGTAGCCATTCGCTTGTGATTCCTTAGCTGCCTTGCTTTTTCTTCCATAAGAATTACTCTTTATTATAGTTTCAAAATTTACTAATCTATCTTTCTGAAATTAAGGCGTAAAGAATTCAATACAAGTATTACATCGCTGAAAGCCATTATCAATGCTGCCCATATTGGCGACAGATAACCCATAGCAGCCAATGGAATTGCAAGCACATTATAGAAGAAAGCCCAAAACAGATTTTGCTTAATAGTCTGATAAGTATATCTACCAAGCTTTATTGCTTTTGGAAGACTGCTTAGCCTATTATTGGACAAAATAACATTTGCCGATTGTATCGCTACTTTCGTGGCATCACTCAATGAAATGCCGATGTCCGCCTTTGCCAATGCAGGAGCATCATTAATCCCGTCACCTACCATAGCCGTAGAGGCAGTTTGCAAAAGGTTCTCCAGATGATCCATTTTTTGTGAAGGTGATTGTTCTGCAAAAAAAATATCAATACCAACTGTTTTAGATAACGTATCTACTTTGCTTTTCCTGTCGCCACTTAATAACACTGTTTTGAAATTCATAGAATGCAAAACATCCATTGTTTCTTTGGCATCTGTTCTTAATGCATCCTCTAATACAATACCTGCAACCCAGGCATCATTCTTAAATAAATTGATATCAAAATTTTGGTCAGAAACGCCCATAGCAAGTTTTGCTGTGCCTATTTTCCATAGATTACCAGCTTCATCCCTGCCTGCCATTCCCTGCCCCTTAATCTCCTTAACATCAAAAAGACTAATTGGTTGGATGGATTGCCATTGTTTTAAAATTGATTTTGCAATAGGATGAGAAGAATAATGTTCCAGTCCGACTACAATTGATTTCATCTCTTCTTCCAGAATATCCTGCGTTTTGAAAGACTGAATCTGTAAATCGCCTGTGGTCAGCGTACCTGTTTTGTCAAAAACAATCTGAGTGATATTCTTTAATTTTTCCAGTGTATCGCCGCCTTTTATAAGAATACCATTTCTTGCCGCACGCCCAAGGCCAACTGCCACAGCTGCCGGTGTTGCCAGGCCCATTGCACATGGACAGGCAATAACGAGTACGGCAATACTTCTCATTAAAGATTGAGAAAATATTACATCGGCAATAAAAAAGTTGATGCAAAATGTAAGAATGGCAATCACTAAAACTGTAGGAACAAATACAGCGCTGATTTTATCTGCCAGCTTTTGTAAGGGCGGCTTGGCACCTTGTGCCTTCTGAACCAACCGAATGATTTCAGCTAATGCCGTAGATTCTCCTATTGCAGTAGTCCTGATTCTCAGATTACCATCAACCATTACAGAACCGCCTGTAACCAATGCACCATCTGCTTTCTGCACCGGCAAACTTTCTCCGGTAATCATACTTTCATTCACATTCGCATTTCCTTCTACAACTATACCATCAGCAGGAATATTATCTCCGTCATTAACGGCAACAATATCATTTAGCTTCAGGAACTTACTTTCAACCTGCATAATGGTTTCTTTACCTATGCTGTCTTTCATTATAACTTTCGCCATAGAGGGCTGTAACGCGGCAAGCTCTTTAATGGAAGAAGTCGTTGCGTTGGCTGTGCGTTCTTCAATATAGTTTCCAAGCAATACAAATGTTATGATAGTTGCCGTGGTTTCAAAGAACATGTACTGATGCATGGAAGATTTAAACAAGAACATGCCAATGACGGAATATATAAAAGCTGCAGAAGCACCCATTGTAATCAATACATCCATATTTGGAATGCCGTTTTTCAAAGAGCGGAATGCACTCTTGCCAAAATGCCAGACACCAATGCCATAAACAGGAAGGCATAATGATAATTGCAACCATGCATTATTCAATATATTGTCGTGGCCGACAAACATGTGAAATAATAAAGGAACTGTAAATACAGTACAAATAATCAATAGCTTTCCTAAATTACCGGTTGCATGGTTATGCCCATGATGGTGATTATCTGCTGCTTCACCGGGATTTACAACATGGTAGCCAAGATCCTGAATGCCTTTATAAATAGCGTCAATATTTACTTCTTTGGCAGCGGTAAAGTTAACTTCTCCTGATGCTGAATTTGCTGAAACATCTGTCATACCACGTTTTTCAAGAAATCTTGATACGCTTAATGCACAGTTTCCGCAAGTCATGCCTTCTACTTTTATATGAAAGGATTGCTCCATAATTTATTAAGCTGATTAATTTACACAAAGGTAAGTATTGATTTCGGGAGGATAGGATATACCTGAATAGGATGAGGTTATAGGTATAAATGAAGGATAGCGTTTTTATGATTTTATTTTTTTCATAAAAGGCTCAATAACCTTTTTCATGTTTTCCACAAATGGAATAGGCTTTTTTGCAGGGCCGGATTCAAATGCTTTCATTATATCAGATTTCAGGTTTAACAGATTTTCTGCTACTGTATGAAAAGCCCCTTTCTGAATGAGAAAGCGGGAAAGATATTCCTGCTCTGATTGTCCCGGCGTTGGAATAAGCAATGCTTTCTTTTGAAGCAAAGCCAAATCCATAATAGTTGAATAGCCGCTTCTGCAAATTACAAGGCCGGCGGCTTCCATTTCGATCAAAAGATTGGCTGCGTTCAAATGGGTGTAGTATTTTATAAAATCGGGCAAACCCGTAACTCTTTCTCCCAAAGGATTTCCGCCAACAATGACAAATTCATACTCAGGCAGGTTTCTTGCCTGTGCAATCAGCCTTGACTCAAACATAGAACGCATTGGTTCGGGTCCCGAAAGTAAAATCAGAATATTATTTTTCTTTGCTTTGTTATAATCAATTTCACAATCAGAAAATTGAGACAACAAACCAATATATGCTGAATCTTTAGGTAATCTTTCAGGATGCGCCAATTTGCCGGAATAGCCGTCATTGCTTTCTTCATCGACAATCCAACAGGCATTAAATTTCTGAATCAGTCTCATGTGCAGCTTCATTACCCAATTGTCCATCCTCTGATTAATTCCGCTTTGAATTTGCAACTGATGCGTAAGTATAACAGAAGGAACATCTTTATGATACAAACCATAACGATTATCGGAGATAATCAAATCGAATTTTTGTTCCTCCTGTATTTGCTGCAGCCATTTTTGTTCTGCACTTATGGCCGATAAGATTTTAGGAATTTGCTGCGCAATTTTCAAAGAGAAAGTTGCCTTATTGGAACTGTAAAAAATGCGATATCCTTTTAATGGAAAAACAGGAAGCGCAGGAAAATTTTCACGCAGCAATTGAGCCGATGCTGTTTCTGCCGCCGCGTACACTTCATGTCCTTCTGATATAAAATATTGTATCAAAGGAATGCAACGGGTGGTATGACCAAGTCCCCAGTCTAATGGTGCGATTAAAATTTTCAATAAGTCCGATTATAAAATTGAGTAACTTTACAAAGTTATACATTTAAAAAATCAGGAAAGCAACATGAAGCGCATTTCAAGAGTGGGATTGGCATTAATACTTATTTTTTCTGCAGGCTGCCTGTTACAAAGTTGCGCATCAAGCCGTTGCGGTTGTGGCAATGATTTGAGTAAAAATTACAAAGCACCTAAGAGCCATAAAAGAAATGTATTTTAACGTTTAGTAACTATTACAAAATCTAACCTTATATTTCAAATATCAAATCATCTTACAGATGTTTCGTCGCAGTGAAAAAATATGGAAATATTATCCGAAAAGTGTCCTGGCGTTAAGTCATGAAGAAGCGCTTTATCTGAATGAATTTCTCTTAAAAGTCAGACATACCAAGTATTACATCAATTTAATGGAAATTATTGACCTGCAGCGATATCGTCTTATCCGTAAAAGAAATATTATACAGCGTATGCTTACAATGGACTTTGACAAACAAAAATTCCTGTTTCTTTTCAATAAAAATTAATTGATTTTTTGCGTTGTTTTAATTTAAACAATCTGTAACCTCATTTACAAAGGACTTTTAGCAATAAAAGTCCTTTTTTTTCGTTTTCTTTGGCATTGGATATCCTAAGAATGAAACATTTTCTATTATTGATTTGCTGTGTGGGCAGCACTTATTTTGCAATGGCTCAGGCCACCGTTACAGGTAAAATCACGGATGATGACGGTTTGCCTGCAATCGGCGCTTCCGTATTTGTGCCTAATACAGATATCGGCGTGTTGACAGATACAACGGGCCAGTATACTGTTACAATTCCTTCAGATAAGAAAACTTATATCAAAGTTACTTATGTGCTGAGTGAGCCGGGAGGTTTTTCCGTAAGAGCTTCCAAAGGTGAAACTTTAGTGCGCAATCTTACGATGATACGACTAAACAATGTGTTGCAGGATGTAACAATTAAAGATACAAGAGGTCGTGAACAAGCCGGTGACGTAGTAATAAAAATGGAAGGCGCAGATATAAATCCAAGCCCGATAGGAGGAGTGGAAGGTATCATCAAAACATTGGTAGGAACAAAAAATGAATTGACTTCTCAATACACGGTTCGCGGTGGCAACTATGATGAGAATCTTGTTTATGTAAATGACTTTGAAATTTATCGCCCGTTCCTGGTACGTAGCGGGCAACAGGAAGGATTAAGTTTTGTAAATTCCGATTTAACGCAAAGCGTAAGTTTTTCGGTTGGGGGCTTTCAATCAAAATATGGCGATAAGATGTCCTCTGTTTTAGATGTGACTTATAAACATCCTGACAAGTTGGGAGGATCGGTACTATTAAGTTTTCTTGGTGCAAACATCAGTCTGGAAGGCGCCTCGAGAAATAAAAAGCTTACTTACTTAATTGGCGCGCGCCAAAAATCAAATCAGTATTTATTGCAATCGCAGCCTACTAAAGGTCAGTACAATCCATCGTTTACTGATTTGCAGGGTTTGCTTACTTACAAATTCAGTGATAAATGGGATATGGAAATCATTGCAAACTATGCGCGCAATCGTTTCAATTTTACGCCTGAAGAAAGCGAATCGGCTTTTGGCTATGTAAACCAGGCATTAAAGCTGACAACTATTTTTAATGGTAATGAAATGGATCAGTTTGATTCAAGATTCGCGGGTTGGTCTTTGTCTTTTCGTCCAAGTAAAAAAACAAAGATAAAATTACTGGCTTCCGCTTTTCAGACTAATGAATATGAAACTTATGACATTGAAGGGGAATATGGTTTTTATGAATTGGAATCTGATTTAGGTAAAGAAAATTTCGGTCAGGAAAAATACAGTTTAGGAACCGGCAAGATTCACAATTTCGCACGTAACTATCTTACTGCAAATGTGGGTACTATTGCTTTGCGTGGCTCTCATGATGCGAACAAGCATTTCATTCAGTTTGGCCTGGATGCGACCTACGTAAATGTAAACGATAAATTACTGGAATGGGAAATGCGCGACTCCGCAGGTTTTTCCCAACCTTATGACACAAGCGAATTAAGAATGAATTATTCCTATCACGCAAAAAATGATTTGGACTATACAAGGTTTTCCGCTTTTGTACAGGATAATATTTTGCTGAGCAATATAATGACTTTGAACATCGGTGTCCGCGCTAATTATACTCACCTGAACAAAGAACTGGTCATTAGTCCCAGAGTTCAATATTCGGTGAAACCTCAGTGGGAAAGAGACTATGTGTTCAGGATATCATCAGGTATCTACGATCAGCCGCCGTTTTACCGTGAGATGAGAGACATGGAAGGCACGTTAAATACAAATCTTAAAGCACAAAAATCTTTCCATATAGCAGCAGGCTTCGATCATAATTTTATCATGTGGGGTGATCGTCCTTTTAAGATCACAACAGAAGTATTCTATAAACAACTTTGGGATTTGGTACCTTACGAATACGATAATGTAAGAATCAGGTATTATGCAAATAATAATGGAAAAGGTTATGCTTATGGCGGAGAGGTTCGTTTATATGGTCAGCTGGTGAAGGATGCGGAATCATGGATAAGTGTAGGCTATCTTAAAACAGATAACAAGATTACAGATCCGGTAACAGGCGAAAGCACTGCTTTCTTTCCAAGGCCTACAGATCAACGCCTGAACTTTGGTATGTTCTTCTCTGATTATTTGCCAAGGAATAAAAATTTCAAGATGTATCTGAACACGATATATTCCACAGGTTTACCATTCAGTCCTCCGGGGCAGGGTTTAAATCCAAATGCGCAGTTCAGGATTCCTGATTATAAAAGAGTAGACATTGGCTTCTCTGCATTGTTGATTGATGGCAACAAACAAAAGCGCCCTGCTTATAGTTTCTTCAGCGTTTTCAAATCCGTATGGTTGAGCGCCGAAGTATTTAACCTGTTAGGTATTCAAAATACTATCTCTTATCAATGGATACAGGATTATTCAAGCGATAAAACATTTGCAGTTCCAAACAGATTGACTTCAAGATTGATTAATCTGAAATTGGCGGCGAAGTTTTAAATTCAGATGTAAGATATGAGACATTAGAAATTAGATTTCACACAATACAAGAAGCGCCGGTTTTTAAAAAAACCGGCGCTTCTTGTATATCAATGATAGATTTGGAATTTGTTCTTTACCATTTGAAGCTTAATAAAAAAACCGCTCCGGCGAAGAAGTCCGGAGCGGTGAGCTTTACTTACTAACCCATCGTAAGTACCGCAAATTTCAAAAAAAAGAATGGGAAAATGAAATGTTTTTTTCTTAATAAATGCGTGACAGCTCAAAAGTTCACTTGTCATGAAGATTTGATAGTAAAAAAATAATTAAAAAGACAACTTGTCATTTAAAATAAAAAAATAATGACAAATTGTCTTATTTTATCAATTGGAACGAGATTTGTTCTATACCATTTCAAACAAAGAATTCTAACAAAAACAATAATTTTAAAAAAACGAAATGAAAATGGTAAAGACTCATCAATTTGGCCCATTGGCCTTCAACGGTTTCATTGAAGAATTATTTAACGGCAACAATCCAAAATTTTTCAGGGATGCTCCGGTTCATGACACCCATCATGTGCCTGTAAATATTAAAGAACAAGATGCAAACTTCAACATAGAAGTAATTGCTCCTGGTGTTGCTAAAGAAGATTTTTCTATCCAGGTAAATGATAAAGTACTTTCAATTTCTTTTGAGCAAAAAGAAGAAGAAGACAAAGAAGAAGGCAAGTGGTTACGCAAAGAATATAAAGTTCGTTCTTTCAAACGCAACTTCACCTTGGGCGAAAAAGTAGATGCAGAAAAAATCTCTGCTAACCATAACAATGGCATCTTAACCTTGACGCTTCCTAAAAAAGAGGCTGCAATTGCAACCAACAGAACGATTGATATTCTGTAATTGATTTCAGGAAGATTCAGGGCTTTTAAAGTCTATCACGTCATACCGGTTCAAGCAAAGCGAAATGGAATATCCTGAAACGCTACGCTTAATCGATATGACGTTTTTTATATGGCTGCTTTTGTTATGTCGGGCCTGCTAATGATAAATTAGTAATGCGATTTTGAAATTAGGATAGTAGGATTATTTATCTTCACTAAAAATTTACATTCTTATGAAAAAGACCTTACTATTTTTATCTGCAGCCTTCTGCATTACTACAAGCTTTGCGCAATCAGGCGAAGAACAAGCATGGATGTCTTTTATGACACCCGGCGAAGAACACAAAATGCTGGCGAAAGATGATGGCCAATGGAGCGAAGAAATAACCATTTACATGAATCCTTCTGCGCCTCCTGTTACTTCTAAATCTATTTGCACCAACTCCATGATATTAGGTGGAAGATACCAAAAGAGTATTCATAAAGGCAATATGATGGGAATGCCATTTGAAGGTGAAAGTACAGTTGGCTTTGACAATGGCCGCAAAGTATGGTTCAGCACCTGGGTAGATAATATGGGCACCGGCATTATGTATGGAGAAGGTGTTTATGACAAAAGCAAAAAAGCATTGATCCTTAATGGAAAAATGACTGACCCGAATACTTCAAAAGCTGTGGACTACAAAGAAGTAATGACATGGCCTGATGCAGATCATCAAAAGATGGAAATGTATGCTATAGTTGATGGCAAAGAAATAAAAACAATGGAAATTGTTTTTACAAGAATGAAATAATTTACGGTACTTAAATATCAGAAAGCGGAATCAATCAAAAATTGATTCCGCTTTTTTGAATTTGAAATAAGGTAAACTTACACAGCGTTTCCGCCTCTGATAACTCTTAGCAACACTGCTATGATAGCGATTACTAATAACAGGTGGATTAACCCGCCTCCAACATGGAATACGAAAAATCCGAATACCCATCCGATTACCAATATTACTGCGATTAAATACAATAGTCCAGACATAACATTTTGGTTTTGATTATTACCTTTATTAACACGTTAGCTTTATTATAGTTGTATTTATGAATCACAAATAAATGCAAAAAGAACTTATTTCTTAATAATGAGCTTCTCTCCGGAGAATTCAATATCAGAAGGGTAATCGTTGTAACTCCATTTGCCAAGTATCGTTCCTGCTTTGATCAACATTAATCCCGGATTGGTACGCATGGCCGTTTTACAAACCGTAGCATCAATGGAATAATAATAGATATTAAGCTTATTATCGCGGATGAATTTCTCTGTTTCTTCCTTTGAATTTGCTGTAAGCAAATAGAATCCTACATTGCTTTTTTCACACTTGGCAAATAGCGCGCGTAATTTTTCAATATTATGTGTAGATGCTTTCTCTACATTTTTAACAAAAAAAAGGAAATTATATCCCGGCTCTTTCAATAAAGTTTCGGTAAGATCGTTGCCCTCTGCATCCTGCACACTGAATTCTTTTATTTCCGGCGCGTTATTTCCCTTTTTAATCAAAATCTGTTTGGGTTCACCATTCAACTGCCAGTTTAAGGTATCTTTCCAACCCGTATCCATGTACTCCTGATTACTCATTTCTTTGGAAGCGCCGGTCTTGATATTCTTCATCGGATAAACATAATCGTATTCATCGGGGACAGAACCAGGAGGGGGCTGCATTTTTTTCAGAATGTTGTTTCCGACTTTAAAAGGTAAGCAATCCACAAATGGAAGATGTTCCAAAACATACCATTGAATAAATATTGAAAAAGCCAACGCCAGAATCATGATAGAAGTATTGGCAGCTCTTGTAAATAAACCTTTGATATGTTTACGTCCAATCACCAGGAGGATAACAAATACAAGCAGTATAATATCCTTCATAAAACTCTGGTGCGCCGTCAATGGAATACAGTCACCAAAACAACCGCATTTCAGCTCCCGGTGATTTACATATTCATACCAAACGGCATAGGCTGTCAGATACGTAAAGAAAATCATCAGCAATAATAAAAGGTATGCAAACTGCTTGAAAAAGTAACCTAATAAAACTGCGACGCCGGCAATAATTTCAAATGCAATGATGGCAATAGAAAATATTAAGGCGTAAGGCGCCAGAAAAGTCATGTGCCATAGCTCAAAAAATTCTTCCATCTTATAAGCAAGGCCTGAAGGGTCATTAGCCTTTATAAGCCCGGAAAAAATAAACAGCACACCAACTATGACGCGTATGACCTGTAAAAGATAATAAGCAGCTCCATGTTTTGAATTAGTATTAACATGGGTTGCTCCGTTTTCGTTGAATTGACTCATCTTTGATTTGCTTTTGGTAATAATGTAAAAATAAGCAATGAAGTCTAAAAGCAAGTAAATAAGATGTTAGTGATAATGAATTAATTATCTTTAATCCTAAAAAGACGAAATGCCCTGGAAATATAAATCGTTTGAATCTCTTGACACTATTGAATTATACAAAATATTACAATTAAGGGCCGAGGTATTTATTGTAGAGCAGACATGCTATTATCAGGATGTTGATAACAAAGATTTAAAGGCAATTCATCTTTGGCATGAGGATGAAAACGGAACAATAAATGCTTATTGTCGTTTATTGCCGGCAGGTATTTCTTATAAAGAACCATCTATAGGCAGAGTTGCGACTGCCATTCAAAACAGAAAAGAAGGACTTGGCAGAATGATGATGCAACTGGCAATTGAATTTATAAAAGAATCATTCCAATCTGATGCAATACGCATCAGTGCACAGGAGTATCTGCAAGTGTTTTATGAATCTTTAGGATTTAAGAAAAACGGAGATGTTTATGATGAAGATGGCATTCCACATATAGAAATGCTGTTGGATGCAAATTAAGATTTAATACAAAGAGGCACTAAAAATAGTACCTCTTTGTATTACAATTCTTCCCGACTAATAAATCAGTATTTCATTTTTATCAACGCAAAAACGGAGTAATTCACTATATCGCAATAATTAGCGTCGATACCTTCTGAAATCAAGGTCAGCCCGTCATTTGCAAGAATTTGTCTTATACGCAGAATTTTCGAAAGTATTAAATCCACAAATGATTCCTGGCTTAATTCACGCCAGGCTTCACCATAATCATGATTTTTCAGCAACATCAAATCCTTTACAACCTTCACTTGTTCATCATAATAAGTTGTTGCTTTTTCAATACTTAAATAAGTAGGTTCATCTTTATCAATAGTCAATTGAATCAGCCCCATCAAACCATAGTTTACCATGGCCATAAATTCACTTTCGATACTATCTTCAATTTTCTGAACACCGCTTTCCTGAATCTGCCTTATTCTCCATGCTTTAATGTAAATCTGGTCGGCAATCGAAATTGTCCGGTACACGCGCCAGGAAGTACCGTAATCCTGAGCCTTTTTCAGATAAGTATTTCTGCAGGCACTTATTATTTGCTGATATTGCTCTAATGTATTCAAGGTTATGATTTCAACAGTTGAGGATAAATGACAAGGTCAGATTTTATAAACCACCAGGCCATCACGGGTTTTAGGTTCAAACCAGGTGCTTTTGGGTGGCATTACTTCGCCGCTGTCTGCCACTTCAAACAATTGCTGAATGCTGACAGGATAACAGGAAAATGCCGCAACCATATTGCCATTATCCACTCTTTTCTGAAGACCATCCATACCACGGATACCGCCTACAAATTCAACACGGGTATCTATACGCGGATCATTAATGTTCAGCAGCTTGGTCAATATATTATTTTGAAGGATACTTACATCCAAAACACCGATAGGGTCAGTAGCATAAGTACCTTCTTTAGCCGTCAGTTTATACCAGTTTTTGCCAAGATATAATCCGAATTCATGTGGCTGTTGAGGTTTATAAGCTGTCGTGCCTTTTGATTCAACAGTGAAGTCACCGGACAATGCTTCTAAAAATTCCTTTTCAGACATGCCGTTCAAATCTTTCACTACTCTGTTATAATCCATAATTTCCAATTGATTGGCAGGAAAAATACAGGTAATAAAATAGTTAAAAGCTTCATCACCTGAAATTCCGATTTGCTCTTTCAATTGTTCCGCAACTTTTGCAGCAGATGCTGCGCGGTGATGACCATCGGCTATATATGTAGCCGGTACATCTTCTGCAAACAAACTGGTTATGGTGCTTACCTTGGTATAATCACTTACCACCCATACCGTATGGCTGATACCGTCTTCGGAGGTGAAATCATAAACGGGTGCATTTTCTGATTTCCAATCTGCAATCAGCTGATCTAAAGCTGCGACATTGTTATAGGCAAGAAAAACAACACCTGTCTGCGCTCTTGTAGCTTTTATGTGATTAATCCGGTCAAGTTCTTTTTCGGGGCGCGTGTATTCATGCTTCTTGATAATTCCTTTATTATAATCATCGAGAGAAGAACCACATACCAGACCCGTTTGGGAACGGCCGTTCATTACAAGTTCATAGATATAATAACAAGGCTCCCTATCCTGGATAAGAATGCCTTTTTTTATCATCAATTCAAAATTTTCTGCCGCTTTTTCGTATACAGCCGGACTGTGTACATTGACAGTTGTAGGCAAATCTATTTCCGAGCGGGTAACATGATAAAAATTGTAGGGATTGTCTTTATACTGACGGGCTTCTTCAACACTACAAACATCGTAAGGTAAGGTTGCTACTTTATCTGCAAGATCTGGACGGGGTCTGATACCTTTGAACGGAATAATTTTGGCCATTAATATTTTTTTGTAAAAATTTTATTTGATGGGCAAAAATAGTAAAATAAGGAGAGGATAAAAATGAAATTTAGTTAAGTTCAAATTTCATTTCCTGCAAAACATGCGCTTTACCTTTTTGCTTAAAGAAAAAATATACACGATAAGCACCATGTCCTTTAGTACTTAAATCTCCAATCAAATAAAAGGATTCGTCATTTGGCGCAACGCCTTTATATTTAACCTGAAAGCCGGATACATTGTTTTTGTCAAAGAAATTTTTCATTACCATTTCTGCCTGCGCTTTGCTATAGGTTGACTGATTATCATTTATGGTAATATCTACAACATTATCAAAATACCTCACCACATTCTCAATATTAGTACCGCTAAGCACATCTATAACTTCAGCCACCTTAGGCTGAGCCATAACATTATTAAACAATAACATTACCGTAAAAAATATGGACAAATATTTTTTCATGAATTTCTGACTCCTGACATAGGTACTAAATAATATCTCCTATTATTCTATAACAAAAATTATGCCACAATTTATCCCGGTTACTTTTTTTTGGTTAAAATAGAACATCCTCTATGCAAAATAGTTGATATTTCTACTATGGTCATGCACAAAAATGGACAAAAAAGGCCGTTTTCCAAAATATTCTTTTTGGCCATTTGTCATTCTTTATGCATATAAACCTTTATTACCTTTGCAAACATGAAACAGAAAAGAGCTATACTAATTATAATGGACGGCTGGGGACACGGCAAAGTCAGGAAAGCCGATGCCATAGCGAATGCTGATACGCCTTTTGTATCAGGACTTTATGAAAAATATCCGAATTCGGAACTGATAACCTGCGGTGAAGCCGTAGGACTTCCTGAAGGTCAGATGGGTAATTCGGAAGTTGGCCACCTTAATATCGGTGCCGGAAGAATCGTATATCAGGAACTGGAACGCATTAATGTTGCCATCAGAAATAATTCTTTAAAATCAAACAAAACTTTAACAGATACATTCGACTATTGCAAGGCAAATAATAAGGTGTTGCACTTTATTGGCTTGGTGAGCGACGGCGGCGTACATTCTCATATCAATCATATCAAAGCTCTTTGCGATTATGCAAAAGAGGCAGGAATACAGAAATATGCCGTGCATGCTTTTACGGACGGACGGGATACTGACCCTAAAAGTGGCTTAAATTTCATCAAAGATTTAGATTCACACCTGCAGAATACTAATGGCGTATTGGCTTCGGTAACCGGACGATATTATGCTATGGATCGCGACAAGCGCTGGGAAAGGGTAAAACTGGCTTATGATGCTATGGTACATGGAACCGGCGTGGCAACTTCCAATATGATAAATGCCATTGCGCAATCTTATGAAGCCGATATTACGGACGAATTTATTAAACCTATTATAAAAACAGACGCAAACGGGCATCCTGTAGCGACTATTCAGGATGGTGATGCTGTTATCTGTTTCAATTTCAGGACCGACCGCTGCCGCGAAATTACGGCGGTCTTAACCCAAAAAGCGTTTCCGGAACAAGGCATGCAGCCATTGCAACTGCACTATGTAACCATGACGGAATATGACCATACTTTTAAAAATGTAAACGTCATTTTCTTTAATGATAACCTGAACAATACAATTGGCGAGGTTATTTCCAAAAATCACCTCAAACAAATAAGAATAGCAGAAACGGAAAAATATCCACACGTTACTTTCTTTTTCTCAGGAGGCAGAGAAGAACCGTTTGAAGGTGAAACGCGTATCATGCGTGCCTCACCAAAGGATGTGCCTACTTATGATCTTAAACCGGAAATGAGCGCCAATGAAATTACCGAAGCCATTTTGCCGGAAATAGAACACCAAACTGCAGATTTCATTTGCCTCAATTTTGCAAACACGGATATGGTGGGACATACAGGTGTTTGGGAAGCGGCCGTTAAAGCGGCCGAAACGGTTGATCATTGTGTCTCCCGGATTGTACCTTTGGCTCTTGAAAAAGGGTATGGCATTTTCCTTACCGCAGATCATGGCAACTCCGATTATATTGTAAATGAAGATGGCACGCCCAATACAGCACATACCTTAAACCTTGTGCCTTTATTCTTTATTTCAAATGACTATAAGGGAAAACTGGATTCCGGCAAATTAGGCGACCTTGCGCCGACAATGCTCAAGTACATGGGTATTGATATTCCAAAAGAAATGACAGGAAATATCCTGATACATGATTGATTATGAAAAAAAATAGTTGCACCTACAATAGCATTTATTATGTGGGTGCAACTACTTTTTTAACAATTATTTACATTTTCCAATTTATCCAAAGCGTTTTAAAGCAGCTAAGACTTTATTTACCGGCAATCCCATCACATTATAAAAGTCTCCGTCAATTTTTTCAATACCAATCAGTCCAATCCATTCCTGAATGGCATAAGCGCCCGCTTTATCCATAGGCTGATATTTATCCACATAATGCTCAATTTGGGCATCCGTCAGAGGAAGAAAATGAACATAAGTTGTATCACTGAAAGATTCCTTTCTTCCGGAAGATTGCAGCACCACGCCCGTAACCACTTTATGAACCTTACCCGATAATTTTTTCAGGATATGGATGGCATCAGCTCTATCTGAAGGTTTGCCAATAATCTCACCATTGAGAATAACGACCGTATCTGCTGCAATAACAATTGTTTCATCCGTCAGATTTTCTTTCAGAGATTCCAAAACTGCGACAGCTTTATTCCCGGCAATAAATCCGGGCACAAGATCGGATTCCATGTCTTTAGGAAAATCCTCATTGGCGTGTGCTGTTTTTATTTCAAAAGTAAGTTCTGCCTGTTCTAATAGTTGCTTTCTTCTGGGCGATTGTGAGGCGAGTATGATGCTGGACATTGTTAAATATTAAATGTTAGAATTGTACTAAATACTTGATGCAACTTAATACTGCAACCAATAATAAATCAATAAGGATGCAATACCGGAAAGCATGATAAACTTAAGATACCTGCTTGCCTTGCCATAATGCTGTACTGTTGATTTTCGGGGCAAAAACCATAGCCAGACGACTAATGGCACAATTAACATTAAAATAATATAAATACCTAATACAGACCATGAGCCTGAACAAAGCTTTATGGCTGCAATAAGTAATGGTAAAATAGTAATCAACCCAAAAAAAACAACAAGACGCATTGATTTTTGCAATCCTATTTTGATGGGCATGGTAACGCAGCCATCTTCCGCATCACCTTTAAAGTCCTCCATATCCTTTACAATCTCACGCATCCAGGTCAGCATAAATGCGAAATAGGTATAAACTGCAATTACTCCGAATGGATTGACCAATAACCTGGAATCTATTTTTAAAAATAAGTCAAAACTTATGAAGGAATAAAGGGCGGGCTCATATACTGCCAATATCAGAACCGTTAAGGCTGTCAGCAAAGCGACTACCACATTGCCTATTACAAATTGACGCTTGAAATGGGTGGAATAGAACCATAACAATAGAGTACAGGCCAACTGAATAATTACTACATAGTAATTACCCATTTCCCGTGCAAGATAAAATGCCAGTAAAAACCCGGCAACATTAAAAAAGCTATGCCATAATATTGCAGCACGCCTGCTGATAACTTTATCTACAATAACTTTTTCAGGGCGATTGATAACATCGATTTTCACATCAAAATAGTCATTGATAATATAACCTGCAGCTGCAATCAGTAAAGTTGACAAACTCAGCAACAAAAAATACTGTACGGAAAGAAACACCGAAACCTGTGCCCAGCCTTCCATTGGATGAATAACGCATTGCCAGATAAACCATTGCGTCAAAAACACAATGATAAGGTTGCGCCATCTGATTAACTGAAAAAAAGAAGTGATAGTTTTCATTTACAGTCACAAAATTGCAGTAAAGAAACCAAAATTGGATTAACTTGCTGTAATAATAAATTTTCATAACGGCATGATGCGATTTATCCTTGTCTTATTACTTGCAGCAATCACCTCCTATTTTGCCGTAATGGTTATGCCCTGGTGGATTTGCATGCTGCTTTCTTTTATAATCATCCTGCTGCTACCAATGAAAGGCGGCAAAGCATTTCTTGCGGCAGCTTTAGGAACTGCTATTGCTTATGCCTTCATGAGCATTCAAACGGATATGGCCAATGAACATATTCTCAGTTCTAAAATGGCGATGTTATTTCATTTACCTTCTTATATACTTATGATTGTCGTAACTGCGTTAATCGGCGCCATTACATCCGGCCTGGGCGCCTGCATGGCTTCGGCCTTGCATTTACTGTTTAGAAAGAAAAATATTCCATCCTGAATTGCGATTCCATATTTTAGTACAATACCTTTACAATCGCGTCTATAACAGGCTTTGGCAGGTCTGGTCAATATGCTGAGATTAAACACCGGACTATCTCAATAATTTAGTAATTAATGACTACATCCATCAAACTGCAAAGAAACCTTGCTTTTCTTGCCATACTGTTATTTATTATTAAAATAATAGCCTGGTACTGGACAAAGTCTGTTGCAGTTTTTACAGATGCGATGGAGAGCACCGTGAATGTAGCTACCGGTCTGATTGGCTGGTACAGTATCTGGCTGGCACAAAAACCAAAAGATAAGAACCATCCTTATGGTCATGGTAAGGCAGAGTTTATCTCAGCAGCCGTTGAGGGTACAATGATTTTTGTGGCGGGACTCATTATCATTTATGAAGCAGCCACTAATCTTGCCAAACCCAAACCTTTGCAGCGCCTTGATTGGGGCCTTGCTTTATTAGCTTTAACAGCTTTGATAAATTTTATCGTGGGAAAATATGCCATCAGTCATGGCAAAAAGGTAAAATCTGCAACGCTGGAAGCGGGCGGCAGGCATTTGTGCACCGATACTTATTCTACCGTTGGCATTATTATCGGTTTGATTTTGATGATGATAACAGATTGGGCATGGCTCGATGCCACTGTAGCCATGATTTTTGCTGTTATTATTCTGGTTACGGGTTACAGAGTATTACGCAAATCTTTAGCAGGTATCATGGACGAAGCTGACCTTGCTCTGCTGGAAGAACTGATAAGCTATTTACAAACCAACAGAAAACCTGAATGGACCGACCTGCATAATCTCCGGATGATTCAATATGGCAGTACTTTACATCTGGACGGACATCTTACCCTACCCTGGTATTTTACTGTAAAAGAGGCCCATCATGAAATCGAAAGCCTCGACCATCTTATAAGAAACAAGTTTGGTGATGCTATAGAACTATTTGTGCATGTGGATGGCTGCGAATCTTTTTCCTGCAAGATTTGTCAGCTTGAAAATTGTCCGGTGCGTCAGCATCCCTTTGAACAAATTATTGTCTGGAATCCGGAAAATGTATTGCAGAACCGCAAGCATCAGATTGAGTAACTGTTCTATGGTTAATTGCTTTTCTGCGCACCATAATAAACTTGTGATTTTGATACGCGTTTATCATTAAACATAAATGCAACAATTTAACAAAAAAACATCTAACAAAAAAACACAAAGGCATGACTAATGCCATGCCTTTGCAACTAAATCAAAAATTACATAACAATGAGTATTACGCTATTTTCGTAATCTTCAACATATTGGTAGGCAAATGCTCGCTAACCGGTGTGCTTCCTGTATTTACAACAACATCTCCTACTTTTACCAAGCCTTTCTCTTTTAAGAAATCAACCTGATCTTTAATGATGTCGTCCATACCTTCTTCCTTATCATAGTAGAAAGCCTGTACACCCCAACTCAAACTTAACTGATTAATCAGGGTTTGTGTTTTAGTGAAAACGTACAATGCAGCATGCGGCCGGAAGCTGGAAAGCATGAATCCGGTATAACCGCTTTGCGTCATACCAATCAATGCATCGGCATGCACATCCTCTACAATTTTACAGGCATTATAACAAAGCGCATCACTCAGGAAAGAAGGTGAATGCGGCTGTGGAATAAGATTTCTGTTATATACCGTTTCTTCTTTTTCTACTTCACGAATGATATTAACCATAGTCTGAACAACCAACTCAGGATGTGCGCCCATAGCGGTTTCACCGCTCAACATTACCGCGTCAGCACCTTCCATAACGGCATTTGCAACGTCTGTAATTTCGCTTCGGTTAGGACGTGTACGATCTATCATGCTTTCCATCATCTGAGTAGCGATAATAACAGGTTTAGCTCTGTGAATGCATTTCCGTACAATTTCCTTCTGAATCATCGGAATTTTCTCCACAGGCATTTCAACACCTAAGTCACCACGGGCAACCATTACTGCATCAGATGCTAAAATGATTTCGCGTAAATGCTCGACCGCTTCCGGTTTTTCAATCTTTGCAATAATTTTTGCAAGACTACCTTTTTCTTTTAAACGGTTTCTTAAATCAAGAATATCATTCGGCTTACGCACAAACGAAAGGCCAATCCAATCTATACCCTGTCCTACAATAAAATCAAGATCTGCAAGATCTTTTTCGGTAAGAGAAGGAATAGATATTTGTGTATCGGGAAGATTTACTCCTTTCTTTGGCAACAACAGCCCACCATTTACAACCATTGCTTTCACCAGGCCATCTGCTGTAATTTCCACAACTTTGGTTTCAATTTTACCATCATCCAGCAAAATGCTTTCGCCCACTTTTGCATCTTTGTGAAAGTTAGGATAAGAGATGTAAAGGCCATCTTTTGTACCTTCCGCTTTGATGTTAGTAAAAGTGATGATATCCTCTTTATGTAACATCAAAGAGCCATCCTTAATGTCCCCAATCCTGAGTTTAGGTCCTTGCAGATCGGCCAGAATAGCGATATTGAAAGGATATTCGTCATTTATCTTCTTAATATTACTGACTACTTCCGCATGTTTTTCATAAGTACCATGCGAGAAGTTCAGACGAAAAACATTGACACCTGCATTTACAAGGCCCAATAATTTTTCGAATGTATCGCAAGCAGGCCCAACGGTTGCGATAATTTTTGTTTTGTGTAGCATTTCTTAAATTGTATTTCTTAAATAAATTACTAAAAGCCAACATTCCTAAAGAGGCCGTAAACTAAGGGAATATCAGCGGTATTGAAATTATATTATTATTAAACAGTTGCAGTTTCAAAGTTAGCCAATTCTGCAAAAGCCTGCATACGCATTGCTATATCCTCTTTTGAAATTTCTTTCATTCTTTCCGGGCCGAATTTTTCCACGCAGAAAGAAGCCATTGCAGAGCCTACAATGATAGCTGTTTTCATGTTTTCAAATGAAATATCACCCGTACGAGCAATATGTCCTATAAAGCCTCCGGCAAAAGTATCACCGGCACCCGTCGGGTCAAATACAACTTCCAATGGCAAGGCTGGCGCAGAGAAAATTTTATCTTCATGGAATAATAAAGCGCCATGTTCCCCTTTCTTAACTACAAGGTATTTAGGCCCCATTGCCATGATTTTCTTAGCAGCTTTTACCAGAGAAAATTCTTCAGACAACTGGCGTGCTTCGGCATCATTTACCACCAGCACGTCTACCATTTTCAATGTTGCTTTCAAATCATCCAAAGCTATGTCCATCCAGAAGTTCATGGTATCCATAACAATCAGCTTAGGGCGATTGCGTAGTTGGTTGATAACGCTCTGCTGAATAGCAGGCGAAAGATTACCCAACATAAGGTATTCGCAATCCTGATAGCTTTCCGGCATTTGAGGATTGAATTGTTCCAATACATTCAAATCGGTAACCAATGTATCTCTGTTATTCATATCCAGATGATATTTACCGCTCCAGAAGAAAGATTTACCTTCTTTTACAATTTCAACTCCCTCAAAAGCAACGCCGCGCGCTGCTAATTGGTCAAATTCTTCGGACGGAAAATCACCGCCGACAATTGATACCTGTTTGATGGGTTGATAAAAATTAGATGCAGCCCAGGCAACATAAGTTGCAGATCCGCCAATGATTTTATCTACTTTTCCGAATGGTGTTTCAATAGCATCAAAAGCCATTGTTCCTACTGTAATTAAAGACATTTTTTATTTAGATGTTAGATTTGAGATATTAGATGTTAGATATCAGATATTAAATTCATCATTAAATCTTCCCCAGTTCCTTTAATAATTTTTCTTTGCTGATGGGCACAACGCCAACTTCCTCACATACAAGGCCACCTGCAATATTGGACCATTCAGCCATAAGCTCCACATCTCCGGTAAGCGCATAAACCATAGCAGCTACCGCAATGACTGTATCGCCTGCTCCACTTACATCAGCAATGTTCCTGTGATGCGATGGAATGATCTTGCTTTCCGTACCATTATTAAAATAAACACCTTTGTCGGACAAAGTAATGAAAGAAATATGATGCTGTAAATGCTTATTCAGAAGTTCATGCACTTCCTTCATCGACGCTTCGTTTATCTGTTGCAAAGGAATGTGCAGGCCTTCTCTTACTTCTTTAAGATTAGGCTTGAAAATATCTACATTTTTATATGCCAGAAAGTTTTTGAGCTTCGGATCAACAGCTGTTAAAATACCTAATGACTTACAATGGCGAATAATTTTATCGATAATATTCTCCTTTAAAACGCCTTTGTTATAATCTTCAAATATAACCACATCAGGCTTTTGGATTTGCAGGAAACGAAGTGTAGCATCAATGAATGCATGTTCGTCTCTGATGTTCAGATCATCGCTTTTTTCCGCATCCAGTCGCACCATTTGCTGGTTGCGGCTAAGGATACGTGTTTTAGTGGTAGTAACCCTGTCTGTGCTTTGTTGAACCAAATCGGCCTGAATATCTTGTTCTCCTAAAAGCTTCAATAACAATTTTGCATCATCATCCGCACCAATTACACTGGCAAGCGTAACTTTCGCTCCGAGCGATTTACAATTCAAGGCGACATTGGCAGCGCCACCTAAACGGCTTTCCGATTTGTGGATGGCTACCACAGGGACCGGCGCCTCAGGCGAAATACGTTCCACTTCACCCCAACGATACACATCAAGCATCACATCGCCAACAACGACGACATGCAGACCGGAAAATTTTTCTAAAATATTGTGAGGCATTTTTGTTGAAAATTCAGATTATCTATCCAACTTAAAGGTTACTGGCATTGTATAATACATACGTACGGGTTGCCCATTTTGAGTTCCCGGCTTCCATTTTGGCATAGAATTAACTAAACGAACCGCTTCTTTTCCAAAACCCGAATTGGGCACATCTCGCACCAAAACTATATCTTTAATACTACCATCTCTATCTACAACAAACTGAACGATAGCTCTTCCGGCAAGCCCATCTTCTCTGGCTCCTACTGGGTATTTCAAATGTGAATTTAAAAATTTTTGCAATGCTTCCATACCTCCAGGAAATTCTGCACTATGCTCCACAGAATAAAAAATTTTCTCTTCCGGCTCCGTAGATTGAGGTTCTTCTTTTTTTACTAAATATTCCCTGGCGTCAGGTAAGCTGGTATCTCTTGCTTGTCCCCGGAGCTTAAAGGTAACCGGTAAAGTGTAATATGTTTTAACAGCCTGGCCATTTTGTTTTGCCGGTTTCCAGTTTGGCATAGCTTTTACTACTCTCAATACTTCTTGATCCATACTAGAATCAACGCTTTTTACAATTTCTTCATTGCAGAGAGAGCCGTCTGTACAAACCACAAATTTAACAACAACACGTCCTTCTTTATTTTTTTCGCGGGCATCGGCAGGGTATCTTATACTACTGGATAAATAATTCATAAGACCTTGCTGTCCACCCATAAATTCAGGAAGTTCATCCACAGCAGAAAAAATTTTACCCATAATACCTGTGTCCTTTCGTCCAACAGGTTTATAAGTATTGGAGCCGGAGTTAACTTGAGAAAAGGTATTAAGGGATAAACATGATAATAAAAATAAACTGAAAATAGTTTTCATGACAATGCAACAAGAATTCATAATTTAAAACATCGCAAAAGTAATGGGTAAATTATAATAAACGGCAACAAAATTGCCGTTTTGCATGCCGGGATCCCATTTTGGCATCCCGCTTACAACGCGCAATGCTTCCTTATCGCAAGCTGCATCAAGGCTGCTTATGATTTCAGTATGTGTAATGCTGCCGTCCGCTTCCACCACAAAACGGACCACCACTTTACCGTGAACCGCATTTTTCATAGCTGATTTCGGATAGCGCAGATGCCTCCTTATATATTTGCTCATGGCATCTTTGCCACCCGGAAATGATGGCATTTGCTCCGCTGTTGTATACACTTCTGCAGATTGCTTTTCCTGTTGTGAAAAACAAATTCCTGCTTGTAACAGCAGGAACAAACAAAGTCCATATTTTAAAAACAGGCATTTCATTATTTTGAAGTTTTAATCAGAACCGGAAGGTAATTCAAAATCAATAGGTAAATAATACACCACTTCAATGGCTTTTCCATCTTTATGCGCAGGTTCCCAATGTGGCATCTTTCTGGCCACCCTTATTGCTTCCTCATCGCACCCCGAACCCAGGCCTTTTAAAACTTTTATATCTTCCACTTTTCCTTCAACATTAATCTTAAAACAAAGAATGACATAGCCTTCCACTTTATTTTCCAATGCAGCATTAGGATATCTGAGATTCAGGGCAAGATATTTCCTCAACTCACGTTCGCCACCGGGGAAAACGGGTTTTTCTTTTTCAGTCAGATTTACAGGCACATCTTTAAGGGCGCCTTGGGCATGTACTTCAAACTGAAGAAACAGTATTAAAATAAATGCAATAAAGTGTTTCATATTGGCTTAAATGGTAATCAGTCTCAAAAATAGTTAATATTTACGAGCTAATATGACTTCTGCAAGAAGTTCATTATAATGTTACAAAATCAAATCTATCTACATCAAATAAACCTTTATCTGTAATTTTCAAAGAAGGTATAACAGGCAATGCCATAAAAGATAAAGTCATGAAAGGCGCTGTAAGCTTGCTTCCTAATGCTTTAGCTGCTTTGTCCATCTTTTCGTACTGCGCAGCAGCAGTAAAAGCATCTTTATCGCTCATCAACCCGGCTACAGGTAAAGGCATCACATCTGTCGCTGTCCCATCACAGATGCTGATTCCACCTTTACAATCAATAATTGCATTCACCGCTTCGCAAATGGCATTGTCATCCACGCCAACAAAAACAATATTATGACTGTCATGCGCCACGCTGCTTGCTATCGCACCTCTCTGCAATCCGAAATTACGGATGAAACCCATTGAAACCGGAGCGGAATTATAACGATTGACCACACCGATTTTTAAAACATCTTGTCGGATGTCTGTTATAATATTCCCGTCAGCAACCTTTAATATTGCCTCAGACGCATTTGTAATCAATTGTCCGTCTAAAGCATCTATGATTTTGCAGGAAGCGGTTTCAGCATTTCTATCTTTTGATTTCAGCTGAAAATCCTCCTGCTTTAAAGGGCTGATAGAAAAATGATTAATGGGTTTTACAGGTGTCGTTTCAATAAACGATTTATTATTTTCTACAATCAGGCTACCATCAATGTATACCTGCTCTATTTCAAATTCTTTCAGATCTTTCACCACAATAAAATCGGCGGCCTGTCCTTCAAGCAGATAACCAACATCCAGGCCATAATGCAGCACAGGCAAAATACAAGACGCATATAGTACATTAAACAAATCGTAACCTTCGGCCACAGCTCTTTTTACCAATAAATTTATATGCCCCTTACACAATTCATCAGGGTGCTTATCATCACTGCAAAACATAATTTTACCGGGGTGGCTTTTCAATAAAGGCGCCAACGCTGTATAATTTTTTGCCGCACTTCCTTCGCGAATCAGAATATTCATACCGGCCGCAAGTTTATCATTAGCTTCTTCAATGCTGACACATTCATGATCTGTTGTAATACCGGCAGCAGCATACCTGAATGCATCTTTCCCACGCAAACCCGGCGCATGGCCGTCTACAGGCTTTCCCAAAGCTTTTGCTGCAGCTATTTTCAACATAACTTCCCTATCTTCAAACAATACCCCCGGAAAATTCATCATTTCGGTCAGGTACTTTATTTCTTTCCTTTGTAACAAGGCTTTAATATCATTGGAATCGATTACAGCACCAGCGGTTTCAAAAGTGGTAGCAGGCACACAGGAAGGCGCACCAAAATTAAACTTCAAAGGAGAATGACCTGCGTTTTCAATCATATAATCAACGCCTGCAATGCCACATACATTGGCAATTTCATGAGGATCGCTGACTGTTGCGACTGTTCCGTGCTTTACGGCAATAGCAGCAAATTCAGTCGGCACCAGCATGGAGCTTTCAATATGGATATGCGCATCAATAAAACCCGGCAAAATATAATGATCATCTGCTTTTTCTACCTTTTCGACAGATAATATCTTACCGTTTTCAACCTGAATATTTGCAGGAAAAACGGTACGGTTCAGGATGTCAACATATTGGCCGCTGATGAAAAAAGATGATTGCATTTTTGTTGGTTTGGAATAAAAATAAGAACCTTTTTACAAAGGTTCTTATTTAGCTGCAATTAATAACAATCAGAACATTTTCGGTTTATTCATTCTCATGAATATCCCTGCTCAAATAATCTGTATAATCCGGCATGATACGTTGATACTCACTATTCATATACGGAGATGTAATAATAAAATCAGCGGTGGTTCTGTCGCAGGCTAATAATATATTCCAGGTAACGCTCAGGCGCAATAAAGCTTTTACATCGGTATCGTGTGGTTGCGCATTCATCGGATCCCAATAGAAGATAATCATATCAATCTGTCCTGTTGCGATAAGGCTTCCTATTTGCTGGTCGCCGCCCAACGGCCCGCTCAGGAATTTTGTTATAGGCAAATGCAAAGCCTCTTCAATCATTTTGCCTGTAGTACCTGTAGCATACAAAGTATGCTGCGCAAGAATATCTTTATTTGCAGAAACCCAATCCAGTAAATCTGCTTTCCTGTAGTCATGGGCAACTAATGCAATATGCTTCTTTCTACTTAATGTTCTTATGTTGGCCATTTATTTGTTTAAGAAATTGGAATGGTTATTTGGCGGCCGGATATTTGGACTTAAAAAATTGTTGCATCTCCAGATATTTATTTTTCTTATCATCTCTGTGCGCAATCAGATATTTCCAGAATGCTTCTACAAAAACCAGCATCAACTCTGTCTCTTTTTCAGGAAATTCATATTTCAAATCTTTAAAAGCCTTAACCAGCATGGCATGTAAAGGCTGCATAAACCGTTGATGCTGATTCATGGAAATTTCCATGTCCAGTAAACGATATTGTAACTCCCAAAATTGAGGTTCTTCCCAAACAAGCTTGTAAGGCAATTCTATAACAGTGTATATAAAATCCAAAGGTTCTTTATCCTGAAACATGCCGCGGTTGTGCTCCACGATACGTTTATAGCCCTCTTTAATGACAAAAGCCAGTAATTTTTCTTTATTTCCAAAATGTTTAAAAATCAATGCTTCTGATACTCCGGCGGCTTTGGCAATCAATTGGGTGGAAGTGCTTTCGTAACCTCGTTCGGCAAAAAGCGCTAAGGCACTGTCGGCAATGCTTTGCTTTCTATTCATGAATGGGTAAAAAATGTTATAAATAAAGAATGAAATACTGCTGAACAGCCGTTTATCAGCATTTGGCTTTAAAATTAATACAATTATCCAATTCTGATGTGATGAGATGTTAAATGGTATATAATTTAATGCATCCGGCCAAAGTAAAATCTGTTTTTTCATCTGTAAATACATACAACATTTTAATTACCTTTGCCCCTCCAAAATTTTAAGCTAAAGAAATGTTTGATAATCTTAGTGAACGGCTCGATTCGGCCTTTAAACTGCTGAAAGGTGAAGGCCGTATATCTGAAATCAACGTAGCCTCTACGGTAAAAGAAATTCGTCGTGCATTGGTTGATGCCGATGTAAACTATAAAATTGCCAAAGACCTTACCGACAGGATAAAGGAAAAAGCATTAGGTGAAAAGGTATTGACTTCCGTTTCTCCCGGTCAGTTGATGGTCAAAATCGTAAAAGACGAACTGGCTGAATTGATGGGTGGTGAAGAAGTAGAGCTTGACTTATCTGAAAAACCAACTATCATCCTGATTGCAGGATTGCAAGGCTCGGGTAAAACAACTTTCTCCGGTAAACTGGCCAATTATCTTAATTCAAAAAAGAACAAAAAACCTTTATTGGTAGCAGGCGACGTTTACCGTCCTGCGGCTATCAATCAGTTACATGTATTGGGCGAGCAAATCAAAGTGCCTGTTTACAGCGAGCCTGAAAATAAAGATGTAGTTCAGATTGCTTTGAATGCGATAGCGAAAGCGAAGCAGGACGGCAATAATGTTATCATCATAGATACGGCAGGCCGTCTGGCGGTTGACGAAGCCATGATGACCGAGGTTGCCAATATCAAAAAAGCAGTCAACCCGAAAGAAATCTTGTTTGTGGTAGATTCCATGACCGGACAGGATGCGGTGAATACAGCCAAAGCCTTCAACGATCGTCTGGATTTTACCGGTGTTGTTTTAACGAAACTGGATGGTGATACGCGTGGTGGTGCGGCTTTAACGATTAAATACACCGTTGAGAAGCCTATCAAGTTTGTGAGCATGGGCGAAAAGCTGGACACGCTGGATGTTTTCTATCCTGAGCGTATGGCGCAGCGTATTTTGGGCATGGGTGATATCATCTCTTTGGTAGAGCGTGCTCAGGACCAGTTTGATGAAGAGGAAGCCAAAAAGATTGAGAAGAAAATACGTGCTAATAAATTTGATTTCGACGATTTCAAAACACAGCTGGGACAAATCAAGAAAATGGGTAACATCAAAGACTTGTTGGCCATGATTCCGGGTGTTGGTAAAGCTATCAAGGATATTGACATCAGCGACGATGCATTCAAAGGCATTGAAGCCATGATTGACTCCATGACACCTGCCGAACGCCGTAATCCTGATTTGATAAATCCTGCGCGTCGCAAACGTATTGCAACAGGTGCAGGCAAAGACATTTCAGAGATGAATGCTTTTATGAAACAATTTGAGCAGATGCGCGGCATGATGAAACAAATGAACAAATTCAAAGGAATGGGCATGGGTATGCCGGGAATGGGAATGCCTCCTGGAATGGGTGGTATGATGGGCAGAAAATAAAAATTCAGTCGTTAGTAAATAGTTTAAAATAGCACTTCTTTCATAGAAGTGCTATTTTTTTTGTGCTGTGATTTCAGAATTGTTCATTGAACTTCTGTTAACGGCTTTTCTAAAAAAGGGGAAATTTCCCCATCCTCTGTTATTTGCTTTGTTTCAAAAGATTACTATTTTGTGCTAATAAATAAAATATATTATTTGTTTAAAAACATCTAACAACATTTATTAACCAAACACACCATCACCATGACACTCAAACCAGCCTCACCAAATGCGGCCCAAAGCACTTCTACGCCCCGTTGGACACGCGATTATGTTTTCGATGCATTAAAGGACCTCGGCATTCATTATATTTTCGGAGTACCGGGTACTAATGAAATACCAATTATAGACGGCACTTCCTATCCTGAAAACGAAGTAAGTTATATTGAATGCTTACATGAAAATATTGCCATCGGTGCAGCGATGGGTTCTGCGCGTATGACAGGCAAGCCGGGCATTCTGGTAGTGCATGTTACACCCGGCATAGCACATAGCATCGGCAATCTTTTCAATGCCTGCCGCTCACAAACGCCATTGGTCATTTTATGCTGCCAGCAACAGAATGAGTTAGTTACACAAGAACCTTTACTTGCTTCTAATCTTGTTGATCTTGCCAAACAATATACTAAATGGGCACATGAAGTCCGTACACCGGAAGAAATTCCGTTGGTACTGCAACGTGCGTTTAAAGAAGCAATGGCGCCGCCTAACGGACCGGTATTCATTTCTATTCCCTGGGAATTTACCATGCGTAAAATAGGAGATAACGATCGCCTGAAAGGCATTACAAAAATATCTTCCCATTTCACCGGCGATCCTGAATCAATTAAGCAATCGGCTGAATTGCTTGCCAATGCAAAGAATCCTATTATCATAGCCGGCGATGCAGTTGGCTATGCAGATGCATGGAAAGAGTTGCAGGAGCTTGCCGAATTACTGGGCGCACCTGTCTGTCTGCAAACGTTCAGCAGCCTTGCCAATTACCCTAACAATGATTATCACTGGCAGGGAGAACTGCCGGGAAGCCAGGCAGCCATACAACAGGTATTTGACAAACACGATGTGGCCTTCCTGATTGGCTTTGGCGCACAGGCACAGCTGGCCGTGTTTAAATATTCCGACGGGCCGCTGATCCCTAATCATGTAAAACAGGTTTATCTTACTAATAATACATGGGATATTGCTAAAAACTTCTATGGTGAATCTGCCGTTTTCGGCGATATCAAAGCAACGCTTCCGCTGATTAATGAGCTTGTAAAAGAACAAGGTTCAAAAGGCGCTGATGCACGAAATAAAAACCTGAAAGTACTTGCGGGTAAACGCGATGTTATGTGGGCAGACTACAAAAAGACAGCTTTACAGCAAAAGGAAATATGGGCGGTACTGATAGCAGACGCTTTAAGAGAAGCCATTCTGGAAAAAGAACTGGAAAACAAATTTGTGTACGTGCATGAAGCCGTCTCTGACGGAGCACCTTTTCAATTCTTATTACCGCTTGGAACAGAAGCGGCCAAACCTATCAGCTATTATTGCGTGGCCGGCGGTTCTTTGGGCTGGTCTATGCCCGCATCGCTGGGTATTAAACTGGAACCACAAGCAATACAGGGCATTGAAACAAAATTAGTGGTAAACGCAGTCGGAGACGGCTCATCGCTTTTCTATCCTCAGACTTATTGGACTGCGGCACATCGCAAACTGGCCATTCTTTACATTATTACCAATAACCAGGAATACCATACTTTACAATTAGGGTTGCAACAAGTTATCGGCGCTTATGGCTCTGCACCAGGCTATGAATGGCAACCTAAAACAACCACACCCGAATACCTGACTATTAATCGTCCGCAATTCAACTTTGTTTCGCTTGCAAAAGCTTTTGGTGGTGAAGACGGTGAAGTCGTAAGCGATCCAAAAGCCGTTAAGGAAGCGGTTTACAGGGGTGTTGATTTTGTACTGACACAAGGTAAATCGTATATTCTTGATATGCGCACCGCTCAGGATACGCCTGCACCGGGTGCCAAAAGTACAGACGAGGTTTACAAACGTTATTTATTACAACCGGCATTGGATATTTTTCACAAAGAGGCGGCACCTTTAAAACTTGCAAAAGGCGCTACTCCGGCTATTCCTGCCAATGTTCCTGTTTTACCTTAATTATTATTACCAAACCAAAACACAAATAACCATTATGAAAAATGAAACCATTGACATCGCTATTATAGGCGGTGGCGTGTCGGGCGTTTACAGTGCCTGGAAACTAAAACAAAAATATCCTGCCAAGAAAATCGTTGTGTTCGAAGGCTGGGATCATATCGGCGGCAGATTGCTTTCGGTAACGCCTCCCAACATTCCTGATATGGTGGCGGAACTTGGCGGCATGCGCATTCTGGAAAATGCACAACCGCTGATTGTCGGGCTTTTAAAGGATCTGAATGCTGCATTACCCAAAAATCAACAAATAGAATTGTATGATTTTCCGGTAGATGAGCCTCAAAACATTGCTTATTTAAGAGGTGTTTATCTGCGCCTTGCAGATTATACCACACATCCTGACAAAGTACCTTATAAACTTGCTTTCCTTGAAAAAGGGAATTCGCCTGGCGGTGTAATTGTCAACGCTATTGAGCAAATTGTGCCGGGCATTACCAATCCGAAGCTTACAGAAGAACAACGTCGTAAAATGGCTCAGGAAGCGAGTTTCGCAGGTACGCCGTTATACAAGCAAGGTTTCTGGAATGTATTGTACAGAGTTATAAGCGGAGAAGCTTATCAATATGGAATGGATGCAGGCGGATATAATTCTACTTTGGCTAACTGGAATGCTGCCGACGCAATTCCATGGTTCCTGACTGATTTTGGCATTACACCCGAATACAAAGGTTTTAAAAAAGGATTTCAGGAAGTGCCTAAAACATTGGCTGCTTTCTTTGAAAAACTTGGCGGCGAAATAAGACTGAATACAAAACTGGATAGTTTTATAAAAGTCAAAAACCAGTTTCATCTTACGTTTGAAAAGCAAACGGTTATTGCCGATTCTATTATTCTGGCGATGCCACGCCGTTCGCTTGATTTGTTGCAACCGACTTGTCCGGAACTTCAACGTATTGAAAACCTTATAGGCAGTGTAACACCACGTCCATTATTCAAGCTTTTCACCACTTATGCAAATCCCTGGTGGCTTTCTGCAGGTTATACCAATGAAGCAGGCACATTTGTTCCGGTGCAATCGGGCAGAAGCGTAACGGATATGCCTGTGCGCCAGACTTATTACTGGCCTAAGAATGACGGCAGTCCTGCCACATCGGGTGAATCCATGCTTTTAGCCAGCTATGATGATGGTAACAATATCGGCTTCTGGGACGGCCTAAGACCAAGACGCAGCGAGGCATGGGAGAAAGGTTTGAAACTGACAAAAATTGACAATCCTTTTGAAGGTGAAGCGGCCGGAAAAAATACAAAGCTTACCTGGTTCCAGTACAAGGCTCCTGTACCAATGGTTATGGAAGTCGCAAGACAACTGCAGGTTATGCATGGTCTAAGCCATACACCGATAGTTAAGAATGCTGCCTTCCGCGATTGGGGCCAGGATCCTTTTGGCGGTGGCTGGAACAGCTGGAATATTGGTGTAAAAAGCTGGGAAGTAAGAGAGAAAATTACGAAGCCGCTTGATGACAGCAATATGTATATCTGCGGCGAAGCCTATTCTGACGCACAAGGCTGGGTAGAGGGCGCTTTGCAAACAGCAGATATTATGCTTTCGAAGTTTAAATTGAAATAGAAATACCATTAGTAAACAACGCTTTTTAAAAACAAAAAAGAATGGTCAACTTTTTAAAAGTTGACCATTCTTTTTATGAGATTCTAATTTCAAAACATTCTGGCCTTTATTCAGCCTTACTACCTACAACGAAAAGAAGAATGAATTGTACTTTTGTCTGCTTTATAAACAGCGGCACATGGAATCCATATTCGAATCAGACAAGACTTTCGATAAAATAAGCTACATCGAAGAGCCATTACCTACCGGTGAATACGAATATTGTACTTTTTCAAATTGCGATTTTTCCAATTCAGATTTAAGTAACATTCAGTTTCAGGAATGCACTTTTATAAGTTGCAATCTCAGCATAGTAAAGCTTACAAAAACAGCTTTAAGGAATATTGCTTTCAGGGATTGTAAAATGCTTGGCCTGCATTTCGAGCATTGTAATCCGTTTGGACTTTCCTTTAATTTTGAAAATTGCCAGCTTAAACTCGCTTCTTTTTATCAGACAAAACCCAGGAAGGTTATTTTTAAAAATTGCAGTTTGCAGGAAGTAGATTTTACCGATAGTGATTTTTCAGGTTCTGTATTTCAAGATTGCGATTTGCTTCAGGCCATTTTTGAAAACACCAATATCGAAAAGGCAGATTTTACTACTGCCAATAATTATTCCATTGATCTGGAAAAGAACAAACATAAAAAAGCACGATTTGCCATGCCGGGCATTGCAGGACTGTTGAATAAATACAATATTGAGATATTGTAATCAATATTTGAACGCTATTGCCGTGGTGGGTGTCTCACCCACCATCTAACATATACGAATGTTTGAAGCAAAAATCATATCTTCAACTATCATGTATACAGGCAATCACAGGCGAAAATCTACTTTAGATTATAACAACCTTTATTTTTGGACTGCTACCATTCATAACTGAAATTTACTTTTAATGGATGATTCCTTGAAGATGGAAATAATCAGTTCATTACAATATTTGAAATCCAAAAATCTGATTGAGGTCTATGGATTTGTAATTATGCCAAATCATATTCATCTGATATGGGAAATGTTTGGTAGTAATGGTAAAGAGTCCCCAATGGGTTCATTGCTGAAATTCACGGCACATCAGTTCAAAAAGCATTTACAGAATACTAATCCACAAAAACTAAGCCAGTATTTCGTTGGTACAAAAGAAAAAGTCTATCAATTTTGGCAAAGAGATTCCTTAGGAATACCCATGTTTTCAAGAGCAGTTATTATTCAAAAAATGGATTATATCCACAAAAATCCGATTTCAAAAAGATGGAACCTTGTTGAATATTATGATGAATATTTATTCTCTTCGGCAAAATATTATACAACCGGTGTTGATGAATTTAATTTATTGACGAATATTCAGACAATTCTTTAGTATCAGAATTGGTGGGTGGGACACCCACCACGGCAATGATACAATATTGAGATATTGTAATCAATATTTGAACGCTATGATACTTTAACCATGCGACAATTTAATCATCTCTCCTACCCGATGACTTTGGTCAATTAATGTGCTTCGCTGCACTACATAAATCAATGCTTATCATGGCGTTGCTTAAATTATTGATACCACTATTGCCTGCGTCAATGAACTTACGTTCATTAAATGCCTACATTTGACGCGTTTTTAAAAATATTCTCAAATGAAAGAAGTAGTCATTGTATCTGCTGTGCGCACTCCGATAGGAAGCTGGGGCGGATCGTTAAAAGATTTTTCAGCTACCCAACTGGGTGCTATTGCTATCAAAGGTGCTTTGGAAAGAATTAAATTAGAAGGAAAAGAAGTTACGGATGTTTTAATGGGTTCTGTAATGCAGGCCAACCTGGGTCAGGCTCCTGCACGTCAGGCTGCAAAATTTGCAGGCTTACCTGATACGGTGAATTGCACTACTGTAAACAAAGTTTGTGCCAGCGGTATGAAGGCTATCATGCAAGGTGCACAAGCTATTATGCTGGGCGATGCTGAAGTTGTTGTTGCAGGTGGTATGGAAAGTATGAGTAATGTTCCTTTTTACAGTCCTAACATGCGTTGGGGCAATAAATATGGCGATATTAAAATGATTGACGGCCTTGCTAAAGATGGTTTGACTGATGTTTATCATAATTATCCGATGGGTAATGCTGCTGAAAATACTGCAGCTGAAATGCACATCAGCCGCGAAGCACAGGATGCATTTGCTATCGAAAGCTATACACGCAGCCAGGCTTCTGTAAACGGCGGTAAATTTGAAAATGAAATCGTCCCTGTTGAAATTCCTCAACGTAAAGGCGATCCGGTTGTCTTTTCTAAAGATGAAGAACCTTTCAACGTGAAATTTGATAAAATTCCTCAATTGAATTCTGCCTTCACAAAAGGTGGTTCTGTAACTGCTGCAAATGCTTCTACCATGAATGATGGTGCTGCTGCGGTAGTTTTAATGAGCCGTGAGAAAGCTGCTGAATTAGGGTTGAAACCACTGGCGGTTATCCGTGGTTATGCAGATGCAGAACAAGCTCCTGAATGGTTTACCACTTCTCCGTCTAAAGCAGTGCCGAAAGCAGTTGCTAAAGCCGGTCTGAAAATGGAAGATGTTGAGTTCTTCGAGTTGAACGAAGCATTTAGTGTGGTTGGCCTGGCTAACTGTAATCTGATGAATTTGAAACCGGAGCAAGTTAATGTAAATGGCGGTGCAGTTTCTTTAGGCCATCCTTTAGGTGCAAGTGGCGCGCGTATTGTTGTTACTTTGTTGAATGTTTTGGAACAAAATAATGCAAAAATAGGTGCTGCCGGAATTTGTAATGGTGGCGGTGGTGCAAGCGCACTTGTAATTGAAAGATTATAATTAAGTTTTTTATTTAGAAAATAGCCTTCCTTTAAAAGGAAGGCTATTTTTTTTGTCTGAGCTATAATTGATTTGATTTTAATGACTTTATGGAAATCTTACTTCGACAATCCGGCAAGCACATTTACCGTCAGCGCAACAACGATAGTATTAAAAGCAAAGGCCAGCAAACTATGAAACAAGGTCAATCGTCTCAGGTTTTTGGAAGTAACTGTTACATCCGAAACCTGAAAAGTCATTCCGATTACAAAGGAATAATAAGCAAAGTCAACAAAATCAGGATGTAATTCATTAGGAAAATCAAGACCGCCGGCATGTTTGCTTTTATCATCTTCATGATTGGCATAAAACAAATGCGCATATCTCAAAGTAAAAACAGTGTGTACCAGAATCCAGGACAACAATAATCCTGCAATGGCACTGAATAAGGTATAAGACATGCCCCGGTAAGAAACACTTTTGTCCAACAACATCTTCAAAACCAATCCCATGGCTAAAATAGTTGTTACAAGGGCAATTACAAATACTGCAATTTTATTTACATTTTGAATGCTTGCCTCGGCACGGATTTGTCTGTGTTTTACGGTCCAGAAGGTAATCCAATTCAAAGTGAGGAATAAAAAGCAAAAAATATCCCAACTATTTATGCAGCGTACGGTTATATCTGGTAATTCATTTTTAGTAATAAAAAACATTAAAACACCCAAAAAAAGGCTTAAAATAAGCTTCTGAATGGCATTCAATTTATTGACGAATTTCATACTTTCAATTTAGGACTACAAGTTAATGATTTGCAGTTAAACTATGATTTCCTGAAATTGTTACTTATATTTGCCCTTTCCAACAACGACAACAATTAATGAATATTATATTCCTTTTAACACTTGCATATTTATTAGGTTCGATTCCAACAGCGGTATGGGTTAGCAAAAGAGTTTATGGATTGGATATCAGGGATCATGGAAGTGGGAATGCAGGAGCTACCAATACCTTCAGGGTTTTAGGAAAGAAAGCAGGGATATGGGTAATGATAGTGGATATGTTAAAAGGCTTTGCTGCCGTTAAGTTGTGCTACCTGTCTGCACATCCTATCCATTCGGAAGCAATGGTAAACCTGCAGGTTGGACTTGGTCTTGCAGCTGTTGTAGGACATATTTTTCCTATATGGGCAGGTTTCAGAGGAGGCAAAGGTATTGCAACTTTGTTCGGAATGATTTTAGCTATTCAATATTATGTTGCATTTAGTTTGGTAGGTGTATTCTTAGCCATGTTATTCCTGACCAATTATGTATCATTAAGCTCCATTGCTGCAAGTGTGGCCTTCCCTGTATTGATTCTTTTTATATTTAAGGACAAGGCTCCTGAGATTTCCTATAAATTATTTGCCATTGCTACTGCCTGCATGGTTGTTTTAACCCATCATAAAAACATAAGCCGCTTGTTGGCTGGCAATGAAAGCAAGGTTAAGCTGATTAAGAGGAATAAATAGATAATTTTTCTTCAGAATACAGAGCCTTTTACCGATTTGAGTAAGAGGCTTTTTTATTTTCAGCCAAAGAGCGTATTTTGCTTGAATTTCATTAAAAAAAATATTAGTGTTCCATCCATTTTTTAAAATATCTCCTTTAAAACGGCTCATCAGCTACCTTATTCCCGTAACGGTTGCCAATAGTTCAGGCAGCCAGAACCGGCATCTGGAATTTATGCTGTACCGTAATCAGTGGCAACTGGCTACGGAAGATGCTTTATATTCGGACGGTACACGTTATGAGCCTTTTAGAGTAGCATTTAAGCATGTTCCCAAAGCAACGCTTGCCGGCATTAAGGATTGCCTGATTCTCGGCACAGGACTGGGCAGCATAGTTCAGATATTGACAGGCAAATACAAAAGCACACCAAATTTTACTTTGGTAGAATATGATGAAATTATTTTGAAATGGGCATTGGAAAGTTTAAACGCGATGGGTATCAAAAAGTTGAAACCACATTGTGATGACGCTGAAAGTTTTGTTACAAAAGACAAAGGAAAATATGACCTTATATGTGTCGATATTTTTATTGGAAGAGAAGTGCCCGTTCAGTTTACAAAAATGGATTTCTTAGTTGCTACAAAAAGGCTGTTAAAGCCCGGCGGCACCTGGATTATGAATTACATTGTGAATGACAGCAAGGAAACGATGCAATTTTTAGGCAATATAAAATCATTGTTTCCTGATGTTGAAGTAATTGAAAAGAATCAGAATATGCTTTTAATTGCAAAGCATTAAAGGCGGAATTAATCAGGTCTATACAAAATTAAAGCGCCCTCTTTTTATAGAAGGCGCTTCGTTATTTAAATGGGACAGGATAATTCCTTAACCCAAATAGGATTTTAATAATTTACAACGATTGGTGGTTCTCAATTTTGTAATGGCTTTGTCTTTTATTTGGCGTACTCTTTCGCGGGTCAGGCCAAATCTTTCACCAATATCTTCCAAAGAAACCGGGTTCTCAAAACCGATGCCAAAGTACAAAGTCAATACATCGCGCTGGCGGTCTGTAAGTGTACTTAAAGAACGTGTTACTTCCAGTTTTAAAGAATCATTGTGTTCAATTTGTCTGTCTGCTTTTAATGCATTTGAATTTTCAAGTACATCCAGTAAGGTATTGTCTTCACCATCAATAAACGGTGCGTCCATGCTTACGTGGCGGGCTGCAACACCCAATGTTGTTTCAACTTCTTCCAGTCCGATATCCAGCAGTATGGCTAACTCTTCGGAAGATGGTTCACGCTCAAACTCCTGCTCCAGCATGGAATAGGCTTTGCTGATTTTATTGGTAAGCCCCACTTTATTAAGCGGCAATCTTACAATACGGCTTTGCTCTGCCAATGCCTGTAAAATGGATTGACGAATCCACCAAACAGCGTAAGAAATAAATTTAAATCCTCTTGTTTCATCAAAACGTTGTGCAGCTTTGATCAACCCTAAATTACCTTCGTTAATAAGATCGCTCAGTGATAATCCTTGGTTCTGATATTGTTTTGCCACAGATACCACAAAACGCAAATTCGCATTCGTTAACTTCTCCAATGCCTTCTGATCACCCTGCTTAATTCTTATAGCTAATTGCACCTCCTCTTCAGGAGTAATAAGGTCAACCTTCCCAATTTCCTGGAGATATTTTTCCAATGACTGGCTCTCCCTGTTGGTGATTGATTTCGTGATTTTCAATTGACGCATGGACATGAGTGTGTGTAGATTTTAATTACAAATGAAATGATTTAATTAATTTAACAAATAGAAAACATGTAAACAAAGCTAAGGATTCGGAAGTACGATTCCAAATTAAATTAATTAATTCTTAACACCCACCCAATAAGGGTTTTGGCGCGTCTCAGAATAAAAATAAAATAAAACTTCAAAAAAGCTTTGAAAATTGATTGCTTTTTCTATTATTGCAGCACAGAGAAAATAATTTCAATCATAAGAAGCCTAATAATATGAAGAGTAAAAAATCAATGTTTACGGTAGAGTTTCCGGTAAGGTGTTCTCCCGCTATTTTATATGAATTTCTATCGACCCCGAATGGCTTACAGGAATGGTTTGCAGAGAAAGTGGATCAAAAAGATGATACATTTTATTTTAGCTGGAGCAACAACACTGACGAAGCAGATCGCCTTGCTTTTGAAGAAAATGAATATGTACGTTACCGTTGGGAATATTATGATGATGAAGAGTTTTTCGAATTCAGGATTACACAAAGCGCTGTAACTAATGAAACAATTTTGCAAATCACAGACTTTGCCGATAAATCAGAAATTAAAGACCAGCAACAACTCTGGAATACACAGGTGAATGATTTGAAGCACCGTATCGGAAGCTAAAAATATTCAAAACAATTTGACAGACATACTAATAATGGTTGTCAGCCGTTTTAAAAAATACGAAGCGTATCTCAACGATACGCTTTATTTTTGCCGCATATTATAAATTACCATCCCGGTACGGAACACTAATATGAATATACGCCTTAAGAAATTAGACTTGTTGATTCTGCGCAGTTTCATGGGGCCGTTTATTGTTACGTTTTTTATTGTGTTGTTCACGTTCACCATGCAATTCTTCTGGCTTTACATGGATGAATTGATTGGTAAAGGTTTTGGCATTTTCGTCACCATCAAATTGATGGTATATATGTCAACCACATTGGTGCCTATAGCTTTGCCGTTAGGCATCCTGCTTGCGGCTATTATGACATTTGGGGGATTAGGCGAGAACTTTGAGTTAGTAGCTATTAAGTCTTCCGGTATATCATTGTATCGCTTTATGCGGCCTCTTACCATTTTCATTGCTATTATCTCCTTGTCTGCATTTTTCTTCAACAACTATGTTATTCCCGTAACAAATCTTAAAGCCTATTCTTTGCTTTATGACATGCGGAACCAGAAGCCGGCAATGAATATCAGGGAAGGTGTCTTTTATAATGAAATCGATAACTTTTCCATCAGGGTTGGTAAAAAAGGAAAAGACGGACAAACTATTAAAGACATTGTTATTTATGATCATTCTTCCGGGCGGGGCAATGATAAGATAGTGCTTGCAAAGGATGGTAAAATGTACCCTTCCAAAGATAAGCGCTCCCTTATTTTTGAGCTTAATGACGGCTGGCGTTACGAAGAGGACAATACCGAACAAAAGCATGCACAAACAAGAATGTATTTCGGTAAATGGTACAAAGTTTTCGACCTTTCAAAATTTACTTTTACCAGGACTAAAGAAGATCTGTTCAAGGGCAATAATGAGATGATGAATGTGGGCCAGCTTAATAGGAATATCGATAGCTTTACGCAAAGAAATCAAAAATCTCATGAAGACATTGCAAGATATCTGACACCTTATTTTTCCATATTTCAAAAGATGCCGAAAGACTCCCTTTTGGCGAAAAGGCTTACGGCAGATAAAGGCAAAGTTTATAATTACAAAAAGAGCTTTTTCAGCAATGTGCCTGATAGCATGAAAAGTAAGATGGCACTAACCATCGAAAACAATGTGCGGAATATGGAAAGATTGGTGAACATTGTTGCAGTGGAATCCAAAATAAGGGATACCAGCATGAACCAGTTTCAGATAGCATGGCACAAGAAGTTTACACTCTCTTTCGCATGTATGTTATTGTTTCTGATAGGCGCTCCTCTCGGAGCCATTATCCGGAAAGGAGGCTTAGGTATGCCTGTAGTCATTGCAATCGGTTTCTTTATCATTTATTTCATCATTTCAAGTACCGGCGAGAAGCTTGCACAGCAAGCCGCAGTTGCGCCCTGGTACGGCATGTGGCTTGCAACGGCTATTTTATTGCCGATTGCCTTTGTAATAATGGCTGCTGCACGTAACGATTCCAATATTTTCAACAAGGAATGGTATATAAGGATGTGGTCTTTTATAAGTAAGCTATTTAAAAAAGACAAGACAGAGATGATAAATAACAAATAACAAAATGGAGATACCAATATGCAAAAAGGTATAAATACAGTAAAAAGATTCAAAGAGATAACAATCGGAGCGCAGTATTTTATTGTGTTGTTTATCCTGTGGTTTTTTATTGGAGGTTATTTATTGATTCAGGAACAAGAAAGATCTATTTACAAGGCTATAAACAATCAGCATACAGCATTTAAGGATACCATATTTCCTTACATCACACATATTGGCGAAGCCTGGGTCATTATTCCTTCGCTGTTATTATTATTGTTTATAAAGGCATTCAGGAATAAGCGGTTTATATGGGCAATGGTTGCCTGTAACATAAGTCCATTTCTGATTACACAGGCTATAAAAGGAATTATCAATGCGCCAAGACCATTGAAATATTTTCCGGATATCAGTTTTATTCATCGTGTTGCGGGACAGCCGGAAAATTACGACTTCAGTTTTCCTTCAGGACATAGCGAAGGTTCCTTTGCATTCCTATGTTTCCTTTCGTTGATTTTGCCGAAACGTTATAGAATCTTTGGTTTACTTTTCTTTTTTATAGGGTTGATAGTTCTGTATTCGCGCATCTACCTTTCCCAACATTTTTTCAGAGATGTATATGTCGGAAGCCTTGTTGGCGGCTTTTCCTGTTTGCTTTGTTTCTGGCTGATAAATCCGTTCAGGCATAAAACGGATCAGTAAAATGCATCTTCAAAATGCATGATTTCCTTTACTATACCCGATTGAATAATAAGGCTGATAACGTCAAAACGTATTTTGATATATTGTGGTTTATCTAAACAATACTCTTCTGCCGCAACCTTCAGAAATCCTTGCTTACGTGGTGTTACTGCTTCTTCAGGAAAGCCAAAAGTATAATTACGCCTCGATTTTATTTCTGTAAAAACAAGAATGTCTTTATCCAGAGAAATGATGTCAATTTCTTTGTGGCCAAAACGAAAATTGAGTTCTAAAATTACGTGTCCTTTTTCCTGCAAATATTTGCAGGCAATGCTTTCGCCGGATTTTCCCAGTTCTATATGATTACGCACAACAGATCAATTTTACAGGAACATAATGCGGTTACATTGTTCCTTTTCCACCAAAAACATATTGAAGGATATTGGCGCCCATTTGTAAAGCTTGCAGACGTTTCTCTGCGCTGTCATTGTGAACTTCCTGGTCTTCCCAGCCATCGCCAATATCACAATCATAGGAGTAAAAACAAACCAGCCTTCCTTTATAAATAAGGCCGTAGCCATGCGGCTGCTTGCCATCATGTTCATGAATTTTGGGAAGCCCATTCGGGAAATTATATGTCTGATGATAAATGGGGTGCGAGAATGGCAATTCTACGAAATCAAGTTCAGGAAAAACTTTTTTCATTTCAGGGCGAACATATGGATCAATACCAAAATTATCATCGATGTGCAGGAAGCCACCGCTTTCTAAATATAATCTCAGATTTTTGGCCTCCGCATCAGAAAAAGAAATACGCCCGTGGCCGGTGGTATGTAAAAAAGGATAATTAAAAATATCGGCGCTTCCGACTTCGACCTGCGCCTGCTGCGTATTAAATCTGGTATGTAAATTCTGGTTGCAAAATTGCGCAAGGTTCTTTAATGCTGTAGGATTGGCATACCAATCCCCACCACCATTATATTCCATCAATGCAAGCTGCATTTGTTGGGCACCGGCAACAAAACCAAACATTATACAACACCATAAAACAAAAATTCTACGCATAGTTCAAAGCATTAAAAACAGTACAGACATACAATCCAGCAGTTTCAGTCCTCAACCTGTTTGCCCCTAAAGTCACAGGAACAAATCCTTTTTCTACACACAAATCAATTTCCTGTTTTGTAAAATCGCCTTCAGGACCAATTAAAACTACTGTATTTTTTTGGACCTGCAATGCAGTCAACAAAGAAGTTCTTTTTTCTTCATCAATACAGTGCGCTATTAATTTCTGCTCTATAGATTCGGCATGAACAAAAAATTTATTCAAGGCAACCGGTTCCAGCAATTCAGGCAAGAAACATTGTTGTGATTGCAACATAGCCGACACCAATATCCCTTCTAATCTTGAAGCATTAAATTTTTCTTTTTCTGTACGTGCGCTAATAACAGGAATAATTCGCTCTATGCCCATCTCTGTGGCCTTTTCAAGCAACCATTCATTTCTGCTGTTATTTTTTGTAAACGAAATAGCTAATGTAAACTTGTAAGGTCTTTCAGGCACTGCTTCTATCTTATCAATCTTAATACCGCATCTTTTTCTTTCAGCCGCAACAATAGTTCCCAAAACCTTTAATCCCTTACCATTTGTAAGCATGATTTGCTCGCCCTGCTGCATTCTTAAAACCTGAATAACATGTTTGGATGTAGGTTCATCCAACGTAATTGCTTTCTGGTTTTTCTCTATGGCAGGATGATAAAAATAAGGCAACATTATTGATGTGAGATTTGAGACATGAGATTTGAGAACTTACTATCTGGAATTTGCTTTTTATTTTTTGTTAACCGCTATTAATATTTGAACCTGTGTTCTATAATCCTTTCGACTACAGGCTTTCCTTCCGTTTTTTCAGATTCAATTACCTGGATGAAATCATCCCGTTTGTAAGTCATTTTGCGGGTGGTAATTACATTATCTGTTTTATGCCGCGTTTCCATATAGACAAGATTTACCGTACCGGAATACTTGTTGGCAGCCACATCCATTTTGCGCATAATAGTGTCTGGAGCAATGGCCTCATAATGAATATGAACCTCTTCCGCGTCTTCATTCTCGAAAGAATCAAAACGGTACCAGCCTAAATATTTTCTATCGCTGATATCTGCAATGTAAAAAGGATGCAATATAGTGTACCAGTTGGCGCTGTCAAAGGCAACAAATGCACTGTCTCTTTTACCATTTGCAATAACAATTTTCAATAAAGTATAAGGATTTTCCTTCTTTAAATTCCATTGTTGATTCAGATAATCCCTTATAGAAAAATAAGTATGGGTTGTATCTTCTACTTTCAAAGGAACTATTGGTGCTGCCTTTTGTTCAGTAGTAGCAGATTTTTGCTTTTCTTTGCAAGCGAAAAGCGTCAAACATAAAGCAATAGATAATATCAGAGGTAATCGCATATTGTGTTCTGTTAGAAACGCAAATGTAACAAACCTGATGCTTTATTTTTAAACAATTGCATTATACAAAACAAAATAAACATGAGTGAAGAACGTACGGAAGTAGCCTCTCTCGGAGAGTTCGGATTGATAGACCATTTAACCCGCAATAATGAAACCCGTCAGGCAAGCACAATTTTAAGCATTGGAGATGATGCAGCTGTAATTGATCAGTTCGGTAAGCAAACCGTGATTTCGAGCGATATGCTTATTGAAGGCGTACATTTTGATTTGATGTACACGCCTTTAAAACATTTGGGATACAAATCAGTGGTAGTAAATCTTTCTGACATTTGTGCCATGAATGCGACACCCACGCACATAACTTTAAACCTGGGCATCAGCAACCGTTTTTCCGTAGAAGCTCTGGACGAATTTTATGAAGGCGTTTATGCTGCCTGTAATTTTTACAATGTCGATTTAATCGGTGGCGATACGGTAAGTTCTCAAAGAGGCTTGATTATAAGCATTACTGCAATCGGTGAAATTACTCCTGATAAATTTGTAACGCGCAGTGGTGCAAAATCAAAAGACCTGTTATGTGTTTCAGGCGATTTGGGCGGTGCTTATCTTGGTTTGCAATTACTGGAAAGAGAGAAGAAAATTTTCCTCGAACACCCTGAAATCAAACCGGATCTTGAAGGCAGGGCTTATGTTACAGGCCGTTTATTAAAACCGGAAGCGCGTATTGATATTGTGGAATGGCTGGCTGAAAATGATATTGTACCGACATCTATGATGGACATCAGTGATGGTTTAAGTTCTGAAATTTTACATATTTGCAAACAAAGTAACGTAGGTTGCGTTTTGTATGAAGACAAAATTCCGTTTCATGATGAAACAAAGGAAGTTGCCTACAAATTCGATACAGACCCTACAGCCTGTGCATTAAGCGGCGGCGAAGATTATGAATTGCTCTTCACTATTAAGCAAGATGATTACGACAAGCTGAGAATGCAGGAAAAAATAAGTGTGATTGGTTATATGACAGAACCTGCGGAAGGTAAATATCTGATCACCCGAAAAGGTAACAAGCATGAACTGACCGCCCAGGGTTGGACTGCTTTTCAATAGAATAAAAAAAGATTCAGGTTTTCAAAGCCTGAATCTTTTTTTATTACTCTGTAATCTTTTTGACTTTCACCGGCATGTCTTGCTTCACTTGCATAATGCCTGTTGTCAGTATAGTATCTCCGGCCTGTAAGCCTTGCAATATCTCGACTTTAGCTTCCAGACGTTCACCGGTCTGCACCGTCACCATATCTACTTTTCCTTTACGTACAACTGCCACTTGTTTGTCACGAGTGGTCGGAATAATACATTGGGTAGGTATGGTAATTGCTTCGCTTTTCCTGTTTAATGTGATGAAAACATTGGTGAAGGTACCCGGCGACAATAAATGATTACTATTTGGTACAATAGCCCGCATGGTAATAGTATGTGTGGCAACATCAGCCTGTGGCTGGATTGCCATAATTTTACCCTGCATGGTATCATTATTTCCTGTAACCGTAAAATGCACCTGATCATTTTGCTTAACAATATCTTTGTATTGCTCCGGTACCAGAAAGTCCATTTTCAATGGATCAATCTGCTGGATGGTAGTAATTAACGTCGCAGAAGAAACAATAGCGCCAACACTAACATTACGCAAACCTATAATACCATCAAAGGATGCACGGATTTCCAATTTACGCAATTGAGCCTGATTATACGCAATATCTGCATCTATGGAGGCTATTTGAGTAACCGTATTATCGTATTCTTGCTTGCTGATGCCACTGATTGCCAACAATTGATCCTGTCTTTCTTTTGTAGTAACCTGAAGCTTTCTCTGCGCTCTTAATTTCTGAATCTGCGCATCAATGTCTGAGCTATTCAGAGATACCAATAAATCACCTTTACGCACAATACCGCCTTCTTTAAAATGAATAGCCGTAATACGACCTGCCACTTCAGGATAAACACTGATAGATTCGTTTGCCAACAGATTGCCGCTGCTTTGGTATATGCTTGATAACGGTGCCTGTTTAACAACGTATGCTTCCGCAACAAGTCCTTTAGGACCTTTACTTGTCTTCTCTTCTTCTTTCTTTTCCTTGCAACCCGTCATCAACGCGCTGCATGCAAATAAAGACATGAAAGTCAAACCCAAAAAGGGTTTTATATTGCTATCAAACTTTGAAACAAAAGTGTCTGGCATAAATAAATTTACAAAATCATCTACAATGGCGGGTTAGACCTTCAATTTCATTAGGGGTTTAACGATTCCAAAATTAATTATCTCTTATCTGTTTCCGAACAGCAGGCTGCCTATTCTGACCAGGGTACTGCCCTCCTCTATCGCTAAATTATAATCACCACTCATGCCCATTGAAAGTGTATTAAATTGATCGGAGGCTAAAAAATAACTTTGTTTCAGGATATGAAACAAAGCCTTCAGGTTTCTAAACTCGGCACGCACTTTTTCCTCATCTTCACTGAATGAAGCCATGCCCATTAAGCCATCGATTCTGACATTAGCCAATTGGGTTTGTTGCGCCGTAAACATCTCCATCAGCTCTATGGCTTCTTTTTCATCCAATCCGTATTTCGTTTCTTCCTCAGCAATGTGGATTTGTAATAAACAAGGAATTACCTTGTTATGTTTGGCAGCTTGTTTATTTATTTCTTTTAAAAGGCCAAAGCTATCCACCCCGTGAATTAAATGAACGAAAGGCGCTATATATTTAACTTTATTGGATTGTAAATGACCTATAAAATGCCAACGTATATCTGATGGCAATTGTGCCTGCTTTTCAACCAGTTCCTGCACATAATTTTCCCCGAAATCTTTCTGGCCTAAATCATACAAAGCTTTTACATCTTCAGCAGGTTTTAACTTGGAAACTGCTACCAATGTTGTTTTTGTAGGATTCAGTTCAGCAATTATCGCCCTATATTTTTCTTTGTTTACCATTATTGTTATTTGCAAAAAGGGATTGGTTATTTCTTTTTCACCGGCAATTCCACAACAAGAAGATTGGTGGTAATTTTATTGGAAAGCATAACAGGCGCAGCTTTGGCAATACTTACCATCACGCTGTGGTCAAAAGGCAATATTTCATCAATAGATAAACTCACACCAATATGCAGCCCGAATCTTTCCAGATGCTGTAAAAATGCGGAAGAAGTATCTTTTACAGCAACGAGTTTCAGGTTCTTTCCTGCTGCAGATTCCGATAAAGTTGTATTAGATGCAGGTTCCACTTCTCCGGCTGCATTCGGAATAGGATCTCCATGTGGATCGAAACGTGGAAATTCCAGAAATGCATCCAGTCGCTCTATCAGTTTAGAAGAACGTATATGTTCCAGCTCTTCTGCTACTTCATGCACTTCATCCCATGAAAATTGTAATTTTTCGTGAAGAAAAACTTCCCACAATCTATGTTTTCTTACAATCTGGATAGCAGCAGCAAGTCCCGATTTGCTTAATTGCGTCTTTTTGTATTTTTCGTAATTGATTAGTTTTTTTTCAGATAATTTGCGCAACATGTCCGTTACAGTAGCCGGCCTGGTGCTCATCTTCTCGGCAATATCATTCACCGACACTTCATGCGTGTCATTTTCCTGCTGCAAATAATAAATTGCTTTAAGATAATTTTCTTCTGTAAAACTTAATTCAGGCATATGGCGAAAGTAATAAGTTTACAATGCTTTGCCAAAAAGCTGTTGCGGAGTTGAAATATTCCTGAATGTATGTTACGCCATTATAAAAAAATTGTAAAATCGGGCTTGAGCATTATAGTTTTGTTAGATTTGCAATTCATCACCGGGGCAATTATACTTTTAAAAAAGCTTTATCTAAAGCCTTTATTTTATTTATGAGAAAAATCGTTGCAATTTCCTTCCTTACTGTTTTTTGCCTGTTTACTTCCGCCACAATTTCAAACGCTCAGTTTTGGAAAAAATTATTTGGCAAGGAAGAACCCAAATCCAATAAACCGGCACCTAAGAAAGATAATAAACCTATAAAACAAGCGCCCGTTGAAAAAAAACAAGCAGCTCCCGAATATCCCGCAACCCAAATGAAGGCGGTGTACAGAGTCGATGTTTTGTTGCCTTTATATCTGAATACGTTGGTAAAAGACGGCAAAGCCGTTTCTAAAAAATCGCCCGAATACGCAATGGGCGCCATTAACTTCTATGAAGGTATCAGCATTGCAGCAGAGGCTATGAATAAGCAGCATCTTAAGCTTGAAATCAATATTCATGATATCACGGAAGCAAATGAAAAGCCTGAAATACTGATTAAAAACAAAAAACTCGATAGTACGGATTTGATTATTGCTTATGTGCAATCCAATGACATTCCGGAGCTGGCTGCATTTGCCAAAAAGAAAAAAATCAATTTTGTTTCGGCGCTTTCTCCCGCAGACGCAGACACCAAAGACAATCCATATTTCATTTTAATCCAATCGACATTAAACACGCATCTGAATCAATTGGTTTCATTTGCTTCAAATAAATATTCAAAAAACCCGAAATTTATCTTGTATTCAAAGAATACAGGTGGCGAAAAAGAAGCTTATCAGCAAATCAAAACAGCCATTGAAACAGACAAAAATACTACCAGGGAAATTGATTGCTCCCAATTCAATTTAACAGCTGAATCTCTGGCAAAGCATTTTGATTCCACAAAAGTGAATGTGTTGTTTGTAAGCACTTTAGATATTGAACTTACAGAAAAAATTCTGAATACGCTGGCTGCAATGCCTTCTTCTTATCATTTTGAGATATTCGGGATGCCGTCATGGAAATACCTTAAAGGTTTGACGCAATCAAGTGCTTACATGAAACTGAGCATTCACTACACAACACCTTTTTATTATGATCCCACAACGGCCCCCGGAAAATATGTCAATACGGAATATGGCCTTACTTATGGTGGTGAACCTTCGGAGTTTGTATATCGCGGCTATGAATCCATGTATTGGCTATGTCATTTATTGACGCAATATGGTACTATTTTCAATACGCGTATAAAGGATGTGAGCGCGGCGCCTTTCACGCGCTTCGAAATTAAAAATACTTATTCCGAAGACAATGATTTTCTTTATCTGGAAAATAACAAATTGTATATACTGCATTACCAAAACGGCGGCTATGTGGTAGAGTAACAATAACCACAGATTCTGATCAGGTTCAATGACAGAAGTATTGTATGTTTATCATGCTAAACAATTACAATTAAAGCCTGCAATCCAGCAAATAGAAAAGCGGTTGACATTATATCAACCGCTTTTCTATTTTATTTAAAAGAAACGAATTATGCTTCCTGATTCTGTAATTTCAATTGATCTTCTACAATGGCTTTTTTCTGCGCCTGATACGGACGGTGATACTGTTCAATAAATTGTTTTTTAGAATCGCGGTAAGAATCGATGCCACCCAGAAAGTGCACGATACGCACATATACATAGGCAAGGTCCAATTGATAACCTAAGAAACCGGAACGCGCGCTTGCCGGGTACAAATGATGGTTATTATGCCATTCGCCCGCAACATACCCCGGCCATATCTGGTTGATAGACATGTCTTTTCTATTGAAATCTACGCCATCCACTCTTTTATCTTTTCCTTTACCGTGACCTTCATAGTTGAACGTACGAACACCTGCAGTCCAGACAAATGCGGAACCGAAGATGGCACAAGCTAAACCAATTCCCTGGCCGCCTAACAGATATTGTCCGATAAGATAGAAAGCACCAAACCAGAAACCCCAGTTCAGCAGCCAGCTTAACAAAACTCTTGCCGGATGATCAATACTGCCCCATTTTTTATATTGAGCATAGGTATTTGGAGTAACGCCCGTATGTTTCATCAGGTTTACAACACGTGCATAGTCTTCTTCCGAAAGGTTACGATTGATAGGCTGATGATTGGCATCTGCCAGAAAACAATACAGGAAACCTGCATTGGCATTGTAAGGGTCACCGGGTTCATCAGATTTGGCATGATGCACATGATGCGATACGGCATAGATTTCTTCAAAAACGGTTTTAACGACCAATTGCTGCGTTACAAAACGCCAGAAATTATTTTTGAAAGTATAAGCTCCGTGTGTACAATAGCGATGATACCAAATGGTACCATGTGTACCCATCAAAATCATACTATAAATAAATCCGGCAGCAACAAACCACCAGTTAAAATGGAAAAACAAAAAAACAATGAGGAAAGGTAAAAGGCTGAACATCTGAACCCAACTCGTAAAAGTCATCCAGTTTTTTCGATTTTTAAACACATTCAATCTGGATAAAAATTCACTGAAAATCTGTTTTGGTGAAGGTTTTACCAAATTGCCCTGCTCATCACGCCAACCGTAGGATGGCTGCTCCAACACATAATCAAATAGCGCCATTAAAAAAATTTAATAAAAACAAAAATAGATGATAATTATACCAAAATAACTATCCTTAATGGCGGTAAAGATAAATATAATTTGATTGATACTATCAATTAATTGTTACGAGTTCAATTAATTTATGTTATCTGTTTTAAGATAATACCGGATAAATCACATAATTTACATTAATCAATAAAAGCCTCTCTTAAAAACCACCTAATAGGGTGAAGCAAAGTGTCATCATAACTTTATCTTTGCTCAAAATGAATCTATTATAATGAAACAATTCTTTAAGTTTTTCTTTGCCTCTTTGCTGGCAATGGCAGTGGCAGGTGTGATTGTTTTCGCTGTTTTCTTTATGATAATCGGCGCTGTGTCACAATCTATTTCCGGCGCATTCAGCTCAGATGAAACTACAATCCTGAAAGACAACAGTATATTGAATATTGACCTGACAAAAGATTATCATGAATTGGGCGAAAGTAATTCACTGGCATTATTTACAGGGGGGGACAGTAAATCTACCGGATTACTGGATTTATTAAGGAGTATCAAACTTGCAAAAACAGATCCGAAAATCAAAGGCATATACCTTAAAACAGGAGGTTCCCCCAACGGTCAGGCAACGGCACAACAAATAAGGGAAGCGTTGAAAGATTTCAAACAAAGCGGAAAATTCATTTATTCTTATGGCGATTTTGTGCCTCAATCCGATTATTTCATCGCATCGGTTGCAGATGCCGTTTACATCAATCCATTGGGTTCCGTTGAATTGAAAGGGTTAGCCTCTAAACTGGTTTTCTTTAAAGGTGCATTGGACAAATTAAATGTTCAACCCGAGATATTTTATTGCGGTCAGTTCAAGAGCGCTACTGAGCCGTTCAGGATGGATAAAATGAGTGACCCGAATCGCAAGCAGATAGCAGCATTGCAACATGACATCTGGCAACAAATGGTAACAGCTATCATGGAACACACGCATGCAGACAGCAATACTGTGGCTTCCTGGGTACAGAATGGCACTATACAGACCGCATCAGACGCTATTAAATATAAATTGGCAGACGGCATTATGTACAAAGATGAAATAGAAAGTCTTTTAAGGTCGAAAACAGGCATTCCGGCTAAAGAAGATATTCGCTTTGTAGATGCAAATGATTACCTGAGCAACAGCAAACCTGATTTCAAAGGCGCACAAATTGCCGTGTTAGTTGCTGAAGGTGAAATTGTTGATGGCTCGTCTCAAAGCTCTTCTTATCAGATTGCATCGGAAGATTTTATTAAAGAAATAAGAAAAGTAAGGGACAATGATGATATTAAAGCGGTAGTAATGCGCGTAAACTCCCCGGGAGGAAGCGCTTTGGCTTCGGAAGTTATTTTAAGGGAATTACAGATTTTGAAAAAGAAAAAACCATTGGTAGTGTCTATGGGCGATTTAGCTGCAAGCGGTGGCTATTATATCTCATGTCAGGCTGATAGTATTTTTGCGTTGCCAAATACCATTACAGGGAGTATTGGTGTTTTTGGAATGATGTTTAATACACAGGCTTTTTTCAATGGTAAATTGGGCATTACTTTCGATGGAGAAAAGAATGCGCCTTATGCAGATTTTCCTAATGCAAATCGTCCTATGACTGAACAGGAAAAAACATTTATTCAAAATGGCGTCGATAGCATTTATAAAACTTTCAAAAGCAGAGTAGCTGCCGGCCGTAGATTAGATATTGCGTATGTGGACAGCATCGGACAGGGACGTGTATGGACAGGAACAGCAGGTTTGCAAAACGGGTTGGTAGATGCTATCGGCGGATTGGACAGAGCGATAACAAGTGCCGCATCTTTGGCTAAAATCAAAGACTACCACGTGGTGAACTATCCGAAGGTTGAAGACAAAATGTCCAGAATTTTATCCATGCTTGGCAAAAATTCTTCCAAAGAAAAAATAATGGCGGAACAATTGTTGGAACAGGAAATGGGTAAAGAATACCGTTGGTTCAGAATGCTGAAAATGATGCAGGAACAAAAGAACCATATCTGGATGATGATGCCTTACGTTCCTGAAATTAATTAAAAAAAACATACAACCGGATTAATGAAATGCATATACTATTCATTGCTTTAATCCGGTTTTTAAACTTTTTGGCACGGAATTTGTCTGTATTAATATAGCAACAGATAATGAACATTTCTTATCGCCATAGTTTTTGTCTATGTTATTTATTTATATTTTTAGAGCAAAAGTTATGAAGTTTTGAATTTGATTATTATCTTTGCCTTAATAGCAAGATTAAAATAAGGAGAAATCCTTTAATTTCAGCACATTATAAAAGTCATTTGACTATGAAAATTATATACAAACTGTCTCTTTTACTAAGTATGATACTTCTTGCAGAGTTAAGCTCTGTAAGTGTTTCAGCACAGCAAGGGGGTGAAAAAACATTAATTTCCAATCAAGACAGAACACTGACCGTTTATCCTATTCCTGCAAATAACAGAGTAAACGTCCGTCTTTCTTCGGCTTTACGTCAGGAAGTTGATAAAGTGGAAATTGTAAATCTTATTGGTCGTAAATTAACTGAACAAGTCATCATTGACAACAATACCACTGAAATTACTTTCAACGATTTAGGCGATTTCCCGGAAGGTATTTACATGGTAATGGCAAGGGATAAATCCGGAAAGATTATTCAGTCTTCAAAATTGGTTATCAACAGATAAAAATAAGATCGCCATTATTGAGGCGAAAAAATAAATAAAAACGGAAGCCCTCAAACGGTTTCCGTTTTTATTTGTACTTTAGTTTAATAGATATTATTTTATGAGCACTCCTTTATTATATACGAAATCAGTTGATGAAGAGCAAGAGAAGAAAATAATCCTTCGTGAATACCGCGCATTACTAAGAGCACTCAAACAACAGATTAAAAAAGGCGACAAAAAAATTATTCGCCGTGCATTTGAATTGGCTGCCGATGCTCATAAGGATATGCGCCGTAAATCAGGTGAACCTTATATTTTGCACCCATTAGCCGTAGCCAGAATTGTAGTAGAAGAAATCGGGCTCGGTGTTACTTCGGCATGTTGCGCGTTAATGCACGACGTGGTTGAAGACACCGAAATCACATTAGAAGATATTGCAAGCGAATTCGGCACTAATTTTTCACGCATCATAGACGGTCTTACCAAAATATCAAATGTAGTTGATATTAAAGCCAGCGCTTCTATGCAGGCTGAGAATTTCAGGAAAATATTACTGACTCTTGCGGAAGACCCACGCGTGATATTGATTAAGCTTGCAGACAGGCTTCATAACATGCGTACGCTCACCAGCATGAGCCGTGAAAAACAGCTGAAAATAGCATCTGAAACCACTTATATTTTCACGCCTCTTGCGCATCGTTTAGGTCTTTATGAGATAAAAACAGAACTGGAAGATCTTGCATTAAAATTTACGCAACCGGATGTCTATCTTGATATTGTACGACGACTAAAAGAAACAAAACGAGACCGTACCAAATATATTAATGAATTCATCAAACCGGTAAAAGAGGAACTGGTAAAGCATGATATTGATTTTGAGATTTATGGAAGACCTAAGTCAATCCACTCCATCCTCAATAAAATCCGCACCAAACATGTAACTTTTGATGAAGTATATGATTTGTTTGCCATCAGGGTTATTTTAAAATCACCTAAAGAAAGAGAAAAAGAAGATTGCTGGAAGGTATATTCTATTATCACCAATTTTTACCAACCCAGTCCCGAGCGGTTAAGAGATTGGTTGAGTATGCCCAAAAGTAACGGCTATGAAGCTTTGCACACCACCGTAATGGGACCGATGGGTAGATGGGTGGAAGTGCAGATCCGCACCGAACGTATGAATGAAATTGCCGAGAAAGGTCTGGCTGCGCATTGGAAATACAAAGAAGGAACACAAAGTGAAAACAAATTAGACGCCTGGTTAAAACATATCGGAGAAGTACTAAACAATCCTGATACCGACACGCTGGATTTTGTTCAGGATTTCAAATTGGATTTGTTTACCGAAGAGATTTATGTCTATACGCCCAAAGGTGATATGCGTGTTTTGCCGCAAGGCGCAACAGCACTGGATCTGGCTTTTGACGTACACTCTGATATCGGGGCCCGTTGTATCGGTGCAAAAGTAAATTACAGATTAGTACCTATCAGCCAGCAATTGCAAAGTGGCGACCAGGTAGAAATCATTACTTCTTCCAAACAAAAACCATCAGAAGACTGGCTCAACTTTGTAGTCACCGCCAAGGCGAAATCAAGGATTAAATATTACCTGAAAGAAGAAAAACGAAGAATTGCCGAAGATGGCAAAGAAGTGTTGTATCGTAAGTTGGATCACATGAAGCTACAGCCGAGCATTCAGAACCTGAATGAGCTTTGTTCTTTCTTTAAATTGCCTTCCCCGCTTGATTTATATTATGGTATTGCTGTTGGTTCGATCGACCTGAAAGTCTTAAAAACCTTTACCGTCAATGGAGACCGTTTACACCAGCCACAAAAAGAAACGAAACCTGATTCAGGCAAGCCTGCACACACACATACCGAACACGACAAGCATATTCCTGCAAAAGGTGGTGAGCTGGTAATCTTCGGCGAAAGCTCCGATAAAATCTTATATAAACTGGCGCAATGCTGTCAACCTATTCCGGGCGATGACGTATTTGGCTTTATAACTTCCGGCGAAGGCCTGAAAGTGCATCGTACTGACTGTCCGAATGCGGCACAATTAATGGCCAACTATGCACACAGAATTGTGAAAACCAAATGGGCCAAGAATAAAGAAATTTCCTTCCTTACAGGTGTTAAGCTTACCGGATTGGATGATGTTGGTATCATTCAGGGCATTACAACCGTTATCACAGGAGAGCTTCATATGAATATGCGTTCCATAAGCATTGATTCCAAAGACGGTGTTTTTGAAGGAAACATTATGGTTTTCGTTCATGACCGTGAAGAGTTGGATGAACTTTGCAGACGTCTTGGCAATATCAAAGGCATTACAAAGGTAGAAAGGATTGAAGCCAGTGAAGAGTAGATTTTAGATATCAGGCATTGGAAAGTATTTTCGTTACAGCCGTGTTTCCATTTCTTCATTTTAAAATATTTCGGGCCAAAAGTTGAAATTTATGACTGTGTAATCGTTCATAAAATTTACTTTTGGCTTTTAATTTTTTACTTCCCGAATGATATCTTCCTCTATTCCGTTTCCGCCGATATACTGGTGGGTAAAGGCTTGCCAAAGTAAAACCGTTACGATTGACCTCGGAGAGCATTATCAAAAAATGAGCTATAGAAACCGGTATTATCTGGCTGCTCCCGAAGGAAAAATATTAATGAGCCTGCCTTTGGAGAATGGAAGAAACCAAAGAATATCGATGAAAGATGTAAAGCTTTCCGATGAAACGGATTGGCAAAGCAATCAATGGAAAACAATCGTTTCTTTATACAACCGCTCCCCTTTCTTCGAATATTTTGAACATTATTTCAAACCCTTATTTGAAAAACCTTTCGACTCTTTGCATGCTTTCAACATCGCGGGTATTCATCAGATAAATAATCTTTTAAAATTAGGTTTAAACATTGAGACCACTGAAATATTTACAAAACACTATCCGGAAGGAATAACAGATTTAAGGAATACACTAAAACCACAATCAGAGCCTGAAGAAATGAAAACTACCGCGTATTATCAGGTATTTGAAGACAGGGCAGGATTCCAGTCAAATTGTTCCGTGCTGGATTTGCTTTTTTGTGAAGGAATGGCTGCGAGGGATTTTTTGCTGAAATAATAGAAATTGTTGATGTTGCTGTTGGTCAAAAGACATAACAACGTCGAAATAGCTAATAACTAAAAGGTTGTCAACTTTTTAAAAGTTGACAACCTATCACAAACAAAGAGGTCAAGCTTTCACAGCTTGACCTCTTTGCTATATATAATTCAACCAATTATTACATTTTCCATTGTTTGCTGGCGAAACGCTCGCTTACAACCAATTCTTTGCTACCCGGTGTGTATTTATAGAAACCTTCGCCGCTCTTAGCACCTAAGTATCCTGCCTGAACCATATTGCAAAGCAATGTAGCCGGAGCATATTTCTGGTTACCGAAGCCCATATGCAATACGTTCATGATAGAGAAGCAAGTATCCAGACCAATGAAATCAGCTAACTGCAATGGTCCCATCGGATGAGCCATACCCAGCTTCATGATAGTGTCAATTTCCTCAACACCGGCAACACCTTCCTGCAAAGCAAGGATTGCTTCATTAATTAAAGGCATCAAAATACGGTTGGAGATAAAACCAGGATAATCGTTTACCACACATGGCACTTTACCCAATGCTTTTGTAAGGTCATAAACTGTTTGTGTAACTTCAGCATCAGTAGCATAACCATTTATGATTTCCACCAAACGCATTACAGGAACAGGATTCATGAAGTGCATTCCTATTACTTGCTTCGGGCGTTTTGTGTAAGAACCGATACGGGTAATAGAAATAGAGGAGGTGTTAGATGCCAAAATTGTTTTTGGAGGACAAAGGCGATCCAATTCCTGGAATATTTTGATTTTCAAATCAATGTTTTCAGAAGCTGCTTCAACTACCAAATCAGCATCAGCAACGGCTTCAGCCATATCTGTATAAGTTTTGATATTGTTTACAGCATTTTGTTTCACTTCTTCTGTCAACAGGTTTTTAGCAATCTGGCGATCCATATTGGAAGCAATTTTCGCTACCGCTTTGTCCAATGCCTCTCTTGAAATATCAACCATGTGTACTTTGCAACCCATTTGTGCAAAAACATGTGTAATACCATTTCCCATTGTACCTGCGCCAATAACGGCTACAGTCTTAATATTGGCAATGCGTTCTTTTGCATTTGTATCTAATCCGATAGTTTCTGTTTTCACTGTCGTTTTTTCTTTTAATTCACTCATAAATAGTTCTAATTTTTTTTAAAAACGACTAAAGGTAGTTATTTTCATTTAAGAATTCTTTATCAGAATCCACGCCCACATGAATAATCTATTTAAAGATAATGTAACCCTAAATTTAATTTATTTATAATTTTAAAATAAGTCAAACAGTAAATTCCGTATTAGGGCTGCAAATCAATATTTTGAGAGATTACAATAACTTTAACTAAAATGAACAGGCGTTCACTAAATTTTCATGAATGGAATTATGACAATAACAGGCAGACGTAAATTTTTGACTTAAATCACTAAAAATGATTTTAAAAGAAAATCAGCAAAAATTACAAATTATTATTGGAATGCATAACTTTGCGCCCATGAATCGTAAAAATATCTTATTCGCTGCAGGTGCTGGCCTGCTATTGTTGGCATCTTGTCAAGGTGGTAACAATCCAAATATTGCCGGTAAATGGCAAGCTACATCTATCGTTGCTCCAACTCAGGATTCAATGATGCAATCTCAGATGAAGATGCAAATGGATCAGATTGATGCATTGACTACTGTTGACAGTGGCATGATCAACCGCTTCCATACTTCTGATCTTGAAACCGTTAAGAAAATGGCTAAAGAAGAAGTTGCAAAACAACCTGAGCAAATGAAGCAACAAATGAAAGAAGCTGCTGCTGAGTTTTCATTTGAATTGATGAAAGATGGTAAAGCAGTAACATTCAGCCGCGGCGGAAGCGATACAGCCAGCTGGTATCTTGGCGATAATGGCAAGAAATTATTCCTTGATCCATTTGAAAGCAAAAGCACCAATCCGATGGGAGCACAAAACGTAATGATTTTTGATATCATTCACGCAGGCAGCGATAGCCTTCGTTTACGTGTTCACCAACCTGTCGGCAACGATGTATTCGTTGATCTTCGTCCTGCAAAAGACAGCGACAAGAAAACAGAAGCAAAAAAATAATTAAAGAATTACAATAAGAAAACTACGCTATCCGACATAAACGATAGCGTAGTTTTCGTTTTATTTTTCAGAAGAATAGTTTACTTTTACCCCCTCTTAAAATAAGATTACAACTTTATGGCAGAAATAGCTTTTCGTCAAGCGTTGCGCGAGGCACTTAATGAAGAAATGCGTCGCGATGAACGTGTGTTTTTAATGGGTGAAGAAGTAGCGCAATACAATGGTGCATATAAAGTGAGCCAAGGCATGCTGGATGAGTTTGGCCCACGCAGGATAATCGATACGCCGATTGCAGAGCTTGGTTTTACTGCAATTGCAGTTGGTGCAGCTTCCAACGGCTTACGTCCGGTGGTTGAGTTTATGACCTGGAACTTTGCGGTACTTGCATTGGATCAGATTATGAACCATGCTTCTAAAATGCTTTCTATGAGTGCGGGTCAGTTTGGCTGCCCTATCGTGTTCAGGGGGCCTAACGGTTCTGCAGGACAATTAGGGGCGCAACACTCTTCCGCTTTTGAAAGCTGGTACGCAAATATTCCCGGCTTGAAAGTGGTTTCCGTTTCCAACCCTTACGATGCAAAAGGTCTTTTGAAATCTGCCATTCGTGACGACGATCCGGTTGTTTTCCTTGAGTCGGAAGTGATGTATGGCGATATGGGTGAAGTTCCTGAAGGAGAATACCTTATCCCGATTGGTAAGGCTGCTGTAAGAAAAGAAGGTACGGATGTTACCATCGTTTCTTTCAACAAAATGATGAAAGTAGCTTTGGCTGCGGCAGAAGAACTTGCAAAAGAAGGCATCAGCGCTGAAGTTATTGACCTACGTACGATTCGTCCTTTGGATAGCGAAACAATTATCAATTCTGTTAAGAAAACAAACCGTCTGGTAATTGTTGAAGAGCAATGGCCGTTTGCTTCTGTTTCTTCTGAAATCAGTTATCGCGTACAGAAAGATGCATTTGATTATCTGGATGCTCCGATTCACCGTATTTGTTCTGCCGATACCAATATGCACTACGCGCCTAATCTGGTTGCGGCTTATTTACCTGATGTACCACGTGTGGTGAATCTGGTAAAAGAAGTAATGTATATCAAAAAATAAATCAAAATTCTATCATAAAAAGGCAATCCTGTTTGGGGTTGCCTTTCTTTTTTAAAAAAATCTTCCTATTTTGTTCGGTTATAAGTTATACCTGCAAATTATTAAAATCTTTAAAACACATAATTTCATGCCCGCTGCCTCTCTTATTAAAATATTTGTATTTGCTTCTTCTGTAATTTTATTTTCTGCCTGCGATAAAGAATGCGACGCCTCAAAAGCAGCGACATGCGAATCATACGTACCTGCCAATGAACCCTGCACCACTTCATTCAAAAGATGGTTTTATGATGAAGGTTCGAATAGCTGCCAGCTTGTTGAATACACAGGCTGTGCACAAAAAGGCTTTGAAACAGAATCTGATTGCCAGGTTTGTGTTTGCGATTAAGTTTCAGGCATAAATAGATTAAGATCCGCAACCAATAATTCATTTTTTTGTTTCAAATAACAGTGCTACAATAAAATGACTTATTTTAGCGTTTATTCCAATCGAATCGCGGTAATAACCATGTTAGTATTTTCCAAAAGAATAGCATTACTTTTTCTGACTATAATAGGCGTAACAAAAGCTTCGGCACAGGAATTTTTTACGCCTACCGAATATGGGGTGCTGTTAGGCGGTTCCACTTATTTTGGTGATTTAAATCCAAATTACGGCTACAAATTCATTCGTCCTGCGGGCGGCTTATTTGTACGTTATTCCTTTAACCCCTACATTGCCATAAGAGGCGCCGTTAACTATACTAAAGTAGGATATGATGATTCTTATACAAAGAATCCGTATCAAATGACGCGCAACCTAAATTTCCGTTCCGATATCCTGGAAGCCAATGTAATGGCGGAGTTCAATTTCTTCTGGTTTGCTACGGGCGATCCCCAGCACAGGTTTACACCTTATCTTACGGGTGGTTTCGGCACTTTCTATTATGAGCCTTATACCACGTACAATGATTTGCGTTACAACTTAAGGCCATTGGGAACGGAAGGCCAGAATACCGCTGAGTTTGCAGGCCGTAAATATCATCCTTTCAGCTTTTGTATTCCGGTTGGTGCAGGCGTTAAATATTGGCTTGGGCCCGGCGTGAATTTCAATTTCGAAATTGTGAACCGCTTTACGTTTACAGACTATATCGATGATGTAAGCACCACTTATGTTGGTGCAGATAATTTCCTTTACAACCCCATGAACCCAAGCGTAGCGTCGCAATTGCAGGACAGAAGCATCCCCGATGCTGATGGCCAAAAGCTTGGCAGAGCCGGAAAACAACGTGGTGACAGCAATAACAAGGACCAATACCTGATGTTTCAGTTCTCCTTGTCTTTTCAGCTAAAAACTTACAAATGTCCTAATACTCAATTTGGGATGTGGCAACCTTAATAAGTTTATCTTTGCGGCTCAAAAACAGATTTTAATAAAGAATGGCCGCAATTTTTGACATGGATGGTTTGCTGTTGGACACAGAACCGCTATGGGGTGAAAGCATGTTGCAGGTTGCAACACATTATCAGGTACCAATCGGTGCAGATTTTTTCAAACACACTACAGGGCTTCGCATTTATGAAGTGACAGAATACTGGCAGGAAAAATTTCCATGGCCGGGGAATGCTACTTCACAGCAATTGGCAGAAGACATTCTGGACGATATCATAGCGCGTTCCAAATCGCACGGAGGCATTATGCCCGGCGCGTTGGAGCTGTTACAATGGCTACAATCCAAAGACATTAAAACAGGGCTGGCGACTTCTTCCCCGACAAGAATGCTGCAGGAACTGATTACGCATTTTGGCCTGAATGAATATTTTCATACGCTTACCTCTGCCGATACTGCTTTGTTTGGCAAACCACATCCGGAAGTATATTTACAATGCGCCCATGCGTTAAACGTTTCTGCATGGAATTGTATAGCTCTGGAAGATTCTGTAAATGGTATGATATCTGCTAAAGCAGCAAGGATGAAGGTTGTCGTTGTACCGGAAGAACATAGGTTCAATGATCCCAAATTCGGATTGGCCGACGTAAAATTACATTCGCTGGAGGATTTTGATGAATCGCTCTGGTTTAGCTTACAATAGAAATACTTTTATGAAAAGGTCCCGCAATTAAATTGCGGGACCTTTTCATATGTTGCCATACTATCCTTATTCTTTCACAATTTTCAAGGTTTCTCCTGTTTGTATTTTAAGGAAGTACATGCCTTGTGCAAGATTATCCAAAGACAACTCCTGCGATTTACTTTTTATAGTTATTGTACGTAATACACGACCGTAAGCATCGGTTAAAACAGCAAGTTGATTTATCAATTTATCATCATATGTCTGAATGTATATTATATCCTTAGCCGGGTTTGGAATTACTTTTACCAGATGCCCTGGGATATTTACGTCTTTAATACCAATAGGTTCAAACGTAACCTTAATAGTATCACTTGTACTGCAGTCATTGGCATTTGTAACAGTTACGCTGTAAGTACCATTTGTTGTTACGGTAAGTGTTTGCGTTGTTGCACCTGTATTCCATAAATAAGTTGAACCGGCATTGCCTGCATTTATGGTATAAGAGTTAGCATTAATAGTAACATCTGTCCCCAAATTAACAATCGGAACCGGATTAGCTGTAACCTGAATGGTATCACTTCCCTTACAGCCATTAATATCAGTAACTCCCACTCCATAAATACCCGTGGCATTTACATTAATGGTTTGGGCAGATGAACCGGTACTCCATAAATAAGCAGCGCCTGCATTTTGCGCATTTAAGGTTAAATAGCTGCCTGCACAGAATGCAGTATCATTCCCGAGGTTAACAACAGGCAAAGCACTGGCCGTCAGGTGTATAGTATCGCTGCCTTTACAATTGTCAGCATTTGTGACGGTTACATTATAAGTGCCCGCAGTATTGACATTAATGGTTTGAGATGTTGCAGCATTGCTCCACAGATAAGTTGAACCTGTATTCTGTGCATTCAGGGTTAAGTAGCTACCTGCACATAACGTAGTATCATTCCCGAGGTTAACAACAGGCAAAGAGCTGATGGTCAGGTGCAAAGTATCGCTGCCTTTACAATTGTTTGCATTTGTGACAGTCACATTATAAGTGCCCGTTGTATTGACATTAATGGCTTGGGATGTTGCAGCATTGCTCCACAGATAAGTTGAACCTGCATTCTGTGCATTTAGCGTTAAGCTATTACCGGCACAGATAGTGGTGTCATTGCCAAGATTGACTATCGGTAATGCATTGACGGTTACATGTATGGTATCGCTGCCCTTGCATAAGTTGGTATTGGTTACAGTTACATAATAACTACCTGTTGAAGCGGCACCAATGGTTTGTGTAGTAGCAGCATTATTCCAGATATAGGTCGAACCTGTATTCTGAGCATTAAGTGTCAACGTATTACCTATACAGAAAGCAGTATCATTACCTAAGTTAACAACAGGCAAGGATGCCACATTTACCTGAATGGTATCACGACCTTTGCAGGAGTTTGCATTGATTACGGTAACATAATAAGTACCTGCCGATGCCACATTAAGTGTCTGAGCCGTGCTTGCATTGCTCCATGTATAAGTTGAGCCTGCATTTTGTGCATTTAGAGTTAAGCTATTACCTGCACAAATAGTGGTGTCATTGCCAAGAGTGACTATTGGTAATGCATTGACAGTTACATGTATGGTATCGCTGCCCTTGCATAAGTTCGCACCTGTTACAGTTACATAATAAGTACCGGCTGTATTTGCACTAATGGTTTGTGTAGTAGCAGCATTGTTCCATAAGTAAGCAGCACCTGCATTTTGTGCATTAAGCGTTAAGCTATTGTCTGCACAGAAGGCCGTATCATTACCCAAATTAACCACAGGTAGTGGTTTGACGGTCACTTGTATTGTATCGCTGCGTTTGCATTGGTTTGCTGCTGTTACTGTAACATAGTAAGTGCCGCTTGCTGTAATACCCGTGGTTTGTGTAGTGGCTGTATTGCTCCAAAGATAGGTAGCACCTGCATTCTGTGCATTCAGTGTAAGTGTATTGCCTGCACAGAAGGCCGTATCATTACCCAGATTAACCGTTGGCGGAATACCTGTAACTATGATTATTGTATCATTTTTACTGCATTGATAAGCATTAGTCACAGATACAAAATAAGTGCCGCTGGTAGTTGCATTTATTGTCTGGTATGTATTGTTATTGTTCCATAGATAAGTGGCACCGAGGTTTTGCGCATCTAAGGTAATCGATACTGCCGAACCATTACACATGACCGTATCATTACCTAAGTTAACCACGGGAAGCGGGTTGACGGTTACTACGATGGTATCGCTGCTGCTGCCGATGTTATTTGTGGCAGTTACATAATACGTACCACTTGCAGTTACATCAATGGTTTGAGTGGTAGCCCCGGTATTCCAAACATAAGTAGCGCCTGCATTTTGTGCATTAAGTGTTACGGTATTGCCTGCACAAACAGCCGTATCAAAACCTAAGTTGACCACCGGTGCAAAGACACCAAACTCATAAGCACCCATATCTACCGTAGTATTATAAATACGGGCATGGCTTGCCAAATCGGTTATAATACCCGAAGGTATAGAATCGTTACGCCCTGCATTGACACAAGGACTGGTGCTCTGCAATTGATAATTACCTCCGGCAGTATCTATAAATAATGGGTCGGTAGTGCCGTCGATAAGGAAAGAGGCAGCACTTGCAGGATAGCCTTGTATAAGGCTGTACTTAGTATTGATAGAGGAAGTTGCAGCATTATAAATGCCGCTACTATTGCCCCAGATAATAGTATTACTTACATCAGCCACTGCATAGCTGGTATTGTAAATGCCACTGCCATTGGTACCAGCTCTATTTTGCACCATGGTACAGTTTACTACTTCGGGTCTAGAAGCACCTATACTGATAGAACCTGTATTGTAAAGAGCTGCACCCGAAATTGTCGCTATGTTTTGTGCAAAAAGGCAATTCACAATAACAGGAGATGCATTTGTATCGTAAATACCGGCACCATATTGAGCAGAATCGGCAGAAAATGTACAGTTAGCAACCTTGATAATACCCGCAACAATAGAATAACTATACATGCCGCCGCCACTGGAGCTTGCTTTATTACCTGTAAATGTGCAGTTGCGGGTACTAAGCACGGCATTGGTACTGTACATACCGTTGTTACAGATTGCGCCGCCTGAGCCATTGGTTGCAGCATTTCCGGAAAAAGTACAGTTTTGTGTATTTACAGTTCCGTAGGCTTTATTGTTGTAAATGGCACCGCCATAAAATGCAGCATTATTTGTAAATGAACAATTACTGATGGTACGAAGACTGCTGCCGGTTGTAAGCTCATTATAAATAGCACCGCCATAAGCCGTGGCGATAATAGGTGCGCTAGCAGTACCAGTAACAGTAGCAGTAACTGTAGAATTACTAAAAGCGCAGTTACTTACATCGATTTTGGCAGTACTATAAATAGCACCGCCATGAGCAGTAGCTGTAGTACCACTACCTATGGTAGGAGCAGCAGCAGTAGTAGCAGAAGCGGTAGAATTGTTAAAAATGCAGCGACTTGCATTGAGTATAGCTTTATTGTAGATAGCACCACCATGACAAGATTTGCTACCTAAATTACCAGAAGAAGAATAAGCAGAAGTAACAGAAGAAGCATTAAAAAGGCAGCTACTTAAAGTTAAGGTAGAAGCATAGTCATTGTAAATAGCGCCACCATAAGCAGTAGAGGAAGGAGAAACAGAAGCAATAGCAGTATTATTATTAAAAGTACTGTTACTTATAGTTAAGGTGGCAGCATTGAAAATAGCGCCTCCAGAAGAAAAAGAGGGGTAATCAGAAACAGCAGCAGAAGAAGAAGCCTTAAAGGCACAGTTATTGATCGTTAAGGAAGAAGCATTGTAAACAGCACCACCAAAAGAAGAAGCAGTACAATAACCTTCAGCATGAGAAGTTGAAGAAGAAGCAATAAAAGTACAGTTGTTTAAAGAAGTGCTATTACCTGAAACGTATATAGCACCACCATAAGAACGAGCATAATTATAGGCGTAATAATAATCATATTCAGCAAAAGAAGAAGAGTTTTCAAAAGTATTGTTACTTACAATATTGTTGTTACCTGAAATGTATATAGCACCACCATAAGAAGTAGTATAGGTGGTATTCCACATTGATTCAGAAGAAGCAACAGAAGTGTTATTCTTAAAACCGCAATTGCTTATAGACATGTTATTTCCCGATGCGTATATGGCACCACCATAAGCAGAAGCATAAGTAGTGTTTGTCCAATAATCAGAAAGAGAATATACCTTACTATTATTAAAAGTGCAATAACTAATAGCTGTGTTATTACCGGAAGCGTATATAGCACCACCGTAAGCATTATTAGGCCCATTAACACCAGAAGCAGCATTAGCTCTATTATTATTAAAAGTACAATTGCTTATAGCTATATTTTTACCTGAAGCGTACACAGCCCCCCCAAAGCCCGCAGAAGAAATATTGTTATTAAAAGTACAATAACTGATAATAGCTGAAAAAGTAGAATCTTTATTATATATGGCACCGCCATAACTTTCGGCTGTATTGCTATTAAAAGTACAGTTAGTAATACCCGGTGAAGAACTGCTATCATTATAAATGGCGCCACCGCTGAAAGCACTGTTACTGCTGAAAATACAATTATTAATACCCGGAGCGGAACCATTTTTATTATAAATAGCGCCACCACCGGAAGCAGTATTGCTACTAAAAGTGCAATTCCTGATACCAGGAGAAGAATTATAATTGTACATCCCGCCACCGTAACCATTGCTGCTATTATTCCCGTTCCTGATGGTAACCCCATCTATAAGTGCCGCATTGGTTAAGTTATTAGCGTTGTTATATATTACACTACTGCCATTCCCTTTCAGGACAGTAACATGCGTTTGGTAATTGCGTTGTGCAAAAGTGGTATCAGAGTTTAAAAAGCCACCGAATATCTTCACGCCTTCTTTCATAATAAAAGGGGTATTAAGTAAGGCTGTGTAAGTGCCCCTGGCAATCCAGACACTATCTCCGGAAAGTGCAGCATTAATGGCAAGTTGCGGATTTTTATAGGCACTGTCCCATGTAGCTCCATTTTGATTTGCAGTTATATTTACTGCAGCACTATCCACATACCAAACCTTGGCTTTTAATTGCAACGAGAAAAAGAAACACAGGCAGAATGCCGCAAAAAGATGCTTTAGGTTCATATTGTTCCGCTATTTGTATTGATTTATAATATTATTAACATTCTTACAAAGCGCGCAAAAATACTATAAAGAGATTATCTTATAAATATTTCTTGAGAACGTAGCCCTATTTCCTGAGAACGTCGAAAAAATACGCACCCTAAAACTTAAAGCACAAATGTCCCACACTAATGAAGTGTGGGACATTTATACTTTACGCTAATGGTCGGATAAGATAATTTGCAGAGTGACGATATTTTTGAAACTCAGGCGCCTTTCTTCTTCACCTTCCGCCCTTGTTGGTGTTTTCACCAACAAGTCTTTAATACTTTCGGAAGAAAAACACAAGAAAGTCCATTTCCTATTGCTCAGGTAAGTTACTTCTTCTTCACTTTTGGTTTCACCAAATCGTAAGAAGCATCAATCAATGATTTTATTAATGATGCTGATAATGTTCCATCCACAATAACCGTATTCCAGTGCTTCTTATTCATGTGATATCCCGGAACAATGCAATCATATTGCTCCCTTAGTTCCAATGCCTCGTCAGGATCGCATTTGGCATTGAATTGCGTAGGCATGGCGTCGAGGCTCAGCAACAGGAATATTTTGCCGCCCACTTTAAATACCAATGTTTCCTCGCCGAAAGGAAAGCCTTCTTCCGCAGCTTCTTTTTCCAGACAATAAGCTCTGATGGTTTCGATATTCATACAGAAGTTTTATTAATTTTTTCCAATAAATAATCCAGGCCGATTAATTCACCGCATACTGCAATGGCATTGATACTCACGCCCAAAACTCCATGCAGTCCTATGTTTTGTCCGACCAGCATAAGATTAGGGATTTTTGTCCTGAAAGGTATGCTTGTCTTTTCTGCATGTTTCACATCCGCCATAATTCCGTAAATACTGCCGTCGGGAGAACCCATATAATCGCGGAAAGTAAGCGGCGATGCGGTCTGAAAGCTAAGTAAATTTTCTTTTATTTCGGGAAACCGTTTAGCCACATGTCCTAATAATAAATGTGCTTTCTGGTTTTTAAACAGTTCATAACCGCGCGTTCTCTTTTCAGGCTTGGCTGCACTGTTTGTTGTATTTTCCCATTGTTTCATCTCATCCACATGCATATAGGTAAGGATGGAAACGGTCTCTGCAAAACCGGGGCAATGCTTATCTTCATTAAAATACAGCGCGTAGTTGGCCGGCCATTCTTCGGGCCTGTAATGGATAGCTGCAAGGCTGTCGCCGCTCCTGTTCCAATAATAATTACGGTCGGGATGAACAACCGTTCCCGGCTTTAAAACAATATTCATCATAAAGGCCGAGATGGAATTGACTGCACCTTTTATCCTGTTTCTGTAAACGGGCTTTATCATCTTCGATTCAATCAGATTCATTACAGTGGCGGGGTGCATATTGGCGATAAAATGCCTGCCGGTATAACGATTGCCATTTTCAGCTACAGCCTCCACAATCCGTCCATCTTTTTCAATGAGCTTTAGAATTTTTTCATTGCGGTAAACCACGCCGCCCAGGCTTTGCAATTGTTTCCATAATAATTTAGAAATCTGCGAACTGCCGCCTTCACATTTATAGGCGCTGTCCAGATAGCTTTTGCTTACCAGCGCATGCACATAAAAGGGCGTAGTGCTATGGGAACCGGCATACAAAAGGCTATTGCCCAAAAGCACGTTCCTGAGCTTTTCGTCTTTTATCTGCAACATAACATCATCCAGCGAAAGACCTGATACGCCTGCTTTCTCACTGGCATCGCCATTCCTCAGATTATACAGGGGAAAACTATTGCAGGTATCCTGCATAACTTTCAGATATGCATCCAGTTCTTCTTTCGAATCTTTAAAATAAGAAGACAGGGAAGCTTTAAAATGCTCAATTCCCTGGGCTAAAGGATAGCTGCCGGCATCGTCGTCAAACAAAACTGTATCAAAGCCATCCCGGTTCAAACGTTTCAGTTTTAGATCCGGCATAATTCCGGCGTAGCTGAATATGCGGTATTGGGTCTGGCCTTTGTCTAATGCGCCGATGTAATGAACGCAGCTGTCAAATATTTTTTTCCGGAACGAAAAAGTCTGAAGGCAACCTCCAATCTGCTTATGCTGTTCTATTACCGCAACGCGCATGCCTTCTTTGGCAAGCATTACAGCGCTCAGCAATCCTCCAAGTCCCGAACCGGCAATTACAACATCATATTCATTCATTTACCAAAAACCCATAAGGTGGATTGCGAAGATTAAATTATTTTTCCACATAAAAAACCAAAAAGGTTGATAACTGTTTTAACTAAGAAATAATATAAACACGGAATGATTTTATCCATAACTTTAGGTCACATCACAGGCTTGAAAGCCTTATGGAAATTATCATGTTCTTTTAATGTATCTAAAACTAACAGACCTTGACAGAAAGCATTATTAACCTCGAAACAGTGAATCCTATTGAATTCTTTGGAGTGAACAACAGTAAATTCGACATTCTGAAGAAAAAATTCTCCAACTTAAAAATATTATCACGCGGTACGCAAATAAAACTTGCGGGAAAACCGGAAGAAGTAGAAGCCGCGCGCGAAAAAATTGATCTTATTATAAAATATCTGGAAAGAAACGGACATCTTTCGGAAAATTACTTTGCACAAATATTAGGCGATTCTGAAGACGAAAACGGTGACGGTTCAGGCGAGAATGCCAATATCATTGACGGAAACGATGTATTGGTTTTTGGCCCTAACGGAAAAGTCATCAGGGCTAAAACTGCCAATCAGAAAAAAATGGTTGCGGTATCGGAAAAGAATGACATCATTTTTGCAATAGGGCCGGCAGGTACAGGTAAAACTTATACGGCGGTTGCGCTTGCTGTAAGGGCTTTAAAGAACAAGGCGGTTAAAAAGATTATCCTTACGCGTCCTGCGGTGGAAGCTGGCGAAAGCCTTGGGTTCCTGCCCGGTGACCTGAAAGAAAAAATTGATCCGTACTTACGCCCCTTGTATGATGCGCTGGACGATATGATTCCTGCCGATAAGCTGAATTATTTCATGGCAAACCGCATTATTGAAATTGCGCCATTGGCCTACATGCGCGGACGTACGCTGGACAATGCTTTCATCATTCTGGATGAAGCGCAGAACACGACTGACTTGCAATTGAAAATGTTCCTGACGCGTATAGGGCCTTCAGCAAAAGCCATTATTACGGGCGATATGTCGCAGGTGGATTTGCCTAAAAACCAGAAATCGGGCCTGATAAAGGCAACAAGAATTCTGAAAAACATTCAGGGCATTGCACATATTGAATTAACAGGCAGCGATGTGGTAAGGCACCGTCTTGTAAGGGAAGTTATTAAGGCTTACGACAAAGACCAGGCAAGGGAAGAGGAACTGGAAGAGCAACGTAAAGAAAGAAGAATGAATGCTGTGGCAGAAGCTGTGAAAGCAGATTAATTTACAAATCAGTTATTTAAAACAAAGGAGTCAGGTTTTTAAAGCCTGACTCCTTTGCTGTTAAGCCGATAGATCCTGAATACAGGCTTCTCTTATCTTCCAAAGCTGTTCTAAAGTAAGATTGACAGCAGCGTTTTCCGTAAGCCATTGCTTCAGATAGTTTTTATGATAATCCACCTTGAAATCGGTTATCTGCGCCGGTGTTATTGCTACTTCTTCCATCAAATCATTTACAAAATCTGCAGGTGATGCATTGTATTTGGTGAAATCCATTATTTCATTGCCATATTTCAGGTAACAATGTGCTTCGGGAATGTATTCGAGGCCGTTCTGTAATAGCCTTGTGGCAACTTTTGGCGTATTCCTGCCATTCATCCTAAAAAGCCCCATGGTTAATTGCAGGTCTTTAAATCCGTTTTCAGTGGCAAGCAATTTCAGCAAGGCATGCTTTGTGCTGCAGGTGCCGCAATTATCGGTAAAGACTGTGCTAAGGTTTAGCTTATCAGCATTGCGGCCATAAGGCAAGGCCTTTATAAATCTTGCAGCAGCTGAAAATGTGTGCAGGCCTCTATTTATACATGTACCCGAAATAGCGCCGGCAGCATGAATTTCAAAATCGATTAAAGGTTCCATGTTTGATGTTTATTTTTTCAGATAACTTTATTTTTCCATTTGCCCGACCACAAATAGATGCCGGAAACCATGAGCAAGCAACCCCAATAAACAAATTCGGAAGCCCAACCGTAATGAAGCGGCATCCGCCATTTTTCGATCACAATGGTGACATACACTACATAAGCGGCCACACAAAAAAGCTCGATGCCTAAATTCACCAAGGTATTGCCGGAACCTACCACGGCATTGAAACAAATAGTGGCAAGGCTCATTATCAACGAGGACAATGCCAATACGCGCAGACTCAGGATGCCCATGGAAACAATCTCGGGTTTATCTGTATAAAACCGCAGGAAGGTATGCGGAAAAACAAAAAGAAAGAACGAAATGCAGAGAGTATAAAGGATGCTGATTGTCATAATCTTCCGGACCAGCTTTATGACCATATCAGGCTTGCCCTGCCCCATCAGGTTGCTTACCATAGAGTTGCAGGTGGATGCGAGGGCCCATGTGCCAATGCTTACAATGCCCAGAACACTGCGCAGAATGTGTGATGCAGCCAATTGCGTAACGCCCAGATGCTCGACATAAATATAAAATAACTGCCAGCCACCGATGCCGAATAAATACTGGACAATTAATGGCGACGATACTTTCATCATTTGTCTGGTAATAGCCCAGTCAAACTTGAGGTATTGCAGCACAGGATATTTCCTGTAATTTTTTCTGTTGAAAAACAGGATGTACATCACAATACAAAACACAACTTCTGCAATAATGGAGGCTACAGCAGCGCCTTTCAATCCCATTGAAGGGAAACCGAGTTTCCCGAAAATCAATGCATAATCCAGAAAGATGTTTATCAGGTTTGCCGTTAATGCACCATAAATCAGATAACGGGAGCGACCGATAGATATGAAAAAAACGTTTACTAATTGTGTCAGCATCAGAAAGGGCAAGCCCCACATACGGAGAAAGAGATAGTCGATCGTTTTAAAATAAATGGCTTCTTCGTGAATGGTATGGATAAATAAAACGGGCGCAAGCCAGATGGTCAGCAAAATGATACAGGCAGCCATCGCTACAGATAACAGGATACTATTGGCAAAAGTGCGGCACAGGCCTTTTATATCGCGCGCTCCCACCCTTCTTGAAAGTAAAACCAGGATGCCGTTGCTTAAGCCGAAGCCAACATAGGTCAGCAATAAATAAAAAATACTGGTAAGTCCGTTCACCACCAGTTCCATTTTGCCCAGGCGCCCCAGGAATACGGCATTTGCCATAAAACTGACTTGCGGGATCAGTATTGAAAGTGAAATGGGTGCAGCCAGCTTTAATATCTGACGATTACTTACCTGGTATTGCATGAGGGACGGATATCGAATATTTAATCGCGAACAAAAATATTCTATTAATTTTGCGTCCACACAATTTTTGTGATATTTTGTCAAAACCTTCCAAAAGGAAATATGTCATTAATCAGAGAGGAAAGATTACAGCCGGTTCAGCATTTCAATATGCATGATGACCCATTGACCAATATTGAGACTTTACACCTTTTAATCTGGGACCAGGGCCTGGGCATTGCCGGTTACGGAATTGATGGAAATGTGCTGACAACCAAGGTTTATACTTTCGCCAAAGACAATATCCATGCAATAGAATCTATTTTCATGAATGAGCCTTTGGTGGCGGGGCCGCAGCCTGTAACGCATGTCTGGATTGCAGAATCAAGAAACATACTTATACCGCAGCATTTGTTCTCGGAAGATGCGGCGAAGATCTGGCTGGAAAAATTTCATTTTATTGCAGCGGGCGAGAGCATAAGAACTACCACTGTAAAGCAGCCTGATGCTTTGAGCATTGCCTATCCTGTTTCAAATGATTTGATTGCGTTGCTGAATAAAAACTTCCCGGAAGCTAAGATAGAATCGTTTTCAGGAATGGTTTTACAGCAAGGTGTTTTAGCAGACAGCAATACTGTTGATATTGTTTTTATGAATGAAACGGCAGCATTGACTATTCATCAGAAAGGCAAATTAATTGCGCATCAAATCACATCTGCAGAAGATATCCATAATCTGGTTTATAAGATTGCATCTATCTGTCAGGATTATAAAATAGGACAGGAAGATTTAAAGGTTTCGGTTTCAGGTTTTTGTGTATCTGAAGAAACATGCCATGAACTGAAAGCATTTTATCCAAAAATGTCGGTTCCGGGTTCGGAGCAATTTTCATCTTTTACGCTTCTAAGTAAATTAATAACATGCGCATCATAGGCGGCACCCATGGCGGCAGAAGGTTCAATCCTCCTTCCAAAATGCCTTATACCAGGCCTACAACGGATATAGCGAAAGAGGGTCTTTTCAATATTCTTCAAAACATGATTGATTTTGAAGGGATACAGTCATTGGATATTTTTGGAGGAACGGGCAGCATCAGCTACGAACTGGCATCGCGCGGCGCAGCAGACCTGACTATTATAGAACGTGATAAGAACATGTCTGCTTTTATAAAGAAAACGGCAGCAGAATTCGGGTTTTCAAATATCAGACTGATTCAATCGGAAGTTTTTAAGTTTCTTAAAACCTGTATAGATCAATATGACTTTATATTTGCCGGCCCTCCTTATGCTTTAGTAGAGATTGATGAAATACCGGATATTATTTTTGAAAGAAACTTAGTGAAGCCTGAGGGTGTTTTTATCCTGGAACATACGCCCAGAAACAATTACGAAGATCATCCCAATTTCATAAAGGTCAAGAATTACGGTACTACTTTGTTTTCTTTTTTTGGAAATAAGGATTGACAATTATTTATATAATTAAGTAAAATGCCAATCTTATTGAGATTGGCATTTTACTTATGAAACAAAAATGTTTTTCAAATCAAGTTTTAAATCGGGGAATAATGGACTTGTCAAGATATCGGTTTCAATAACGGGCTGTAACCCTACAAAACGGTCTTCTATTAAACTGTAACGAAATACACATTTTTCATTCAAATTTACCATCCAATATTCCTTCACTCCTGCTTCCTCATACAGGTCGAATTTGATGCGCATTTCTTTGTTGCTATTACCGGGAGAGAGTAATTCAATTATCAAATCCGGAGCACCAATACAACCTTTTTCATCAATCTTTGCAGGGTCACAAATTATACATAAATCAGGTTGCACAACAGTATATATGTCGTTATCTGAATCAGTCTTTCTTTTATCAAGCAGACGTACATCAAATGGTGCTACAAACAATTCACAGGCATTTTCCTCAAATTGACTTGAAAGCGCATTCGTTAATCTCAAAGAAACTCTTTGGTGATAAGTGCCCGGAGCAGGACTCATCTTCATTATTTTCCCTTTAATCAGCTCCAGCCGTTCCTTCAATCTCCATGTAAGATAATCGGCATAAGAATAAATACCGTTTTCTTCCAATTGTTCTATTTCTGTAATCATCACTAAAATATTTCAAATGCAATTTACGAAAAATGTTTTTGTCAGAAATTATCAATCCAACAACTCAATATCGCCTTCATCCAATAAGTTCAGGTTCACAGAGTCGGAACCGGCAATCCCTTCAACGGAACCACGTATGTGTGCAGCATTCAATAGTACTTTTTCTAACTGCTTTTCCCTTGATTTCCAAAGTCGCTCCATAGCATCCCTTTCTTTCTGAATGCTTAACTTCATGCTCATAAAACCTTCTCTGATGGCCTTCCATTGCTCACTGAATTCATGGCCAGTGAGGTAATCATACAACATCACCATTTTATCACCTTTGTTTTCGCCGCTTTTGCGTACATCCGATACTTTTAATAATCCGTTTCTTAAAAGCAAAGCCACACTTCTGACCTCCGAAAAAGTACATATATATACACCTTCCTTTTCCCCGAATCTATCCATATCTTTTGGCATTGCTTGTGTAACTATTACAGCAACATCAGCGCCTAACTGACGCATATCGGCTTTGAGCTTTTCAATCCAATCGTTCGCAAAGTCTTTGGTGCGTTTGCTTTCGTAAATAATCTTACCGGCTTCATTACCAAAATTATTGCGAACTAACTGGATGCAATCTGCACCACGAACGCCTTTACCAACAGGTGTCAGTAAATCAAAAGGGAAAGTAGACTGCAACAATTCTTCCAACAACAGCTCCTGCACTTCGCCTTGCATCTGCATACTACCCTGCTCTGCTTTGCGCTTCATTTCATCAACGAGTTTCTTCTGGTCATCAATTTGCTTTTCCAGTTCTCTGGTGCGCAATTGAAACTCCTGCTCTTTCATCTGCAAACGTTCTGCCTGCTCTGCTTTTATTTGCTCTTTAATCTTTTCTGATTCGGCTATCAGCTGTCTTTGCAGATTCAGCTCCAGCTCTGCCTCTTTACTTTTCAACGCCTCTACTTTCTGCAAAAATTCAAGTTCTTTTTTTCTCGCCTCCTGCAGTTTTTCTTTTTGTTCAGCATCCGACTGTTTCAATAAAGTAATTTGGTTCTCAAAGTCTGCGGTTAATTTCCGTCTTAAAAGAGTCTCCTGCTCTTGCTGCTGTAATTTTAGCTGCTGCTCCATTCTTTGCTGAAAAGCCTGCTCTTGCTGGTCTGCCAATCTTTTATGTTCTTCTTCTTTTTTCCTTATTTCCTCGTTTTTCTTTTCAACATCCACATCTCTTTGTTTCTTATAATCTTCCATTTTTTTGCGCAAGTCCTGCTTCTCTTTCTCAAGATTTTCATTCAATTCCAACCGAAGCGCATCATCTAAAGGAAATTCATTACCACAATTCGGGCATTTAATCATTGTTGCCATACCTACACTATTTTGAGCCTCAATATTACAAAACCATCGGGACATATTATTGCATGATAAACCGGGCTATATCTGTTGTCAATTTTCAAAAGAATCCTTTACCTTGCATTTCATTATAAACAAATCCTTTATGCAGCGCATTTGCTTATTCCCTGGTTCTTTTGATCCTATTACGAAAGGACATGTCGATATCATAAACCGTTCTATTGCTTTGTTCGATAAATTGGTAATCGGCGTAGGTGTCAATTCGGGCAAACAACCTATGTTTCAGCCGGAACAAAGAGTGGAATGGATAAGGGAAATCTTCAAAGATGATGCACGCATTGAAGTAGCGGCTTACGAAGGGTTGACTGTGAATTTTTGCAAAAAAATCAATGCCAGGTTTATTCTTCGCGGTGTACGTTATGTAAGCGATTTTGAATACGAAAAGGCAATTGCCGATATGAACCGCATGCTGGAACCCGGTCTGGAAACGGTTTTCCTTACAAGCTCTCCTGAATTTTCTACAGTATCTTCTACTTTGGTGAGGGACGTAATCCGTAACGGAGGAAATGTAAACATGTTTATTCCGGAAGAAGTGAAGTGGTAATTTTATGGTTGAATGGTTTAATTGTTTTATAAGAAACTATTCAGCAATTAAGCCATTCAACAATCATTGCTACCATTTCTTTCCTGCTTCCAGTAAAATTTCTTTGATGGCATCATAAGACTGCGTCATATAATTACCTATTTTTTTCTCGGCCACCCATCTTGCTTCCAGAATATTTTCTTCCTTCTGAGGTGTTAATTCATAGGCCTTCTTGGTGCGCATCTGATACCAGTGTGTGGTCTTTAAAAGCTCCGTTCCGTTTTGGGAATAAACATGATAAGTCTCACAGATCTTTTCGCCCATTGTAAGTTTTGGTAAACCTGTTTCTTCAATTACTTCACGTTCTGCACAGGCTTCAATACCTTCACCATCATCTCTTTTTCCTTTTGGTAAATCCCATTTTCCTCTTCTGTATATCATCAGAACGCCACCGTCGGGGTTGCTGACAACGCCGCCCGCAGCTTCAATAGGTTCGAAGGTTTCTGCAAGTTGCTTAATCAAAGCATCGATAGAAATGTCTTCAATAATAACGCCCAGGCTACGAGGCTGTTTCAGGTGTTCCTGAGCCAGCCTGAAATTACGCGCAAAAGCGCCTGTCATCATCAGATAACCACCTGCAATGGGATGTTTGCCAATATAATTTTCAAAAGAATTGGTAAGAATCAAAGGACGATTATTGATATAGATTTTTCTTTCAAAAAACATAAGCAGAGTTTGACGGTAAAGATTTTATACAACGAAGATAGACAATGGCTAAGTAAAAAAAACTACAATAACCTTTTGGAATCAAAATAACTGCCGTAGTTTTGCGCTTCATGAGCACAGCATCCATTTTTGCCGAAAAACTACTTCAGATAAAAGCACTGAAAATCAGTCCCGACACGCCTTTCACATGGGCTTCCGGCTGGAAATCACCTGTTTATTGCGACAATAGGAAATTGTTAAGTTTTCCCCATGTAAGAGATTATGTAAAAAGCGAACTGGCCAATACTATTATGGACCATTTCCCTGAAGCGGAATCGCTTGCAGGTGTAGCCACTGCCGGAATACCGCATGGAGCACTGGCTGCCGACCTTCTGCGTTTACCTTTCATTTATGTAAGAAACAAACCTAAAGGTCATGGTCTTACCAATCAGATTGAAGGTGTGTTGACGGAAGGACAAAAAGTAGTGGTTATAGAAGATTTGGTTTCAACAGGTATGAGCAGCCTCGAAGCAGTAGAAGCATTACGTGCTGCAGGTGCCGATGTTATTGGTATGTGCGCTTTGTTCACTTATGGTTTTCCGCAAGCTGCAGAAGCTTTTGAAAAAGCAAACGTGAAATTAATTACTTTAAGTAATTACGATGCTTTGGTTGAAGTTGGTGTTTCGCAAAATATCATCCGGGAAGAAGCATTAGATAAATTGAAACAATGGAGATTGTCTCCTTCAACCTGGGGGCAATAAGGTATCACATACGTAAAAGATTGTATTCAGGAACGCCGGAAAAAATCCGACGTTCCTATTTTTTATAAAATTCATTACTCTTATTGTTCAATGGTAATTCTGTCATTATTGGTGGAAGGCTGTGAGATAACAAGGAACTCAATCCTGTCCGTAGTTTCATTTGCAATGTAATGTTGAGCTTTAGCTTTAATCAGTATTCCTTCTTTTTCTGCAACCATCATTTTTTTATCATCAATATAAAATGTGGCAGCACCTTTCAGAATAAAGAAAAACTGCTGCGCTTCGGTATGAAAATGTAACTTTTCACGTGTTCCTTCAGGCATGCTTTCCTGCTTAACAGATAAGCTTTCCATGTCTGCCAAAATCCAGCTATCACAATTATCTCCCCAGAAATAATGCTTTGCCGTTTGCTTATCAATAATTTTTCCGTCCATAAGTTCAATCAAAAATTGCTTAAAGAAGTGTTTATTGCTCTTCAATAATAGACTGTCCTTTACTTTCATCTCCCGATGTCCATTGCCAAACCTCATGAAGTCTGATTTTGCCATTCGACAGTATTTCGGGCGTTGAGGTGCAAATGCCTGTCATTAGTTCGTATCTGTCATTTATCTGATGGTAACTCATTCTTATAACACCATTATCATCAACCAATCCTATCAGGTGTCCGGAATAAATTTTGCCGCCGCTATAATTTGAAGTAATGATATTGCCTTCCTGCTTGTATAAAAATACTGTAGCTTCTGATGTTTCACCATTTTCAGTATTTGAAACCGGCCTGAAAGTTTTGTTATTGTAATTAATCATGATAAACCCGGTATTGCGATATTAATTTGTAAAAATAAGCACAAAAAAAGAGATGCTTTAAAGCATCTCTTTTCAATTTTTTATTCAATAGAGGAATATTATCCTTCTTGATTTTCTTCAGTTGCAGTTTCAGTATCAGCAGCAGGTGCTTCTTCAACAGGAGCAGTAGCGGCAACTTTAGCAGCTTGTTTTTCTTCTACTAAACGTACAGAAGTCTGACTTACGCTATGACGTTTTTCTTGTTTGTTCTTACGATGCGCTTCTTCACGTTTTGCAACCAATTGCTCGTGTTCAGCATTCCATTGTTCAAATTTTTCGTTGGCTGCTTTTTCGTCAAACAAACCAAGAGATACACCACGCATAAGGTGTTTCATGTACAATACGCCTTTGAAAGAAAGGATACGGCGAACTGTATTAGTTGGTTGCGCACCTTTGTTCAACCAATCCAATGCTCTTTCGTTGTTGATACGGATAGTAGCAGGAACAGTCAATGGATTGTAAGTACCTAATTTTTCAATGAATTTACCGTCACGAGGTGATGTGCTGTTAGCAGCTACGATAAAATAAAACGGGCGTTTCTTAGACCCGTGGCGTTGCATTCTGATTTTAACCGCCATAGAAATGGAAATTGTTTTTGGGTAAATAATTAATTTTCGGATTGCAAATGTAAGCCTTATTTTCTAAATAATCTTACCTAATACCAAAATTATTAGCTTTTCTCAATAATTATTCTCAAAGAAACTTTACGCTCTATATAATGCTTTTATAGAATTAAAATATTTCAAATCAGTTCAGAAGCAAATTATCAATCAATCTGACATCGCCAATAAAAGCGGCAATAAGTGCAACCGTGTTTCTGTCTTTCACATAATCCTCTAAAGGCTCCAGGGTTTCTGCATCCGCTAAGGCCACATAATCAGGTTTGAATCCTTTTTTCGCCAGAATGTCTTCACATTCTTTTTTAACTATTGAGAAATGCTGGAGCCCTTCTTTGGTTTGAATCGATACGAGACATTGATAAATCAATCCTGCAATATTTCTTTGCGGTTCTGTCAACCTTTTATTACGTGAACTCATGGCCAAACCATCAGGTTCACGTGTTGTGGCTATGGTTTTCAATTGAATGTTAGTATTCATTAATTTCAATAAACGTCTTACAATTGCTATTTGCTGATAATCTTTTTGTCCCATATAAAGATTATCGGGCTTGATTATATCCAGTAGTTTTTCCACCACTTGTGCCACACCCTGAAAATGTCCGGGGCGGGAAGCGCCTTCCAATATTGTTTCCACAAACCCTAAATCATATTGCTTCTCCAAAATCTGCCCGTCAGGATACATTTCTTCGACGTCAGGAAGGAACAAAACATCACAACAATTATCGTGTAACAATTCGATGTCTTTTTCTGTGGTCCTCGGATATTTTTCTAAATCGGAAGGGTTATTAAACTGAGTAGGATTTACAAATATGCTGCAGACTGTAATCTTATTTTCCTTTTGGGCGGCTTTTATAAGTGAAATATGACCTTCATGTAAAGCACCCATTGTTGGCACAAAACCAATTTTCGTTCCTTCTAAACCGGCAGACTTAAGATAAGATTGAATTTGGCCTATACTTTTAAAAATAAGCATGTTATTATGTAGGATTTTTGATATAAATATGCAAAAACGAGCTTGTAAAATACAGATTGGCTGTATTTTACAAATATTACGTACCTTTGCGGCCAAACCTACGTGAATTTGACGGTATTTTTATCTTTCTGGAATAATTTTTAGAAAAAAATAAGTACCTGATATTTATCAGAAGCGCGCACTAATTTTTAACAAATTAAAAAGAAAAAGAAAGCATTTTGCCAAATTAGGAAAAATGTTTTTTCAAACAAAATTTCATTAGGAAACAACTCAATTGTTCAATGTCAGTACAAAGTAAAAAGCGCATATTAATTATTACCAACGAACTGTCGCCATATCTTGAAATTACGGATTTTGCTACCATTCTAAACAAATTATCGGTTAAGACTTTTGACTCCGGAATGGAGATAAGGGTTATTATGCCAAGATTTGGAATTATCAATGAGCGCAGACACCGTTTACATGAAGTAGTTCGCCTTTCCGGTATTAATGTAGTAGTTGATAAGGAAGATCATCCTTTATTAATTAAAGTAGCTTCTTTGCCTAATGCACGTTTGCAGGTTTATTTCATGGATAATGAAGATTTCTTCAAGAGAAAAACAGTATTCAGGGATGAACAGGAACTTTTCCATGATGATAATGCCGAACGTTTGATTTTCTTCTGCAAAAGCGCATTGGAAATTGTTAAGAAGTTTGGCTGGCCGCCTGAAGTTATTCATTGCCATGGCTGGATGACTTCTTTGATTCCTATGTTTTTAAAAACAGCTTATAAGAAAGAACCTGTTTTTGTTCATTCCAAGTCTATATTTACAGCTCAGAATCCGCAATTCCCTGAAAATTTCGGTGATGATTTTGTAAAGAAAATACTGAATAGTGCTGCGCTGAAAGAAAAAGATGTAGAACTGTTTGCAGGTGCAAATAATGAAGCTTTGACAGCAGGAGCCTGTAAATATGCTGATTATGTAATTCAGGGGCAGGAGGATTTAGATAAAGATATTTTGGCTGAAGTAAAAGCCGCCAAAGGCAAAAAGTTAATTCCTTACAATCCCGACTGGATGGAAAATATTGATCCTTTGTTCGATTTGTACCAAAATCTTACAGAAGATTAAGTATAGGTTCCGTTCGTCAAATTAATTTTTCGGTGAAATTGAAATAACATCATTTCATTGTTTATTTTTGACCTCTCAAACGGAACGTTCTTTTCAAATTTTGAAATAATAGAAAGGGTAATTTTTATCTTTATTTAAATTATCCTTATATAAAAAATGGTCCTTCATTCAGGGGCCATTTTATTATTTGGAAAAGAATAGCAAAACATAACCTAACAAACAACTAAACACTAAAAACATGTGTGGAATTACGGCCTATATAGGCAACAAGGAAGCTTACCCTATTCTTATCAAGGGCTTACAAAGATTGGAGTATCGCGGTTATGACAGCGCCGGCGTTGTGATGATTGAAAACGATTGCTTTAATTTATATAAGAAAGCGGGTAAAGTAAAAGTTCTCCAGGATTTCGCAGAATCAAACAATGTACTGGGTAATATCGGAATTGGCCACACACGCTGGGCCACACATGGTGTTCCCAACGATACGAATGCCCACCCGCATGTTTCTAATTCCGGCAGATTTGCATTGGTACATAATGGTATTATTGAAAACTATGCTTCACTGAAGGAACAATTGAAACAACGTGGCTATACTTTCAAATCTGATACAGATACGGAAGTATTGGTGAACCTGATTGAAGAAATATTTGTAAAAGAAGAAATAGCATTGGAAGATGCTGTAAGAATAGCCTTAAATGAAGTTATTGGTGCCTATGCAATCGTGGTGCTGGATAATCAGGATACAGATACTTTAATTGCTGCCCGAAAAGGAAGTCCTTTGGTTGTAGGTGTTGGTAAAGATGAGTTTTTCGTAGCTTCTGATGCCTCACCGATTATTGAATTCACCAAGAATGTCATTTACCTTGATGACCAGGAATATGTTATAATGCGCAGGAATGGCGATATAATGGTGAAGACATTGGGTAATATTGAAAAAACACCTTTTATTGAAGAACTGGAAATGAGTCTTGAAGCCATAGAAAAAGGCGGCTTCGATCATTTCATGCTGAAAGAAATTTATGAGCAACCAAAAGTTTTGGAAGATGCTGTAAGAGGCAGAATGAGCGCGGAAGACGGCTGGATTAAATTAGGTGGCGTTTCTGAATATATCAACAAGATAAATTCTGCAAAAAGATTCATTATCACAGCTTGTGGTACATCTTACCATGCCGGTTTGCTGGGCGAATATTTAATAGAAGAATTGTCACGGGTTCCGGTGGAGGTAGAATATGCTTCCGAGTTCCGTTATAGAAATCCGATTATCAGCGAAAACGATATCGTGATTGCTATTTCCCAATCAGGAGAAACCGCTGATACGCTTGCTGCTATTGAGATTGCGAAAGAACGCCAGGCGTTGATATATGGCATATGTAACGTCATTGGTTCTTCCATTGCCCGCGCTACACACGCTGGGTCATATACACATGCCGGCCCTGAAATTGGCGTTGCATCTACAAAGGCATTCTCTACACAAGTCGTAATTCTTACTTTACTGGCTTTACAAATAGCCGAACATAAAGGAACTATTACTACTTCTTATCTGCGTCAGGTTTTGTTTGAATTGAAAAACATCCCGAACAAGATTAAGGAAACATTGAAACTGGATGCACAAATCCAGGAAATTGCTGAAGTGTTTAAAGATGCTACCAATTTCTTGTATTTGGGCCGCGGTGTGAATTATCCGGTTGCTTTGGAAGGAGCTTTGAAATTGAAAGAAATTTCTTATATCCATGCTGAAGGTTATCCCGCTGCTGAAATGAAACATGGCCCTATTGCTTTAATTGACGAGCAGATGCCGGTTGTTGTTTTGGCAACAAATGACAGTGCACATGAAAAGATTGTGTCCAACATCATGGAAGTAAAAGCAAGAAGCGGTAAAGTAATTGCAATCGTAAACGAAGGCGATACTGAAATTGCTGCTTTGGCCGATTATACTATTGCCATTCCTCAAACTGAAGAAATATTGAGCCCGTTATTGACGGTAGTTCCATTACAATTGTTGTCTTATCATATCGCATTGATGAGGGGTACAAATGTGGATCAGCCAAGAAATCTGGCGAAATCTGTTACGGTGGAGTAGATTTCAGACGTTAGATATCAGATATTGTATTCAAAAGACGTGCGGTTGCACGTCTTTTGAATTATTGGGATGCTACAATTGAAAAATTACTAATGGAAAGTACCGTGTAATACAGAAAAGCTACCTATCCTTAAATATTTTTGAATTTTTCATTTTTCATTAAATATTTTGATTACCTTTGCCACCCAAATTAAAAATAACATGCCGAAAGTAAAAACACACTCAAGGGCTAAAAAGACCTTCAAAGTTACTGGTACCGGTAAGATTACTCGTCGTAAAGCGTTCAGAAAACACCTTTTGACAAAGAAATCTGCTAAGCGTCGTCGTAGCCTTGATGGTTCTGTATTTGTACACAGTGCAAACCTGCCTTTAGTAAAGAGAATGTTGAACATGAGATAAGCTTAAGTGCTTATTATCAAAATCAACAAAAAATTAATTTCATTTAAAAAAATAACAACAATTTATGCCACGTTCAGTAAACGCTGTTGCATCGCGTGCAAGAAGAAAAAAAATCCTTAAGCAAGCGAAAGGTTTCTACGGCAAACGCAAAAACGTCTATACGGTAGCCAAAAACGTATTAGAGAAAGGCCTTGGATACAAATATGTAGGCCGCAAATTAAAGAAACGCGAATACCGCACATTGTGGATCGCACGTATTAACGCTGCAGTTCGTGAAGAAGGTTTAAGCTATTCTAAATTTATGCACCTTTTGAGCCAAAAAGGTATTACCCTTAACCGTAAAGTTTTAGCAGACCTGGCTATGAATCAGCCGGAAAGCTTTAGCAAATTGGTAGCTGAAGTAAAATAAACTTTAGCAATGCTCGTAAAGGCGGGCGCTATTCAATCATATTAGTAAAAATCATTACAATGGAAGCTATTGCATTCGTACACGAGCAATTTAATACCAAAAAAGAAATGCCGGTTTTCAAAGCCGGAGATAATATCACTGTAAATTACAGAATCGTTGAAGGTGCCAAAGAGCGTATTCAATCATTCAAAGGTGATGTTATTAAACGTCAAGGTCAGGGCGCAACTCAAACTTTCACTGTTCGTAAGATTTCTGACGGTGTAGGCGTTGAGCGTTTGTTCCCTCTTTTCTCACCAAACATCGAGTCTATCGTTCTTAACAAACGTGGCCGTGTTCGTCGTGCGAAACTGTACTACCAACGTGAGCGTTTCGGTAAATCAGCCCGTATTAAAGAAAAGAAACAAGCTACTGTCGCTAAAGCGAAGTAATTTACGTTCTGAAAATAAATTTAGAAGGCCTTGTGAAATCACAAGGCCTTTTGCAGTTGCATTATTCTCTTTCTTACTGTTATTTAAAAACGAAATAGCGGAAAACTGCTGCTGAAAATATTATTGCTTCAGCTATCCAAGGCTAAACAATAACGACTTCAATTAACTTTGGTATAGTTTTACTGCCCTTTCTATATCTACCGCTTCACCATTTATTGGAATATCCAGGAAATAATCTAACTGCCATTGTTGTGTCTTCCGAGCTTGCTTATTATCAGCATCTTCCCATGGCGGATATACCCTTATACCTCTTTTCCCCTCTTTCTGGGATGAAATTATTCCTTTGGCCTCTAATATAGCCTTGGGGAGTATAAATTGTCCGAAATGCGCTTTATCTCTGGCATTTATAACTATAAGTTCAAAAGCATCTGATAACTCAAATGGCATAGTGCATCCTGTTGTATCTCTTTTCCATAATGCTACAAACTGACCTATCTTCTTTGGTGTGATTTTGGCAGTTCTATATATTATCAAAGAGTGATTAAGCTTGAAACTACAGGCCTGATATGCTTTGCTCTCTGTTTCAGATTGAAAATGGGTGCAGTTAAAACCACATAAATCATAAACAGATTCTTTTACAATTAAGAAATCAGTATAAACTGCTCCGATCATTACTTTATCAAATGCCGGCATAAATTCCATGTTGAATAAAAGCACAAAAGCAGCAACCATATTCCGGTTACTGCTTTAATATTTTGTTTCGACTAAATAAGAATTAAGCTAAAACAGCTACTTTCTTTGCCAATTGAGATTTAAGATTGCTTGCTTTATTTTTATGAATAACATTGCGTTTAGCCAATTTGTCAATCATAGAAATTACTTTAGGAAGTTGCTCTGTAGCGGCGTCTTTTTCAGTAATTTTCAACATTTCACGGATAGCGTTACGGGTAGTTTTACCATAATAACGATTACGATCACGACGCTTTAAGGCTTGACGAGCATCTTTTTTGGTAGCTTTATGATTTGCCATTTTTTACTATTATCTTTTGTTCATTTTTATTAAGGACTGCAAAGGTATGGAAAGTTTATTAATTTTAAAACTTTTTTTTCTACATCTGCATATTCTGCGAAGCGCGTTCCAAAGCGCCTAATTTTTCAAGGAAAACATCTAATTTATCTTTAGGAATACGGAAATTATAAAGATTACCTGTTTTGTATTCAGACAAATAATCGAAATAATCGTAGTTCCATCTTCCCAATTGCCTGCGGTCAATATTCAACATGGCTGATACAACCTCCAGATCCAATGGTTTTTTAATTCTTACAATAGCCATTTGCTTTACTTCAGCTTCTGTAAACTTCGACAATAAAGGATTCGCAGGTTTTTTAGCTTTTGCTATGGATGCGCTGGTTACGTTTAGCGAAGTCCAATCAAAATTGCTTGGTAAACCGGGCAACAGGAAATGATTCAGTCTTTCCATTATAGTTGCGGTTGCTACAAATGCCAGAACGTGGTTTTGTGTCTCTTTAGGCAAATATTTCTTTATAGACCAGAAATCATCTTCACCGGTTTTTTTCATTGCGTTTATTACCGGACGTGGACCACTATTATAAGCAGCTATAACCAATAACCAATCATCAAGCTGATCGTACAGATAACTCAGGTATTTTGCAGCAGCATGCGTCGATTTAACCAAATCGGTCCTTTCATCACGACGGCCGCTGACAGTTAAACCCATAAGCCTTGCGGTCGGAGCCATAAATTGCCAATAACCGACAGCACCAACAGGAGATCGGGCATTTTTATTAAGGGCAGATTCGATAACAGCAAGATATTTCAATTCTTTTGGAATGGAATGTGACTTTAACACACGTTCCATCGTTTCAAAAGTTGAAAGTCCGCGATCATTGACAACATTTAATCTGCCTCCAAAATGCGACATATATCCTTTCACATAATCAATCATATAGTTGTTCATGTTTCCGAAATAGTCGGTCTCTCCGGCTAAAGGCACTTGTTTAAACCTGTCGTTCGTTTCCACTAATCTATCGTCAAGACGATTCTGATTTTGGATAACATTAGGTTTGTTAGAAGAGGATTGGTTTACAGTACCCTTTTTAGACTCGGATCCGGTTATTTTTATAACCTTATCACTGCCATCCAACACAAATGGCATCGCTTTAGGAGCAATGCTATCCATGGCTACAGGCCTTCTGGCACCATCGTTATCATTCATGGCAATTTTCCTGCCATCTGTATTTAAATTGACACGAGGGCCCTGAGCACATAAAGTCAAAGGACTTACCAATAAAACTGAATAGAAAACTAATTTCCATTGCATGGGCTAAGTATAATTTTTAGCGGTGACACATGCAACCGGATTAATCTTTGAAAAACCGGCTGTTTATTTCGTATGTCAGAAAAATGATTTCAGACAAAGCGGCTTCACAAAATAATAAAAACTTTTTATTTTGCTAATGCTAAAACAGAAAACACAAAAATCAATTAAGAATTAAGCGTTGGATTGAGGTTGGTTGGAATTTGAAGAAGGATTTTCCTTCATGCCTGTTTCTATTTCTTTTTTAATACCATCTTTAGCATCGTTAAACTCACGGATGCCTTTGCCAATACCTTTGGCTAATTCAGGAATTTTTTTACCACCAAACAAAACTACAACCACCAATAAGATCCACACCCATTCCATACCGCCCGGCATTGATAATAACATCGTTGGGTTGATTGATAAAATAGCCATTAAAAAAGGTTTAAATTAATTAATAATAATGCGAAGGTAAGGATTTCTGCTTTTAAATCAGATATTTTTCGGTGATTAACGCTTTATTGAATGTTAATGTGTGCTGTGTCTCTAATAACGCTTACAAGACAGAAGACATCGTTTCCAAAAAATAATTAACAAAAATTATTTTTTTATATTATTATTGCAGCCAAAACAACATAAAATAATCGTGAAAAAGATTTTATTAGCCCTTACTATCACCCTAATCAGCTCATTAGCAGCCCGTTCTCAGGAAATACCTAACATAAAAAATGAAGCGCAGTTAATCGAAATTTTAAAACAAGAAAAATTCGACATAGACGCAAATGCTAAGGCTGTGATTCTTTACAAGAAGGTAGAAACTGAGATTTTAAATGGTTCATTTGAATATTATGTTGATTTTGTTGCCAAGATACTCAGTGATGAAGCAGCATCGAAACTAAGCCTGGTTGATGGAATAATTAAAACGAGATATTCTGTTATAGGGAAAATAAGCGCTGAAACTTACAATTTAGAAAACGGAGCTGTTGTAAAACAAAAAATAGAAGGAGAAGATATACTCCGTGAAAATTTCACAGAAGGGATAGATGTATATAAATTCAACCTGCCATCTGTAAAAAAAGGTTCAGTTATACACTATTCCTATAAAACAACAAGACCTAATTGGCTCTTAGTACCGGATTACTACTTACAGGAAGATTACCCCATTTTGTATGAATCATATGACCTTAATTTACCAACCTATCTGAAATACGATAAGCTGGAACGGGTGGATAATCCTTTGTTCCGCGCAAAATACAAAGATCAATTGGATACCTGCAGTGCCGGAACATGGGTAGAAGATTTAGGCGGACGCGGAATCCATACGCTTTGGGTAAGAAGAAATGTACCGGCTTTCAAAGCAGAGCCTATGATAGCATCTGAAGAAAATTATAAAGAGCGTATCAGGATACAGATAAAATCGGTGATAATAAATGGCGTAGAAAGAGGCTATGGAGATTCATGGGAAAACTATGCAAAAACGTTTCTATACGGAAACTCAGATTATATAGGACAAGTATTTAAAGGCAACGGGTTCCTGAGTGATAAAGTGGATGAATTAATTGCAGGTAAAACGACGGACATCATGAAAGCCCAGGCAATCTATAGCTTTGTCCGCGACAGTTTTAATATAAAACATACCAATAAGGATTTTGACCTCAGAACTATATTTAAAGACAGAGTTGGTTCCGAAAATCAAATAAACTTATTGCTGGCTGCCATGCTTAGAAAGGCAGGACTTTCTTCCAATCCCGTACTTCTTAATTCAAAACCGGGAGAACGGTTAAACGCCTATTTTCCTGATACTGAAAATGCTAATGACATAATTATATGTGTACAGGCAGATCATAAACCAATCTATCTTGATGCATCTCAAAAGCATTTGCCTTTTGCATATGTACTGCCCAATAACTATAATGGCTATGCAATGCTGATTGATGCAACAAGTAAAGGCATTGAATTGAATCCTAATGACATAACAGAAAAATCTACCACAATAGTCACTTTAAAGCCCGGCAGCAAGCCTAATCAATTAATAATGAAACTTGACGCCAGGCCGGGTAATTATGAAGCATACGAGTTCAGAGAAAAAATGTTTGCAGATACGTCTAAAATTCGCCTGGCAATTATGGAAAGCCTGAACAAAACATCATCAGGATTTACACTTACCGATTTGCGGGTAAACAATCTTAACACACCTGACACTGCTTTAAAAATCCATGTTGAAGCAACGTTGGATTTAGAAGACAATCAAACTATATACCTGAATCCTTTTTTTGATAAGTTTTTTGAGTCAAATCCTTTTTCTGCAAGCGAGAGAACCCACCCTATTGAAATGGATTATTTAGATGATAAGAGCTACGTGTTTTCATTGGAGTTACCTAAAGGATATATAGTAGATGATTATCCTAAATCTACAGTATATAAAATTGACGAAATGGGGCACATGACATTCAAAAGCATGTATGCGTATGATACAACAACCAATACTTTGAATGTAACTAACCGTTTTCAAAATATCGAGTCGACATATCCTGCCAGCGCATACGAGAGTATCCGGATGTTTTACAGTAAAATAGTCGGGGAACAATCACAAAAAATTGCTATTGTAAAAACAAAAGAACAATAGATATTTGCGCGGCAAAATAAATATAAACCCAATGAAAACCCTATCAACAGTTTCCCTGACTCTTTTTTCTTCAGTGCTTTTTGCTCAATCAGGCATAAACCTTAAAGACGAGTCATTTCTAAAGAAAGAGCTTGAAAAAACACGCTATGAAATAGATTCTGATGCAAAAGCAATTATACTGTTTGAAGAAGGAAGCGTTTACTTTGAAGATGATCACTATGATTATAAATATGAAATCGTTGCGAAGCTATTAAGCGATGAAGCCATTGAACATCTGGCGGAAGTTACAATTCCCCGTCGTGAGAATATGGTGATTACCGGCATCTCCGCCGAAAGTTTTAATCTTAACGGAGGAAAGATTGAAAGAACCAAGCTGGAAAGTGACAATATATTGAAGGATAAAATTGATGATAAGCTAAAGGTTATTAAATTTAATATCCCGGGCGTAAAGAAAGGCAGCATCATTCACTATTCATACAAATTCCACAAATCTTCGGCTGTTTCAGTTCCGGAATGGCCTTTTCAAAATCTGTATCCCACCTTGTATTCAAAATATTCGGTACGGCTGCCAGGTACATTTTCGTGCAACAGTATATTAAGATCCGGAAAAGTGTTCAAGGAGGCTTCTAAAGAAAAAGAACTTGAGACCTGTGATGCGTGTCAGTTTACGGAGAAGTATGAATCAACGGGCTCTTACATGGCATGGGCAACGAAGAATATTCCTGCATTTGTCAAAGAACCTTTTTCAAGCGGAAAGGATAATTTTATGGAACGCATCAAAGTGATGATAACAAGTGTTTATTTAAGCAATGGGAGCAAGTATAAACTTTTCAATAACTGGACAGATTTCAGCAAGAAATTTCTTTATGATAACAAGGAATACATCGGTCAGGTTTTCAGTCCAAACAATTTTCTCGATGACAAAGTAAATGAAATTACTAAATCCGCTGCATCTGATATTGAAAAGGCAAAATCCATTTGTAATTATGTTAAACTACATTTTAGCATGGTCCATAACGATGATGATAACATAAAATCTGTTTTCAGAAATGGCAAAGGAGATGTTTTTGGAATCAATATGCTGATGATAGCTATGATGAAAAAGGCAGGGCTTGACTGCGATCCTGTTGTGCTGAGCACTAAATCGAACGAAAGACTTTCCAGTCTTTACCCGAGTCCTTATGATCTGAATTATTTAGTGGGTTATTTTAAAGACGGGAACAACAAGACTTACTTATTAGACGCTACTGCTTATAATCTTCCTTTCGGCACATTAAAACCTGAATGCTACAATGGTTATGCAAGAATTGTAAACGAAACCGGAGATGCTATAAACCTATCGCCGGATGAAATAAAAGACAAGACTACTACTTTAGTAAGTATCAAACCTGTTGAGAATAATAGCCTCTCTGCAAAGGTTGACGTAAAACTTGGCATTTTTAAAAGCATGGACATGCGTAAAGACGCAAAAGGCGATTCGACTGATGCCAAAAATAAATTAATACAATCTTTGGCAGAAAGTATGATATCCGTTACTCCGGGAACTTTGTCGATTAAGAATTTCAATAATCCTGACGAACCTATTACCATGCACTATGAAGGAGTCATTAAATTAGATACTGCTGTTTCAACGTTTTATATAACCCCTTATCTCTCGAAATTTTATACAAAAAATCCTTTCACCGCAATAGAAAGAAATTTACCAGTCGAATTGGATTACAATGAAGACCAGACTTTGATATACAATTTCCAGTTACCTGAAAATTACAGTATTGATGATTTCCCCAAATCATACAGTATAAAATTTGACAACAATATGTCTTTCTCCAATACTTACAATTATGATGTTGAAAAAAAGACGCTTACTATGGCAAGTAAATTTCAGACCACTGCTACAACCTATCCCGCAATTGAATATAAAAACATAAGAGCTGTTTTTGAAAAAATGGTAGAAGAGCAAAATAAAAAGTTTGTTTTAAAAAGAAGTCATATTTAAACATAATAAGTAACCTTATAATGAAAAAATTAATTAACATCTGCATTCTCGCAACCCTGCCTTTTGCTTTACATGCAAAAGAGAACTACGAAGCCCTTGCTGTCAGGAATATTCCGGATTCATTAAAAAGTGGCGCCCATGCTACTTTCAGGTATGACAACACGGTAATTAATGTTGTAGATATAGAAAATGTAAAATCGGTCAGGGATTATGCCGTAACTATTTTTGACGAAAAAGGCATGGTGTTTTCTCAATTGGTGGAGAGTTACAACAAGGCATCTTCTATTGAGGACATAGATGCAACTTTAATAGATGCTGATGGAAAAGAAATCCAATCCTTAAAACAAAGAGATATACAGGACAGATCTACTTATGGATTATCCTTTGAGTTTAATAGTGACCAGCGTATGAAGTTCTTCAGCTTTCAATACAAAAACTATCCTTATACAGTAGTCTTCCATATAGAGAAAAAATTAAAATCTACTTTTCTAATCCCTTCATGGCGGGCAAGGGTATCAACTATTAGTTCGGTAGAAAATGCGCAATTAACAATAACGCATCCTGACGATTTGCCGACAAGGTATAAGGAATATGAAATGCCAGCCAATCTCATAAAAAAAGAAACAAAAGATTCAAAAGGCTCAACAACCAATTCATGGCAGATTAGTAACCTTGCGGCCTACAAAGAGCAGCCCAATAGTCAGGCCGGAAATTTTGATGCGCCAACAGTGGCGCTAAGCCCTTCTAAATTCAGGCTTTATGAACATGAAGGTGATTTAAACAGCTGGCAAACGATGGGCGCATTCTTTTATCAGCTTAATGATGGCAGAGACGAGTTGCCGGAGGATAAAAAAGCGTTGGTAAAATCAATGGTTGCAGATGAACCGACCGTTTATGGTAAAGTTCAGAAGTTGTATGCTTACATGCAGCAAAGCACAAGGTATGTGGCCGACGAATACGGCATTTCCGGCTGGCAAACTTTTGAAGCGAAGGATGTATGCAGAACCGGTTATGGCGACTGCAAGGGATTGGTAAATTATTTGAAAGCTTTATTAAAAGCGGCAGATATTACGGCTTATACAACATTGGTTTACGGCGGTGCCGAGGATATTGACAGACTGGACAGGACTTTTCCTGATAATAATTTCAATCACGTTATTTTATGTGTACCGCAGCAAAAAGACACCATTTGGGTAGAGTGTACGAGTCAATTATGCCCGGCCGGATATCTGAGCGATTTTACATCAGACAGAGATGTACTTATAACAACGGAACATGGCGGATGGCTGGCGCATACACCTGCTTATTATGAAAACGTAAACTATGTGAACAGGAAAGCAGTCATGAATTTTGATCCGGCCAACACTAACAATCAGGTTGTTTATCTGACAAATGTTTATTCAGGACCTATGCAGGATCCCACAAGCAATTTCGTAAAAACCAAATCGGCCAAAGAAGTTTCCGAAATGGTCAATAAGAAATTCTCCTTCCCTTCTTATGCGGTTAAAACATATCATTATGACCATCAGTTAAATGACAATCATATTCCTTCCTTAAACGAATCAATTGAGGCGGATGTAAACGGAATTATCAATAGCACGCAGAAAAGGACTTTTATAAATATGGCCTGGATGCGCAATCCTATGGAAGATTTATATCAGCTAAGTCCAAGAACGTTACCAATTGTGTTGAACGAATCATACGCAATAACCGACAGCATAGAAGTTACAATACCTGCCGGTGCGACAATTGAAAACATGCCGACGGATATAGAAACGAAACTACCTTTTGCATTGTATAAAGTGCATTTCAATTTTAAAGACGATAAAATAACTATGGTACGGACCTTTAAGCAAATAAAAGGTGTGTATGAAGCAAATCTTTATGAAGCTTATCAAAAGTTATACAAAGACATAGCGTCGGAGAAGAATAAACTGAATGTGGTGATTTTAAATAAGGCTTCCTAAAAAAGATTATAAAAGATCACTGTCAATTCTTGTGAACTTTTCTGCTTTGTACGTCTTCAGGAAAAATCGAATAAGATGAAACTAATTTCCCTTATAACATTTCTCCTGAGTTCATGCACACAAACGCCGTCGGAATATTTTCAACAGCATAATAACACTCCTGATATCCGGCAAAAGTTAAGTGATCTTCCTTTACCTAAAGGCTATAAAAGGATAATTGCAGGCAATAATAGCTTTGCTGTTTACGCCAGGAATATTCAGTTAAAAAGCGATAACACCGTTTATCTTTTCAGCGGGATTAAGAAAGGGAATCAATCCGCACAATATGCAGTTCTGAATATAGATGTCGGCAACAAGGATTTACAACAATGTGCAGATGCTGCTATGCGCTTAAGAGCAGAATATCTTTTTTCCCAAAACCGATACAATGATATAAAATTTCAATTTACAAATGGATTCCTATGCGATTTTGAACACTATGCAAATGGTTACAGGGTAAAATTTAACGGCAATAATTGCAGCTGGATAAAGCAGACTGGCATAAGCTACACACATGCTACTTTGAGGAAATACCTTGACCTTGTTTATTCTTATGCCGGAACAAAATCATTGTACAATCAAATGAAGCCCGTTTCATTTTCAAAGATAGAACCTGGTGATGTTCTATTGCAAAAGCGGGAACCTTACGGACATGCGGTAACGGTAATGGACATGGCTTATAACCCTCAAACCAAAGACACTATTTTTCTTTTAAGTCAAAGTTATATGCCTGCGCAGGATATCCATATTTTGCGCAATCAGATGAATGATGATTTATCGCCCTGGTATTCCGTTAATGGTGCGGATATAATTGAGACGCCAGAATGGACTTTTACTAAGAATGATCTGAAATTTTTTTAACGTTGCAGATAGACTAAATAATTGTGTGGAGTCAAATAATAGATATCAGCATATTTATTATTCAGTTCAAATAATAAATATGAGAAATCAGGCTGCAAACTACCGGGAGATGTGGAACAGGGTGTATCCTGCAACCAAGTAAAAGATTTTGGTCCTTCATGTACATTGGTAATAGAAAAGACTTTATTAATTGCCGGAATAACAATCGTATAATCATTACCTACCTTTATTTCAAAAAATCCATTCTTCACCCATTGGGAGCTACTTGCAGCATAAGCTGTATCACTTGCAAAAATGCTATTAGACAAATCTAATGTATCGGTCAATTCCAAAGTATCGAATTGACTATTGGCTACATATTTATTTAATACTACAATTTTCAATTCGTCGGCAGAAAACCCTTTAAATACAGGGCTTGCTGGAAGATAAAAACAAGATCGCCCGCATACATATTGCTGCGATTCGGTTTGTACTTTCTTTTTACAAGAACCCAATACTAATGGAATAATCAGAACAATTATAAGAAAAGACGATAGTTTCATGTCCGGGGAATTTTGCAGTTAAAACAAATGTATATAAAAAGACGAATGCCGGACTCAATAACTTGAGTCCGGCATTCTATAAATGTCTATTTCATTTTATACCAATTCGTAAATAATAGCAGCGCCCTGCCCTACTCCGATACACATGGTAGCTAAACCATAACGTACATTACGGCGTTTCATTTCATGCAATAATGTAGCCGAAATACGCGCACCGCTACAACCCAACGGATGACCGATGGCAATAGCGCCACCGTTTACGTTCACTATCTCAGGATTGATTTTTAAGTCCTGCATTACTGCCAATGACTGCGATGCAAATGCTTCGTTTAGTTCTGCAAGGCCAATATCCTCAATCGTCAAGCCTGCGCGCTGCAATGCCTTCTCCGTTGCAGGTACAGGCCCGATACCCATAATAGAAGGATCGACTCCGGCAATAGCACGGCTGACAATTTTTGCAATCGGTTTTAGGTTATATTTTTTTACTGCATCTTCAGAAGCTAATAATAGTGCTGCTGCACCATCGTTAATACCACTGCTGTTACCTGCCGTAACAGTACCGTCTTTAATAAAAGCGGGTTTTAATTCTGCAAGCTTATCTAATGGAGACATACGCGGATGCTCGTCTTTGTCGAAGACAGTAGTTTTTCCTTTTCCAAGTTCGATGGTTACCGGCACCAATTCATCTGCAAATTTACCTGCTTCATGAGCTTTCTGATATTTATCCTGGCTTTCAAAGGCAAACTGGTCTTGTGCTTCGCGGCTTATATTCCATTGTTTAGCTACATTTTCCGCTGTTTCACCCATAGTATATGGATGATATAATGCAGATAATTTAGGATTGATAAAACGCCAGCCCATAGTAGTATCAAACATTTCCTGCGAACGGCCGAAAGGTTTATCAGATTTACCCATTACAAAAGGCGCACGGGTCATGCTTTCCACGCCACCTGCTATAAATATTTCACCTTCTCCGCACTGAATAGCACGACTTGCATCCATGATAGCCTGTAAACCTGATGCGCACAAACGGTTAACAGTATTGCCACCAACAGTAATAGGTAATCCGGCCAACAATGCAGACATGCGCGCTACATCGCGGTTATCTTCGCCCGCCTGATTAGCAGCTCCGGCAATCACATCTTCAATAGCATTTACATCTAATCCGGGATTTCTTTCCACCAGAGATTTAATAACATGCGCTAACATATCATCAGGACGGACACTGCTCAAAGTACCGCCATACTTACCTATCGGCGTACGTACGGCATCTATTACATATACGGACATTGGAAATTGAGAATTTAATATTAAAGGTTTGATTTTTAAGGCTGTAAAATTAAGAATTTAATAGGAGAATGGCTAAATCTGCCATATGTTTTGATTTGAGGCAAGTCTTCTCCGAACATTTTTCTAACCACAGTTTTGATGTATTAGCCGGAAGGCTGAATGTATAACATGAAAGTTTGAATGTATTCCATAAAGGTTTGAATGTGTTATATTGAAGTTTCCATCTATCAAAATGAAGCTTTTGTGTATAACACTAAAGTCGGCATATATCATATTACTGTCTTAATGTATGATACTAAAGCTTGCATGTGTTACAGTAAAGTCTCAATGTATTAAAGTAAAGGCCGGATGTATTACATGGAAGGCTGCATTTATTACTTTTTTGAGATTTAACGAGGCTAAAATTCAAAGTTTATAGCAAAAACATGTCCCACACTTTAAAAGTGTGGGACATGTTACAAGTTGAATTCATTAATATTACCAATCGTCTTTCTTGGCTCCGCCCTTAATATTATTTTCTAAATCAATGGATAAAGCCAAAAGAGATTTATTTACTTTTTCAATTACACTTGAATTATACTTTGCACCTCTACCCGGGAACATTTTAGTTCCGTTATAAGCTACAGGAGGATCAATAGGAAAATTATTAGATTTCACCATAAGATTATCAAAACGAAACTTATATTTTCCATCCTTAAAAGAAAGTTTAATCTTAAAATTTACATAATCGCCGGGCGCACTTTTAAATTTCTCTAATACAATAGTAGGAGAGTTAAATATGATGAATTCTTTTTCATCAAATCCGGCACTATTATCTTCTGTTTTAAAGGTTGAAAGAACCCATTGTTTCGCCCTCTTAAACATTTCTTCTTTTGTAACTCCTTCTACAGGAACAATCCCTTCATAATAATAATTGGTAGCATTATCGTCTGATACAAGAACTGTTTTTACTTCTTCATCTTTATCCTGTGCCTTTATGTTTGGCGTAGCAAAGAATAAAGCTGTTGCAATCAATAAAACTCTTTTCATGGTTAATTAAAATTTTGGTTAAATAAAAAACATTGCCTCATATAATTGCAAGACATTGCCAAAGAAACATAAAAATTTATTTAAGGTCAAAACATGTCCCACACTTTTAAAAGTGTGGGACATGTTTGCAGTAATATCTAAAATCTAAAGTCTAACATTTAATATCTCATATCTACTTTATCACTCCCAACTCCTTACCCACTTTAGTAAAGGCTGCAATAGCAGTATCTAAATGGTGTTGCTCATGTCCGGCAGAAATCTGTACACGGATACGTGCCAGGCCTTTTGGCACTACAGGGAAGAAGAACCCGATTACATAAATACCTTCTTCCAATAAACGGGCAGCCATTTTTTGCGCCAATACTGCATCATACAACATTAAAGGACAAATCGGGTGTGTGCCGGGTTTGATGTCGAAACCTGCGGCAGTCATTTGCTCACGGAAATATTTGGTATTTGCTTCCAGTTTATCTCTTAATTCCGTTGTTTCGCTGATCATATCCAATACAGCAATGGAAGCGCCTACTACAGAAGGAGCAACGGTATTGCTGAACAAATAAGGACGGCTGCGCTGACGCAACATTTCGATCACTTCTTTTTTACCGGATGTAAATCCGCCGGAAGCACCACCCAAAGCTTTTCCTAATGTACCTGTAATAATATCAATGCGTCCCATTACGCCACATAATTCGTGTACACCGCGACCTGTTTTACCCATAAAACCGGAAGAATGGCTTTCATCAATCATCACAATAGCATCATATTTATCAGCCAAATCGCAAATTTTGTCCAATTCGGCTAAAGTGCCATCCATAGAGAATACAGAATCGGTAACAATCATACGGGTGCGGGCATCTTTGTGCTCTTTTAAACGTTCTTCCAGTTCAGCCAGGTCTTTATTCTTATAACGTGCTCTTTTTGCTTTGCACAAACGCACACCGTCAATAATGGAAGCATGGTTCAATTCATCAGAAATAATGACATCTTCCTCGCCTAACAATGGTTCAAACACACCGCCATTGGCATCGAAACAAGCTACGTAAAGAATGGTGTCTTCCGTTCCCAAAAACTTAGAAAGCTTTTGTTCCAGTTCTTTGTGAATATCCTGCGTACCACAAATAAAACGAACGGAACTCATGCCATAACCACGTTCATCAATAGTTTTTTTGGCAGCTTCCACCACTTTCGGATGAGAAGAAAGCCCAAGGTAGTTATTGGCGCAAAAGTTCAAAACCTTTTTACCGTTCACCAATATTTCGGCTCCCTGCTCGGAATCAATGCGACGTTCTGATTTGAAGAGGCCGTTCTCTTTAATTTCTTCAATCTCGCCTTGAATACGAGTATAAAATGAATTGCTTGACATATAATTAAGAAAGTATTTTGGGATATAAACAGGCAGCAAAGCTAATAAATTAATTGTTTCTCCACACTTAATCAAAGAATACCTACACTTGTTCAAAATGTTTATTTTGGGTGCTGAACCGAACGAATTTTGATTCAAATTTAATTCATGAAAAACCTTTTGATTGCCTGCCTGTGTATCGCAGCTATCTATTTAAACAGTTGCGGCCCCTCTTCCAGAGTTTCCAGCGCCGAATTCGGCAAATACGTTTCCGGGTTTACATCGGGGAAAGTAGACATGGATGCGGAAATAAAAATCGAACTGACAGCTGCTGTATTGGACAGCATGTCGGCGGAAAAGAGGGATTCTTCTTTTCTGAAAGACCATATCAGCATTTCACCCGATGTTGACGGAAATTTTTACTGGGTGGATTACAGGACAATCGGATTTAAACCTGAAAAACAATTCCAGCAGGGAAGGCATTATCATGTCAGATTCAAATTAGGCAAATTCATCAATACGCCTGTTAAGTTCAGGACGTTTGAATTCAATTTTGAGACAGATGAAAAGAAGATGGATATTTCTGAACCGGGACTGCAGGTAAACAATCCTTATGTTGCGGAATGGCAGAATTATACATTGATAGCCACTTCAAATTTTGAATTGGATCCAAAAGAAATACAGAAATGCTTTCATGCTACAGAAGGCGACAAATCGTTGCCTGTTACTTGTGTGCAGATAGAACCGAAAAGATATAAAATAATTGTTGACAGCATCGAAAGAAAAAACAAGGAGGAAAAGCTGCATCTGGAATGGAATTGCAAAAGCCTTGGTTTAAAGAATAAAGAAGAAAAAACAATTTCCGTTCCAAGCCTCGGCAACTTCAAAGTATTGAGCATGGAGGTGAAAGATGATGGCGACCAGCAATTGGATATCACTTTCAGCGATGCCATCCAACCGAGTCAGAAATTAGATGGTATAATAGAAATTGAAGACGCTTCCAATTTAAAATTCAACATAACAGGAAATGTGGTGTCCGTTTTTCTCAATGAAAGAATTGAAGGAACGAAAAATGTAACTGTCAACAAAGGCATACTGAATTACAAAAATTACAAAATGGATTCCACCAATACGGGCATTGTGGAATTTGAGGGGGTGAAACCCGCGTTGCGCCGGCAGAACAAAGGGTGCATATTGCCTAACAGCCAGGGTTTGTTATATCCTTTCGAAAGTATCGGTATCCATACAGTAGATGTCCGCATTATTAAAATCAGGGAAAATAATGTTCATCAATTCTTACAGGTAAATGAACTGGATGGCGATGACGGCTTAACGCGTGTAGGCAGAATTGTGGTGGAGAAAAAAATAAATATCATAGCAGATACGGTCAATCCCCAAAATCAATGGACTACGCACATCCTTGATTTAGGTAAATTAATACAACCTGAACCCGGCGCACTTTACAGGGTTTGTATCCGTTTCAAAAAAGATTACACTTACCTCGATTGCCGGAACGATAACAATAATGATGATAACAATGAAAATTACATGTATGAATCTGAAGACACAGAGGATTCGACATGGAATGAATACGGCTGGCACGGTAACGGATTTGACGGCTATGATACATGGCGCTGGAATGAAGACGAAGATCCTTGCGAAAACAGTTATTATAATGGCGGCGCCATCTGCAGCAATATTTTAGCAAGTGATATTGGTGTTATTTATCAGGAAGAAAAAGATAAAACAGCAAGAATTGTAACAACTAACCTGTTAAATGCAGCTGCATTGCCCAATACGGAAATCAGCCTCTATTCCTACACCCAGGAGAAAATTGCTGCCGGCACAACTGATGCCAATGGTTTTCTGAGATTAAGCCCTAATCAAAAGCCGTTTTTATTAGTTGCAAAAAAAGGAAAACAAAGAGCGTATTTAAAATTGACTAATTCCAACACGTTGTCATTGTCAAAATTCGACATTGAAGGAACAGACCGGGGAGATGGCCTGAAAGGCTTTCTGTATGCCGAACGTGGCGTATGGCGACCGGGCGATTCCGTGTTCCTGCATTTTGTTTTGAATGACAAGAGTAATCCTTTGCCGGCAGCACATCCTGTTAAGTTTGAATTAAGCGACCCCGACGGGAAAACGATTTTCAGCAGAACGACCACCGAAAATACCGGTCATATTTATCCATTGTATTTCAAGACTGCGGATAATGCGAGAATGGGGAGCTACACCGCAACTGTAACGGTAGGGAATGCACGGTTCTCTCAGGATATTTTGCTGGAGTATATTGTACCTAACAGAATGAAGCTGGAAAGCAATGTGGACGGCAAACTGCTGACACAAAAAGACAGTACTGTCCAATTAAAAGTAATGTGGCTGAATGGCGCTACCGGCAAGGGCTTAAAAACACAGTGCGCTGCTTCTTTAAGGCCAAACTGGAATTACTTCACTAAGTTCAGCGATTATCAATTCATAGCGCCTTACAATAAAGATTACAGAGGCAATTTTGAATTACCGGAAGTTATTACCAACGATTCGGGTATAGCGAGATATAATATACCGGGCGTTACCACTGCTGATGCTCCAGGCATCATGTCGGCAAGCTATGTGTTTAAAGCTTTTGAGCAAGGCGGAGGTTTCAGTATTGACAAATCTGTTTCCAATATCTCCGTTTTTGACAGTTATGTGGGATTGAAATCGCCCGATGGCGGCAGCTATTACGGTTCGCTTGATTATACCAAAAGTTATGCTTTCCCTTATGTTATAGTAAACAAAGACCAGGTATTGGTGGCGGGCCATCATCTGCATTTGAAAATATATGAAATGCAGCGCAGCAACTGGTACGAAGCGGATGAAGACGACATTGCAACTTTTAAATCTTATAGCGGTAAAATCTGCGTAAAAGACACGCAATGGGTTGCGGCGAAAGGTGATGGCAATTTCAAATTCGGCAATATCGGCAAACCTTATGGCAGGTATATGATTGTACTGAAAGACCTTGCCAGCGGACATGAAAGCGGCATGATTGTAGTGTTTGACAATCCGTATTGGGAAAGATATAGCTCTGATGATGCCGATTATGAAACGATTGTTCAGTTAAGTTCCAGTAAAAAAGTTTATACCGTTGGTGAACATATTAAGTTGAGCGTACCTGCACCTGAAAACGCCAATATTCTTATTAATATAGAATCTGACAGCAAAATCATTAAACAATTTTGGGTGAAGGGCAATAAGAAGAATGAGCCGATTGACATAGAAACCAATGCCACAATGGCTCCTGGAGTATATGTTCATGCTACGGTATTGCAGCCACACCATTATACAAAAGACGGCTCGCCGATAAGACAATACGGCATCATTCCGTTAAAGATTGAAAATCCTGAGACAAAGTTATTGCCTGTCATAAAAATGAATGACGAAATAAGACCTGAAACACCTGCGAATATTCAGGTTTCGGAAACAAGCGGTAAGGAAATGAATTACAGCCTGGTGTTGGTTGACGAGGGCTTATTGGATTTAACGCATTACCGTTTGCCTGATATCTGGGAATTTATGAATAGTCAGCAATCACTGAAAATAAAGACATGGGATATGTATGACCAGGTGATTGGCGCTTATGCGGGTGTTATCCAAAATGTATTTACCATTGGCGGTGATGGTTCTTATGATGAAAGCGAGGATTCAAAGGCAAACAGGTTTAAGCCTGCCATTATAAATCTGGGCGTTTTTCATTTGAAAGCCGGAGAAAAGAAAACACATACTTTCGTTATCCCTAATTACTGCGGCAGAATGAAAGCCTTTGTAATAGCCTATTCCAATTACAATTCCGGAAGTGCGGAAAAAGAGTTTTATGTAAAGAAACCATTGATGCTTTTGACCTCTGCTCCGAGAATGATGTCAGCAAAGGAAAACTATATGCTGCCTGTAACGGTTTTCAATCTGGATAAAAAGGCTAAGAAAGTAAAAGTAACATGCCGCATTGAAGGACTGCAAGGTTATAAATTCAATCAGGAACAAAATATTGCATTTAACGATGAAGGGGATGCGGTTGTAAATTTCAATCTGCAATTGCCGGAAGCTGTGGGCATTCTGAATATGGAACTTACTGCTACAGACGGCAAGGAGGTAACAAAGGAAAAAATAGAAATTCAGGTAAAGCCGACGCAGCCTGTCATCAATCATCAAAAAACGTTTGAAGTAAATGCGGGCAGCAGCATAACAATAGATGCAGGGGTAAAAGGCATGAAGGGCACTTATAACAGTACGCTGGATGTTAATGATAAAATGAATTTTGATTTCCAGAACAGGCTGAATTATCTGATTCAATATCCGCATGGATGCGTCGAGCAAACTACCTCTTCTGCTTTTGCACAATTATTTCTGAATGATGTTCAGGACGTAAATGATGATGAAGCGAAAGAAATCAAAGACCATGTTGACATTGTGCTCAAAAAACTGCATCAATTCCAGACTTATAACGGAGGATTTGCATATTGGCCTTATCAGTACGAGGTGAATGATTTTGCGAGCGTATATGTTTTACATTTCATGACAGAAGCCAGGGACAAAGGTTTTGTCGTATCTGATTATATCTGGAAGAATGCCTTGAATTATCAGAAAGAGGCTGCAAAACATCATGAAAACAGCTTCACGGCAAATTCTTATACTTATTGGGATAAAGAGCTGACACAGGCATACAGGTTGTATTTATTGGCAAGATTAAATCAGGCGGATATTACTTCTATGAATAAGATGCAGGGTGAAGTCTTGCAAAGCAATACTTCAAAAGCCTTTTTGGCTAAGGCATACAGCTTAATCGGCAAAAACGATGTAGCGAAAAACCTCCTGCTGACATTTAAAGCAAAAAGTAATAATTCGTTGGATTACAGCAATACGTTCGGCAGCGATTTAAGAGATGAAAGCATGTCTCTGATTGCGTTAAACAATATGGGTTCCAAATCTTATTGTCAGAATCTTGCAAATGACATCAGCCGTCTGTTAAGCAATAATTATTGGAACAGCACTATATCGACATCGTTGGCATTAACGGCGCTGTCCAAATATTATTCGCTGGATAAGCAGGGCATCCATAATTATAGCCTGAACGGGAAGGCATACAGTTTTTCAAAACATACGCAAACTGTGAAACTTAGTACCGTGGCTGCTTACGGTAATATTATTTTTAAAAACAGCTCGGCACAGAAAATGTACCTCACACTAAATGAAAGATATTCGGACAATAATTTCATCGCGCCATTAATAAACAGGGGCATGAAATTAAATATCAGCTACTGGGACATGAATAACCACAGCCTAAAAGAATGGAGCCTGCAACATGGAACAAATTTTATGGCTAAGATTGAGGTAAGCAATACAACTGATATATCTATGCAAAATGTGGCACTGGAATTCGGCATAGCAAATGGATGGCAGATTATCAGCAACAGGTATATGGATGATGAAACGATCAACAAGAATTCGAGCTGCGATTATAAAGATGCGAAGGATGACGGCGTATATTACTATTTCAATTTAACGCCAAAGGAAACAAAAACCTTCTATGTGCTTTTGAATGCATCGTACAAAGGAACATTCTATTTACCCTTGGCCCAATGTTACCCGATGTATAATGAGGGTTATAAAGCGCAGCAGGCGGGCAAATGGGTGAAAGTCGGGGATTAAAATAGTTTATTATCACAAGAGTTGTCAACTTTTAAAAAGTTGACAACTCTTTTAATGTAATATCATAAACTCTCCAAAGCCTTAATGACATCCTGTTTCTTCCTGCTGCTTACGGGTACCTGAGAATGATCGGATAATATCAGCAAATCATCATTCTTATGTAATTCCAGTATTTTCCTTGCATTTACCAGATGGCTGTGATGTACACGAATAAATTTATGTTCCTGCAATAATTCATCGTATTCTTTCAAGGTCTTTGAAACAACAATTTTCTTACCACCTTCCATAAAGAAGAAGGTATAATTATCTTCGCTCTGGCAACGGATAATATCGTCAATCCTGACCAGCTGAATCCGGTCCTGTGAATTCAGCGCCAATATTTCATTATGCTTTTTCTTATTACTCTCTTTCAGTAAATCATAACGTAAATGTTGTTCCGGCAATAGCTTCTGCAATTTCGAAACGGCTTTAACCAAATCGTCCGGGTCAACCGGTTTCAGTAAATAATCGACTGCGGAATACTTAAATGCCCTTAAAGCATGCCCATCATTTGCCGTGATAAATATGATGTGAAAATCAATTTCAGGTATCATGTCAAGCACATCAAAACCGCTGCCATCTTCCATCTGGATATCCAGAAAAACAATATCAATCTTGTTTTTATTCAGATATTTCACCGCTTCCACTACCCCGCTTGCTTCTGCAACAACTTCAATATCGGAACAATAAATTTCCAGATCTTTTTTGAGCGTATTTCTTGCCTGTGCAATATCATCAACTATTAATGCCTTCATAAATGTTTTATTGAAAAGGTAATATCAATTTTACCAGAGTACCTGCAGGCTTGCCTTCCGACTTTAAATCAACAATAGTAATAAACTCACCGTTGTCATTATGATGTAAGATCTGCAACCGCTTTCTTGTGATTCCAATCGCCATTGACTGATGCCCGGAGGTATCCTGCTGTTTTGCTTCCGTATCCCTGCCTTTCCCGTTATCTTCAATGATACAAATAATTTCATTCCCCTCTGATTTTATATCCAGTTTCAAACGTGCCCTTCTATCCTGAAGGTTTTTGAATCCATGTTTAATTGCGTTCTCTATAAATGGCTGGATAATCATAGACGGAATCTTGTATTCTTCCTGAAGCAATACCGGCTCAACATTTAGTTCAAAATCAAACTGCTTATTATTGCAAAATTGTTCAATCAATATATAATTTTCAATCATTTCCAGTTCTTCATTGATATCAATCCAGGCCTGTTCGCTGTGCTTCAGAATCTGGCGCATCAACTTACCGAATTTAGCCATGTAATATCTTGCTTCCTGATCATTATTATTCCCTATCTGGCTTTGGATGCTGTTCAATGCATTGAAGATAAAATGAGGATTCATTTGCAGCCTCAAAGCCTTATGTTCCAGGCTTTGCAATTGATTTTCCATTTGCAGCTCGTGTTGCTTTTCCGCCGCATCTTCTTTAATCGATTTAATACGCCAATGAACAATCCGGTATGCTATAAAGACACCAAGCAGCGATACTATTATTATAAACCACCATTCCTGCCAGAAAGGCTTCTTTATAATGATATGATATTGAAATGGTTTTGCATTCCAGATACCATCCTCATTGGATGCGTTAATCAACAAATCATATTCTCCGGGAGGAAGGTTGCTGTAAGTAACGGAATGCTGCGCAGAAACAGGGCTCCAGTCCGCGTCAAAATTTTCGAGCTTCCATTTATACATTACGCCGTCTCCGTTACCAATATTGACACCCATAAAATCGAACGTCAGGTGATTCTGATTATAAGGCAATGTAAGCGTGTCTTTTGCAGAAAAAGATTTTAAGAGGTTTTTGAAAGAAGTGTTTTCAATCGGGTTGTAAAACAGCTTAATATCTGAAAGGCTCAATAAAGGGGCTGCATTGTTTGTCGAACCCTTGGATGGATTGTATAACGTAAGTCCGTCAATCGTTCCAATCCAATAACTTCCGTCTGCATTTGCACAAACGGCATTCAGGCAGGTTTCTATTCCAAGAAAGCCTTCTCCCTTTCCGTAGTGTTTTAACCTGATAATATTATGCTGCTTATCCAAAAAAACATGTTCCAGACCCTTTTCTGTACCAAGAATCAGGTTTCCTGACTTATCAACCTGAAGTATATAAATATTTAAAGAAGGCAGTTGGGAATTATCAAATTCAACAAGTTTATTTTTACGTAAATCATAGGCCGAAATCCCTTTGTCGCTGGTTGCAATCCAGGCAATGCCGTCATTTGAAATTACAATACTTCTGGTAAGATTCGACAAGATGCCTGTACTTGTATTCAACCGGAATGCCGATTCACGCTCATTTTCAATCAAGCCGACACCTTGGTTTTCCGTGCAATAGAAAACCTTTCCCGGCAATTGTGTATTCAAATATTGAACACGTGGATTAATAATATGATCTACAAACTGACGAATATCGAAGTCTGTTAGATTGTTGTTTTGAGGCTTTAATCTATAAATACCATTACCTGCCGTAGCAAGCCATATATCACCAGCAGCAGTCACCTCTATATCTTTTATAAACTGCCTGCCAAGTTCTGCTACAAAGCGAAAAACGCTGTCCTGAAAAATATACAGTCCTTCACCTTCCGTACCTATTAATAAAGCACTGTTATAAGGCTTGATGGATTTCACTTTTGTATTTATAAAGCCATTTGAAGCATTGAAGACCGCAATGCTGTCAGATGTCATTCTTACCAGCCCTTTGTTATTGCCCACGCCTAACCATGTCTCTCCGTCATTTCTTTGAAAAACAGCATAAACAAAATTATCAGGGAAGCCGCTCTGTCTGTCAAAATGCGCAAACATCTGGCCACCAAAATTGCTGATGCCGCCGCCGCTTGTCCCGAACCAGAAATTGCCGCTTCTGTCTTTGAAAATTTTCCTGACGTGATTATTGGAAAGCCCCTTGCGTTCATCTATAGTTTCCAGCTTTTTGTTTTGAAAATTATAAATGAAAACGCCGTTCTCTAATGTGGCTATATATAAAGATTGTTTGTCCTCATACAGATCCAGCACCTTCTCTTTTGTGCTTATTACCGTGTCAAGGTACCGGTACATCCTGTCGTTTTCTACTTTAAAAAGGCCATAACCAAAAGTGCCGGCAATTAATTCGCCTTTTGAATTCCTTAATAAAGAAGTAACGCTGATACTCGGATTCGTAATGCCATAGGGCACTTTAAAGGATTTGTCATAGCCGGCTTGAATATTTATCCGGAACAAGCCAAAGTCATTTCCAAAATATAACAAGCTATCCTTGTCAATAAAAACAGTGTTGCAAACTATCTTCTGCAGATGTAATTTTTCCGTGATATTCTCAAACTTTCCGTCTTCAAATTTCACCAAGCCCACTTTGGATGCGAGCCATAACCTTTTGCGTTTGTCGACAGCGATTTTCTGAATCCAGATTTGCTCACCGATATTGGAAGGATAATATTTTGTAATCTTTCTGCCATCGTAATAATTCAGCCCGTCATTGGCTCCAATCCAGATATTCTGGTACTTATCTTTTGCAAAACAATACACAAAATCATTGGATAATCCGTTCTTGTGATTCAATGTTTTAAATGTCAGACCATCGTAAATACTGATACCACCGCCTCTTGTAGCCATCCACAATTGCCCTTTGGCGTCTGTTGTCATGTCATACACCTGACTTTGCGCCAATCCATCTTTTACATTCAGATTTTTGAACTGAATTTTTTGAGAAAATCCGGCGAAGGCAGCTGCAAGAAGAATCACGAAGAGAAATAACCGCGGGAACATAGCATCAATTTCGGGAACATTTACCCATTAAACGAAAACACTTACTCATTTAAACGAATCGAAACTAAAAATAGCTTTTTTTTGAGTATAATCTCGAAAGTACGACATGAAGAAATGGTATAAACACAAGTATTTCAAAAGAACAATATTGGTTTCAATAATACTGTTCTTTATCTGGTTTATATTCTTTTCCATTCCGAAAGAACCTTTTAATGTGCCATACAGCAAAGTCATGTATTCGCAGGATGGCTATTTACTGAATGCAAAAGTCGCAAAAGATCAGCAATGGCGCTTTCCTATGGGCGCAAGCCTCAGCCCGAAATTTGAAAAATGCATTCTGACCTTCGAAGACAAAGGATTTTACCACCATATCGGCATATCTCCCACAGGTGTTGGCAGAGCTATTGTTCAAAATATCCGACATCATAAAATTGTAAGTGGCGGCAGCACGATCACCATGCAGACGGTGCGGCTAATGAAACAAAATCCCGCGCGAACCTGGCACGAAAAAATACTTGAAATGATTCTGGCGATGCGCATTGAATTGCGCTATTCCAAGAAAGAAATTCTCACCATGTATGCCATGCACGCCCCTTTCGGCAATAATGTGGTGGGCATCGAAGCGGCATCATGGCGTTACTTCGGCAAAAAAACAACTGACCTCAGCTGGGCGGAAAATGCATTACTGGCCGTGCTGCCCAATGCTCCGGGCTTGCTGTATCCCGGTAAAAACCATGACAGGTTATTGCAAAAAAGGAACCGCCTTTTAGCACAATTACTAAAAGAAAAAATCATAGATGCCAATACTTATAATCTTTCCATTGCTGAAAGCATACCTGACAAACCTTTACCTCTGCCTGATTTGGCATGGCACTATTTTGCATCGACAGGAAGCGATAAAAACATCAATTACAGTTCCATTCAATTCAGGATTCAGGAGCAATGCTTAAGGATCGTAAAGAATTATGCCGCAAAGAATCAGGATAACCAGATACAAAGCATTGCGGTGATTGTAAGCGATATCCATTCAGGGAAAATATTGGCATACATCGGCAATACACCAAAACAATGGAATCCGCAAACAAACTTCGTGGATTGCGCAGATGCGGCAAGAAGCAGCGGCAGCGTGTTAAAGCCGTTATTATACTACGAAGCAATGAAAGAGGGTCTTATTTCACCCGGCTCAAAATTATTCGATATTCCCGTTTCTTATAATCACTTTGCACCGCAGAATTATGCCCGTAGTTATGAAGGGCTTGTAAGTGCCGAAAACGCTTTGGCTAAAAGCCTCAACATACCGATGGTCGGCCTTTTGAATGAATATGGCTTACAGAAATTCCATATCGATTTAAAGCATTTAGGCTTCAGACATCTTAACAGAAACAGCAGCAATTATGGGCTTTCGCTTATTCTGGGCAGCGGTGAAATAACACTGAAAGAATTAAATCTTGTGTATAATAACTGGGCAAGACATTTGTTGCTGAAAGATGATATCAATTATAACAAAGCCTGCATCTACGAAGCAATGGAAGCGATGACACAAGTGAATCGTCCTGATGAAAACGGTAACTGGAAAGCTTTTATCAATACCCAGAAAATTGCATGGAAAACAGGCACAAGCTTTGGCAACCGCGATGCATGGAGCGTAGGTATTTCAAGCGACTATGTCGTTACAGTCTGGGTGGGCAATGCGGATGGTTCCGGAAGGCCCAATCTTACTGGTATTGGTTATGCCGCTCCTGTTTTATTTGACATTTACAATACATTGCCAAAGTCCTATAAATGGTTTCCAAAGCCGGTTACAGGTTATGAGAATATTGCTGTATGTAAGGCAAGCGGTTTCAAGGCGGGCGACTATTGTACGGACGCACAAACAATAAGCCTTCCAAAAACATGTATACAAATGCCTGTATGTCCTTTTCACCATTTGTTGACGGTCAATCAGGAAGAAACTTACAGGGTCAATGCAAGTGTTTATGACTGGAGAAAAATAAAACAGAAAAGCTACTTCATCCTGCCGCCTGTTGTAGTTAATTATTACAAAGCTTGGAACCCTGATTTTAAAATGCCGCCCCCCTGGCATCCCGATATTAAAGAAGCCGCCCAACATTTGAAAATCATCTTCCCTGACAAAAGCACACTTTTGTGTTTTGGTGAAAATACAGCCATGACTGTAAATTTCAAAGCAATGGCGGAGGCTAAGAATACAATCCTGTATTGGCATGTGGATAATAATTACATCGGCTCGACTACCAATATCCATGAATTGCAATACAATTTACCGATCGGCAAGCATATACTTTCCATTATTGACGAAAACGGGAATGAACAGCAAACAACATTCAACATTGCAAAAACACAATAGTTACTGCAAGCTTCTGTCTGATTATCGTACTTTTGCCACTCATTTGATTTTACGGATACATGTCTTTTAAAAAAATAACATTCCTGTTTTTATGTTGCTGCCTTAGTAGCTTTTTAACGCAGGCGCAAAAATTATTGTCGGAAGGAACGATTACTTACAAAATCACGATTAGTGGTAAAATACCGACGCCCGCCAATGAGCCTTCTGTTACGGAAACAAAATCAGGAACGGTTTCTATCAGAATCAAAGGCGACAATATACGCCAGGATATAAAACTGGAAGACGGATACAGCCATGCGCAGATAAGCAATTATGCAACGGGAAAAGAAATTATCCTGCAATCTATAAATGAGCTGAAATACGCCATTGAACTGAATATAAAGGATAAGGAAACCCAGAACGCTTCCTATTATAAAGCTGCATTGACACTTAATAAGGAGAAAAAAACGTTCGCAGGTTTTGACGCCGTATCAGCATTATTGACTTATAAAAACGGCACAACATTCTCATTATTTATCGTACCCGATTATTATATCAGCTATCCGGCTATATTTGACAGGTTCCCTGATATAAAAGCCATTCCGGCCAGTTATGATTTATTGATGACCAACGGGTTCACTATGCATTTTGAGTTAACAAGCTTAAATGAAGTCCCTGTTGAAAATGCAGCCTTCAGAGTACCTGTAGGCTACAGGATAATAGGTCAGAAAGAATATGAAAAATTGCTGAGATAACAGGTTAATTGTATATTTAACCTCAAAACAAAACCGGTTTTTATGAGATGGAGAGGCGAACGCGAAAGCGGTAACGTAGAAGACAGAAGAGGGATGAGTGGTGGCGGTAAAGTGGCTATCGGCGGCATCGGCGCTGTTATAGTTGTGGTTATTGGCTTGCTGACAGGAAAGGATTTTTCAGGCATCCTGAATGGTGTTCAGACAACCAATACTGAACAATCAAGTAATTATCAGCCTCCTGCCGATGATTCCACGGCTGATTTAATAAAAGTTGTCTTGGCAAGCACCGAAGATGTCTGGGGCGAAATCTTCCAACAAAACGGTGAACAATATCAACCTTCTACGCTTGTAATGTTCACCGATGCTACTCAAAGTGGCTGCGGCGGAGCATCTTCGGCAATGGGGCCTTTTTATTGTCCGGCCGACCAGAAAGTTTATATTGATTTGTCTTTTTGTAACGAATTGCAGGACAGGTTTGAAGCTCCCGGAAATTTCGCGGTGGCTTACGTCGTGGCGCATGAAGTAGGCCATCACATTCAGGATTTATTAGGCATTTCAGAAAAAATACAACGGCAACGTTCCCAATTGAGCGAAGCGGATTATAATAAGTTATCCGTAAAGCTGGAATTGCAGGCCGATTTTCTTGCAGGTGTCTGGGCTTATCATGCTAACAGGATGCGTGGCATTCTGGAACCGGGAGATCTGGAAGCGGCACTGACTGCGGCCAATGCTATCGGTGATGATAAATTGCAGAAAGAAGCACAGGGTTATATTGTGCCCGATGCTTTTACACATGGTACATCGCAGCAAAGAATGTATTGGTTCAAAAAGGGTTTTGAAACAGGCGACATGAATCAGGGAAGGTTTCAGGATATTCATTAGTTGAGTCGATAGTAAATTCGGAATTGGGAGATTGCCATTGGCAATTGAAATATGGTTTTGAAGTTTGAACTTTGTAAATTTTCACTTAATAAAATGTCGATAAAAGTAACGGGCCTTACGAAAATATTTGGCGAACAGAAAGCAGTAAACAATATATCCTTTGAAATAGGAAGCGGTAATGTAGTGGGTTTCCTTGGACCAAACGGTGCAGGCAAATCTACAACCATGAAAATGCTGAGCACTTATATCACGCCTACATCCGGACAGGCAACTGTTTGTGGTTTTGATGTGGTTGAAAAACCAATGGATGTACGCAGATTGGTTGGTTATTTGCCCGAAAGTAATCCCCTGTACTATGACATGTATATCAGGGAATACCTGGAATTTGCCGCAGGTGTTCATCAGTTAGGCAAAATGTCTAAAAGCCGTATTGATGAAATGATTGAGATGACAGGCTTGCAAAAAGAAGTAAAGAAAAAAATAGGCGCTTTATCCAAAGGTTATAAACAAAGAGTGGGTTTGGCACAAGCTATGATCCACAACCCGAAGGTTTTAATTTTAGATGAACCTACCAGTGGTCTTGACCCGAATCAAATCATGGACATTCGTGATTTGATAATCAATCTGGGTAAAGAAAAAACGGTATTGCTTTCCACACATATCATGCAGGAAGTACAGGCCATGTGTAGCCGTGTTATCATTATCAATAACGGCAATATCGTAGCAGACGATGCTATCGGGAACATCCAATCTGCAGAAAAGCAGCAACAAGGTTTAGTTGTTTCATTTGGTAAAGATGTTACTGCCACTGCATTACAACAAATGAAAAATGTCGTTCGGGCTAAGAAATCCGATGACAATCAATGGATATTGGAAACAGCGCAACCTGATTTATTACGTAAAGAATTAATGGCCTGGTCGCTTCAAAATGACATTGATATCCTGAGTCTGCAAAACAGCAGCCAAAGCCTGGAAGATGCTTTCAGAGATTTGACAAAGGGAAAATAAAATTTAAAAACTCCACATAAACAACCTGATAAAGTGAAAGCAAAACAATTTGCAGAAGAATGGATAAGCTCATGGAATAGCCATGACCTTGATGTAATTTTAAGCCATTATTCAGATGATATTGAAGTTACTACGCCCATGATTAGAATGGCAGCGGGAATTGAAAGCGGAACGCTGAAAGGAAAGGAAGCCGTTGCAGATTACTGGCGTAAAGCATTGTCAAAAATACCCGACTTGCATTTTGAATTAATAGACGTTACGGAATGCATCAATTCTATTGCCCTGTACTACAAATCCGTCATGAATAAAATGTGTGTAGAAGTTATGTTTTTTAATGAGGAAGGAAAGGTTTATAAAATGTTTGCTCATTACAATTAATAAGTGTCCGACACCTTTGAGGTGTCGGACACTTATTGTAAAAAAGGGTTGACAACTTGTTAAAAGTTGTCAACCCTTTTGAATTAAATGAATCAACAGATATTTAATTCAATCCGCTCGTAACAGATTCCTTGTGTATCTTTTTCACCAGCCCTTGCAAAACATTACCGGGACCGCATTCTGTAAATTCAGTAGCGCCGTCGGCAACCATGTTCTGAACCGTTTGTGTCCAACGGACAGGCGCAGTTAATTGATTAATTAAATTCTTCTTGATTTCATCAGGATTCGTATATGGTTTTGCATCCACATTCTGATAAACCGGGCAAATAGGTGTCTGGAAATTCGTTGCCTCTATTGCTGCCTGCAATTCCTGACGTGCAGGTTCCATTAATGGTGAGTGGAATGCGCCACCCACTTGTAATACCAATGCACGTTTGGCTCCCGCGGCTTTCATGGCTTCGCAACCCTTTTCAATACCTGCAATGCTTCCGCTGATAACCAATTGACCGGGACAGTTATAATTTGCAGGAACGACAACTTCATCCGTTATACCTGCACAAACTTCTTCCACTTTTGCATCTTCCAAACCAAGAATTGCGGCCATTGTAGATGGATTTTGCTCACATGCTTTCTGCATGGCAATTGCACGTTGATACACTAATTTCAAAGCATCTTCAAACGACAAAGCGCCCGCGGCAACCAAAGCAGAAAATTCGCCCAACGAGTGGCCTGCTGTCATTTGCGGCTTTAATTCCGGATGTACCAGAAATGTAATAACAGAATGCAGGAATACAGCAGGTTGCGTAACCTTTGTTTGCTTCAGTTCGTCTTCCGTTCCGGAAAACATAATATCCGAAATGCGGAAACCCAGAATTTCATTTGCCTGTTCAAACAAAGCTTTTGCCTGCTCGTTTGTATCATATAGATTTTTGCCCATGCCTGAAAACTGGGCGCCCTGACCGGGAAAAATGTATGCGTGCTTCATATTTGAATTTGCTGAATTATTTTAATTGGCCAATTGTAAATGAGCAATAGTCAATGATAATAAAGAATGGCCTGTAAATTGAATATTCAATATTTACCATTCACAAATTAACTATTAAACATCTTACAAACATACAATTAAACTTAATAAATACTAATCAGGCTGCAATGTTACGGCTTAACAATGAATGCTGCAAATGATTTGGGCGAAACAAGCCTCGTATAATTTCTATTTTATCCACATTTCTGCGATATTTCATTCTTTGACGTATTTTTGTAACCAAGTTTGGGGTAATCCGCCTTATTGAACAAATACATTTTCAAATAAATAAACGATGAATTTTACGTTTTACGGTCATGCTTGCTTTGCTGTAGAAGTAGCAGGCAAAAAGTTGCTGTTTGATCCCTTTATTACAGGCAATCCTCTGGCTAAAAACATTGACATATATAGCATTGAAGCCGACTATATCCTTGTTTCACATGGACATGGCGATCACGTGGGCGATTTAATTGAAATTGCAAAGCATACCGGCGCAACCGTTATCTCTAATGCCGAAATAACAACATGGGTGGCAAAGCAAGGCTATGAAAAAGTGCATCCGATGAACTTCGGCGCACGTGATTTTGATTTCGGAAAAGTGCATTATGTCCCTGCCATGCACAGCAGCGGCCTGCCTGATGGCAGTTATGGCGGCAACCCCGGTGGTTTTGTTATCAGGAATAAAGACATCAATTTCTACTTTGCAGGCGATACCTGCCTTACAATGGATATGAAATTGATTCCGATGTACACCAAACTGGATGTTGCAATTTTGCCTGTCGGCGGCAATTTCACTATGGATGCGGAAGAAGCGGTATTAGCAGCAGACTTCATTCAATGTGATAAAATTGTAGGCATTCATTTTGATACATTCGGGTATATTGTAATCGACCATGAAGCTGCAAAACAAAAATTTGCGGATGCAGGAAAAGAATTGATTTTGCCGGAAATAGGCAAGACGATAGAGATTTAGAATAAAAACAAGTCAAATACATCAAAACAGCGCTTTTGTCATTCCGTAGGAATCTATTATTGAAACGAAAGATTCCTACGGAATAACAAATAACGATGAAGAAAATAAGTATTCATAAGATAAAGTAGTTGTTCAGATTCATTTTCTGGCTCTACAAACAGACACATGGCAAAAATAATAGCAATAGCAAACCAGAAAGGCGGCGTAGGTAAAACTACCACAGCAATTAACCTTGCAGCCAGCCTTGCAGTACTGGAATATAAAACATTACTGATTGATGCGGATCCGCAGGCAAACAGTACGACGGGTAATGGTTTTGATTTGAGGAATATTCAGGTGAGTCTTTATGATTGCATTGTGAATGAAATGCCGGTGAGTCAGGCCATGTTGGAAACGGAAACACCGAATCTTTATTTATTGCCTTCACACCTGGATTTGGTGGGTGCAGAAATCGAATTAATCAACCATCCTAACCGGGAGCATATTTTAAAAAATGCGCTGGAAAAAACAGGTAAGGATTTTGATTTCATCATCATTGATTGTTCTCCGTCTTTAGGTTTGATTACTGTAAATGCATTGACAGCAGCCAATTCTGTTGTCATCCCTGTTCAGTGCGAGTACTTTGCATTGGAGGGTTTGGGCAAGTTGCTGAACACTATTAAAATTGTTCAGACCCGCATCAATACCGATTTACAGATTGAAGGCATTTTAATGACCATGTACGATGGCCGTTTACGTCTGAGCAACCAGGTGGTGGAAGAAATTAAAAATCACTTTGAAGAGTTGGTATTCGATACCATCATCCACAGAAATACAAAATTAGGCGAAGCGCCAAGCTTTGGGAAGCCTGCGTTAATGTATGATACCGAAAGTACGGGCGCCATCAATTATCTGAATTTAGCTAAGGAGATTTTACAAAAGAACGATTTAACGAAGATTAAGAACGAGGATAAAATATTTGAAGAAGATGAGCATGGAACCAACAACTAATACCGATGTGAAAGAAAACGCGCACATGACGAATTCAAACAATAAAAAGAAAGCATTAGGATTGGGCATAAAAGCCCTGTTAAATAATATTGACGAAGAGCTGAAAGCTACGGCAGATAGCCTTCCCGCAGCTTCCAACAAAAATACCGCAGCCGTAGTGGGTGGCCGTATCCCGATGGAGCAGATTGAAGTAAACCCAAAACAGCCGCGTCACGATTTCGATGAACAGGCTTTGAAAGAATTGTCCGAAAGCATTGCATTGCATGATATCATCCAGCCTATCACAGTTGCTAAAATGGCAAACGGCAAGTTCAGGCTGATATCCGGCGAACGTCGTTTCAGAGCTTCCAAAATGGCAGGATTAAAAGATATTCCGGCATATATACGCACGGCTGATGACCAGGAATTACTGGAGCTGGCTTTATTGGAAAACCTGCAAAGAGAAAACCTGAATGCCATTGAGATTTCTTTGAGTTATAAAAGACTCATGGACGAATGTTCGCTGACGCAGGAGCAAGTGGCCGACCGTATGAAGAAAGAGCGAAGCACCGTTGCCAATTACCTTCGTCTATTAAAACTACCGCCCGATATCCAGAAATCAGTAAGAGATGGCCTGTTGAGCATGGGCCATGCAAGGGCAATAATCGGGCTGGAAAACGTGGAAGAGCAGTTGTATGTGTACCGAGAGGCCATTACCAAAGGGCTTTCAGTTAGGCAGGTAGAAGCTTTGGTTAAAAATATGGTTCATGAGAAAAAGCCATTGGAGAAAACCGAAAACAAAGAAGTAAAGTTGCCGCCTGCCTACAAACGTATTCAGGACAACATGTCAACCCATTTCTCTACTAAAGTTTCACTGGAAAGAAAGAAAAACGGTAAAGGATCCATTATGATTGAGTTCTATAACGATGAAGACCTCGAACGAATAATGGAAGCAATGAAAATATAATGATTGAAAAAGTTTCGTTTAAAACAGATGTCCCACATTTTTAAAATGTGGGACATCTGTTTTAAATACATTGCCGGATATCACCTGATATTAAATGGCGATTAGGAACCGGCTTTGTATATTTGGAATTGACAAAATTTTAAACTTCTTTTTAAAATAATAAAGGGAAATTTGAAAATTCACTCATGCATGAAATTCCAACTTTTTAAAATTGAAGCAACAAAATAAATTACCTGAAATTCCGAATCAAAACGAAGTAGACGATAGGGAACATATCAAATCAGAATCAGACAAATATGATGCACACGTAAATTTTTATTACACAAACATCATTAATTCACTTGTATTATTCACTTTTAATGCTGAACAATTAGACAAAATGACTCCCGTTTTAATTGATCCATTAACAGAATTATATGAAGAACTTCAATACGCATTCACCCCTGTTTCATTTGAAACGGTTTTCAGAAAGAATTTAATTGATCTGAAGTTTAGGGAGGATCTGTTGAACTTCAAATCGAAAGTCGAAGAAATGCCTAATGAAATTTGGGATTGGGAATTTATAAATGAAAATAAAAAATGGAAACAACTGCGAACTTACGCTGATGAACTATTGAGTAAAATTGGAGTAAGCTCAAGAACATACAATGATGAATTCACAACAATAATATTGAATACGGGAGAAATAATAAAATCAGGAAAGAAATCATGACTTAAATAAAACTTGTTATCCGGATTAGCTACATGTACACTCCCTGTTTTACACAACAACTCATTCAACCATTATGCGCACATTCATAACCATACTTCTTTTCTTCACAGTTACCAATGCATTCGCACAGAAGAAAAACGCTCCGCTCGAGATTTCACACCTTACCGGTGATTTCTATATTTATATTACCCACCAGGATATAGATGGCAGTCCTTATCCTGCAAACGGCATGTATATGGTAACAGACGAAGGCGCTGTCATTTTTGATACCCCCTGGGATTCCACACAGTATCAACCTTTACTGGATACTATATGGGCGAGGCACCATAAAAAGGTCATCATGAGCATTGCAACGCATTGGCACGAAGACAGGACAAGAGGCTTTGATTATTACAACCAGCAAGGCATCCGTACCTATGCTACTACGCAAACGGATGAACTTTGCAAAGAACATCATAAAGCCCGCGCAAAGTATCTGATAAACAACGACACAACTTTCACTATCGGCGGACATACTTTTCAAACCTATTATGGCGGTGAAGGACATACATCCGACAATATCGTAATCTGGTTTGGCAAGGAGAAAATACTGTATGGCGGCTGTCTGATTAAAAGCACCGAAGCGCAGAACCTGGGCAACCTTGAAGATGCCAATGTAAAGGCATGGGCTGCAACTATCAAAAAGATTCAGGCAAAGTTTGGCAAACCAAACTTCATCATACCCGGGCATCAAAGTTGGAAGAGTAAAAATTCACTGAATTACACCTTGAAATTAGTGGAGGAATATAACAGGAAGCACAAGTGATAACCTGATATCAGGAGCGTCTGTCGTCATCCCGACCGGAGTCATTTTATGAAATGAGATGGAATAAAATGGCACAGTGGAGAGCTCTCCAAATTATATAGTACGCGAAAGCTGAACAGTCCGCTTAACCCCTACAGAAACAACAAATCTGCAATCACGAAAGCTGCAAATACAATACTTGCAATACCGTTTGTTGTCATGAAGGCAATATTTACCTTGCTCAAATCATCCGGCTTAACCAAAGTGTGCTGATAAATAAGCAGACAGGTAAAAAAGCCCGCCCCTATCCAGTACAGTAAGTGAAAGCCCGCCATAAAACCCGCGGTAATCACAAACAAGGCAGAAAGCACATGCAGCACATTTGAAATCATCAAAGCACCTTTTTTGCCAAACGCCGTAGGTATGGAATGTAGTTGCTGGCTTTTGTCAAAATCCTCATCCTGCATGGCATAAATAATATCAAAACCCGAAACCCAGGTCAACACTGCAAAAGAAAACAATAACGGCAGCCATTTAAAATATCCTGTCACCGTAAGATAGGCTCCTATAGGCGCCAAAGACAAACCTATGCCCAATACCAGATGACACAAAGCTGTGAAACGCTTGGTATAACTGTAAAAAAGAATGACAAACAACGCAACAGGTGAAAGATAAAAACAAATACTATTGATGAAATAAGTAGCAGCCACAAACAGGATACAGTTGACAATCGTAAACGCCAGCGCATGTTGCGGCTTAATAATGCCCGCAGGAACCTCTCTTTGTGCCGTACGTGGGTTCAATGCATCAAATTTGCGATCCAGATATCTGTTAAAAGCCATAGCTGCACTTCTGGCAAAAACCATACAAAGCAACATCAATATCAGCAAGTGCCAGTGAAACGCCTGTCTTTCATAAACAATAGCCAAAGTAAACCCGATGAAAGCAAAGGGCAATGCAAAAACCGTATGGCTGAATTTCACTAACGAAAGATACTTTGCTACCGCCGTTTTATTCTGCGGCAAAACCTGCGCCTGACTCATTTTTGTTTAATTTCAGATTCCAAATAATAACTCATGATAACGGGTAACAACCTATTCTCCCGCAGATGACCCATCCGCTCTCACTACCTCAGCATCAAAGCTTACCGAAACACGGTCCCTCTTGGCGTTAGAGAAAACCATCACAGATTTATGGTTTGTTCCCAAACGACCGGCAGTATTAAACTCAACGGTAATTTCACCATGTTCACCCGGCATTACAGGCGCTTTGGAAAACGACGGAATAGTACAACCGCAGGAAGCCTGTGCATCTGCTATCATCAACGGGTTTTCACCGATATTTATAAACTTAAAAGCATGGCGCACCTTTGTATCCAGCTTAACCTTTCCGAAATCGAAATGATCCTGCTCAAATGCAATCTCTGTTTTGGGCATTTTATTGATTTCTTGCGTTCTCTTGCTACGCTCGTCCGGATCCGTTCCGTGAGAAGGAGGATTGCCGATACCGAATTTATTATACAAAGAGTGCGAACTGATACCCGTCAGTTCAACAATCGCAATGGTAAACACAGACAATGTTAATACAGTAAGCAATATGGTTTTCACCTGTGCATTCATAAATTTTATATTTTTTGGTGATTTGTTTATTCTTGTGTGTAAAGGTAATTGTAAATGCTTATAAAAAGATTTGTTCCATAGCATTTGCCTTCAATCTTACTTCCTCCCACTCTGCTTCCGCAACGCTTTCATACGTAATCGCTCCGCCCGTCTGATAAGAAAGATATTTCGATGTTTCATGGTACAACAGGCTTCTTATTACAACATTAAAATCAAAATTTCCTTCCGGGTCTATGTACCCCACGCTTCCGGAATACAAGCCCCTCCGGGAGAGCTCATATTGTTCTATCAGTTGCATGACCATTACCTTCGGCGCGCCTGTCATGCTCCCCATAGGAAAAGCATTTTTGATAATCGTTTCATTGCCGCAACCTTCTTTTATTTTACCGCAGACAGTCGATATCAGTTGATGCACCTGCGGAAAACTATAAACGCCGAACAGCTCCGGAACTATCACACTACCCGGTTCACAGCTTTTTGCCAAATCATTCCTTACCAGATCCACAATCATTACATTCTCCGCCCTTTCCTTTCTGTCATGTAACAATGCCTGCTTTAATGCTTCATCGGTAACAGCATCTTTGCTTCTCCTCGCAGTGCCCTTTATGGGTTGCGAAAGCAGCATATCATTTTCCCTGTAAATAAACCTTTCCGGGCTCGCACATAACAACCATTTTGTTTCATTGCGGTACAAAGCCGCAAACGGAGAAGGGTTCAGCGAATTCAGCTTATAAAACCGGTAAACAGCATCCATTTCCACCGCTTCGCAATATGCTTCCGTACAAAAATTCAGCTCGTAACAATCACCCGCTTCAATATGCTTTCTTATCCGTTCAACAACCTCAATATACCGCTCCTTCTGAAAACGATAATTCCAATGCGGCTTTGCATCATCATGGGTATTCCGAACAATGCCTGGCATTGCAAGTATAGCATCCAGAATAGCATCCGCATCTTCCTTTAATGTCGCTACATGCAATTCAGAAGAACCAGTCTTGATATAAACCACCGTTTCAGGCTGAAAGAAAAGCACATCCTCAAAACCCGTATTATTAATATGGTTGCTTTGCAGCTTCGGTTCTATGGCATTCTTCAAATCATAGCTGATATGTCCCAGCCACCAGTCCCTTTCAGGTAAATCAAGGGAATGCTTTGTCTGTATTGCATTACAGCCCGCAAGCATTTCATACCGGCACGGACCATGCCCGTATTCGTTATTGTCCATGTATGAAAAAATGCTGAATGACCTAAGCCAGTTCAGCATTTTATTCTTTATCAGTCTCCTTTCATTTTCAGCAAAGGAAAAACTAACTGTATTTCGTTTCAATATCGGAAGCGTTTAGATAACTTAAAAATCATCGTCATCATCGTCAAATCCGCCGCCGCCACCGCCAAAGTCATCTAAGCCCAGGTCGCTGAAATCGTCATCAAAATCATCGCCGCCCTTTTTCTTCTTGGCAGGACTTGTACCTTTCTTTGATTTAGGGATATCGAATTCTTCAAAATCAGGATCTTCATCATCAAAATCATCTTTAAAATCATCGTCACTGTTGAAGTCATCATCTTCTTCTTCGTCCATATCATCATCGTCGTCATCATCGTCATCCGCTTTTTTAGATTTCTTCGGTCCTTTAGCAGCAGCTTTCTTTTTAGGAGCCTCGTCATCTAAAAAAAGATCATCGTCTTCGTCCAAATCATCTTCTTCCGTGTTTTTGGACTTAGCGCTTTTTTTGGGCGCTGATTGGTTTTTTGCCGGAGCAGCTTTCTTCACAGCTGCTTTGTTTTCTGAGTTAGTTTTCATAGCACACAACTATTTCAAGATTCTTAAAATGGAGATGTAAATTTTTATTAGTTTTTTGGTTTGACAAAATTTTTCTTAAAAAATTTTGAACATTTTTTTCTTTTATTAGAACAATGTTAGCAGTTGGTCTCTTCCCGTTCCGTTTGATATATATTGTAACCTGGTCTGTAAAAACTCCTCAACAAATTTACAATAGTTTTTAAAAGTTTCGGGCAATTCTTCAGGCGAATTACATTCGCTTATATTTTTATCCCAGCCGCTGAAAGTTTTGTAAACAGGGTTAATTTCCGCATCACAAATATCAAAAGGAAACTCGTTTGTTTCGTTCCCGCCTATATTGTAAGCAGTTGCAACCTTTATCTCTTCAAAGTTATCCAGTACATCCGCCTTTGTAAGAATCAAACGCGTTACACCGCTCAACATGCAAACATAACGTAAAGCTACCAGATCAATCCATCCGCAACGACGGGGGCGTTTTGTTACCGCACCGAACTCATGGCCCTGCGCACGTAATTTCTCACCCACCTCATCATGCAGCTCCGTAGGGAAAGGGCCGCCGCCAACGCGTGTGCAATATGCTTTCGTAATGCCATACACCTCGCCTATCTTCGATGGAGCAACACCTAAACCCGTACATACACCCGCTACGATTGTATTGGACGATGTTACAAAAGGGTACGTTCCGTAATCCACATCCAGCATACTGCCCTGCGCACCTTCCGCAAGCACCTTTTTACCGTTTGCAATATGCTCATTCAGCCAGTATTCGCCATTCACTATATTCAAAGAACGCAGGTATTCGATAGCTGCAAAGAAATCGGCCTCCCATGTTTCCCATTCAGGCACCTCGTTGTACATGCGCAGCATCTCAATATGCTTTGCACGCAGGCGTTCGTATCTGTCCTGCCAGTTAGGCGCAAGGATATCGCCCACACGCAAACCGTTCCTGCCTGTTTTATCCATATAAGCAGGTCCTATACCTTTTAAAGTCGAACCGATTTTTTCTTTTCCTTTGGCATGTTCAGAAGCCGCATCCAGCGCGCGGTGCGAAGGAAGAATCAGGTGTGCTTTGTGCGAAATAAAAAGATTGTTTTGCAGGTTTAAGCCCAATGCTTTCAATCCTTCAATTTCCTCTTTCAAAGTAACCGGATCTATAACAACACCATTACCGATAAGGTTCAGCGTTTGTTCCTGAAACACACCTGAAGGAATAGTGCGGAGTACGACCTTCTCGCCATTTACATATAATGTGTGACCAGCATTGGGACCGCCCTGAAAGCGTGCAATGATGTCATAGTTTGCGGCAAGATAATCCACAATCTTCCCTTTACCTTCATCGCCCCATTGAAGGCCTATTAATACGTCAACCATGTTTTGATTTTAATACGAAAGGGCAAAAATAAAGAAACGACACGGGTTACAAACAAGGATTTTCTTTTTTTTTATTGCTTGTTTTTGTGTATTACGTAGCGGGAGAGGATAGATGTTAGATATAAGATGTTGGAAAGGAGATTCTTTGACAAATTGATTTCTGTGCCAGCATATCATATTGGTTCTGTCTCCGCAGCGTTTTCTGCAGAAGACGCTGCGCACGTTATCTATTATCGTAAACGCATGTAAAGGATTATATCATAAATGCTTAGCGTCCGCAATATCCAGTAAGGGGTGTTGCGGACGCTATATGAACATCATCTCTTTATTCTGCAAGATTCAGGAGTTGTCCACGCAGCGTCTCCCGAAGGGGACGCTGCGGTTATTGCGGACGTTAAGATAGGAACATCTGCTCTCTATTCCGTAGGATTCAGGAGTTCATTAATCTTATTATCCGCCATGAACTTTTCGGTTTCTTCCCTGAAAGTGGTTGCAAGAGCAGCAACGAGCTCCAGGTTTTCACTTACTTTGGTATAGATCTCACTAAGACTTTTTTCAAGCGATGTATTATTCAGATTGATGTTGTCTGCTTCTATCTGTCCTATTTTTTTGAGTACCGCAGTCTGGCTGTTGGAAAGGTCATCAAGCTCACGTACAATTTTATCCATCAATTGCCATTTTTCTAACTTTTGCATATTTCTATATTTTTATTTGTCTTAAAATAAGAAAAATATCCCACTATTCAGTTTTAATTAACAACACTTTACGAAAGACTGATTAGAAATAAATTTAGTAAAACAGGCAAAAGCTAAATAAAACATAGATTCGTGTTATCGCCGATTACAATAGACAAACATCCTTGATAATGTTTCAACCCATAAAGAAATAACATGCCTAACATACACCATCAGGTATTCATTATTGCTCCTGCCGAAAAAATATACGATGCATTGACAAGCCGTGACGGATTGGCCTCCTGGTGGACACCAAAAACGGAGACAAGTGCCGGCTTACATTCCGTTGCAAGGTTTACTTTCGGCGGAACCTATTATAAAGAAATGAAGATAAAGGAACTAAAACCTCCGGTATTGGTAAAGTGGAAATGTATTGCAGGCGCAGATGAATGGAAAGGGACCTCCCTTTCTTTCAAGCTGGAAGAGGGAACTAAAGAAGCATTGATAGAAACACATCCTGAAATGCAGGACCAGTTTCAGCAAAGCCAACCTGCCGCCAAAGGAACATTATTAATTTTCCACCATGACGATTGGAAAGCATATACACCCATGTTTGCCGAATGTAATTACACCTGGGGACAATTTTTGAAAAGCCTCAAATTATTTTGCGAAACAGGGAAAGGTAAGCCCTGGCCCAATCAACATAGCAACAGTATGGAGTAAAGCAGCCACTGTTATTAACTTAAGAAGCACCTATGTTAAAACTTGTTTTCTATGCACCCTTTCATCACAATTTCATGCTGAATAATCTGCCTATGTATCTATGTGTTTAAATCAACCCATGCTTATTTCTCCACCTTACCTCTTCTGTCCCCGCAACGTCTCCCGCAGGGGACGCTGCGGAAGTTTGTCCCTTACATCGAAAACCCATGTTTATTTCTCCATCGCACCTCTTCTTCCGTTTTTGGTAAAAGTTTATCCAGCATCTCCACCGCAGCCGACTGCACCTCTTCTACAAAAGGGCGCAAGTCTTTGTTGTATGCCTCAAAAGCCAATTCAAAATCCCCGTTGTGTTTTTCAAACGCATCAGCCAATGCCGTAGCGCCTATGATAGCCAGGGAACCGCCCATACCCGCTGCCGGCGAAGCACAATAACCCGCATCACCTACCAGCGCCACCCTGCCCTTTGTCCACGACGGCATTTTTATCTGACAAAATTTATCGAAGTAAAACGATTTGGATTGCAGCAATTCTTTTTGAAGTTCGGCAGCTCTCCAGCCTACGCCCTCAAACTGTGCTGCAATGATTGCTTTATGCTCCTCCTGGTTACGGAAATCATAAGCAATTTCTTTTTCCGGCCGGAAAGTGAAAATAATATCCGTTTTATGATTATACGCATATAGCGCAACCCCTTTATCAGGCTCCGCATACATTTGGTAAGTACCCTCTTCCACCAGCAGTTTATTGACAATAGCAATGGAAAAATATTGCCCCAGGAAATGATTGTATTCCGATTCGTGCCCGAACCATAATTTTCTTACTGCCGAATGTATGCCATCGCAACCGAACACAAGTTCAAACCGGCTCTGAGCACCATCCTTAAAAGTAACCGCTACAAAATCCTCCCTTTCTTCCAGAGATTGAATGCTGTTATGGAAGACAAAATCAACATCTTCTTTCAGCAGGTCAAACAGCATATTCAGCAAAACATCTCTTTCTATTTCAAATTCATCATCCGGCAATGATTCCCCCGGTTGTTTAAATATTACAGCATGTTCCGTAACATCATCGGCATTTTTGAACTCCCACTTCTCCGGCCCTATTCTGTTTGATTTTATTTGTTCAAAAAGCCCCATACGCTTTACAATATCAACCGTACGGTCTTTTATATCTACAGGTGTACCGCCCATTTTAAGATGACTGCCTATCTCTACCACCGTCACCTTATAACCCATCTTGTTCATCCAGTAAGCAGTCGTCAATCCTGCAAAACTTGCACCCGACACAAGTACTCTTTTATTTTGCTCCATTATTATTGATTAATTAATTCAGGACACAAAATTCCGCTCTGAAATCATTTCAGAAAATAAACGGACACAGTAAGTATTGGACTAATCGTGGTTTTTGCTTCGGAAAGACAATGCGGACATGCCTGTAGCCTTGGCAAACATCCGTGTAAAATAAGGGTAATCCACATAACCCAATTCAAAAGCTATCTCCTTAACCGATTTGTCGGTATGATGCAGCAAACGCTTTGCTTCCAGAATGATTCTATCCTGAATGTTTTGTGAAACCGAAAAGCCCGTAGCATTTCTGATACATTCATTCAGATAAGGGGTGGAAATATTCAGCAGCCCCGCATATTCACCCGGTCGCTTGATAGTGCAATAATTTTTTTCTAATAATTGCCTGAACCCCTTTGCAACTATTTCAAATCTTGAAAGATGGCTTTCCGGCTTATGCTGATTTAGAAACTGCGAAATCAGAAAAGCAACCAAAGTATTGCAACTATCCTTTAATAGCGGGCGATGCAGTTTGTTGTTTTTTTGTACTGAAAAATGTAAGCATAGCGAAAAAATAGCGGCAACGGTGGAACTGGCTTCCTTTGTTAAAAGCAATGGCTTAGCAGGAGCAATCTCTTCCAGAAATTTAAGATAATCGGGATTCAGGCTTTCATTTTTAATTGCCAGCGAACCAACAGTGATGTTTTTAAACTCTAGGATACGATGTACTTGATTAGGGTGCATATAAACAACAGCAGGAGCCGTGATGATATATTTTTGAAAATCAATTTCAATAAGCACACTGCCCTTCTCAACTATATGAAATGTATAACCCTCATCCCGGTGTGATTGTGTTGATTGTTCATATTCCTCTGCCGATTTAAAATCCGTTTTCTTAATATGGATTCTATCAATAGAAATGCCCCCGCTGAAATCGTCAGACATTGTATTAACCGGTATATTTTTATTGTTTTTCGGCATCAAAAAGCTAATCAGGATAGTAAGTAAAAGTATAACAAATAGTACTCGTCTCCGCAGAGTCCCTTTCAGGAGACTCTGCGGAGACGAAAGCAACCAATAAACTCCCATAACCTTATCCGCAAATCACATAGCTTTCAATACAACTGCCTCTAACAATTAATAATCAGTCTCTTACAATCCCGCGAAACTATTCGAATTCCAATCGAACACCTCTTACATCTGTGCGAACCCCTCAAACATGTAATCAGTTTTAATATAATACAAATCGAAGCCCTCTGACACGAAATCAAACACGGCTGACATGAAATCAAAGACCGCTGACACAAAATCAAACGCGGCTGACACGAAATCAAACACGGCTGACACGAAATCAAACACCGCTGACACAAAATCAAAGACCTCCGGAGCAAAATCGAACACCATCGACAACAAAACAATGACCGCATGCACCAAATCAGCAAATGCTGACAGAAAAACAAATGCTATCGACACAAAATCAAACACCACCATCACTGAAGCAAACACCCTATATACAAAATCGAACACCGCTGAGTCAAAGTAAATGCACAACATTTTTTCATCAACCCTCATAATAATTCATTCGAACATACGTTTTCAAATATAAATTACCCTGTGCGGTAATGTCATAAAAAGGAAAACCAAAGCCAAAAAAGAGCCGCATTGTGAAAAGATGAAAATGCTTTTTTAGAAACTTAAAAAATTCCCGACAATGACAAAACGTCAAGAAGATCAGCTGACCATGTGGACCGCAACAAATGCAGTATTGAAAAACTATGAGGAAAAATGGAAATCCATTGCTGCATTTGCAAACGCAGCCCATCTGTTCCGGAAAATAAGTCTGGAAGTAAATGCAGCAATAAGCACACAGCAACAGGACAATACCGGCATCACGCAAGGCAAGATAGCCATGCGAAGCAACCTGACCGAACAATGCAGGCAGATGGCCCTCAACATTGAATCTTATGCCTTCAACATAAAGGATTTTGCCCTCGAGCAACAATTCCATTTTACCCCTACTTATTTTGAAAGGCTCAGGGACAATGCCCTGCCCGTTGTGGCAGGCGCCATATTCCAAAAAGCATCCGACCTTAAAACCCAACTAAGCGATTATGGTGTAGGCGATGAAGAACTGAAAGAGCTGAAAACATTGATAGAAAAATACAAAGGCATGAATCCAGCTCCCAGACTGGCAAAGGGCGAAGTAAAACAAGCCACCGTCAATATTGCGGATAAGATAAATGAAGGCACGGAGCAGCTAAATCTGATGGATAAATTAGCGGGTAACTTCAGTAAAAAATCACCCGAATTTGTAAGCTCCTTCAGGAACGCCCGCATCGTCATCAATAGGACCAGCAGCAAAAAGCTGAAGAAAGCTTCCGATACCACAGTTGTAAAACAAATAACCGCAGCCATCTACCGATAATTAAATAATTTCGTCTGCACAATCTAAACCGACAACATGAGCGACAACTGGACAGACAGATGGAACGACAGATACAGCAATGAAACATTTGCCTACGGCGAACAGCCCAATAATTACCTGAAAGCACAACTGGAAAAGTTAGAGCCCGGGGCCATACTTTTCGCTGCGGAAGGAGAAGGACGAAATGCCGTTTTTGCTGCAAAGATCGGCTGGACAGCCGCTGCATTTGACATAAGCACTGAAGGCAAAAAGAAAGCCATGCAGCTTGCTGAAAGCAATAACGTCACAATCGACTATCAGGTAGGAGAACTACAGACATTGAATTACCAGCCAGGACAATTCGATGCCATCGCTTTGATATATGCGCATTTCCCCGCAGACATCAAATCACCTTATCACCACATACTTGACAAATATTTACGGAAAGGCGGCATCGTCATTTTTGAAGCATTCAGCAAAACACACCTTGATTACCTTGCTAAAAACGAAAAAGTAGGCGGCCCAAAAGAAATAGACATGCTGTTTTCCATTGAAGAAATAAAAGCCGATTTCCCTGATTACGAAATCCTTGAATTAACAGAGACCGAAATTGAATTAAGCGAAGGCGCATTCCACAACGGACAAGGTTCCGTAATCAGGTTCGTAGGAAAGAAGAAATAGACCACTGACATAAAATGTCTTTGAATTATTTTTTTGTTGCCTGGAAAATAGCCGATGTACTATTCTATGCTCTTTTCTATGTTTAGCCTTTCATGATTTTGATTAAATCATTTTAATCAAAACATTTATAGTATGTCTGTTTTATAGAAAATAGCCGATGTACTATTCTATGTTCTTTTCGTATGCTTAGCCCGGGCGTGCGGTAGCTGCACAAATTCAGCGGAGCATTTGAATTTGTGGCGCCTTTTTTGTTTCTTTTTTGGCGAAGCAAAAAAGAAAAAGAATAAACATTGTATATCTTGCAACCGATATTATTAGCCTCTTCAGGATGTGATTAAATCATTTCAATCATAGCATTTATAGTACCTCTGTTTTATAGAAAATAGCCGATGTCCCTATTCTATGTTCTTTTCGTATGCTTAACCCGGGCGTGCGGTAGCTGCACAAATTCAGCGGAGCAACTTTTCTCATGCGCACCATCTAAAATAAATAAATGCGCATATTTGAATTTGTGGCACCTTTTTTGTTTCTTTTTTGGCGAAGCAAAAAAGAAAAAGAATAAACATTGTATATCTTGCAACCGATATTATTAGCCTCTTCAGAGAATGAAACACCTGTTTAACGGAATACTTTTCGCTGCCGCAATCATTGCAGGTAGCTGTTCCTCAACCAATAATTCAGCCGAGCAAACAACGGATACTTCCGCTGAAAGCACTGCACCGCAAGTAAAAGTGCCTCTATTTAATGCCGACTCCGCCTATTCTTACACGGCGCAGCAGGTTGCCTTCGGTCCGCGCACACCCGGCTCCGCATCGCAACTGAAATGCGCAAACTGGATGGAAACACATCTAAAGATGTACACCGACACGGTGTATCGTCAGGAAACCACCGTCATTGCGGGCGACAATAAGACTAAGCTGCGTTGCATCAACTTAATCGGTGTCATAAACCCGCAAGCGCCCCGCAGGATTTTATTGTTGGCACATTGGGACAGCCGTCCCTGGGCAGACAGAGATATTGCCAACAAAAACACGCCTATAGATGCCGCAGACGATGGTGCAAGCGGCGTTGCCGTATTAATAGAACTCGCAAACCGCATCAGGCAAAATCCGCTGACAAATAAAGATATCGGTATCGACATCCTGCTAACAGATGTAGAAGATTACGGCAAAAGTGAATGGGGAGATAACTCCTATGCATTAGGCACGCAATACTGGGCAAGAAACCCGCATGTGCCGGGATATAAAGCCGAAGGCGGTATTTTACTCGACATGGTAGGCGGTAAAAATGCAAGGTTCCTCCTGGAATCTATTTCGCGCCAGTTTGCTGGCAATCTGCAGAGAGATGTCTGGAGCGCAGCCACCACAGCAGGCTTCTCTTCCTTCTTTGTGTATGACGAAGGCGGACAAATTACCGATGACCATGTGCCTGTAAACGAAATCATGCACATACCGACCATAGATATCATTTGCCTTCCCGCAGATTCGCCCACAGGCTTTCCCCTGCATTGGCATACACACAACGACAACATGAGCGTCATTGATAAATCTACCTTAAACGCCGTCGGACAAACTTTGTTACAATTTATTTATAGTCGGTAAAATTTTCCTCGCAGCGTCGCGGCGACACTGCGAGAATCATGTCAATTTCTTACAATTTATTAGAAAACACCTTCGACAGAGGCTCGCCATTGTTGCGTCTTTGATCAACAGCAGCAGCTATAATTTCCCATCCCGCTGCATCGTTGCGTCGCCGAGAGAATCATGTCAGTTTCTTACAATTTATTAGAAAACACCTTCAGCGTCTTTTGACTAACAGCAATAGTTATAATTCCTCTCGTTGCATCGTTGCGACGCTGCGAGAAAAAAACAAAACCGCTTCGATTGAAGCGGTTTCTTTCTGAGAAAACAGAATGCGTTATTTAGCATATCGTCTTAAAGAATCCAGCGGAATATCGCCCTGGAAAGTCTTGATCAGCTTCCTGTCTTTATCGTAAATATTCAGCTGAGGCAACATATGGTAATTGTATATCTTTTCAATAGCAAAAGCGCTGTCGATACCCACTACGATTTCAGGATATTTGCCGATTTTCGTAGCCTGATAAAAGCTATTCAGGTAAGACATCATTTGCGGCCCCGCCATGAATACAATATCATTCTTCTTAAAGGTTTCATAATTTTCACCCATCAGCTTTGCCATATTAATGCAATGTCCGCAGGTAGGATTGAACATAAACAGAAATAAATTGTGTTTACTGTCGAATGACTTTTCATTGTATTCTTTACGCGTACTGTCAATCAGGCGCATGGCAGGCAACGGAGCGCCCGGTAATTTGTAATTATCTAAAACAGGATCGCCCTTTTTATCCTGCGCAAAAACAATGGAACATAATGCAACGATGACCGCTGCGCTTAAAAATATTTTTTTCATCCGATGTATGAATAATTGAATTTAGCTTGGAACTTTACCTTTCAAAAATAAGGCAAAACAAATAATAATCATGTCTAAACCGCCAAACAATAACATTCCGTTAGCCGAACGCATGCGCCCGCAGTCCCTGCAGGAGTTTACGGGTCAGAAGCACCTGACAGGCGAAGGGAAAGTATTGCGCAATATGATTGAAAGCAAGCAACTGCAATCCATGATTTTCTGGGGCCCTCCCGGCGTCGGCAAAACTACCCTCGCGCAAATCATTGCAAAGCAAATGGACATGCAATTCTTTCAGTTGAGCGCCATAGAAAGCGGCGTAAAAGAAGTACGTGCCGTTATCGACTTATCGCGCAAAGCAGGAAAAGCTATTTTATTCATTGACGAAATACATCGCTTCAATAAAGCACAACAGGACAGCCTGTTGGGCGCAGTTGAAAAAGGGATCATAACGCTTATTGGCGCTACAACCGAAAACCCTTCCTTTGAAGTTATCAGCGCATTGCTCAGCCGTTGCCAGGTTTATATTTTAGAAGCCTTTACAGAAGACGAATTAAAAGAAATCATTCAGCATGCCTTTGAAAAAGACGAATGGCTCAAATCGCAGCATGCGGAAATAGTTGAATGGGAAGCGTTGATACAATTGAGCGGCGGCGATGGCCGGAGAATACTGAACCTCCTTGAATTAGTAGTACAGAGCCTCCCTGCAGATGATAAAAAAATAACCAATGAAAAAGTGCAGCAGATTGTACAACAGAAAATGGCTTTGTACGATAAAAGCGGCGAACAGCATTACGACATCATCTCGGCATTTATAAAAAGCATCAGAGGCAGCGACCCCAACGCAGCCGTTTATTACCTCGCAAGAATGATTGAAGGCGGCGAAGACCCGAAATTTATCGCGAGAAGATTATTGATACTCGCAAGCGAAGACATCGGCAATGCCAATCCGAATGCTTTGCTATTGGCTACCTCCTGCTTTCAGGCCGTTGAAATGATTGGCTATCCCGAATGCAGGATCATTCTTTCCCAGGCAGTAACCTATCTGGCATCCTCTGTAAAAAGCAATGCTGCTTACATGGCTATCAACAATGCACAGGCATTGGTAAAACAAACAGGCGACCTGTCGGTACCCTTACACATCAGGAACGCGCCCACAAAATTGATGAAAGACATTGGCTATGGTAAAAGCTATAAATACGCGCACGATTTTCCCGGCAACTTTGTAGAGCAGCAATTTATGCCCGATGCAATAGATGGTACAAAACTCTACGACCCGGGCAACAATGCTGCTGAAGAAAGACAACGCGAATACCTCAGAGCCTGCTGGAAAGAAAAGTATGGTTATTGAATTAAAAGTCAAAGCCAACAAGTGTCCGTCATCTCGACCGGAGTAAAAATTACGAAGCAAAGCGAAGTTATTTTTATGAGCGGAGAGATCTCCCCGACGCGTGCAAAAACCTCGGAGATCTCTCCGCTCGCAAATTTCCTTCATTTCATTCCGGAAATTCGCTCCGGTCGAGATGACGGACCCACCGAACTCAGACTATGATTTGAACTTTGGCAAGCTCAATTTCTTGGTTACCGCAACAAAACGAATCAGGAAAATAAATAGCCCGGAAAGTATAAAACTTAAAGTCCTGTCCATCTGTAAATGCTCCAGTCCCAGGTAAAGAAAAGCGCCTGCAAGACAAGCTGTAGCGTAAATTTCTTTTCTGAACAATACAGGTGTCTGGTTACTCAGCACATCACGGATAACACCGCCCATTACCGCAGAAAACATACCCATCATAGCGGCTATCAAAGGATGTACACCGAGGTTCAATGCTTTCTCCGTACCGAGAATGGTGAAAAGCGAAATCCCGAATGTATCGAAAAGGAAAAGCATCTTCCGTAATTTCAGTAAGGGGCCATAGAACACTTTCGCCAGTATAACTCCCGCAATAATAGCATACAGGAACTGAACATTACTGATCCACACCAAAGGATAGCTGCCTAATAATATATCCCTTAAGCTACCGCCGCCGATAGCTGTTATAAATCCGATAAAAGTAACGCCAAACCAGTCGTGTTCGTCATTATTGCTCGCAGCCAATGCACCAGAAACAGCAAAGAAACAGGTACCGAAAAGCTCAAAGATATATTGGATACTCATAAGGCAGGCTTAGGTTTTATGAACATTTGCATACATCATTTCAATGATACCCACTACCGCTTTTCCTTCCTCTGCGCCCGTCATGATTGGCATATCATGATTCAGCACATCTACCACATTTTGTATAACCTTATCATGATTACTCATAGAACCCTTATACAGCCCGTAATCGTTTTCTTTCGCAACAATATTGATCTGAGGCAAAGCTTCTCCCTGAATGCATTGGTATTCCAGCGTATTCAGGTATTGGCCGCCGATTTTCAACGTCCCGTTTTCTGCAAGAATGGTAATGGAACCTTCCATATTCTTCTCATACGCACAGGTAGAGAAATTGAAATTGATTAAAGAACCATTTTCAGCTTCCAGTACAAAAGCGCCGCTATCTTCAAACTCTGTATTATCCTGATGCGCAAAATTGCGAAGCACACCCGATGCCTTGCTGATATTACCATTCAGGTAATAAAGAATATCAATAAAATGGCTGAACTGCGTAAACAAACAACCGCCGTCTTTATCTTTCTTGCCACGCCATTCGCTTTGGGCATAATAATTATTGCTGCGGTTCCAGAAACAATTTACCTGCATCATATACACTTTGCCCATTCTTCCCGATTGTACCAAATCTTTCACAGCAGCCACCGGCGGGTTATACCTGTTTTGCTTAACAGCAAACACATGCTGCTTTGTTGATTTGGCAACAGCAATCATTTCATCACATTCTGCAATACTCATAGCCATTGGTTTTTCAACAACGACATGCTTACCGGCTTTCATTGCTTCAACCGCATGTTGACAATGCAGATAGTTGGGCGTGCAAATACAGACAACATCTATGTTAGTCCCCGAAAGCATTTCAGCATAATCATTATAAAAAGAGATCCCTGCATCCGGTAAATGTTTTGCTCCATCCGCGTCAATATCACATACCGCAACCAGCTTGCAGGCATCATTATTCAAAATATGCTCTGCATGACGCTTCCCTATATGCCCGAAACCAATAATCGCAAAATGAATCATAGAAGAATTCAAAAAGTAAAAAGTAAAAAAGTAAGCTCCATCCGTAAATCAGTTAGCAAATATAACCCCTGTGACGCTAATACGGCATAAACCCTCGTCATTCAATATACGTACCTGCTCTATGATGTCCTCCTGCTGCACTTCAGGAAAATTCGTTTGTATGTCTGCAACAGTTATTTCTTTGGATTGATCAATCAATGCCAGAAGGCCGCTCCTGAAATCTACAGGCAAATTATGCGTTCTTTGTTTTCTCAGGCAGGCATCACATTGTCCGCACTCTTTCTTTATAGATTCGCCAAAATACCGGGAAAGCAAAATATTTCTGCAGACATCTTCGTTTCTTATATAGGCAATCATTTTTGAAAGCCGCTCCTGATAAGACTTTTTGAGCATGTCAATCCTTTTCATATTCAGCCGGAACGTCGGCTTTCCTATTCTGTCGTGCAGCCAGTATAAGGTTCCTCCTGTCGTTGCAGGCTGATATTGAATAATACCCAAAGCTGCCAGTTGCCGCAGCCCTTCATCTAATTGCGGCTTCTCGATACGCAGCATCTTACTTACGTCAAAAGGCTGTATTGCCGTAGGGAAATGAAAAACGCTTCCATACAAACGCAATAAACCTGTTGCTATGTAAGCAAGCTTCGGATGGCTTTTCTCCAGATGATTCAGCGTACTCCTGTCCGTACTGAATTCCACAATTGTTTCTGTACCTGCATTTTCATTCCACACCCAAAAGCCTTCTCTGTCCAGCAACTTGATAGCGCTCAACGTCTTAAGCATTTCCAGCTGAAAAGCCTGTATAAAAGCAATGGCATCGAATGCAAGCAATTGCTCCGCGCCGCTGCCGACAGGCATTTTCATATAATCACCCACCAGATGATATATCTTCTCAAGGTATTCAGCCGGAGGATATTTAATATCCACTGAGGCCTCAAGATTAACGATATCTCTTTGGTTAAAAAACATGGAAGCCATGGCCTGTTTACCGTCGCGCCCTGCCCTGCCCGCTTCCTGATAATATTCTTCCAGATTTTCAGGAACATCGTAATGCACCACCTGACGGACATCAGGCTTATCAATGCCCATGCCAAACGCCGTAGTTGCACAAATAATGGCTTTATCGCTTTGCGTCCATTTCGCCTGTGCAAAATCACGCTCTTCTTTTGTCAGCCCGGCATGGTAAATACCTGCATCAAAGCCCTCATTCTTCAACTGCAAAGAAGTCTCCGCACAGCGTTTCCTGCTTCTGCAATACAATATACCGCTGCCGCTGTTCTGTCTGAAGGCATGATTTATATCACCCGGCTTATTTTCAGAATAATGAACCTGATAAATCAGGTTTTCACGCACCACGCTTTGCTTGAATATATTTGGTTCACGCAGTTCCAGTTGATGGATAATATCATCCTGTACCTGCTGGTTGGCAGATGCAGTCAGTGCCATAAAAGGCACATCAGGAAAACTTTTCCTTAGAACCGAAATCTTGCGGTAAGCTGGCCGGAAGTCATGTCCCCATTGCGAGATACAGTGGGCTTCATCCACCGCAATCAGATTTAAATTAAACTGTGGTAAATAATCCTGAAACAGCTCCGACTGTAACCTTTCCGGAGAAACATACAGGAGTTTATAAGCATTTTTAGAGGCCTGATACAAAACCTCATCCAATTGTTTGTTTGTAAGACCCGAATGGATAAACACCGCGTCTACACCACGCTTCCTTAGCTGCATGACCTGATCCTGCATCAAGGCAATAAGAGGACTTACTACCAGGCAAAAACCGTCCTGCGCCAACGCAGGTACCTGATAACATATTGATTTGCCGCCGCCAGTGGGCAACATGGCAAAACAATCCTTGCCGCCCAGAACAGTGTTGATAATATCTTCCTGCATCGGACGGAAGCCATCATAATTCCAATATTGCTTTAGTATTTGTCGGAGCAAGGCAATTAAATTAAACTATCTTTTTTGGACCTCAGTGTAACGAGGCCTAATGTGATAAAAAACAATCCCAAAATCAACATAAAAACAACACCTGTAGTTTTACTATTATTGTGATGCGCTGCATTATAATCCCTTAGTGCCAGGTATTCTGAAGAAACATCAGCCAGTTCAATAACATCAATACTATTGCATTTAATCGTTTTGTCCCAAAAGTTCAGCGGTTCTGTCCTGATGATTTTCTTATTGTAGTCAGCGGTTTTAATTCCTATAAATACAGAATCTCCTCTCTTGACTGTATTCACATAATCTTCGGCATACATGGCTTTATAAGCAGCACCTGATATATTGAACGTAAACTCAGGATATGATTTCAATTGAATTTCAATAGATCGCGCGCCCTTTGAACCTTTTATTATATACGGGTCATTATCCAAGACATCTGTTACCAATCTGATATCAACGGATGTCAGATCAGGATCTTCTTTTTTCACAGCCCAACAACCGGTTAGTATAAGAATTAAGACACCTAATGCCAGCAATACATAACCAATCCTTCTTGTATTTCTTAATTTTATTTCTTTTTCCTTACTCCTGTTTCTGAACGCATACCTTCCAATTTCAGATTTAAGCTTATCATAGTTTTTGTAAACACGAGAGCTAACGCTATATTTATCTGATTCACCATAAATCGTCATTTCAAACCATGACGAATATTTATCTTTTTTAGGCATCTCAATCCAATCCTGTACAGCAGGCAAATAAATTTCCTTTTTCTTATAACCTAAAATAGAATAGACAATAAGCATTTCATTTTCTATAACAATTTTGTCAAAGTTCAATATGCCCCAAAATATTACCAGAGCAGCAAGAAAAAAGAAACAAGCCATGATAAAGGTTACTAAATTCAAATAAACTCCTTTATTGGCTTGCACAGTCAAGAATACTGAAACGGCCAGGCAAACTAAAAATGCTCCCGACAACAAAAGAAACGGTCCTAATTTCTTCTTTAAAATAATCATATCAGGCAATAAAAAAACAGGCAAGAGAAATTCTTGCCTGTGTAAAAATAATCTTTTTTCTATTTCTTTAATTCGCTGTAAGCTCATTCACCACTTCAATAAAATTCCTCGTAATAAACTGCATCTCTTCCTCCGTCATTTCGGTATGAATCGGCAAAGAAATCACACGTTTATTCAAATAGTCTGTTGTTGCCAGTTCCACCTGCTCTACATCCATTCCGTCAAACATTTTTTGCTTATGGCTCGGAACAGGATAATATATCATACTCGGGATGCCACGCTCCGTAAGCTTTTCCTGTACTTTATCACGATTGACATTATCCAGTTGCAATGTATATTGATGATACACGTGATGGCTGTAAGAAGCCCGCTTAGGGGTTATGATATTCGCATGATTTGCAAAAGCATTATCATAATAATCTGCCACGGCACGTCGTGTATCACAGTAACCGTCCAGCTCTCTCAATTTGATACGCAGGATTGCTGCCTGAATGGTGTCTAACCTGCTGTTGCAACCTACCATATCATGATAGTATTTCACTTTTTGCCCGTGGTTTGCTATCATGTATAATTTTTCAGCCAAAACATCATCATTGGTAAAAATAGCGCCGCCGTCACCGTAACAACCCAGGTTTTTGGAAGGGAAAAAGGAAGTCGTACCAATGGCTCCCATTGTACCATTCATCTTCTTCGTTCCGTCAGGGAAAGTATAAGTGCCGCCGATAGCCTGCGCCGTATCTTCAATCACAGGAATATTATGCTCAGCTGCGATATCCAGAATTTCTTTCATCGCAGCACTCTGACCATATAAATGCACCGGAATAATTGCTTTGGTTTCAGGAGTGATTGCAGCTTTCAGTGATTCCGGAGTCATGGTAAAAGTAGCTTCGTCCACTTCAACAAAAACCGGTTTCAATCCCAGCAAAGCAACTACTTCAACAGTTGCGATATAAGTAAAGGATGGTGTAATTACTTCATCACCGGGTTTCAGACCTAATGCCATCAAAGCTATCTGGATAGCGTCTGTTCCGTTGGCACATGGAATGACATGCTTCACTTGTAAATAATCCTGTAACTCCTGAGCAAATAATTTCACATCAGGACCATTAATAAATGCAGTAGTATCAATTACGTTTGCAATTGCTGCATCAATCTGTGGTTTAATCTTTAAATATTGGCGTTTTAAATCCACCATTTGTAAAGGGGCCATTATAATATAGATATTAGATTTGAGATTTGGAAGCTGGGTTTTGGAATTTTATACTTTCTGCTATTCTTCTTTTTTGCCTGCAAGCAAATAAAGTACTGCCATCCGGACAGCTACACCGTTTTGTACCTGATCCAGGATAATGGAATTCTTGCTGTCTGCTACATCACTGTTCAATTCCACGCCACGATTAATGGGTCCCGGATGCATTATAATAATTTCCTTTTTCAATGAATCGAGCATCGCTTTATTAATGCCGTAATACAAAGAATATTCCCTTAACGTAGAAAACAAAGGTTTATTCTGGCGTTCCAACTGGATTCTTAAAACATTTGCAACGTCGCACCACTCCAAAGTCTTCCTTACATCATAAGAGACTTTCACACCAAGCTTTTCAATATGTTTTGGAATCAGTGTAGGCGGGCCGCAAACAATCACTTCCGCGCCCATTTTCGTCAGTAAATAAATATTGCTCAATGCAACCCTCGAATGCATGATATCGCCGAAAAGCGCTACCTTCTTGCCTTTCAGATCTCCAAGTTTCTCGCGTATGGAAAAAGCATCCAGCAAAGCCTGAGTGGGATGTTCATTAATACCATCGCCTGCATTGACAATACTTGCATTAATATGTTGCGCCAGAAAATGCGGCGCCCCGCTTGCAGAATGGCGCATTACTACCATATCCACTTTCATGGAAAGGATGTTATTAACGGTATCAATCAATGTTTCACCTTTGGAAACCGAACTACCGGATGCCGTAAAATTAATGGTATCGGCACTTAATCTTTTTTCTGCCAGTTCGAACGAAATGCGCGTCCGTGTTGAATTCTCGTAGAATAAATTTACTATGGTCGTATCTCTGAGTGTAGGAACTTTTTTAATAGGTCGTTGTAATACGTCCTTAAAATTATCTGCCGTGCGAAGAATCAAATCTATATCCTCCGGAGTCAAATCTTTAATACCTAATAAATGTTTAACGGATAACGACACTTTATAGCTTTAAATTTTAATATTTGTTACAATCTATTTTTCAGAAAAAGAGTTGTCAGCTTCAAAAAGTTGACAACTCTAATCCAACATAACTACTTCATCTTTTTTATCTTTCTCTTTCCAAAGCACTTTTACTTTTTGCGCTGCCACAGAATCAACAGTCATACCAACATAATCGGGCTGAATAGGTAATTCCCTGCTAAACCTTCTGTCAATTAAAACCAATAGTTCTACAGATTCGGGCCTTCCGAAATCAAGCAATGCATCCAGTCCCGCACGTATCGTACGCCCTGTGTACAATACATCATCAATCAACACTACTTTCTTATTTTCCAGAGAGAAATTTATCTGTGTTTCTTTGGCTATATGCAATTCGGGCGAGGTATTGAAATCATCTCTGTAAAAAGTGATATCCAACATCCCATAAGGAATAGAAACACCGGGAATCAATTCTTTTAATTTCTGATGAATCCTGTCGGAAAGAAAGACACCTCTCGGCTGCATACCAATCAACACCGTATCAGAAAAATCAAGATGATTTTCGAGCAACTGATGCGCAAGGCGCTCAATTGTTATTTGCAGATGCTGTTGGGTGAATAAGGATTTCATTTATGTGAATTGTCAATAGCTAATTGTCAATAGTGCGAAATGTTTTATTCCAAGAATTTAATGGAATTAACTTCTTTTTTTAAAAGATTTGATAACTTTTAAAAAGTTGTCAAATTTCAGTAACAATCTGAAAGGCAATTTTAAATTTACGGTGCCAATCTAAATGTTTCCCATTGGCTGTATCCCGGCAATTCGCCTTCACCATTATCTGTTTCCGGCTCACGAAAGAAAACGATTCGATCATGCAATCTATTGCTTCGGCCCTGCCAGAATTCAACTTTTTCAGGAATAACTTTATAGCCGCCCCAGTGACCCGGTCTTGGAATTTCCTGTTCCGCATATTGCTGTTCCAGTTCTATCACCTTATTTTCCAACACAGACCTTCCTTCAATAATCTCGCTTTGAGGAGAAGCGACAGCGCTTATCTGGCTACCTTGAGGCCTTGAATGAAAATAGGCATCAGATTCCTCTGCGGAAATTTTTCGTGCTGTCCCTTCAATACGCACCTGTCTTTCCAATTCTTTCCAGAAAAACAATAATGCTACCGAATCTTCGTCTGCAATCTGCCTGCCTTTTTCACTATCGTAATTGGTGTAAAAGGTAAACCCTTCTTCATCCAGACCTTTCAGTAAAACAATACGTGCAGAGGGCATGCCCCACATATTGGCAGTGGCAAGCGTCATCGCATTTACTTCTGTTATACCTGCTGCTTCGGCCTGGCTGAACCATTTTTGAAAAAACAGAAGCGGGTCGTTACCTACTTCTGTTTCGCTTAATGTAGCCATTTTGTAATCGGCACGGATTTTAGCAATATGTTCAGATGAATTAATCATTCAAATTCTCTGTATTCAAGTATTTAAACATTACCCAAATCAAGACAATAGCCATAAGAATAGTGATGCCATAAGCTGATACTTCACCGATAACATTGCCTGTTTCGTACATCGAAGCTAAAAATGTTGAAGTCATAAAAAAGTATTATAATGTTTTTTATAAAATATTTTGTGTCCTCGTAGGGACTTGAACGTTATTGATGAAAGTATTGAAAATAAAGGGTTTCACGTAAAACTTGTTACTCGTTGTTTACCATTGTTTACTAAATTTGTATGCAAATACATGGCCGCAATCACCTTAATAATACTTGATCAAAGAAGACTGAAAAAGGGTGGCACTTATCCTATAAAACTGCGCCTGACATTCAATCGTGAGCAAAGGTATTACAAAACCCCTTATAATCAAAGCCCGGATGAATTTCTAAAATGCATGGATGCAAAGCAAGTGGGGAATTCAAAATAGCCGGCCTTAAATTCAATGCAATAGAACAAAAAGCAAACAAGATAATAGAAGACCTTGGCGACAACTTTACTTTTTCTTCATTTGGGATGATAATATCATAGAATCGTATTGGCAAAGGCATTAGGAATAGATAAGCCGGTTACAACTCACTCCGCCCGGCACTCATTCGCAACAATATTAAAAAACAGTGGAGCTCCGGTAGCAATTATCAGCCAGGCACTAGGACATAGTTCTGAGGCTACTACTCAGAACTACCTTGCATCTTTGAAACAGACAAATTAAAAGACGCTACTGCGGCACTGACAGCATTTAAGTAACGATAAAATCCCTGTATATGAGATTTTGTACTATTGCTCTCCTTTAAAAACAAAAACGGGGCACTGTTATACCCAATCCTATATTTAATCCTGTTCTTTCAACACTTCTTCCAATACATTAATAGCATTGTAGATCCGCAATATTGTACTACGTAATTCAGATTCTTGCTGTTGAAGTTTTTCCAAGCGCTCTTGTGCTAAAGAATACTGATGCTTTAGTTCATTAATACGATTTTGTATTAGTACCTTATCCATCTTTATTAGTTATTAGCTGGTGTATTATTTTAAAATCTTAGACTTGACATTTACTATTCCTCCATACCGAAAAGATACCAATAAAAATCTTTGCCTGGTATAGTGTCTTTTTCTACGACTTCAAGTGGCTTTCTTATCTCCTCCCTATGCTGTTTATAGAAATATGCCCTGTCAAATATTACTTCCCTTCCCTTATCATCAGAAAATCTGCAATCTAAATACAGCATTAAAGTACCTTCAATTGTTGATTAATCATCTTCAGACTGAGTTGTTTCGATTCGGTTTTTAAATAAGGGTTCTTTAGAATTATTGCAGGCCGAGAACATAAGCAACATTCCAACAGAGAGCGTACTGGCTCGTAAGTACTTTTTCATATGTATTAGGATTTGGGACCTAAAATACACTTATTTCTTAATATTTAAAATTAGTTTTATATCTCATTAACAAAGCGAGTGAAATGAAGCCGTTCTATCGGTATGTTTCAGATAATGGGTGAACATTGGAAGCACTTGGCTATTCTTCGATTAGTGAAATGTGGGATGATTTCAAGAAAGGCGAATTTCAACAGATAGCAGCTTTGGTAAAATTCATCCGCATTGGCAACCGACTCTTTTCTGCTTTAAAATCCCACGATTGGGATAAGGTAGCAAAAATTTACAATGGCGCTGCTTACAAGGAAATGACTGTCAAATGGAAAAGGGAGCCGTATGATGTGAACCTGCGAAAAGCTTATGAAAAATTTGAAATATAGATTTGTCATTTATCCATAACATTTTAAGAATGTGTTTGTGCCGGCTTATTCTTTGGTCGGCTTTTTATATGTTGAATTTTAAGTTAAGTAATCATTATATTTGTCTTGAATTAAACCCTTTCATGAAATCAAATCTATTGTTCCTAATAATAACTGTGACGTTATTCACCTCTTGTAGCAAGAAAGACAAATTTGAATGTGGGGTAGAAAGCAATTCACCACCAACGGAAGATAGCAGCATACTTTTTATTCCAACTGCATTTTCACCCTATCAAGACGGATTAAATGACCAGTTTCTAATTACAACCATAAATATCAACTCTACTCATATTGAAATATACAATAACGAAAATGAGTTGTTGTTTGAAACTGATGAATGGAAAGGTTGGGCTCCGAATACAGAAACCGGACTTACACTATACCATTATAAAGTAACCGCTAAAAGTCTACAGGGGTATGAATATTACAGGTGTGGTGATGTTTATTCTTTTAAATGCTTAACAAAGGGGTTTGACGCTAATAAGCTTATTTTCGGAGATCAGTTCGATCCTACTCAACCCGGATATTATCTTCCTGGAACTTCTGCAGAAATTATTGAAAATTGCAAATAAAATGTTGCTGGAAGAAGCCAACAATATGTCCGTGCAAAATGTTGAAGTTTTCGGAAAATTTAAAATAAATTCAAATAAAAAACAGCCTGGAACTACCCGGGCTGTTTTTATTTTAGGGAAGCTTATGAAAAGTATTTGATTGCTTATTCTACTTTTGTTTCTCTGGTTAAGTCGATTCTATCCAGATTAAAGCACACCTTACTCCAATTCAGTGTGCTTTTTATTATTTGAAATAATAATAACTATATATCTATCGTTTGGTATAATCTTTAACCCATTGCTGATGAAGCAATATAAACCAAAATATTATGCCAGATAATTTAAGCTTAAGTAATATTAACGCAAACACAATCGACATTGACATTTCAGGAGGTGGAACTTCTGTTACATTACCAGCTGCTGATGCAACAGCAAATACAGCAGGATTAATGAGCGCTGACGATAAAGCGAAAATCATTTTACAGGATGGTAATGCTTTTAGTTCAGATATGAATATAGGAACTAAGAACTCTAATACTTTAAATTTCAAGATCAATAATACTACAGTTGGCCAATTTGCAACTAGTGGAAACTTCTACACAAACAAAATTGGTTTTTTGCAAAGCGGTGCAGGTAGTCCTAACTCGGCGTTAATTACTTTCGCATCCTCAGGCGTAACTATTTCAAGAAATGTTGCAAATTCAAATACGACGTTAACAGTCAATCAAGCTCATGCAAGTTCTACAGGAAATACTTTGACGTTACAGAAAGCTGGAAGCGATCAACTATCCATGAATAGTACAGGTATATTGAAAGTGAATAACCTTGCCGGCACAGGAACGCGAATGGTTACGGCAGATAGCACTGGCAATTTAAGCGCATCTACAGAAGTTACTTCCGGAACTTATACTCCGACAACTGCTATTACACCGACAGGAACTGCAACTCCGCAAGGTTTTACCTACATGAGAGTAGGCAATATTGTTCATGTATCTGGAAGGCTAGATTGCACAGGTATAACGGGAGGAATAAGCGATGTTCAAGTTACGTTGCCTATCGCTTCAACATTAAATGTTGCAACGGACGTTTTGGGAGTCGTTACCGGAAACGGGTTAAGTGGCGCGTCGCCTAATCTCGTAATTGGTGTTCCTGGTGCTGGTAACAATTATGCTCAAGTGAAATTTTTTGCTACTAGTGGTTCACCTGCAGTGTATGTTCAATTTCAATATCAAGTTATATAACAATTAAAAAAGCAAACATAAAAGCACATCGTAACGATGTGCTTTTATGTTTGCCTTTTTATTTCTCCGAAATCCTAAAAAGGTTCCTGGGTTACGATTCCCTCCTATTCTGACTCAATTGTTCGTTTAAATATTTGCGCAAGGTTTTCATGGTATTTTGTGATAAAATGAAAACTGAGGTAGCTTCGTTATAATAAATCTTTAACCAATTGCTGATAAGGCAATATAAAACCAAAAATCATGTCAGATTTAATTTTCGGTGCGACTTCACCAACAGACCAAGCTATTGGCATTACAGGAGGTATAGGTATTACTTTGATATCTGCCACTTCTTCTGATGCAGGCTTAATGAGTGCAAATGATAAAACAGTATTGGACCTCTTGCCTCCAGTTACTTCCGGAACTTATACTCCAGCTTGCGTAGGGCCAGCAACCTATACACCAGCTGGTTTTAGGTATATAAAAGTTGGGCATATCGTGCAGGGCGGCGGATTAGTCGAAGTTAGTGGAGGTGTAGTGGGCGATAATTCGTTTGCTTTTGATTTACCATTTTCTTCAGTAATCTACGATTTGACCAATGTAACAGGAACATTAACAGGTATAAATATAGGCGCTCCGGTTTCGACTGGTACAGGCAATTATGTTAATGCTTATTTTGCAGCCACAGCAATGGCAGCAGCGCACTTTACAGCAACAGACACTGACTCTACTGTATACATAGAATTTACTTACATAGTGCTTTAGAACCTAGACTTATTGGTTTGCGGAAAAAGGAGAAAGTATGTAACAATGCAACGGACCAATGGAAATTAACATCCCGTCCATTATTGGCCGGGGTGTTGGTTAACTCGAAGTTTGATCGGAAAGAATAGTGAGATAAATTAAAATAATTGAATCCCATCGGTGCACTTATCTGATCCCTAACGTCCTTTTTCAATTGAAGTAATTGTTTCAAAGAAGCGTTGAAAGGATGTTACAGCATTAAATCCAAATCTAATAAGGCTGAATTCTTACTCTTAAATGTATGTAAACTGTATGTAAATGAAAATAAAAAAAGCATTTACAGTTATGCAAATGCTTGATTATCAAGTGTCCTCGTAGGGACTCGAACCCTAGGCCCGCTGATTAAGAGTCAGCTGCTCTACCAACTGAGCTACGAAGACAATTTGTGGTGTAAATGTACTAAACAGCAGCGGGATTTTTAAATCCTGAATGAATATTCCTTGTTTTTATTCTTTCCATAAAAACGGGAATAAAACCATTGCCAATCCGATAATTAATACATCCATGCCAACCATCATCCATGCCATTCCTGCCCAACCTTCCTGAAGCACACTGGAAACAGCTCCCAAAGCAAGATTACTTAATACCATCAGTAACGGAATAGCAATCGGAAAACCTAAAATTGCCATCAATGCTGCATTTTGACGTGCCTGAGCCGCAATAGCGCTTAAAAAAGTAAATAATAATGATAAGCTTGATGCACCTAAGCAACATACTATAATGAATGTTTTCTTATTCTGTATCGGACTTCCGAGCAATAAATTAAATAACAGTAACGAAATGAACATCATAAAAAGCATCATTACCGTGCTGTAAATCATTTTGGCTAATATATATTGCAATGGCGTTACCAGCGTAAAATAATATCGCATCCTGCTAATACCTTCCTGCAGAAAGCTTTTTGCTACTGTGTTGACCGTTACAAAAAGTTGCGCGACCCAAAACAATGCATTCCAGATACGGCTTTCAGGCTGACCTGTCATCATAAATAAAACAAATACCGTACACCCTACGTACAGAACCACACCAAAAAAAGTATGTTTCTGGCGCCATTCCAACAAAAGGTCTTTTTTGAGAAGGGTAAGTATCTGGTTTATGTATAGCATTAGTTTGTTTTCATTTAAACCTATAAGGTTTTAAAAACCTTATAAGTTTAACCTTATTAAGTATCAGGACTATGCCCATCTGATTTTTTCTTCCATCGGAATATTACGAACCGCTTCTTTCTTTGGCTGGTCGGTGTAACCCATGTATAAAAATCCTAAAACCTCATCTTCTTCCTGAAGGTTTAAATATTGTTTCATAGCAGGTTTCAGCACCATACCACCAGTACTCCAGAAAGTAGCAACATCTAAAGCCTCGGCGCCTAACAATACATTTTGAATAGCAGCAGAAGTTGCAGCATATTCTTCCAGTTTCGGAATTTTAGCTTCCGGTGTACGGCGCATAATAGCAATTACCAGATGAGAGGCCATATCACCCATATGCTCAAAATTATCGTAAGATGCCTGTTTACGATTTTCTTCTGCTGTGTTTTCCCAATAAAGATTTGCATGGTCTTTACAAAAGTTCTTAAGGCTCTCTCCTGTATAAACCACAAAGCGCCATGGCTCTGTACGGGCATGTGTAGGTGCAAAATCCGCCAATGCCAACAATTGTTGCATTGTTTCTTTACTGATTTTATTGCCATTCATGGCTGCCGCTTTAGTCGTTCTTCTGTTGCGGATTACTTTTTCTACTTGTTCAAATTGCGGATTCATATTGTGTCTTTTATTTGGATGCTTCATTAACGGCGCAAAAGTACAAAGATTGGTTCGTTCTATTTAATTGTTATTTTTGGCGTCTTAAAAAGGGGAAGATAGTCGATAGTCGATGGTGAACTGAGAATAGATAGATAAATAAGAAATAAATTTCTACAAATGGAATGTATTATACTGGCAGGCGGATTAGGCACAAGATTGAGCGGCGTGGTGAGCGATGTACCTAAATGCATGGCTCCTGTAGCCGGAGAGCCATTTTTATCGCACATTCTGCAATACCTGGAAGATCAGTTTGTGGACCATGTAATATTTTCTCTTGGCTATAAATCCGAAGTAGTAATTGAATATCTCAGACAAAAAGCATATACTTTCAAGACTTCATGGGTATTGGAGAAAGAACCTTTAGGCACGGGTGGCGGCATTCGCCTTGCAATGGCAAAAAGTAAGGAAGATGAATTATTTGTGCTTAATGGAGATACTATGTTTGATGTTGATTTAAGAAATATGCAATCCGCTTTCAGCAAGGAACACAAGGGAATACTGGCATTAAAGCCTATGCAAAATTTCGAAAGATACGGATCAGTTCAGTTGAATGCGGCAAATGAAATTACCGCATTCAATGAGAAACAATTTATGAAAGAAGGCCTTATTAATGGCGGCGTTTACCTTATCAATAAATCATCGGCGAATCTTCAATCTTATCCTGATAAATTTTCTTTTGAAAAAGATTTTTTAGAACCGGAAGCATTAAAACATTCATTGCAAGGCTTTGTCAGCAATGGTTATTTTATTGACATTGGCATTCCTGAAGATTATTATAAAGCACAGGAAGACTTTAAGAAAGAATAAGTTATCAGTCGATAGCTTTTAGTCGTTATTAAAAAGGATTAACAATGAATCAAAAACTATCTGCTATTGACTGACCACTAACCACTAAAGAAATGGCTACAGCATTATTTCTCGACAGAGACGGCGTTATAAATGAAGAAAAGCACGGAAGCTATATCTTCCACAAAGATGAGTTTATATTTTATCCAGGTGCAGAAGCTGCATTGATAAAACTTTCCAAACAATTTGATTATGTCTTTATCGTAACTAATCAACGTGGCATAGGGCGTGGTTATATGACGGAAGCGGCTTTACACGAAATACATGAACACCTTATTTCAACAGTAGTAAATGGTGGTGGCAAAATAGATAAAGTATATTTCGCACCATCTGTTGATTCTAATCACTCGCATCGCAAACCAAATACCGGCATGGCTTTGGATGCCTTGAACGATTTTCCTGATATTGAATTTAATAAAAGCATTATGGTCGGAAATAATTTGAGCGATATGAAATTCGGCAAGACAATGGGCATGAAAACCATCTTCCTCTCTACAACTCAACCCGCTTTTAGCTTGCCGCACGAATTAATCGACAAACAATACGATTCTTTAAAATCGTTTTCCGATAATTTCAGATAAAATCTGAGACAGCCTTAATTAAAGAATTCAGGCGAAAAGTGAATGTCATTCCAATGCTGATATACACAGGAAAATTGCCTGCAATTTTTGCATTATTAATCTGATTGGCCGCTCCCACCTGAATATTTCCTTTAAAAAACTTATAGCCTCCTTCGAAATTAAAAAACGGCTCAAAAAATACATATATAGGCGCTGTCACATCCTTGCCACTATTCCCTATTTCATATTTCAATTGTGGATCGGGCGCTTTAAAATCATAAAAAGTCAGGAAAGCTGTCCTGAATCCACCGGACAATGTGAAATAGTTGCCAAGCTTAAAACCTAAAGCGGGCTGAATGAAAAAACGATTATATTTTGTATCATAATTATACTGCGGATTTGTAATCCCCACGCGGTTCAAAGATCCGTTACCATATCCGCCATATGCCTCAACAAATCCTTTGCTACCGATTGTGTCATAGTAACCAACCCCTATTTCCCAACGCTTTCCGTTAAAACGGCCACCAATCTGCTCTATTCCCCAAAAGCCGCCACCATCGTTTTCATGAATGACCCTGTCGTTTATCCATCGGTAAGAAGCAATAATACCAAAATGGTTTACAGGAGAAAATGCAAGATCAATACTGGAACCAACGCTGCTGTTTTCTTCTGAATTATCATTAGCCTGAGGCTTCATTGAAAAAGTTGCTTTGGCTTCCAGCGCTTTTGTTAATCCTGGAGAATTAGCTCTGTCCGGGAAATACATTTTTTGCTGGCAAGATGAAATTCCTATAATTAAAAGGAGAAGAATAAAGCCTTGTAGTAATTTTCTATTCATAAACGGCGGATTAGTGATTTGTAAGATAGACGAAATATTAAAGATGAACATTAGTCCGGCTATTAAAATTATGTTAGCATATATAGCAGGAAGCGCTTTGGGAGATTTCCCAAAGCGCTTCCTGCCGGTTTTGAAAATTAATTTACCTCACACATTGGCGACAGCAAATAATGTTGACTTACAACAGCTGCATCTCTCCAGATTTTATTCATTTCGTTTTGCTCTGAAACTATATTCAATCCGCAAAGGGGATATAATTCATAAATCAACTGCCTGGAAAGCTTTGCAGCACTATTTACCGACTTACGGAAATCCAAAATTAAATCTTCCGGAGGCGTTTCCTTTCTTTCATAATAATCCCAAACACTATCCAATAGATTATACATTTTCAATCTTGCTTCCAGAAAATTGGAAGAGGCTTTTTGGAATATAGTTTGCGCCACGTCATCTTCAGACAAATAAACAGTGCCGTGCAATGGCTTTTTCGCTTTTGCCAGCGCCTCATAAGACTCCATGAAATGCATAGCCAGGCCTGTTATCATACTGGTCATATTTATTTCAGCCAGATATAAAAAGGGGAAATGATAAACAGTACCATCGGCAAATGCAGAAGGCTTTTTAAGATCAAATACAAATTCGTCATTCACAAAAACATCATTAATCTCGAAATCATTACTTGAGGTAGCTTTCAGACCAATGGCTTTCCAGTTTTTATGATTGGTTGCATTTGCCTTCGGAACGATAAACGAACGGAACATGGGTTGCCCCTCTTCTACAAGCACAGCGCCGGATTCATCCAGTAGCAAAGCATTGGCAGTAAAATGTGTTGCATGATTGGCTCCGCTTGCATATTTCCAACGGCCGGTAAGTTTATAGCCTCCTGTTGTTTTAATTGCCCTGCCTCTGACTGCACCGCTTCCTGCACAACAGGTTTTGCGATGATCAAAGATATTTTTAGAAACTACTTCATTCAAATAGCCTGAAAACATATTAGCTCCTGCTCCTAAATTGACACACCATCCTACATTGGCATCAGCATAAGCCAATGCTTCAAAAAGTTGAACAGCCTGCGACAATGTGTATTCCAGGCCGCCGCTTTTCTTCGGAACCAAAACCTGAAACCATCTTTCCTTATAAATCAAATCCAGTGTTTCCTTTGGCAAACTCCTCAGTTCTTCCGTTTCAAATGCTCTCTGGCGAAGACTATCAATGATTTGTCCGGATATTATTTCTGTTGGATGAAGCATGTAATGTAAATTGGTTTTGACGGATTCAGACGCCGTTTGGTCATTGAGGTTATCTAAATGATAAATCGGTAAATGGGTATTTTAATCGGATGATATTATGTTAAAATCTCAAATTCACACCTAATAAAAAGTTGAACCCTGCTTGCGGATAATAATAATTCTGAGTGGTTAATGTACCATCAGACTGATAACTGAAAGTATAACCGTTGGATTCGTATTTTTTGTTCAAAACATTGTTCAATGCCAATGAAATGCCGAGTTCCTTTACAATATTTGTCTTAACGGTATAACGCAACCTTACATCCGCTAAACCATATGGATTGATGCTTCTGTCTTTGTTAGTCGTATTATCCATATATTGGCGTCCGACATATTTACCCAATAAATCAATAAAGAATGATTGGTTATTCAAAAGCTTTTTCAATGGTTCAAATGTTGCTGTTCCACCGGCAATCACACTTGGAGAAAAAGCTATATCAGTAGATTTATAAGTATTTACAATTTGTCCGTTGCCATCATAATTATCTATGTATTCCGTAAAGTTTTTGATTTTATTGCTGGATAATGTTGCATTTGCCTGAATATTTATCCATTCAATGGGACGCCAATGCGCAGTCAGTTCTATGCCGGCTCTATAACTATTAGGAACATTTTGACGCACATAAGAACCTACATCATTGATTTTGCCTGTAAGTATCAACTGGTCCTTGTATTGCATATAATAAAAATTCGCTCCCAAGCCATATTTATAACCTCCCCATTGGTAACCGGCTTCTGCATCATACAATGATTCGGATTTAGGAAGCTGGTTAGGCGATGCCTCGAAATCATCTCTGTTAGGTTCTTTATTAGCAACTGCAAAAGAAGCATAAGCCTTGCTTTGAACGTTGTTATTATGAGCAGCTATATAACTTAAGCCAACCTTAGGATTAAAGAAATTGTAAGTAACATCAGGCATTAAATCAGGATTTCCCTCAAACCCGTTTATCTGATAGCCCACCCTCCTGTATTGCAAATCAGCAAACAAGTACCAATGTTCAGCAAATTGCTGTTGTAATTTGGAATAGATACTAAAATCGGTTTTATGAGCCGTAAGGTTATACCACCTGTAGTTATCAGGAATGCCATAATCTGCCCAGGTTACAAAGCCATAATGCTTTGCATCATAACGATTATAACCACCACCAATAATCCATTGCGTTTTATTTTTCTGATAAACAAAAGAATAAATACCGCCAAAATAATAATTATCCAGCCATAACTGACGTGTTAAGTTTGTACTGCCGAATGTATCGCCTTTAGGCGTAACAAAATCCTGTAATCCATAATCAGAAAAGGGTTCGTCTAATTTGTATTCATTATAAAAACCTTTCCCTCTTGTCAGGAACAAAGCTGCATGAGCGCTCCAGTTTGTATTGATTTCCTGGTCAAAAAACAATTGATAATAGTCCTGCTGATAATTATCTGTCTGGTCATTATAGTAAGTCCCATCCGCCTTTAAGCCAAGCTCATTATAGGTTCTGTTTGTTTGTAAAGAATCTTGCGGAACACCGTTCCATGCCTGGCCTGTCTTTTCTTTTCCTGTAAATAAATTAAAACGCAGTGCGGTTTTTTCATTTTTTGAGGTCCAGCCACCGGTAAACTGAAAAGCTTTCATATCGGAAGAAGAACGGTCGATATAGCCATCAGAACTGATTTTAGACGCGCGCACATCAAATTGAAAACCATTTTTCATCAATCCCGTTCCTGCTTTAACCGTATGTTTCCACGTAGTAAAAGAACCGAATGAATTATTGGCTTCGGCATAAGGCTGCTTGTCCTGAGACAAATTACTGAGATTTACAGAAGCTCCGAATGCACCGGCGCCGTTGGTAGAAGAACCCACACCGCGTTGCACCTGAATACTGTTGGTTGAAGAAAGTAAATCAGGAAAATCAACAAAAATGGCTCCCTGCGATTCGGCATCGTTTACCGGGATACCATTGATGGTAAAATTAATACGGGAGGCATCCGTTCCGCGAATACGAATTCCGGTATAACCTACACCTGCACCTGCATCAGAAGTGATGACGGTTGACGGCGTCTGATTTAAAATATATGGAATATCCTGTCCTAAGTTCTGGGATTTTATATCCTTTTCATTCAAATTAGAAACGGCATAAGGCGACTTGTCGTTTACACGTACTGCCCTGATTTCAACAGGAATCAATTCCTGTTGTGTGAATGACTTTGAGGTGTCTGTATCCTGCGCCTGCGCTGCAATGGAAAGAAAGGTAGCTGCTAATGTAAGCAAAGCCGGATGTTGATTTTTTATCATAATCGCAAATTGATTTTAACAATTTCTCAAAGCAAAGAGCCTTGAACCAATAAAATTTTAAGCGACGATAACAGACACGGATTGTCTTTCATCGAAACTCAAAAAATTCAATAAGGTAAGATTGGAAAAACCATTTACTTACCATTCCTAACCGGCATTATCCGGTCAAGGTTCTACGGGTTTGATCTCAGCCTGATAGTAAGGCACCCCGTGGTTTCTCTTATAATTTCTAACGAAATATTTTTTCTAAGAGTTTTTGTAATTATTACGCTGCAAAGGTAAATGCTATTTTAACACATTTCCAAGAAAAAAAATGGTTTTGATAAAAAATCAAAACCATTCTAAAATCAGTTATTCGCCTGCGTAAGCTTTTTCCCTGCCAGAAAACATAAATAGGTTAGCGGAATGGCAGCGACCACATCAACGGTATAATGCACATGCTGCAACAATACCAGGATTCCTACGGTAATAGTCGATATTAAGGCAAGTATCTTGTCTTCTTTTTTAGGCAAACATAAAAAGTATAAAAACTGCGAAGAAGTATGACCGGAAAAAAACAAATCCTTTGTAACGAAATGAGATTTACCGTAAAAGAAATTGGATATAGGATCTATTAACGGAATAAGCCCATGCGGTGGGTTCAATGGCACCAGAGAAATAGTCAACATCCTGAATAAAGTCAATATGGTGAAGCTATACAGGCTTGTAAGAAACAATTGCGGTTGTTTTACGCATCTTACAATTACCAATGCAGTAATACCCCAGATGCAGATAAATATCGGAACAGAAGCGTCAAAAGGCTTTACATTATCGATGATAAAGTCCTTTAGCAGCCTGCCGTCTCTTTGTTCAATATGCTGGAAGAAATAAGGGAACACACATAATATTGCTACAAAAACTATTGAAACAATAATGAGCCTGATTTTGAAGAAATCATCTTTTAATGCCGCTTTCCATGTCAGAGATTCCGTATTATTATCGTTACTAAAAGATAACATGCTTTGAAATAAAATAAAAAGTCAAAAGTCAAAATTCAAAAAAACAAAGTGTTGAATTTTAACCGTTGAATACTATTACTTGAAAAAATAAAATCGATTTGTGTCTGCAAAGATGCGATTAGTTTTTCAATGTAGCCTGAAAATATTTACAGCCTTGCTGTAAACCACATATTTCACATTTGGGGCTACGCGCCACACAAACGTACCTTCCATGGAGGATAAGCCAATGATGTGCTTTGTGAATCAACTCTTTAGGAAAGAATTTTATCAGTTGTTGTTCTGCCTGCAACGGCGTTTTTGCCTGTAAAGTCAGGCCGATTCTTGCAGAAACCCTGAAAACATGTGTGTCAACAGCCATATTCGGCTGTTCGTCAATGACAGAGGTAATTACATTGGCCGTTTTCCTGCCTACACCGGGTAGTTTTATCAACTCTTCCACCTTCAAAGGTACCTCTCCATTAAAATCAGCAACGAGCATCTGTGCCATTCCGATTAAGTGTTTGGTCTTATTATTGGGATAGCTTATGCTCTTTATAATAGGGAACAATTCATCAAAAGTAGCTTTGGCAAGGCTTTCCGCATCAGGAAATTTTGCAAAAATAACAGGCGTAGTGAGATTTACACGTTTGTCGGTACATTGGGCAGAAAGTATGACAGCGACTAAAAGCTGAAACGGGTTATCATATAACAATTCCGTTTCGGCTTCAGGAGCGTGTTCGCTGAAATAATCAATAACAAACTGATATCTGTCTTTGCGGGTCATTTTGTTTACTATGAATGATAAATATACATCTCTTAAAAAAAATTGACAACTTTTAGAAAGTTGTCAATTTTAATAATGTCTTGTAATCTTGTCGTGGCAAGAAAGATTTATTTTACTAATGTTCCTACATTTTTACCGCTCACAACATCGGTAAGATTGCCAACTTTATTCATATCAAAAACAATAATCGGCAAATTATTTTCCTGACACAATGTAAATGCCGTCATATCCATAACCTTCAGGCCGCGGCCGATTACTTCTGCAAAACTGATGGTTTCATAACGTGTTGCATCGGGGTTTTTCTCAGGATCTTCTGTATAAATGCCATCTACACGCGTACCTTTCAAAATTACATTGGCATTGATTTCAATGGCACGTAATGAACCCGCTGTATCGGTTGTGAAATAAGGATTTCCCGTACCGGCACCAAAGATTACCACACGGCCTTTTTCCAGATGGCGGATAGCGCGGCGACGGATATATGGTTCTGCAATCTGCTCCATTTTAATAGCACTTTGCAAACGCGTTTTTACACCCACCTGCTCCAATGCAGCTTGTAATGCCATACCATTAATAACGGTTGCAAGCATGCCCATATAATCCCCCTGAGCTCTTTCGATGCCCGTTTCTGCTTCGTTCATGCCACGATAAATATTTCCACCGCCAATCACGATAGCCACCTGTACACCCAGGTCCGTAATAGCCTTGATGTCGTTTGCATATTGTGAAAGCATTTGAGGGTCCAAACCATAATTACGTTCGCCCATTAAAGATTCGCCTGAAAGCTTTAGTAAAATTCTGTTGTACTTTGGTAGCATGAGGATGTTTCTGAAATATATAAATGAAATTTTTCTCTATTTTATCAACTATAAAAAACGGTCGCCTTTATTACGCTTGGCTTCGGAAAGATAATCTTTAATTTGCCCTTCTTTATTTCTTTCGCACACCAGCAAAACTTCCGGCGTATCAATAATAATGTATTGTTCCAGTCCCTGCAGTATAACCAACTTATGTTCAGGCGCCTTAACCATACATCCCGAAGCATCTATCACCATAACATTTTTACCATAAACGGCATTGCCCAGATAATCTTTTTCCGAATGTTCATAAACAGACTCCCAGGTTCCCAAATCGCTCCATCCAAATCTGGAAGTAACAATAGAAACATTACGCACTTTTTCCATGATGGCATAATCAATAGAAATGTTGGTGCATTGCGCATACAGCATTTCCATGGCTTTGGCTTCCTTTGGCGTGTTTAACACATCTTTTGCCTGGACGAAAACATCATTCAGCTCGGGAAGGTATTCTTCCAGCACTTTAATGAAGGTCTTTACATTCCATGCAAAAATGCCTGAGTTCCAGAGAAAATCGCCGGAACGCAAAAAGGTGCGCGCAATATCAAGATTAGGTTTTTCCACAAAGGTTTTTACTTTATGAAAAGTATCTTCCTGATCTTTATGTTCGTATTGAATATAACCGTATTTGGTATCAGGCCTTGTGGGCTTAATGCCGATTGTTGCAATATTGGGGTGATGCGCAACATAATCAAGCGTTTCAAAAACCTGTTGCTGAAAATTGCGGTCATTTGTAATCAGATGATCGGCCGGGGTAATAATTATATTGGCATCGGGATTGATGGCGAGTATCTTATGTGAAATATAAGCGGCGCTGGGGGCCGTATTTTTCCTTGAAGGTTCTGATACGATATTTGCAATTAAAACTTCGGGAAGATGTGCATGAACGTGACTTTTGTAGGCTTCATGCGTAATGACAAAAATATTCTCAATTGGACAAATATCTTTGAAATGGTTAAATGTGCTTTGCAAAAGACTTTGTCCGGTACCTAATAAATCGAGAAATTGTTTCGGCAGTTTCTGCCTGCTTTCCGGCCAGAATTTACTGCCTATACCACCTGCAAGAATGGCTACATAGTTATTGTGAATACTCATTACCTTGTATTGGTGTTCGTCGCCGCAAAAGTAACAAGAATTTTCCTAACCATACATAAACATTTGATCTGGCTAATGGTGCCAAATGTTTATATAATTTGGCTCAGAAGAATAACAACGGTATTTTTGCAAACTTATTTGTAAATATGTTGCATAGATTATCAGAAATGAAATCGGGTTCCTCTGGTGTCATTGAACGTTTTGACGAGAATGAAGCGCAGGTAAAATTGATGGAAATGGGTTGTATTCCCGGCGAAAAAGTTTCGGTGGAGGCTATTGCCCCGATGGGCGACCCGATTGCAATTCAGGTTTCGGGCTATTGCCTCAGCATCCGTAAGAATGAAGCAAGGCATATCTGGGTAGAAATTGCTTAAATTGTTTTAAAGAATTAACGCTATACATGAATATTGGCTTATATTTCGGAAGTTTTAACCCCATCCATACCGGTCATCTCATTATTGCCAATCATGTATTGGAACATTCGGACTTAGATAAAATCTGGTTTGTTGTTTCGCCGCACAATCCTTTAAAAGAATCGCATTCGCTGCTCAATGAATATGACAGATTGCATCTTGCCGAATTAGCCATCAAGGACAATAACAAATTCAGGGCAAGCAATGTGGAATTTCATTTGCCCAAGCCTTCTTACACTATCGACACTTTAACTTATCTCAGTGAAAAATTCCCTTTAGAGAAATTTTCGGTTATTATGGGAAGCGATAGTTATCAGAATCTTCCCCGTTGGAAAAACCATGAAAAGATTCTCGAATTTTATAAAGTAATCGTTTTTGAGCGTCCGGGATTTTCTGTCTCAAAAGAAGGACTACCGGTTAACGTGCAGGTTTTAAAAGCGCCATTACTGGAAATTTCATCTACACATATACGTTCTCAAATCAGGGAAAATAAATCTATCCGCTATCTGGTGCCTGATGAGGTTATGGATTGCATTGCCGAAAACCGGTACTATAATAAGTAAAATTGCTGCTTATTTAGCAGCCTTCGGCTTTAAGGTGATTTTCTTTGCAAACAAATGCTCCCAAATGCCTTTCATGGAATGCAAATTCAAAGGAAACTCTAAATAAACATGGAGAAAACTCAGGAATAGCAAAGCGGTAAAGCCTAACTTAAAATCAATAAGATAAACGGCAATAGAAGTTATCCATAATATAACAATTACGGCCAGATTTGTTTTAGGCATTTTATGCCACTGTATTATGCTTGTCTTACTAAACCAGTTCAGATAATGATAAGTATAAGCAAAAGCGATAAATCTTGCCAGCATCAGACCTTTCTTACTTGTGTATATATCATTGGCAATGCTGCTGTAATTAAAATCTTTCATGAAGCTTTTATTGACGCTTGCAAAAATACTATCGTAGGTTTTCAAAGCATAACCGGAAATATGATAAGGTATTATTACAGGTACAAATAAAAGAAACAGCGCTGCAAGCAACAATGTAACTACGCCTATTTTGCCATAAACAGAGTTGCTTTTCAGCGCTCCGTAAAGCATAAATAATAAGGTAAAAATATAAACATGGATGAGCGTAGGGATATATGTACTAAATAACAACACCCAAAAGGAATAAGAATAATCAAGTGTAAAATCTACATCTTGAGAAAAATTATTATCCTTATTTACATCGGCACAATGCTGCCCTAATAAATCTTTTATTTCATCTATTTGCCCTCCGGTCACGAATGAAACTTTCTGCCCTGTATTATAATCGGTACAAATTAATGTTTCCCGTTCCATATTCATTACTATGCTCACAATGGCAATAATTGCAATAGCGCCCAACCGCAATGAGTTCCTTTTAATAAAAATTAAAATCAGGGAAAGAAAAAAAACAAAGATCGTGATATTGGTGATAGACATCCCCGTATTTGTTCCATGCAAAGCTCTTGTCTTCCCGACGGTCACCAGCATAACCAATAAAATGATCAATAAAGGGAACAGCAGCTTTTGTCCTTTTTCCGGAATAGCCAGAAAATATTTTTTATGATGCAGCCAACTGATTTCAGTAAGATAATGCAATGGCCCCAGAATGGCATAGGAAAACAAAAACAGTTCGAAAGGAATAAACAAAGCAATAATCAATGAAATAAGTATCAATACTACATTAGCTTTGTCAACCTGATGAGGAGCCATACGGGCAAAAGAAAACATTATGATCGTTTATATACTGGTTAAATGGGATGCCTGAAATTTCCTCTGATTTGGATGTCCGCAAGATACTAATTAGATTATAATAATCAATTATCCTTTAAAGCAAAAATCGCAATTCAGGCATCAGGTTTCCTATTCTCCATTTATATCTGCTTACCATTCCGGCTTGTGCCTGCAAAAAACGAAATATGGATGATACAAGAACATTCCGGCTACGGTTAAATAGTCTGACGCTATATTATAGAAGCAAAAAAATGGATAATCAATTTTTAACCCTTAATTTTGCCGCTTAATTGAAGTTATGATGCATTTTTTCGGGAAAAATTCTTCCGTTTTCGCAGTCCAAACCGCTAATAACCTTTCTGATAGCGACATTTCAAAACTTAGCTGGCTTTTCGGAGATGCCGCCTCTCTCGGCACCACAAACATAGTTAAAGAATACGTTGGCCCCCGTGCTGCCATGATTACTCCCTGGAGTACTAATGCTGTAGAAATAACCCAAAATATGGGTATCGAAGGCATTCAAAGAATTGAAGAATTCATGGAAGCAGGTGCTTCATTCGACCCTATGTTGTTTCAACAATACAAGGAGTTGAATCAGGATATTTTCACCATAAATATTACACCTGAACCCATTATCGAAATTGAAGATATTGCTGCATATAACAAACAGGAAGGTCTTGCACTAAGCGATGAGGAAGTAAAATACCTGAACGATCTTTCTGAAAAATTAGGTCGTAAACTTACGGACTCAGAAGTCTTTGGCTTTTCGCAGGTAAATTCAGAACATTGCCGTCACAAAATCTTCAATGGTACATTTGTAATTGATGGCAAAGAGCAGCCTACATCCTTGTTTAAGCTCATCAAGAAAACATCTTCTGAAAATCCGAATTATATTGTTTCGGCTTATAAAGACAATGTGGCTTTCATTCAGGGCCCAAGGCTTACGCAGTTTGCGCCTATCAATGCGGCTGCGCCTTCCAATTATCAGGAGCAGGAATTTGATTCGGTAATTTCATTAAAAGCAGAAACACATAATTTCCCTACCACAGTAGAACCTTTTAATGGTGCTGCTACCGGTTCCGGCGGCGAAATACGCGATCGTCTTGCCGGCGGCCAAGGTTCTTTGCCTTTGGCAGGGACAGCTGTTTACATGACTGCCTATTCAAGATTGGAAGAAGGCCGCAATTGGGAAAATGGCATGCCGGAACGCAAATGGCTGTATCAAAACCCTAAAGACATTTTAGTAAAAGCATCGAATGGTGCTTCTGACTTTGGCAATAAATTCGGACAGCCGCTTATTACGGGTTCTGTGCTTACATTCGAGCACGAAGAACACAAAAGAAAACTGGCTTTTGATAAAGTAATTATGCTTGCCGGTGGCGTAGGTTATGGCAAGCATGACCAAAGTAAAAAACAGCAACCTCAAACCGGTGACAAAATTGTTGTTCTGGGTGGCGATAATTACCGTATCGGTATGGGTGGTGCAGCCGTATCATCTGCCGATACCGGTGCTTTTGGTTCCGGTATTGAGCTGAATGCGATTCAACGTTCTAATCCTGAAATGCAAAAGCGTGTTGCCAATACGATTCGCGGTGTTGTTGAAAGCAATCATAATATCATTACTTCTATCCATGATCACGGTGCAGGTGGACACCTGAACTGTTTGTCTGAATTGGTAGAAAGCACGGGTGGCAAAATAAATTTAGATAAATTACCGGTTGGTGACCCTACCTTATCGGCTAAGGAAATAATAGGCAATGAATCTCAGGAGCGTATGGGCTTGGTGGTTCCGCAAAAACATATTGACACTTTGCGTGAAATTGCAGACAGAGAACGTTCTCCGATGTTTGTAGTGGGTGAGGTTACAGGCGATCACAGGTTTACTATTGCTTCTGAAAAGACAGGTGATACACCCATGGATTTCCACTTGGAAGATATGTTTGGAAGCTCGCCTAAAACGATTATGGATGATAAAGTTATAAACAGAACTTATGAATCCATTAATGCTACAGAGGATAAATTGTATGATTACCTGAATCAGGTGTTGCAACTGGAAGCTGTTGCCTGTAAAGACTGGCTGACTAACAAAGTAGATCGTTGTGTGGGTGGCCGTGTAGCAAAACAGCAATGTGCAGGACCTTTGCAATTACCATTGAATAATATGGGCGTTATGGCGCTTGATTATAAAGGTAAGTATGGCGTTGCAACCAGTATTGGCCATGCACCTGCTATTGCATTAATAGATGAGAAAGCCGGTAGTCGTCATGCCATTGCAGAATCATTGTCAAACATAGTATGGGCACCGCTTTCAAATGGCCTTAAAAGCGTATCGTTATCTGCCAACTGGATGTGGCCCTGCAAAAATGAAGGGGAAGACGCACGTCTTTATAACGCAGTAGAGGCTTGTTCGGAATTTGCTATCGCTTTAGGTATCAATATCCCTACGGGTAAAGATTCCCTTTCCATGAAACAGAAGTATGCTGACGGAGAAGTAATTGCACCGGGTACCGTTATTATTTCTGCAGGTGCACAATGCGATGATATTTCAAAAATTGTAGAGCCTGTTTTGCAAAAAGATGGCGGTGATATTTATTATGTTAACCTTTCGGAGGACCAATATAAGTTAGGCGGTTCTTCATTGGCACAAGTGTTGAATAAGTTAGGCAATGAAGCTCCGGATGTTAAAAATGCAGGTAATTTTAAAACCGCATTCAACACTTTACAACAATTAATTAAAGAGGGTAAAATACAGGCGGGGCACGATATTGGTAGCGGTGGGCTTATTACCACTTTATTAGAAATGTGCTTTGCGGATAATAACTTAGGTGCTGCATTAGATTTAACTGCTTTAGGTGAGGCAGACAGCATCAAACTTTTATTTGCAGAAAATATTGCGGTAGTATTTCAGGGAGATGCCGATGCAGCAAACCAATTGAAAGATGCAGGCATTGCAGTTGTAAAAATTGGTAAGGTTGTTGCTTCTAATCAATTGACTGTTACGAATCATGGTAAGCAATATGCATTTGATATTGCGGCATTGCGCGATACCTGGTTTAAAACATCTTATTTGCTGGATAAGCAGCAAAGCGGTGCTGAGAAGGCAAAAGAACGTTTTGAGAATTATAAATCACAACCGCTGCGGTTCCGTTTCCCACAACAATTTGATGGTAAAAAACCAGTCTTCCCTTCTGATGCTGTACGTCCTAAGGCAGGCGTGATACGCGAAAAAGGAAGCAATTCAGAAAGAGAATTAGCTCAGGCGCTTTTCCTTGCTGGCTTCGATGTGAAAGATATTCACATGACTGATTTGGTTTCCGGTCGTGAAAACCTGGAAGATGTACAGTTCCTCGGTGCAGTGGGCGGTTTCTCCAATTCTGATGTTTTAGGTTCCGCAAAGGGTTGGGCAGGTGCTTTCAAATACAATCCTAAAGCCAAGGAAGCTATCGAGCATTTCTTCAAACGTAACGATACATTATCTATAGGTATTTGCAACGGCTGTCAGTTATTTGTTGAATTAGGACTTATCTATCCTGATCATAAAGAACAACCGCGCATGTTGTACAATGACAGCCATAAACATGAAAGTGGCTTTACTTCCATGAAAGTACAGGACAATAACTCCGTGATGTTCTCCAGCCTTGCAGGTAGTACTATTGGCGTTTGGATATCTCACGGAGAAGGGAAATTTTATTTACCTGCCGGTGAAGGCGATTATAAGATTCTGGGTAAATACGGCTACGATGGTTATCCTGCCAACCCTAATGGTTCAGGTTACAGCGCAGCTATGATTAGTGATGACAGCGGACGTCATGTAGTGACTATGCCGCATATCGAACGCTCTATTTTTCAATGGCAATGGGCACATTACCCTGCAGGAAGAAAAGATGAAGTGTCGCCGTGGATGGAAGCATTTGTAAATGCACGCAATTGGTTAATAACGAATCAGGCAAAATAGAACCGATAAAAAAATACCCCGGGCTTTTACAAGCCCGGGGTATTTTTTTTAAAAAGCCGGCCATGGCTATCAAAAGACATATGCAAAGATGCTTTTTCTGTTCAATGAAACCAAAGATGGGTATAAGCGCTTGTAACGTTGCTCCATTTGAAGCTGATTCCGGTAATCATCTTGTTGAAAAAACAGGAACAGTAACCAAGAGCTGAAATAATAAGGAATCGTTAAGCAGACTGTTTTTTAAAAAATATTTTGGTTTCTGTTACACAATTTAAAATCTTCTTATTATTATTACGCCGTGAATCGAATAGGTTCACGGCTTTTCATTTAAGCCTTCAAAAAACATCAACAAACACAGTATGAAAAAACTGATTCTATCTGCCCTTTTAATGGGTTCTGCTGCCATTGCAGCAAATGCGCAAGCAAACAGTGTATTGCTTTTTGGTAACATCGGCTTCCATTCAGTAACAGATGATGCAAACAACAAAACCCGCGACTTCAACATTAACCCGGGTATCGGTTATCAATTCGATAATCATTGGACATTAGGTGTTTACGGTTCTTTCGGCACACACAGAACTATTACAACTTCTCAGGTTGACTGGACTTACCAAAATTCCTATGGCGTTGGCGGTTTTGCCCGTTATACTTGCCCTGTAGGAAAAATATTTGCTTTTTACAGCCAATTGGAAGCAGGATATTTCGGTTATACAACCGGTATCAGCGGTGTAGCTAACAGCGGCGGTAATGCAGGTGGTTTCCGTGCGTCTTTGACTCCGGCTGTTGCAGTATATGTAATGGACGGTTTTGCTTTGAACTTCAGCTATGGTGGTTTACAATACAACCATATCAACTCAACAAATACATTTGATTTGAACTGGGGTAACCAAATGAACATCGGTATTTCTAAAAACATTTTCTGCGGCAAGCACAAACATCATGGCATGAAAATGAACCATGGCAGCCAGGTAGAAAAAGATGATATGAATGACGAGAAAGAAGATTAATATTTTCTTCCCTGAAATATATTAAAAGAGCGCACTATTTGTTGCGCTCTTTTAATATAAAGAAGAACCTCCACCCTTGACAGAATGGAGGCTTCACAATCAAAACACTAATGACATCCCCTAATTCACTCACCAAAACACAAAAATTTAAGGGATATCATCAGCATCTTATGGCATATCGCCAATTTTTCAATTCACCGATAATATAACATCATTTCAAAAAAAAAGTTCTGTCAGCTTAAAATTGCCTTTAAATAAACTGCGATTTCATTTCGCTGATAATGACGTATTACATTACTATTTATTGGTTTTATAAAAATATTAATACAAATAAATCTAACCTTAATGTAATTATCATGGATTAGCAAATCATTTTAACTATTTTCGCTACAAATTTTCCAATATGAGTATATCTGATTTATTAGGCTTAAAGAATAAAGAAAAAGCCGAAACAAACCTTAAAAACGGTGAAGCGTTTCTTGAAGAAAACAAATCTAAAGAAGGCGTAATCACACTCCCAAGTGGCTTGCAATATTTGGTATTGAAAGAAGGAGAAGGTGCAAAACCAACTGCAACCAGCCGCGTTACATGTCATTATCATGGCACACTTATTGATGGTAAAATATTTGACAGCTCTGTTCAGCGCGGACAGCCTGCTACTTTCCCGTTAAACCAGGTGATTGCGGGCTGGACGGAAGGTGTACAGCTTATGAGCGTTGGCAGCAAATACCGTTTCTTTATTCCTTCTGCATTAGGATATGGCTCACGCCAGGTGGGAAGTGATATAGGACCTAATAGTGTATTGGTTTTTGATGTAGAATTGTTGTCGATTGCTTAATCGAAACTTTTCTGATATAAGGAGAGCTGCCATAATTATGGCAGCTCTCCTTATATCAGACCCTTGCGAATTTGTTGCTATTACAATTGCTTTACTTTCTCTATAATGCTGTCGAAATTATCATCGCGCCGGAATGATTTTATAAGAACAACCACTTCAGGATAATCTTTAAAGTAATTGCATAAAGCTTCTTTTGCTTTTTCATATTTCCCTTCTTTCATACGAATGCTATACGGAAAGCTTATTAATGGTTTTTGTTCTGTTTCCACTCTTTCAAAAACGATATTAGGATAGTATTGTATGGACTGGCTAACAGGATTATAACCTGTTATCAAAACCAGATAAATATTAAAATGCCCTTTATGGAGTATTTCACCAAATGCCTTTTTAATTTTTGTGGTTTTTCCAATCAATGTATAGTTATCAGAATATGCATCGAAATCATATAATGAAACATAGGTTAAGGTATCAACCTTAAAGCCAATTAAATCATCGGGATCATATTTTAACACATCCGCATCTTCACTTGCTTTGAATTTCACTTTATTGAATTGACCTGCCAACCATTTAAGCTGGCCTTTTCTAATAGTAGAATCTTTTAGAATAATAGTGCCGCCAACATAATTATTTGCAAAGAATTCATTTTGTGCCTGGCAGGCAAAAGCAATAAAAAGAATAAATAAAACAGATGATAATAGCTTCACTGAAAACCGAATCATTTAAGAATGCAATTTATTTATCAAACTTTATTTCATAAATCTTAGGCCACATCTTACCGGTTATATACACTTTATTGTTAGCCGAATCGTAAGCGATACCATTCATTTCCATTGAACCACGCGAAATATTTTTGGCTTCATTGGCTAAAGAGGTAAGATCCAGTTCACCTGCAACCTTGCCATCGGCAGGATTTATTTTAACTATTTTGTTGGTTGTCCAGATGTTGGCATAAATATATCCGTTGATATATTCCAGTTCATTAAGATAAGGTCTTTCAAAACCATCCTGTTTTACTGAAATAGTTTTAACTACTTTCAAATCAGCAGGATTCAGATAGGTCAAAGTATTGGTACCATCAGACATAATGAGGTTCGTACCATCGGTAGTCATACCCCAGCCTTCTTTACTCGGGAAAGTAAAATCGCCCAGCTTCTTAAATGTTTTTGCATCGTATATAAAACCGATTTTTGTTTTGTAAGTAAGCTGAAACACTTTACCGTTAAGGAAGGTAATGCCTTCGCCAAAATATTTCTCTTTATCAATCTCGGCTTTCACATCAATCTTTCCGGTGGCAAGGTCAACCGCACCAAATAAAGACCTTGTTTGCGGCAAATCGGTTGTTGCGCCTGTGCTTTCAAACAACCGGCCATCATGAACCAAAAAGCCTTCTGTAAAGGAAGTGGTATCGTGCGGGTATTCATGTACGAAAACAAAGTCTATCTGCGGAGTAAGCGGCGCTTCTTTTTCTGTAACCGGAGTATCGTTTGTGTCCGTGGTTTTATCCTTACAGGCTGTAGTGAACAAGGATAGGGCAAGTAAGGGTATTATTGTCAGTTTCATGTATTTATGCGTTTGTTTGTATCGCATTCTTTTAAAATTAAAATCCGGATAAAGATACGATTCTGCATTATTGAATGTTTTCGTACCTCGTTTTTTATCAGGCATTATTTCTTCATTTTTTGAAGAAATAAATTGTCACTGTTTTTCACAAAGCATTCATTAAAAGAAACAAAGCTGCTACTATTTGCGACAAAGTGTTTCTGGAAGAAACAAAACTGTTACTATTTGCGACAAAGCGTTTCCGGAAGAAACAAGGCTGTTACTATTTGCGACAAAGTGTTTTCAAAAGAAACAAAGCTGTTACTATTTGTGACAAAGCATTTCCTGAAGAAAACACAGGTTTCTCTGAAATTATCGTGTTTATTGTAACGTTACAATACGTATTAAAAACTTACCAATCTTTTTTCCATATTTTTTTTGATTGTCTTAAATAATGAAATCAATTGAATTACAATAAAAAATAAGTTATAAAAAATTATCTGTTCAATCTCAACACTGCAACTAATGTTTTTTGGCATGATTTTTGACTATAATAAAATTATTATTTACCTAAAATTCATTTTATCATGGCTACAAAAAGCACACAAACAAAACGCATGACTGCCAAAAGACTTACAAAAGTAGAAGATGGCCTTTTAGCAGCAAGCCAATTAGTGGACTATGCGCCCGTAAGAAAAGAATACGATTCAGAACAATTAGAAAATCTCAGAAATGAAATGCAAAAAAAACACGAAGCTGAAGAAGCGACAAGGCATGCTTATGAAGCGGCAAGAGATGCTGCAATCTCAATAGAATGGTTTGCATCAGATTTTTTAATAGAAGTAGCCAACCAGGCAAAAGCACAATATGGCGCTAACAGCGATGAATATGCAAGCCTGGGTTACAAAAAGAAAGCAGCTTACAAAAGGTCTGCCAATAAAAAGAAGTAAGCAGAGAATAAGTCAAAAAGGTGTCTGACAATTGGAATTGTCGGACACCTTAATGTTTCTTAGCAGATAAGGTTATCATTAAAGCTTCCATTCCTTTCAATGTGCCGGCATAAACATTATTCTTCTTAAATTCAGGAATGAATGCAGTGTCGATAATTGATTTAGTAGCTGCATCGCTTAATATTTTTGCAGTACCAATTCCGTTTTGGATGTACATTATTCTATATCCTTTGCAAATACCAATGAACAAGCCATTATCTTTTTCTTTTTCTCCAACACGCCATTGTTGCGCTACTTTCAGCGTGTAAGATTGAAAGCTATCTTTCTTCACCATACCAGAGTCAAAGGTTGCCAATGCTATCTGAATATCTGCTCTTTTATTATAATCCTTAATAACGCTGTCTAATGTTATTTCTTCAGACTTCGAATAAATATTCTCAAAATCATTTACAAATCCCGTTGGTTGCGGAATGTTGGGATCATTAGTAAAATCTTTCCCTTGAAAATGATTTTTGGGTGCGAAGTTGCATTGACAGAAAGCTGTCACAAATATTAAAGTGAAAAGATTAAAAAATATAGTGTGCTTCAAGAAAATCTGTTTAACTTTTATTGACTATCTGCATGTAAGAAACAAAATATTTAGATTATCCCGTAGGGATTTTAATATTGGTAGTAGAATATATTAAATCGCTCTGTAAAGGACCCCATCGGGGTCACATTGCATCATTACAAACGAACAAAAATAAATGCGGCTATCCAATTTTGTCCCTACAGGACAAACCAATAATGCGTAATCTATATTGCTACCAATATTAAATCCCTACGGGATAAATTTCCGTTTGTTGTTTGCTGTTTTGTTTCCTTAGATGCGGATAGTCAGTTAACTTTTTATAAATAACCTATTGAGAAGTTATAGTGCCTAATCATTTATAAGCGTCTTTTTCTTTTCGGGTATTATGAGTTCCTTACTTAAGTTTGTCAATACTTTTCTCATTTCATCAATGTCTGTAGTGGAAGTATCAATAAAGAACCATTTCTTTCCATTATCCATGGAAATAGCGATTAAATAAGTTTCTGAAACAATTTTACCTTTTGGTGTATTCATTTCTATCGTCTGGGGAACGACACACTGAAGTTCATCTCCTTGTTTAATAATCGCATGTGGTTCTCCGATTTTTAAACTCAGCATAGCAAATCCATCTGCCTCCATATTACCCATAAGTTCGGTCAGTGCTTTTACTTCACCTTGCTCTCCTCCCATCATTTCTTTTATTTTGGGATAAGTATATGCTGAAAAGGTTTTATAATCTTTCTTTAGAAACAACCGTGCCATTTCTTCGCCCTGGGACTTAATTTCTGTTGAAAAAATATTTGTGCTGCTCTGTTGTGCGTGAGTATTACAGACACCAATGCAGAGAGAAAAACAAAGAAGGAATAATAGATGCTTCATATTTATAGATGTGTGAAAATTGAATTGTGAATTTATACAAAAATTGATAAGTAAGAAGTTTGCAAACAGGATGTTTTTATACTTACCCCTACCCTAATAATTGAGCATAACTCATTTCCTAAAAATAAGCGGTATATCCAAAATGTATCTTGGTCTGTTTAAACTGAAAGTCATTGCCACTCGTCTTTCCAAGGCCTAATGCTATATTGAAAATGCCCGATTTGTTTTCGAGTGTAATGCCGCCGCCAAGGCTAACGGGATTATCCTTCCTTTTACCGCCGTTGTAATCGGCCTGAATAATGGAGGCATCACTGAACAAATAGAAATAAGAATTGCGGCTCAGTAAAAACCTGAATTCGAGCGTGCCTACATGATAGAGATTGGCATAAATACTTTGCTCATCAAAACCACGCAGCAATTTAAAGCCACCTAATTGATACAGCTCATTCAGGAATAAATTTTTCCCGCTGATATAGCCTCCGTTATAGGCAATCTTTATCACAAAATTCTTTAACGGCGTAATATAGTAGTTAGCAACTGCGGCGAAACGATATTGGTATTTCTCTACATTAGCACTATCGTACAACTTTTTGTAATCGTATCCCGTTCCGTCGTCAATATTTGCAATAGCATCATTTGTCTTTACTGTGCGCAAAAGCCCTGAGCCCGAGAAAGAAGCCTGCCAACCTTTCCGCGGATTCAGGCGGTAATCGGTACGATCCATGTTGAAAGTAAAAACAGCGCCTTTAGTCGATATATCCAGATTATCCGGCAGCTTTTTGTTTTCAATTACATAATCGGTATCTGCATTAATAAGATGATTGCTGTATGCCTGATAAGCAAGCTTAAAAAAGTCGGAAGCATTCAATTGATATTTAAAGCCGAGGTCAAATGTGGTGCGGTAAAAGGTGGTATCTTTTTTAAATAAATCAAAGCTCCCGTCGAAACCGACAGGCGTACCAATCAGATAAGGAATACCGGTTTCCAGATGAAAACGCGGTGATTTGTATTGCAGGTTCTGATAAGTTGCAGCAATGGTTTCACCATAACCCAAAGCATTTTTAAGACCCAGTAAAATGTCTGCGGTCAATAAAAACTTACCTGTAGCAGCAGTATTGGGTTGGAGCCCTATCAAACCATTCAATTGATTTGATTTCTTTTCTTTGAGGTAAAGATATAAGGTATTGCCGCCTACGGTAAAATCCATACGCCAGGGTTTGGAGGGTTGCAGGAAGGCCAATTCATTCAGCCTTTTGTTCACAAGCCTTAATTGGGTTTCATTGTATAAGTCGCCCTGTTTAATGCCTAAGTAATGTTGCAGATATTCCCTCGAAATGTCTGCATCAGATTCTATACTTAAGCTGTCAAACCTTGTCAGCCGGCCTCTTTCAAGTATGAAATCGGCGCTGAGGCCTTTATCTTCCTGTTTAATGTTTCGCAAAGTGGTATAGGCAAAAGGATAACCATTGTTCTCGCAGTAGTTCAGCATAATTTCGCTCAGCGCCGACAATTGTTTTGCATTTACAGGCCTGTTGCTCCATTCACGTTCCCGTATATTCATTTGTATAAGCAAGGCCGTAGGAATACTGTCGAAAGAAAGCCTTGCCCATTGATATTTCGGCCCCTGAAAAATAAATGCCTCGACTTTTGTTTCTGTCAAAACCAATGTGTCGACCGAAGCAGCGAGATAACCATTGTCCTGCATCGCAGCTATTAATTTTTTCAAGGCATCATAAGCATCCATTGCGTTATCAAAAGATTGCAGGGAGGGCGTTGTTTTGTTTTCTATAATGATGTTTTTACTTTCAGCAGAATCTATTCGCTGAAGTACAAGCTGCACCTGCTGTCCGGCGCTGAAATGCGGACAACAAAGTATAACTGACAACAAAAGAAAGACAACCCGTAACCTCATTATGAAAGAGAATAATTGCAAAGTGTTTTCAAAAGTAATTTTTTATTTATTAAAACGATTTTGAGTAATTTGTATTGTCAAACCCCCGATGTCTATGAAGAAAAAATTATTATCATTTGTTTTATGCACCGCAATTATTGGTTATTTCGGCTATATCAATGCACAAAGGGGGCCATTGCAGGCCGGTAATAACATTCATATAGATGCGGACAGCTTTACCATCCGGAAATGGGCGGAAAGACATGCTTTTGATTCGTTTCAGAATATAGCTTTACAACAATTGCTTAAAACGGGAAATTACGATTCTGTAGTTCAATATTGCAATTATTTCAGAGAGAAGGACAGCATTGACATCAATACTTATGAATTGGCTATAGCAGCAACATACTGGCCTTTTGGCGAAAGGCCCAAAGCGTATGATATCGTTATGAAAAATGTCCAGTATGATTTAAGCCTTCATGCAGGTGGCCAACATCCTTTTCAAATGTTATGCGATTACAGCATCGGCCTGAACCTCACCACAGACAAGCTGCTGGAAGACATGGTTATGAATAAGGTATCAGATTACTATTCATCGATGAATAATCCTGAAACTTCCGCTGGCCTGAAACTGATCCGGATTTTATATAACAGTGAAAAGCTCATTGCCAAATGCAATTACATGCAATCGTTGATTGATCCCAAATTTCGCAAATCAATCATAGCGCAACGGTATTCAGATGCGGTTCAAAAACAATTTGAAGAAGGACAGTCCCAAATCTTCAATGACCTGGCAGCATTGATTCAGAATAATCATCAGAAATTATATACTGATTATCAGGTTGGCACCGCTCAACCTAATCAGATGCTTATCATAAATGCATTTCAGGATTCTGTACAACATGATTATTTCGATGCTATTTTAAAAACATCTCTTGCAGATAAATCATTGACCGCAGATGACTACGTTGGCTATGCACTTCAGGGCATAAGCATGAAACATAAAGATATGAGTGAAGAAGAAACAAAGCATGCTAAAGATTCTCTTTGCAGGATTTATAAATGTACCGGTTCAAATATCAGCATGATTTTTGATGATAAGGTAGTTATACAGAAATATGATTCTACAGGTAATTTATATTTTGACACAGTACCGGTTAATAAAAGAAACAGTAATAACCATTAATGATAGTTGCCTGACCTACAGTAATTAAGCTCTAAAGCAAATGTCATTAATTCAGGCACTTAAATTCAACCTGTGAGATTTTGAAAACCTCACAGGTTTCCAAATACAATGCAAATCAAAAACAAACGGGCATCAGTTATTAAGTTTAACATTGTTGATAATCCTTTCAGCCAATGGACATTAAGCTCTAAAGCCTATATTGGGATAGAAAACAAATGGAGCTATTCCCAAAAATATTTCCGAAATTTGCGCTGAAAATAAAATTTTCAGTTAACGAGTATTCATGGAAGTAACAACATCATTGCCAAAGTTCCCCAATGTAAAGAACTCAGTGCAAAACTCATTGCATCGTGAGTTGAAGAACAGGGTGCAGCAATATTTTATTGATAACAACATTAAACAAACCGGCAACTTTGGGCTTTGGCACAAAGCTATTGTGTTGGTATTAGGCTTCTCGGCTCTATATCTTCATTTATTGATTGCACAACCTGCCTGGTACTGGGCTTTACTGGAATGTGCATTGTTAGGTGCCATAATTGCTTCTATAGGTTTCAATGTAATGCACGATGGCGGGCATGGCAGTTTCAGCGAAAACAAGGGCATGAACAAAATTGCTTCGTATGCAAGCAGCATGATGGGTGCCAGCCAGTTTATGTGGAATATGAAGCACAACATGATTCACCATACGTACACTAATATTGACGGCGTGGATGATGATATTGATACAGGCATTATGATGCGTATGGCGCCTTCTCAAAAACATTTAAAATTCCACCGCTTTCAGCATATTTATTTTGTAGTGCTGTATATGTTTATGTATGTTTTCTGGGTGTTTTTCAGTGATTACAATAAATATTTTTCGGGTAAAATCGGCATCATGCCGTTAAAGAAAATGACTGCAGGCGACCATATCCGCTTCTGGGCGGTTAAGCTTTGGCATACTGCAGTGTTTATTGTTATACCGATAATGGTAGTTGGTTTTTCGCATTGGCTTATAGGATTTGTTACATTAAGTGCTGTTGCAGGTTTTATATTAAGTATTGTATTTCAATTGGCTCATACGGTTGAAGATGCACACTTTCCTTTAGCGGATGCCGAATCTTTAAAAATGCCGGATGAATTTGCGGCGCATCAAATAAAGACTACTGCAAATTTTGCGACAAACGATAAGTTCATCAATTGGTTTGTGGGTGGTTTGAACTTTCAGATAGAACATCATTTATTTCCAAAAATTTCACACGTACACTACCCTGCTATCAGCAAGATTGTGCAAAAGGTTTGTCAGGAATATAACCTTACTTATGTTAACTATCCAACAATGACAAAGGCTGTAGCAGCGCATGTAGGTTTTTTGAGGGATATGGGAAAGGGGTAATTAAGGTTTTAAATATTAGACATTAGAAGTTAGATATTAGATATTAAAAGAAGAGGCTCACATAATTGTGAGCCTCTTCTTTTAATGTTCGTTAATTATTCTTTACTACTTATAATCCTGCATCGAAATTAAATCATGCACGCCTTCATATTCGCGTTCATCATTGGAGGCAATAATAATCAAACGATTGTGTGAGTATTGTTTCAGCCAATCCTGATAAGTTTGCACTCCTTGTAAATCAAGGTTGCTGCAAGGTTCATCCAACAATAAAAGGGAGGTTTGCGTAAAAAAGGCTTGTGCCAGTTTAACGCGTTGTTTCATTCCTGATGAAAAGTCATGGATAAATTTATGGCTGACTTTCTGCAGACCCATCGCTTCAATGATTTTATCGACTGTGAATCCGTTCAGTATTTTCTTGAAAGTAAAATGAAAAGTAAGAAATTCCTTTAAAGACATTTCCTCTATAATATCCATTCCCGGCGCGCAAAAGCTTACATGTTGAAAAAGCTTTTCGGTACTGAGTTGTGTGTTGTTGATATTGTATTCAATCGTCCCTTTATTGGGACTTTGCATGCCTGCCAGCATGCGGAGTAATGTAGATTTGCCCGAACCATTGGCTCCGAGGATAGCATATTGTTTGCCGTTTTCAAAGGTATAATCCAAACCTTTGAAAACCCAATGTTGCTGATATCGTTTGCCGACTTGATTAACCGATATCGTCATTGCCGTTTCTGCGGGTATAGCCACGCATGATGCCGCGATTGGATTCGCGAATGAAGGTTAATATTTCGTCGCGCTCGTCAGACACCGGAATTTCGGCTTCGATGATACGCATTGCTTTGGCAACGTTATATCCTTTTACGTAGAGAATGCGGAAGATATCCAGAATTTCATTTACTTTTTCGGTACTGTAACCTCTGCGTTTCAACCCCACTGAGTTTACGCCTACATAAGACAATGGTTCACGAGCTGCTTTCACATAAGGTGGTACATCTTTACGAACCATGGAACCACCGGTAACGTAGGCATGAGAACCGATACGTACAAATTGCTGAACAGCTACTAAACCGGCCAATGTAACATAATCGCCCACAACAATGTGACCTGCCAAAGTTGTGTCGTTTGAAAAAATACAATTATTCCCGATAACACAATCGTGTGCTATGTGAGAATAAGCCATAATCAGGCAATTATTCCCGATTCTCGTAACTTCTTTGTCACTTGTACCTCTGTTGATGGTTACACATTCTCTGATAGTGCAGTTATCACCGATTATTACTTGTGTATTTTCACCTTTAAACTTCAAATCCTGTGGAATTGCTGAAATAACGGCTCCCGGAAATACGCGACAATTTTTACCAATACGTGCGCCTTCCATAATAGTAGCATGGGAGGCAATGTAACTACCTTCTCCGATTTCCACATCTTTATGAATGACAGCAAAAGCATCTATTTGTACATTGTCGCCAATTTTAGCCTCGGGATGTACATAAGTTAATGGATGAATCATTTAAAAAAACTTAGTTATTAGATTTGAGATCTGAGATTGAGATTTGAGACAGTATATCGAATAGAACACAACGTAAAATTCTCATATCTCATACCTGATATCTTATATCTATTTTTGTTTTGGTAAAATTTGCGCTACCAATTCCGCTTCCGTAGCAACTTTATTGCCTACATAAGCAGTTCCCTTCATTTCACAAATGCCTCTTCTGATAGGGTTTACCAATTCCAGTTTCAATATCAAAGTATCGCCCGGTACTACTTTTTGTTTAAACTTCACCTTATCTATTTTCAGGAAATAGGTATCATAATTTTCCGGATCAGGATAATTATTCAAGGCCAGCAATCCGCCAACCTGTGCCATTGCTTCTATCTGCAAAACACCTGGCATTACAGGGTTTCCGGGGAAATGGCCCTGAAAGAAATGCTCGTTGAAAGTTACGTTTTTGATACCTACTACTTCCTTATCCGTCATGTCGATAATTTTATCGACTAAAAGGAACGGATATTTATGTGGCAAAGATTTTTCGATATGGACGATATCGTAAACCGGCGGTCTGTTAGGATCATAGGTGGGAATATCCGCCAGGTTTTTATTTTTCTTGATGTATTGTTTCAGTTTTTTTGCAAACTCAATATTTGTTGCGTGGCCGGGGCGGCTTGCAATAATATGAGCGTTGATATTAAATCCTGTCAGTGCCAAATCGCCTACAATGTCAAGCAATTTATGCCTTGCAGGTTCATTCGGATGATTTAACTGCAGATTATTTAAGATGCCTTCACTTTTAACTTCTACTTTAGGTTGATTGAATACAGTTGCCAGCTTTTCCAATTCTGCATCACTCACCACTTTATCTACTACAACAATGGCATTATTCAACTGGCCGCCTTTAATCAGATTGTTTTCAAGCAGATGTTCCAATTCATGCAGGAAGCAGAATGTACGGCTGTTGGAAATTTCTTTCTTAAAATCACTGATATGCTTCAACGTTGCATGCTGGGTACCCAATACCGGAGAATTGAAATCAATCATTGTAGTGATCTGATATTCATTTGCGGGAATGGCAAGCATATCTACATTCTTTACAGGATCGTAGAAATGTATGTTCTGATCAATAGTGTAATATACTTTTTTAGCGTCCTGTTCTAATACGCCCACGCTTTCAATCGCTTCAATAAATTGTTTGGAGCTACCATCCATTATAGGAATTTCAGGTGCATCCAATTCCAGTAAAACGTTGTCCACACTCATTCCGACCAAAGCGGCAAGAATATGTTCAGTGGTATAAATACGTGCTCCATTATGCTCAAGTGTTGTTCCGCGTGATGTATCTACTACATAATCCACATCTGCCTTTACAATAGGTTGTTCAGGCAAATCAACGCGTTTGAAACGAATACCGAAACCCGGATTGGCAGGTTTCAGCGTCAATGTTACTTCCTTGCCCGTATGCAGCCCCACACCGCTTATCGACACTTCACCTTTCAAGGTCTGTTGGAATTCTTTCATTTTTACTTTTTGTTCAAGAATCGTTGTTTGTTTGGCTTCTTTAGCGACTATTTCCATCAAATAAATTTTTTAAACCTTGCATTTCACAGATATATAAAATCAGGCTTCTTATATTTATAATTTTCAAAACCCCATATAACCGGAGTTTTCCAAAAACGGGTCGGCAAAGATAATCCAATTGCTAATATTATTAAACTATTAACTCCCTTTAACCAAAACAGCGTTCAATTTTTCTTCTAATTGTTTGATGCGTTGCGTAAGATCAGGTAAATTTCTAAAAATTACCTGACTTTTCAAATGTGCCTTGAAATCAAATGCAGGCGAACCCCAATATTCCGTGTCTTCTTTAACAACAGGTTTTAACATGCCGCTTTGAGCGCCGATTTTTGTTCCGTCCGCAATGGAAATATGTCCTGCAAAACCAACCTGACCGCCAATCATACAGCGCTTACCTATTTTCACGCTGCCCGAAATACCTGTTTGAGAGGCAATGACAGTGCCCTCGCCTATTTCAACATTATGTGCAACCTGTATTAAATTGTCCAGCTTTACACCTTTTCTTATAAACGTCGAACCTATAGTTGCTCTGTCTATCGTGGTATTAGCGCCTATTTCCACATCATCTTCTATTACTACATTTCCCAGTTGAGGCACTTTCTTATATTTTCCATCACCTTGCGGTGCAAAACCAAAACCATCTGCCCCGATAACGGTTCCTGCATGAACAATCACTCTTTTACCTAATTTACATTGATGATAAATTTTCACGCCGGCATTAATCTGACTGTCATCATCAATCACAACATTATCACCCACATAAGCATGTGGAAATATTTTTACATTATTGCCAATCTTCACATTTCTACCCAGATAAGCAAATGCGCCAACATAAACATCGTTGCCTAACTGCGCTGTAGCATCAATAAAAGAAGGTTGTTCAATGCCTTTCTTAACATTGCCCATAGCCATTACTTCATTGTATTTTTCCAGTAAAGCGGCAAATGCAGCATAAGCATCCGGCACACGGAGCAAAGTAGCGTCAATAGGTCTTTCCAACACAAGCGTTTCATTAATGATAATGATGCCCGCTTTGGTTTCGTACAAATAATGTTCGTATTTGGGATTAGCGACAAAACTCAATGCCTCTTTCCTGCCTTCTTCAATACGCGCAATATCACTAATAGCCGCATCAGGATTACCTTCCACTTTAGCATTAATCAAAGCCGCAATCTGCGCTGCTGTAAACTGCATATTATTCTAATTAAAAAGTAAAATTCATTGTCGTCGAAGACACGAACAATGATATAAAATGTTATTGCTTTATAAACACATTATAATTGCGTTACCCCTATGCTAACAATATAAAAGTAAAAATAAAATCCGGAGCCCGGCCATTATTTTGATATAACGAAAAAAACTCAGGGCATTCTACAAATATAAAATTTCTCCACAGGAACTGTAAGATCTGAACTTATCAGCGCATTATCAACATCTGAAATATTAAGTATATCACCGTTTTTCATCAGAATATTAATCTTTTCATCATACTGGTTATAAGTATTATTGCTGGTAGTGCCTTTAAATAGAAAATACTCCAGATCTTCTTCATTTATCTGTCCGGCATTCAGCACCACTTGTTTCATCTTTTCAAATTCATGTTCCAGAGGCTGGGTACTTAGCCTTACTTTATATAACCTTCTGTTTTCAAGCATGGAACAAAGCTGTGAAAGAATTTTATCGGGATGGCTTGTCCACACTTTTATTGAAGCAGCAATATCAGCATCGTCCAACAGACAAAACTTTTCAAGAATGGCGGGTTCCGAAAGGAAATCATGACCATTTATTTTTTCGTAAAGAAAAAAACGAAAGCTTGGCGTAGCAAATAAATCCACACCTTTCTGAGCCAGATCTCTCGCTCTTTTCAACACATTGATGATGAGATGCTCGGCGCCTAAAACAGTTTTGTGTAAATAAACCTGCCAATACATCAGACGGCGGGCTACAATAAATTTTTCAACTGAATGAATGCCTTTTTCTTCTACCACAAGTCCGCCATCTTTAACGGTAAGCATTTGCAGAATGCGATCGTAACCAATAACACCTTCAGAAACACCAGTATAAAAACTATCGCGATTCAGGTAATCCATCCGGTCCATATCAAGCTGGCTCGAAACCAGCTGATGTAAGAAAGTCTTCGGATGTGTATTGTCGAAAATAGCAATGGCATAGGTCAGCATTCCGTCCATTTCTTCATTAAGGCGCTGCATGATAAGCCGTGAAATAGTTTCATGCGAAATATCGTGCACAATGGTGTGCTCCAATCCATGACTAAAGGGCCCATGACCAATATCGTGCATTAAAATAGCCAGACGGGCCGCAATACATTCGTCCCGGCTGATATCGATGCCTTTGCTCCTCAATTCGGACAAAGCAATATTCATGAGATGCGCAGCGCCCAAAGAATGGTGCAGCCTTGTATGAACCGCTCCCGGGTAAACCAGATGCGCCATCCCCATTTGCTTTATTCTCCTTAACCTTTGAAACCATTTGTGTTCTATAACCTGCATCATTTCCTGCTCGGGGAAACGTATAAAGCCATAAACAGGGTCGTTGATTATTTTTCCGCGCATCAATTCAGTATTTTTCCGGAAGGAAAGAGATTTACGTTCTTTTCCGTAATTGACTGCAAATGTAAGGTTTCAGAAGGATTGGTATTTCAAAACAGAATTTCATAATATAAACCTGCAAAAAAATGATGCAGCTATCAGGTTATAGCTGCATCATTTTATCCGGCTGCGGAAATGAATAGTAATATCAATTCTATTCTGTCTCCTTAATTTTTCCTGAAATTATAACCCTTTGTTATGTTACACAAATTGAAGAAGGGTAAATCGACTGCTAAAAATACATTGAAACGCCAGGAAGGATTTCTTTCGAGAAGATCATTGGTTCCTAAATCTATTTTTCCCAGGCCGGGACCATATTGTGCGCCTGCGCCCAAAGCAAGCGGAATATTCCATGGGGCACCATAAACAAGATAAAATCCCGGTGAAATAATCTGTTGAAGCTTAATACTATAGTCTTTCTGGATGGCAGTACCTGTCTGAGTTGCTGATGTAATTACTGTATCTTTCTGAAGCTGATAATCTACAATAGCGCCGATATCGAATAAAGATGCAAATACACTGAGTGACCCTCCTTTATTGAAACCGTGACTTACGGATATACCAATGGGTGCGGTTACGCCAAAACGATCATCCCATGCATTATCAATAGGATGGTCTTTGCCTGCAAACCTGTAATATGCGCCAAGATAAGATTGTATGGAAACATTAAAGCAAGCATGCTTTTTGATGGAAGAACTGCCAACCGGAAGAATGGCGTTATCCAAAACATACTGTACCTCTTCAGGAGTTTTGGCATCAATCATATTGGCCATAAACAATCCGTATTTGTTCAGCGAACTCAATACATCTATTAATGCCTGAAGCTTATCCTGTGCATTGACTATATAATATATCTTGTTTATAACGGCACTATCAACAGCACGACCGGCGTAAGTACTGTCGAAATGTTGCTTTTCTGTCATGCTAAAGGAATTGGTCTTCATAGCCTTTTGCATAGCAACTGTATCGCTGACCGGTACTGTTCTCATAAGACCTGTATATTGCCTCTTATCAATCAGTTTAGCGGCGTCTCCTATTATTTCAATAGCATCGGAAAGTGCCTGGGTATATTCTTTTTTATAGACATGACGATAAAGGTCATTAGCATTTCTGGCGATATTGGTATAGGCTGAAACATCAAGCGTGCTGTCGAACAAAGCCGCAAAGGAGAAAGCGTATTCAATCACATTCATAGAACCGTCTATATAATCGAAATAATCGTCTTCTGTAAATGCAACATGGCTTTTGATTTTTGCTTCAAGCGAATCTGTAACCTTATCAATGGCATTTGCCAGCACTATAAATTCGGATATTTTGCTTTGAAACAGAAAAATACGCCCGGCATTTTCATTCATTATGTTAGCAAATGAAATAGTATCTTTTTCAGTACGCCATTCGATATTTTCTTTCTTTACTCTTTCCAATATCAAACCGAGATATATTTTGAACAAAGTATCATCTTCAATCAGCATTTTTGCCTGTTTGGCAGTAATCCATATTCTTTTTTCATTATTGCTTTGAGATGTGTTTTGTGATATATTGATCATTGTATTAGTATCACTCGAAATAATATTAGAAGCAAGTTGGTAGCTTGTAATAGTAAATCTCACCATTGAATCTACTTTTCTTTTACCCGTATCGGAGGAGCTGATTCTTTTGTTGATGATTGTAATGATAGTATCATTGTTGATATGGATGGTACTATCAATGTTTGTTTGTGTTCCAAAATCCGATTTATACCGAAGGCTTTGAGAAATGATATCAGCAAGTTTTACCGTATTTCCAAAATTGAAGAAAGCATCAGAAGTATTAGGCTCAGTCCATTCTTTGAAAGAAGCGAATTGAGTCAACACTTCTGCAGCATTCGATTCACCTGTTTCGATTTCCTGTATCAGGCGAACAGTTCTTACTGCAACTCTTATCTCCGGAAAATTGGCAAGCAATTCCTTATATCTTGGCAACTCCAGAACATCATCCAGATGAATGGGCAGTTTGTCCAAATCTTCAAAAAAGCTGCTTCTCAATGCAGGCAACATTTCAGGATATTTATACGCAAGCAGGTGAATCAGATTATCAGTCGTTTTAGGAAACAATACCTGGAATTCAGGATGCTTTTTTGAATAATCCTGAAAGCGGTTAAAGAATGAAATAGTTAATTCCTGCTTTGCTCTGTCAATCATCAACATAGCAACACCATTGGCAATGTTAGTGACATCAATGCCGCCGATAGAGGAAATTACGGATGAAGGAGATGTGGGAAATGAACCTAAAAAAGATCTGCTCGCCTGGCCTCCGGTCCTGTTTATATTGGAATCATTATTATTCAGAGGAAGTTTAAATAATCCATTTAAAAAATCGTTTCCTTTAATAACTACTTTTGAAATGGTATCAGCATTTATATTATCGATATTAATAGATTGTGATTTTGTCAATCTTTTCGCAAGATCTACCTTATCCTGAACGGAAAGATTACGATAACCGGTTTCAGTATATTCTTTTATTTTCATAGCATCGTAGTATTCATATTGCGCCATAAGACGAAATGAAATACCAAAAATGAGAAGCAGTAAAATATAAATTGTTTTCATGATGGTTAATTTTTAAGATTATTAATGTTTGCTAAAATGCGGTTGATATTTGGTCTTAAATATTGTATATTATTTCCCGTAGGATCATTTACTGAATCGGAATTATCTTTTAAAAACTGAATGATTCTGGTATAAGTAGCAGGTAAAACATCCTTGCCACTCTTTCGCATAAAAGAAATTATAAGTGCGATAACGCCTGCTGCAAAAGGTGTTGCAATGCTTGATTGACCGTTTGTCATTACACTTCCCAATGGATCCAGGCATTTAAGCTTATCGCCCGGAAAAATCCATACAGTATTATTGGTTATAAAAGAAGCCGGCAGAAGATTATGCAGCTGATCTTCTGCACAAACTGCCATTACATTAGGCAGTGAAGCCGGAAATTGTTTATTGTTAATCAGAGCTGCATTCATAGTATGATCTACTGCTGCCAGAATTATATATTTCTGTGCAAGCTGTGTAATAGTATCTGCTGCCTCAGAATCGTAATCGGGATTACTAAAGCTGACAGATAATATATCGAATGGCAGGTTACGATTATTCAAATCCTGCAGTCCGGTTTTAAAATCCGTAATATCTTGATCTATTGTATTCCCAAAGCATTTATAAACATAAAGATCTGCTTCGGGCGCTACACCAAATAACAAACTGCTGCCTGTAGCTGCAGCCATAGAAGCACAATTAGTACCATGCCCATCTCCATCTATAGCACTCCAATGCGGCACTTGCCGGAAACCGGTCATTTTTATATTCATGAAGTCAGCACGGTTACTTGTAATGCCCGTATCAAAAACAGCTATAGCAGCGCCATCGCCTCTTGTCCCTAATTTATTCCATGCATCTACAATGCCAAAGCCTTTATTAATAATACTATCATGTGCCCAACTCATTTTTCCTTCAATAAAACTACTTGTCTTGGAAGAAATGGGTGGAATAACTGCAGCCACTTCAATGCTGCTATCCACGCCGCCGCTCCAGACAAAGGTTCCATCCGATAATTTATACCAGATGTTATTACCTTTATATGTTTCGCCTTCTAGCTTATCAGCTATATCAATTGTTTCACCGGGCTTAAAGAACTTATTGCCGATATTGTTATCCGGTAAAACTTTAGGTTCACCGGAACGTACATTCAAATATTTCGAAACAACGGCTTTCATTATGCTTCTCTTTTTGGTGATGAAACATTGTTATTGGCATTCGCATTATCATCGTTGCTATTATCAGGTTTCACGGATGTACGAAGCTGAATAAGCTTATTCAGCATATCGAACCAGAAAGGAGCTCCTAAAGAAATAGCAATTGCAGTGATTAGGAAACCCATGAAATGGACACAAAACATGCTGAATAAATAATGCCATTTATCGCAGGAGCTAAACACATAATATTTGTTAACCGTAGCATTGCTAAGCTTGCTGATTTTCAAAGCAGCTGTTGCATCCAGTTCAGGAATATAAAGCCGTTTTCCGGTGGCGCTATCTTTTAACACCATTACGGAATCAGGTAGCCAGGAACCGGAACCCAACAGGGAGTTGGCTTTCGCAATATCCTTATCCAATTGGCTTTTAATTTTAAGCAGAGAATCCAGCTTTTGATTGAAACTTTTTACGCTCACAGAATCACATGAGTCACAGCCATTAGTTGGTGTTATCGGTATATTTTTATTATTCTGAATATAGGCCGTTGCCATCGTCACCATTTCTTCTCTGGCCTTTTTATCGGTTGAAAGTTTATGAATAATTCCAATCGTGTCAGCATTGAAGCACCAAGCCATTACAAATCCAAGTATCAATAATACTACCTGAATTTTACGTTTGTACCATTCGGTACATTGTTCCATTGTCCTGTCAAACCAATGTTCCAACGATGCTTTAAATTTTTCAATATCACCATAACTATCTTTCCACAAATTCAAAACATAAATCTTCGTTTCAGGACTGAGAATATCACCACCTTCCATAATTTTCGCTTCAATGCTATCCTTATCTATAAAACCCGCACCAAATAATTTCTGATATATTGCTCTTGAGAAACTTCCTGAACGCATGACAGAAGGCAAAGAAGAAAAACCTGTATTTTTTAATTTTTTAATTTCCGGAAGCTGATAGAATTTTTTCACAAAATCCCCATCAGGCTTTTTCATTAAGCGTAGCGAATCAATAACCTTTTCAAGTTTACTCCTGTCTTTTTCGTCTTCCAGCATCTGTCCGACGGATTCCATCAGGTTTCTTGCACGAAGTCCAAGAGCCGTGGCTATAATTTCAGAAACAACAGTCGCAAATAAACTGTAGAGTAAAAAGATGAAAACCAGTCCTATTACAACATCGAGCGCAACATTATTAAGCATAAAAATGGGTTTTAGGATTTTTAAAATTCACGCTTGCTAAACTTAAAACAAAACTAAAAATAAACAAAATAAAAAGCATAAGTACTTTTCACATTTTTAATACGTATTTATACGCGAAATGAGTGTTTTATTAAAAATTTCCCTGAAAAACTATAGTCATTAAAGTCACTCCACGGTTTATTATCAGACAATAACGATAGCTTTCACATAACCTATTTGCTGATTTTTAAATTTCCAAAGCAATTGATTTGCAGATATTGCATTCATTTCAGACCTTTGCGCCTCATTATAAAAGCATTTCAATGTCAAACAAGCAAATCAAATCTGCACTTATTTCTGTTTTCTACAAGGACGGCCTGGAACCAATAGTAAAAGAATTGGAACGTATCGGAGCTACTATATATTCTACCGGCGGCACTCAGAAATTCATTGAAGATCTTGGCATAAAATGTGTGCCTGTTGAAAATGTAACAACTTATCCTTCTATTTTAGGAGGTCGCGTTAAGACATTGCATCCGGGCATCTTTGGCGGCATACTGGGCAGAAGAGATCTGCCACAGGATCTTGAAGAAATGCAGCAATACAATATTCCCGAAATTGATTTGGTGATAGTGGATTTATATCCTTTTGAAGAAACATTGAAACAAACTTCAGAAGAAAAATTAATCATAGAAAAAATTGACATCGGCGGGCCATCTATGATTCGTGCCGCAGCAAAAAACCATAAAGACCTTACTGTTATTGCCGCTAAAGAAGATTATGCTGCTTTAGAGGAATTATTAAAAACACAAAATGGCGCAACAACATTAGAACAACGCCGTGCCTTCGCTGCCAAAGCTTTCTATGTTGTAATGAATTACGATATCGCTATCAACAATTATTTCAACGGCACTATCATTCCTGCATTTCATGGCAAACAGATATTGCGTTATGGTGAAAATCCGCATCAGCAAGGTGTTTTCTACGGCGATTTAACGGAGACTTTCGACAAGCTGCATGGTAAGGAGCTTTCTTACAACAACCTGGTAGATGCTGATGCTGCAGCGCAACTGATAGCTGAATTTGATAATAATGCCGATGCTGTTTTTGCAATCATCAAGCATACAAATGTGTGCGGAGTTGCACAAAGAGCATCTTTGCCTGAAGCATGGGATGCGGCATTGGCCGGCGATCCGGAAAGTGCATTTGGTGGCGTATTGGTTACCAACAAGAATATCGATTTGGCAACTGCTCAGAAAATTAATGAGTTGTTTTTTGAAATCCTCATTGCTCCGGGATTTGATGCAGATGCGTTGGAAGTGTTGCAAACCAAAAAGAACCGCATATTACTTGCCCAGAAAAAACCATTACAAACCAAAACTATTTTCAAGAATGTAATGGGGGGTATTTTAACGCAGGATGCCGATTCCGGCAATTACATCGATTGGAAAGAAGAAGGTGCACAACCGGCTACAGAAGCACAAAAGAAAGACATGGTCTTTGGTAATCTTATCTGTAAGCATCTTAAATCAAATGCAATTGCATTGGTTAAAAACGGACAGCTTTTAGGTAAAGGCTGCGGCCAGACAAGTCGTGTAGATGCATTACGCCATGCGCTTGAAAAGGCACACGCATTCGGTTTTGATTTGACCGATGCGGTATTGGCATCCGATGCTTTCTTTCCTTTTGACGACTGTGTTAAGATGGCACACGAAGCAGGCATTACTGCTGTAATTCAGCCCGGTGGCTCTATCCGTGATAAAGATACGGTTGCTTATTGCAAAGAAAACGGCATGGCTTTAGTGATTACGGGCATGCGTCATTTCAGACATTAATATTTTTTTTCCAAGATTTGACACCTTCTTAAAAGTTGTCAAATTTATTAAGTTGGATATAAATTAAAGGGGTGATTCAGTATAACTGAATCACCCCTTTAATTTATATTTTTGAAAAGGTATTCTTATTTTGCTTTGTCATCTTCATTCATGCCTTTTGCTACTTCTTCCGTTATGTTTAAACTTTGATTTGCAAAAAGAATGGAACCACCCTTTTGATAAGAAAGGATATAATCATACTTTTTATCCTGGTTGTATTTCAATAAATACTTATCCAGCTTGTCCTGAAGTTCCTTGGCAAACGCATCATTTTCCTTCATAAGTTGCGCACCCAATGTTTGTCTTTTATTTTCAAGGTCAACCTGCATTTTTTGCAATCTCTGTTGCGCAGCTTCGCCTTCTGCCTGCGTAGTAAAACCTCCTGATTGCGCTTTCTTTTGAAAAGCAATAGCTTCATTTTGCAGTATTTGCCCGCCTCTTGCAAGTTCTGCTTCAAGATTAGCCGATTTTTTCTCTAATTCTTCCTTTTTAGATTTCAGAAAAATATACTTTACCTGTAAGGTGTCCATATCCACATAAGCAATCCTGCCTTCGTTGGTACCTGCAATATTCGTTGTTGTACTATTTAGTTTTGTTTCTGTTTTATTTTCTGCGGCTTTTTTAGAATCACAAGAAGCAAAGCCAAAAGCTGTAATCATTCCTAAGGCCAAAAGACCTTTCACTATTCCATTTGATTGAGACATGAATATATTTTTTATGGGGGCAAATTTAACGGAATACTTTGTGGTATTCAAAAATTTAATATAGAGCCGGAGTAATAAAAAAAGATTGCCAAATTACTGGCAATCTTTTTTATAAAAGTAAATTGTTAACTATTGGTCTAACTTAAACGTAACAGGTAATGTATAGTACATTCTGACTGCTTGCCCGTTTTGTCTTCCCGGTTTCCATTTAGGCATACCGCTAACTACACGGGTAGCTTCTTTACCGAACCCACTACCTGGCACATCGCGCTGAACAACAATATTGGTAATGCTACCATCCTTGTCAACAACGAATTGCAATATAGCTCTGCCGGATAATCCATCTTCCCTTGCTTGCGTAGGGAATTTGATATTGTTTGCAAGATATTTTTGCAATGCTGCCATGCCACCCGGAAATTCTGCTGTCTGTTCAACCGAAGTAAAGATTTTATCCTCTACCGGCGCTGCTTCAACAGGAGCGTTACCTGTACCGGACGCTTTTGATAAACCCGGATCGATAGCATTCGGATCATCAGAACCTTCAACTTTAGCTGCTCCTACAACCTTATTTTCTTCAGGCTTTGGTGGTTCCGGTTTTTCATCTTCACGTACCTCTTCGTTTTTTTTGATTACAGGAGGCGTAAACTTCACTGTTGGTTTTACCGGAGGTGGTGCAGGTGGTGGCGGCGGCGGCGGTGGCCTGTGTGGATCCACAGGAGGAGCCTCAGCCAACTTCACATCTGTAATCGGAGGAAGTTCAGCTACTTTAGGTTCCGGTAATTTTATCATTGTTCCTGCAAATAAACCACCCACAGTCAAAACAGATATTATCCCCGCTATAGCTGCCCTGCGTTTATACTTCTTTCGAAGTTCATAACCGCCGTATTGCTTATTACGTCCTTCGAAAAGGATGTCGAGGTAATCGGCGTTTAAAATTTTGTTTATGTCCATGATTGTAATTTCTTTATTTAAGATGCAGGCATCTTAAAATTTCATAAAAATATTATTGCGGGTTAGCGGCTTCTGTCGCTTTGATAAAATCCTGATCAACCGGAGTAATATCAACAACTGCATAAACCGGAATCGCATTAATAGTCATTTCATCAAGGATATTAATAAGGTCTTCAGTAGTACTGGTACTGTCCGGCTTAATCAAAACGATTGCTTTATCCTGTGCATTCAGCACACCTTGGCTAATAAGACTTTGTACTGTTTTTTTCTTATTAATCAATACGTCTCTGATACCATCTTTATCTTTGAAGTATGTTACTTCTACCTGCGGCGGATTTGTCGGGTCGTCTCCAATACCATTATAATAATAAATCCTGTGATCTTTACTTAAAAGAACGGTAAGCGCTTCGTCTTTCTTGACTTTGTTCTTATCCTCATCTTTCATGTTTGGATCTTTAAACGGCATCTGGATTTCCATCGCTTTTGGCTTCGACATGGTTGTAGTAAGCATGAAGAAGGTGATAAGCAGGAATCCTAAATCCACCATTGGTGTAAGGTCAATTCGGGGGGCATGTTTCTTCCCACCTTTTACCTCTATTTCTGCCATGGTATTTTATTTAATTAAGTTAGTTAAATGTTCTTATAAAGAACCTGAATTTACTTTATTCGGCTTTATTTTTCGAATTCGATTCAGCTAAAGCCGTTCCCGGCGGTATTCCCTTTAAATTGGTAGAGAAGCTGAATTTGAATATTCCAAGATGCCCTAAAGTCCCGATAACTTTATTTATTTCAGGATATTTAGCGGCTCCATCAGCTTTGATAGCAATACGACCTTGTACATCATTGCCGTCCTTATCTTTACTTTTCACAAAGAATCGCGCCGATGCTAACCAATAGGCCAATTCATTCGTTTCATAACTCGCTGTTGTATCTGTTGGAATACCTTTTGCCGTTTTGTCAAACTGCGCTTGTTGAGCGGGCGATAAAGCAAGATATTGTTTCAATTGAGAAAAAGGAACGCCAACTCCTGCACCATTTACAAAAGATTTTACTTCAGGATCAGTAAGACCTAAATTTTTGTCAGCATTGATTTTTTCAATCAGTTCCTGTTTTTGATCCTTCTTGTCGACATCAAAGAAAACCCTTCCGTTTTTATCCAAGGTAATTAACATAAAACCTTCAGGAATGATCTTGGTTGACGTAGACGCCGGTTGAGTGATCTGAACAGGCTCTTCCGGCTTGAATTTTGTAGCCAACATAAAGAAGGTAAGCAATAGGAACGCCACATCACACATGGCCGTCATGTCTATATGCGTACTCTTACGAGGCAGTTTTATTTTTGGCATTTCTTGTTATTTTATATTAGACGAAGCGGTTGATATTTTCCACAAAGATAATTTGCGCTTATTTGTAAGTAGCAGCAAAACTTTGTGATAATGTAAATCCGCTTTCATCAATGCTATAATTCACACCATCAATAACAGTAGTATAGAAGTTATAAGCTATCATTGCAAGGAAAGAAGTACCGATACCTAATGCAGTATTAAAAAGTGCTTCGGAGATACCTGCTGCCAATGCTGTAGAATCAGCGCCGCCGCCTTCACCCATAGATGCGAATGCACGGATCATACCAACTACCGTACCCATCAAACCTAATAGGGTTGCTGCGGAAGTAATAGTAGAAAGGAATACAAGATTTTTCTCCAACATAGGTAATTCAAGAGCCGTAGCTTCTTCAATTTCATTTTGGATACTCATTACTTTTTGATCAGTAGTCAATTCAGTATTACCTATCATTTCTTTGTATTTGTGAAGGCCTGCTTTCATTACATTACCTACAGAACCGCTTTGTTTGTCACACTCAGCTAATGCCGCATCAACATTTTTATTTGCAAGATGATATTGTACTTTACGCACAAATTCACCGCCATTCACTTTACCTTTTGCCTTCATAATAGTCATTCCTCTTTCAATAACGAAAGCAAGCATCGTTAAGAACATTGCAATCAGGAACGGTACGATTACACCACCACTATACATTTGTCCTTTCCAATTGATAGGGTGACCAGCTTCATTAAAGTTTGCTTTATCACCTAATACAAAGATGCGGATAATCCATCCTGCTGCTATACAAACAGCTACGATTGCTAAATTTAACCAAAAACTATTTGAATTTTTTGGTTTGCCTGCTGCACGTGGTGCTCCGGCTGGTCTTGCTGCTGTGGCTGTTTTTACGTCTGCCATAATTCTGTTTTTTACGAATTGATTGTTTTAAAAAAAGATTGCAATAATAGTCGCCGCAAATTTATGCGTTTGGTTAAAATAAACAAATTTGCACTCCAAAATTTACGTTAAGATAACTTTGGAATCAAATATAAATCTATTATGCAAATTTCCAAAATGAAAGAAATGTTTTTCTATAATAAATTATCAAGGTTTTCTTTTGGTAAGATAGTAAATATTTTAGCTCCGTCGGGTGAATACTGCGGCTGTTCGCAGGCAAATAATTCATCAATTAATGATTGTGCTGCACCTGGTGTAAGCAGGGATGGCTGAGCCATCCGTTTGGCCATAGTTTTTAAAAGTTTTTCCTGCAACTGATTTTTCAAGTTAGATGATTCATGTTTTAATTGCTCCAATAATTCCTCCAATATGGATTGTTCACGTCCGGAAGGTATATCAGGGGGCGCACCATTTACCGCATAAGTATGACTGCCAAGCGGCGAAATTTCATATCCGAGGTTTTTAAGGAAAGGCAATAAATCTTCCAAAAGGGCCGAATCAGCAGGAGTCAGTTGCAGACTGACCGGAAATAGCAATTGTTGTGAAACCTTTTGCTCATTCGCCATCCTGCTTACCAAACGTTCATACTGTATCCGCTCCAATGCTCTCTTTTGATGCACAAGCAAAATACCCGACTTCATCGTACTTAAAAGATAATCCCTCCATTGAAGCACCGGTTGTTCATGATTACTTATTTCAACAAAATCCATTGCAGACTGGTCTGAAAGCCCGTTATCAGAATCTGCATTTACTTTATTGCTTAATGAGGGCATGGTTGGCATAGAAGGCATAAAATGCTCTCGTTGCTCTTTCCATTGCTGGCGATCATTTGTTTTTTCTATTAAATGTGCCCTTCCTGCCTGGGAAAAAGATTGATATAAATAACCGCTTTGCGTTTCCGCTTTCCTTTGCTCTGTTTGTGGCAACCTTACGGCATCCATGTTCTGAATTTCGGCATTCAGAGAAAAATCCAGAGAAGGTGCAATATTATAACGGGCCAGAGTATGCTTAATCGTTGATTGCAAATACGCATACATCAGCTTATCATCATCAAATTTCACTTCCTGTTTTGTCGGATGCACGTTAACATCAACACGTTGCGGATCTAATTCAAGAAATAAAACATAGAAGGGGAAAGCATCTTTCTCAATAAGGTTGTCAAAAGCTGTGGTAACCGCATGATGCAGGTAAGCATTTCTGATAAAACGATTATTGATAAAGAAAAACTGATTGCCACGTGTTTTGTTGGCACCTTCCGGCTTCCCGATAAATCCGCTGATGCGCAATAATTCAGTATCTTCTTCTACAGGAACCAGGTTGCGCTCCGATTTATTGCCCAGTAATTCTATTATTCTTGTTTTAAGATTACCTGTCGATAAATGAAATTGTTCTGTATTGTTATGAAACAAACGGAATGATATTTCCGGATAAGCCATTGCTACCCTTGTAAATTCATCTATAATATGCTTGAACTCGGAAGTATTTGATTTTAAAAATTTCCGGCGGGCAGGAACATTATAAAATAAATTTCTGATGGAAAAACTGGTACCGGCCGAACATGCGACAGGTTCCTGCTTTAAAACTTCAGAAGCTTCGATGATTAATAAAGTCCCGATATCTTCATGATGCTGACGGGTCTTCATTTCTACCTGAGCTACAGCCGCAATGGAAGCCAATGCTTCGCCACGGAAACCCATCGTTTTTATAGAAAACAAATCGTCGATATGCCTGATTTTGGATGTAGCATGACGCTCAAAACTCATGCGTGCATCCATTGGGCTCATGCCTTTACCGTTATCTACAACCTGAATCAATTCTTTACCTGCATCTTTCAATATAAGCTGAATCTCTGTTGCACCGGCATCAATGGCATTTTCCAACAGTTCCTTCACTGCTGAAGCCGGGCGTTGTATAACTTCTCCGGCAGCAATCTGATTGGCAAGATGATCTGGTAACAGTTGAATAATATCAGGCACTATAATTTATTTTTAATTTTATTGAAAGGTTTAAAAAGAATAACCGAATCGGCGAAGTTAGGCAAAAGCTCTTTTCGTTTAGTTAAAGAACGCCATCCACTTCCTTTTTTGATGAAAATTCGAGCCGGTAAATCTTAATCAATAAAATAAAATACGCTACCAATAACGGTCCGAAAATAAGTCCCATCAAACCAAAAAGCTGCAAACCCAGAATAACGCCGAATACTGTAATAAGCGGATGTACATCACCTATTCTTTTCAGAATAGTAAACCGCAGTACGTTATCAATATTAGACACAACTATTGCACAATAAAGCGATAACCCTATTGCAATACCAATATCTCCTTTTACAAAAACAACAACACAAATTGGAATCCAGACAATCATGGTTCCTATTAACGGCAAAATAGAAGCAACGCCGGTAAGTATCCCCCAAACAACGGGTTGTTCGATGCCAAACAGCCAATAACCTATAACAGCAATAATACATTGACATATCATTAGCACCGGAATGCCAACAGAGTTGGATACGACCATATTCTTCGTTTCAACCCAAAGCGCATCTTTATTTACTTCCTTTAACGGTAGCAGGCTCAGCAGTTTCTTTTCCATATCCCGGCCGCTCATCAACATAAAATAAAGAATAAAGAAGGCAGTCAATGTATTGAGCACCATGCTTGCCGTAGCATTTAAGGTTGCATTTATAACTGTCGGCACAATAAGCAGAATACGTTGCAGGCCTTGCTGAATCTGTTCATCATTTATTTTTAATTTAGGCAGGTTTCCTTTCACCCAATCAATAACATGAGCTGCATTTGCCATTATCTGATCAGTATGATCAAAAGCGTAATTGAATTTTGGCAGGAGTAATTGAACAATAATCCATATCGGCAATGCAAGAAGCAATACACAAAGAAAAATCAATACCATAGCCGCCATCCATTTCTTCCACCTTCGTTTGATTGTCAGATTGAAATAATATTGACGGAGCAATATATAAAGTGTAATCGCCCCGAGCAACCCGGGAATAAAATATTTCAGTTGCCAGACCAGTACGATACCTATTAAACTAATAAGCAGCAAAAGAATAATCTGTTTTAACCCGTTTGTTCTTAAAAATTCCATAGTTACAATTGCATTTGACTAAAGTTAACACAACTTGGCACACGAAGTTTGAAATATTTTAATTATATTGACAATAATGTCGCAATAAGAAATTATATCTTTGCTCATCGTGTAAAGAATTGCAAATAAATTGCTTATAATGATTATCGAAATGGTAAGATTTTATTAAAAGCAAAATTCTTTCGAACAAAAAGGATAGAAGATTGTAAATTTGTTTAGTAATATTTCACATTAAAATCTAAATTTTATGGCAAACAACGCAGGTAAAACAGTAGCAACATTATTGATCGGAGCAGCTATAGGCGCAGCAGCAGGTTATGTACTTGGAACAGACAAAGACAAACGTCAGGAACAAGTAGATCGTCTTAAAAAAAGCATTGATAAACTTAAGGACAAGATGAGTAAAAAAACTTCTGATCTTGAAGAAGAAATTTTCAGCGCTTAAGTTCTCTCCTAAATAAACCGCATGTTTAAAAATCCTCTTAGCTCGCTTAAGGAGAAAATAACCCAATACGTTCATCTGAAGTTTGAATTAATTCGCCTCGAAGTAATTGAACGCCTGGTGAATGTAATGGGTTATTTTGCTTTCATCATGATTGCAATATTCCTCTTTTTTACCTTTGGCATATTTGTCCTGTTAGGTATTGCAGAATATTTAAAAGTATTGTTCGACAGTGCCGTCTGGGGCTACCTTGCCACAGCACTGATTATACTTATCATAACCTTCATTGTAGTTGGTTTCAGTAAAAAAATTATCCGCTTTTTTGCCGGTAAGTTAACAATACTGCTTACCAAGAATTATCATGAAGAAGACGATGATTCTGATGAAAATGCAGAAGGTTAAAAACATTTCAAAGTAAAATGAACTTATGAGCACTGTTTACAAAAGGAAAAGGATTTCCAGCCTTGATGATTTAGACAAAGAAGAAGCAAGGCTCAGGAAGAAAGCTAAAAAAATAGAGAAAGAGTGGGTTCAGATTTTGGATCCGCAACAATTGGCTATTGATTTTGCATTGGGCTTTTTTACAAACAAGGTTATGGGCAAAGGTTCACCCCTGAAATTCATCCCCTCCCTTTTCTCTTCCAAAAAGAAAGCCAACAAAGAAGACAGAGAAAGCTCAACCAAAGAAAAAAACAAGAAAAGCAAAGCCGGAAAGATAATCAAAGGCGTTGGCATAGCCCTGATAGCTATACAGGCTGTTAGAATGTTGGTTTCTTACAAGAAAAAACAAAACAAGAAAAAGGAATCTTTATAAACTATAAAGATTCCTTTTTTTATAAAAATACTTCATCAATTACTTTTCAATATTCAACTAAGGCAAACTGTTTCTGAATGCAACATAGGCTGCATCGTCTTCCTGTGTCGTAATAGTTGAAGTGCAGCCGCCATCAGTAGCATGTTGATTGATATTTGCTACCCTGTTATCCGGATTGGGATGTGTACTAAGAAAAGCCGGTGGCTGGCTTCCGCCCTGAGCTATAATTTTCTCAAAGAAATCAGCTGCTCCGTTTGCCCGGTATTTTGTAGGACATAAATAAACGACAGAATATTCATCAGCCTGAGATTCGTCTGATCTGCTGAATTGAAGCGTAACTAATTCCGATGCAATCTGTGTTAAAAGATTCTGATTCTTTCCGACTACAACATCCAATAAGGCCTGCACACCATAAGCTTTTGTAAGCTGGTTAGTGGAATGTCTTTTATCTGCATGCGCCATTTCATGACCTAATACTCCTGCCAATGAAGACTTGTGATCGAGATATTTTATCAGGCCAGTATAAATATAAATGTAGCCGCCGGGTGTGCAGAAAGCATTTACCACATCATCACGTTTTATAACATACACTTCCCAGGAAAATTCATTTCTGTAAGTCACCTTTCCGCTATTCAGTATATCATCGCGCATTCCATTGAGGTAAGAATATATGGCCGGATAAGCTGACGGACTCAAAATAGGGAATTCAGAAGGATTGGATTCAATTTGCTGTTTAGTCTGCAACCCTAAAGTTTTATCATCGTCAATCGAGAAAATATTAACGGCTCCGTCCTTTGTACAACCTGCAAAAAAAGAGGATACTGTTATCGCGAAAACAGATAGTAAGGTAAATCGTTTTTTCATAAATACTTGTTTTAAGTATATAATACAAAAATCGTTCCAAAAAGATTGATTTAGCAAAAAATAAACAAAAAACCTGCCAGCGCTATGCTGACAGGCCTTTCATTTATTCCTCTTAATTGAGATTAATTTACCAGTCCCCTGTTTTTCAACATTGGTTTGATATCAGGCGTATGTCCCCTGAAGTCCTGGAACATTTTTCCTAATTCTATCGTATTTCCTCTCGATAACACCATATCGCGGAAACGTTGTCCATTGGTTCTTGTCAAACCGCCGTTTTCCTCAAACCATGAATAAGCGTCATCGTCCAGCATTTCAGTCCACAGATAAGCATAATAGCCGGCAGAATACCCATTTGACCATATATGCAGGAAGTAGGAGCTGCGGTAACGTGAAGGGACATAGCTCAGGTCAAGATGAATTTTCTTAAGCGCTGCCGTTTCAAATGTATCCACATTTTGCTCCGGAGCATCTGCTCCGATGCTGTGCCATTGCATATCAAGACCTGCTGCCGCCAATATCTCCGTCAAAGCATAACCCTGATTGAAAGTACCGGCATTCTTTATTTTAGCAACCAATGCATCAGGAATCGTTTCATTCGTTTTATAATGTTTAGCGTAGTTTTTCAATATCGTAGGATATAAAGCCCAATGTTCATTAAACTGAGAAGGGAATTCCACGAAATCTCTTGCAGTGGCCGTTCCTGAAAGACTTGGATATTGCTGGTCTGCGAAGAACCCGTGCAATGCATGTCCGAACTCATGGAACATCGTAGTTACGTCATCAAAACTGATTAAAGCCGGTTGGCCGTCAGCAGGTTTAGTAAAATTGCAAACGTTATAGATAACAGGCTTGGTACCTAATAATTTGGATTGACCAACCATATTTTCCATCCATGCGCCGCCGTTCTTATTATCACGTTTGAAATAATCGCAATAGAACAACCCGATAGCAGAACCATCTTCATTGAACAATTCAAACACACGCACATCTTTTTGATATACCGGAATATCTTTGCGCTCCTTAAATGTAATACCATACAATTGTGTAGCAGCGTAGAATACACCGTTTTTTAAAACACTGTCCAGTACGAAATAAGGTTTGATCTGACTTTCATCCAAATCATAACGCGCCTTGCGAACCTGGTCTGCATAATAATCCCAGTCGTAAGCCTCTACATTGAAAGTATCTTTTTGCTGATGAATCAAGTCCTGAATATCAGCCGCTTCTTTACGCGCCTTAGCTGTGGCAGCAGGTATCAACTGATTGAAAAAATTCATGACAGCAGCCGGTGTTTCAGCCATCTGGTCCTGCAATTGCCATGAAGCATAATTCGGCAACCCAAGCAATTTTGCTTTTTCCGCCCTGATTTTTGCTATACGGCTGATAGTTGCGCGCGTATCATTCGCATCGCCACGTTCCGCCCTGTTCCATGAAGCATCAAATAATTGTCTGCGTGTGTTACGGTTGCTTAACGAACCTAAAGCAGGTTGCTGTGTCGTATTTTGTAAGGACAATAACCATTTACCTGCTTTACCGGCGTCTTTTGCATCTTTGGCTGCAGCCTCGATATCGCCATCGCTCATACCGGCAAGCGCTTCTTTATTATCAAGCACCAATGCGCCGTTTTTAGCAGCTGCCAACAGCATATTCGTAAATTTCGCGCCCAATCCAGCTTCCTCCTCATTCAATTTTTTAAGCGCCGTTTTATTTTCATCTGTCAATTTTGCACCGGCCTTTACAAATTGCTGGTAATAATATTCAACCAGGCGTAAAGATTCTGCATCCAGGTTCAACCCGCTGCGTTTATCATAAATAGCCTGCACACGATTGAATAATTTTGCATTCAGGTAAATAGCGTCCTGATGGGCAGCAAGTTTGGGAGCAATGGCTTCCTGCACTTTTTGCAATGTTTCGTTGGTATTTGCACCGCTTACCACATTAAAGGCAGCATAAGCGCGATGCAGCAATTGCCCGGATTTCTCCATTGCCACCATCGTATTTTCAAACGTCGGTTCCGCCGTATTATTGGCTATGGAATCCATTTCAGCCATTTGTTGCTTCATGCCCTCTTCAATAGCGGGCTGGTAATCGCCGTCTTTTATTTTATTGAATTCAGGCGCCTGATAAGGCAATGTGCTTGCCGCCATTAATGGATTCGAAGAAGTATCATTACCCTTCGGCGAATCATTGTTGGAGCAGGATGTTATAATACTTGCCATAGCAATTGAAAATAGAATAGGAATTTTTTTCATTGAAAAATTGTTATTGGATTGCAACAAAGATAGCAAATCAATAAGGTTTAGATCTTTTAATAAGATGATTAACCATTAATTCAATAATTTCTTAAAAGCACGCTTAAGAAAAAGATGGGTGGTATAAACAGGACGGTTCAACCTCGAATTATCCTGAATAACAGTGAAATAAATTTCATAATCCCGGATAAAAATTATTCTTGTTTTTTTATAAAGATCAATCTCCCAATCGGAAGAATTGAAAATGAGACAATAACCGCTTTGCCTGTAAATTTCATATTCTTCTTTTATGGCAAAATCCAACAACTTTTCTTTAATTTCCTTTGCAGAAAACCGGGATTTAATTTTTATCAATCTTTTCTCCATTAACTTTCGATATAAGTTATACAAGCCAAACGTGCCACTTAATATTGCAAAAATTATTTCAAAAGTGAAATCATTTTCTGATTGAGTATTAAGTTGACTTAAGCAAATCGAAATAAATATCAATAAAAATGAAATAAGATAATTGATAGCACCATCAAACTTATCCATAAACGATTCGTCGTAAACAAGTTTACCTCTTTCAATACTTTGGTTGATTTCCAGATTTCTTAAAGAACGCATTTTTATTTATAAAAATTCAGAGGAGAAATTCATGATTTCAGACACCTCGGAGGTGTCGGACAAATTATCCATATAGTGTGTCGCAAATTTTACTTTTGATATTCCGTATGCGGATACATTAATTTGAAGGCATTGTAAACCGCCTGATGTATAACCGTTGAATGAATTTCATCCGGCATATAATCGTAGAAAACATTGGTTTCACTACCTCCCTGTTTTATTAAAACATCTTTCAGTGCAACCGCATCATTGTACATAACGGTATCTTCGTCTTTGTTACAAGCACCGACATATACGTTTATCTTGTTTTTATTTTTTGCCTGCAATAAGGAAGGTGCTTCTTTTAACAACAATTCATTACCCCACCAAAGGCTTGGCGTGATAATAATATAGGCATTAAAAAGCTGTCTGTGCCTCAGACATATTTCCGTGGTAAGCAATCCTGCAAAAGATTCACCGATAATGGTCCTGTTAGGAGTAGTTTTATAGTTCTTATCCATAAAAGGCAGTAATTCATTCTCCAGAAAGGCAATATATTTACCGGAACCGCCATAGGAGGTAAAGCTCTCTTTCTTAAAGCCTACCTTATCAAGAAAATCAAGATTATCTACCATAAAAGAACAATCTCTTTTCCTGTCTGTATTTTCAATGCCAACAACAATAGATCGTGGAAAACGATTTACCCAGGGCTGTGTATTGTATCTTACAATTCCGGCAATATGAAAGAAATCTTCCTCAATGCCCCCGTCAATGATATAAATTACAGGATAGGTTATGCTGTCTTGGGGATTGTAATCTTCAGGCAGATAAATATTGACCTTTCTTTTTTCATTTAGCTCTTTGGACTGTATTTCCTCGGTTCGTCCGATTACAATAGGTTTGGCGGATTGAGCAAAATCTTTGTTCGCGTAAAAGAACAGTAACAAAAGAGGAATGAATATCTTCATAAATAAAGTCTTTAATAAAAAAGTAGTTAAAAATTAATCCCAATAATTGAACCATGAGATTTCATTGGTATATAAATTCAATGTAACCGCTTTGTCAATTGGTTTTCTATTGTAAAGAGGAGCTTCCCATGTTAATTTATTTAAGACAGACTCTAACAAACCTCGTGGCATTTCAACACCAAACAGTGGCTGAATACCCCAAAAATTCTCAGCAAGATCTACATGAGCCACCGTATTTCCCTCAAAAGTTATAATTAAATATTCTAAAGGCCTTTCAGAAAACATTCTGCTACACATCGTATCCCAGTTTGGAATTTCTCTTTTCAATTGTGTAAGAATATTTATACTGTCTTTAAGGTATGGTAGCAATAGCCCTTTATTTTCTTTATCAAGCTTTTCTGCTTCTTTAAAAGTGCGCTCAAATACATCTACACCAAATTTACTTTTCAGTTTATCGGCAACCAAACTGTCATATTTGCGCTGATAATAAGGAATAATACATCCATGTCTGGCAGGCCTGCGTATCTTATATTTATGTTGTAAAATATATGCATAAGTAGGAGAATATTGTATTTCCAAAGCAAAACCCGGATAGGGATAATCATCTCTTATCACGACATCTTCTGCAACATGCTTTCTTACTATTAGATTTGTTATAGAATCATCAATCTCATTCCATTTTTTATTAATATGAGCGCGAGTAGTATCGAATGTGAATAGTTCATTTGCGAAGACAGTATCAGAATATAACCCGTTCATTACAGAATCAATTTCATGTTGAATATCATCTTGTGCACGAGTTGTAGTTATTGTAAAAAACAGAAGAAGGAAAAGTAATAAGCTGCGCATTAGTTCGAGACAAACGTTGATTACGATAAAGATAAAAACAAAATGTCAAGCAGGACCATATAAAACATATTACTATTGAACATTAGTTTTAAATTTGGCATTAAAAATACGGCATCTTACAATTCCGGGCTCCTTCATAAGGACGGGCAATTGACCAACAGACAACCATTGAACAGCATGATAAACATTCCGGTTCTTTTACGAAAAAATAAAGGCGCTATTATTTACAGTATCAGTTTAGCCATATTGCTGTTTTTACTCAAATGGCTGGAACTCCGTTTTGTCATATTTGATCATGCGCTCGAAATTTACATCGGTGCCATTGCGATTATATTTACCTCCCTGGGTATATGGCTCGCGTTGAAACTTTCAAAACCTAAAATAGAAACAGTTATAGTAGAGAAAGAGATAATTGTAACCAGAAACGAACAATTTATCCTAAACGAAGCTGTCATTAATCAACTCGAACTAAGCAAAAGAGAATTGGAAGTTTTAGCCTTAATGGCGGAAGGACTTAGCAACCAGGAAATCGCTGCCAAACTTTTCATTTCATTAAGCACCGTCAAAACACATAACCAAAACCTTTTTGAAAAGCTGGATGTCAAGAGGCGGACACAAGCAGCCGAAAAAGCCAGAAGATTAGGACTTATTCCTTAAAAAGCCTCCATCTTTAGCAGGAAAACAGGTTTTAAAAAGAGAAATAGCCGAAAGTATGAGCGAAAAAAGGATTGCAGGCATCATATTTGCAACAACAAAATAATTTACATGATGAAAAAAACTATTCTCATTTACGGACTTATTGCAGGAATCGTCGTTGCCATTCCGATGCTTTTCACCGCCAACCTTTGCCATTCCGACAGCAATTTTGATTATACCAAAAGCATGCTTGTCGGATATGCTTCTATGATAATCGCGTTTTCGTTGATTTTTGTCGGAGTCCGCAATTACCGTAATAATTACAATGACGGCATTATCAGTTTTGGTAAAGCATTCAAAGTCGGTCTTTTTATTGCACTCGTTGCATCCTCTATTTATGTCATCGGCTGGCTTATCGAATATTATTGCTTTATTCCTGATTTTGCAGAAAAGTACTCGGCACATGAAATGGAACAATTAAGAAAGAAAGGTGCAAGCGCGGCAGAATTAGCAGAAGAAACAAAGAAAATGGCAAGTTTTATTCAGATGTACAAAAATCCATTGGTGGTTATACTAATGACCTACGCTGAAATTTTACCGGTAGGTCTGTTGGTGACGCTTATCAGTTCCCTTATTTTAAAAAGAAAAGATAATAAAACTCAATTCAGTTTTGACCAAAATAAATAAACATGGAAAAAAGAGTAACAGGAATCGGCGGCATATTCTTCAAATGCAAAGACCCTGAAAAAATCAACGAATGGTATAAAACCCATCTCGGTTTCAATACAGATCCCTATGGTGTGAAGTTTGAATGGCGCCAGGAAGACGACGCAACAAAAAAAGGATATACCCTATGGAGCACCTTTCCTGACAAGACCAAATACTTCGAGCCCTCCACACAGAACTTCATGATTAATTATCGCGTCGAAAACCTTGAAGCCCTTGTCGAAGAATTGAAAAAAGAAGGTGTTACCATATTGGACAATATAGAAACCTATGAATATGGCAAGTTCGTCCATATTCTTGATCCCGAAGGCAACAAAATTGAGTTATGGGAAGCTTTTGATGAGAAATAAACAGTTGTCCCACAAAGGTGTCCCACACTTTTGAAGTGTGGGACACCTGTTATCCTAAAGTGCAGACACCTATACCTATTTCTTCTTTCTATCCTCTATCTCCTTTGTTAAAGCAGCAGAAAGATCCTTCAACTCCCTATAAGGCACCGTCGCAGTCATCTTTCTTAAATTAATTACAGCTTCTTTATTTAATTGAAAATGGGAATCAGTAATACTCAATTTTTCTTTCACAATAATAAGTCAGCTTACCACCCCTGTAACCTTTTACCTTTCTCCAGTTACCACGCCTGTCAATATCATAAAATGTAGATGTAGACATTGCACCTATTATCTTGCCGGAATTATCGTAAGTAGTGGTACTATTTTTATTTCCCCATTTATCGTACGTAAAAACAATATGATTATAAACGGAATCTGTTCTAAGCATGAGGCTGCTTAACTTAATTATCCGACCAAGGCTATCATAAAAATCCAGAAAACTGGTTTGTGAATTGTAGCTTTTTACAACTTGCCCCGCGTTGTTTTTTCTCGTATAGCTGGTATCGGCAACGGCAGGATTTTCAGAGCTTCGATATTCATATTGATAACAGATACGCCCGCTGTCTTCATAAACATTTTTAATATACAGCCGGTAAGGGCCGATGGTACCATCTGATTGTAACGCCGAACGCCATATTTCATCTGTCAGGTTCAGATCATTATAAGTATAGCGATCAGTGTGTATAAATGTATCGGTAATCTGTCCGCTATCATCATCCACATCATATTCCAGCTGCATTTCAGTCAATGTTTGCCTATTTTGGTTATAAGTACTGACAACTCTTTTTTCTAAAACGTTATGCTCCTCAAAGACCTCTTCTACTACCAGATTTTGCAATGAATCGTAAGTATAATGCGTGGAATCATTAAAATAGGTTTTCGCCTGAACATCTTTATCATAAATATAGTTGCCCGCTTTATTAAACAACTCCGTTTCGGAATATACCCATACTTTCTCCTGCTTGCCGGTACTATCCGAGATATCATAAATATGGGAGCGGATTTTCTTTACCGGACCTTTCAGATCCCGGTAATCTAAATCGCTTTTGACTTTAGTCTGTGCATTTACTGCATTTGTAATACTTAAAAACAAAAGCACTAAAACAAAGGCCTTTTCTGTTTGCAGCGTATTGATTGACACAATTATATTGATTTGGATAATGCAATTTATGATTAAATGATAATGAAACGAGGTGTCCCACACTTTTAAAGTGTGGGACACCTATACATCTTAATATAATAAAAATGCAAAAGAGCCGGACATCTTCAATTGTCCGGCTCTTTTAATATTCAATTTAAATATCTAATCTAATATCTAACGTCAAATATCTTACATATTCCTCCTATACTGCCCACCTACTTCAAACAACGCTCTTGTAATCTGACCAAGCGAACAATACTTCACCGTTTCCATCAACTCTTCAAAAATGTTTTCATTATGAATCGCTTTCTTCTGAAGACGCGACAGCATCTCTTCACCCTTATCGCCACTGCGTTTCCAAAGGTTATGTACATTTTCAATCTGGAATTCCTTTTCTTCTGTCGTAGAACGGATAACTTCCGCAGGAATCACCGTCTTGGAACCCGTCGAGCTAAGGAAAGTATTCACACCGATAATCGGAAATTCACCTGTATGCTTCAAGGTTTCATAGTATAAAGATTCTTCCTGAATCTTACCACGTTGATACATGGTTTCCATTGCGCCCAATACACCGCCACGTTCAGAAATGCGGTCAAACTCCGTCAGTACAGCTTCTTCCACAAGGTCGGTCAGTTCTTCAATGATGAACGAGCCTTGCAATGGATTTTCATTTTTAGCAAGACCCAATTCTTTATTGATAATTAACTGGATAGCCATCGCACGACGAACACTTTCTTCTGTTGGCGTTGTAATAGCTTCATCATACGCATTTGTATGCAGCGAATTACAGTTATCATAAATCGCATACAATGCCTGAAGCGTTGTACGGATATCATTAAAGTCAATTTCCTGCGCATGTAAAGAACGGCCGGAAGTCTGGATATGATACTTCAACATCTGGCTGCGTTCGTTACCACCATATTTATACTTCATGGCCTTAGACCAGATACGGCGCGCCACACGGCCGATTACGCTGTATTCAGGATCCACACCGTTACTGAAGAAGAAAGATAAGTTCGGTGCAAAATCATCGATATTCATACCACGGCTCAAATAATATTCCACAAAAGTGAAACCATTTGAAATGGTAAATGCCAATTGAGAAATCGGATTAGCGCCCGCTTCCGCAATATGATAACCGGAGATAGAAACCGAATAGAAGTTTCTCACCCCTTCATTGATGAAATATTGTTGTACATCACCCATCACACGCAAAGAGAATTCTGTAGAGAAGATACAGGTATTCTGTGCCTGGTCTTCTTTCAGAATATCTGCCTGCACCGTACCGCGCACCGCTTTCAATGTTCTTTCTTTGATAGAAGCATATACATCAGCAGGTAAAACCATATCACCCGTAACACCTAAAAGCATCAATCCAAGACCATTGTTTCCTTCCGGCAATTCGCTTTGCGAACCTTCTGCTTTCTGACCAATACCAACACCCTGACTATAATAAGGACGGGCAACACCACGGTCTTTATAAATAGCATCAATCTTTTTATTTACCTCTTCTTCCAATCCGTTTTCCTTAATGTACAATTCGCATTGCTGGTCAATGGCAGCATTCATAAAGAAAGCTGTAATAGTCGGTGCAGGACCGTTGATTGTCATTGAAACCGAAGTCTTCGGATCAGCAAGATTAAAGCCGCTGTATAATTTTTTGGCATCATCCAAAGAAGGCACACTTACACCTGAATTACCAATCTTACCGTAAATATCCGGACGATGGTCAGGGTCCTGTCCGTAAAGCGTAACGCTGTCAAATGCGGTACTCAGACGCGCTGCAGGCAATCCTTTGCTTACATAGTGGAAACGTTTGTTTGTACGTTCCGGTCCGCCTTCACCGGCAAACATCCTTGTCGGATCTTCACCTTCACGCTTGAACGGATAAATACCCGCAGCATAAGGAAATTCTCCCGGGAAGTTTTCCATCAAAGCCCATTTCAATATCTCGCCCCAGGCTTCAAACTTAGGTACTGCAACTTTAGGTATCTGCGAATGGGATAAAGATTCGGAATGCGTCTTGATTTTAATCTCTTTATCACGCACTTTGAAAATATAAAACTCGTCCTGATAATGACGTTTCTTGGCTTCCCAGTTTTGCAGCAAAAGCAGATTCTTTGGATCGATGTCCAATTGCACTTTTGTATAAACTTCCTGCAATTCTTTTATCAAACGATCTTTATCTTCAATCTTACTTTCCTGTAAAGTTTCAATGGTTTTATGAATGCCGAACAGCTTCTGAGCAATATTTGCCTGTTCCGCAGCTCGTTTGTCATAAGCCCTGTTATTCTCAGAAATCTCGCTCAGGTAGCGGGTTCTCGCAGGCGGGATGATAAATATTTTTTCGCTCAGTTCTTCACTCGGATGAAAAGTTGAAACCAGGCCCGCACCCGTTTTTTCAACTACTTTATCCATCAATGCACGGTACAAAGTATTCGTTCCCGGATCATTGAACTGCGATGCGATAGAACCAAATACCGGCATGGTTTCCGCATCTTTGTCAAACAATTTATGGTTACGTTGGTATTGCTTTTTCACATCGCGCAATGCATCCATCGCACCACGTTTGTCAAATTTGTTCACCGCAACAATATCGGCAAAATCCAACATGTCAATCTTCTCTAATTGGGTAGCAGCACCATATTCAGGTGTCATTACGTACATACTCAAATCACAGTAATCCGTAATCTGTGTATCGCTCTGACCAATACCGGAAGTTTCAAGGATAATCAAATCATACTGTGCTGCTTTCAAAATATTTACAGCGTCATGAATGTATTTGGAAACAGCCAGGTTGCTTTGACGTGTAGCCATCGAACGCATATAAACTCTGTCATTACGAATGGCATTCATACGGATACGGTCACCCAGCAAAGCGCCGCCTGTTTTACGTTTGGATGGATCTACAGAAATAATACCAATCGTTTTATCTTTGAAATCCAATAAATAACGACGCACCATTTCATCCACCAAAGAACTCTTACCCGAACCACCTGTTCCTGTAATACCCAATATAGGCGTTTTGCTTTCTTTTGCCTGTGCCGCAATATTCTTAAGCATGGCTTGTGTTTCAGGCAATTCAGAGAAATTCTCTGCCGCCGAAATCAATACGCCAATATCTTTCGGGTTCTTATTTTTAATATGTCCTACTTCACCATTCAGTTGATTACCTGTAGGGAAATCACTTTTTTGCAATAAGTCAATAATCATACCTTCCAGACCCATAGCGCGGCCGTCATCAGGAGAGTAGATTTTAGTTATGCCATATTCATGTAATTCTGCAATCTCTGTTGGCAAAATTACACCGCCACCACCAGCAAAAATTTTAATATGTCCGCAACCTTTTTCTTTCAGCAAATCATACATGTACTTCAGATACTCAACGTGGCCGCCCTGATAAGAAGTCATGGCAATAGCATTTGCATCTTCCTGAATGGCACAATCAACAACATCCTGCACACTTCTGTCGTGGCCCAGGTGAATAACCTCCGCACCATTTGCCTGCATAATACGGCGCATGATATTAATAGCAGCATCGTGTCCGTCAAACAAAGACGCAGCCGTTACAATTCTGATTTTATTTTGTGGTGTATATGACATAAAATAGTAAGTGATTACTTAAGGCTGCAAAATTACAATAATATCCTGCTAAAGCTATACATTTCAAAAACAAGTTTCCAGCTATACGCTCCTGAATGCAACGACACATTTTCACGTACTTTTGTTTCCGTAAACATATACAAAGCAAATATTCCTCCCGAAAATAATATTATGGATACTACCGACATCTCACAGGCGACGTATAACGCCATTATTGAAACCGCGGCAATTGCACACAAAGATCTTGCATTGCAATTTGGCATGCTCGCAAAGCTGAGCAAAAATGAAGCGGATTATATCGCAAAATCCGGCCAATTAATTGATTTAATGTCGGGCTACGATGCGGAAGAAGTAGATGCTATATTTATTGATAATCCATTAAACATAGAGGAATTTAACAATGCATTAAAATTGATTGCAAATAATATTTCCAACCTCTGACGAATTCTTTTACAATCAATGTATGAGCGGCCCTGTTATAAACTAACAGGGCCGCTCATACATTTAAAGATTACTTATTGATATACAATTTTAAATGTCCACTTCTCCTTTCCGCTTCTTACTTCCAGAATATAAATCCCGGCAGAGAGCGCCATTTCATCCATATTGAAAATATATTTCCCCGAGAAAGTATGGTCTGTTATAGCACCTGTTTTAATGGACTGGCCCGTAATGTTTAATAATCTCCATTGCAAACCATCACCATATCCTTTAAACCATTCCAGATAAAGAAGTCCATTCCTTACAGGATTTGGATAAATATTTACAACACCGTTATATCCCGACCAGTCAAGGCTTCTGATAACGCTCAAGTGTTCGGTAGTATCCAGCATGGTATATTTTACCCTGTAATAAACAACAGCGCTGTTCAATTGAACCGTATCAATATAATTATAGGTACTTCCATTTTGATGAGAGGAATTTAAAGTCGCTATTGTTGTGAAATTCATATCCGGATCTGATCGTTGCAATTCATATTTAAAAGTACGGTCGTCGATACTTGAGCTCCACTGCAACTGCGCATAACGATTGCCATAATGTGATGCGGTAAAATTAAAAATGTTTGTATTCAGTGTTTGATCATGCGTCGGGCCTCCGTCATTAAACCAAAATTCCGAGAATGACTTAACCTTGGTTTCGGCATAATAACCAATGTCATAAGGCACCCATAGTATTTTATTCCTTGGTATAAAAGTGTAAACTCCTGTTGCATTATCGTTCAATGTGTTGTTTTCAATAGCAAGATTAGGATCACTATATTTGGTAATACCCAATTCCTGCACTTCCGTAACCTTATTGCAAGAATAACAAACCTGATCATTTCTGATAGTTTTCATAGCTTCATCCGGGACATAGAATCTCAACGTTACGCTGTCATTCGGTGCACTTTCGGTTTGAACTACAAAATTCTTTGGCAGGAAATATTGTGTGCTGTCGTTATTGATAAAATTATCATGCTTGTAATCCTGCACTTTTGTTGCACCAAGACCGGACGTACCATTTGCAATATGCATTCCAATATCATTGCCATTTAAGAAGTCTGCATTTTGGCCGGCAGCAATGTTTTGTGTAACAGGTTGCGGAAATTGTGCCTGATTAAAAATAGGATGAATCAGGTCGTAAACATGTATATCATCAATTGCCAGGCCTTCGTATTCCGTACCTTGATCTGAACGCAATACAAAACGAAATGAAACAACTGATTCATCATTCGGTAATGGAATAGTTGCTACATGCCAATAGGTTTCATCACGGTTTGTCCATGCCTGCGCAGAATCATTGCCATACCAGTTTGTTCCCTGGCCGGCGGCGCCCAGCTTAATCCAGGTATGCCCGTCATGACTATATTCAACATAAGCCTTGTCATAAATGGTTGTGCCGGGTTCTTCTAAATCCGCAGCCATATTAAAACTTAAAGTTGGTTTTGTCATTTGACTGATGTCAAAACACGGGCTGTACAGATAAGAAACTTCCTGTGCATTATAATTGCCTGCCAGCGTGGTTTTCCAGGCTTTAATGCCACTTGCCGCATGATCTATTTTGGGCGATGCGGGTGTTCCGTATTCCCAACTGTTATTATTGCCTTCAGCGTAATAAAATCCTTCATTCTGCTCAAAGGTTTCCAGATAAGGGAAAGTCGTTATGACAGGCTGATTCTTGATGGTGAAATTGATAATACTATCGTTCAATCTGTAAGTATCTGTCATTACGTTTACCCATGTTGAAAGCTGATAGGTACCATTAACTGACAAATCCATCGGTTGCAAAAAAGTATAGATCAATGTATCATTGCCCTGAATGGAATCCAGCATTTCCGTAACAACAGGATTATTATCCAATTTATAAGAAACAGCAATATTGTGAACCGTATTGTTTACACCGTTACCGATTGTAACTTTTAGCGGAACCTGCGAACTCAAACCACAATTGTAATGATAAACAGAATCAACCGAAATCATAGCAACATCATCTGTAACGAGATAAAGATTAAAATTGTCGATTGTTACACCATTTCCATAATAAGAAGATTCGATCCTTGAAGTATCGTATTGCGTAAATTTAATCTGCGTGCTGCTTGTAAAAGTCTGTCCTGCGGCTGCAAACAAATCAGAAAGCTGTATGGAACCTGAATGAAACACGGCGCCATAATTAACCGTATCAATCTGATAATCCAATAAATGAATCCACGGGTCACTATCACTGCCCCTTACCCATACACTATTGCCTGTATCAAATTTCGGAATGCCTGACATTACATAATCAAATTCACATCTGACTTCCCAATTTGCAGTATTATAATTACTTAAATTGAAAGTACCTGTAAGCGTGTTGTAACTGCTTCCTGCGATATCAGTCCTTTGGTTTCTGTTGTTATCCATGCTCATGGATTTAGAACCTGAAATAGTTACAGTGCTGCTTAAGAAATTTTTGAGGCGGCCATAAGGCTGGCTTTGCGTGAAGTCCCATTTTGTTTTTCCTGGCAATCCTGTTTTACCTGTTCCAACCAGACTTATATCTGTAGTTCCTTCAAAGCCTTCTGCATACCCGCCCGATAAATTCATGACAGGATTATCTATTTGCTGTACTTCGTAAGTCAAAGTATCATTGGCGTGAAGCGGGTCTGTTATGGCAAGATTGGTTACCGCCACTGTAATAGTATAAGTACCAACTGCAGAAAGATTCAGGTTGGCTACCGTTATTTGTCTGTTTCCTGCAGGATTTATAAGATCTGTATAGTTATTACTATTCCATGCTCCGTTATTTACTTTGTAAGAAATACGATAATTATTGGCAGTCTGATCATCCAGATTATTAATCAGAATAGTTAAAGGTTGTGAGGAAGAAAGTGCAGTACCTGTCAATATTCTTCCTGAATTGGGAGCAAGTATTTTTGCCATTCTCAGATCGCCATGATTAGCCGTACCAACACAATTACCGTCGGAAGGCGTACGGCTTTTGGCAACAGAACGCATACCGATATTTCCATTTGTAATAGCTGCAACTGCAACCCAATAAGTGCTGTCCGTATTAAGTCCGGTGAATGTATAAGTAGTTCCGGTAACTGTTTCGACCGGCACCATATCAAAACCTGTTTTTTTGAATATCCTGTATTGTGTTATTCCCGGAATTGCATTCCAATTCACCTTTATGGCACCGGGACATTGTTCATTAACAGCATTTAAAGCAAGGACAGGACGTCCTGTAAGTGTAAATGCCTTGCTTTGCGAGGTCTGGGCCGTGCTGTTACGGCTTATCTTTATTAAGCATTGAGCAGAGTTGATATTTGCGGCAGGAGTCCAGGTGTAATATCTTCTGTCTGCAGCAATGTTATTATTAATAACCTGCCAGTTTGCCCCGTTATCCTGCGAAAAAGAAAGCGTGAAAGTATTGACATCTTCTGAAGCTTCCCAATAAACCATCATGGAATCGCCACCCACCAAAGCTTCTCCTCCAAACGGATAATGCATGCTTACACCTGTAGGGGTAAAATCATAAGCAACGATATATTCCTGATTTATTTCGGGAACATTAAAGCCTTTAACCTTAATGGTATAATTTCCTGCCACAGGATTGTTTATCGTAACTTGTTCCACATTATTTCTATGATCGGTTTCGGGCACGGCAGGGACCTGAACCTGAGATGGTGTAGGGTCTAATACCAAAGGCAATTGCACATTATTTGCAGGATCCGTAACAGTCAAATCAAGGTCATTGATAAGCGTGGTTGCACTTAGCGGCGCCGCTGCCGGGTCATTCCAGTAAAGCATAATTTTCGCCTTCGATGTATTTGCAGGAATGTTCAGGTTATACGTTTTGACGATATTGGTGTTGATAGTATCGACCAAATATTGTGAGCTGTCCAGCATTGTCAATGAATGTCCTACATTCAGCTGACCAAAGCCGAATTTGAAATCAGGACCAACAGGCGGGAGATCTGTAGCGCCATTCATCAAAACTGTTTTTATCAACGCTCCTTTGGGATCCTGATTGGCATGTAACTGGCGATATCGCTGATACAGAAGACCCGCAGCACCGGCTACATTCGGAGTAGCCATACTTGTGCCGCCGTTAACGCCGTATGTATTATTTTCAATTGTTGCTACCAGAAGCCTGCCCACCGCAGAAATCTCAGGCTTTAACCTGCCGTCTTTAACAGGACCTTTTGACGAATAACTTAGCGTATTAATAGGTTCCTGTGCTTTATCTGTTCCGCCAACGGTCAATACATTTTTCGCAGTGGAAAAAGAACCCGTAATAGTTCCGAATCCGATGGGAAAAGGGCTGCAATTCCTTGTTCCGTCATTTGCAGCGGCAAAAACATGCAATACCGTAGGATTATCCACCAACTGCTGATCTGTAAATTGAGAATAGACATCATAAGTTCCCGCATAATTACAATCGCCCACTATATTTCCATAAGAATTGTTGGTGATAACCATATTAAAATCCTGCAGAAAATTAGTTGTATTAGCTATTACCTGACTAAAGAAATCAGAAACTATTAGACTCTTGTTTGCAAAGCCTTTGAATTTTTCATCTACAATACCATTGCCGCCGACAGTACCCGTTGTATGAAAAGCATGGTCATTACTATAAGCAGGATTGAATGCGGTTAGCCTGTCGGCATAATCAATATGTAATGGATCTGAATTATCGCCGACACCAATTCTTACACCATCTCCATGCAAGTCATAACCACCTAAAGCAATTGGTTGATGTGCAACTGCGCTATTGGTTAAACCGTTGGCTTCAAATAAAAGTGCTTGAGGTTTTAAAATGGGCATAATTGAGAGCGCAAAGTCCTGTGCCGCGAGCTCAGAAATTTTATTTGCCGGAATATTTACTTCCCATATATGCTGCTCTTTCCAGAGTTGTTCGGGAAGTAATTTACCATTGAATGGCGTCAAATAACTTTGAATCTGGTCGGCAGAAATATTTTTGAGAACAGAAAGAAGTATTTTTTTATTTTCGGTTGATGTAGCAATATCCGTAAGAAGCGGGCTTATTTTATCTAAAGCATTTATATCGGCCCAACTTTCAATGCCGTTTTTATCTAAAAACTGTTTATCAATTTTTCCTGAAATTGCGACAAAATAAATACCGGCCTGCGGGCTTGACTGAAGCTGTATTCCATTTGAAAGCAACAACGATTTATTAACGGGCTTATTGAATTTCAGATAAACCAAAACGGGCTTTTCTACGCTGCCCAACCCATTGACTTTATCAATAAGTCCCTGTAAATTCTGATGCAGCACAATATCCCTGTTATTATAAAAGAATGTACTTCCATTTTGACCTTGTGCAGAAAAAGGTGCGGAAAAAACAGAAAGCAAAACAATTAATAAAATGTAGATTTTCTGCATAGTTAAAAGCTTTAGAATTATGAAAATTACTACTAAAATTTAGAATTCTTTAATTGAGAAAAGTGTTTTTTTATTTAACTAATTTTTGCCAACGAAAGCCAATGGTTTTGTGTCTTATTAAAGGTATGTACTTAAATTTTGTTAATTTAAAAAAAAGAACCAAATAAACTAAAGGAATTAAAAAAATTCATATCTTGTTGCATAATTATCGGTAATTCATCACTCACTTCTTAAACAAATGAAATATGATCTTTAATCGTACGTATCGTTACAACACGCCATTGTCTATGGAAGATATCAAGCAACGTCTATTGGGTCAACATATACAGGTACATCACATGGATTTTGAGATTACTGAAAAAGAAAAGATGTTGAAAATCATTCCTCATGCAGAAGAAGCCAGTGGTATTAAAACTTTACCAATTACTCACGTTGAAATGCAGGGTTTAGGTGCTTCGGGTACTAAAGTTATTGTAAGTTCGAAGCCCAGAAGAATTGATGTAGGCGGGCCTTACCTGATTGTTATATTCTGTTTGTTTTGCATACTGGGCGCAAGTGGTTTTTATATTATTAATCCAAGTGAAAGTTACTGGCCTTCTCTGGCGATGGTTGCGGTAGGAGTGATTATTTTTATCATCTTCTGGCTCAGGATGGAAGCAGGTTATTTTGATTATACCAGGAAAATAAGAGACTTTATAAAACATAATGCCAAATAGCTATAAACGAATAAGCCGACAAACAAATGTTTGTCGGCTTATTCGTTTATAAAGCACTACTTAAAACTACAATCCGGCAACTCTTTAATGCATAGGCATTTTTCCATGAAGTGTCTGTGATTATTCTCCGTAATTATAGGAACGGGTTACAATAGCGGTTAAAACATCATTGGTAAATATTTCTTTCCTTGTCCAGTTATCGTGTGTGTCGTAAGTATATCTGTTTTCTACATTTGCCTGCTCCAATCCCAAATATATCTTCTCTTTGATTTTATTCTGATGTGTGTCATATTGGTACTGAAAATAAGCAGTAACCGTACGGCCGCTATCCACCACACTTTGTTCTAAAATATTACCTGAAGGATCTTTAAGCAATGTCATACCGCCTCTAAGTGTTCCATTCCCATCAACTACGGCATAGCTTTCATCAAAGTTGCCATCCTTATTTTCTTTATAGGAAAAACGCCGTGTTTCTGTATTCCGGAATTCTTTGTCGTAATATTCCCATTCAGAAATCCTGTCCTCTTTGTATTTAAGCTTAATCATTGCAATAGCAAAATTGCCTTTGTCCTTTTTACGGATGGTAAAAACCTTTTTGCCTTTATATACATAAGTCATTTTGTAATCCACTCCGCCATTAACATCAAACGAACGATAATAATCCAAAAGACCTTTACGGAGGTAATGAAATTCAAAAGAGTCGGCAGGTTTATTCTCAGAAATATTTCTGATGCCAATTAACTTATCATTCTTATAATAAAACACACGCATGCTGTCCTTCATCTTGTTGCGTTTCACATCTACAAGAGAACTTGTTTTGAGATTTAAAATATTGCCGTTAATGTCGAAGGTTGCTTCCTCTGAACGAACAATGATAAATTTATCATCGAGCTTTATGGTTCCTATAGTATTGTAAATAGCCGTATCCTTTGTCAAAACATATTTTTGTTCTTTCATCCCTATGACATTACCATTTAATTTCAGCATCTTCCTGTTTTGAGAGACAGGCAAAAGATCATATTCATCGGCATGAATAACCGAGACAGAAAGGCATGCAATAAGAATAAAAAAGATGCTCCGAAGGAAAGTTATTGGTTTGATTTGCATAGGCTACTTAACGGCAAAACCTTGTTTTGTTGTATTCAAAGCTAAATAAAATTATTCAGGCATGCATTACACAAAATACAATAGCTTAAACGCATCTTAAAAATCAGAGTGTAAGCCACCAGGGTATTTTTTTCGGATCGCCCCACTCTCCCCAATCTTTTGTGCCGTTTTTAACTTCAGCAATCATTGCGGAAACAGATGCCTTTTTGCTTTTCTTTTCAGGTTTAAATGGTGCTACTTCCTGTGGCAGCGCTTCTACATTGGTGGCAAACCAAGTAGTATATAATCTGGGAATTGCAATGCCCAGAATCATGCCGGGCAATCCGTTAAAACTTTCCGGGCCTCCGGTTACCATAATTTCATCGCAATAAAATGCAACGATTACAACACTGTCGCAAATGCGTGTAACGGCTTTACGGCAAGGATATCCGGCAATGGTGCGCATTTCATTTACAATCTTCCACTGAAACGCAGGAATCGAATCTTCAATCAGGTAATTGTTTTCAAAAACCCTCTTTGCGGCCGTATAAGTTCCCGTTTTAAAATCGGTATAAACCATGTTTTCAGTAGCTACTTTGGCCCAATCCATTTTCCAACCACCGACCTCTTGTTCTTTCTCAAATTTGTAAACAGAAGCTTCTTTGTTAAATGTCAGGGTAAAATCAGAAATGGTAAACTGTGCCAGCTCCTTGATATGTTCTTTTACCCATTCATTACCTTCTTCGGTTTGTTTGCTTTGCCGCAAATTGGTTTTGCGTTCATAAGTAATTTTTCCCTGTGTCAGGAATTGACCGGAGGAATAATAAGCAAGACATAAAAATAAGAGGAGCAATGATATATTTTTCATCGGATTTATTTGAGTTTAAACTTCTTAATTATCTATTTCAATAACATTGTCAGCCGCAGGAGCACTGCCACCAACCTTTGTAAAGTTCCAGATAATGCTGAACATAGCATATCTTCTTATGGTGTTATAGGTCCTTTCGGAAACATAAGTTGCCGTGTTATATCTGCTGTATCCTACATTCTGATTCAACAAGTCATTTACATAAGCTTTCAGTTCCAGCGATCTGTCTTTCAGGAAGAACCTGCTTAATGACAGATTCCAGAGAAACCTGTTATTATTGGTTTCAGCCGGGTTCAGCTTCTGACGAAGGTTTAAGGTCATCTCGGAGCCAAACCTGAATTTATACGGAAGACTGATGTGGAAATTCAAGGTCTGATCAAATTGCCAATATTTGGTAGTTATATCCGGACGGATGGATGATTTGCTGAGATTGTAACCAGGCGAAAAGTTATAATCAAAATCCAGCGTAGTGTCTTTGTTGTATCTCACACCCAGATTCGGTGTAAAACTTAATCTGTTATTTACGTTCGGAAGGCCGTTAATAAAATTATTATCATGGTTATAATCTCCGTTAATGCCTGCATTTACTTCAACATCTTTTATTTTTCTGCTTCCGCCCGACCAGATGCCACCGTAATAATTACCATTTACGTTTACAAACTGAGTGACGCTCCGGCCATTATTATCCACGAATTGCTTATTGCTGATAGAATTTTGAATGACGTGAAAATAACTGCCGAAATACAAGTATTGTGAACTCAGCATTTTATAGGTATTATAGTTTACATTGAAGCCGTGGTCATAAGCCTGTTTCAAATCAGGATTACCAATAGTAATGTTCAACGGATCGGTGTTATTGCGCAATGGTTGTAATTGAGTAAGATTGGGTTGTATTGCTTTGCCATTATACCGGAATGAAATAGAAGTATTCTGGCTTTTGGAATACCTGAAACTGGCTTTGGGCAGTACATTGAAATAAGAATAATGATAGGTCGTATCAAACAATTTATCTTCCTGCGTAAAATGCGTTTCAGAAAGATTGACGCCAATACCGGCATTTATCTTCTTGGTATTATACCTGAGTCCTGCGCCGCCTAAATGCTGATTGACATTTACCAGATAATGGCTGCTATAAAAAGGATTAAAGACATCGGTATAGTTTCCGTTATCCTGGTTAATATCATAAGAGTTGTTGGCCGCATCATTATGATTCAGGTTATAATTGTAATTGAACTGAAGGTTCAGTTTATCGGTTAACGGCTCCGTATAAGTCAGGCTTAATTTACCTGTAATATTGGTATTAGTATCCGATTTGCGCTGATTAATGGAATAGCTGCTATCAATAGAAAATAAATTATAGGCGGACTGTAAAGTACCATTATTGCGGCTGTCTGTCCAGGAGCCGGTGAAGTCTGCCGTAAAAGTCCTGCCTTTTTTCTTAAATCTTTTTTTATACAGCAAATCTGCATTAAGCAATTTCTTTGATCCATCTTTTTCCTGAGCAGTGGTATTGTTGTTAATCAAAGTACCGCCTGCATCCATCGATTCGCTGACATTCCGGTTAAGGCTTTGCGTATTGTTATAACCGCCTGAAAGGTCCAGTTTAAGGGAAGATGATGTGTCAATCCAATATTCGGTTGACACTCTCACATTATGCCTGACAGCAATGTTCCGGTTACTGGATTGCTGCTTATTGAAATATTGTGTATCGGGCAAAATATATTGTGAAGTAACATTTTCAAGTCCTTCATTCATTTTCTTTGAAAACTTATAATTACTGTTGAAAATCAAAGAATCGTTCAGCCATTTATTATTGTATAATGCGCCGCCCACCCAGGCTTTGGGTAAACCTGTTCCTCTGTATTCCCCTCCCCAGTCCTCATCATCGGTGGTGTAGGTCGAGTAAAAATTTCCATCATCATCTTCTGTAAAGGTACCTCCGCCGCCACCATACTTACTCTGTTCTTCCCAACCTAATCCATTTGTATTTGTATTGGACATGATGCCGTAAGCTGCAATTTTCTGCTTGCCTTTGAAAGCATTTATCATCGCTTCGTTTTCAAAATAACCCGGCAATCCCCCACCTAACTGCGCTTTACCAAAATAGCCTTTCTTGGCATTTTCCTTTAATTGCAAATTGATTGTTTTGATACGTTCTCCATCATCTACACCGGAGAAAGTAGCCTGATCGCTTTTCTTGTCAAAGACCTGTACCTTATCAATAGCGCTTGCCCTTAAAGTTTTTGAAACAATGGCAGGATCATCACTGAAGAATTCCTCGCCATCTACAGTCATTTTTTTCACTTCCTGACCATACGCTTTTATCTTACCATCCTTACCTATTTCAATGCCCGGCAGCTTTTTAAGCAATTCGTCCACATTGTCGAAGGCGCGGGTTTTAAAACTGTCGGCGTTATATTCGATTGTATCGCCTTTTATTACAATGGCTCTTGCATCTGTAATGATCACTTCATTCAGCATCTGTTTCTTTGAAGTCATCATAATCGTCCCGACATCGGCATTTGCTTTATCTACGTCGATAATATCAATATAGGTAGCAAATGAAGGATGGGAAATCAAGAGTAAATATTTTCCTGCTGCATTTACTTTCAGTTCAAACCTGCCGTTTTCATCTGTCCTCGTAAAGGTTTGTAAAACGGAATCGGATGCATTTAATGCGGATACAGATGCATAACCTGTATTGGTAAGATTAATGGTATCTGCAAGAACTCCTGTAATGCTGAAGTTCTTTGTTGTAACCTGCTGAGGATTATTTTGTGCGACAACATTGGTTGTAGTAAATACACAAAACAATATAAAAAACAAGTAAAGCAATCTATTCATGTAATGGTGATTAAGGGAATAAACGTCTAACATACAATAATTTAGAAGACAATCCGCTTTTGGCGCCATAGTTTATTTCAGCAATGTTTATTTACAGGTTGTTGAAATGAATTATGTTATGAAGTCTAATATTTGCAATTAATTAAAACAAAAAACGCAATACATAAAAAAGTATTGCGTTTGTCCTGAAAAATATTTTTGCGTTCCTGTCTGTTTAATTGGTGACAGTACTATCGGCATTTGAAGGCATATCTTTATTCATACGTTGCTGGCGCTGTTCTTCCATTTTCCTGATATTTCTTTCCCTTATTTTTTCCTGGCTCCTGAATAAATCAAACAAACCATTGAATGATTTTCTGTAACTCAAGCCTATACCCTGCCTTGCCACCAACTGAGAGTTCAAGGCATCGAAATCGCTTGTACGGAAGACATTGAAACGTATCCTTCCATCTTCGGTCAATAAGTATTGCGCCCTGAAATCGCCCGCAAAATTGCCCACCAATTCATTGTTTGAAGTCCCTGTATTACGTCCCCAGTCATACACGCCACCAACTTCCACTACCAATCTGTTCTTCAGAAAATTCTTACGAAGGTTAAGACCGGCTTCATTTCTGTTAATAAAGTTAGCGTTCAGCGCATTGTCGCTTAAAGTGTAATACTTATACTTCACACCGATGGACAAATCCTGCATTCCCAGAATTTTGTTGGCAAAATTGGTAAACTGCGCAGAAGCAGCCGACGAAGCCAGCTCACTCATATTGTTAATCACACCTGCTGTTGCCGTATTGTTGTTGATACCTTCGGGCGGCACAAATTGCTCCAGTAACAAAAGCGAGGCCACTTGCGTATAAAGCTGTTTATCGTCTGCATTAATTCGCTGTAACTTCTGATAAGCATAAGTACCCACCGAACGGTTCTCTGCCAAATCAATCCTGAAGCGGAACTCAGGTTCTTTTAAAGAGCCTCTCATGTTCATGTTCACATTAACCATCTGCATTATCTGGGCATCCCTGATTTCAGCGCTGGAAAGATTAACCCTATCCACTTCATCCATAATCAAATCGTACAGACGGGCTTTTATCTGCGCATAAGCCGATACATCGAGATCTGCATTCGCAATATCGCCATTCCATTTTATGACGCTGTTCGGATTGATTATAAATTGCTGCTGATAATTCAGAACGGTCAGTTGCTTGAATGCGTAATCATATTTCCCTTCATCGATAATATAATTACCGTTCATGCGCATATCGCCTTCAGAAGGGATTTCAAGGATGATGTTGCCGCTGCCTTTTGCCCATATCTGCTCTTTTGTATTCGGATCTATAATAATGGTGGTTTCCAGATCGGGCGTAGCTATCGCATCTATACGGATGTTGAATTTGTTTTTGCTTTTGATAACGGGATGCTGCGATTCGCCATATTGTTTGAAATGAATATAGTCGTATTCACCCACATCATTGCCATAAACAATGGGGATGAACAAATGGGAATTACGTTGAGGCGTAGCAAATATATTAAGATTAAGGTTATTGGCAGGGCCGGAAAGCCTTAGCTGCACAGATGCCTTTACATCGCCGTAAAAATTTTCGTTCTGATAATCTTTAAGGTCAACCACCTTAATATTATCACTGCGCATGTTAAGCCTGAAATTAAAATTGCTGAGCCTTGTATGCAGGATGCTTCCTGCCATGATGCCTTCATTGCCTTCATCATCTTTTACATGAATGGAGCCGAAGTCAAATTTGGAATCGGTAACATTGATAACCGCTTCGGGAATAGTATAATGCACGCCGGTAATATCAGGCACAAAGCCAATCTTGTTTAAAGTAAGGCTTCCGGTAGTTACAGGATCAAAAGCATTTCCTTTAATGGAAATTTCCCCGTCAATTTCTCCGGTCAGCTGATGCACATAACCTGCAAGGAAAGGCTCGGCCCATTTCACTGCGGCATGGTCAAGATGTATGGTTGCGTCAATATTTTCGTGCGATTCTTTTTTAAGGCTGTAAGTGCCTTCCAAAGCAGCTCTTGAATCTTTATAAGACAGGCCGCTGCCTTCTTTCAATGTGATAAGGGAGTTGGAAACATCAAAAGAACCGGCAGCGCGTACTTCGCCTAAAGTGTCGCTGTTCATCCTGAGATTTGAAGCGGACATATCAAAGGAGACCATTTGATCTTTCAATAAATTATCGACCTCAATATCACCATTTATCCGCCCATCCACGTAGGTGTTCTCCAATCCGAGGATGCGGTTCAGCGGTGCTATGTCGAAGTTCCTGATATGAGCTACGATACTGTTGCCCGCTCCTTCTCCGTCTGCATTGATATGCAGGCTCTGAATACCTGATTCAAGCTCCAGGTTATTTATGCTGACATAATTCTTTGCAAATACAACCTGATTGCCCTGGAGGATATTCCATTTGTCATTATTGATATAAAACTGGGAGGGCTTGAAATTGACATAAAAGCTATCGTTATTTGCAAAGGCGGTACCGTTTATCTCTGCGCTGCCAAGCGTTGTAGGTGTTGTGGTAGATAACTGAAAGATGGCGGAATCCCTGAAAATATTTGTCTGAAACTGAATGGTAGAGGCCAGATCCTGGTCATTGGCTTTTAAACCGTTGGCTTCCATATTCAGGCTTAAGCCTGTAAAGGTTCCGGTGCTGTTAATGACAATATTATTCAGCCTGAAAGCGCCGTAATTAAAAGAGGGCACTGTTCCGGTAAAAGAAAGCTGCTGATGCGGCATGTCCATCGCACCGGTGAAACGGGCGCCTGTACCAAGCTGTATCTTTTTATTGAAAAGCGCAATCAAATCATTGGAAGAGCGCATGTCTATTTCAAACTGTAAATCCTGCGTCTGGTTTACATGCACAGGTGTTTTTACATATTCGGGCAAATAATAAGACAGGAACATCTGAGCCGAGGCGGGAAGATCCAGTAAGGAGAATTTTCCGGTTACCTTTCCGTTCAGTTCATTAGATGTCAGTAAAAGCTCTTTATAACCGCCCTCATTGACACGGGAAACCAGTGTTACGGAATCAATGTTTAAGGGAATGCCATTCTGTGTTATCTGCAGATTAAAAAGCTGGGCGGTCCCGACGAAATTATCAATATTGTTGCCTTCAAAGTCAAGCTGCATTTCGCCCGCCGCATAAATGGAATCGTCTGACAATCCTATTGCTTTTATGTCTGCGTATTTTACATTGGCATACATATCAAAGGCAGGCTGCGCTTTCGAGAAATCTATTTTACCGTCAAAGCCCAGTTTCAGGTTGGGGTCATCGGACTTTAGGGTACCGTCAAATTTTTTGGAGGCCAGCAAGCCATCTATACTTATGTCGTGGTAATTATAACCGTTTATATAGGCAGCATGGACTTTTCCTTTAATATCGACAGAAGCGTAATCGGCATTAAAACCTTTACCGGCAATTGTTGCGTCCATCGTTATTTTACCGAATATTTCCTGCTTCAAAAGCCTTCCGATATCAAAACCGGCACTAGAAACCGTGCCGCTGTAAGTGCTTTGCAGTCCGTAAGGGAGTTTCATGCGGACGTCTGCGGTTATGTTCCCGAGGTTGGATGTAATGGTTCCTTTGGTTTTAAAATCGGAAATGAATCCGATAAAGCTTCCTTTGAATATTACGGATTGCAATGCTTTCAAATCAATGGCATCCTGCGTGCGCAAGCCGGGGGAATATACATATGCAGCTAATCCTGAGGTCCGGATTTCGCCATTCTGATAATCCATAAAGGTAGCATCGATATCCGGCAGCCCTTTCATAGACAGATTGCCTGAAAACTTTGTAAAGCCATCGTCCAGTTTCAGGTCGGTCATGTGGAGGTTGTCTACCGTACCGGTGCCTTTTCCTGAAACGATTACGGATAAGTTTTTATACTGTTCCAATGCAGGCGCGAAATAGGCAATGTCCTGAATGCCTACTTCCGATTTGTTCAGATGCCCCACCATCACGACTTTGGTGATATAATCTTCAAAATCGGGAAAGCGGCGGTATTTCATGGCGTAATAATCACCTATGTTGCTATTACCGGTAATCAGCTGCAGGTTGCGGCATTCTGAAATGCGTGGCGATACTTTGACTTTTGCGGCCAATTTCTTAATTACAAAACCACATCTTTCCCGGCCGCTTAAATGATTGAGGTCGGCAGTTAAGGTATCGCCTGTTATGGCAATGTTTTTTATTGCAACATCAATTCCGGTAACATCCATGTGATAGGGATCGAAATAACCCGCGGGGGCTTTCGTATCGGGATCTTCGAGGAAGAAACGGCTGTTTTCGAGTTTTACCGCATCTATATTTACTTTCCAATGCCCGGGATTAAAAGGGGTAGTATCTATAACGGGCACTTTATTGCTTTTGGGATGCGGGGGGCGTCCGCCTTTATAGTCGCGCAAGCCAAATAAAACATTCTTCCCTGAAATGGTATTGATGTCTATAATCTGCTTTTTAAAATCCACTTTACGCGCATCGATACTGAAACGCTGCACTGCACCCAGCATATCGCTTCCTGCCCAGGCATCAATCATGGCGTACCTGACATTAACGAGGTCAACGTTTCTTAAATCAATATCAAAGGTGGTATTGCCTTTTTTGGAAGGGGCTGAAGATTTAGAAGCAAAGGCATCTATAACAAACTGATAGTTCCAGACGTCCGATGTGCGGGTACGGTACATTTTTACATTTGCATCTTTCAGCCCGATATAGGATATAACAGGATGTTTCTTAAAAAAGAACCAGTCGGTTATTTTTACGGACGCTTCGCCTGCATATAATAAGGTGTCTTTCTGCCGGTCTTCGATATATAATTGCTCCAGCTGAAATTCATTGAAGAGGGATATGCGTACGCTTTTAAGGCTTACTTTGGTTTTTAGCTTGTCGGAAAGTACTGCGACCGCTTTCTGCGCTATAAAATTCTGGACGGGTTTGAGGTTTACCAATATCACCAATAAAATGAGGATAGCGGCAAACACCAGGAGTATGTTTCTTAATATTTTAAAAAAACGCTTCAGCGGCAGGTATGTTTAGGGGCAAAGATAGCGTATTAGCCCGTTTACAAATGCTAAAATTAGGAAGATGACATTACCTAACTCGTTAATAACATGAAAAATAGCTTTTGCCTGGTGGATAATGACGGGCATTTTTATTGAATTTGGCAAAGACTGAAATTGTATATTTGCAACCTTATGCCATTAACTAATTTCAACCACATAGATACATAGTTCATTTTTTGTATAAAGAAAGCAATAGTTGCACATAGCAAAGCTTCGCTTATGGTTTAAGTTAATGACATTATTCACTACTAATAAAAATTTAAAATGACTGCTTTACAGACTATTCTTGAAATCCTTAAATATATCATTCCTGCAATCATAGTCCTGATTGCTACTTCCACTATTGTCAGAAAGTTTTTGGTGAACGAAACGGAGCGCAAACGCCTTTCCATATTCCAGCAGGGCATGGACACTACATTGCGCCTGCGCTTACAGGCTTATGAAAGACTGGCGCTTTATATGGAACGCATCCATCCGAGGGTATTGATTCCGAGAATGTATGAAACGGGTATGACGACACGCGATTTACAAACGGCTCTGATACAATCTATTAAAATGGAATATGAGCATAATCTTTCCCAACAGATATATGTGTCGGCGCAGGTATGGAAAACGGTTCAGAGTGTGAAGGAGCAGGAGATGGCTATGATAAATCAGGTGGCAGGTTTGCTGAATCCTGATAGCTCTGCAAAGGAGCTGCATCAGAAAATGATTGATTTTATTATCTCGAATGAAAATGATCTTCCATCAGAGGTGGCGCTTGAGGTGATTAATAACGAGGCTAAGCTTGTGCTGAGCCAGCAAGGGTAAATCATAGGAAAAACATATAATATATCTTGATAGCGATGGGTTTTACCTGTCGCTGTTTTATTTTGTGCTATCAGGGTTGTTTTTATGTGTCCCACACTTTTGAGGTGTGGGACACATAACAAGGTGTGGCAATTGAGACGATGGGTGATAATTGACACGATGGGTTGCACCCATCGCTATTCTATTTCGTCCTTTCAGGGCTGTCTTTCAGTCCGCTCCAATCAGCTATTGCTGTATGCTCTAAATCTGTTTAAACAATTTGCTTTACACTCTCATACATCTGCAGCATGAGCTTCCATCTGTGGCAAATAAGTTTCCATCTATGGCAAATTATTATGCATCTGTAGCAAATGAGTTTCCATGTGTGACAAATTATTGTGCATCTGTGACAAATGAGTTTCCATGTGTAGCAAATGAGTTTCCATCTATGGCAAATAAGTTTCCATCTGTGGCAAATTATTATGCATCTGTGGCAAATGAGTTTCCATGTGTGGCAAATTATTGTGCATCTGTAGCAAATGAGTTTGCATGTGTGACAAATGAGTTTCCATCCATAGTCATGATTTCAATTCTAAATAATTCCCTGTGTATCTATTCTTCAAACAGGACAAGTTGTGGTTTAATGAAACACATAGATAGATAGGATTAAGGTTTATAAAAAGAAAACAGTAGCTCCGGATAGCAAAGCTTCGCTTTGAGGCTTAAGAATAGCGATGGGTTTTACCCATCGTTGTTTTATTTCGCCCTTTCAGGGCTGTTTTTGAGGTGTCCCACACCTTCGAGGTGTGGGACACCTCAAAGGCCGGGTGCAGACATTCAACAGAATAGTTTTAAAAAAAATAATACATTCTTAAGACAGCGCATTTTATTTTTAAATGTTTTTCCGTTCCTTTGTTAAATAAAACAAAAATGTTTGTTTTACAGGAACGGATTTTTATTTTCGCAAAGTGATAATGTATAGCATCTGCGTTTATTTTATATCCCACCCAAAGAATGAAAGCCTTATCACTTCCTCCCCGGGATTTCCTGCCGATAATACCAATACTGTTTAATATCAGGGATTAACCATACCTGATGAAAATGTTTACTGAACGAACCTTAAAGTCCTTTGATCTTTACGTGCATGTGACATGCGAACTGTTTTTATGGTAATTGAGGAAATTGAGTAATAAAAAATAAATAAAGCATAAAATAAAATCTACAATTATGAGAAAAAAAGCATTGCTATCTGTTATGCTGCTCTGCGTTGCAGCTTTGCAGGGAAATGCCCAGCAAACGCTGAAAGGCGGCGCACCGGATACCAAACTTGCGCCGGGCCTGAGCGGCGACGGCAACCAGGGCAGTATTTACAGCCCCGACCTGTTTAACGGCACGGCGAATGTTTCGGTACCCATCTATTCCTACGGGGACAAGGGTATTTCATTGAGCTATAATACCGCCGGGGTAAAGGTGGATGAGCTAAGCGGTTCCGTGGGCCTGCACTGGAGCCTGAATGCGGGCGGCAGCATTACCCGTGTGATGAAGGATGTACCGGATGAAATCAATACTTATGACAGCTTGATACATACTACCGGAACCGGCAACGTGGGAGACTACAGCGTAGGCGTCAAGGGTAGATGGGCCCGGTATTTCGGCACCAATCCTTCTGACCCCAATGCTTATTTTCTGGATGGGGAAAGATATATGGATGACGAAAGCGACGATTTTATTTTTTCGGTGGGAGGGCTTTCCTTCACTTTTAATATCGGCCAGGACGGTTTTGTCTTTACCAACCCGCATACGAATATCAAAATAGACATACTGGTCAATGATGTCCCAGTAACTCATATGCCGCTTTCCAGCAACAACAACACGCTGAGCTTCAGGGTAAGGGATGCACAGGGAAACTGGTACTATTTTGTAAAGGGCGATGTAAGCTATAAGCATTATAACTCCACTTATGGCTCTGCAGAGCTTCAATACACCTCCCGCTGGGTGGTAAGTAAGATAGTTCAGAATAACGGCCTGGAAATTAATTACCTGTACAATGACACGCCCCTTTTTAACACCTCTACCAGCACTGCTCTCTACAATGCTTTTACGTCGGCAGAGCGCAGCGGTGTTGCACCTGTGACCGGAGCAAGCATTGTGCAGTCCAATACGCAGTATGTAAGCACCAAACAGATTGCTTCCATCAGCTACCCGGACAATACAACCGCCACTTTTACTTACCGGAGCGGCAGCCGCTGCGATGATCCTACAGGCGGGGCTTCCAATCCTGTACTGGAGCAGATAGAGGTGGCTCAGGTCGGTGCAGGGGTCCGTTATATCATGGACCAAGGCTATTCTCTTTCTACCAAGGACGGCCAGAATATACCGATGGAGATTGCGCTGGGTTCCTGTTATGATGTCAATACTACGGGCGACGATGATTACCGCTACCACAGGCTTATCTTGAAAGGCGTGCTTATTGCCGGTATAGGCAGCAGTGTAACAGAGCCTTATTATACTTTCGGTTATAAGCAACTGCGGTTGCCGCCAAGGTTCAGCGGCTCGCAGGATTATTACGGTTATTATAACGGCAAGGCGGTAAGCCAGAACGCCGGTATGCTCAGCATCCCTTCGCATTCGCCTAAATACGGTAACGGCGGCGCTTACGGTGTGGACAGGAACGATGACTTTGCTTTTGCTATGGCGGGCAACCTGATTTCCGTAAAGAATGCCTCCGGCGGCCTGACGGAATTTACTTATGAAGGCCATTCGCTCTCGAACGTAACTTCGGATGCGGGCATTACATTACCGACTGATGCTTATTTTTTCGGCGCAACGACCAATGACGGCGTAAGGCTCCAATCAGTAAAAATGTCCGACCCGCATTATCCGGGCGTTTATACCCGTCAGGATTACACGTACGATCAGGGCCAAAGGTTTATGCCGGGCGGCTATTTCGATTATCCTTACCGCAACGGCGGCAGCAATACGCTGTTCAACAACAGTTTTGTTTCCCCGCATCAGTTTGTAAACGGTTCCAACCACGGCTATACTACGGTAACTGTTGAAACAAAGAACCAGTCCGGCACATCGCTTTCCAAGCGGGAGATAATCTTTCAGAATATTTCAAGAACGGGAGGGACTTCCTATTATAAAACGGGCAGCAAAAATTATTTCCAGTATCCGTTTACCGACAAGCAATATATAAAGAATTGGGAAATAGGCCTGCCGCTGGTTGTCACCGAATATGACCAGTACGGCAATATCCTTTCCGTTACCAACAATGCTTATAATTCAGAGACGGACGATACTTCCGCCACCGGTAAAATCGGAAACCTGAAGATACTTGCCACCACAGATGCAAGCGGCTCCAACCCTGCAATAGTGGACAGCGAAAGCTACCGGCCCTTTACCGGCATCTCAAAGCTGATAAGCACCACAACGCAGAAATACATCAACGGGACAACTTTTATAACCGACCAGGTGACTTATAATTATGACGAACGCAATAACCCCATCAGCACCACCACGACCAATAGCCGGGGCGAGAAATTCATGCTAAAAAATATTTACAACTATGCTGTAAGCGGTCCCGGCGTAACAGACGGGGCACAACCCGGCACACTCTATGATATGACGGCTGCGGGACTGGAACTTAAAGTGGGCATGGAACGCTGGAAGCTGAACACTATAGGGCAGATGGATAAGCTTTTCGATGCGAGCATTACCTGCTTCCAATACCAGAGCGACAAAATCAATACCAAAAAGCTTTTTACGTTACGTTCAAAGGACCCTATCAGCTTTACCGGTTATACAGGCATCAGCATTGTTTCGAGTGCGAACCGATATAGCAAAATACTGGCAGCCTATAATACCACATCGCCTGTAGGAAGTTTCCAGCAGATGAGCGAGGTGCTGCAATATGATGCCAAAGGCAATCCTGTAGAAACAAAAATATCGGATCAGGCAATCTACAAATCCATGATATGGGATCCGGTAACCGGTGCTAAGGTAGCGGATGTAAGCAATGGACGGCTTAAAGACATAGGCTTTACCAGCTTTGAAAGTAATGCCGCCTCCACCGGTAACAGCAATGTCACCAACGGAAGATTTTCCTATAATGAATGGGGACTGCAAAACACAGCCGGTGCCATCAGTGGCAAGACGGTGTACAAACTGATAGCCCCGGGCTTTACCGCCAACAATGTAATTACTTCACCAACGCTTACTGCCGGCGTAACTTATATCCTGACTTTCTGGACAAAGGATTTTACGCCAACTATTTCCGGAGCGGGGCTTAGCAATATTGCATATACCAGTATCCATACGCTGAACAGCTGGACCCAATGGATGGCAACATTTACGCCTACGGCAAACGGCAGCCTTCAGCTTACTACTACGCAGCCATTGTATATAGATGAAATAAGGCTGTTCCCCAAAGGTTCACAGATGAGCAATGCCGTTTATGCACCGATGGCAGGCGCCACGTCAACCACGGATGCACAGGGGCGCATTACGTATTACCTGTATGATGCGCTTGGCAGGCAGACGGCGGTAAAGGATCAGGATGGCAATGTCATTTCAAAACAGGAACGCCATTTAGCACAATAGATCTTTTCATTGCTCAGGTGTCCCACACCTCAAAGGTGTGGGACACCTGAGCGGGATGAACGGAATTGTATTAGAAACAACTTAAAAATCACCTTTATGCGTTTAAAGCATTTATATATAATATTGCCGCTTTTATGTGCTGCGGGGGCAGGCAGGGCACAGACCAACAAGCCTATCCTGAGCCAGACAAGCCCTGCAGGCTCGGCAAGCAATGCATCCACACCGGCAGAGGTCAATACTACCGGAGACATCAGCTATATCAGGAGCTATGTGCCTTTGATACCGATAACCGATACGGCAGATGTCAACACCGGCAACCAGCCGGGCCTTATCAGGCAACAAACGGCTTACCTCGACGGTTTTATGCGTCCTTATCAGACAGTTACCCGTAACGCAGCGAATGTAAACGGGCAGGCAAGACACTTGGTGAATATTGCCTATAATTATCCCGCAGGGGAGCAAAGGAGCTACCTGCCCTATGCAGCGGGCAGCAGCGGGGTCCAAAGCAATGCCTTCCAGGCGCAGCAAACTTATTACAGCGGCCTATACCCGAATGAGGGTTATACGGGTTTCTCCAAAACAAAGAACACTTCGGATGCCGGCCAGTATTCGGTGACGGATTATGCGCCGGGCAAAAGCCAGGTAGGCCAGGACCGCGGAACGGTGCTGCAAAATATAAGCAATGCCGCCAATGAGATACTGATATGGGACTGGGACGAAGGCTCGGGCATGCCTGTGGCATCGGGTTATTACGCCGCGAAGCAGCTTTTCGGCAAGCAGATGACAGGGCCCTTTGAAGGCGCCGCTTATACTGCAACACAAAGCAAGACCTATACGGACAAGGATGGCAGGCTTATCCTTAAGATGGAAGCCGCTGATTACACCCTCATACCACCGTCCACTTATGTATCGGTATATAATTACACCTATTATGTTTATGACGCAAAGGGCAACCTTCGCTGCACCATTACACCCAAGGCTTTCAAGTATTACCAGGACAACAGCGGTGCACTCAGTACGGATGTGGTGAAGAATCTTTGCTTCCTGTACCAATATGACGACAAGGGAAGGCTGACAGTTGCACAGAAGCCCGGCGAGGACGGTTTTACTTATATGGTGTATGATGCCAAAGACAGGCCGGTGATGCGCCAGACGCCTAATGAAAGGCTTGAAAATAAATGGGAAGTTACTTTTTATGATGTGCTGAACAGGGTAAAGGCCAGTTCTGTATTTGCTGATAATGCCAATGCTTTCAACAGGGACCAGTGGCAGGGCGAACTGGATGGCGCTGCTGTAAACGGAGCAACAGGCGGTACGATACCTTACTATATCGGCACCGCTGCAGGCGAGGCGGAATACCCGGACGATAACATCAGCGACAATACAATGATGGCCTATACTTACTACGATGATTACAATACGGTTGACCCCAGCGGCAGTGAATGGGACAACCTGAACAACCAGCTTAATTTTACGGAAATGGTATCGTCTCCGGGCTCGGAAATGCCCGAACGCAGCATGAATGTGTATGGTGCGGTTACCGGCAGCATGGTGCGTATATTGCCTGCACCGGATGCGGATGCTTCTAAAACAGGGGACTGGCGCAAATCGGTTATATTTTACGACAGCAAGGGCAGGGCTACCTATAGCGGCAGCTCGGACCTGTATCAGGGCAATGTGATACATTTTAACCTAAGCGGCACGCAGTATGATTTTGCAAACAGGATGCTGCTGAACAAACATGCATGGTACAATGCCAACAGCGCAGATGCAGTGCAGGGGCATACCGAACTGACGAAATATACTTATGACGGTACCAGCGGCGCATTGCTTGACACCAAGCACCAGGTGGACGGCGGCACCTGGAATGCCATCAATACTTTTACTTACGACGATCTGGGCCGCGTGAAGCGCAAATCGCTGGGCGGCGGCGGCGAGGTGCAGGACATGGGCTACAATATACGCGGCCAGCTGACGGGCATCAACGGCACCTATGCCGAGACTGGCAACAAGGAAAACTACAGCCGCACTTTCGGCGAATCCATCAAATATGACTACGGCTTTGATAAAAACAGGATTGACGGCAAGATGGCCGGTATGATATGGAGGGGCAGCGATGCGGACCAGATGCTTGCCTATGGCTATGAATATACCCGCAACCAATTGCTGCAGTCGGCCGACTTCAATTACATTAAAAATAGCAACTGGATAAAAAATGACATGGACTACAGTGTCAGCGGGTTGAAATACGATGAAAACGGCAATATAACGGACATGGCCCAAAGGGGTACCAAACCGGTAGACGGGCCTGTAAATATGGACATACTGCACTATACCTATCAGCAGAACAGCAACCGCTTAAATGACGTGGTTGATAACGGCGGCGTGGCGGACTATGGGGCGGGCGACTTTCAGGACAACCCTGCGGAAAAAGATTATACCTATGACCCTAACGGCAACCTTACCACGGATGCCAACAAAGGTATCAGCCAGACCATCAGCTATACGTTTTTTAACAAGCCTGTAAATATAACAACGGGTAACGGCAATACTTTTGCCTACAGTTATGATGCGGCGGGCGGCAAGGTGCAGGAAATACTGGCCGACCAGCAGACGGGCACCGTTGTTACGGATTATATCGGCAATGCGGTGTATGAGAATGATTCACTTAAATACATACTGACAGCGGATGGACGCACCGTGTTTCAAACAGGTGTGGTGCTTCCTGTAAGGGAGGAGTTTTTTGTAAAAGACCACCTGGGCAATGTGCGCAGCACCATAAACGTAACAAGCTCGATGCCGAGGGACTACCTGGCGGATTATGAGATAGCCAGCGCCAACCTCGAAAACCTGATATTCGACAATATTGACGAATTGCGGGAAGTAAAGCCGGGCGGCGATGAAGACAACAGCATGGCGGCAAAGCTGAACGGGCGCGATGCAGCCAAGTCGGTGGGCAGCGCGCTGCTGCTGCATGTAATGGCGGGCGACAGGGTAAACATGAAGGTGAACGACTATTATGATTATTACGACCCTGAGCATGACAGTACCATAAATGCCGATGATATGATAGCCAATGTGATAACTGCGCTTAGCGGTGGCTATAACGGTTTTGAGGGCGAGAACCATAATACGAAGCTGGTGGGCGATATCTTTAACGGCAGCAACAGCAGCTTCTATAACGAGATAGTGCAGTCGCAGACGGACCTCTCGAAGCCGAGGGCTTACCTGAACTATGTGATGTTTGACGAGCATATGAATATCGTATCGGGCTCCAGCGGGGCCTTCCAGGCGGAGCATGAGGGCGGCTGGGGGCTGATAGGCACCACGGAGGCGATGGAGATGCCGGTGAACGGCTATATAGCGGTTTACCTGAGCAACAGGACGGTGCGGGATGTTTATTTTGACCGCCTGCAGGTGGAAGTGATAAAAGGTAATCTTTTGCAGGAGAACCATTATTACCCGCATGGGCTGCCGATTAAAGGGCTGGGCAGTGATGACCGCGACCTGATGGCACAGCGTCGTAAATACCAGAGTAATGAGTATATTCGCAGTGGGCTTGACTGGATGAGCTTTGGCGCAAGGCAGTACGACCCGCAGATAGGACGTTTCTTAAGCGTGGATCCTCTGGCGGCTTTTGGCGGACAGGACAGGTACAGCCCGTATGCGGCTATGGGTAACCAACCTGAAAGTGCAGTGGACCCGAATGGGTTACTACCTGATTATGGCCGCTTTGCACAGTTTACGAAAGGCGGTGCAGGACTGGGACCGGATGGTAGTGGGATAGCATCAGAGAGTTGGTTGAACGGTGGCGGTGGCGCTATGAACATGGCAACTATGTCGGGCATGGACCTTGATCCGCTAATGCTCTTTAATGCACAGCGTGCGTTTAATGTAATGGTAGCACAGATACAAGAGCGGGAACAGCAACAACAGGTCTATAGTACTATTAATGGAAATCTCAGTGCGGGTGGCATTAACTATAAAATTGAGAATGGGAAATGGGCCAAAGTATTTCCTGTCGGTTGTAATATTAGTTGGAAAAATCCATTTGAAGAAGGAAATTTGGATGGGACGATAGGCGGGAGAGATTCTGATAAGAAGAACGGAAGTAGCAGTAATAAATCTATTTCTTCTATTGGTCTGACTGTAAGTAAATTTGTAGCGTATGATAATGGAGAATCTGGAGGAGTTATTATTGATTTAGGATATAAGGATCCAGGAACTGGATATTCAGATTTTCAATGGGTTCAAACTATATGGACCGATAAAGCTGCAAAAGGGACAAATTCTCCGTATAATGATCCATATCCAGGTGATGATAATTTACCATTTTATTATACCTCGTCAGAAATGAAGGCTCATACTAATAAGGATGGTTTTGATTTAACATTCCATGATAATCCCGTACGTGATTTTGGATATAAAGATGCCACTTGGAGGGGGGAACTTTCATTAGTAGGTAAGAAAGGAATGTTTTATTATCCTATAGTGACAATTTCCTATGGTTTTCAAATAACTAATGGGGAACTTTCTTCCATATCAGCACCTCAGATTATCACACCTTCTTCCTTTGGAGTTAATTCCTTTATGTATAGAATTTTAATCAAACCTCTTTCTATTTATAATTTTTTCAAAAACTAATAATAATGAAATATCTAGCATTCATACTAATTGTCTTTTTATCATGTAATAATATAAAAGGACAAGAAAATTGTTACAATGGAATAATTAAATTTGAATATGCGGGCACTAATAGTGATAAACCTATCCGTTCAATTTTTATTACTGCAAATAATAAATTAAAGGCAGAAAATACGGATAAAGTAGATATGATCTATGTGTCAAACAAAACCTATAAAATTGTCGACCTTTTTGTAAAATCGAAACAAACAACAATTAAAAAAACTCTAACATTAACAGAAAGAGAATCATTGGGATTACTTATAAGTATTGAAGAAGATAATAAAAATAAAAAATATTCCTTGTTAAATAGAGGGGATGCTGTTATGTATCTCAATGAACTCAAGAAAAAGTTATTGATTGAAAATAGTCTGAATAAGCAGCAAGTTAACGCAATAATACAGAGTATAAATGTTTTTACTAAAAGGATAAATTGGTAATCACTTAATAGTCAAAGTAATATTAAAATAATGGTTGTTATTGGTAACATCAAATTAGTAATAGCAAGCAGAATTAAAAAAATGCCTTTCTTTTAATTAAATTTAATTTTCTCAGTTGCGTTCAAGAAAGTATTATGATTAAAAATCAATCAACGAGAAAAAAGTTGATGTAAAAGACAGGAATTATCCTGTCTTTTACATATTCAAGCCCAAAGAATGAATTATCGCCTTTGTCCATTATAGTGGAATGCTTCTATTTTTGATTGATATTTTATACTTTAGAGAATCAATAAATTGGTTTGGAAAAAGCGGGGTAGTACTAAGGGAACTCCCGGTGATATGTTTTCTGCCGGTTTTTCATCGTCCGGCATGTCTGCAGTAATGCTGAATACATTTTGGGATATTATTCCGCCAATGATTAAGCAACAAGTACTTGCTGATTATGAAAGTTACGGAAGACAACAGCAAAGCAAACAGGCTGCGAATGTGGTAGGTAATAGATTCAGAGAACTTGTGGATGCAATACTAGCTGGCAACTTCAACTTGTATTTAACCCAAAACTCTGCAGCACATTATACCATTAATGGCACTGAAGCATCGGGAGGGAAAATAAAGTATGCACAGGCGGAATCATACCTTGGAATAAATGTTTATGAAAAACAATGGATGCAAGGAGGAATTACTTTACCTCCATTTGGTATAATTGTTGAAAAGTATAATACAAACACAGCGCTTAAGCAGCATGAATATGGGCATAAATTAAATTACGACGAAAATGGTTTTACTAAATATTATAGGGACATTGCTATTCTAAGCTTATACAATACGTTTGAAAATAAATTGGATAAATGGTCTGGATCAAGTTTGTCAATTCCACATAAATATTATTTCTCTGAAACAGACGCCAATACGAGAGCACAAGAGTTCTTTGGGCCGACCGCACCAATTAATAACTGGCCTAATAATTCGCAAACCAGAGAAGCTGAATATCCCGTTGGAATAAGGGCAATGATGTATGCAGGATGGGGTATTACGGTATTTTTGGGAATGAGCACAATACATTAATATAATAATAAGCATCAATTTTATCAAAATAATTTATAATTAAAATCAGCTACATATTGAAAACCAAATCATTAATATTCCTAAGCTTTATTACAGTTTTAATAAGCTGTGAGTTAGTTGACAACAAGTTTACAATAATAAATAATTCACCAAATTTGATTAGTTATTATTTCACTAAAGATTCCACTGGAAAACTCGCTAATGAGTTTTATTCTACTTACTACTACACTACATCTAATGGCAAAATACCTAAAGAGTTTTATTTTATACAAAGTGGGAATAAAGGAACAATTGAAACTTTAGGAGAATGGGATACAGATACTAGTAGTTTTGATAATGGGACAGCTTATATTTACATTATAGATTCAATAAATATTGGAAGAGAAGACACATTAACAATGAATAAATTGATACGGAAATACTCTGTTACAATAGATTATTTAAAAGCAAAAAATTGGGTTTTCGAAGTAAAATAAACAAGTAGTACTAGCAAGTAATATTTATAATTGAAAATCTATCAATGCAGACAGCGTTTGATATAGAAGAAGACAGGATAATTCCTGTCTTCTTCTATATTTAGTGTTATAAGTTTGAAAAATGAAACTATCGCCTTTGTCCATTATAGTGGAATGCTTCCTTTTTTGATTGATAGTTTATAATTTAGTAAGAGAATATATGGGGAAAAGACTAATTAGCACATTTGAATTTCTATATTATTGTTTATATAGAATGTTTACATTAATAAAACGCGTTGGCGAACGAGATGAAAATATAGCTTCTTGGTTTTATTCACTTTTATTGACAACAAATGTAATAGCACTTTCCTTTCCATTGAAGTTTATAATACCTAAAGGTTATTTCACCCCGTATCCTTATAATTATTTAATTAATATGCTTCTTGCTTCTATATTTTTAATTCTCTATTTATTATGCAGATATTATTTTTTAAAAAAGAATAATTATAAAAGAATAATTAACGATAATGAACATAAGTATAAAGGCAGAAACAGACAAATGGCGCTAGTAGGAATTGCATATTCTCTTTTTACGTTTATTAGTTTTATTGGATTAGCCATATGGCTTAGCCGATAGTTTGCAGTTAGGCTTATGTATTAGCGACCAAAAGAGAACACATGATTGAAAATCGACCAACAAGAAGAAAAAGCTGAGGTAAAAGAAGACAGGATAATCCCCGTCTTCTTTTATTTTTATAATTCACTTAAAGAATAAAATTATTGTCTTTGTCCATTATAGTGGAATGCTTTCTTTTTTGATTAATGTTTTATACTTTAGAGAACAGAATAAATACAATTTTAACTTCTGTCAGTTTCCATAATTGGAATTGAGGACAGGCAAATAATTAACATAAACAATAATTACATATTTGTTTTAGGACATATTTCTATAAGGTCAAACTATTTATTATGGAAAAGATTATTAGAGCTCCAATGCTTCGATTATTGGTTTTTGGAGCAGTAGTTATAATTTTTATAGGATGGATTGTGATTTCCAAAATTCATGGTTCAAAAACCGAACAGAATTTTTATGAACAAAGTTTTAAAACGACTGTCGTGAGTTCAAATTCTTACTATAACAGGTCAATTGAATTTCATTTGAAAAATGGTTTAAAACTTTATTTTATGCCTTCTGATAAAAATGGTATTGAAATAGGTGATTCCATAGGAAAAAAAGGAAAAACATACTTATATGATGTCTACAGGAAAAGTGATAATGGGCAATATAAATTTTGGGCTACTTATAATTTTGAAGAATCACTTTAATAAAACGTAAAAGTTACAATATTATTCAAAATATGAAACGAAGACTGACTACAATAATCATTTTACTAATTAGTTATAGCTTTAGTATAGGATGTCACGTTAACACTTCTTATGACAATAAAAATTATTTGAATGGAACATCATTGCCGTGTTTGCGGATTATATATTGAAGATGCTCCATGGGGAGAAGATGGTAAATCTCCTACATACGAGATCTGTCCTTGTTGCGGCGTTGAATTTGGAAATGAAGATTACATTTTAGAGTCTGTCAGAAGTTACCGTAAGAAATGGCTTGATAATGGAACAAATTGGTTCATTAATAAAGCAAAGCCTTTGAATTGGACACCTGAAGAACAATTAACTTTAATTCCTGAGGATTGGTATTAGGAGTGGGGTAATATATCAGAGTTAGTGATGACGAATCAAAAGAGAACAGATGATTTAAAATCAGCTAACAAGAAGAAAAAGTTGAGGTAAAAGAAGACAGGATAATCCCTCGTCTTCTTTTATTTTTATAACTCACTTAAAGAATAAAATTATTGTCTTTGTCCATTATAGTGGAATGCTTTCTTTTTTGATTAATAGTTGATACTTTAGTAAGAGAATAAAAGACATGGAACTATATTAGCAATAAACCCAGATGCATTTTTATCCAGGGGGATGGCAAGGAGCAGCAACGGATCAGAGTATAATAATAAACGAAACCCAAAAAAGTGGTTCCAAACTTTAACTTGTGTAACGATGCCAAAGGCTGATAAATAAGAAAATGAAAAAAGCATATTATTATTTGTATTATAAGATATGTAAGGCATTCAGTAAAGACGACCATCCTTTGTTTTCTGTAGGCTTTAGGGCTGATGTGGTTGTAATGGCGCTTAAAATATGGACAGCAATTTCTTTATATTCTTATTTAAGTATTTTGCTTGGTTATAGAATAAAGTTATCCATTACAGAACCGTTAGGTCTTATTCCTATTGCTTTAGCATTAGGTTCTACCTTATACTTTTTTACTTTTTCAAATAAATGGAAGCCCTATTTTGAGGAGTTTGAGAAGCTGCCCAAGCGAAAGAACTTAATTGGAGGCATAATAGTGTGGGGTGTTGCTATACTTAGCTTTATTAATTTTATTATTTCTGTAAATCTGATGAAAAATTCTCTTAGATAGAGTGGAAAATTTCGCCCCGCAATTTCGTCCCCGCAGCGTCTCCCGAAGGGGGGGTAATGTTTCAGAATTGGCGTTACTTAAAAAGGGTATCATAAAGTGCTTGTTTTCAATAGAAACCAAAGTGATTTTATAAATAAAAGGTGGATATAATTATCTGCCTTTTATATTTTCAGGTAATAATTTTACACCTCTAATGAAGATAAAGTATCCTCATGTATCAGATATGGCGTTGAACAAAAATGTGTTCATTGCCAATCGACATATATTATCAAAAGTGGCAAAACACCTGATAAGAAACAACGGTTTCTTTGTAAATCCTGCAATAAAAGGTTCTTAGGTACTTATTTCTATATCGCCTGTCAACCCGATATTAATCAGCAAATAATTATTGGGATAGGTTTGGGAGGCGGGTTTTGGATAGGTGGGCAAAAATCAATATACTCCAGCAGCCATTCCAATAGGTAAATAATATTATAAATATGTCTTTTAAAAAAATACCTTTAATATTAAAAATATTGGGATTGTTACCAATAATAGCCGTAATAATAAAAATTTATACTTCAATTGACAATGAAAGTGAAAACGCAAAAAGATTCTATAATCAAAGTTTCTCTGCAATTGTAAGTTCTAATTCTTATGAGGGCAGGTCAATTGAGTTCCACCTTAATAATGGGTTAAAAGTATATTTTTGGCCATCATCTTCATTAGATGAAAAAATAGCTATAGGTGATTCTATTAAAAAAGAGGATAGTACTTATCTCTACTTTGTTTATCGGAAAGAAAACGACAATAAATATAAATACCTCAGTTCTTACGATTTTAAAAAAATAGAATAGTCGATTGTTATTTTAATATACTTAATCATGGAATTAAGACCACACAATCCGGAGGTCTGGATGTAGATTAGCAATAGCTTAATAAAATTCATAAAATGATTACCGGATATTTAATTGTCAGAAAAGTAGATGCTGTTGAAGTACATGAAAATAATTTCCTGAAACCCTATAATAATACTATCTACTATCACGGGATAGATCGCTTAATGTGGGGTGATATAGATAATTATTTATTTAAAGGGGGCACACTTGACAATAATGCACTAAATGAATACAAATCAATTGTAGATTCAGGAAATGACGGTTCATTCTTAAATTTGGCTAACACATTGAACTCAGCTGAAGTTTTGTTAAACCACAATAATGCCGTTGCATTAAATAATGAAATCATTGCGATAGAATCTTCATTTCTGAATGTAATCAAACCAAAAATACAAGAAACGCCTCCCATTTATTGGATGGGCTATGATCTTGTTTTGTTAGGAGGGTGGTCGCTTATCAGGCATGGCATTTTTGAAAACAATATGCTTTCATTGCTTAATAATACAAAGCTAAACAGATATGGATTATTTGATAATCCTGATTCTATATCCGGTTTCCTCGATGAATATAATCTCCTGTCTGATAATAATAAGGTCGATAAAATTATAGATTCTCTTATATTAGATACAATAAAAGTTGGCAAGCCGATTATTGATGCAAACTTGTAAATATTCGACACAGGTAATATATCAGAGTTAGTGATGGTGCCCATTAGCGGACGTTTATATTGAAATCAATCAACGGAAGAAAAAGTTGATGTAAAGAAGACAGGATAATCCCCTGTCTTTTTTTTAAATTATATCGCAATTGATTGCCAACTTCTTCCATTATAGTGGAATGCTTCCTTTTTTGATTAATAGTTGATATCTTAGGAAATCGATAAATTGGTTTGGAAATAGCGGCCAAAAGCCCGCAACCGCCGTATGGTAACGTAATTTTTGATCTAACTAAACCTTAAATAAACAAAGATGAAATATAAAAATATAGTTTTGGTAATTATTCTTTTTCTTTTTGCATTTAATAGTAATGCCCAACAGGCGAATTATAATGCATGTCAAATGATTAAAAAAGAATTGGAATCATTTATTGATACAATGAAATTAGAAAAAAGGGATAATGGGAAACATAGCGTTTACGTCCTTGATATTCTTGATGACAAGCCCGAATATATAGAATTCAAAATAAATAGCTTTAGCGATGTACATTATTTAGAACGTATAACCTGGAATCATTTTGCAATCGTAGATTCAGAAATAGTTTTAATTTGTAATTTACCTTTGCAATCAATATCGTTAATTCAATGTCTTTCTGCTCAAATGATTTCCAGAGAAAACACAGCCCTTGTAAAGCAAAAACTATACGATAAGAATATTCTAATTATAGGGGCAGAAATGCAAAAGATAGGCATAATTAAAGAAGGTAAATTAAATGTGGTAATTTATCCCAGTCGTGGATAATAGTGACCCAAAGAAAAACATTAGATTTAAAATTAATCAACAAGAAGTGTTGATGTAAAGAAGACAGGATAATCCCTGTCTTCTTTATTTTTAATGATATAGCAATGAAATTCTCACTTTGTCCATTATAGTGGAATGCTTCCTTTTTTGATTAATGTTTTATACTTTAGTAAGCACTACATTTTAAGTTATATTAAAATCGCAATAGTATGAAAATTATATTCTTATTGATATCGATGTCATTTTCTGTTTCTTTTTATGGACAAGAAATGACCTCTGTTGTTGATAGCAATACAAAGTCAGAAATAATAAAGAGATTGATATCAAATAAAGAAAATGCGATGTTTAAATACCTTTATCAAGATTTATCCTACAAATCTAAAATGATTAGGGTGTTCAATGCAGCTGTTATTGTGGATAACAAAGATAGCGTGTCTTTCAACTATGATTTTGTAAAGAATGTCAAAATAAGGTCGGCAAATGATTATTTAATATATAATATAGGCAATAAAGGAAGATTGAAAATTTTAGCTTCGTATTCTATTGATTCAACTGATATAAATTTGTATCCGCCACTCTCTGTCAAAGAATCTTTTTTAACTGATATAGAAAAGTACTACAATATTGATAGTGTTATATTTTTAGCTTTATATGGCGTTAATGGGATTTGCATTATGACTGAAAATGAAATATGGATTGTAAACGGAAATGAAAGGACTGATTTGAAAACTTATGTAAAAGAAAATTATTCCACTTTGGGCGAACTTCGAAATCTCTTTTTATTAAAGAAGTAATCAGAATTAAAAAATTTGATTGAATCAATTAATAAGAAAAATGTTGACTTTAAAAAAAAAGACAGGGTATTTCCTGTCTTTTTTTATTTTTAATGATGTCGCAATTAATTACCAATATCCATTATAGTGGAATGCTTCCTTTTTTGATTAATATTTTATATTTTAGTAAGAGGATAGGAGCAATTTAAAGTTGAAGAAACATGGGAAAAAGACTATTAAATACATTTGAATTCCTATACTATTGCCTATATAGAATGTTCGCATTGGTGAAAAGAGTAGGAGTAAAAGACGAGGACCTGGCTTCTTTCTTATATTCGTTGTTACTTTTTTTAAACACAAGTATCATATTGGGATTTTTGTTGAAATACACTTTTCCGAAAGGTTTATTAACTTCTAATGGCCTATTTGTAAGATTGGTATTAGCTTTTCCATTCTTAATCTGGTATCTTATATGTAGACATTATTTTTTGAAAAGAAAAAATTGTGAAAGGATAATAGCTTACAATGAACGAAAGTACAACGGAAGAAATAGACAGTTGGCTCTTATTGGAATCGGATATTTTATTCTTACAATTATCGCATTTATGAGTTTAATGAGGTGATTGAATAATAGCGGAATGCTTCCTTTTTTGATTGATATTTTATACTTAGTAAGAGATAAGAAAGACATGAAAACAATATTATTTAATTTGTTGTGTTTAGTTTGTTTAAGCAATTGTTTTGCTCAAACCAATAATACTGAAGGTATTTTTATTGGGCAGGCCTTCAGTGTAAGAAATTATAAAAATATTATTGCAAAGAGTAAAGCATCCGTTACTAAAATGCAAAATATTCTAAAAATTGACGGTTTGTTTTTAAAAACAAGCGTAGTTAATGAAAGGACATATTCCTGTTTGCGAAAATATATTTTAGAACATTGTGTTAGCACGGATAAATCTAAATCGAAAAATATAAATTCTGTAATTATACGTGTTTTGAGTAATAGCGGGCAACAAGTATGTTACCTTATTGACAAGGAAGAAATTGTTCCATATATTAACGACCTTAAGAAACAGATTAAAGCAATAACTAAAAAAGGTGAAAATAAAGATCTATTCGAGATCTTTGAGAGTATATTAAGGATAACTAATTATGTGCCCAAATAATATAATCAAATACATTTGATTTATAACGTGTTCTGACAAGAGAACAAATTGGTTCATTAATAAAGCAAAGCCTTTGAATTGGACACTTGAAGAACAATTAACTTTAATTCCTGATGATTGGTATTAGAAGTACTGAAGTAATTATTCTCATAGAAGTAGTAATTCTTACCAAAATGAAAAATACATTCCTATTAATTGCCTTGCTCATTTCCTTCACTTTTGCTTCTGCACAAAAAGGAGGTTTTTTAGCGCCGATAAAAATTGTACATGCCGGGCCAAGTGATGCATTTATTCTTCCTGTCGTTATCGTACCTTCTGATTACGAATATGATAATAATGATGATTCTTTAGCTGTTATTATAAATGAGATAACAATTAATAAAGTAGATAAGGATGTATATTTATTCATCCGGAAATATTTTAATGAGCATAAATACAATGTAAAGAACGTAACATCATCAAGCTTTAATCCGGGTTCTTGTGTCATTTATGAAGAGCAAGTTAATAACGATAGGAAATACTATATGTGCGGAGATCAATCCGCATCCGTAAAGTATTTAGAGAAATTTGTATCTGTATTAAAAACAAATCAGAAGTTCAGAAAAGAGGACATTGAGAAATTGATTAATAATCTGAATGTTTTTATAAGCGCGATACGCCCAAGGCTGTAAGGCATTTCTTTACTTAAAGCATTTGGAATTTAAATTTATCATACTGAAAAGGCTTATCATCTGTTTATTCTTATTCAAAAACTGACGGACAAGAAATCGGACAATGCTATACTGACATGATTGACATTTAGCTAATAATTATATTTTCATTAGATGAAATACTGTTTTGCAATTTTAATTTTTTCTATACTTTTCTATAGTTGTGAAACAAATCAGGATGTCTTAAAGGAAAAAATAATGCCTTTGAGTTTCGAAGGTATTGTTTACGAAAAATTTCTGGATTCAAATGACAGAATGACTCCAAAGGTTAGCTTGATGGTAGGAAATGTCTGCCCGATCTATGCTTACGATGCCTGGGATTATATTCAAATAGGCGATAGTTTATCCAAACCTGCGGGAAGTCTAAAACATACTATTTATAGGAAGGGCTCACTACCTGTTTCCTTTTATCCGAAAATGGATGGTAAGGAGGTTAGATAATATATTGGCATCACTGTTGAAAAATGTTTGTAATAAATTTAAACTCCATCTTTAATGGCATTTATATTGGTACTGATTTTGTCAATTGTGTGGATTTTCGTAGCAGGATTTATTCTTCCAAACTGGCACCTGAAATTAATAACAAAAAGATTTATTGTCCCTTATTTTGAAAACAAGAAAGTTTCGTTTTCATATATCAGGCCTGTTCCGTTTTCGATTCCAAGAGATAAAGGTGATTTTAATAACGAAATAATTATAAATCCCTTTTATGATACAAGGTTCAACAAAAAGAAATATTACTTTGTATTTTATTTGACTAATACCGGAGATGAAAAAAGAATAACGGCAAAAGTGTCATATAACTTTTACGGATTTCCCAAGGGTGTGGAATTTTATCCTGAAATCCCTTAGCGACTCATTAATATAAAGCTATGTTGCAAGCCTTTATAATTGTTATAAATCAGGATTTTCTTAACTGTTTCAGAAGAAGCATTTTTCTTAATTGCATGTTGCGGAATTGATTGTTGCTGTAATATATAAGCCGACAGCCAGCATGCAAAGGCAACAGCGGTGGGATATTCGCCGCTCATGTGCTTGAACCTTGCTACAGATATATGCTGAGGCAATTCATTTTCAACGGCATCATAAAATGGCTGTAAACGTATATCACCGTTTTCTCCGCTTAATAGCACATCAATGTTTTCACCGGGTTGCAAATGCCTTTCTAAAAAATGGCGCAGGCGATCTATAACAATATTTATATCAGCGGCCTGAAAAAATTGAGTGGCATCAAGACGGGCAACAGCATTTTGCGGGGATATGCCTGCCAGAAACATGACGGCACCTTCTCCTGCAATGCTCCCTGCTGTAGCTGAATCATAGAGGGCTTTATTTGAAACAGGCTCTTTCTTATAGCTTCCATCCAGGATTTCAATATTGTAATTTGCGCTTGAAATTTCATCTACTGCGCCCAGTAAATAACGGTTGGAAGGATTTTCTTTCAAAAGCATATCCACATCCATTATTGCATTTTCAAATGCAGCCGCACGATGCACATGGGTGGTATTATAACCGGTGTTCCGGCTCATCATACCCAGCTGTCCGGCAACGGCGTTATTGGTGCTCTGAACAAAATTACCGGGCGTGAGCATGCCTTCATTGTATTCCACTATCTGATCGAGGAATTTGATACAGTCTTCCATGCCGCCGTTTGCCGTTCCGATAATAATGCCATCCGGATTTTCTTTAACAAGGGGCAAACCTGCGCCCACACCAATCCTTACCGCTTTACCCATTCTGCGCAGCAAAGCAGGGGCAATGCCTTCGTAACGTGTTTCCACCACTTTCAATTTGCCTTCTTCCGCATCGTTCAGTATATTCAAATCAATATCCTGAAAGGTCTGTTGCGGCGAAATGCAGCTATGCTGATAGATATAAAACATAGGGATCAGTATTTGGAAAATATCAGAGAAGAACAATTACCGCCAAAGCCGAATGAGTTTGACATTACATGCCGGACATTCATTTGCTGTCTGTTTTGTAATGGTATAAGGTTTGTTTCTGTTATTCCATTTTCAAAATTCAGGTGCGGAAAAACTTCCTGCTGTTCAATATTCAGGATGCTGTAAACAGCTTCTATGGCACCCGCAGCGCCAAGTGTATGCCCGATATTGGATTTTGTAGAAGTGAAGGGCGGAATATTTTCAAACAAGCGTAAGATGGCTTTGCTTTCGCACAAGTCATTATTCTCCGTTCCTGTGCCATGTACATTGATAAAGCTGATATCTTTTGACTGAAGTCCTGCAATACCTAATGCCTTTTTCATAGCGATATAAGGACCATCTCCTTCGTCGGACAAAGAAGAAGGATGAAAGGCATCGTTTGAATTTGCAAAACCTGTCAGCTCTGCGTACACCTTTTTACCATTTAAATCCTCTTCCTTTTCTAAAATCAAAAAAGCCGCGCCTTCCCCTAAATTCAATCCTTTACGCTTCTGGTCAAAGGGTTTGCAAAGTTTATCAGACAGAATATGCAATGCATTGAATCCATTGACGGTAAACTTGGCGAGGCTATCGAAACCGCCTACTATAGCGCGTTTCGCAAAGCCATGCTGCATGAGCCTGGCGCCATACATAATGGCATTGGCAGCGGAAGAGCAGGCCGTATTTATGGTATTGGCAATGCCATTCATCTTATAATGCTGTTGCAAAAAAATATTGACGGAGGCACAATCATAAGAAGTCAGGTATTCAGAACCGTTTTCCCCGGCTTTGGAATCATGGTATAATTCATCGGTCAGGCACATGCCTCCTACCGTAGTTCCCCCAATCAATGCCGTATCGGAGGAGGACAGTTCCTCCCTACTCCATTCCGCATCCTTTATAGCTTCGTTACAGGCATGTAATGCCAGAAGGCTTGTTCTGGTAATACCTTTTGTATGAATATCGAGTTCGCTTTTTAAGGCTTCGCTGCTCCATTTAACTTCGCCGAAAGGCAGTGTGGAAGCATATTTAGAATCGAGAAAAGAAGATGTACCTATGCCGCATTTCCCTTCGCGGAGGGATACAAGGTTTTCGGCTACAGAATTTCCTATAGCGCTTATTACTCCCATTCCTGTAACAAAAATCCTTGCCAAGCTTTAAACGGTCTTATGTTGTTCAATGTAATCGGCCATGGTATTCACATCTGTCAATACTTTGCGGCCATCTTTCGGGTCTTTGATTTCTATGCCGTATACCCTGTGCAGCATTACTATCAATTCAAAAGAATCAATAGAATCCAATCCGAGGCCTTCTCCGAACAAAGGCTCGTCATCTTTGATGTCTTCAGGTTTGGTATCCAGGAGATTCAGGTATTTAATGATATTCTCTTTTATCTGCAATTTCAAATCATCTCTTTCCATTGATATGGTTATTGTACTTTAAAAAATATGCTACTAAATCAATTATGCCACTTTATTTTTGACAAAGCCTGAAAGGCCTGTTTTTCTACTTCAGCAATTTCAATGAGGGTATCGCCTAATAAATTAAAATCTTCCTGGGTGCTGAGCCTGCCTTTGTAAATACCGGCAGACTGAACCGCCGCATTGCGCCACATATCACCCGATTTTGTAAATGACTGTGCTATTTCCAGTAATTTTTCATCTTTATGATAAGCATAAGCTTCCTGTAAAAAAGCACCGTAAATATAGCGAAAACCGCCGCCGCCTGTCCCGATTTCTTCCTGCATGCGCACCAGCTGAGCCAGGTACAAGCCTGCTTCATGCAAGCCCAGTTTATTTCGCCAATTCTTAATGCGCTTGCCCGTAAAACGTATGCCACTCACTCCGGCAATAGGCCCGGGAATGTGTAACATATCGCGTATGTTTCTTTTAATGCCGTTTTTAATAGCGTGCTTAATTTGGTCATCTGTCACCGGATGATTCTCTTTCGGATAATATAACTGTCCTTTAGGTGCCAGCACGCCTTTTGCAAAGCGTACGCGTTCCAACTCGTAACTGCTGAGGGTGGTAGCGGTTTCCATTACGGGGTCGCTAATAAGGTAATTATCATCTTCCTTGCCATAAATAATAAGGTTATGCGCATTAAAATGGAAACGATATTCCTTCGGAAAATAGGTAAGATAATAAACACCTACCTGGCAACCGACGGGCCTGCCCGATTGCAGGCATTCATCCAGTACGCGCTGCGCTTCTTCTTTTGAACTGAATTTCCGCCTTACTACAGGAATGCCAAGCGCTTTACAGGTGCGCTTAAAAATCAGGCCGGGTTGTGTCCTGAAGGCAATAGCGGGGCCATTGTTAACTTTAAGAAAAGGGATATAAATAAAAAACAAGCCGGAGCCTATTCCAAAGGCAAGCGGTTCTGTAATTTTACTTACCCCGACATTACGCAATAAATTTGTGGTAACGCCATTTTCGCAATGGGCCGATTGTAAATGCTCAAAATTAGCCTTCATGCGTAGTCATTGTTTTTAAATCTTCAACAGTAGTATTGAATGCTTCGGCATAACGCTTCAATTTACTTTCCGAAAGTTTTTGAAAGGCAGCCGGTTTCATATGGCGTTTTACCTGCCATTGCCAGAATCCGGTGTAAGCCGCTACTGTCGCCATATCCATCAGCCTGTATTCCATAAAAAACAATACCGGGCTTGCTTCCTGGTTCAGTACTTTTTGCTTTGCCGCATTTATCCGGTTTGCAATATCTTCCCATGCGACATCCAATGCTTCCTTCTTCACTTCCCAGCCGGAACTGAGGCCGGTAACATATTTCCCCGAACCGTCCACCACATAACAAACTTCTTTGGTAAGCTTGTTTAAGGCGCCGTCGTCTTGCGGAATATCTTCTTTTTTCATGACTGTATTTTTAATCAACAACGGTAAGCAGGGCGTACATATAAGAGAAGCGCGAGCTTTCCGGAACCAATAACAACAGTTTATCGCCGGCTTTCAGTCTGCCGCTGTGGAACAACTCATCCACCATAAGATAGGAGGAAGCTGCGCCCACATTTCCAACCTGACTTAAATTCACGAACCACTTTTCGTAAGGTATATTCATGTTGTTTTCGATCAGGCCGTTGAATATTTTTTCCCGGAAAAAATTGCTGGACATGTGCGGCAGAAAGTAATCTATTTCTTCTGAATCGATGCCATGCTTGTCCAGTGTGGCTTTCAAACCAATACCGCCCAGGCGTATGATATTTGCACTGAGTAAATTCACGTCCTGCTTTATGCTGAGTATGGAGCGTTCCATTATTTCCTGCGGCGTAAAATCAAGATAACCTTTCAAAGTTCCGTCGGGCAATTTTTCGCTGCCCATATACATGCAGGGTTCTACTTCGTTGGCATAAGAAACGCCATCAATCCAGTCCACACGAAGGCTTAAACCGGTTTCATTTTTCTTATCGCTCATTAAGAATGCCGAAGCGCCATCAGACAACATCCATCTTAAAAAGTCTTTTTCAAAACTCAGTATCGGGTTCTCTTCCAGCTGAATCAGTTTTTGCACCTCATCTTCAAAAGCATCTGATATCAAAGAAGCGGAAAAACGCTCCGAACCTGTGGCTACAGCTTTTGTTGCATCGCCTGTTTTAACGGCCAGATAGGCATATTTGAATGCATGCATTCCCGCGCAGCAAACACCTGACGGCGAAACCACTTCTATGCCATTGGATTCGGGCAGCCAGCCATGTGTCATCACGGCATGTGAAGGCATCATCTGGTCTGGCGAAGAAGTACCGCAGGACAACAGGTCGACGGATTTTATATTTTCAGGCTGATCTTTGAATAATAACTTAACAGCTTCCGCCGTCATCTGTGCATTGGTATGGGTAGGTTTACCATCTTTCGTTAATGCGTAAAATCTTCTTTTAATGCCATTGTTTCTCAATACAACAGGTTTTGATTTGGACGGAGTGCCATTTATAAAACCCAGGTATGTTTCCATTTCATCATTGGCTACCGGTTCATTCGGAAAAAAAACTGAAGTGTCGTTAATGTAAACATGCTTTAGTGTCATGCGATGTCAAAATTATTTTATGCCAGAGTAATATTCTTTTTGCTTTTTAATTCGTCTGGATGAAAAAGGTTTTATAAGAATGGCATTTAATGTCAATATTATGGGGGCTGCAACGAACAATGCAATTATAAGATAATACTTGAATGCTACCAGCCATGCCGTTTTGTTTTTCTTTTTAGAGATGATTTTTGCCCATATTGCGAATATTTTTCTCGCCTTGGATTCAATAAACATCAGATTGTATTTTACTACAACCGCTTTGTTTTCCAAAAGTTCATTTTGCAGGTTATTCCATTGATTAGATGAAAGATAACGCATTATAATCTCTCCGAAAACACGGGTATGCTTTATATCTTCTTCCGCTACGCCGGGTACCGGAAAAATATTCCAGAGCCTGTCTTTTTTACCTGCAAACATCCAATGAAAAATTGTTACAAAACTGATAAAATTGGGGTGTTTATCTACCAAAGCAATATTGCCTACCAGATTTGCCTGTGCTTCTCTTAAGGTAACTTTTAAACGTTCCATTGCGCTCAGCCACATATTGCGTGCGCCTGTAACCGTTACAACCGGGGTATTTTTAATGATGTTCCTGATTTGAGGATCCTGCAGGATAGAATTGGAAGGTATGCTTGGAGAAAGGAACCAGGCCTGGTAACCGAATATCACCAGATCGTAAGCATCGTGCTTCAGTTGAATAGGCTTTAGCTTTGTTGGCACGCTTCCTACGCAATCCGGCATTTGCGCAAAAAAACTTTTACCCGTCCAGGGAAAAGGATAAGGCACTTCAGTATAAACCCTTAATATTTCAACATCAGCGCCCGCTGCAATCATTGGCGCAGTAAGATTTTGAATGATGTCTGCCAGTTGTCCCGTCTGCGAATAGCAAATGGCTAAAATTTTTTTATTCATTTATTATTTGAATAGCAATAGTCAATAATTGTTATGCGGATTCCGAATTAAATACGCTTACCTGAGAACAAAAGAAACACAATATAATGATTCCTGTTACTAAACCTGATGGAAATGATCTTGAAATAATGCAGCGGTAACAACAACTATACCAAATGTTGAAATGAACCCACATGCAACATAGGTTCCTGTCGTGAATCAGGAATATTTTAGTTCACAATAGCAGCAACCATTACTTATTCCTAATACCGAAAACTGCCTATCCGCATGTAGGAAACAAAACAGCAACAATAAACCGAATTTATCCCGTAGGGATTTAATATTGGTAGCCATGTAGATTACATATTATTGGTTTGTCCTGTAGGGACAAGATTAGATAGCCGCATTTGTTTTTGTCCATTTGTAATGATGCAATATGACCCCGATGGGGTCTTGATAAAGCGGAATAATATATTCTACCGGCATTAAATCCCTACGGGATAATCTAAATATTATGTTTCCTACATGCGGATAGTCAATTACCGAAATTCTAAAACGGATAACCGATTGCAATGTTCAGGTTAAGGTTTTCGCGGCGCCAATCAGGATCTGCAAAATTAATTTGTTTGATTACCCATCCGCTGTTCTCCATAACATATGGCTTTTTAACAGGGAAAGCCCAGTCTAAACGGAATACAAGGAAACCTCCCAGATCCAGGCGCACACCTGCACCTGTGCTCATTGCAATGTCCTGATAAAGATTGCCGAATTCAAAGTTGGCACCGGGCAGCGTAGGATCTTTTTTTGTAAGCCAGATATTACCCATATCTGTAAATACAGCACCGTTCAGGCTTATGGCACCGGAGAACAGCTTTATCATGGCAAAACGATATTCCGCATTGAATTCCAGTTTTATATCTCCTGACTGGTCAATGAAAAGATTGTCGGCAGAATGCTGCCTTGCAGAATCATAATAACTTCCCGGTCCTAACACACGCGGCCGCCATCCCCTGATACTGTAAGCGCCACCAACAAAATATTGCTTGATATAAGGCAAAACAGTAGATCCGCCATAAGGAATACCAATACCACCGTAAAAGCGGGTGGCCAACATAGAGCTGCGCCTTACGAGATATTGTCTCGCGTCAAAATCAAAACGGACATAGCGGGAATGGTTAAAATCAAGTGGGCTGCCCACTAACTCTGCAATGCCTTTTATGCCGCTCATTACCGCTCCTGCTTCCTCCAGGCCTAATTTCATATAGGCATAATGACGCCTGTTTACGCCTTCGGTATTCACCATAAACTCAATGGATTCCCCCTCGATAAATGTTTCCTGGTAACTATTTCTGATAGCAGGAATACTGTCCAGTTTTTCCTGGAAATCGGGTGAGATTTCCCGCAGGTGTTGTGTGTTTACAAAAATGGGTTTTACGCCCCATGATTTGGTACTGCTTTCTCTCCAGATATAACCAAAACTTGCATTGACACTCGTCAGCTTAAAATTATTATAACGGTCTAATGAGTTGATACCAAAGTTGAAAACTGTCCGCGGCAGGGCATTCTGACTGAATTTGCTTTGATTGACGGGTAATAGGAATTTAGGAAAAGAAAGCCTGAAATTAAGGCCGAGGTTTTGGGAAAAAAGATAAAACTGTTTCAGATAAGGTACCTGTAAATTCTTATTCTGTCCAAGTTCCAGTCCATAAGAAACGGTGGTGGTGAGCTCATTGGCGCCTTTCAGAAAATTCTTGTCCGTAACCGAAACATTGGCGGAGGTACCTATGGTATATAAGTCACCGCCGGAAACTTCCACATTTGTACCAAAATTATATTTATCACTTTTATTCATGAAAATATAACAGTTCAGGGTATGGTTAATGCTATCCTGCCTGTTGGCAAAAATATAGAGCCTCACAAACTGAAATACGCCCAAATCGTTCAATTGGCGTAGGGTTTGGTTATAATCTGACTGGGAATAAAGTTTTCCGGGACGTATAAATATTTTTTTATCCAGAATAGAGGTATTGACGTAAAGATCTTTATAACGGAATACAAGTCCGTTTACATCTGTCTGCGTCATGTGAGGATCGCTCAAATCGCCCGTATCTACAAAATCAGGAATGACCATTACTTTATTGAAAGTATATTTCTGAAATGCCATGCTGTCTTCGCCGGGATGAATAATAATCTTTACGTTCAGCGTAGGCTTTTTCTTTGTCCTGTTGAGGGTAATGAAGTTAACAGCGCTTTCAAAGGGATTCTCAAGATTACGGAAATAGGATTTATCCAAAGTGTCGAGCTCAAAATCTATATTATCGGAGCTGAAACGGTAATAACCATAATTCCTGATTTCATTTACCAAACGGCTGCGTTCTGTACCGGCAAGGGTGTTGCTATATGGTTTTCCTTTACCAAACAAAGTTTCTTCGCGCAATTTGGCCGCCAATGGCGCCATACCTGCATCTTCAATATCGAAATTCACATCGTCTATCAGATATTCGGTTCCGGTATTTACTTTATAGGTTACATAAGCTTTCTTGCCTTTCAGTTTAATGGTGTCGGAAACCTCGGCATAGAAATAACCGGAATTGCGCAGGAAGTCGGACATATTTTTTCTTGCCCTCACCACCATCATGGTATCCAGTATTACCGGTTTTTCCACTACTTTATTTTTCAACTGAAAATTGGTGGTATCTGATGCGTATTTTTTGTAACGCATATTATAAAGCCACAGCTTAATAGGGAATCTTCCGAGAAAATAATTATTGGGCTGTTGCGGCATCAGGTTATAAAGCTGATCGCTCAGGGCACTTTTATCTGCAAGCGTGCGATCGGTGGTAAGCTTGATATTTGCTTTTCTTAATAGATACTCCCCATCATTGACATGTTTGGTGGAAGAACAACCGGACAAAAGCCCAAGCCCCGATAGTAAGAAAATAACAATAAGAAGTATCGGCTGTTGGCGCATGTACAAATATATCCGAAAGCAATTTAAAAAATGACAAGGGGTTTGGTTAATTTCGCTTTTCTAAGTTTACAATCCGTTTTTCATTCCCTCAGCAGGAATAAAAATTCAGCAATAAAAAAAGAAGATGACGAAAGCCCAGATTAAGTTCATTCAATCCTTAACGCGGCAAAAATACAGAAAAGAGTATAATGCCTATCTGGTAGAAGGTGATAAAAATGCTAAAGAATGGTTGTTATCTGAAGGGCATATCCTGCAGATAGCTGCTACCGGAGCTTGGCTTGCAGAAAACGACTCGGTTATCAAACGGCATCCGGAGGCTGAAATAATAGAAACCCTGCCTTTTGAATTAGAAAAAATAACCGCTTTACAAACCGCACAATCTGTTGTACTGGTAGTTCAGAAGCCTGCTGCATTTGCATTTCAGCAACCTGTAGGACAATGGGCTTTGTACCTCGAAAAGATACAGGACCCGGGCAATATGGGTACTATTATCAGGACTGCCGACTGGTTTGGCATCCGCCATATTATCTGTTCTCCCGACTGTGTAGAGGTTTATAACCCAAAAGTTGTGCAGGCGTCGATGGGCAGCTTATTAAGGGTAAATATTGCCGAAATGGATGTACCTTCTTTTCTTGCTAAGAATCAAAGGCCGGTTTACGCTGCTGTTCTTGAGGGGCAGGATATACGCAGGTTACAACAGCCGGAATACGGAACCATTGCAATGGGTAATGAGTCAAAAGGGCTTTCGCCTGAGCTTGTAAATGCCGCGACTCATCAGTTGATGATACCGGGTTTTGGCGGAGCAGAATCACTGAATGTGGCCGTAGCTACAGGTATTTTGTGCGCAAAACTAACGGGGAGTATTTAAAATTCGGGTGTCTTTTATCTATACAATGGGTTCCACCCATTGCTGTTCTGTTTCGCCCTTTCAGGGCTTTGAGGAACATAAAACAGAAAGCAAAATAATTGCTTCCTGTTTTATTTATCCATTATAAATTCTATTTACTTTTCTTCGGAATGGAAGCCCTTTCATAGGAAGCAGGAATGGAAAAATTCGTTTCAACAGGCACATCTAATTCAGCCTTGGAAAAATCCATATCCAGTTTTATTTCCTGTCCTTTGTTCTTAATAATCACGTGACGCTCAAATGCAAAGGGTTGCTGTAATGTAATAGCGCTGTAGTTTCCGTAACTGATATTACAATTAAAGTCTTTCTCTGCAGAGGTTAACTGCAATTGCATCAGGGTCGAGTTTTTCTTATTGTAGGTCAATACCTGTGTAAAATCGTCCTGCACCTGGGTAATTTTAACCGTTGTATCCAGCACTTCAAATTTACTGACTTTTACGTCTGCGCTAATCAGCGGATTACCGATAAACAGACGTTGCAGTACCGGGAATTCAACCTGGGCGCCTATAAGCTCCTGCCCTTCTTTATAGGACAAAACATAAGCAGTTTTACCGATTTTATAAATAGCCTGCAAGCTATCGGGGGTAATTTTCGCCCTTGCTGCTTCCAATATGCCCAACGCAATAAGTGAAGCCCATATTTCTTTATCCTTTTTCATTTTGAGATTACAGGTGAGATCCTGATTTTTATCTCCTTTCTCAAAATGCATACCTGCTTTACCATTAAAGGTATTCCATGAAATATTCTTATTCAGAAAATCCTCGGCATGCAATACTTCTTTTTTAGTTGTATCGGCATTGGGTTTGGTTTCTGCAACTAATGCATTCTTTGTAGTGTGACATGCCTGCAGCCCCATCAATAATATTATACCGGCTGCTATACTTAATTTGCGAAACGACATTTGCTTTTCTTTATAAATTTCAAAATTCAGTTTAATCATGTAATTTTTGTTCTCTTATTTTCTGTTCCAAAACAGCAGACTTCATCCCTTTCGAAGCTGCTTTGTTCCAATATTCCAATGCCTTTTGCTTATCGCCTGATTTATATTCAATATCTCCCAGATGATCCCATAAAGAGGTATCATCTTCCGCCGGCGAAGTCATGGAAATGGCTTTTAAGACATAATCTTTAGCTTCCCTGAACTTGCCCTGTCTGTACAATATCCAACCATAAGTGTCTAAAAAATTAGCCTCGTTCGGGCGTAACCTTAGTGATTTTGCAGACATTTTCTCGGCTTTATCCAATTTTTCACCACGCACTGAAAGATAATAACCAAAATTATTCAAAGCGGTTGCATTATTAGGCTGAATAATTAATGCTGCTTCATAACAGCTGTCCGAACTATGGAAATTACTGACCGTATTATAAACATCACCCAAAGCAATCAAAACATCTACTTGCGCAGCTGCATTACGCTCCGGAACATTTTTAAGCGCCATGTTCAGGTATTGAATTGACGGCCTGTTTTCCCCTTTCTGATTGTATGCAAGGCCACCTAAATAATAAGACATATATTCTTTGGGGAAAATATTTACCGCCCTGTTGCTATAGTGGATTACAGAGTCCTGCTGCGACTTTATAGAATAGATATACATCACCTGCTGCCAGGGAGCATAATAACTTGAATCCATTGCGAGGATACGTTTGTATTCTATCAAAGCTTCGTCCAGATTGCCATCGGCCACCATCACATTAGCAAGCAGAAAAACGGGTTCTTTTTGCGGAGGTTCCTGATAGGCAAATTTATGTATCAGCTCCATCGTCTCTTTACGGATATTGGTATCAAGGTTCCGGTTCTGAACAAATGGCAATAACATATCTGTCCTTTCCTGTGCCGACAATTTCTGATTTAATACGATTACTTCCAGATGAGCCATTACACTCTTAAGGTCTTTGTTTCTCAGGCAATACTTCAAAATGGCAGTCTGAACTTCAGCATCATCAGGAAACCGTCTGCTCATTTCTTCGTAAGCTACAGCCGCCTTGTCTTTAAGATTGTTGTTTTCATAAACTGCAGCGAGCAAAATGGCATATTGCGGATCATTGGGGTAAAACTTTATTAATTTCCTGACTTCATTCGCCGCGCCTTCTATGTCATTCTTACTGAGAAACAGTTGTTCTCTTTGCAATAAAAGCGTTTCATCATCTTCCCCTAAATAAATAACCAACTGATCATAAACCTTTAACGCTTCATCGTATTCTTTGGCTTTTTGCAAAAGTGCGGCCTGCCTTATCAGATATTCTTCAGGGCTTCTTTCTTTTAAGGCTATCTTTTTATAAATGGATGCCGCTTCTGAAAAACTTCCGCTGTAGGCCAGCAAATCAGCATACTGCATCTGGATCCATTTATTATTGCTATCCAGTTGAACCGCCTTCTTACTTTCTTTTATGGAATAATCAACATTGTTGCGATCCAGCCATAACCGCGACAATTCATAGTGAATAGTGGCATTGTCAGGACTGATACTTGCCAATTGGCTGAAAATCCGAAAAGCGTCTTCCTTATCGTCCTGCATTTTCGCATTGACAGCATCCATGAAAAGCGCATCGGTTTTATAGCCTCTTCTGACAGCATCCTTTTCATTTATGATTTTGCTGAAACTATCTTCCATATTGGGTTTGGAAAGTTTCTTACCGGAATTGCAGGCAGCAAAAAAAATAGTTGTAAAAATTAAAATAAAAAACCTGCCGGATTGAAAAAATCCAGCAGGCTTCTTTATAAATAAAAAAATTGAACGAAATTGGTCTATCATGATACTACAGAGAAATCACCAAGACTTAATTCTTTGGCCTTGTCGCTGTAATTTACGTTTTTTCCCAACATTGAATTGGTTAAAGTTGCATTTTTAACAGTAGTTTGCTCCTGAATAATGCTATTGCTAATCAATGAATTTTCGACAATAACACCGGCTTCCAATGAAACATGCGGGCCAACTACTGCATTCTTAATCTGAACATTTTCACCGATAAAGCAAGGAGCAATAATAGTCGCATTTTCAAATTTTGCAGAAGCAGCCATTAAAGTTTCAGTATCCTTTTTTATTTCCAGAATACGTTGATTGGTATATACAGTAGCATCTTTATTACCACAATCCAGCCATTCTTCCACCTGATCAGAATAGAAGCCCAGGCCTTTATTCTTCATATTTTCCATTGCGGTTGTCAATTGATATTCACCTTTTTCAAGAATGTTATTATCAATAAGATATTGCAATTCTTTTTTAAGGTTCTCACCATCTTTGAAATAGTAAACACCAATGATGGCAAGATCGGAAACAAACGTTTCCGGTTTCTCTACAAAGTCCGTTATACGCCCGTCGGGATCTAACTTTACTACACCAAATGCAGAAGGGTCTTCTACTTTTTGCGTCCAGATAATAGCGTCTTTTTCGGTCTGAATTTTAAAATCAGCCTTAAAAAGGGTATCTGCAAAAGCCACAAATACATTTCCTTTTAAGCTGTCGGCAGCGCAAAGAATTGCATGACCTGTGCCCAAAGCTTCTTTCTGATAGCAGATTTTGCCTTGTGCGCCTAAGCTTGCAGCAACATCTACCAACATCTTTTCTACTTTTTCACCAAAAGCAGGCGAAATGATAAAGGCAATCTCCTCTACTTTTTCATTGGCTGTTGCAATAATATCTTCTACAAGCCTTTGTACAACAGGTTTTCCCGCAATGGGAATTAATGGTTTTGCAGTGGTCAATGTATGAGGGCGCATACGTTTGCCCATGCCTGCCATCGGGATAATAATATTCATATATCGTTATTGCTTAATTTAGTTTTCAGCGAAATAAACTTTATTATTGTAACTGCATTTCCTTGTTCAATAATTATTATCAAAAATGCAAAAACAGGCGCAAAGTTATTTCATTTTGTCGAATGATTTTATGAAATAAGCCGCATGTAATTCCATAATCATAAATTAATACGAATACATCCATAAAAACAAGATACAAATATGAATATAGAAATAATAGCCGGGAGTCCGCGGAATCCAAGCCTGAATGCACGTGTGGCGCATTATGTGCACCAGCAGTTAAAGAAAATGAGCGACCACAATATCGGAATAATTGAACTCAACAAAGTTCATTTTCCATTTATACAAAAAGTCTGGAGCAGCCCCGAACAAGCTACGCCGGAATTGAAACCTATCGCGGAACGTATGTTTGCAGCCAACGCATTCATCATTTCTTCTCCGGAATATAACGGCGCTTACTCACCTGCAATGAAAAACCTCTTTGACCATTTCCCAAAACAAAACAGAAAGGCCTTTGGTGTTATTACCTCTTCTGACGGCATGATGGGCGGCATAAGGGCATCTCAACAGATATTGCAACTAATACCTGCTTTATTTGGCATTGCATCGCCAAGCATGCTCATTGTTCCGCAAGCAGATAAAAAGTTTGACATGGAGGGAAATCTTCTTGCACCTGAATTTCAGAAGAATATTGATGATTTCTGCAATAACTTTTTGTGGCTGGCTGAAAAACTGCACGGATAAAAATTAATAATTGTTTCCATGTTTGACTTTAAGGAGAAATTCAAAGACAGGCCGACAAGTGAGTTGTTGCAAATGCTGGAACAGCCTGAAAAATATCAGCCGGATGCAATAGAGGCTGCCAAAACAATTATAGAAAACAGAAAGGAAAAAGATCCAAAATCTTTTGAGGAAGATGTAGCGTTTTTAAAAATAAAAGAGCATCAAACAATAAGCAGGAAAGAGATTCCGGCAAAGAAAACAATAGATATCTGGGAAGAAGATGATATTGACAAATCGAATAAAAGTATTACCAGGAATCATATTCTGGCAATACTTATCGTCTATATTGCAATGAATTGCCTATACCTGTTTCAGCTTCTGCAAATAAGGTTGAATGGCTATTCCGAAGATTACGAAATAATGCAACTGGTACCTATACTTGCACAATTTGCATTTGCAATAACCGGGAGTATTTTCTTTTTTAAGAGAGAAAAGACGGGATGGATCTTAATTGTATTTGATTTCACGTTCAGGACCATATTCAGCTTACAATTACTTGTATTATCCTTGAGATATATCTCAAATCCTTTTATACCATTTTCATTTTACAATACGATATTACCGCTAATACTTTTTGGCCTTGTATTATTCAGATTGGGCTCTGCAAGATTAATGTCAGAATATAAAGCCACAAAACAAACATATATGTTTACTATAGGTGCAAGCATTCTCTTTGCCGCCTGTATCGTTTTTGTACAGCGATTTTTCTACTAATGCACAATATTGCTATTTAACAAGGACTCTATTTTCTCAATCAGTTTTAATCCCGGCCTTGCGGTAAAAACGCCGTTACTGCTGTCTTTTCTTATACCTCTTAAAAACAGATAAATAACGCCGCCAAACTGCTTTTCATAATCAAAATCAGGCAAACGCGCTGATAAATATTTCTTTACGGCAACAGTATAAATAAGGTATTGCAGATGGTAATTATGTTCATCCATTGCGGCCTTTACATTTTCCTCATTATAATCTTCAGGTTTATATCCCAGGTAATTGGATTTCCAGTCAAGGATATAATAACGTCCGTTATACTCAAAAAACAAATCGACCTTACCGTTCATAATGCCTTCCAATGAAGCCTGCTCAAATGATCGGATAGAAATCGGATAAGCCTTATGTACAATAGCATAAAGCAAACCAGTCTGCAGGCCATCGACAGGAAAATCAAATTCCAGCTCTGAAATCCTGCGATGCTGATGTACCTTATTCAGTGAAAAAACATAATTGCCAAAGGCGATAGGTACATTCACAACATTATCTACCAACTGAAACAAAGACGGAGCAAACTCCTCCAATCTGTTAGGATTAAATTCTTTAAGGGCGCGTTCAATTCTATTCTCCCAGAATCCGGTATTCTGAAAATCAACTTCTTCTAAAATCTTATGCAATAAATTGCCGGAAGCTGCACCAAATCTAAGTTTATTGAAAACAAACCGGTCGTAATCATCTTCAAATTCATCTGTCCTGTCTTTTCTTAAATGCTTGCCTGAAAAAGAAAGACCGGTATAACTCATCTTATACCAATTGGGATGCGTCAGAGAAAACCGCTGTGGATATAAAGTCTTGTTTTCATAAACCATATCATCAGGACGATAAGGCATAACTTCCGGAAAGGGCATGTCATCCATTTCAATTAGAGGAGACTTCCGGATTTTAAGCGCTGCCACAAAAGGTTTCAGACTTGAATTTTTATAATGCCCGTTGTTAATAGTATAAACAAAACACTTGTACACCGCTCTTGTAACGGCAACATAAATCAGCCGCCGGTTCTCCTGCTCCAGTTGCGTTTCATTCCAAGATATTTCTTCATCCGTCATTAGCCTGGTTTCCCTCACCATATATTCGCCTGTTTCAGGATTCCTGAATTTCTGAAATAAATGCTTCGAATTAGTAGTCTTCAAATCGAGGAACGGAGCGAAAACGACAGGATACTCCAGACCTTTACTTTTATGTATGGTTACAATTTTAACGGCCTCTTCGTCGCTCTCCATACGGGTTTGGTATTCATCTCCCGAAACGCGCATGCCATTAACGCCGCGCTTAAACCATATTATCAGTTCCTCCTGATTTAAAGATCCTACATGCACAGACTGATTCAGCAATTCCATTAATTGAATCAAATTGGAAATTACCCTTTGACCCTGAACTGCATGATTATTCATTAATCTTTCGCGCAGATTAAAATCCTTCAGAAAGCGTGTCAGAGCAGGATACACGCCGTTATACTGCCAGATGTTTTTATACTCCTGAAAATATGCCAGTATTTTCTCCTCATCCAGTTTCAGTATATCATCAATCACAAATCCGGTAAAGCTATTCAGCAATGCTTTGTTTATGGAAGAAAAGGTGGGCTCATAAATGGCTTCCAATAACGACAACAAATCCTTAGCTTCCTGCGAGGCAAATATCCTTTTGTCATCCATTACAATAGCGGGAATGCCTTTTTGCGAAAGATAATTTTTCACACCTATGCTATCTGAATTCTTCCTTACCAAAATACCGATATCGGAAGGTTTTATACGTCTTGTCTGCCCGTTGGTTGCAATAAGATATTTTTCATCCGTCAATAAAGCCTGAATCTGTAGTGCAACGCCGTACATCGCTGTTTCCTTTTTATCAGTGCTAAACAAAGAAACAGGTGAATCAACAACTTCATCATAAAGCAATACGCCTTTCTTATTATCTTCCGGGCTCTGCACTGTTGTATAAGAAATTCTATTCGCTTTATCAGGGAAACTGAATGTATCAAAGTCGTCTGACGGCAGAAAGAAATCATTCATCGCTTCAATCAAAGGCGTTGAAGAGCGAAAGTTAACGTTCATATCAAACCGCCTTTGCACATCGTTCCTTGCCTGAAAATAAGTATGGATATCTGCTTTGCGCCAGGCATAAATACTTTGCTTCGGATCGCCAATCAAAAACAAGATGGTATTCGTAAAGAAAGCAGCTTTGAAAATTTCATATTGTTCCCTGTCGGTATCCTGAAACTCATCTACAAATACTGCCTTATACTTATGCTGCAAAGCGGTAACCAATGCCGGGTTCGGCTTCTCCGTAAGGGCTTTGTGCAGATTACCGATAAGATCATTATAACCCAGAAAGTTATTCCTGACCATATAGTCATGAACTTTGCCGCCAATCTCCTGTATGGCAAAACAATTCAGTTGCTCTTTAAAAAAGAAATCCGGCTGCGCATTCAATCTTACAAAAGCAAATTTAGCCTTTTCGATCTCGGTCATAAACGCCACAGGAAATGCTTCCGTAAGTTTATTCGAAGCTTTCTCCGACCATATCAGATTGATAAAGGCCATAGCGTCATCCAGACATGGTATATAGCGCTTTTTTACGGTTGATTTAGATTCATTACAAATTGCAGTCAAAGCTTCCTTATGTACATCAAAGACCTGACGTAGGGAAGCTTCGAGTTCCAGAGAGCTTTCCTGCAAAGAAATTTGAAATGCCTGCAATCCTTCTACTGTTAAAGATGCGACGGAATAGTTGGTTTCCTCATCATAAGCTGCATACCGTTTTCCTTCCAGGTGTTCTTTTACAATGGCTTTTAAATCGGCCCTGAGCGTTTGCACGCCAAGATTCTCCAATATTTCAACATCTAACGTAGTAATATACCTGCGCCAGAATTCATTGACTTCATTATTCAGAACATCTTCAATATCGGCAACCATTTCAGCGCCAAACAATTGATTGGTTTCAAAGGCAAACTCTCTTAAAGTCTGCTGACAAAAACTATGTATGGTAATTACAGAAAGCTCATCCAGCAATAAATTGGCTTCATGCAATCTTCTTTTTACAACATCGGCGCCGAATTGCTCTTCAGCTCTCTTAACCAACTCAACAATCGTTTCATCTTTAATTAAAATCCCTTGTATGCTTTGTTGTGCCTGCTTTAGAAATAACCTTACCCGTTCGTGTAACTCTGCAACTGCCGCCTTGGTAAATGTTACCATTAAAATTTCAGGCAATGGAATACCTTTCTCCAAAACCAACCGTAAAGCAAGTATGGCAATGGAATAGGTCTTACCTGTGCCAGCGCTTGCCTCAATCAGGTTTGTTCCTGTAAGCTCAATTGTTCCAGCATCAAAGTTATTTTCCAACAATCCCATTCCTAAAATTTTGCGCCTTTAAATATATCAAACAAAGGTTTTATCGCCACTTCAAATACGGTATAATATTTCTCCAATATCCCTTCCTGCTGAAAATAGCCAAGCGAAAAGGCATTGCCAATGTAAGGATCGGTATTGGGTACCGTAAAATCTTCAATAGCATTCTGCACAAGTAATTGTATCTGATAATCACTATAATCTTTATCCGGCCTGATGGCTCTGTAAAGCACGTCAACAAACGGAAGCATTTCTGTCAATCCGGCTTTGTATAACGAAATCAATGATTCCAGTTTGTTTATTGCCTCCGCTTCTGTCAACATGGAGATATCAGGATAAATAATTTCAGGTTTCTCCTTGCCATAAATAAAAACTGCGCTAAAGACATTTCCGGTAGCAATACCGGCCAACAGATTCAAATATGCTTCTATCAAAGGTTTCAGTATGCCAGATGTCGTGGAGATAAAAACAGCTTTCGTTCCGTAAAGATTATCCAGTTTCCCTGAAAGGATGCTATCACCTAATTGAATAGTAAAAGGAACGGACTGAGCCGGAAGATTTGAAACTTCAGCTTCAATAAGCGTCCGGAAAGGAGCCACTTGTTCCGTTATTTCTTCAAGACTAAGATCGGCGATATGTTTTAACGGAAGCTGACCCTGTCTTACCCAGGAATCTCTCAAGCCTTCTGTGGCATTGGCAAACAATAAATTTTGCTTCAGGTTCCATTGCTGCAAATTATCCAGTTCAAAAATTTCGGTTTCATCCAACACCATCTTTGATTCAGCATAATAAACACCCAAACGCTTGTTATAAAAAGATTTGATGGAATGCTTGTAAAAGCTTACAATGTCCTTAAATGCAATCTCTGAAAAATCAATTGAAACTTCTTTACTTGTATCAAAAACATCCGACAGGCTTGCCGTTTCTTTATCCGAATAGCGATATAAACCATCCTCCCGTTGATTATATTTATAGCTAAATTCATGTAAAGGTTGCTGAATAATCATGCGTTCCCTGATATCAACACGAGTCTCCATGCCTGATTGTATATAATCCAGTAATTCATCTACCAATACGGAAGCGGGAAGGTGTGCATTATCTTTTAACGATCGCCCAAGGTAACTTATATACAAATATTCTTTTGCCGAAAGCAAGGTTTCGAGAAACAAATGCTTGTCATTGTCCTTTATGTTTCTATCGCCCAGCATATGCTTCTGCTGAATCAGGTTAAAGCTGAAAGATTGTTCTTTTCTTGGAAAATGGGCATGATCCATGCCAAGCATAGCCACCACTTTGAACGGAATGCTACGCATCGGAATGAAAGAACAAAAAGTGATACCGCCATTATTGAACAGGCTTTCATTCTTCTGGCTGCTCAACGTTTCAATAATATTCTTTTTGAATATCTCAAAAGGCAACGGTTCTTTCATAATCTCTTCCAACTGATTGACCATATTCAATTGGTTTAATACCAGCGCATATTCTTCATTAAACTCTTCATCGGAAGGCCATAAAATGTCCTGTATCACAAACTCCACATAAGTTTTCCATACACTGATGGTTCTGGCTTTCCGCCTTGCCTTAATGCTATCCATCAATACTTCCACAAAATGCACAAAACGTATTAGCTCCAAAGATGCAGCCCCTTCCAGCACATCCAAAACATAAAATGTTTCCCCGTCTTTTTCAAAAGCTCCGCCACCGGACATGCAGACACCATACATCATACGTTTCAATCCATATACCCAGCTTACCAGATACGTTTCATCTTCTACCCTGCCTTCTGTTCCGAATTTTATATTTGCGGTTCTTACCAGCTCTCTCAGCAATTCAATGTCATTAAGCTGAAACCTTTCACGGATATAGCTTGCATCTAAAAGCTGCATTACATTTTCAGCAGTAAAATTATCTTCATTCAATAAAAGAATCTGCTGTAAAGCCGTAACAATATTATCACCGACAGCTATGGAAACATCTGCAATCTTATATTTGAACTTATAAGAAGTATTATCAAAAACGGCTTTTATATAAGGCGCATAAGCATCGATATCGCTTACCATTACTACAATATCCTGCGCCGAAAGCACAGCGCCCTGTTTATCCACCAGATGAACCAGGTATTGATACAAGGCATCTACCTCGCGCGCAATGGTATAACAGGATTGGATTACAATAGATTTATCTGCGATGTCATCTGTTGTAATGATATTTCTGTCTTCCAACGCATTATTAAAAACGTCATTTTGCAGTTTACCCAAAAGGCTTTGCGGCAAGGGTTCTGCCTGATCAATAACATCGTAGTTATTGATCAGGTCTTCATTTTTAAACAAAAGCCTGAATGAATTCTGAAGTACTTTTCCCCAGCTCGTGAGCAAAGGATTTCCCAGAATCTGGCTTTCTGTACCGGGTATGCCTTTCTGGCGCCACAGCACAACGTCCTTTTCATTCTTATCATCCAGCCAGTAAATATCCGGCGCCGGATTCAGTAAATAAAAATGCACTTCTATAACCGCTGCCAATGCTGTGAAAACATCCAGGTGATAACGTGTAAGGATGGATAACCCAAAAAGATAAATATGCGGAAGGCTTTTTTTCAGGTTGGCAACTTTATCCGGGTTTTTAAGGTTTTCAAAAATATAATCGCTGACAACCGTTTTATCCGGCATTTTTTGTTCCACCAGTTGCTTTGTTTTTATCCAAAGAAATGTCTGCCAGCTTAGTTGCGTATCATCTAATGTTGCTACATTCCATTCCTTGATCATTTCGGGTCTGAAAACCTGATACTGATCGAATAAATCTGCCATTCTCTCTGCCAGGCCAACCCGTTTCAAATCGCGCTCCAGGCCTTCCACATCAAAGTATGCAGCCTGCACAGGGTAACGTTTTATAAAATCAGCCTCGCCCATAAGGCGATATAAAATCCATACAAGATTCTCCCTTGAAATAGTTGTGTAAAAAGGCCCGTCTAATAAAATGTACAACTTAAAAATAAGGTCGTTAGGCTTCTTAAAATCGACATTGGCGATAATACCTAACTGTTGGGCCAAACGCTGCTTGATCCAGATATTCATCCCGTCTGTTTGCGTGACGATATATTCCGGAATAAAAACGTTGCCCTTATTTTCCCCTATTTTATTTCCCAAATCCTGAACCAGACTTTCAAGCGAATTGGAAACACTGAGTTTTATTGACATTTTATCAGATTCATTTTCAAAAACAAGCTCAACACATCTCTTTCTCTTACTCCTGCAGGCGTTCTATAATGCCTGATCCACGCTTTACCTGAGCTTTAGCTGCCGCCAGTAATACTTCCTTGTCAGCTTGAATAACCACTTTTTCTTTTGCCCTTGTAATAGCGGTATACACCAATTCCCTCGTGAGTATATGCCCCGATTGTTGCTTTGGCAATACGACTAATACATTATTGAATTCGGAGCCCTGGCTTTTGTGTATGGTCATGGCATATACTGTTTCCATGTGCATTATAAAACCAGGCAATACCGATTTCAAACTAACGGTTCCGTTTTCACCGCTTTGCAGAAACCATGCCTTCATCACATTGTTTTTATCTTTCCTTAAAATACCGACATCACCATTATAAAGCCCTAAAGTGTAGTTGTTTTTGGTAATCATAATGGGACGGTGTTCATAAAAAATATCATTTGGCTGAATGCCCTTTTCCCGCGCCAGATAAGCTTCTACTCTCGCATTCATTTGATACACCCCTTGATCGCCTTCATTTAAGGCACATAAAATCCTCAAATTGCCAAGGTTGTTTAAAGCTGCTATGATTCCATCTTCATCAAAAAGGCTTTTCTCTGTAATAATCGCTTTATAACCTTCAATAAATTTCAGAAAGACCTGTTCCTTATATAACTGATCAATCAAAACCTGTTCATCTTTCCGTTCTTCTAAAAACCGTTCCAATATCTTTTCATCATTTTGGATAACGGCCCTGGCAATCTTTCCGATTCCTTTATTCCCGTCAAAACGATAACTGTGCTGCAACTCAATAATATGCCGGAACAAAGGATGTTCAATATTCCCGCCCATTCTTTCTTTGGGAATTTTCCGGTCATCATCTGTAATAAACTGATTTATAAACGAACGCCATGACTCACTAAAATGATTCAAAGGATTTACTGCATTGCACAAATCACCGAATAGGCTGCCTGCTTCTACCGAAGCCAGCTGATCTTTATCTCCCAGAAGTATAACCCTTGTTCCCTTACCTATGGCTTGTAATAGTTTTGCAAATAAAGCAACATCGATCATGGAAGATTCATCCACAATAATCAAATCATAAGGCAAATGATTTTCAGCATTATGGCGAAAATACGGCGTGCCCTGCTGCCAGCCCAACAAACGATGAATGGTTGATGATTTCAGCCTTGCAAAATTCGATTTTATATCATCGGAAGCTGTTGCCTGTGTTTTCATCAGGCTTTCCGACATCCTTGCCGCGGCCTTCCCTGTCGGGGCTACCATAGCTACTTTCAGCGATGGATGCATGGTAAACATCAAGGTCAGTATTTTTGCAACTGTTGTGGTTTTTCCTGTACCGGGGCCGCCGGTTATAATTGTAAAATCCTGCAGGAGCGCTACCAAAACGGCAACCAGTTGCCAATCCGTTTGTGCAGTTTTATTATCTGTAAATAATTGCTGCACCAATTGCTTAAGTCCCAAAAGCTGCTGCATTCTTTGCTCATATTGCATTGCAGAAGATGCCGCCAGCTCTTTAATTTTTGATAATACCTGCGTTTCATATACAAAATAACGCTGCATATAAAACCTCTCTCCGTTCAGCACGAATGGTTTGTATTCTGTTTTTGTCGTCACTAAGGGGTGCTGCGCTATCTTTTCCAGCGAAAGGTTTTTATCAGGATAAGATTCAGGCAGAATACCGGCGTTTAAATCAGTTTCGTCAATACAGATATGCCCTTCGCTCATTTTTTGCGAAAGCAGATACAAATAAGGCTTCAATGCGGGTTCCTTAAAATATTCCGCAAATTGCTGATGTACATCATTCAATGTAGCCATAAGATTCAGGTATAGACGATTGGGTATAATTCGTATCTGCAAAGATACACGCAGAGAACAAGCAATTTAAATCAAGTATATCAAAAACCCGAATTGCCATTACATTCAACAATTTAATCCTTTTTGGTATCTTGCAACATTATAAACCATGTTGTAAGCAGTATGAAGAAATTTCTATTCCTGACATTTTTTTATTGTACCGGTATTTTCATTGCGCAAGGACAGGAAACCTTCATTCCTTTCGGTAGCGATGAGTATCATTTGCTTGACAGAATGGAAACACGTTCGGGCGACCTTTCCGATGAGCTTTTCATGAACACGCAACCTGTTTCGCGCATGAATGCCGTGAATTTCTTATTTGAAGGAAAAACAAATTTTTATAATGCAGGGTTGACTAATGTTGACTTTTATAATATCAACAGGGCTATTTCCATAAGCGGCGAATGGAAGCAACCCGACGGTGACGGCGCCATTGACAGCAAACATCCTGTTTTAAATACATTTTACAGAAAAGAGCCTGACTTAATCAATTACAACAAAAACGGTGTATTCATTGCAGTCAACCCGATTCTGAGCTTCATGGGTACTTATGATAAAGATGGTGTACGCAAATCTTTAATTAATACAACGCAAGGCGCTGAAATAAGAGGAAAAATTAAAAACGCTGTAGGGTTCTATTTTTCTGCTACCAATAATTATGAAGAGGTTCCGGGTTATGTAAACGACTGGATTGCGAAATATAATGCCATTCCGGGTGCAGGAAATTATAAAGCTTCGGGCAATGGCTATCAATACCTGAAATTCAGAGGCTATGCCAACATTCCTTTAATCCCGGAACACATTAGCCTTACCTTAGGTTATGACCAGCATTTTTTAGGTGACGGTTATCGTTCTTTATTCCTTTCAGACTTTTCAGAAGGGGCTGCTTTTGCAAGTATTAATACCAAAATATGGAAGTTCAATTATCAGAATCTTTACATGATGCTGAAACCACAATCTGCTATGCCCGGCGAGCTTCCTACCGTTGGTAATAAATACGCAACTGTCCATTTCTTAAGCCTTAACGCAACCCGATGGCTGAATATCGGCTTGTTTGAATCTGTAACTTTTTCAAGAAACGGCTCTTATCCTGCCGGCTATTTAAATCCTATTATCTTCTACAGAGCGGTAGAACGCGCCAACGGCAGCCCTGATAAGGTTTCCATAGGTTTTAGCACAAAAGCAATTATCGCCAAACATGTACAATTGTATTCTCAATTATTGATAAATGAGTTTACAACGGGTGAATTATTTAAAGGTAATGGCTATTGGGCCAATAAATGGGCTATTCAGTTCGGGGCAAAATATTTTGATGCATTCGGCATTCCAAACCTTGACTTACAGGTTGAAACAAATATCATACGGCCTTATACTTACCAGCATTACGAGAATCTGGAAGGGCGCAACACTTCAATTTCAAATTTCACAAGCTACAACCAATCGTTGGCACATCCATTGGGAGCGGGTTTGGCGGAAATAATCGGCATCATAAACTATCAACCTGTTCCAAGATTAAACATCGGAGCAAAGGCTATGTTTTATAAACAAGGTATTGACACAAACGGAACGAATGTAGGCAGCAACCTGTTATTAAACTATATGACCCGCACTGCAGATTACGGAATCAAACTTATCAATGGTCCCGAATCTACATGTACTTTATTTGATTTACATCTTGCTTACGAACTCAGGCCAAGACTATATATTGACCTGAGCGGAACTTACAGAAAGTTCACTGTTGAAAATGATATTTTACCGGAAAACAAAACGCTGTATTTTACAGCAGGCCTGCGTTTAAACCTTGCAAGAAGAAATTATACACAGTTCTAATTAAGCAACCCCATCGTTAACAGACAGATAGGGTTTCACCCTATCCTATTTTCTGTCGTCCTTGCAGGACTCGTAAATATATTACATGATTAATCCTTCCCTATTCTGAACGAAGTCATTGTGAGCGACCCCATGACAGCTTTATCATTAAACAGATAAGCATTTTCACCTTTTTCCTGTAATGCCAGGGCATATATCATAGGAAAATAATGATCAGGGGTAGGAATGGACAAATCAAATGCCTTTCCCTGGTTTTTGTAATCTATTAAAGGCAGATGATAATTCTGAAGAATGTAAGCTTTCATCTTTTCGTTTGCTTCAGTGGCCCAGTCAAAAGCATAATTATCTGTTTCCATTTTATCCCAGGCAACCATTCCAAGGTTATGGACCATATTGCCGCTGCCGATTATCAGAATCCCTTTTCTTCTCAATGCTGCCAATTGCTTCCCTAATTCGTAATGAAAAGAAGCAGGTTTATAATAATCAATGCTCATCTGTATTACCGGTACATCTGCATCAGGATAAAGGTGCTTTAAGACACTCCAACATCCGTGGTCAAGGCCCCATTCATCATCCAACCCTACAGAAACATTTTTCACTAACTCAGCCGTATCTTTTGCCAATTGCGGGCTTCCGGCAGCGGGATATTGCACATCAAACAATGCTTTGGGAAAGCCGCCGAAATCATGAATGGTTTTGGGTTGTTCCATAGCAGTAACAAAAGTACCCCGCGTAAGCCAATGTGCGGAAATACAAAGTATGGCATTAGGCTTTGGCAAATTCCTGCCGATTCTCTGCCACTCCAATGAAAATTCATTTTCTTCTATAGCGTTCATCGGGCTACCATGACCGAAGAAAAATACCGGAAAGGGCTCCGTGGATTTAAATCCATCTGCCATATTCGCCAATGCATTAAGATTAGAGGCTACACCACTTATTGAAACCATAGAAATTATTTTGAGAAAGGACAAACGGTCCATGCTTTTTGCTTTAATATGCTTGTAAAATTAATCTAAAATAGCCCGTTGAAAAGCATTACAGGCTTATCTGCGTATCAATAAATATAATTCAGCATTAAGCTAATTTTTGCAGCATACTTATAATTTCCAAAATAACTGTACTATGCCTCAAAGCGAAGCTTTGCTATCCTGAACTATTGTTTCCTTTCAATTACCCTTGATACTATGTATCTATGTGGTAAAAATGAAACACATAGATACATAGGTGAATATTCTAATAAAAATGTGATAAAAAGTTTGCTTAGAAAACAAGTTTTAAACATAGGCAATCCTTATGACATTTAGATTAACAGGAACAGGGAAATGAAGCATTCTCGCTTAATTTAAATAGCATTGAAATACAATTCTGAAACTTGTTGTTATTTTTGCAGACAGTTGCAGCATATCTGCTGTATGAAAAAAAAGAAAAATGGCAGCTATCAGGTTTGAAAATAAGTGGGTATTAATAACAGGCGCATCTTCGGGGTTGGGTTATGAGATGGCTTTACAGCTTGCATTTTCCCATAAGGCGAATTTAATATTAGTAGCAAGACGGGCAGAGAAGCTGCAGGAATTAAAAGAAACGATCGAATCGAAATCTGCTTCTAAAGTAAAAACAATAACGGCTGATTTATCCAACCTTGATGATATCGACAGGGTCATTAAAATTTCTTTGGAGGACGATAACTTATTCGGAGCAATATTGAATGCGGGCATCACTTATTTCGGAAGCCATATGGAACTGAAATGGAATGATTTTGAAATGATGCTTCAGACAAATGTTACAGGCATGGTCAGGATGACAACCGGACTAACAGAATATTTTGAACGGACGCAGCATCCCGGCGGCATTATGATTGTTTCAAGTATGGCGGCCGTGCTCCCCACACCTTATCAGGCGGCTTATTCGGGCACCAAAGGTTTTATGCTGAATTTCATTACTGCATTGTCGCATGAGATCACAAATAAAAACTTTAGTTATACTGTTTATCTTCCGGGGGGCATGCAAACAGAAATGACTAACAATGATAAATTTTCTCCTTTAAAAAGCTGGCTGATGCCGGTGAAACAAGCAGCTGCTGAAGGTATCAATGCTTTCAGGAAAAGAAAAGCGACTTATGTTCCCGGAATGACAAATAAACTGGGCGCTATTATGTCAGGTATTATTCCCAAAGGCATTATTATAAGGGGTATGGCCAAAACTTACGGCAACGCGCTGAAAAAATAGTTTTCTACCCATCCGGCAAATACTTCCGCTTTTTACTTTTATACGTTCAAAATGCTTTCACCTAAGGTTTTCTTAGGTGGTGCCTGAGATATTCCAAGGTGACACCCAAGAAAAAACAAGGTGATGCCTAAGCCACAGCTTAGGTAATAGCTAACAAATTACAAGGTAATACTTAAGAAAAAGTAAGGTAGTACCTAAGAAATTACGAGGTTATAGTTAAGAAAAGGCAAGGTGATACCTATGGGGTGGGTCAGGCGTTACCTAACAAATTATGAGGTATTACTTAAGAAAAAGCAAGCTAACACCTAAGAAAATACAAGGTGACAGTTTAGAAAAGGTTAGCTGAGCCTAAGAAATAGCAAGGTAACACCTAAGAAATAGCAAGGTAACACCTAAAAAAGAGCAAGGTGATATCTAAGAAAAAGTAAGGTGATACCTAAGAAAAAGCAAGGTGGTACCTAAGAAAAAGCAAGGTGATACCTAAGAAAAAACAAGGTAGTACCTAAGAAAAAGTAAGGTGGTACCTAAGAAAAAGTAAGGTGGTACCTAAGAAAAAGCAAGGTAATACCTAAGAAAAAGTAAGGTAATGCATAATAAAAGGTAAAATACAAGTGTCATATAAGGTCTAAAATGGGCTAAATTGCTATGATACTCCTACAGACATTTTATTTAGAAAGGAATTTAAGTAAAGGCGCTATAAATTCGGGATAAGTTTCGATATGCGGCAAATGCCCTGCGCCGGAAATTTCAACCAATGTGCCTTTCAGGAACTTCTTTGCTGTTTCTTTACCCAATACAGGATAATTTCCCATTGTTGCCTGCACTTCTTTTGAAACTTTATCTTTTCCTATTGCCGTCCGGTCTTTCTGTCCGATGATAAGCAAGGTCGGCGTTTCAATCTGCTGAAATTCATAGCAAACGGGCTGCGTAAAGATCATATCGTAAATCAGGGCCGAGTTCCATGCTATGCGCGGATAATCAATATTATTCAATAGTCCGGCCTGCATATCAAGCCATTCGTCATATTCCGGTTTCCATTCACCGTGATAATATTCATTCTGCTGATATTTTTTCAGAGAGGCATAATCCTGCTTCAATTCGCGTTGGTACCAATCGTCTACAGATTGCCAGGGAACTTTTATTTTCCAGTCTTCCAGTCCGATAGGATCTTCAAGTATTAGTTTTTCAACCGTTGCAGGATACATTAAAGTGAATCTTGTTGCCAGCATTCCACCCATTGAATGGCCAAGGAGATATATTTTTTTCACACCCAGACTATCTAAAATCGCTTTTGTGTTTTGCGCTAATTGCTGAAAGGTATATTGGATATTATCTGGTTTCGATGATTTGCCGAAACCAATCTGATCGGGCATTATAACCCTGAATCCTTTTGCGGTTAAATCAGTTGAAGTTTGCCTCCAGTAAGCCGAACAGAAATTCTTGCCATGCAACAACACAATGACTTTTCCATTCGGCTTATCGGGCATTACATCCATATAAGCCATTTGCAAAGGCTCGCCCTGAATGTTAAGGTGAATATATTTTACTGCAAACGGATATTCAATATTTTCAAAATTGGTTGCGGTTAATACCTTTTTTGATTCCTGAGCTTGTAAAGCTGATGCGGTATTCAACACAAAGCAAAGAAGGATGAAATAGCTTTTCATTTCCTGTTTATTAAAAAGTGAATAAGCTCAGAAATCATCCAAACAGTTTATTTGCTCTGAGCTCTTTCATATTGAACAGGAAAATGCGCCTCATTGTTCAATGTCTGGGCTGCATGCAATGCAAAATATGGATTGCGCAGCATTTCCCTTGCCATGAAAATAAGGTCTGCTTTGCCTTCTGTTAAAATAGCCTCTGCTTGCTGCGCTTCGGTTATCAGCCCGACTGCACCTGTCAATATGCCGGTTTCTTTCCTGATTTGCGCTGCAAAAGGAACCTGATAACCCGGTTCTATCGGAATACGGATGCCTGTTACTAAAGCTCCGGTCGAAACATCCATTAATGCAACACCTTTCTCTTTCAATACAGCCGATAGCTTTACGGAAGCCTCGATATCCCAGCCGCCTTCCGCCCAGTCTGTAGCCGATATTCTTACAAATAAAGGCATACCTTCTTTCAATTCGGATTGAATGGCTTCTACTACTTCAAGCAATAATTTTATCCTGTTTTCAAAACTTCCACCATAATCATCTTCACGTTGGTTGCTGAGCGGAGACATAAACTGATGTAATAAATAACCATGTGCGGCATGAATTTCGATGATATCAAAACCTGCGGCCACAGCTCTTTTTGCTGCGTTTTTAAAATCCAGTATTACTTTTTGAATGCCTTCCTTATCTAATGCCACAGGCGCGCGTTCCGTTGTTTTATAGGGAATAGCAGACGGAGCCAAAGTTTCCCAACCGCCCTCTTCCAACGATATCTGTGCATTGCCATCCCAGGGTGGCAGCGTGCTGGCTTTACGTCCTGCATGTGCCAATTGTATTCCTGCAAGACTATCCTGAGCATGAATAAACTGTGTAATCTGCTGCAATTTTTCAATATGCCTGTCATCCCATATACCTAAATCCTGCGGCGAAATACGCCCTTCTGCTGACACGGCAGTTGCTTCCGTAAATACCAGTGCAGCGCCACCTACTGCGCGCGTGCCCAGATGAACCAGATGCCAGTCATTGGCAAAGCCATCGACAGATGAATATTGGCACATGGGCGATACGACAATTCTGTTTTTTAGAGTGAGGCTACCTATTGAAAGTGGCCTGAATAAGTTGGACATTATTGTAAGTATTGAAAATAATTAAGGGGAAAAACAAAAGTAACAAATCAATCAGGACTGCATTATCAAAAATATTCTGAATCATTTTTCAAAATTTAAGTATAAAATATTACTTTAGCGAATAAATTTCATCAATGGAAACAAACTCGACTTCAATTTTTGAAGAATTGGAATCCCAAATCGTACTGGCTTCACAAGGAAAAAGATTTTTAAACTATCTGATTGATGTACTGGTGTTCTACGGTGTAATGATGGTAATAGGCATGGTATTCGGAATCTTAGGAATGGATGCTGCCCTTAATTTTTTAGCAAGCGACGAACCTGGCAACAAGTTACTTTCATCTTTATTTTCAATTCTTCTATATGCTCTGATTACAGGAGCTACAGAAGCAATTTTCAAAGGCAAGACTTTGGGTAAATTAATTACCGGCACAAAGGCTGTAAACGAAGATGGCAGTACAATAAGTGCGGCAACAGCTTTTAAAAGAGGCTTCTCAAGAGCTGTGCCGTTTTGCGCTTTCAGTGCATTAGGCAATCCTTCTTATCCCTGGCAAGATAGATGGACAAACACTTACGTAATGGACGAAAAGCGATCACAAATGAATACAATCGAATAATACTATTAAAGAACGACCTTAAAACATCCATAAAAGAGCCTGATAAGCAAATTGCTTATCAGGCTCTTTTGCAAAAACAAGATAATCTTATACTAATTCAAAAAGTTCCTCTTTGCTTCTTCTGACTTTTTTAGCGCCTGATAAAAAATCATTTGCTGCATCGCGGTAGCCCAATGTCATTATAGAAACACTGCTTAATCCTTTGGCTTCCAGGCCTAAAATTTCATCTACTTTTGAATTATCAAAACCTTCCATCGGCGTAGCGTCCACTTCTTCAAAGGCAGCGGCAACAAGACCTGTACCTAATGCAATGTATGTCTGACGTGAAGACCATTTGAAATTCTGTTCAGCATCCATATCAACCAATTTTCCAAGATTTGCTTTGAAGGCATCTAATGATTCAACCGGAATATTGCGTTCTGAAGCAATGAAACCTATATAATCATCTATTTTTTCTTGTGTAACATCTTTCCATGATGCAAAAATAATAACATGAGAAGCCTCCGTAAGCTGTGGTTGGCCAAAAGCAGCTTCCTTTAATTTCTCTTTGGTTGCTGCGTCTTTAATTACAAATACCTTATAAGGCTGCAATCCTGCAGATGATGCAGAAAGCCTTATTGCTTCAAGAATATTGTCTAATTTTTCCTCCGGCACTTCTTGTCCGTTCATTCTTTTGGTAGCGTAACGCCAGTTTAATTTTTGGATCAGTTCCATTTCTATTGTTTTTAATTTGTTAGTTATTGTAATATTTTTTGTTACAGTTTAAATGATGCTATTCCTTAATCTAAGTTTATCGAATGTGTTTTACTTATTGAATTGTTCTATTGAAATACTTTTCAATTTCTTCAGCAATGCTGCTTCTGCCATTTTATTTACATCTTCCATTATCAGGCCGATTTTACTTCCCATAGGACATTGAGGATTCGGCGTGTTTTTGGAATGATTAAATAATGGCTTTTCGTAGGTGGCTTTATAAACATCAGCCAATGTTATTTTCTTTGGTGAGCAAGCCAGATAGCTGCCGCCATTTTTGCCTTCTTTAGTTATAATCAGGTTAGCCTTGCTTAAACGACTCAATTCCTTACGTACCAATACAGGGTTTATATTGATATTCGAGGCAATATATTCTGACGACACGCCTTCTTCCATACTCAATAGGGAAAGAATGTGAATAGCTAAAGCAAATCGTCCGTTGATCATGACTGTAATTAAAATTATTACAGTACAAAGGTAAAAGCTTTCTTTTGGGTATTCCAAAAACCATAGGTGATCAAAATAAAATAAGGCAATAGGCAAATGCTATTAATCATTTATTCAAGCCGGACAGCCGTTTTGCCAACAGCGTAGTGCCCAAACCAAGAAAAGCGATAATAGTAAAGGAGATACGAAGGTTTGAAAGTTGTGCAATAAAGCCGATTAAGGGAGGGCCGATTAAAAAACCCAGAAAACCGATAGAAGCAACCATTGCCAATGCTGTTCCTGCCGGAAAGGTTTTGGATTTACCGGCCAGGCTATAAACCAGCGGTACAACGGAAGATGTGCCTATTCCCACTAATAAAAATCCGGTTGTCGCCACCGGAATATCCGGAAAACAAACAATCAATAACATTCCCGACAGAATCACTATTCCGCTAAACCGGAGAATTCTTGTTACTCCGAAACGGGTAACAAATGCATCAGAGATAAACCTGCCTCCGGCCATAGTGGACATAAAGGCAATGTAACCCAACCTTGTAAGATCTTTGGGCGCTTTTATAATTGTTTCAAAATAAATGCCGCTCCAATCAAACATCGTTCCTTCACAAATCATACACGCAAAAGCAATAAGCCCTAATGTAAAAATGAAAGCATCAGGCATTACAAATTTTTTCCCGCCACCGGATTCCTGTTCCGGCCTTGCATCTCTCGGAACAACAAATCTGATCCCAATAAAAATAAGGATCGCCGTAAGAACATTAATGTAAACAAAATGAAGCAAAGGACTGACATTATAAGATACCATCAATGCGGCAATCATACCTCCCACAAAACCTGCCAGGCTCCACAATCCATGAAAAGAAGCCATGATGCTACGTCTGTATAATCGCTCTACACCAACGCCCTGGGCATTTACGGAAATATTGTTAAGGTTTCCGAATACACCAAACAGAAATAATGCAGCAAACAGTTGCCATACATTATGGGCTAAACCCAGCAACAGCAATCCTCCGGGATAGAATAATGCCGCAAAAGCCAATGTTCTTTTACTTCCTAATTTATTTACCAGATAACCGGAAAGCATCATAGCGGTCAACTGTCCGATAGGCAATGCAAACAGCACGCCACCTAATTCACCGTTATTCAGATGTAAATGTTGCTGCACGTCAGGAATCCTGCTTGCCCATGAAGCAAACACAATACCCTGAACGAAATAGAAAGTACTTACGGCAATTCTATAATATCGTTGTGTAGGAAAAGAAGAAATTACACTCATTGACGGCAAAATTAAAATGCATACATGAAAACAATATTATTTTGTAGAATTCATGACATTTTTAATAAAAAAACTACTTCCAACTTAAAAGATAAAGGCAATCCTTAAGGACTGCCTTTATTTAATATTCACATTGAATTTATCGTTTCAACAAGGCTTTATCCAAAACCTCACTCATTTCATTTACATAGATAAACTTCAACCCTTTTATAAATGCGGGATTAATTTCTTCAACGTCTTTTCTGTTCTGTTCGCACATTAAAATTTCTTTCAGACCTGCGCGTTTGGCAGCCAGGACTTTTTCCTTTATGCCTCCAACGGGCAATACCTGCCCGCGTAATGTAATCTCACCTGTCATTGCAAGAAAAGGTTTCACTTTACGGCCTGTGAAAGCTGAAGCTAAGGCTGAAAGCATCGTTACACCTGCACTCGGACCATCTTTTGGTACAGCCCCTTCAGGAACGTGAATATGTATATTATACTCATCAAATTTGCTGTGTGCAATTTTATATTCCTCTGCATGTGCTTTCAGATAAGATAAAGCAGTTGAGGCGGATTCTTTCATGACATTTCCAAGGTTACCTGTCAATGTAAAACCACCTTTACCTTTGCTGAGGCTTGATTCAATAAATAATATTTCTCCACCGACATAAGTCCAGGCCAATCCTACAGCTACTCCGGGAGGATTGGTTTTTTGATAAAGGTCGTTACTGTATTTAGGTTTACCCAAAGCTTTAACGATGAGTTCACTATTCACATCTACAGATTTCAGATCATTCATCGCCACTTCTTTTGCAATGGAACGCATGACAGAAGCTAATTGTCTGTCAAGCTCACGCACACCTGACTCACGTGTATAATCTTTAATGATTTGTTGTAAAATGCCCGGTTTATATTTCAGGTTTATATTATCAAGCCCATGTGCTTTCTGCTGCTTAGGAAACAGGTGACGTTTCGCTATTTCTGCTTTTTCTTCGATACTATATCCTGAAAGCTGAATAATTTCCAGTCTGTCGCGCAAGGCAGGCTGAATATCGTTCAAACTATTGGCAGTAGCTATGAACAGGACTTTTGACAAATCATATTCCATCTCCAGATAGTTATCATAGAAACTATTGTTTTGCTCAGGGTCAAGAATTTCCAGCAAAGCAGAACTTGGATCACCTCTGAAATCCTTGCCGATTTTATCTATTTCATCAAGAATAAAAACAGGGTTTGAAGTCTTCACCTTGCGCAAAGATTGGATAATACGTCCCGGCATGGCCCCGATGTAGGTTTTGCGATGGCCACGCAATTCACTTTCATCATGCAGGCCACCTAAACTTAAACGGACATATTTACGGTTCACTGCGTTTGCAATGCTCTGCCCAAGACTGGTTTTACCAATTCCCGGAGGTCCTACAAAACAAAGAATCGGAGATTTTAAATCGCCTTTTAACTTCAATACAGCAAGATATTCAAGAATTCTGTCCTTGATTTTTTCCATGCTGTAATGATCCGCATCCAAGACTTTCAATGCTTTTTTCAAATCATATTTATCCTCGGTATATTCTCCCCAGGGCAGGTCCAGCAGCAGATCCAGATGATTATACACAACCGAATAATCGGGAGAATGCGGATGCATCCTTTCCAATTTACCGATACCTTTTTTAAATGCATCTTTTGCAGCTTCCGTCCATTTCTTTCCTTCCGCACGTTTCTGCAAATCTTTCACTTCCCGTTCATTGCCTTCGCCACCAAGCTCTTCATTAATACTTTTCAATTGCTGTTGCAAAAAGTACTCACGTTGCTGTTTATCAATCTCACCACGGGTTTTGGTTGTTATTTCATTTTTTAATTCAGCCATTTGCAAATCGCCCTGCAATAGCTCAATTAATCGATGCGTACGGATTTTAATATCATTTTGCTCCAGCAAACCTTGCTTTTCCACCAATTTGGTTTCCAGATTGGAAGCAATGAAATGAACCAGAAAAGAGAAATTCTCAATATTGCGCAGCATCATGCCCGTTTCCATCGGAATATTCGGCGAAAGAGAGATAATACGCTCTGCCATATCTTTCACAGAAGAAATCATGGCATCAAACTCTTTATCATCTTTAGGGAAGCTGTCTTCCTGATATTTTACCTGGGCCCTTAAATAAGGCGTTTCCTGCGTATATTTTTCAATTTCAAAACGCATACGACCCATAATAAATATAGTCGTATTCCCGTCCGGCAGCTTGATTTGCTTTACAATCTTCGCTATCGTTCCAAAAGAATAAATATCATCTGGCGTAGGATCTTCGTTATTCTGGTCTTTTTGTGCCAAAACGCCGATTAATCCGCCATGTTTAGCAGCATCGGCAATGGCTTTTACCGACTTTTCTCTTGAAACAGTAATCGGAAGCACTACGTTAGGGAATAAAACCGTATTGCGTAAAGCAATAATCGGAATATCTTTTGGCAGTTCTTTTTTTTCCTTTTCATCCATTTCCACTTCGCCCAAAGGCACTATGGGCATGAATTCCATTTCATTTTCCGTATTACTGTTAAATATTATTTCTCTAAATTCCATGAGTATTTAAGACATTTTGTCAACCGGCAACAATTTCTTCGTCGATTTTTTACGAATTTATATTGTTCAATTTACATGCCAATTAGTGGTTTCGGAAATTTTTGCAGACAAATACTTATATTTTGAGTAAAATTGACTTTATATTTACATCGTCAAAGCAAAAAGGTCATTTACCAAATAAATACATACATGAAATCCAAAACTACACTTAAATTTTTAACATGTGCATTGCTCTCCACAGGAATGTGTATGAATGCAAATGCCCAGTCCGTTGAAAACAGGCAAGTTAATAAAGCCTATTGGACATCCGGTATTGACGGATATGTACTGAGCACTGCCATTGACAGCAGAAATATAAAACCTGCGAACAGCGCCTCTGTCAGCACACCCCGTTTTACAGCGTTTTTTCATATCGGAGCAAATGTAAATTATGACATAACCAAACATGTCGGCATATTTACCGGCCTTAGCATCAAGAATATTGGTTTTATTGAAAAATATAACAATCCTGATTCCACAGCTAAAAGGAGAGTATATACTTTCGGTATTCCGCTGGGCTTCAAATTTGGGAATTTAAAATATGGCAGTTTCTTAATTGCCGGCGGTGGTGTTGATTTTCCGTTCAATTATAAAGAGAAAGGTTTTATTGACCGTGGCAATAAAACAAAATTCAATGAATGGTTCAGCTCAAGAACGCCTGCCGTAATGCCTTATTTCTTTATCGGAGCACATTTACGTCCGATTGTGGCGGTTAAATTACAGTACTATCCTGCAAATTTCATGAATCCTAATTATAGCGAAACCGTTGGAAACACAACCGTTAAGCCTTATGCAAATTATGATGTACAATTACTTATGCTGACTTTAGGATTTGATATTAATTACAGACCAAGATCGTAATAAAGCCTTTCGTTTGAATTTTTCAATATCGCAATAGTAAAAAAATAGCTTTTGAAATATTTTCAAAAGCTATTTTTGGTTTTACTCTCATTAGTTTTATGCGAATTGTGTCAATTGTATTCTGCATTATTATAATTGCGTTAGCTGCTTTCTTTGTATTTACCGACCATTTAGATGCGCTATTCGGTTCAGAAAGCTCGCGTAATCCACCATTGATACTGGTACTTATATTAGCTATTGCCGGTTTATGGGCAAATCTGAAAAAGCAATATTAATAAACACTATTCTACAGCCCTGTTCAGAAAATCAATAAAAGGTTTCATGGTTTCAAAAGAGCTTAAAACCTTATCTACCGCCTGCTTCGAGACAAATTCTTTATCCGGTACGGAATGCCCGACTGTAAAACTTTTATGTTTCAGGTATTCTATAGCAGGGTTTTCGACATCATAACCTTGCGGGGCTTTTTTTAGTTGTTCACCGTCAATTTTAGGATAAAGTTTTTTAAAACTCTTACCCTGAATAATTGCTTTGAAAGCATCAAAATCATAATCTATTTCCTGACGTATGCCTTTAAGCATAGCAGCTTCAGGCATCCAGCAACCTCCGCCAATAAAGGATTGACCGGGTTCTACATGTAAATAATAACCTGCATGCGGCGATTTCTTTCCACCGATGCTAAAGTATGCGCCGAAGTGGGATTTGTAAGGTGATTTATCATTTGAAAAACGAACATCTCTGTTCAACCTGAAAATACATTGCTTTGCAGTCAATTCACCCATCAAGGGTTCCATTTTTGACAATCCTCCAATAATCTGGGTTACAAACGACTCATAATCTGCTTTTGCTGCTTCATAAACCTTTCTGTTTGCATCCATCCATTCCTTATTATTATTCAATTTCAGTTGTTCCAAAAACTGAAAAGTTTCTTTTTGCAGCATAATTGATAATTTGATTTTAAAGTTTGCCAACCAAAAGTAATATTTTTGACACATCGATAATGGGCATCCCGAAAATTCATTTTAAAATAGCCATCTGATATGAAGAAAATATTTTACAATAGTTATTCGCCAACGGCTTTCAATATTGCCATGTTGGTTATGAGAATTGTTTTCGGGCTGATAATGATGCGTCATGGCTGGGAAAAATTATCGCATTTTGCAGACAAACAAGGAAAATTCATGAATTTCATGGGAATGGGAACATCTGTGTCTTTGGGCCTTGCGACCTTTGCGGAGTTCTTTTGTTCTTTATTTATAATATTAGGTTTATTTACAAGATTGGCAACAATCCCATTATTGGTAACCGTTTTCGTAATTTTGAACCTTCATCATTGGGCGTTTTTTGGCGAACACGAACTGGTACCTTGTCTTGCTGCCGCCTACATAACTTTATTATTAGTAGGGCCGGGCAAATACAGTCTTGATGCGAAAATCAGTAAAAAGTAAAAGAGAAAGTTCCAAAATGAAAAATTCCAAATTTCCAATAAATTGACTGGAAACTGAACAAGCCACGGCTTCATTTTAAATTTTAAAAAATCCGAATGATTATTTATAACGTAACCATAAAAGTAGAAACATCTGTAGCTGACAAATGGGTGCAATGGATGAAAGAAGAGCATATTAATGACATGATGAATACTGGATTATTCAGCGATTACAGAATGTGCAAACTGATGGAACAGGACGAAGCAGAAGGCGTAACTTTTGTAGTGCAATATCATACCGACAGCATAGAAAACTATCAAAGCTACGTTAACGAACACGCACCAAAAATGCGTCAAAAGGGTCTTTCAAAATTTGCTGATAAGATGGTAGCATTCAGGACAGTCATGGAAGTTATTAATTAGTCGTTAGCAGGCGGTGATTAGTCGATAGTATTAGCACGATTGTTGAGAGATTGGTAAATTTTCCTCCAAAAACTAACGGCTATTCGACTAAAAAATTGAATAAAAAATGAAAACGTACAAACACTTATTTTTTGATCTTGATCATACGCTTTGGGATTTTGAAACCAACTCCGGCATTACTTTGCAGCGGCTTTACAATCAATATGATTTAGCATCAAAAGGTATTTCCGATTTTGAAACGTTCAGGATTACTTATGAAAAGCATAATGAAAAATTCTGGGAGCGTTACAGAAAAGGTTTTATAAGAAGAGAAGAATTACGCTGGAAAAGAATGTGGCATACTTTATTGGATTTTAAAGTTGCCGATAATAAACTGGCACAGGAAATGAGCTCGGTTTATCTGGAGATGTTGCCGCAGCAAGGCCAATTAATGCCATACACAATAGAGCTTCTGGATTATTGCAAAGCCAAAAATTATCAATTACACCTTATAACTAATGGTTTTGAAACAACCCAATGGCAAAAAATGCGCACATCGGGTATTGACCATTATTTTCAGAAAGTAATAACTTCGGAAAACAGCAATAGCATGAAACCATTGAAAGGCATTTTTGATTTTGCTATTCAGGAATCAGGAGCATTGGTCGGGGAAAGTATTATGATTGGGGATGCTTTGGAAGCCGATGTTTTAGGTGCACAAAAATACGGAATGGATCAGGTTTATTTTAATCCCTACAAAAAAGCACATGCTCATAAGCCGACTCATGAAATCAGCTGCCTGAGCGAGCTTAAACAATTATTTTAACAACAAAAGACAATTCAAAAACATAAACTAACAATGCAGGATAAAATCAAGTCTATTGTACAGGCGTCTGTAAGTGTGAAGGAACAAATACTGAATGATGCAGTGATGATAGCGAAAGTTGAAACGATTACCAATGTTTTAATTGAAGCATTTAAGAATGGCAATAAGGTTTTATTCTGCGGGAACGGAGGAAGTGCAGCTGATGCACAACATCTTGCAGCGGAATTTTCAGGACGTTTTTATAAAGACAGGAATCCATTGCCATCTGAAGCATTACATTGCAATACTTCTTACCTGACTGCGGTTGCCAATGATTATGGTTATGAATTTATATATAGCCGCTTGCTTAAAGGCATGGCTGTAAAGGGAGATGTTATTGTAGGCCTGAGTACTTCCGGCAATTCAAAAAATATTTTAAATGCTTATGAAGTTGCAAAAGAATCAGGTGTAATTATTGTAAGTCTTACAGGTAAAAGCGGCGGGCAAATGAAAGACGTTTCTGATTATCTTTTAAACGTACCAAGCAATGATACGCCACGCATACAGGAATCGCATATCATGCTGGGACATATCATTTGTGAATTGGTAGAGGCTGCATTGTTTTAAAAATATTCAGACCTCCAATGAATTCAGCAAACTCCGAATATTACAATCTTATTAATAATATAGGTTCTTCCTTGATTAAAGCAAGGGAGAATGCCATCAGGGCAATTAATATAGAATTAGTAAAAGCAAATTGGGAAATTGGCAGACAAATAGTTGAATATGAACAAAAAGGAAATGAAAAGGCAGAGTATGGAAGCGCATTGCTGACAAACCTCTCAAAAGATCTGAAGAATAAATATGGCAGAGGTTTTAGCAAAAGCAATATCTATCTCTTCCGGCAATTTTTTATCAAATATCCAATTTTCCAGACACTGTCTGGAAAATTAAGCTGGAGCCATTATGGAGAATTGATAACTATTTCAGATGATCTGGCGAGAAGCTTTTATGAGAAGCAGGCCCTTAAGGAAAACTGGAGTTATAGGGAAATGAAACGTCAAATTGATTCAGCATTGTTTCAACGATTAGCTTTAAGTAAAGACAGAGAAGGAATAATTAAACTTGCCACAGATGGGCAGGAAATATCCGAACCAAACGATGTCATAAAAGACCCTTACATTTTCGAATTCCTCAATATATCACACCAAGTTATTACTAAAGAGCGTGATTTAGAAAACAAACTCATCAATAACCTGCAACATTTCTTATTAGAGTTAGGCAAGGGATTTTCATTCATTGCAAAACAATTCAAAATTACGATAGACAATGAGCACAATTTCATTGACCTGGTTTTCTACCACCGCATTTTAAAGTGTTTTATTCTAATCGACCTTAAAATCAGGAAAGTAAAGCATAATGACATTGGTCAAATGAACTTTTATCTGAATTATTTCAAAGAAGAAGAAAATGTTGAAGGAGATAATGAGCCAATTGGAATAATCATTGCTGCCGACAAACATGAATATCTTGTAAAATATGCCACAGGCGGCCTTTCTAACAAAATTTTCGTTTCAAAATATCAGCTTTATTTACCGAATCAAAAACTATTAGAGGAGAAAGTAAAAGAGATAATGGAAGAAAGTAACTAATATAATCATCAAGGAAAGGAATTCCATTTTTGGTGAAATAAAACGTCATTCATTTGAAAATCATAATCATAGGAACCGCTTATCCTTTTAAAGGAGGCCTTGCATCTTTCAATGAAAGATTGGCTTATGCTTTGCTGGAGCAAGGGCATGAAGTAAAAATCATTACATTCACTTTGCAGTACCCGGGCTTTCTGTTTCCGGGTAAATCACAATATTCTACAGAGGCGGCACCAAAGGATTTAAAGATTCAGCAATCATTAAGTTCGGTTAATCCGTTAACCTGGATAAAAACAGCACAAATTTTAAAAAGGGAAAAAGCCGATTTAATACTTATAAAATTCTGGCTTCCGTTTATGGGGCCTTCGTTTGGCAAAGTCTTAAGAGGGGCGAAACAAAATAAACATACCAAAGTCATCAGTATTTTGGACAATGTAATTCCGCACGAAAAACGAGCGGGAGATGCAGCTTTCACCAAATACTTCCTGAAGCCTGTTGATGCGTTTATCAGCATGAGTCACCAGGTAATGGATGATTTAAGAACTTTCGAAAAAAACAAACCGGCCTTGTTTTCCCCGCATCCGGTTTACGATAATTATGGTGATTTAATGGATAAGCAAGTAGCCAGGGAAAAGCTTCAAATTGCGAATGAAGGAAGGTATATTCTTTTCTTTGGTTATATCAGAAAATACAAGGGACTTGATATTTTACTGGAAGCTATGGCAGACCCGAGAATGAAACAGGAAAACATCAAATTGATTGTGGCCGGAGAGTATTATGGCGACAAAGATTATTATGATGAAATAATTAACCGTTTGGGCATTCAGGACAGGCTTCATTTATTCACTGATTTTATTCCTAACGAAGAAGTCCGTAACTATTTTTCAGCAGCCGATGTAGTGGTTCAACCATATAGAACAGCGACTCAAAGCGGCATTTCGCAGATTGCCTATCATTTTGAAAAACCTATGATTGTAACAAATGTTGGCGGGCTTCCTGAAATTGTCCCTGACAACAAAGTTGGCTTTGTAACGGATGTTGATAAGAATGCGATTGCGGATGCAATTATAAAATTCTATAAAGAAAACAAAGCTTCCGACTTTTCTGAAAATATTAAAGAAGAGAAAAAGCGTTATTCATGGCATTATTTTACAGATAACATCCTGAAGCTATTCAAGGATATTTAAACCTTGCTTTCAGTGTTAATTATCGGTGAATAAAGCTCCTGATTTGCGCTTTCAATTAATAATATTAAATTTAGAACCGTTTAAATACCATTTACCGAAAATTTCCCCCGCTTTATCGAAAGCTTATAATCTATGAAATCAAGTACTTCTACTTTTGTATTAACAAAATAAAATAAAATGGAAAACGAGGAGAGAAGAGATTTCAGGCAGATGAAGCGGGAACAACACAGACGCTTCAGACGCATGAGACACCACACAAACGACAAAACAGGAGGCATAGTCCTTATTATTATAGGCGTGCTGTTTTTATTGAACAGAATACCTCAAACAGCAGTACTATTTCCGACGTGGTTTTTTACATGGCCGGTATTGCTTATCGGCATTGCTTTGATAACGGCAATTAAAAGCCGGTTCCGAAATCCGGGTTGGGTAATTATGGGTGCAGTAGGCCTGTATTTTCTATTGGAAGAAAATGACCTGATAGGTCTTAACCTGAAACCTTTCATTATTCCCGTAGGCCTTATTCTTCTTGGTATTTTTATAACTATAAAACGTAACAGGCAATGCAATAATCAAAAATTTAAAGGGAGATTCAAGCCCTGGCAACATGAAGATATCAAGAAGGCTTTAGAAGAAACAACCGATTCATCAGAAGATATACTAAATGTGAGTTCTATTTTTGGCAGCATTGAAAGAAACGTATTTTCAAAGGACTTTAAAGGAGGCACCATATCGAGCGTATTTGGCGGCGCGCAAATAAATTTCACACAGGCTGATTTTGAAGGAACTGCCATTATTGACGTTTCAGTAATATTCGGCGGAGTGGATATTATCATCCCATCCAACTGGAACCTAAAAAATGAAATGTCTGTTGTTTTTGGTGGAATAGAAGACAGAAGGGCTGTAACAAACAACATAAGCGAATCAGGAAAGACCTTGATACTGAAAGGCGATATAGTATTTGGCGGTATAGAAATCAAAAGCTATTAGTACTCCTGCACCATCACAATTGAAATACACTAACCACTCATTTATTGGCACATTATTTCAAACCATTGAACCTTAGGCTGAGCGCTGCTATCCTGCTATTGACTATTAGCACGGGGCAATTCTACTGGCTATGTTCATTCAAAGAATTTCCTGTTGATATTGCACTGGCTGATGCATTAGGAACAAATATGCTTTTATATGGCATTTTTATGTTTCTGGAGTATGGATTCAGTTCTTATGTGCCGGTAATTGCCCGTTACGGAATCGTTGGTGCGCAAGGATTCGGATTAACTGCAGCATGGCTGTTTCTCTCTCAATGGACATTAAAGCATTCTTTTAACAACGAAGCTTATGCAAAATTCTGGAATGATACTTTTTATATAAGAGGCCTGATAGGATGGATTCTGATTTGTGATTACAGTCTCATAAACCAGTTTGTAAAACATCTTATAAAACAAGATTCCTTTACCGAGCAGGAGCAACATAGTTTACAATTAAGGAAAGAAGCGGAACTGTTTAAATTACGGCAACAGTTACACCCGCACTTTTTGTTTAACAGTCTTAACTCCATCAATGCCCTGATAGGAAAGGAACCTAAGCAGGCGAGAGTAATGGTGCAACAGCTTTCCGAATTTTTAAGACATACACTTAAAAAAGAAGACAATGACCTTATAACGATTCAGGAAGAACTGGATGACTTACGTATTTATTTGAGCATTGAACAGGTAAGATTCGGACATAGACTGACTATTGAAGAAAGTATTCATGCAGATTGCCTGGAGGCAAAAATACCACCCTTCCTGTTGCAACCTTTGGTTGAAAACGCTATTAAATATGGCTTATACGGAACTACAGGACAAGTGAACATTACCATAAACGGAACACTGGCCAATAATCAATTTACATTCGTCATAACCAATCCTTATGATCCTGATGCAGTGAATACTAAAGGAACGGGCTTTGGCCTGGAATCTGTAAGAAGAAGGCTTTATTTGCTGTTTGCGAGGAACGATTTATTAACAGTAATAAACGGCACAAAAGAACTGACGGCAGAAGATAAAACCATGAAGTTCTTTGAAGCTTCTATAAAAATACCTGTCGTTCCAAAAGATGCGGGAAGCCAGATATAATAATTCAATTTTCAAATAAACCGAAGATGAAAACAATATTAATTGATGATGAACCATTAGCAAGGTCTTTATTGGCAGAGCTTTTGGAAGATGAGAAGGATATAGAAATCGTGGCAAGTTGCAACGATGGTTTTGAAGGATTAAAAGCCATTCAGGAACATCAACCGGATTTGATCTTCCTTGATATTCAGATGCCTAAAATTACAGGATTTGAATTATTGGAACTATTGGAAAACCCACCCAAGGTAATTTTTACTACCGCTTACGATGAATACGCATTGAAAGCATTTGAAGTAAACGCACTGGATTATTTATTAAAACCTTTAAGCACAGAAAGGTTGAAAAAGGCTTTGGATAAAGTCCGCAATCAAATAACAGGCGGAACAGAAACAGCAACAGATGTCCGCCAACTGCAGCTTCCGGAGCAATCACAAAGAATAGTAGTAAAAGACGGAGGACATATAAAAATCATTCCATTACCTGATGTAATGTATATTGAAGCTGCCGACGATTATGTAAAAGTTACTACTGCTGATAAATATTTCCTGAAACATCAGCGCATGGCGCATTTCGAAGCGCAATTACCTTCACATCAATTTGTGCGTGTACATCGTTCTTATATTGTCAATGTTCAGCATATTCATAAAGTAGAACTTTATGAGAAGGAAAGCTATTGCGTAATACTGAGAAACAATGTAAAAATTCCGGTGAGCAGAACCGGCTATGCTAAACTGAAAGCGGTTTTGGGGATATAGAGGTTTAGATATTAGACGTAAAAACAAACGCTGCGAAAACCAATTCGCAGCGTTTGTTTTTATATCCGAATTTAGGAACAAATAATCCAACGGTGAATATTTAACCAATCTACAATATCATTTTTCTCGTATAAGGAAACCAATCATTATCCTCCAGATCAACAACCATCATTCCGGCATTTAATTCTTCAACACGATTTCTGATAAGGCTTGCAGCTTTCTGTGTATTGTCATTATCTAAATGACTGAAAGGCTCGTCTAACAACAACCATTTAAAAGGTTGCAGTAAGCTTCTGATTATTGCAACGCGCTGTCTTTCGCCATAAGAAAGTGTTTCGGCCCGTTGATTCCATTTACCATCCAAACCTAATTGCTCTAACCATTGTTTTGCCTGTTCCATAGAAACAGAACCGGTCAGTGTTTGTTTAATAGCAATATTTTCTTCGACGGTCAGATCACCAAACAGACGTAAATCCTGAAATACAATGCTCAAATCGTTGCTTCGGAGTTCAGCCCAGGTTTCATCATTATTTTTCTTTGTATCTTTTTGATTCCAGAGCGCAACACCATCATAATCATTTCGCAAACCATAAAGGATATGCATAAAAGTAGATTTTCCTTTTCCCGACGGTGCCTGAAAAAAAATCTTTTCACCGGCTTCTATCTTCTGTTGTTTTCCCCAAACATCAGAATACTGTGCATCCATGCGGCTTTTCAGCGGTTCAGGAATAATATTCTCTAATTGTAACTGCATAATATTTTATTGTAGCTTCGATAAAACAGGTTGCCATTCGGCCAATACTTTTACTTTATCCATCCAACCACCCAGTTGAACATCTTTCACAATTCCATCGCTACCAACAAAATATTTTGTAGGGAAACCATAAAACAAGTGCCTGTCGTAAAAATAGGCATACGGTTCATACATTACATACAGATTGGGCAGGTTAAGGTCGTCTCCAAACTTTTTTATGATCACAGCAGTATCTACTCCATCCAAATCGGTATCAAAATATACAAAATCGAATTGCGGATATTGCTTGCAGGCTTCAATGTACAAAGGCAATTCATACTTACATGGCAAACAGGATTCGGAACTTATATAAACGAAAGCTGGACGGTTTTTCTTATTGAAATTGTAGTTTTTCTGATTAAGCGTAACAAAGCTATCTCTTTCCGGATAAGGCTTTTCTTTCTTTTCCATTATGAACTGATCATTCCATGAAAGCTTTTTCTCTTGCTGTCCAAAGGAAAAAACAGACATACATAAGTTCAATGCAATTACAATAAGCGTAAACTGTTTCATATTTATAAATTAATTTCTTTCCCTGCCATTAAGCATTGGCACGAAACTAAAATTGTCTAAAATTTCTTCATCGTAGCCATCTGTTGTTTTTATGATACGCCGCATCTGTTGCACATTTCCTTCAATATCTGTATCAACGGGGATAATCATAATACCACCTACTTTCATTTGTTCAATCAGTTTAGGTGGAACATAAGGAGCGGCGGCGGTAATAATTACCTTGTCAAACGGGCCATAAGAAGGCAATCCCTGAAAACCATCGCCATAAAAGCGCTTCAGCTGAGGATAATTTTTCAGATAAGGAAATGCATTGTTATGATCGAATAATTGTTTTTGTCTTTCTATAGTAAAAACCCATGCGCCCAATTCGGCCAAAACACAAGCCTGATAAGCACTTCCTGTTCCTATTTCTAAAACTTTATCCATTTTCTTCACTTCAAGAAACTGTGTTTGGTAAGCAACGGTGTAAGGTTGTGAAATAGTCTGCCCTGATAAAATAGGAAATGCACGATCTTCATAAGCAATCCTTTCAAAAGCAGGATCCAGGAAAAAATGACGCGGGATGCGGTTCATGGCTTCTAAAACGGCTTCATCTTTAATACCTTTTTCGCGTAACTCTTCAATGAGCTGCTTTCGCATGCCCTTGTGCATAAAACTGTCTTCCTTTTCCTTTCGATGTAACATACTGCAAAGATAATTTACAGGAATGACTTAAATTAGCCGTTATTAAATTAGAAAGCGCAAATGCTCAAATATTTTACACCCTTATGTTTCATCTGTTTATCTGCATCTGCACAACAGACGGAAATCCCCATTTCTATAAGTGTCTTCAATAACGGCACTTCCTTACCCGGAAGCGGGATATTGGGTGTATTCAGCAAAACAATTCATCCGGGCTTTGATATCGGCACTTATCATCTTTACAAATCAGCAACTAAACATGATTTTATACAAACATTCAAGTTAGGTTATTTTTATCATCAATTCAATCAACATGCCATTCAGCTTTATTCTGAATTTGGCTACAGATATAAAACAAATACAGGTTTCTATGCAGAAGGGTTGCTGGGTGTGGGCTACTTGCATTCTTTTGCAGATGTGCAGCAATTCAAATTTAAAAATGGCCGGTATGTAAAGAAAGCAAATTGGGGCAGGCCGCAGTTAATGGCAACTGCTTCTATCGATGCAGGTTATAACTTTCAGACAAAACAACAATTACCGCTAAGAATTTTCCTTCAATACCAATTCTGGATGCAGACACCATTTGTAAATAAGTATGTTCCGTTGTTACCCAATGCAGCATTGCACTTAGGGATTGTCTATACATTTAAAAAAGGGCAGGATTGCTGTCACAAAATATGAAGCACATTATCTACATTATAGCATTAAGCGGAATGTTTTTTACAATAGCTGCTTGCAGTAAAAAAACGATTGAGGCAACACAAGTTTGCAATACGCCTTCATTTCCTCCTCATCCGAAAGCTGAAAAATTCCAAGCTGTTATTGATAAATTCACAGCACAAGGTTTGCCGGGCATCACTTTACTGGTAAGAGATTCCAACGGCACCTGGGCGGGTGCGTCCGGCATGGCTGATATTGATAAAGGCATTTTAATGCAACCTTGCCATATAGCCAAAGTAGCAAGTATTACCAAGATCTTCATGGCAACATTGGCTTTCAAACTTTCAGAAGAAGGAAAATTGAATATAGATGCGCCTATCAATACTTATCTGGATGCGACGCAATTAAAAGACATTGCGAATGCGAATGATGTAACCGTACGTCAATTACTTACACACAATTCCGGAATATATGATGTGATTGAAGACAATAATTTCTATCTGGATGTATTGAACAATCCTCCGAAACACAGGACACAAATGGATATCCTTGAATTTGTAAGAGGCAAAGATGCGGTGTTCCAGCCTGGAACAGGACCTGAATATTCCAACACAAATACATTGTTACTTAGTATGATAATTGACAAAATAGGTGGCAAACCCCATTGGGATTTATTGCATGAGAAAGTAATCGACAAGCTGCAATTACCCAATACTTATTATTTTTATCATGACGCATTACCGGAAGGAAAAATAGCACAAGGCTATTATGATTTATACAACAACGGCAATATAGAAAATTTATCAAGTTACAATACCGGCAGTGGCAATGGCTATACAGGTTTATATTCCAACGTTTTTGACTTACTGACTTTCATTGATGCTTTATTTATCCAGAAAACCTTGGTTAATGAAAATTCTTTAAATCAGATGCTTGATTTCAACCCTAAATCAGAACCTGAAAGTGACAGGTTATTAGGTGCGGGAACTATGAAAGATTTTATTGGCAGGTCAAATAATGAATATAGCTACGGACACCGTGGCCGTGACTTAGCTTATAGCGCCGACCTTGATTATTTTCCGGAAAGCAAACAAGTGATGGTTTTGATTGTGAATTACGGAACAGACGGCGATAGCAAATTGCGTCCGGCTTTTTATGAATTAAGGAAGGAAGTTGTGGATGCGATGATGGAAAATTGATTAAAATTGAAAGAAAACATAGAAATACATTTCGATTGCAATGCATTTCTATTCATCAAAGCATTGGTCGTTTTGACTTAATGTTCAGCCTTTTAATACCGCCTTCACCTTTTTCCATTGTTATTTTCATAACAATTTTACCAGTGGTATAAAGCCGTTCGCCATAATAATCAATAGGTAAAAAAGCGATTGTATCTTTTGGGGTTATTGCCCTTATAAAGCAGTAAGAATAGGTCTTGCTCACTTTAATGAATTTTGTGCTTTCTCCGCTTTCCAGATTTTCAAACTGAAACTTTTCACCAAGTACATTGACCTGAAGATTCATAAATTTTTCGGGACAATCATTCTTGAATTTCACAAATACTCGGTTGACGTGCAAGAGATGAAAAAAAAGGAAAAGGAAACAAGAAATATTTTTTTCATTTTGAAGCTTTTATATCAGCACAGCCAGCCACAAATAGACTATAGGTTTTGAAGTTTGTCAACTTTTAAAAATTAACAAGCTTCAGAACCTGTGGAAATCAAGCTATCATCACTCCTCTCCCACTCCAAAGAATGCAATACTTCTAAAGACTTTAAAGAAAGCCTTAAACCTGTACCCTGCACTTATTTGAGTTTTCAACCTGGAAATAAATGCAGGTAAAAATTTTTGAACAATATTTTCCTCCTGCTGCGTGAGCGCTTGTTTGGCATATTTCATTTTAAGATAAACAACCATAAAGGAAGCAAAGTTTGTGTCAAAAGTTTTATCAATAAACTGAGCATGTTGCAAGGCTGTATTTTGTTCTTTAAAATATCCCAGTTGATGCACATAAAATCCTGCGGAACGATAAGACCAGTAAGCTTTTTGCTGTGTATTTTTCGACAGATTATTTCTCATTTTGAAGTATCCGTAAATAAACCTTGGCAACAATAATATCACGATAATTATAAACAAGACTACAGCCAAAGAAGCAATTGCAATTGCTTTCCAGTTAGTTGCTCTTTCTATAGTTTCTTTTGGCGCTGTATTATTTTCCTTTTGCTTAAAGCTGCGTTTGATATGAATTTCATCAATCGGTTCGGGGCTTGGAAAGCGTTTTATCAATGCAATGCCCGTTTCGCTATTTGCCGGCGTCAGGTTTTTGAAAACCTCGGCATAGCTGACTGCGGTTATACTATCTCCATTTTGTAATTCGCTTAAAGCCACATCTGTACTATCTTTCACAATAGATGCGATACTAACATCCAGGCTTACCTGAACCGGTTGCTGCAAGTTGTATTCTTTGTCATGATACACCATTCTTGACATTTTCAGTGACACCAATTTACCTGCAGTATCAACAGAAGTTACAAGCCCGTCTCCGGCCAAATAGGCTTTAGGTGGCTGCATCGGCGGTGTTCCATCGGGAGCAGGACTTTGCTGGGCATCATCATTACCGACTGTGGTGTCAAAATCCAGCCAGCCATAACCCGGGAAATAAACCTGCACCCAGGCATGTGCCTGGTCTGCATAATACCAATACCACCCTTTATTTTTATTACTTCTGTCAACAGTCATAAAGCCGACTGTAATGCGCGAAGGAATGCCCAATGCACGTAACATAAACAAGGTTGCCCCCGCATAATAAGCACAATAACCTTTCTTGTTTTCAAACAGAAAATACTGCAATTTAGAAGCATCGGGAATATCAGGAACACCCGGATTGTCGGTATAAGAATAAATAGGTTTCCCGTTTTCATCTTTCCCTAAAAAATAATCCCTTATTGCCAGAACTTTATCCACAGGTAATTGTACACCTTTGGCGATCGAATCTGCCAATCTTTTAATGCGGTTAAATTTAGCATCGGAAGGCATGTAAGTATAATACTTCATCAATGCAGCATCTACACCGGCATAACCACTGACTTTACGTAATATCTCAAACCGCTGTTCCTGAAACTTACGTACTTGTGGTTCATCGGCATTATAAACAAAGTAAGCACTGTTCAATTCGGATATATAGCTTTTGGCCCTGTAAGCAGACCTGAATTCATGCTGAAAGTCTTTTTCGATTGTAATCGGTTGAACAAAAAAAGAAGTGCTGGGCGCAATAAATGAGCTGGCAGATAATTCCTTTTTATAAACTTCAATTTCAATTGTTTTTCTAAAATGTTCTGTCAAGGCATATTTCAGCACACTTGAATCTTGTTTGGGAAAAAACAAGGGAATCTGAGAAGGATCAGGTTCATACAAATCATTTGCAGGAATATGTTTGTCTCTTTCAAATGTTTCTGTTAACGTATCGAACTTTGAATAATAGAAAGCCGTTAAATAAAGCGGATTGGGAACATCTGAATCGGGAAAGAAGTTATTGATATGTGCAGCAAAAAGCAATTCATTACTGCGTCCCAGACTACCGCGTAATTTGGTGTATTGCTGTAAATCAAAGGTATTATCCTTGTTCTTTTTCAGCATGCTGTTTTTACCATCTTTGCCGCCACCGCCATATTCGGCAATCGTCTCTTTAATTTCTTTCTGATTCAAGAAAATAACTATGCCCAACAATAAGACACAAAGCCCTGCAAACAACAACAATCGCCTTGTTATATACCACCAGAAACTTTGATTTTTATCTTTATAACTCCTGATTAGTTCAGATGTAAAAATGATATAGACTGAAAACAATATAATGGGCGCGACAACACTCGCAAATTGCAATAACAGGTCTTTATTGCTGTCAGGAAAAAACATTTCGCTACGTCTCGAAATCAGCAGAATGCAACAACCCAAAAACAAAGCCGCTATAAATATGGAGAAGAAGCGCAGCCTGATAAAACCATAAGCCAATATCCAACCAAACAAAAACGTAATAGTAAAGACTTTGAATTGAACAGAAATGAAGAAGAAATCAAACTCGCCTATGCTAATTGCATCCAACCCTTTATACACAAGATAAAAACCTAAATAAAGCAAGGCAATTGTTGGCAGAAACCTGAAACGGAAACCATATAAAACAGCAGCCCCACACATTCCGGCTGCAACATATAAAGTTTGTTGCCACACCTGATTATTCAAAATAGTATAATACTGATTGGCATTCCACAACAAGAAATAGCAAACCAGCAATGTGGGAACTAACAGAAAAATAATCCTTGCCAAAAGGTCATTAACAGGTGTGGCTCTCTGTATACGCATAATAGTCAAATATAAGCATATCCTAAGTCGCAAAAAAGTAATTTTAACATTGCAATACTTCTACATTCATTCTTCAAAAGCGGAACAGGCAAAAATCATTTTTCAATAGTTACATTGTAAAATACAATCCGAAAATCTGTGTTTCAACCTTTTAAATGACTCACTGTTAGTACCTTTACAGTATCAAAATCGGAACATAATGACTAATACCATCAGCTCCATTAATCCTTATAATGGAAAGGAAATAAAACAATATAATATAGATACCAAAACCATCATAAAATTTAAATTGGAAAATGCTCATAAGGCATTTGAAAAATGGAGTAAGGTTTCGGTCCGTCAGCGCGCAGCTTACCTGAAAGCATTAGGTGATTATTTACAGAAGAATAAAAAGTCTCTGGCGGAAATGGCAACCATTGAAATGGGTAAGCCATATATTCAAAGTGTTACTGAATTAGAAAAGAGTGCAACAACCCTTCATTATTATGCTGACAAGGGACCCGGTTTCCTGGAACGGGAAATGGTTGAAACTGAGGCTCAGAAAAGCTTTGTAAGTTTCCAGCCCTTAGGCACTGTTCTTGCTATTATGCCCTGGAATTTCCCTTACTGGCAGGTATTTCGTGCATTAGGCCCTATTTTGATGGCTGGTAATTCCATGGTGCTCAAACATGCATCCAATGTTACAGGTTGTGCATTGGCAATTGAAAATATAATAAAGGAAGCAGGCTTACCCGAATATCTTTTTCAAACCATTATTGTACCATCTTCTGAAATGGAAGAAGTTATTGCGCACAGACTTATAAACGCCGTAACCTTTACCGGCAGCACTTCCGGTGGCAGCAAAGTAGCTGAACTTGCAGGCAAACATCTCAAAAAACAAGTATTGGAATTAGGCGGCAGCGATGCTTATGTTGTTTTGGAAGATGCGGATTTGAAAAACGCAGTTGAAGTATGTGTTACATCAAGGCTGAATAATTCAGGGCAGAGCTGTATTTCTGCAAAACGTTTTGTGGTTGACAAAAAAGTGATTGGCACATTCCAGACACAAATGGTGGCTTTAATGGAGCAAAGAAAATACGGCGACCCTATGAATACTTCCACAACTGTAGGGCCATTGGCAAGACATGATTTGCGCGACCAGTTGCATCAACAGGTTATGGACAGTGTTTCAAAAGGCGCTAAAATACTTTGTGGTGGCTTTATTCCGGAAGAAGAAGGCGCTTTTTACCCTCCAACTGTTTTAACGAATGTAAAAAAAGGCATGCCCGCATACGATGAAGAATTATTCGGGCCCGTGGCAGCAATCATCGAAGCGCAGGATGAAGCTGATGCTATCAGAATAGCAAACGATTCTGTATTTGGTTTAGGTGGGGCAATATTTTCAAGAGATATAAAAAGGGCTGAAAGCATTGCTGAAGAACAGTTACAGGCCGGCAGTATATTCGTCAATGATTTTGTCCGTTCCGATGCGAGACTTCCTTTTGGAGGTATTAAACAAAGTGGATACGGAAGAGAATTAAGTTATTACGGTTTAAGGGAATTTGTAAACATCAAGACTATTTTTGTCAGATAGTACATTATTTGCTGAATTTTTGAAAAGTTGACAAATCTGAAAAGGCGGATTATATTTGCGATGATCAAATACTAAAAATAATGAAGCTTACATATCTTGCTTTGGGAGATTCCTATACCATTGGTGAACAAGTAGCCGCTGAAGAAAACTTCCCTCATCAGACCACTGCAATATTGAAAAACAAATATAATATTGAAATCGTTGAGCCAAAAATTATTGCAGTAACGGGATGGACCACAGACGAGTTAAACGCAGCCATCAAGGAAGAAAAAATACAAGAGCATTTTGATATTGTAACATTATTGATTGGTGTTAATAATCAATATCGTGGTCGTGATACCGAAAATTACGAAACGGAATTCAGGGATTTATTAAATCAGGCGATTGCTTTTGCCAACGGGAGAATGAGTCATGTTTTTGTTTTATCCATTCCTGATTGGGGCGTTACACCTTTTGCTGAGGGGAAAGATAGGGTTGTCATTGCGAAGCAGATAGATGCCTATAATAAGGTCAATAAAGAGGTAACACTTTCTCTTTCCTGCAATTACGTAGAAATTACGGAAAGCACACGCATCAATGGTTTGGATGAATCATACCTGACGCCCGACAAACTTCATTATGCTGCAAAAGAATATAAGATTTGGTCAGAAAAACTGGCAAAATCAATAGCTGAAAAAATAGATTAAGAAATATAAAAAAAGGAGAGGCCAGGTTTTTATAACCTGGCCTCTCCTTTTGGGAAAATAATTTTATAATATTATTTGATATCAAGCAATTCAACATCAAAAATCAGGATGGCATTTGCAGGAATCTGCGCCGCTCTTGCATTTGGCCCATAAGCCATACCGGATGGAATGTACAATGTTGCTTTTGAACCTTTATTTAACAATGAAAAACCTTCGTCCCAACCTTGAATTACCATGTGCTGACCTACATTAAATTCAAAAGGACTTACATGGTTAAATGCAGGATCAACATTTGAATCAAACTTTTCGCCTTGCATATTCTGACCTGTATAATTTACAGTGGCTTTTTGACCTGGCATTGCATTGGGTCCCTCGCCTTGCTTCTCCATTACGTAATACAATCCTGAAGCTGTTTTTTTAGCGCCTTTAATATTATTCTTTGCTAAATATTCCTGAATTAATTTATCGTCGATGTCTGCCTGAACACTTTTCATAGAATCAGCAGATGCCATCATTTTCGACTGTTGTTCCTGTTGTATCTTTTCTTCGGCCTCTACCTGAGCTTTTGGCTTGATGCTCATCAATTTCACAATCCAAAATAAGTTGGCATCTTTTTTTGCCCAAGTCGGACGAGGTTGGTTATACCTTGTAACTATAGTATCTAATGGAATTCTGAAAATCGTACTGTCGCCCACTTTCATTTTCCTGATACCTTCCATTAAATCACCTTTTACAGGAACTTCCTGACATTTGAACGACACAGGGTTGCCACCATTATTGATAACGGTGTTCATAACCACACTATCACCAACTTTCTGGATAATATGAGCTTCTACAACATCACCTATTTGTGGTGTAACAAGACCGGTGCCATGCTTTAATACTTTATAGTCAAGGCTGTTTTCACCTTTAGTGTAACCGGTTCCGGCAACGCTTGCTGTCTTTGCAGGTGCTTTTTTCGCTGTACTTTTCCTGGCTGTTTGTGCATTTCCCTGTTGCGCCAGCATCAAAATGCCAGAGGCCAGGATAAGCGAACTATACTTTTTTAACATGCTGAATAAAATTTTTATTTTTTTGAATCGGCAATATAAGATGCCATGTGTATATAATTATCAACTATTTAAAACTTAACAACTCTATATCAAAAATCAATATAGAATTAGGTGGGATTTTCTCATCACCATTACGGTCGCCATAAGCAAGTGTCGAAGGGATATAGAATGTGGCCTTCGTTCCTTTCTTCATCAAAGCTATTGCTTCATCCCAACCTTTTATAACGTTCCGTTTACCTAATAAAAAACTGAATGGTTCCACATGATTAAAAGCAGGTTCTACATTTGAATCAAATTTTACTCCATCCAACCGCTTTCCTGTATAATTAACCGTTACCCGTTGTCCTGTTTTTGGCAAAGTACCCGAGCCCTGTTTTAAAATCGTGTAATAAAGTCCGGAAGCCGTTTTCTTTACATTCTGAATTTTGTGCGATTTAAAATATTCTGTCAATATTTTATCATCAATCGCCAATTGCCTGTTTTCTTTTTCAAGAGTGGCGGCTTCCATTTGGTCTTTTGTTTTGATGCTCACCATTTTCACTTCCCATGTTGCATAATCGCCCGGCTTTACCCAATTAGGTTTAGGTTGATTCGCTCTTTCGGCTAAAGTATCCATCAACATCCTGAAAACAACACTATCGCCCGCTTTCATTTTCAACAAACCACCCATTAAATCACCTTTCATACTTGGTGCCTGAAATTGTTGCGGAACCGGCATGTGGTTATTCATTTCCAGCGTATTTATCATTATTGTATCGCCTATTTTGAATACAACATTCATTTCACCGAAATCACCTACTCTGGCGGTTTGCGTATCTGTACCACGTGTAATCCATTTATAATCCAAGCCGGTAGAATCTATGGTAAAACCAGGATCAACTACAGCTTGCAACCGTTTCTGTACTGCTGGTTTTGAAACGGAATCACTTTTCGAAACAACTGATTCCTTTATAAGAAAATCTGATTTTTGCTGGGCCTTTGCCGTTCCGGCAATAAAAATGACTGACAATAATAAGGTGTTACTTTTTTTCGACATACGCATACCATTCATAGATAGATAACCAAAAATTCTACTGAAGAAAAACCCTTATTTAAAATTCAGTAATTCAATATCAAAAATCAATACTTCATTAGCTCCGATTTTCTCATCTCTTTGTTGAGCGCCGTAAGCAAGACTGGAAGGAATATAAAAGGTTGCCTTCATACCTTTGTTCATCAATGGCACAGCCTGACTCCAGCCTTGAATTACACCCTGACCGATTGTAAAAGTATAGGGTTCAACGTGATGGAATGCAGGATCAACACTCGAGTCGAATTTTTCTCCTTTTAAGTTTTGCCCTGTATAATTTACCGTTGCTGACTGGCCTTCTTTAGGGTGTGCACCGCTTCCCGGTTTACTAACAGTATAATACATTCCTGATGCAGTTTTCTTTGCATTCGTAATGTTATGTGCTTTAAAATAGGCCTGCAGTTTTTTATCGTCAATATCATTCTGGCCTTTATTCCTTTTCGCCATTTCTGCATCCATCTGCGCTTTGGTCATAATATTTTCCATTTTTACCTGCCAGACAATGTAATCGCCCGGTTTTGACCAAGGTACCATGTGCTGATGCACTCTTGCAAAGAACGTATCGGCAAGCATTCTGAATACAGCACTATCGCCGACTTTCATTTTTACCAATCCCGACATTAAATCACCTTGCATGGAAGGCGCTGTAATTTGTTGTTGAACAGGCTTGTTTTCATTTTGAACATTTGTATTAGCCAATACGCTGTCTCCGATTTTAAAAACAACTCTCAACTCTGCAATATCTCCCAAAGCAGGAGTTTGCGTACCCGTTCCGTGTGTAACCCATTTACAATCCAGGCCGGAACCATCTTTTACAAATAAAGAATCGTCAGCAGCAGGATGGCTTACTGTGGCTTCTGTCATTGTTGCCGTAGCCTCATTTGTCTTTCCTGCCTCATCGTTTGAGTGGTTATTACATGAAGCAAGCGCGGCCATTGCCACACAACCAATTGTACCTAATGTGAATTTTAATTTCTGCATAATATTAAAATCTCTGAGTCTGTTTTTAATTTAACGGGATATTTAAAAGTTCTTTTAATTTTTTCAAAGTTACTTCCAGTGAATCTTTGGAACGGCCACCTGCTGCATTGAAATGCCCGCCCCCATTGAAATTTGTGCCGGCAAACGTGCTGACATCAATAGCTCCTTTGCTTCTGAAAGACATCCGTACTTCATCTTTCTTCTCTGTAAGCAGTACAGCCATGGTGACAGATTCAATGCTCAAAGGATAATTCACCATTCCTTCCGTGTCTCCCGTCGATATCTTGAATTTGCTTTGATCTTCCAAAGAAAGTGCAATAATACCGATATTTTGTTCAGGAAAAATCTGCATTTTTTCATACAGGACATAACCCAGAAAACGCATACGCTCGGCACTCCAGCTGTCATAAATATGTTGGTGGATGATAGCATGATCCAATCCGCGATGTTTTAAATCGGCAATCATTTCATGAACAGCAGCAGTTGTAATAGGGAAACGGAAAGAGCCTGTATCGGTCATCAGGCCTGTGTAAAGACATTGGCTGACCTCATTATTTATATATTTTTCTCCTCCTGCAATCTGAATGAAATCATATACCATTTCACAGGTAGAACTTTTCTCAGGTTCGCTCATACCATAAGCAAAGCTTACTTCATCGGGCCTTAGATGATGATCTATTAATATTTTGGGCTGTGAAGCCGAAGCCAGCGGCTCTTCCATTGATTTGATACGGGAAAGATTATTGAAATCCAGGCAAAATATCAAATCCGCTTCTGTCAATACTTTTAAAGCCTGCTTAGGTTCCGATTCAAAATTCAATACCGTGTCAATTCCCGGCATCCACATTAAAAAATCAGGCACTTCAGAAGGCGATACTACAGTAGGCTTATGTCCCTGTTGAATCAGGAAATGATACAAACCCAAAGTAGAGCCAAGTGCGTCGCCATCAGGTTTATGGTGAGTAGTAATAAATATTTTTTTCGGCTCTTGAAGAAGAGGTAATGCTTCACGGATGTTTTTCATAAATGTTATACAGTGCCTGTGTTACAAAAACGATGTAACCCGGCAGGGTAGCAAATGTAAAACAAAAAATGTCCGGAGATTGATTTTTTGATTACCATGACCAAAATCACGATTTTTCATTATTTCGTTTCTGATAATCGTTCCATCACATAAAAAACGGCAGGACAGCAAGTAGCATTCTTTAAAGTAAGATTAGGCTGTTTTAATAAAATATCTTCATCCGTATAAGGATAACGTTCGCAATCGCGCGGGCGGTCTTCGTAAATACTGCAATAATTATCTGCTCCTAAAAAAGGACATGGATGTGTAGTCACTACATAATCACCGTCATCATCCATTTTTAAATAAGTATCTATAAAAACGGTTTCCTTCATTCTCAAACGCTTTGAAATACGCTTGATATCCGGCATTTTGAAACGCGGAGAATAGTTTTTACAGCAATTGGCACATTGAAGGCAATCTATTTTACTGAATGCCTCTTCATGCAATGCAGGCAGCTTTGCAAGTGTTTTATTTTTATCAGCACGCTTTAAGAAATCACGATAAGATTTTTGATGTTCTTTGGCGATCTTCTGATAATTCTGTATATCGGAATCCTGTACCGTTGCGGGAATGATTTTATCTTTACTCATTTTTGAATAAGCAAAGATAATTTAAAAATCTCATGTCAGATTTATAAACCGCTGAGATCCTTTTATGGAGCAGGATTCATAATTTGTATTGCTTTTCTGCTGACACCAAATTGTGGTGTATGATTATAATCACGGCTCATTCTGTATGCTCCGATACCTGCTCCGCCATTGGCTTTAACCCAATTTGCATAATCATATAAATCGGCAGTTGCTTTGGCATCGCCACCTGCAACATCTTCGTGGCCGTCAGGATATGTAAAGCTATCGCCATTAACAAGAAAAATAAGCTTATCCGAACCGTAAGTTGTTACTAATGAACCAAAGCTTGCAGAACCGGAACCGTGCCAGGCATGGTTTCCTGTTGTGTAAGATTGAAACAAAATATTATCAAAGTCAGACTTGTGGTTGATACACATCTGTGTTTCAAAGCCGCCGGTACCATCCGTATCATAGAAGAAAGTAGGTTTTTTGCCGGCTGTAGTCAGGCCCGCAGTACTATTAGGGCCGAAATATCGTGCTACAGCAGTTATAAGACTATCACCATTAGCAGCATTATGTCCTACACCGCCACCAAATGTTCCGCTTTCTACATCCAAATCAATTCCATCCAGGCCTTCCTGAACAATATGTTGGTTATACATATTTTTAGCCCAATGTTTATAGCTTCTGTTACCTCCGGGAGTGTAATCATTATCTCCCGCATTAGGATCGTTTGAAGCGCCGTCGTAATAAGCATCTGCAAGGAAATGGCAAACCACGATTTTAGTTCCCTTAGCCTGTGCAGTGCGCCAATGAGACTGAACAGAGTCTTTGCCTGCAAAGAATTCAAGGTAATCGATACTGTCAGGGGCATTAGCAGGATTATATCCATTATAAGGATCATTTCCATCGCCTACCAAAAAACCTACGAACAACTTATGATTGCTATTCTTATAATCAAGGATAGTTCCGTGAGAGTTATTATTGTTGTTGTTATTATTGTTGTTATTGTTGTTATTATTATTGTTGTTATTCGTGTTAGGTTCTTTTTTACAGCCGGAAACAATTAATACTAAAGAAAAAATTATAGCAATAGCGCTTATGAATCGTTTTGGGTTATTGTATTTTAAAGTTTGTTTTACGTATTGCATTTTTTATAATTTTTTAAGCAATTAATGTTATTCGGAAATCTTTTTTAATATATCACGTAAATGTAGACGAACTTATTTTCACTTTTCCGGCATTTACCCAAATGTGTAGGCAGAAAGTTACTGGTATGAGCTAAAAAAATAGTCCTTACAAGTCAAAGACCTGTAAGGACTACAAGAAAAAAATCCCGGCATGGGAAAGCTTATTATTTCAATTCTTCAAAATAGCCTGTCTTTTTATTTTTTCTGACATTATCCCAACTATAATAACGGCCATTCATCGCAACGTAAACGCCATGCGGCAAGGTTTGTAAAAATGCCAGTGCAGAACCAAGATTGAAAAATCCATCAGAACTACCGAATTTATAAGGAATCATCGCGCCTGTAATTACAATAGTCTTGTCCAATTTAGCTTGCGCTAAATAAGCTGCAGTAATTCCCATAGTATCTGTACCATGTGTAATCAGAATTCTTTCTTCAGGAACAGACTTACAATTATGTAAAATCAACTCCCTGTCATTTTCTGTCATTTCCAGACTATCCACCATCATAAGCGTTCTCACCTCACAATCAACGGTACAGCGGCCAAGCTTCAACATTTCAGGAACATGCGTTTCTTCAAAATCAAGCTTGCCGTTAATCATATCGTACTCTTTATCAAAAGTACCGCCTGTAATAAGAATGCGAATGGACATTTAGATATTAGATGTTTAGATTTTTATCAAAAAGAGCAACAGATTTGACAACTTTCTTAAAGTTGTCAAATCTGTTGCGTATAATTAAAATTTGCTGATAATCTCTGTAATTCCTTTTTGCAATTCTTCTTCACTAATAGCTTGCTTTACAAATTTCTTACCGGAAATATATTCGTATAATTCAATGTAACGATCTGTTACGCTATTTACAAATTCATCTGTCATTTCAGGAACCTGCTGACCATCTTTCCCCTGGAAACCACCGGCCATCAACCATTCACGAACAAACTCTTTTGATAACTGACGTTGGTCTTCACCTCTTGCCTGACGGTCTTCAAAACCTTCACTGTAGAAATAACGGGAAGAATCGGGCGTATGAATTTCATCGATTAAATAAATGGTATCACCAATTTTACCGAATTCATATTTAGTATCCACTAAAATCAAACCACGCTCATTTGCCATTTCGCGGCCACGTTGGAACAATGCTTTTGTGTAGTTTTCCAATTGCTCGTATTCCTTTTCAGAAACCAAGCCTTGTGCAATGATTTCTTCACGTGAAATATCTTCGTCATGACCTTCATGCGCTTTTGTAGTCGGCGTTAGAATCGGTTCAGGAAAATAATCATTTTCCTTCATTCCTTCAGGCAAAGTAACACCACAAAGCGTGCGTGCGCCTGTTTTGTAAGTCCTCCACGCATGGCCCGTAAGGTTACCGCGAATCACCATTTCAACCGGATATGTTTCGCATTTCAAACCAACTGTTGCATTAGGCAATGAGGAGCCATCCAATACCCAATTCGGAACGATGTCTTTTGTCGCATCTAAAAAGTAGGCAGCTAATTGGTTCAATACCTGACCTTTGAACGGAATAGGACGTGGCAAAACAACATCAAAAGCCGAAATGCGGTCACTTACAACCATTGCTAAATGCTTATCGCCAATGGTGTATACGTCACGGACTTTTCCTTTGTAAAATGCAGTTTGATTTGGCAACTGTAACATAATCTGATTTATGATTTTATATGAAAAAATTTGGTTTGCAAAGGTAATATATTTGGCTCAATGTCTTAACCAAGAAACTGTACAGGTTTTTTAAACCTGTACAGTTTAATTAAAGCTTTTCCATAAAATGAAGCATTACGATTAATATCAATCCTATCACAAAACCGCTCATGGCGCCGAAAACCTGAAACAAATATTTTTCTCTTTTCAGGTTCTCGTTTAAAATAGCGCTAATTTTCTCTTCCGGAATTTCTGCCAGCTTAGTGGTTAAAGCTTTTTCAAAATTCATTTTATTACCCAGATTACCTATAAATTTATTTAAAAGGCCGGGCAATAGACTGTCAATTTCCTCCATCAATGCGGTTTTCATCATGCCAATTGTCTTTTCGCCAATAAACATGGCTATAGTCGGCATTTTCTCTTTCAGCTTTTCATTCAGAAAATGATCGATGTGCCCTTCAATAAATGGCCTCACAGACTCCAATTGCTGAGGGTCGGTCAATTTTGAAGCCAATTGATCAATATTAAAGACTTTGTCTGAAACATATTTACCGGCCTTACTGCCTAATGAGGGAAGCTTTGAAGGCAATACGTTTTTAAACAAATACTGAATTAAGACAAGGTTAAATATCCAGCCTATTACAGCTGCTATAAATGGAAAGCAATAAATCATGGCGCAAAAGTAAACATGAATTTGAAATGACCATAAATTGAAAGCAGAATAACAAGAAAAAAAACAACATAACACATGAAAGTATATAAATAACAATACGACACTTAACCGACATTATTATTTTTTATAGGCGGGAACTCATTTAAGTGTAAACTCTCATTAACATATTTTTTATTAAAAAAAACTACATCTCTTTCCTATAATGCTTAATTTGTAAAAAAAATTGTAACTACTCATTATTTTTTAATTACTAAAAAAACAAGAACAGATGAAAAAAATCTATTTATCTCTACTGAGTGTTGGATTATTAGCAAGCAGTGTTCTGGCGCAAACACCGGAAAAAAAATCAATGGCTCTGATTAATAAAATTACAGGCGTTAAGTGTTACTACTGTGGTGAATGGGGTTGGGATATGGCAAAAGAGGTGAGTGAAGCAACAGAAGGCAAAGCGCTTTTTATGGAAGTTTTTGTGTCTTTTGGTGGCGACAACTCTTTAGCAAGCCCGGATGCTGTTGCTTTGAATTCAGCCTGGTTAAGCCCGGGTTGGGGTGGCATTCCTGACTTTGGTGTAAATGGAGTTGGGATAACTACAGGTTCAATAACTAATGCAACACTTACAGGAGCTGTCAATACTTTCGACGCTACTGACCCCGTTGCAAGCCCTGCAAATAAAATGACAATCAGCGGTAACACAATGACTGTAAATGCAAAAGCTCAGTTCTGGTCTGCTGCTTCCGGAGAATATTATCTTGCTGCCTATATGGTTGAAGATAGCATTGTATGGGAACAATCAGGTCCAATCGGTGCAAGTGGTCCTGTAGCGCATCATGATGTGCTGAGAGGCTCTATGTCAACAGGTATGTCATTTGGAGAGCAAATTGCCAACGGCAGTGTTACTGCTAATCAAACCTTTGATAAAACTTTTACTTTCAACATTACAGACGCAACATGGAGAAAAAGTAAAATGAGTGTTTACACTGTTATCTGGAAGAAAAACGGAACCAAATATGAGTTTGTTAATGCCAGCAAAACCAACAATGGCACTACTTCAATTGAAGATGTGATCAATACGGCAAGCGTGGATATTTTCCCTAACCCTGCAATGGGTAGTTTGTTTGTAAGTATGGATGTTGTAAAATCCTGCACTGCAACTTTCAATATTTGCGATATAACCGGTCGTCAGCTAAGCAGCACAAGTACGATGTTAAAACAAGGCAATAACAAGCAAACTTTGAACACAGCCACTCTTACTCCTGGCCTATATATTTTAAATGTACAAACTGAAAATGGTACTATTCAGAAAAAGTTTGTAAAAGGATAATAAAAATATAAAAAGGTTAATGAAAGGGAAATGGCTGCTGTCATTTCCCTTTTTGCTTATGTTTATATGCCTTTATTTACATCTCTCACAGACAAAAAACATTAACTTTGCGCGTCTTTTAAAATTACAATTCTCTATAAAATGATACATATTACACTACCCGATGGTTCTGTTCGTGATTACGAAGCAGGCGTTTCGGCTCTCGATGTGGCAAAATCCATCAGCGAAGGTTTAGCGCGCAAGGTTTTGGCCGCAGAAGTAAATGGTGCTGCGGTAGATGCTTTCGGCCCTATTAATAACGATGCTTCCTTGAAACTACTGACATGGGACAATGACGGCGGCAAATCAACGTTCTGGCATAGTTCAGCCCACTTAATGGCTGAAGCAATTGAAGATATTTTTCCGGGAACGAAATTCGGTATCGGCCCTGCCATTGAAACAGGTTTTTATTACGATATTGATTTAGGCGACCGTAAGATTGAAGAAGAAGATTTGCGTAAAATCGAGAAAAAATTTAAGGAACTCGCTTCCAAAAAAGAACAATATAAACGCACAGAAGTATCTAAAGCAGATGCTATTAAATACTTTACAGAAAAAGGCGATCAGTATAAATTAGAGTTGATTGATGGTCTGGAAGATGGTAAAATCTCTTTCTATCAACAAGGTAATTTTACCGATTTATGCCGCGGACCGCATATTCCGAATACAGGTTTTATTAAGGCTATAAAGCTTACGAATATTGCCGGCGCTTACTGGCGCGGTGACGAGAAAAACAAAATGTTGACCCGTATTTACGGCGTTACTTTTCCTGCGCAGAAAGAACTGGATGAGTATTTGCTGATGCTGGAAGAAGCTAAAAAGCGTGACCACCGTAAGCTTGGTAAAGAACTGGAATTGTTTGCCTTCTCTGAAAAAGTAGGAAGCGGTTTGCCTTTGTGGTTGCCAAAAGGCGCTATGCTGCGTCAGCGTTTGCAGGATTTCTTACAGAAAGCACAGCTTGAAAGTGGTTACCTTCCTGTAATTACACCACATATCGGAAATATCAATCTATACAAAACTTCAGGCCACTATGAGAAATACGGTGCCGATAGTTTTCAGTCTATTAAGACGCCGCATGAAGGTGAAGAGTTTTTCTTAAAACCGATGAACTGCCCGCATCACTGTGAAATTTATAAAACATCACCTAAATCTTACAAAGATTTACCGGTACGTTTTGCAGAATTCGGAACTGTTTACCGTTATGAACAAGCAGGGGAATTGCATGGCCTGACCCGTGTGCGTGGTTTTACTCAGGATGATGCGCATCTATTCTGCCGTCCTGACCAGGTGAAAGACGAATTCAAAAAAGTAATCGATTTGGTATTGTATGTATTCAAATCATTAGGTTTCACAGAATACACTGCACAGATTTCATTGCGCGATTACAGCAATCTGTCTAAATATATTGGTGATACCCATAATTGGGATATTGCCGAAAATGCCATTCGTGAAGCCACAGCTGAAAAAGGTTTGGTAACGGTGGAGGAAGAAGGAGAAGCTGCATTCTACGGTCCGAAACTTGACTTTATGGTACGCGATGCCATTGGTCGTAAATGGCAGTTGGGAACCATTCAGGTGGATTACAATTTGCCTGAAAGATTTGAGTTGGAATACGTGGACAGCGACAATACCCGTAAACGCCCTGTAATGATTCACCGTGCACCGTTCGGTTCTATGGAACGCTTTGTGGCGGTACTTTTGGAACACTGTGGAGGTAATTTGCCATTATGGTTAGCGCCGACACAAGTAAAAGTGTTGCCTATTTCCGACAAATTCCTGTCCTATGCAAAAGAGGTGGAAGCAGAATTGAAAAAGCTTGATATCAGGGCAGAAACCGATGAGCGTCATGAAAAAATAGGCAAGTTAATCCGTGATACAGAATTAGAGAAAGTACCATACATGCTTATTATCGGTGAAAAAGAAATGAACGACAGAAGTGTAGCTGTACGTCGTCATGGACAAGGTGATTTAGGTGTGGAATCTATTGCTGATTTTGCTATGAGAGTGATAAAAGAAGTAAGTGAAAAGACGGATAAATAGAATCACAAATTTCAAATAACAAGCTTCAATAAGACCTGATAACAATAGTTGTTAGGTCTTATTTTTTGTAAATTTGTAAAAGAATTAAATAAAATGCAAGATAAACCAGATATACCCGGCAAGTTTCTATGGGAATTTGATACAGCAACTTTCAATTATCATAAATCTTACAAAATCGTAATTGAAAGAGTATTAGAACGTGGTAATTTTGAGCATTGGAAAAGTATTATAAGCTTTTATGGGAAAGCCAAAATTTTAGAAACAATTGAATGGAGTGCCCAATTAAGTAATTATGATAAAGAATTTTCGAAACTTTTATTACAATCTGAATTGGTAAATGTTGCATAAAGATCCGTTCATTATAGCTCCCGAAACTTTCAAATTAATACAGGAACTTCAGAAAATTGAAGAATTAAATTCGTTCAATTTGGTTGGAGGTACTGCTTTAGCATTAAAACTTGGACATAGAAATTCTATTGACATAGACCTCTTCACGCAAAATGAATTTGATACAGCATTTATTATTGATACACTCCGTAACTATTTCAAGATTGAATTAAACAAAACTTTCAGGAATGGAATTCTATGTTATATCAATGATGTAAAAGTTGATTTCATCCGGCACAATTATCCTTTCATTAATGAACCCCAGAATGAAGAAGAGATTACTTTTCTCTCTTTAGAAGATATTGCTGCTATAAAACTACATGCTATATCTAATTCCGGCAAACGATTGAAAGACTTTATAGATGCTTATTTTTTGTTAGGGCAATTTACATTAAATGAAATGTTACATTTCTATTCTATTAAATATCCTGATTTTAATCCTGTAATTCCCGTAAGAGCCATTAATTATTTCGAAGACATTGACCCAACACTTGATCCTCCTTTAATGAAGATACCTTTGAGTCTGGATAAAATTAAAAAGCGAATCAAAGAAGCCATTATACATCCTAATAAACGCTTTTAGGATGCAATATCTATTTTACTATGAGTTCTGGGTTTATTTTTTTTGCTTTGTATGTATCATACAAATTGTCTTCCTGTTTATTTTAAAATTCAACAAAAAACAATTTAACAATCCTCAACCATTAAACAATCCAATACCTGTTTCCATTATCATCTGCGCCAAAAACGAGGCACAAAATCTGCAACAATTCCTCCCTTTTGTTTTAGAACAGGATTATCCCAAAGATTTGTCTGAAGTCATTGTAGTCAATGACCAATCTGTTGATAACTCAAAAGAAATACTGGAAGCACTTGTTGAAAAATACCCGCAATTACACATTCTTAATATTCCTGTCGAAACAATAAAAACCTTACCGGGCAAGAAATTTGCATTATCAAAAGGTATTGAAGCTGCCAGATTCGAGAGGCTGTTATTGACAGATGCAGATTGTAAACCATCTTCGGATCAATGGCTGCGCAAAATTTCTCAAATCTCAAACCTCAAACCTCAAATCTGTCTTGGTTACGGAGCCTATGAAGCTAAATTTGGTTTGCTAAACAAATTCATCCGTTGGGAAACGGTCAATACCTGTATGCAATATGCTTCTTACACTGCTATAGGATTACCTTACATGGGTGTAGGCCGGAATCTTTCTTACGACAAATCACTGCTAAAAGATTTAGATAAGGATATTGCTTTTCAGGAAGTATATAAGCATACACCTTCCGGCGATGACGATTTATTGATCTGTAAAATTGCAACCAAAGAAAACACAAGCGTGTGTTTAGATAAAGATGCCTTCACCATTTCTGTACCGCAATCAACCTGGAAAGACTGGTGGAAACAGAAAACAAGACATTCCAGCACCGGAAAATATTACCCGGAGAAAGTGAAAAGCCTATTAGGCTTATACGCCATAAGCCATAGTTTGTATTGGTTTCTGGGAATCATTTTAATCAGTTGGAGTTTGAAATCCGGAACTTTTCTCTTGCAAAGCAAAATTTGGAATTTGGCCGTTTTCTTATTTCTGCTACGACTGTTCCTTTATTGGTTGAATGCAGCAAAATGGTACAGGCAACTCAACGAAAAAAAAATATTGCTGTTTTATCCGCTCGGAGATTTGGGATGGGCTATCTATAACGTACTTTTGTCGCCATATATCTTTTGGAAAAATAAACAGAGCTGGAAGTGAGCTGAAGGAAAGTTGGCAACTTTTTCGGAACGCATTCTTTTAAAAAATAAACATGGAAGTAATCTTAAAATACTTCAGTGATTTCACTGAAACGCAAATAGAACAATTTACCAGGCTAAAGGATTTATACATAGAATGGAATCAACAAATCAATGTCATTTCGCGTAAAGATATTGACGAATTATATACACGTCACGTATTGCACTCCCTGAGCATTGCTGCGGTTTGTCCGTTTAATCCCGGCATGAAGATTGTCGATATTGGCACCGGTGGTGGTTTTCCCGGCATTCCGCTGGCTATCTTTTATCCTGAAGTCGAATTTCTGTTGGTTGATTCTATTGGTAAGAAATTGAAAGTGGTACAAGGCGTTGCTGATGCCATTGGTTTAAAAAATGTGAAAATATTACATTCGCGCATGGAAGAGATTCCGCAGCAAACTTTTGACTTTGCCGTATCCCGTGCTGTGGCTCCTTTGAAAGATTTATGGAAATGGTGCAAACCTTATATTCAGAAAAGAAAATCGACAGAACTGGCAAATGGATTGATTTGTCTGAAAGGTGGCGATTTAGCACAGGAAATCAGCGAATCGGGTTTACGCCCCACTTTATGGGATGTGGACAGGATTTTTCCCGAACCGCATTTTAAAGATAAATATGTAGTTTGGGTTGGAAAATAGTTTTGAATACATGATGTAAGATTCTGATTAAAAGCAATCATCATTAAAAGTGCCTTAATCATTATCATTTTTATTGCATTCTTACAGGTTTTAAAACCCTGTAAGAATTAACCGAAGACTATATTTTTATCATTCACCACATTTTCTTCTCTAAAACACCAATTCCTTGAGTTATTCCATTCAAATAGAAAATCTGCGAAAACATTATCCGGGTGCTGAAAATACAGCATTGCAGGGGCTTTCGTTGAATTTCAAAAAAGGAATCATTGCGGGTTTATTGGGGCCGAACGGAGCTGGCAAAACTACTACCATATCTATCATTTGCGGTTTGGTAAAAGCCGATTCGGGTCTTGCAAAAGTCCTGGAGCTCGATTGTTCAAATGATATTATAGAAATCAAGAAAAAGATAGGCGTCGTACCACAGCAATTTGCTTTGTATCCGCAATTAACAGGAAAAGAAAACCTGGAGTATGTAGGCAGGCTTTATAATATTCCTTCCAAAAGTCTGAAGGGAAAAGTAAGTGAAATGCTTGCTCACTTCGGATTGGAGAAACATGCAAATAAACGTGTAAGTCAATATAGTGGAGGCATGAAGCGAAGAGCCAATATAATTGCCGGATTATTACACAATCCTGAATTGTTGATTCTGGATGAGCCGACTGCAGGCGTAGATGTGCAATCGCGCAACATGATCCTCGATTTCCTTAAACAATACAATGTGCAGGGAAATACGATTATATATACTTCCCATTTATTGGAAGAAGCGGAAAAGATATGTGATGATGTAGCAATTATTGATGAAGGGAAATTAATAGCACAGGCAAGCCCGAAGCAACTGATAGCATCCGCCGAAGGGTGCAACAGCCTCGAAGATGTCTTTCTTTTTTATACAGGCCGAACCGTAAGAGAATAACCATTTTTCACCTTGACCAGCTTAAAATATAAAACAAACAAAAGAATCTCGCTGCTTGCTTCCGGACTAAAATACATCATTATTCCGGGTGCAAACGGCGCGAATGCTTATGAAGTCACCTCAACATTCGTAAAAAGCATTAAAGACATCCGTTTAACGGAAAGGGCAGCGGCCATTTCATATAATTTTCTGCTGGCCATTCCGCCAAGCCTCATTTTTCTTTTTTCTTTAGCTACTTTTCTGCCACCCGCAACGGTGCATGATGTAGTGCTTAACTCTATTCAATCCCTATCACCAAACCCAAAGCTGTTTGCAGCCTTAGAGGCTATCATTACAGACTTTATGAATAATAAAAAACGGGAGCTTCTTTCTTTCGGTTTTTTATTTACCGTCATCGTTTCTTCAAACGGCGTAATGGGTATCCTGCGCAGCTTCGACCGCGACTCACCTGCTCAGATAAAAAGAACGGGCATAGCCAGGAGATGGAAAGCATTATGGATAACACTCGGACTCATGTTACTGTTATTAATATCCATAACAGTCATTATCATCCAGACAAGCATCATTGACAAATTTATAATGGAGCATATCGGCAACGCAGTTCTTATAAAAATACTCAGTGGCTGCACTTTGTTCCTCGTGCTGTATTTTGCAATCTGCATTTTGTACAAATACGGCCCTTCTTTAAACCAGAAATTTCCGTTCTTCAGCACAGGCGCACTTCTTGCGAGCTTATTATTCGTAATGATATCCATTGGTTTCTTTTTTATCGCAAACAACTTTATTAACTACAATAAAGTTTACGGATCTATAGGCACACTACTGATGCTGATGATCTGGACGTTCATTACAGGACTTGTGATACTCATTGGTTATGAAATCAATCTCACCATCCTTTTGTTTGCAGAAAAGAAAAAGAATATTGCCGCAAAGGCAAATAAAGGCAGTTCAAAACCCTGAACGCTCCTTTCAACTTAGCTTTAGGAAATTTTTTCTGTAAAAAACAGCTAACTTGCTGTAGATAATTTTCTATTTAACCATTTCATTCCAAATACGATTATGAAAGGAGCATAAAAATCAGCACGCTGAATTATACCCAAAGCGATAATAATTTTTATGTGAATTCCATCTTACTTTTAAAAACAATAAAAAACAAACAGATGAAAAAGATATTGAGTTTATTTCTGGCTGCAGGCATTAGTATGGCCACATTTGCACAGGAAAAAAGCATGCCTATAGGTACCAAACTTCCGGCAGAAGGCTATCAGACAACCAATGTTTTTGATGGTAAAATCATGCATCTGCCGGATGTAAAAACAGAGAAAGGATTGCTGGTCGTTTTCACCTGCAATACTTGTCCTTTTGTAATAAGAAATATAGAACGCACCGGCCAAGTGCTTAAATATGCGCATGAAAAAGGTTTGGGTGTTGTATTTATCAATTCCAATGAAGCCCAGAGAAATGATGCTGATGCGGTTAAGTCTATGATTAAATTCGGCAAAGAACATAATTACCCTAATTACCTCGTCGATAAGAAATCAGCCCTTGCCGATATTTTCGGTGCATCGCACACACCCGAGGTTTATTTATTCAACGGCGCACAGGCACTGGTGTACAAAGGTGCGATGGATGACAATCCGGCCAATCCTTCAGAAGCAAAAATCATGTACCTGAAAAATGCCATCGATAATCTTTTGGCAGGAAAAGCCATCGATCCGGCTGAAACAAAATCTGTGGGTTGCAGCATTAAAAGATTGAATTAATTCAATCCTCCCTTCAAGATATAATTTCATTAAGACCACAGAGAAATTTTTGCTTACAAATATTTTATCCATATTTGCGCTTCTATGAGCCTGCCTGAAATAGAACAATTATTTAAAGAACATTACGAAGCGCTGTATCGTTACGCCTTTTCTATTTTGAAAAATGAAGAGGACGCTAAAGATGTTTTGCAAATCGTGTTCATTAATCTTTGGGAACGCAGGGAAACATTGCATATCAACAGCTCGTCAAAAGCATACCTCTACCGCTCTGTTTACAACGAAAGCCTGAACTATATCAAGAAAGAAAGCGTTCGCCAGAAACACGAAACCGGTGCTTTCTCTTTACAGGAAAATCCGGGACAGGAAGATGCAAACGAAGCCGGAATATGGGAACAGAAAATCAACAAGGTTCTGGAGCAGATGCCGCCGCAATGCAAGGCTGTATTTCTCAAAAGCAGGATAGAAAACAAAAAATATGCCGAAATAGCTGCCGAACTTGACATTTCCGTTAAGACAGTGGAAGCGCACATGAGTAAAGCTTTAAAAATAATCAGGGCAACAATAGGGGTTTTATGGCTATTGAGTTGTCTTCCGTTAGAATCATTAAATTAATCAGAGGTGGAATTTGATATAATCATAAAATACTTTGCAGGAAAAGCAACACCTGACGAAGCCATGCAAGTGGATGATTGGGCAAATGCTGCCGAAGAAAACAAGCTTTTTCTCGCCGAGACACACGCTTCATGGCTGGCGGCGGGAGAAGAAAACTATCAGGTTCCCGATATTTCCAGAGAATGGGAAAGTCTCCAGTCAAAAATCAAGCCGCAAAACGTTCAGGAACTTAAACCAGGCAAATATATATGGCCGGGCAGGATTGCAGCATTCCTGGCTGTTATTGTTACCGCTTTTGCAGGCTACTATTTATTCAATACACGCAATCAGAATTTACCGACTTTAACCGCTCAGGCAAACGACAAGGGAATAGAATTAAACCTGCAGGACGGCAGCCATATTGCGCTTGAACCGCAAGGCGCATTGGTTTATCCGGTTACATTTGCAAAAGATACCAGAGAAGTTACATTAGTGGGAAATGGTTCATTTGATGTGAACCATGAAGCAGAAAGACCTTTTTACGTCCACATGGGACAATTGCATATAAAAGTGCTCGGCACCTCTTTTTCTGTCAACAGGAAAAAGGAAACCATCGATGTTTCGGTAAATAAAGGCCTTGTAGCATTTTACAATGACAAAGATACTTTGCTGATTCCTGAAGGAAACACAGGAAGCTATATCAAAGATGACAGGAAATTTGTCTTGAAGCCATTTACAGGCTCTTTCCTGTTTAACAACACACCGATGAGCGAAGTTGCTTCACAAATTCAGGCGCATTTCAAAGTTAAAGTTCAGTTTGGCAATGCAGCATTTAAAGACTGTAAACTAAGCGCGGGCTTTGAGAATCAGACATTGAAAGAGATATTAATCGCTATTTCCGCTACCTTCAATACCGAATACAAAATAGAAGGCAATGTGGTGCAGCTTTCCGGCAATGCTTGTAAATAATTCCATGAAATACTTTCTGGTTCTGGTGCTTTGTCTGGCATCCATCACATCGATGGGTCAGCAGACAAATCCCATGTTTTACAAAGAGATATTGCTGACGCATAAGCCTTATACCTTACAATCCATTACCGAAGAAATACAAACCCAAAGCGGCATTTCCTTTTCTTATAATGCCGACAATATCAATCCCGGTACAAAGATTAAAATAAAAGGCGACCGTATAACGGTAGCAGAGGTTCTGGCATTGATAAAAAAGCAAACCGGCATTTCCTATAAAATAATCAGTCAGCGGCATATTATCTATACAGCCGGTGCGGGGAAAAAGCCCGCAGCATTCAAGCCAAAGAAAATAAAACATCACACACAGCGAACGGAGCAAGACGCCGAAGAACCCTTGCTTATAAATGAACCTGCCATTGCAACCCGTTCTTTCCGGACCGCAAAGACAACCACTTTTACAGATACTGCAACCGATGCAACCATTGTTGTTGTGGGCGATTCCGGTCTGGTGGCCAATTATTATTTTGGCGGTGGCGGCTCAGGCGGTGGCGGTGGTAACGACGAAACAGAGGAAGAAGAAATGGCTGCGCCCATTCCCGAACGCAAATGGCGGAGAGGTACTTCCAAAAGCTACGGAAGTGATAATTCCGGCGCAGGAAATAAAACATTACATTATCTGGGCAATAACCTGCTGTTGTCACCAGGCATATCGGTCGATGAAGTTTATTACTGTAATCCCACTTTAAAATTCGGCATGAATTTTATTTATGGCATTGCTTCCTATAATATCGGCGGCGGACAAAATACCTGGCGTTACGGCATTGGCGGTTCGGCCAATATTGACGAACACTGGAGCATGCATTTTGTGATAACAACAGGACAATCTGTTTCAAAAGCATACAGCATTCCTTCTTCAATAGATACTTCTGTTGCTGCCACACCATTGACAGCCACTTCCAAATTGATGCGTTATGGCATCAGCACGCATTATAATTTCGGCGGCGGACTTGCAATAGAAGGCGGATTGACATTCAATTCGCTCAAAACAAATTATACGAGTAACGGAAACCCTGTTTCGCTCAGCGATATCCTGCCCGCAGGTTATGATGCCGACAAAAGATATCCGGGCATAAAACCGCCTTATACGCTTGGCAACAGCTATACAGGTAGCAGCACAGGCAATACTAAAACCTGGCTGGGCATTCAGCTTACATTGCTGTATCAATTACGCTTCTCGGGAGAATAGGGGGTTAGTGGATAGTGGTTAGTGGATAGTGGATAGTGGATAGTGGATAGTTGATAGTGGATAGTGAGTAGGGAATAGGGAATAGGCAATAGTGAGTAGTCAATTGTGAATAGGGAATAGTGAGTAGGGAATGGTCATTTAACGTGCTCTTACGCCGTCGTTGGTATTTTTCACCAACAACTATTTTATAGAATCCTTATAGGGTTTGAGAACCTATAAGGATTGGCTTACTCATTTTACGCTGTTGTTAGTGTTTTTCACCAACAACTATAAAATCCCTATAGGTTTTGAAAACCTATAGGGATTGGCTTACTTATTTTACGCCGTCGTTGGTGTTTTCTACCAACAGCTACTAATTCAATTATTTTATAAATCCTTTACGCCGTCGTTGGTGTTTTCACCAACAGCTATAGAATCCTTACAGGTTTGAAAACCTATTAGGTTTGGCTCACTCATTTTACGCCGTTGTTAGTGTTTTTCACCAACAACTATAAAATCCTTATAGGTTTCGAAAACCTATAAGGATTGACTTACTTATTTAAAGCGCTCTTAAAAATATTTATCTACCAGCAGCACCATAGCAGCCATAGTCCATGCGCCGAGTTTTAATTCCCGGTGACTTACCGCTTCAAATACATCATTACGACTATGATGCAGGTCAAAATAACGTTGTGAATCCGGAAGCAAACCTGCCAACGGCACATTCAGCTTACGCATCGGGCCTATATCCGTACCGCTTTCCTCCTGCATAAAATCATAAACACCATAAGGCATAAACAACGGAGCCCATCTCCTAATCTTTTGCTTTGGTTCCAAAGGCATTTCAAGACCCACTCCCCTCGGCGTAAACCCACCTGCATCGCTTTCCATCGCAAAAATAGGTTGTTCATTTGCTTTCTTACTCGAATCCGCATAAGCATTGCCACCCTTCGTGCCATTCTCCTCATTCATAAAAAGCACCGCCCTTATGGTATGTTTAGGTCTGATGCCCAGCGCTTTTATACTTCTTAAAACCTCTATAGACTGTACACAACCCGCACCGTCATCCTGCGCACCTTCGCCCACATCCCAGGAATCGAGATGACCGCCCACTACAATAATTTCATTCGGCTCTTCCGTACCTTTTATTTCACCTATCACATTATACGAACGCTTCGTACCATTCATGCCGCAATCAGATATCAGTTGTGCTTTAACCGTATGATTGGAACAGGCCGCTGCCAGCTTGGTGGCGGAAGTATTGCCTATTGCCACCGCAGGAATATGCCTCGTAGTGTCGGTATAATGACTGGTACCTGTATGCGGCGCATCATCTGCACCTGTGCTTACCGAACGTATAATAACCGCCGCCGCACCTCTGTCCGCTGCTTTGTTTACCGCCATCCATCTGTATTTCACGGCATCGCCGTAACCTTCAAAGGTGTTGATGATATCCTGCCGGAAGCTGTAATTAAAAAATATAATCTTGTCTTTCACCTTTTCGGCAGGTAAAGCCGCAAAGGCATCCATATCAGGCACACAAATAACTTCGCGTTCCAGCATTTTGCCACCTGTGCCGTCCGTATTACCCAGCGACAACATGGAAACGGTTACAAACTCTTTACCGTCCAGTTGCAGCTTCAGCGACTCAGCGCCGCGCCGCCATACCGGCACATCCACCGGTTGCAGCCATACATTTTCTGCGCCTGCCGCTGTCATTGCCTTCCTGCCCCACTCCACCGCCTTGTCCGCTTCCGGCGAGCCACTCAAACGATGCCCGATGGTTTTTGTAAGCACACGCAGGTTTTCATAGCATGTGCCATGCAGCATGATTTCATCAGAAACATTTTTAAGCAAAACGGAATCGGCATTCTGGGAATACCCCATAAGCGTAGCAGCGAGACTTAATGCAAGACAGGCGATTTTTTTCATTCAGGAAGTTTTGTGTTGATTGGAATAACCTCACAAATATAACCATCATTCTAAAAAACCATCTGAAAGTTTGAGAAATGAAACAGAAAATACAGGACAGCCGATATATGATCTGTTTTCTTAAAAAAAGCGTGCAATATGTCGTTCGTGGACAAAAATTATACGGGATCAAAGCCATAGGGTTAGATTTGTTATACTGGATAATAAACCATCCGCCCCCTTATCTATGTGCCATCTTGAAACCCTGAAAGAAGCATTATTGCAAGTAATGCGTAAATATCCCGTCGATGCCTATACAGGTGAAATTCCTTCAAAAGTAGTGCTTCAGCGATACCTTGCAGAAGCCACCTTTTTACAAAATGAAACGGCAACTATCCACAAGATGAGCATTGCGGTATTGCAGAACGATTCTGTTACACTGGACGATGTACAAAGAGTGATAAACGAAGCCATACATCAGCACTTCCGTGTACGTGATTCCACCGTCATTTCGTATAACCGCGTACAAAGCATACCCTCACCCCGACCGGAATAAATATTTCAAAGCGTAGCATCAGGTGTGCCACACTTCAAAAGTGTGGCACACCTGATGAGATGAGTGGCAAAGACCTCAGGGTAAATACCGATATTATTTCCCTTTCAAATAAAAAAGCATATATAAATGTTGGATAATTGAAAAAAAATTTTAATCTTGGCATAACCTAAACCAACCCAAACCATGATTAAAAAGCTATTGCTCCTTTCAGGATGCATTTTAGTATTCGCTTCGTGTAGTACTACTACTCCGCAAAATCATACTTCTTCTACATTAGTGGCGCAGACTGCCGACAGCAAAACGGGCACAGAAGGTAAATGCTCCGGCGACAAATCATGCAGCGCCTGCAAGAACTGTAAATATTGCAAACATTGCAGTAAGGACGGCGGGACTTGTGGAGTGTGTAAGTGAGAATAAAGAATTAACCTCTAAAACATATCGTTATGATAAGCGTAAGATGTTCTGCTCTTGAGCAAGCAAGAAATGATCCTTCTTTTTTTGTACAATCTCTAATAGAAGGAACAAAAGGAGGTGGGTCTTTTGGCATGTTTAGGCATTGGCAAAAGGCAATTAAAGACATGCATGTAGAGAATTTAACTCCCTCAGAAGCTATTCGAAATTTACAAAACAGCTTTCTAAGGTTTAATGAAACTCGTGCCAATAAAACCAAACAGGAAAACTTAATCAGAAGTCTCGTTGCTTATGAAAAGGAGTTTAAGAAAATGAAATTTGAATTTGAAGAAGGCATTCGTAGGATTAAGTGGGATATACATAGCGAAGTACGGTTAACAGGAAATACACCTTGGATAGTAAATGATAAAAACAATTTCTTTGCTTTCTTTCCTATTGAAGAAGAAATTCCCTGGCTTACTCAATTAAGATTTCCTTTATTACAAAAATACATTGCTGACAGAATCCTTAAATGTGATGTCAACAAAGTCAATATGGGAATATTTAGACTAAGCGAAAATAAATTTGACTTTAAACGTTTTGATGAGGAGGAAATTGAAGATGCCCTAAATGAAACGAGGGGTATTTTTCAAAATGTTTATGATGAGTACGATAAAAGGAAAAAGTAATAATATTAAAGCTTTTCAAAGCATACATTCAGCTGTATTTAAAAAAGTTTGAGAAGTTTCTCACTTAAAGCCAAAAAAATAATAATCATAAATCCTCCTTTAATGCCAATTGATTTCACTAACACACTGGTGGTAGGTATTTCTTCAAGAGCTTTATTTGATTTAGAAGAAGAAAACAAAATATTTGAAGAGCAAGGTGTAGTTGCTTTTAGAGAATTTCAAAAGCAACATGAAACAACCATCCTTAAAAAAGGAACAGGTTTCCATATTGTAAAAGCTTTACTTAACCTGAATAAATTTGCGATTGACGACAAACGACTTGTTGAGGTTATTGTGATGTCTAAAAATAGTCCTGAAACAGGATTGCGTGTTTTAAATTCTATAATACAATACGAATTGGATATAACACGTTCTGCGTTTACTGGAGGTGAGCCATTGTATGATTATATTGATGCATTCAGTGTTGACCTTTTTTTATCAAAAGATGAAGAAGATGTTCAAAAAGTAATTGATTCGAATTCAGCATCTGCTGCTTTTAATTTATGATCCGCCGAGTTCTTATATTCCTGATGAATCTACTGTAAGAATAGCTTTTGATGCAGATGCTGTTTTATTTTCTGATGAATCAGAAACAATCTATAAAACAAAGGGGATCGTGGCCTTTCACAATAATGAAAAGCAAAATGAAAATAACCCTTTGCATGAAGGGCCACATGCTAAGCTATTAAAAATGTTATCTATTATTCAAAGGCAGATGAACACAGGAGTCGAATTATCGCCTTTAAGGATCGCAATAGTTACTGCAAGAAACAGCCCCTCACATATGAGAGTAATAAAAACATTGAGAAATTGGGATGTATATATTGATGAAGCATTTTTTTTAGGCGGGCTACCTAAGGATAAAATTTTAAAAGCATTTAAAGCCCACATTTTCTTTGACGATCAAGATGCCCATTTAAAAGATACAATGGCTTTGGTACCTTCAGCCAAAGTTCCATACGCCACTACATCTCCCTTGTATATTAAGAGGAAAGAGGTCAAAATTGCTAATCCTTTACTTGATTCAAAAAAGGAAATTGTAAAAATCCTTGTTCTCGGAGAAAACGGAATAGAGAACTTGAATCAAGATGAACATTTAAACTAACTTTTTTAATCTTCAGTAGCATTATCATATAAATACTTATATCGTTCACGCTAATATGCTTACAGAAAAAACAATTCATAAAGCTGGTCGTATTGATCAGGCAGTAAGAGATTATTTTAAGGATAATCCCGCTACAATTGAAATTCCTGCAAAGGACCTTATGAATTTATTTGTTTCAAAAGGCATCTTCAATAAAGATTATTCACGTCCTGGTTTACCGATAAGAAATTTATTGAGACAACTGGATGTAGTAGACAAACTTTCTCTTCTAAAGCATTGCAAGGTTATTCGCAAGTCAGTTAATCGGAATTGGTATTTTACACGTTAATTTAAAAGAGATACCCATCACGGATATCTCTTTTCTATTTTTTTGCTATAAATATTATTTCTTCCCAATCAACCTCTCCAACCGCTCCATCATTTCATCCTTCTCCTTCAGCATCCTTTCATAAAGCGCAATCTTTTCTTCATGTAGTTGAACAATCTTTTCAATTGGATGAAAAGTAGGATAATTATTTAGCATCGCATTATCAGAAAAGTTACACGAGATATTATAAATCGCCTGTTCTTCATCAAAATTCTGAAAAGCTTCTACCGGTATTTTCAATACCGATGATATCTGTTGCAACAAGGCCGGGTCAACGATTTCTTTCGATTCGAGGAGTGATATTTTCTTTTGGTTCCAGTCTTCGCCCAGGTCGGAGGCTAAGGCTTCCTGCTTTATGCCGAGCATTTCGCGGAAGCGTTTGATGTTGCGGCCTTCGTGTATTTTACTGTTTGACATAGCATTTGTGTGTTAGACGCAACAAATATAGTTTTTTATGCGGGTAATATGTTGCCACCGGCAGGAGAATGCGCGGATAAATTACCATCCTCCGCCGGATAGCTTATACCGTTTACAGCAAAAGAGACATACATGGATATGCCTCTTTTGAATTAAGCCGTTGGCCATAACGGACGCTATTATATGGTAAGCGATTTTATAAGCTTGTATTCTACCGAGCTTGCGGTGTACTGCCCTTTTACGGCTTCTTTTACTCTTTGGGTAACCTCATTGAGCTTTTCGTAGTTCTTTGTGCGAAGGTCACGGCATCTTTTCTGTGTACCTAATGTAGCTGCAACATTTCTGGCGCCATTCTCCATTTTGGTATGTAATTCCTGCAGGGCACTTATTGTTATGTGCTGATTGGATGGCGTGTATGTATTGCTGTGCCTGTCGAGGATAACAATAAGATCGGCAAGGGACTGAGCGAGGCTACCATAGGAGCTTTCGCTTTCGCTGATGGCTGCTTCATCAGGATTTTTGCCGAGTTTCTTTATTTTCTTCCCTCTTATTTTGCGGGTCAATGTCTTTATGGTTTCCACATGTTTTGAATTTTTACCTAAAGCGGCGGTAGCCGATGCATAGATGGGGGACACTAGTTTTAAAAGAGATGTAGGTTCTTTTTTAAAGAGCTTTTCTCTTTCGTTTACCGTTTCTGAATATTCATCGATGGCAAAGACGGTAATGTCATTGTGCGATTTGGTTTCGTTGATGAGGTCTTCGAGTGCAGCAACGGATAAATCCTGCGATGGCGGAGCATAACCGCTGAAGCTTTTAAGATGTGTAAGGAGGTCTTGTGCGTTGGCTATTTTTGCACCGAAGCCTCCTGAATAAGCCATGTTAATTTGAGTTTTAAAGGTTAAATATTTAATGATCCTATGCTTCATATATCAAATACCATGCCAAAAACCTATAAAACGGAAAATAATTTTTGAAAAAATATTAATTTATTTATTGTCAGTCTATTATAAAATATTTATTTTAACAATCCAAAAGAAGCATATTTATTTTACCATTGATGCAGGAGCCTATTCACCCGACGCAATGGTCCATTCACTCGTTGCACAGGGCAGTTCACTCGACGCACAAGGCAATTCACCCGACGCAATGGTCCATTCACTCGTTGCACAAGGCAATTCACTCGACGCACAAGGCAATTCACCCGACGCAAAGGGCAATTCACTCGTTGCACAGGGCAATTCACCCGACGCAAAGAGCAATTCACTTGTTGCACAAGGCAATTCACCTGATGCAGAGGTCTGTACAATCGACGCAATGGCTTGTGCAATTAATGAAGGAGTGTGTGCAATGGATAATAGGATTTCATCCTATTCTGCTGTGAAATAGGATTTTATCCTATTCTATTGTGTGTCGTCCTTTCAGGACTTGTAGGTATGCCGGGCAGGTAAGCATATAGGTATCCCACACTTCAAATTGTGGGATACCTATACTATGAAAGGAGTCTATTATCTACGGGTTTCAATCTGGATAATGCAATGAGAAATAAGAAAGACTTTATAATTTCAAATGCGTTATTCATAACCCATAGATGCCCGAGGGCTTTTTTGTTAAGAAGATGAATACAAAGAAAAAGGATGCATACACCCGATGAATTAATAAATATTGCGGTATTAGTCCAGAAAAAGGCTGATTTTCCCAGATACAGGTATTCTGCTTGCTTCAGAATGGAATTATAACTCACAAGGCATATCAAAATACAGAGAGCGGACAGACCCGACGCGCCGACATTATTAAATTCAAACAAATTATTCAAAATCTGATTGGCATCGAAATAACCGGAATGCAGAAAAGCCTTTTGACTATAGAGAAATGTACTTCCTACTTCAATAATGAAGCAACAGACAACCGTCAGCCTGAGCCACGCAAACTGTATGAAAATCTTATTTTCACGGTAAATACAATAGAGCAGCATAAAATCCACCCATATATATACATTGGCAACAAGCCCCTTGTATGCATCGGGAATTACAAATACCAGAAGCAGGTTAGATAAAAATGCTGCCGCTGCGTTCAGCCATAAAGCGGAACGCCATTTACCGGGGAAACCGCAAACGGGCAGCGATGAGGCCAGCACCGCAATAATGGTAAAGACGTTCCGAAACAGTTCTTCTGTATTCATTCAATATATTCAGGTATTACATTATCGGGTAAAGCCCTACTAAATCTGCAAAATAAACATCTCCTGTTCCACCGGCATTAAATTTCACAGCAAGGGTAACATTCCCATCTGAGTCAATGGCTTTGTAAAAATGGAATTTATCATTATCATCGACACCATACTTTGCGATAATGCCTTTAAAAAAAGCGAGCGAATATCTACCTTTGGCGACATCTTTTTCATTCCCAAGTACAATATCGTTATTGGAAGTTCGTTCGTTATCATTTGCAGTAAATTCAATGAAATGCCCTGCTGTACAATCCAGAGGTTCCATCATTTTTTCTATTTCAAGGCGTGTATAGGTTTTAGGGGCCAGAGGATGGGGTAATGTTGGTGTCTTGTCACCGAATGCGCCTATCATTGTGTCGAACATCTCTTTGGTTATACAATGTCGGTCTACAATTTTTTGCTGGCATTCTTGTTTTAGGCAGTTCATGGCTTCAAAGCATGGTTCTTCTACCTGTTGTGGTCTTTCTTTTAAAGTTTCCATTGGTAAATTTATTTAAGTGAACAATAATTAATTTGTTCACCAAAGGTATTGAACATCACATATGTTACATAAGTACTATTACCCGAAATTGATGCGTAAAAATACGCGACTTTTGAATGCATGCCACAATTAAAAGCATATAGGTATCCCACACTTCAAATTGTGGGATACCTGACCCCGTCATCTCCACTGCCTGCTACAGATTATCTGCTACGAAGCGGGCGCAATAATCTTTTATTTGTTGCCTTACTAAGCTGAATTGTTTGCGGACTTCGGTCGGGGTGCCGGTTGTTTTTGCAGGGTCGGGGAAATTATGATGGAAGCGCTTTGCGTTGGATGGAAAATAAGGACAGCTTTCTTTTGCATGATCGCATACGGTAATGATAAAGTCAAAATCAATGTCGCGGTAGGCATTTATATTATCGGAGGTATGGCTTGAAATATCCATACCGTCTTCCTTCATTGTTTCTACAGCCAGCGGATTTACGCCATGCGTTTCAATACCTGCGCTGTAAACGGCAGCTTTTCCACCTGCAAAATGCCTGAGATAACCTTCTGCTATCTGGCTCCTGCAACTGTTTCCGGTGCAAAGCACCAATATTTTCTTCGCCATTGTTTAAACGAATAACCAGATGATATTAATAATGCAAAACTTAGGGTCGAAACCAAAAATGATTTGCAACAGAATAACGCAGGTGGTAATAATAATAGGTTTCCTGTATTTAATGATATAGACTTTCATATTATAACCCGGCAATTGTGCTTCTACGTTCCAGCAAAACAGTATTGCGCCATACTCCATTCATCTGTCCTATCTTTTCACGATAACCTACCATACGGAATCCGCACTGTTCATGCAGCTTTATACTTGCTTCATTTTCAGGAAATATACCGGCCTGCAAAGTCCATATACCATTGCTTTCGCTGTCGGTAATGATTTTTTGCAACAACTGTCTGCCTACTCCTTTGCCACGATGTTGTCCGGCAATATATTCGCTCACTTCTGCAACGCCGGCATATACGCACCGGCCGCTTACCGCCGAAAGTGCAGCCCAGCCAACGATTTCATTACCTTCTATGGCCACATAGCGGCAAAATTCCAGATGGCCCTTATTCCATGTTTCCCAATCGGGCGCTGTCTTCTCGAAGGTGGCATTTTGGGTGGCAATACCTTCAAGGTATATCCTTGAAACATCTTTGTAATGCTGCTCTTTTAAATTTATTATTTCCATGATGCAGGTTTTTTAACAACAACCGGAACCGGGTGTACAGCAAGATGTTTTATCAGCAGTAAGATCGGCAAGGTTCTTTTTTTGCTTTACAGCAGGAATGCCACAGGCGTCTTGTGCAAGACAGGCGGTCATTTTATTTTTCAATACAAAAACTTCGCCGTTAAAGGTCAGGTCGTATCTGCCTATGGTATTGCTCTGGTATTCTACTTCCACATCAAAGTCACCGATGCCCAGCTGCTCTTCCGATAGCTTAATAATATGAAGCAGTTTGGCGGGCTTTAAGCGATGTTCATAATCGTCGGCATTCCAAAGCTGAAAGTTTACTACGCGTTCCTTACGTACCACACCGCCACAGTCAATAAAATCTTTGGTAACCATTCCTACTTCCGTAACATGGAAGTGTTCAGGCACAAAGCTGCCGTCTTCCAATAGGAAAGCCACGTTGCTCAGTGCGGGTAATATTTGTTTCACTTCTGATAATTTCATCTTTCTTTTATTAGAGGTTAATTGCAATATTGCGATAAACATTATTAAAAAAAATGCCTAACAGCATTTTGCCTTTGATACTTTCTGAAGGATATCGGAAAAATAGGTGTTTAAAACAGCAATGTTCTTTTCGTCAAGGCAATAGCAGACTGCATTCCCTTCAATATTGCCTTTAATGATACCGGCATTTTTAAGTTCCTTCAGGTGCTGCGAAACGGTGGGCTGCGCCAGCGGCAATTCATTTACGATATCGCCGCAAATGCATTCATTCACTTTCATTAAATACTCAATAATAGCAATCCTTGCAGGATGCCCCAATGCTTTGGCAAGTACTGCAATTTTATTTTGCCTGTCTGTAAAATGTTCCGTCTTTGTCGCGCCCATACTGCCTTAGTTTAATATTGCAATATTACGATTAATGTTTTTAAAACTCCAAATTTTAAAAATAAAAACCGGAGGTGAATAGGTGTGCCACACTTTCAAAGTGTGGCACACCTATTCACCTCCGGTTCATAATAATCATTCAGATAAATGCTTATCGCACTACTGTTATATCGCCTTTCAATTCTGTTTCTTTAGGTCCGTTGAAAGATGCACAGGTGTATTTGATATAGTAAAAATAAGTACCTGCATCCACGGGTTTGCCGTTTTGCGTACCATCCCAGCCTTCGCCCTGGTTAAAGCTGCCCCAGACTATCTGTCCGTAGCGGTTGTAAACAATCATTTTGTTCAGGAGTATCCTGCCGGTGGTTTCCATTTTGAAAATATCGTTCCTGCCATCCATGTTGGGTGTAAAAGCATTCGGCACAAATGCAAAGCAGCAAGGCACATGTTCAATTGAGAAACTATCGTTTATCTTACAGCCATTGGCATCGGTAACATCGTAGGTATAATGGTCTTCTTTCAGATTGGTAAGCTTTAAAGAAGGGCCGATATTGCTGCCGTTCAATGTAACATTGTAAGGAATGGTACCGCCCGTAAGCAGTATTTCGACATTTCCGTTAGGATTGGAACCTAATTCGCAATAATCGTCAATCAGGTTCTTAAACTGCAAAGAAAGCCTGTCGGGTTCATTGATGCTTATGGTATCGTCTCCGGTACAGCCATTGATATCTTTAAGATAAACACGGTACAGACCTGCGGAAAGGTTCTGAAACTGATTGGTCGTAACCCAGTTGGTCTGATTATTCAGCGAGTAGGAAAAAGCAGGCGTTCCGTTCGTATTTACTACTGTAATACTTCCATTGTTGTCGCCATTACATCTGGCATTGGTGGCGGTTAATGTAGCCATAAGATCAATGATTTCATTTGCCATGGTTGCCGTTTGTGTATAGGCACAACCTGCTGCCTGCGTTACCGTCACGGTGTAATTTCCTGCAGGTACATTGGTAGCTGTAGCTGTTGTTTGCGGAGGCGTGGTATTCCATTGATAACTGATAGGAGCAAGGCCGCCTGTTACGTTTGCCGTCATACTACCGCCATTGGCGGCCTGACAGGTAAGATTTACCACATCAACGGAAACATCTAAAGGCGTAGCTGAAAATGTAAAGAATGTATTGTCCGAAGGCATTACAGCGTATTTATAAGTACCTGAAGTCTGCAATGGAATGGCTGTGGTGGCGGCTTCAGGGAATGTGTTGTTTGTTGAAACGAGCAAGGTAGTTATATCTGCAGGCAGTTCGGTAGCGGTAAAGGCAATGGTAACATCGCCAACCGTACCTGTTTTTACCATTTTCCAATGACGGTCCATTCTTACAGCTCTGCCGTTCATGGCACAAACGTTCAATAAAGTGTCGGCATTATTATCACCAAACATTACAAAGCTCTGATCGGCAGCAAAGGTGGTAGTATTATCCGCATTCATGGCAGGGAATATTCCGCCGGTATTATCATTAAAAATAAAAACTTTGGATTTGGCTGTTACTGCTCTTGATTGCTTTTGAATGAGGCCGGAAGCATCATCGCGGCAGATACCTGTAATGTTATTCTGGTAAGCAGCATCGCCCGGCCAGACGATGGCAGATGCAGAAGACAGATAATCTACGGGAACAGCGGGTGTGCCCAATGAAATACCATATTTTATGGCAAAATAACTTTCTACTCTGCTGAATTCGTCGGATGTCAATTGACGGTTATGGCAAACGGCTTCTGCTGATTTATTGGTACCGTAGAAGTAACCTGTGAAGGAGCCTATGGCAAACCTGTAGGAACCTGCCGGCCTGGTTGCAGCTACGCCGGTTGCTTTTATTCCGTTATAAGTATTCTGGTGGGCAGGTGCCGCACCAACCATTGCGCGCAGTCCGAATATATTGGCATTTCCTGTGTTTAAAACTGTTCCTGCGGCAAAATTGGCACCACCATTAGTTGTTCCGGAGCCAAATTCTGTCCTGTTACCTCTTGTGCCTGTATTAGCTCTGTTGTTGCCGAATTGCCCGGAAGTGCTATTGCCGGTCAGACAAATAAGCTGATCAGGTGCAGTGCCTGCACCCATCATAGAACCTTGTGTGGTAGTTACGACATCTGTATTGGTAACTGAATTGGCAAGCCGCATACAGCCAGCGGCATGTTGCAAATAACTATGAAAGTTAAAAGGAACAGGATTATTGTTTACTAATGTTGTGGCGCCACCGTCGGGCGTAAGGTTAGTCAAGTTAGGATTAGTGGCCTGATTAGCCCATGTTGTCAACACATTGGCAGGTGAAACGGTAGTACCTGCTTCGGCATGATACCATGCCGTTAACCCTAAGGCAACACCTCCCGGAGCTTGTGCAAAAGCACCATTATTCAAACAAAGTCCTGCAAAGGCTGCAAAAAAGATGGAAATACGATTCATATCGGCTTATTATTATTTTCATTTAAAAAAACCCACATCTTTAGACAGCTACATTTTGATGGAGGTTGGACAAAAATAGAAAAATTCAGATACTTAGTGAATGTTTATTTATAGAGGAATACATTAGTGAATAAGAAATACTTTATATAATATAAACGGAACAAATAAGCTTCCTGAAATTTCTTTCCTTTTTTTATAGAGCAGGCTACCTCAAAAATCGTAAGTTTGAGGCCACATTATTGCAGCATGCCGGACGAATCCAATCCATACCAGATACTGACTATTCAAAAGATTATTGAAGAAACACCTGATGCAAGGACTTTTATTTTAGAAGCGGCAGGACAAAACATTTATAATTATAAAGCCGGACAATTTCTGACTTTCAATTTTGAAAGGATAAGCGGACCGGCACGCCGTTCTTATTCCATATCTTCTTCGCCTGTAACAGACGAGCCATTATCCATTACCGTAAAGCGTATTGAAAACGGGGAATTTTCGAGATATTTTATTGATCATGCGCAGGTAGGCGATAGGTTACAATGCGCAGGTGTTGGCGGACTTTTTACATTGCCGGAAGATATTGATAACTATACGCAGATATTCTTTTTAGCGGCAGGAGGAGGCATTACGCCTGTTTACTCGCTTATAAAAACTATACTGAAACAATACCCGCATCTTTCCATAGTACTGATTTACAGCAACAGGAGCACGAAGGAGACCATTTTCTATAATGCATTACTGCAATTGGCGGTTGAAAGCAAGGGACGATTAAAAATAGATTTTCTTTTCAGCAGCTCCAATAATATCCTGAAATCGAGGCTGAACAACAGCTTGCTTTCTTCTTTATTGAACGAATACCTGGATACGTCAAAGGAAAAAACACTTGCTTATATCTGCGGCCCTGTGGAATATATGGACACGGTAAATATTACTTTACTGACCGACGGCATTCCGAAAGCAAATATCCATAAAGAGGTTTTTGTGCCGTACAAGCCTGAAAGCATAGAATTGCCGCCTGATACTTTACCACACAAAGTGCGCATCAGGCTTAACAACAGAACGGAAGAAATAACGGTACAATACCCTGTTTCCATTCTGCACCAGGCAATGAAAGATGGTATTGCCCTGCCCTATAGCTGCGAATCGGGCCAATGCGGAAGTTGTGTGGCACGCTGTACTTCGGGCCGTGTATGGATTGCTTACAATGAGGTCTTAACAGAGCGTGAAATGAATCAGGGATTGATTCTTACCTGTCAGGGTTTTCCTGTTGGGGGTGATGTGGAACTGGAATATTGATATTAGATGTTAGGCAAAATAGTGTTGTGTGGAGATTGACACCTTTTAAAAGGTATTCATGATGCCGTTTTAGATTTGACAACTTTTAAAAAGCTATTCATGACGCCCTTTTAGATTTGACAACTTTTTAAAAGTTGTCAAATCTATGAATCAAATATCAATTCATCTCAGATTTCAATACTAACAATCTCTTAAGCCATCAGGAGAAATATGGTAGGCCGTTTATGCAAATCGGGCATTTCTTTTGCCCATTCGCCCACTGTTTTGGTTTTTATAAATTCTTTTTCATCCGTAATATCAGCAGCAATGCAAAGTTTTGTTTGTTGCTTGCAAAGACGGATAATGTCTTTCAGCATCTGGTTATTACGGTAAGGTGTTTCTATAAAAAGCTGCGTTTCTTTTCTTTCTGCAGAAATAGTTTCCAGTTCCTTAATGGCTTTGCCACGAATAGGTTCTTTGATAGGCAGATAACCGGCAAAGCGAAAGCCTTGTCCGTTAAAACCTGAAGCCATCAAAGCTAATAATACCGAACTTGGTCCTACCAATGGAATAACCGTTGCACCCATCTCTTGTGCTACGGCAGCCAAATCACTTCCCGGATCTGCCATACCGGGACAACCGGCTTCACTCATCATGCCAACATCATTGCCTTCTTTCAGCCATTGCCTGAATATATTCAAATCGGGCGACGTCTGACTGTTGATCTCCTGAAATTGAATAGCGTCAATATCCACCGATTTATCAATGCTTTTAAGATACCGGCGGGCGGTGCGCACGTTTTCAACAAAGAAATATTTAAGGGAACAACTTAATGTTTTTACATTTTCAGGAATGGTTTCCAATGCATTTTCTGCAAGGGGAACGGGAATGAGATATAGTTTTCCAATAACTTTTGTCATGTATTTGCTTATTATAAATTCTCGCTGCATCGCGGCCAGAAATAGGATATTACGATGGATTAAGATCCGGACAAAGGTAGGCATAAAAAATAGCCGCCCTTTAAACAGGGCGGCTATTATATTTTATCTCGACTAAGATTAGAGTTAAGCGTACATCTTCTCTTTTGACTTTTTAATCTGACTTACTAAAGAATCGAAAGCTTCGTCGAAAGACTCTTCAAACACTTTTGATTCATGCTTTGCAAACAAAGACTTTTTGGGTATGGACACTTTGATTTCGGCTACTTTGTCTTTAACTTTCTGCGATAAGTTTTCTAATCTCAGAAACACTTCCACGCCGGTTATTTTATCATGAAAGGTTTTCAGTTTGTCAATTCTCTTTTGTACGTGTTCCAGCAGTTTCTCGTCTGCATCAAAATGAACAGTCTGAATTTGTACATTCATAGTTCGTCATTTTTTAAGTTAAAAAAAATATTCTAAATGTAGTGTTATTCCATATTCGAAAGGTATAAAATAATAATGATAAATTAACTTTTAGGATGCGCTTTTCTGTAAACTTCCTGCAACCGGCTGATATTTGTTTGTGTATATATCTGAGTGGCTGCCAGACTGCTGTGACCCAATAATTCCTTAATCGCATTTAAATCCGCACCATTATTGGATAGCTGTGTTGCAAATGTATGCCGCAACACGTGAGGACTTTTTTTAACCAATGTCGTTACGTTTTTCAAATGTCTGGTAACAACCCTGTAAACGTAATTGGGATATAATTCTTTACCGCTCATCAAACACAACAAATTGACTGATGGTTGGTTGAAAATTTTTCTTTTTTCATCCATATAATGCTTGAGGTCAATCAGCAATTCATCGCTCACGGGAATCATTCTTTCTTTATTGCGCTTACCCAGCACTCTTATCTGCTTCCTCGAAAATTCAATATCCGATTCTTTAAGTCCTATTAGTTCCGCCCGACGTAATCCGCATTGATAGAGCATTTCAATAATAAGCCGTTCGGTATCGCCTTCAAATCCATCAGGATAATTGCGCATGGCTTCAATGGCAACAGTTTGTTCCTGTTCTAAAAACACAGGTAACCTTTTAGGGGCTTTTGGAGCTACTAATAATTTAGTAGGATTGCTTTGCACCAGTTTCAGGCGCATGGCGTATTTAAACAAAGATTTTAAGGTGGAGATTTTACGTTGTAATGTACGTTCACTCAAGCCTTCTTCTTTCATTCCCGCCAACCAGGAACGGAGATGTATATGCTTGATGTCGTCAGCATCTTCCAGTTCATACTCCTTCTGAAGGTAACTGGTAAATTGAAGCAGGTCATTATGATAAGCTGTGAAAGTCAGTTCGGACATGCGCTTTTCAAAGCGGATGTATCGGAGGAATTCGGGTATAATGTTTCGTAAAGTCAAAAACAGGATAATTAAGCAATGGAAAATACTGCTCCCGAAACATTATAGAAACAAGAATCGGGACTGTAAATATACGTATTTACAATCCCGATTTCAAAATAAATATTGATAACAAACAGCCAAAAAATGACTGCAGTTTTTGTTTTAAAATTTAAGGAAAAACTTAAATTTCAACTTTACCAGCCATGATTTGCTGACGGTAAGCAGCTTTAAGAATTTCTTTACGACGTTCTACAGAAGGCTTAGTGAAAGCTTGACGAGCGCGTAATTGGTTCAAAGTGCGAGATTTCTCAAATTTCTTTTTGTACTTTTTGAGAGCTTTATCAATATTTTCGCAATCTTTTGCATCTAAAATAAGCATAGTTATATACCCCCTTTTTTTCCTTTGGGATGGCAAAGGTAATTTCTTTTTTTAAATTGAACAAATGAGAATGAAGAAAATTAATATTTCTTCAAACGTTATTTATCTATCTCATGCAAAATCGTTATGTCAATACGCGAAATATGGTATCGTGATAAATTTTTAGATTGTATTTTTGCTATCTATTTATGCAAAGCGTTCATTCTATTATTTTAGCTATCGAGTCTTCCTGCGACGAAACGTCTGCTGCTATTGTCAAAGACGGACAGGTCATCAGTAATATTATTACTACCCAAAGCGTACACGAGCAATACGGCGGCGTGGTTCCCGAACTGGCTTCGAGGGCGCATTTGCAGCAAATAGTCCCCGTGGTAGATGCTGCCATTCAGAAAGCAGGTATTTCCAAAAAAGACATTACGGCAGTTGCTTTTACTCAGGCGCCGGGTTTAATCGGTTCTTTATTGGTAGGTGCATGCTTTGCAAAGGGCTTTGCACAAGCATTGAATATTCCTTTAATTGCCGTGCACCACATGCAGGCACATGTTCTGGCACATTTTATTGAAGATCCCAAACCTGCATTTCCATTTTTATGCCTGACCGTTTCGGGAGGCCATACGCAAATTGTATTGTGCCATTCCCATCTTGAAATGGAAATATTGGGCGAAACGTTGGATGATGCTGCCGGAGAAGCTTTTGACAAAATAGCCAAAATGCTGCAATTACCTTATCCCGGCGGGCCTTTAGTTGATAAACATGCAGCGAAGGGTAATCCTGAAAAATTTCCATTCCCGATTCCGGATATAAAAGAATTTGATTTCAGCTTCAGCGGCATCAAAACGGCCGTGCTTTATTTTCTTCAAAAACAACAAAAAACAGATCCTGATTTCATACAAAATAATATAGACGACATCTGCGCTTCGGTTCAACATACTATTATTAAAGCTTTAATGAAGAAATTTGAGAAAGCGGCAAAAGCTTATAAAATCACACACGTTGGAATTGCGGGTGGTGTTTCGGCTAATAGCGGATTGAGGAAGGCATTGCAGGAATATGGCGTTAAAAACAAATGGAATGTTTACCTCCCTAAATTTGAATACTGTACCGACAATGCAGCGATGATAGGTATTACTGCTTATTATAAAATGATGAAAGAACAGTTTGCAGATATGAGCGTAGTACCTTCTGCACGCACACAATGGACTTAGGCTTAAATTTCAAACAAAAAAGATCCAAATACCAATTTTAGATTTCTAATATCTAACATCTAATTTCTAATTCCTAAAAGATGCCTAACGATTGGTTTCAGTTTAAGCAGTTCAAAGTCCATCAGGAAAAATGTGCCATGAAAGTATCTACGGATGCCTGTATTCAGGGCGCATGGGCAGCGGCTGAATTTGCTGCATTATGCAAACCCGAAGCTAAGGTTTTAGACATCGGAACGGGTACAGGTTTGCTGACACTTATGTTGGCACAAGCCATGCCTGATGCACATTTTGATGCTATTGAAATCAATGAGGATGCATATCTTCAGGCTGTTTCCAACTTTGAAGCATCTGACTGGAAACAACATTTAAATACATTCCATACTTCACTTTCCGACTTTGCAGGTACAGCTGAAAGCACATCAAAATATGATTTCATTATTTGCAACCCGCCTTTTTTTCAAAATCACCTGGAATCTCAATCAAAAGCCAGAAATGACGCTCGTCATAGTCAATCGTTAAGCAAGCAAGAACTGGCAGATGCAGTAGCCGGCTTATTAAAAACTGATGGTGTTTTTTGTGTAATGTTTCCCGAAACAGAATGGGACAATTGGTTAAGTGCTATGAAAGAACATGGATTTGCTTTATTAAAACAATTGACGGTTCAACCGAGTATTTCAACCAAACCAAACAGAACCATCGGACTTATTGCTAAAAAAGATACACAATCTTTAATAAAGGTCGGGCTTACGATATATAATGACGACAGAAATTATACAGCATCAATGAGGCTCCTATTAAAGGATTATTATTTAAAATTAAATTAGAAGCCCGGATATATCCTATTTGCCGGCGCTTTAGCTAAGGAACAATTGAACTGGTTCTGGCCTACAATAATATACTGTTGTTCAACGCATGGTATGCATCTTACAATATCATTAAATCCAACAAGCGGCATTATTACTTTAGAGCCATTTGTCACCATACTTCCAACTTACGTTCTCAAGAAATACATCTACGTATTCAAGAATTAATGAAAGACATGCAGAATTATCTGATATCTTTAGATTTCACTAATAATTATATTAATTATGAAAAAGATGTTAAGATTTTTATTTGTTCTTACTATGCTGTTTAGCACGAAACTTTTTGCACAAACAGATAATGAATTTTGGTTTGTAGCGCCTGAAATTTCAAAAACTGCTCCCATTATTCTTGACAGCCCTGTTGTGCTTCGTATCACGGCGTATTCTTCTGCTGCAAGCGTTACAATAGACATGCCTGCGGATCCGACATTTCCAATCCTGACACCAACTGTGGCGGCAAATAGTACTATTACGGTACCGTTAGGCCTTTATTTAAGTAAACTCGAAAACAAACCGGCCAACACGGTACTACAAAAGGGCCTCAGAATTATTTCAACATCACCTGTAACAATTTATTATGAAGTAGTTACAGGTGCAGGGTCGTCACCAACTCAGGATAATCCGGAAATATTTGTATTGAAAGGAAAGAATGCCCTCGGAACAGATTTTATAATCCCGTCCCAAAATCTGCTCGACAATGACCCCGTAAGATTTAACCCTCAGCCTTATTCTGCATTTGATATTGTCGCTACGGAAGATGCCACAACGGTTGTCATTACACCTTCCAATGACATTGTCGGCCATCTGGCGAGCAGCGGGGCTTTTTCAATTGTTCTTAATAAGGGAGAAACCTATTCTGCTACGGCAAGTAGTCAATTAGCCGGCCAGCACTTGGGTGGTTCTACTGTAACATCAGATAAACCAATTACAATCACTGCAAAAGATGATTTATTGTTGGCATTAACTCCCTATGTAGGTGGTTGTGGCGACTTAGGTGGTGATCAAATTGTACCTGTTCCTTTATTAGGTACCCAATATATAGCAATGAGAGGGCAAATGAATGGTTCAGGCGATGATTATGTTTTTATAACCGCAACTACAAACGGAACACAGGTGTCAAAAGATGGCTCAGTTGTGTCAACAATAAATGCGGGACAAACACAACAAATTCCATTTTCCGCAGGATCTACTTTTATTGAAACCACCCAACCGACTATTGCATGGCAATTAAGCGGGATTGGCTGTGAAGTAGGCCTTACGCAACTACCTCAAATTAACTGTACCGGCAGCAGGTCTGTTTCTTACGTAAGATCCACTAATATGCAATTATGGATCAATCTTTTTACTCAAACAGGAAATGAAACCAATTTTACTATTAATGGTGCCCCCTTATCGACCTTATCTCCCGTTTTTACTGCAGTTCCCGGCACAGGCGGGCTATGGGTAGCAACAAAAGTACAACTTTCGCTTTCCAGTTATCCTCAGGGAAGTGTAATAAACATAGCTAATTCGACCGCAAATTTCCATATGGGTGTTTTAGATGGTGGACCGGGCAGCGGAACAAGCTTCGGATATTTCAGCAATTATGGCTCTCTTAATCTGACTGCAACAGCAACGCCTAATCCGGCTTGCATAGGAGACAATATTCAATTGGATGTTACAAGTTTCCCGGGCGCAACTTATAACTGGTCAGGCCCCGGGTTTATAAGCAGTATTCAAAGCCCGGTAATTACCGGTGCCGGATTTGGCAATACAGGAATATACACTGTTGACGCAGTTTCTTCTGACGGATGTCATGCTTCTGCTACTGTTAATGTCAACGTTATTAAGTGTCCTAAAGATTCATGCATTATTGACGCCGGGTACAGTATTAACTTCAACAATCCTTATACGCTTAACTTCTGGGCAAATGGTAATCCTCCCGGAGGAATATATACCTGGGACTTTGGCGATGGCACCCCTCCGTTTTCTACAAGCGCAACCTTCGTGTCGCACACTTATCCTGGCCCGGGAAGTTACTCTATTACTATAGTGTATCAGAATCCGCAACGTGAGAAATGCTTTAAGAAATATGAAATCTGCATCGCTAAAAACAATGTTGATCCTAAAAAAGATGCGAAAAAAACGGGTTTAGAATCAGGAAAAAACAATATTGGAGAACTGTATCCTAATCCTGCAAATTCAACTATCAATATTGCTTTTCAAAATACAGTTAAAAACAACAATCTGGTAGTTTCTGTTTTCTCTGTAGAAGGCAAATTAATAGCAAAGCATAACTTCACTCAAAAGGGAGGAAGTGAGACAATATCTATTCCGATTAATAAATATGCTCCAGGTATTTATATTGTTGAAATTAGCAATAACGGCATTTCTGAGAAAAGAAAATTCGTAAAACTATAGATATTATCAAATTATAAGAAAACCCCCAAATGCAATATCTGTTTATTGCGTTTGGGGATTTTCATTCCCTTCCATGAAAGTTTAAAAAACTATTTCCGGCGTTACTTAAATAAAAAAGCCTCCTGATAAATCAGGAGGCTTAATATTATTCAGCAAATAGATTAATTATTTTCTACTGCTTTCAAAATTACTTCATAACCTTTACGGAAACCACTGCCACCGCTACCGCCTATTTTAGGCTGAAATTCCCAATAAGTCCTTTTACGGTAAATCATCCCGACGTTATAAGCATACACTTCCTGAGCATAATTCTTATAAGCATAAGCTGTAGAATCTTCATCCGGATTGTTTAAGGAATCATCAATCTGATTAACCGTTACTGTATTGTTATAAACCTTTGCAGGTGTAGTATTGTAATCAGTATTGAAATTAGCGTAGGTATAAACCCATTTATCATTACCAAACTCTTTAGTATAATCCTGATCGTCAATCGGAATCATAGCATTACCATTCCATGTTACACCGTTACTTACCGGAAAAACCATTTTAATAAATTTCACATTACGTTCTTCCATTACAACATTATTATCAGATGGTGTAACGTAAATCACGCTGCTCGGCTCGAAAGGATCGGTGTTATTGGCGCGTCTTTCTACATCAATTCTGTATGCCAGCCGGCCTTCATGTTCCGTATCGCGGAATGTATCAACTGTAGTATAACGCAATTGGCCCTGATAATAGAATATCTTTTCTTCGTGATCATCCCAAATGGTAGAATCGTAGTTATAGATGATATATTTACCTATTTCAGTAGGATAAAAATTATTACCCTTATTTATATCAGAAAGACTGGTCGTTTCCTTCTTACAGGAAAATAGTCCAACAGTAATCAAAAAAACAGGTAGTATTAATTTGCGCATAGTTCATTTTGTTTTTAGGTGCTTTGACCAAAAAGCCTTGAATGTAAAACGGACGTAAGATAAAAAATATTTTTCCCATTTGAAAACATTTTTTAACCTACGTCCGAAAAATTATCAATTAAATTTTAAAAGTCGGAGCAAACGTACTATCCTTTCATACCTGCCCGTATAATTCCGCCTGCAATCACATCATCGCCTTCATAAAAAACAGCAGACTGGCCGGGCGCTATACCTTTTACATCTTCATAAAAATGCACTTTAACTTCAGCACCCTCTGTATGCAAATGGCTTAAAGCTCCGGAATCCTTATATCTTATTTTAGTGGTGACTTCCATACCTTGCGGAATAGTGTCGTACTTAATCATATTAATGCCTCCAACGGTCATGATATTCTGATCCAGTTCATGCATATCGCCCAAAACAACAGTGTTGGTTTCAGGAATAATTTTAGTTACAAAAACGGGGCGCCCCATGGCTATATCCAGGCCTTTCCGCTGACCAATGGTATAAAAAGGGTAACCTTTGTGTTTACCAACGATACTTCCATCGGCCAATACAAAATTACCGCCGTTCACTCTTTCTTCCAGTCCTTCCACATTGCGTTTCAGGAACCCACGGTAATCATTATCAGGCACAAAGCAAATTTCATAGCTTTCTGCCTTCTTCGACAATTCCGGATAACCCATGTCCAGAGCTATCTGACGCACTTCTGTTTTCAGATAATCGCCTAACGGATAAATACTCCTGCTTAAACAATCCTGTCCCAGCCCCCAAAGCACGTAACTCTGATCTTTGGTTAAATCTTTTGCTTTCGAAAGTATGAAACGTTCATTTTCTTCACGCACTTTTACATAATGTCCCGTTGCTATGAAATCACAATCCAATGCATTGGCACGCTTCAGCAATGCAGACCATTTAATGTGCGTGTTACAAAGTACACAAGGGTTAGGGGTACGTCCGGCTATATATTCATCAATAAAATTTTCGATTACGGCACCACCAAATTCCTCCCTGATATCAATTACATAATGCGGAAATCCGTGCTGCACTGCCGCCTGGCGCGCATCATTGAAAGAATCCAGATTACAACAACCTGTTTCTTTACGGCTGCCGCCGGCAGAGGCATAATCCCATGTCTTCATGGTAACGCCCACCACTTCATAACCTTGTTGATTCAACATCAAGGCTGTAACGGTACTATCTATACCACCGCTCATCGCTACTAATACTTTTCCGTTGCGGCTCATTTTTATTTAGACATTAGATGTTAAATATTAGGTATCAGACATTGTAAAATATCTGAGAAGGCGCAAAGTTACACAATAAAATAAAAGGAGGGAAAATGTGTGGATTGGAAAAAACTATCGTGATGCTTTTAATTAAAATCTTCCGCCCTTAAGTCAGAAAATTTCTTTTTCCCGTTCAGGAAATATTGAATGATAATACTCTTTTTGTAGATACCGGTTTTGCTTCTTACAGTTACCAATTCTTTATGAATCCTGCGCTTTTTATACCATTTCCCGAAGGTGAAGAAGAAATTCCAATGCGCTTTAACAATGGCCAGTATATTATTTATTTTACCGCCGGCTAAAAACTGCAATGCGGCAATGCCATCCAGAATAAGCCTTAAAGGCAAAAGCCATAAGAGTTTGCCAGCACTTTCATTCTTTAATAAAAGTACCAGGCTATTGCGAAAATTATAGTAGGTTTTCTGAGGACTTCCGTAAGTAATGACGCTGCCGCCTACATGAAAGACTGTACTATCGGCAACATAACCAATATCGTATCCGGCATTTTTCATCCGCCAACAGACATCAATTTCTTCCATGTGGGCAAATAAATCGGGATCAAGCCCGCCCAATTTGTGGTAAACATCAGCGCGGACTACAAAACAGCCGCCGGATGCCCAAAACAGGTCGTTCGTGCTGTCATTATATTGACCTTCGTCTTTTTCAAGGGTGGAAAAAATACGCCCGCGACAAAACAGATAACCCCATTTATCCATGAAACCACCTGCTGCGCCTGCGTATTCGAAGTATTCTTTGTCTTTATAGTAACGGATTTTAGGCTGACAGGCAACCAGATTCTTATTGGTTTCCATTGCAGTATGAATTGCAGGAAACCAATTGTCTGTTACTTCAAAATCCGAACTTAATAAAATGTAGTATTTTGATTGAATTTGCTTCAATGCCTCTGCGTATCCCCAGGCAAAACCATGATTTTCCTTTAATTCTATTAATTGTATATACGGAAAATGATGACGCACGTATTGGGCCGTATCATCAGGCGAAGCATGATCTACCACAATAACATCATAACCATCTTTAGCTTGTTCCACTATTTTTGGCAGAAACAACTCGTGCCATTTACGGCTGTTATAGCTTAAAATGACAACTGCTGTGTCTTGTCGGGTAACAATCATAAGATAGCCTCAATATTATTGAGGAGTTTCGTATTCAGGATTGTAAAGAGAGCTTTTGTTGATTTTTACCTGATCGTTTGGGTGAAAGGAAGTTGTCCATAACTTATAGCATCCTGCCCAGGCAAAAATAAACATGCCGAAAAAGCCCATTAAGAAAAAGAATCTTGAGGTAGAGGTTTTCGACGTTCTGATGTCTAATTCGTCGTCAATAAGTGGGATATTGTTATTTTCCATTGAAAAAGCATTGCAAATTGAGAGCACAAAAGTAAGAGAATTTGGCAAAAAGTCTAATTTTTTTTCTCTTGTCAGCAACAATTTAATTTCGGTTAAAACGTTCTTTTAAAAACCATTAGACCACCTTACAAAAACAATTAGATATTTTCAGTTTTTTCTTCTTATTTTTGCAAACTTTTTTTCCTCACAAATTAAAATAGACATATCCTGTAAGATATGAAGTTATCCCAATTTAAGTTTGATCTCCCCATCAATCTGATCGCTCAGCATCCATCCAAACAACGTGACGAAAGCCGTCTGATGGTTATCCATCGTGATACAGGCAAAATCGAACACAAGATCTTCAAAGATGTGATGAATTATTTTGAGGACAGAGATGTAATGATTGTCAATAACACCAAAGTATTTCCGGCAAGACTTTATGGCCGCAAGGAAAAAACAGGTGCGCGCATCGAAGTATTTTTATTGCGCGAATTAAGTAAACAAAACCGCCTTTGGGACGTAATCGTTGATCCTGCCCGTAAAATAAGAGTAGGTAATAAGCTTTATTTCGGCGAAAATGATGAATTGGTAGCAGAAGTAATTGACAACACTACTTCCCGCGGACGTACCATCCGTTTCCTTTTTGACGGTAATGAACAAGAGTTTAAAACGGTGCTTGACAGTATGGGCGAAACGCCATTGCCCAAATACATCAAACGTAAACCGGACGAAGAAGATCGTGAACGTTATCAAACCGTGTATGCAAAGTACGAAGGTGCTGTAGCTGCGCCTACGGCAGGTCTTCACTTCAGCCGTGAGTTGATTAAAAAGATGGAAATCGAAGGCGTAAAATTTGCAGAAGTTACATTGCATACCGGCCTTGGCACTTTCCGTCCTATTGAAGTAGAAGATTTGAGCAAACATAAAATGGATGCCGAATATTTCAATGTAGACGAATATGCTTGTGAAATCGTAAATAAAGGCATTGAAGAGAAAAGACGCATTTGCGCAGTAGGCACTACTACATTGCGTGCGTTGGAAAGCTCTGTAACTGCCCGTGGTTTATTAAAGCCGGAATCAGGATGGACTAATTTATTTATTCATCCGCCATTTAATTTTTCCATTGCAAACTGTTTAATCACTAATCTGCACTTACCAAAAACAAGTTTATTGATTATGGTAGCTGCATTTGCAGGATATGATTTGGCAATGGAAGCTTACGAAACCGCTATTAAAGAGAAATACAACTTCTTTAGTTATGGAGATGCCATGTTGGTAATTTAATTTTAAAAATAAAAGAATTAAAAAAACCGCACAATTGTGCGGTTTTTTTAATTCAGGAAATTGTGAAATGTTAAGCTTCAAAATTTCAATGTTATCTTTTTATTAATTTTTAAATTTTTCTTCGTAAATTAGCAATAGGTAAATTTTCTTTTAAGCCTTGAAGCAATTACGAAACATATTATTATTGTTTTTTTTACTGTTGAGTTACAATACTCGCAGTACAGCCGACACGCTTAGTCTTGAATTCAAATTTTTCGGCGACAGCATTCATAGCCGGATAAACGATTGGCATTTTGTAGATTTTGGCCGGAAAATTTCTTCTTATTCCATTCAGGAATTCTACGACAGCCTTAATCAAAGCGACTATCAGCCAATCATAAATACATTATTAGCTTTTAAGGAAAAAAACAAACTGGATGATTGGTTATATTATCAGTTAATTAGAAAGGCAGCTCAGCAAATAAGTCCCAAGAGTGAAAACTATAACAGGTACACACTTTACAAATGGTTTTTGCTGAATAAATCGGGTTATAATGCTTCACTTGCAATTCGTGATAGTGAATTATTGTTTTATGCGCAGAGCAACGATAACATTTATGATATTCCTTATTATTTCAAAGATGGCAGACAATTTGTATGCCTGAATTTACACGATTTCGGAAGGCTTGATTTTGAGGAAAAAGAACCAAATGAAGTTGCTGTAAAAATTCCCGAAGGCAAAAACCCATTTACTTATCGTATTACAAGCATGCCCGAATTTTCAGATAATGACTACGCTGAAAAAGATATTCAATTTGATTACAAAAACAAGGCTTATTTATTCAAAGTAAAAGTGAATAGCCAGATTCAAAGCATATTTGCAAATTATCCTGTTGTGGATTACGAATCTTATTTTAATATCCCGCTAAGTAAAGAAACTTACAATTCGCTTATTCCCGAATTAAAGGAACAAGTAAAGGGTATGAACCAGAAAAACGGCGTGGATTACCTGATGCGTTTTACACGCAATGCATTTTCTTACGAAAATGATCAGCAAAACTTTGGTAAAGAAAAAAGGTTATCTCCTGAACAGACATTGCTTAACAAATACAGCGATTGCGATGACAGAGCTGCTTTATTCTTTTGTCTTGTAAAGGAAATTTACAATCTTCCTATGATTGTATTAGCTTATCCTACGCATGTGACTATTGCAGTAAAATTTGATAAATCGGTGGGTAAGCCCATCATGTATAAAAACAAACAATATTCGGTTTGTGAACCTACACCGCAAACCGAGGACTTATCTGTTGGTCAACTATCTTCTAAATTGAAAGATGTGCCTTTTCAGGTGGCTTATGAATATGACCCTCAACATTAACGAGATTATTTGCTCTCAAATTATTCCCATTTAAACAATCTTGACGCAGCAAAATATCCGATTATACCCCAAAGCAATAAAACGCCTATATCCATTTTTACGTCCCAAAGAGAAGCTCCGTTAAAAGCAATTTCTCTTAAGGCGTCGTTTAAATAGGTCAATGGCAGTGCCTTTGTAATGGGCTGCATCCATTTAGGGAATGCCTCAACGGAAAAGAAGGTGCCGGCCAATAGGAATTGAGGTAAGGTAATAATATTAGACAAAGGAGGAATAGTAGATTCGCTTTTGGCGATACCACTAATGATAAAGCCAAAACTCATAAATACTAATAAACCAATGGCGCAGATAGCAAGCATATTTATTACTGTAACCACGCCATGAATCAAGGTGTATCCAAAAGCAATTTTACCAACCATGATAATCACAACGGCCCCTATTAATTGAAAAATCATACGGGCGAAACCTTCTGCCAAAATGATGTATTCGCGACGAATTGGTGTTGCAAAGAAACGTTTTAAAACTAAGGCTTGTCTTAAATTGAAAAATACAAAGGCTGTTCCGAACACGCTTGCGGCAAGCAATGAAAAGCCTAACTGCCCCGGCAATATAAAATCTATAGTGGAAAATTTACGGCTCTCTATTACTTGCTGATTAATGGAAATCAACTCTGTTTGTCTTTCGGCAGCAACAGGATCGGTAGACAAAACTATTTTTTCAATAACAGCCTTTAACTGATCAGCCTTAGCCTGGTCAGCTGCGTTGACATCCATTAAAACTTTGTATTCAGGACTGGCATTTGTCTTTTGAATATGTAGCAATACGCTCAATTTCCCGTTCTCCAAATCCTTCTTTTGCTGCCCTGTTTCAGAGCTTACAAACTTAACCATGTCAATCTGATGCAAAATTCCATAAATCGGATTCAGCGTATCTGAATCGGGTGCTACGCCTACTTTAATATTATACTTACTACCATCACCTAAAAAACCAAATACAAGAATGAATATCAATGGAAAAGCGATGGTAAAAACAACAGATGAAGGACTTTTCATAATAGACCTAAGCGCCGCTTTGGTTACCGCCAGAAAAGCTTTTAGTTGGGAATAATTATTAGCCATAATTGAGAAAATCACAGCAAAGGTAAGAAGGGATTACTTAGGAAAAGAAAAAGAGCCGGAAGTAAAATTCCGGCTCTTTGGGTTCACAACTTAAGGTTGATCACTTATTGTCTTGTAAATGTCCTTGCGGCTGTACCATAAGTTGGATTACTTATGGTATATGTATACGATGTTAATACACCATTTGCATCAAAGACAAAATTAGACGTAGGGAATTCCATATCGCCATCTGTTGTCGGCTGTGTAGGAACAATCATAGTATCAGGCGCTAATTGCAGAAAGAACGCATGCGTAGATGCCCCGGCATTTCCACCGACATTATCTGTTTCATACAAACCTCTTGCAACTTTTGTTACATTAGCTGTGCCTCCGGTTGCCGCACGCAAATATTCGCCCGAAAGGTCGATTGAATCTGCAATATTCGTTACTGCAACAACAACCGAAGCCCTACCCTCCATTTTAAAATGATTCCGGGCAGTCATAGGTACACTGTAAATACCGGGAGTAGTGTTATCAATCCCGCTTGCATCATAACTAACTTCACAAAACTCATTGTAAAATGAATCATAAGCTGTTGCGGTAATAACAGGCGCTTCATCTCCCACATGGATACTATAGTATTGCTGTCCCGACAATGTGATAGTCGGCGTAGAGTATACTTCTACGGTCGAATAGTTATCATCTCTTTTCCTGCAAGACGCTATAAGGGCAATGCAGGAAACTATTAATATTATCTTTTTCATACAATTTTCTGATTTAAGTTATTAATTGACATCCCACCAAACTTTATCCGTAATTGATTTCTGTCCAGGGAAGTTGGCATTATTGGTAACTTCCTCATCAGGATAAGGGAATCGTTGAGGGAAGTTATTACCAATGCGGGAACTTTTAGAAATGACAAAGAAACCCGGATAACCTGTTCTACGCCATTCAGTCCAGGCTTCAAGCCCTTCGTTGCCACACATGCAGAACCACTTCTGGGTGATGATGAATTCTATTTGTTCTTCCATTGTTCCTGCTGCAGGATATTGGGCCCAACGTGCATTAGCCAGATAGTCTGTAGCATCAAGACCATAAGCGTCAAAATTTGCACTAATGGCTCTGCCAAATAATTCGGCAGCATCTCCATCACCCCAACCACGTGCAGCCGCTTCAGCCTGAAGCAATAAACTTTCATAATCAGATATAAAGAGTACAGGAGCTGTAGCAGATGCAAGGTTTACAGCATTTCCACCAACTGCAGGGCCAGGGATGGCAAAACTTGAAGCATCTGTTTCGGTGCTTATATCTCCCTGGTCATTACCGACATAACCACCGGAACCCGCTGTGTAAAAAGCAGTTAAACGCTCATCTTCGTTAGCGTTCATGCTATCTGTAAGCGTAGCGCTGGCAATTAAGTTCTGGGTTTGATTTATAACAGCATTATTCATCTCTGAATATAACGGATTATAACTACCGGCAGCAGTACCATAAGTGATTTGGGCAGTTTCACCTTCTTCTAAAAATCCGATGCCACTTGCATATAAACTGTCAACGCCGGCTTCAGCCATAGCAGGAGATTTTACAGAAAGACGCATATACATTTTCAAAAGCAATGTGTTACCAAATCTTTGCCACTCACTTAAATCACCACCATAAATTAAATCGTCGGTACCGGGAGCAGGACTATTAGGGTCCAATTCATTCATGCCTTCCTGAACTAATGCAATGATGCCTTTATATACATCTTCCTGCTTATCGTAATGAGGGCTTGTAATGTTTGCAGATTCACCTTTCAAAGCTTCAGAGAAAGGAATATCGCCGAACTGATCGGTTAATACCTGAAAAGTATATCCTTGCAAAATTTTTGCAATGGCGGCATAATTTTTCTGCGAACCGGACAATTCAACTATTTTCTGTAAATCCATCAATGCATCAGCATATAGTCCATTCCATCCGTTATTTACATCGGAACCGGCAATCTGATATTGATCTACAACCCGATATTGACTCGCTACAGGGCTCTGTGTCCAATATTGACTCCACATACCGCCTATTACCTGGAATTTTCCCCCTACCTGTTGAGCAATCCCTGCTTCAGCTGAAGGCAATAGCAATTTGATATCTACGATTTCCGGGTTATTCGGATTAGTATTGATATCTCTGTATTTTTTACAACTTCCGAGCGACAGCAATGCAATTGCCGACAGCCCTAAAAGTCCTTTATATATTCGTTTCATATTTTTTTGCATTTTAGAGTTTAGAAAGTGAATTTAAGGTTGAAGCCATAATTTCTTTGAGACGGCATAGCACTAAATTCAAAACCTTGTCCGTTACCTGCACCATTAGAGCTCAATTCAGGATCTGTAAACTGATTAGATGATGGTGTCCATATAAACAGGTTGTTACCATAAACACTGACAGTCGCAGAACCGAAAGGTGTTTTGTCCATCCATTTACGTGGTAAAGTATAAGACAATCTTGCTTCTCTCATTTTCACATAGCTTGCATCAACCAATTGATATTCACCAGGGCGGTTAGCCTGACCTGTATAGAAGAAATAAGGGTTATATTTAATATCAGTATTTGTATGATATGCACCGTCTGTTCCTTCATAAACAGAATTAGCCCAAACCTGAGGATCTCTGTCTTCTGTTTCTTTGGAAGTACCTACAAAAGCAAGTATATCACGTGTTCTTGAGAAGAATTGCCCGCCTTGTTTTGTATCAAACAACATGTACAACGTGAATCCTTTGTAACTTAAAGTCGTTCCCCATGAAGCTTGCCATTTAGGCATATAAGAACCAAAGAATTTAGAGCCGGACTTATCAATAAGAGGAAGGCCGGTTGTGGCATCAACCACTACATGTCCTGCATCATCGCGCAGATAACCGTCGGTATAGAATGTACCATAAGGTTTACCAACTGTAGCTACAATGGTTGCACCGTTTATTGCATTACCGATAGACAGGTTATTAGTTTCTAATTCTTTAACCAGATTCACATTTTTTGCATAGGTTCCGAAAATTTCCCATTTGAAACCGGAACGTGTGCGTATAGGTGTAAATCTTGCAGCCAATTCGACACCATGGTTGGTTATCAAACCTGCATTCAATGTTTTATTTTTAAAACCGGAAGAAGCAGCAAGCGCTACCGGAATAATCTGATCTCCTGAGTTTTTATTATAATAAGAGAAGTCAAAGGATACACGGTCATTAAAGAAAGAGTTCTCTGTACCGATTTCAAACTCAGTAGAATATTCAGGTTTAATGTTAGGATTACCGATAACATCGCCATAGCTGAAACCGGGAACATCATTAAACGGAAATATCAGGGAACCAAAATCGCCATTCAATGTTGTTCTGCCATACGTGGTTGTCCATAAATAAGGATTGGCATCATTACCAACACGTGCATAGGACACTCTTAACTTACCATAGTTCCAGATATTTTTTGTTTTGTCATCAAATAGTTCTGAAAAGACAAATGAACCGTTTATACCACCGTAAGTTATGCTGTTTTTCACTGTAGACACCCAGTCTTTGGCACCGGTTACACCTAAGAACAACATATTTTTGTAACCAAGGCTAAGATCGGTATATACGCGTACTTTTCTTTTTGTGCTTTCACTGTTTACATCAAAGGCAGGTCCGTTTGAGTTGGTAAGGTTATAATAACCAGGAACCACTAAACCACCATCCTCATTTGTACTTGCATAGGTTTCGGTAACAGATTGTTGCGTAATATTCTGGCCAACATAACCTGTTAAATAAAAATCTTTATTCAATTGTTTGTTGATTGACAACATCAAATCATTATAAATATTGTATGAATTGATAAGATCTTCCGAATAGCGTCCCGGATTACTTTGAGGACGTGTGTATAATCCTGTTTCATCAGCAGGCTCTGAATTGAATATAGGATTTTTCTGATAACGACGATCGCTATAGACATCTGTAGCCAACCTGTCTTCCAGTTTTAACCATGGAGTAATTTTAAAACCTACGGTAACATTTCCAAAAAGACGATCTACTTTATTAGTGTTTTTGAAACTATCCAAAGTGTAATAAGGGTTAAGCGCATAAGCTCCATAATAACCATAACGATGCACACCGTTGGTATCAACATAATCCATTGAGTTAAACGGATCATTCAGATTCCTTAATTCACGAATAGGAATATCTCTCGGCATTTGATACAGATTGTCCAATATGGAAGCGTTACCTTGACCAAAAGCAGGCAAATCGCTGTTTATTTTGGAATAATCGAAATTAACGCTTGCATAAAATCTATTGCTTAAATCAACATTGCCGTTAAAAGTAACACCGTATTTATTGTAATCTTTTCCCGGGAAAATAGAATTACTGTTCAATGCATTGAAACCTAAACGGAATGCAGATGTTTCTGTTCCGCCGTTAATAGCAACACTATTATTATAAGTAGTCCCTGTATTAAAGAAATCGGAAATATTATCCGGTATTGCAGAATAAGGTTTTACCCTTGTTTTTCCATTGATAACTTGTCCCCAAGGCCTTTGTTCATTATCAAACTTGTAACCCCAGGAAAAATTTTCACGACGATCTTCAGGATAAGCACCTTCGTAAATATTACCTTGTCCATAGGAATTTTGGAAATCAGGATATTTAAGAATACTGGAAAAAGCAACACCTGTGTTTACTTCAACATCCATTTTGCTTGCACCGCCCATTCTCCTGTTACCTTTTTTAGTAGTAATCATTAAGGCACCGTTAGCACCTGAAGAACCGTAAAGCGCTGTTGCAGCAGGACCTTTCAATACAGAAATAGATTCGATATCATCAGGGTTAATGTCATTACCTCTGTTACCGTAATCAACCTGATTGCTTAAATTACCGATATTACCTGCTGTACCTAAGCCGGCATTGTTAACAGGTACGCCATCCACAACAATTAAAGCCTGGTTATTACCCAAAACGGAAGAACCACCACGCAATACTACGCGTGAAGATGAACCCGGCGCTCCCGAAGTAGTAGTTACGTTCATACCGGCAACTTTACCTGCCAAAGCATTTAAGGGGCTTACACTTCCACCTGCAGTAAGGTCGTTACCACTTACCTGAGCAGTAGAATAACCCAAACTTCTTTTTTCCCTTCTTACGGCATTTGCAGTAACAATGGTTTCATTTAACGCAGTAGAAGATGTTTTTAATTTTACTGAAAGGACATTATCACCATCTCCGGCATTAATTTCCTGATTAGCATAGCCAATTGCACTGATAACCAAAACTTCGTCATCATCAGGAACTTCCAGACTGAAGTTACCGTCAATATCAGTTATTGTTCCGGCATTGCTGCCTTTGATTTGAACACTGGCTCCGGGTATTCCTTCGCCCCTGTCATCCAGCACCTGACCCTTAACAGGCCTGCTTTGTGCCATAGCAAGCTGCACCCCCGACCATAACAGGAGGGCAACCATAAGTAGTAGTTTTTTCATACACAAACATTTTTTTGTTCACGTAAATATAATCTCCATATTTAAAAAATCAAAGCAAGTATTTGCTCAAAAACATATTTTCTTTTTCCTATGGTTAAATATAATCATGCCAAACTTCACAACTTATTGATTATCTTTTTGTTAAATTAACTTCAGCGCCTAACCTGTATATAAGACCCCGATTCCATTTTTAACAATGATTTTTGTTTTATAATATATTATCTAACTGCAAAAAAACGCCTGAACATTTAGTTGTTCAGGCGTTTTTAATTTATAACAAAATAATATTTTTATTTATTCATCACTTAAAGTCTGATAGTTAAACAATTTTGCATATTGGCCGTTTTTACCCATCAACTCATCATGATTGCCCGCTTCTAAAATCTGCCCGTCTTCAAGAACAATGATTTTATCAAAATTCCAGCTTTTGAAAATACGATGCGTAATAACAATAGCTGTCTTTTTATGATGAATCTTACCCAGATTTTGCTGAATAGCCTGTTCGGTCGTAGCATCTACTGCAGACAAACTTTCATCCAGAATCAAAAGCGCAGGATTTTTTATAATGGCTCTGGCTAAAGAAATACGTTGTTTTTGCCCCCCGGAAAGCATAACACCTCTTTCGCCCGTAATAGTTTCATAACCTTGCGGCAATTCCCGGACCTCTTTATCTATATGAGCCATTCTTGCCGCCTCCTGAATCAAATCATGATTTCTGTCCGGATGCCCCATACTGATATTATTGGCAATAGAATCAGAAAAAAGAAAAACATCCTGAGGCACGTAACTCATTTGATGACGCAAACCGGATAAATCCCATTTTTTTATCGGTAAATCATCTACCAAAATTTCGCCCTCCGTAACATCATACATTCTTAAAAGTAAATGCACCAATGTGGATTTGCCGGAACCGGTTTTACCTATTACCGCAATCTGTTCTCCCGGCTGAATCAACAAAGAGAAATTTTTCAGTGCTACAATGCCTGTATGCGGATAAATAAAAGTCACATCCCTGAATTCAACCTTGCCTTTTAATTCTTTGGTAACAGCGTCCGGGCTATTTACTATTTCAGGCTTCGCATCCAGAAATTCATTTATTCTTCTTTGTGAAACAGAAGCGCGCTGAATCATATTTGCAGTCCAGCCAATGGCGGAAATAGGAAACATCAGCATATTAATATAAATCACGAACTCGGCAATATTTCCGGGTGTAATGCTACCATCTATGGCTTGCATGCCGCCCACCAAAACTGTCAAAAGCATGCTCAACCCGATGAATAAGTTCATGGACGGGAAATAGATGGATTCCGTAAGCGAAAGATTTATCGTGCTTTTTCTGTAGGATTGAGAAACTATTGAAAAAAGTTTAATTGAATTCAGTTCTCTTACAAAGGATTTAATAACCCTGATGCCCGAATAAGATTCCTGCGCCTGTGACGTAAGCGCCGATAATTCAGCCTGAATTTTCTCTCCTTTTCTGTTCACAATTTTATTTACATAGAAAATAGAAAAAGCCAGAAAAGGTAATGGAGCAACAACGTAAAATGTCATGGAAGGACTTACCGATATCATTTTCCAAAGACAAAGACAAATTAAGGCAACCAGATTTATTATATACATGATAGCCGGCCCTGTGTACATGCGTACTCTGGAAACATCTTCAGAAATCCGGCTCATCAAATCGCCGGTAGCATTGCTTTTGTAAAATGAAGTACTTAACTTTTGATACTGGTCATAGATTTCATTTTTCTGATCATATTCAATATGACGGGACATTACAATAATAGTCTGCCGCATAAAGAACATAAAAATACCACGCAGCAATGCGTATGCCAGTAAATACATGCCCGCAATCATTACCAGGTGCATTACTTTCGAACGCAATGCAGCAGCTTCCGGTGTATTAGCCAATAAATGATAGGTGGAAATATTCTGATAAACCTGATCGAGCGTCTCCCGTACAATTTGCGGAGACAAGACAGCAAAGACATTGGCAAGTATTACAAACAGAAGACCGGAAAGCAGCCTCCATCTGTATTTTACGAAATATTTATTCAGAACTGAAAGATGTTGCAAAAAATAAATTTTATGGATAATAATAAACAGGAAACGCCTCCGGTTCTTAAGCCAGCGCAAAGTTAAGGTAAAGACGCAGGTATTAGTTAAATTTGCAGCGTAGTAAATAATTATGATGACATCCGGTAAACTTATAACAATATTAATAACAGCTTTAATTATCACTTCCTGCGGAAAAGAAGAGAAGCCGTTAACTCCGAAGCAAATCAGACAAAGAGCCGACAGTATCTATAAAAACAATCTGAAAAAAATGCAGCAGCAGGCAAAGGAAGATTATGAAAAACGATTGCCCATTGAACTGAAGCCTAAGGTAGATTCTATTCTGCAAAGAAAAATGGAAGCCGCACCTATTCCTGTTTTTCCGGAAGATAATACAGGCGTTGATGATACGATTTAGGTTTCTGAAAAAAAATTGAAGGAATAAAAAAAGTTGCCAACTTTTGAAAAGCTGGCAACTTTTTATAAAGGAAAAAGATTAATAACCTCTTCCGACCTTATTTTCCATAAAATTCATAAACGCCCTGTTTGCTACTTTGTTACCACCTGAAGTCGGATAATTACCGGTAAAGTACCAGTCTCCTTTATTTTCAGGACAGGCTTTATGTAAACCTTCAATAGATTGGTAAATAATTTCAACTTCAGCGTTCACATCATCGGGACGTAACATTTCACCGATTTTTTTACTGATTTCTTCGGGTGTAAAAGGCTCGTATATTGCTTTTACAAAGTTTTCCTCATGCAGTTTATTATGCTCTTTCGCTGCGTTGCATTTCAAATATGTTTCCGTTAGTACATTGGTCATATTCCTGTCCTTCAACAATTCAACAGCTGCCTGGAAAGCAATGAAATCACCCATTTTACTCATATCGATACCATAACAATCAGGATACCTGATTTGAGGTGCAGAAGAAACAACAATGATTTTCGTCGGGCTTAAGCGATCCAGCATTTTGATAATGCTTTGACGCAATGTTGTACCTCTTACGATACTATCATCAATTACAACTAAAGCATCCTGATTGGGACGAACGGTTCCATAAGTAATATCATAAACGTGCTGCACCATTTCATCCCTGCTGGAATCAGCCGTGATAAAGGTTCTGAGCTTCACATCTTTAATAGCAATCTTCTCAATGCGCACCCTGCGATAGATTAACTCACTGATTTCCTCATCAGATAAAGTATCTCTGCCTTTTATGATGCGCGAAATTTTCATTTCCTTCAAATAGTCTTCCAACCCTTTTATAAGGCCGTAAAAAGCTATTTCTGCCGTATTTGGTATAAAAGAAACGATGGTATTTTTCAAATCGTAATTAACAGCTTCCAATACTTTAGGTGCCAGATAATCACCTAAAAGCATTCTTTCACGGTAAATATCCGCATCGCTGCCACGGCTGAAATAAATACGCTCGAAGCTGCAGGCAGCTTTTTCAGCAGGTTCCAGTATTTGAGGAACAGAAACCGTACCGTCGGCCTTTACAATAACAGCACAACCCGGTTGCAATTCTTTAATATCTTCCAACTTGAGATTGAAACTTGTCTGAATTGCAGGACGCTCCGAAGCAACAATAACGATTTCATCATCCTGATAATAATAAGCCGGGCGAATGCCATGCTTATCTCTCATCACAAAACTATCTCCGTTCCCAACTAAGCCGCCACATACATACCCGCCATCAAAACGGCTGGTAGCCTGACGAAGCACTGCTTCAATATCAGGGTTTTCAGGCGATTTTTCTTCCTCTTCACATAGAAAATGATGAACAGTATCTATCATTGCCCCCAAATCGCTGGTACGCATTGTTTCATCCGGATTTTCTTTCAACATAGCAAACAGCTCATCGGTGTTTACCAGATTAAAGTTACCGGCCATTGAAAGGTTACGTGCAGGATTAATATCTGATTTCACGAAAGGATGGCAAAACTTAACGCTATTCTTTCCTTGTGTGCCATAACGCAGGTGCCCCAACATGGCTTCACCCATAAATCTTAAATATCCCTTCATCATTCCAGGAAATTCACGAAGATTAGGATACATACGCTCCAGCTCTACAACCTCGTCATTAACGGAATTAAATATTTCCTTAATAGCTCCCGGGCCTGCAATACGCAAACGGTGCATAAATTGATATCCGGGTTCTACATTTAACTTAAGCGTGGCAATCCCTGCGCCGTCCTGGCCCCGGTTATGCTGCTTCTCCATAAGGAGATAAAGTTTGTTCAATGCGTAGAAAGAGGTTCCGTATTTACGGTGGTAGTATGATATTGGCTTTAGCAATCGAATGTAGGCAAGGCCACATTCATGTTTAAGTGCGTCTGACATGAGGGCGCAAAGTTAAGCCGATTTTTAGAATTTTAAAAAATGGGATTCATCAATACGTATATAGACAAATGCCTTTTATAGAATTTCTCCAAAGAATCAGTACTTATTGGGAAACTGCAATAAAAAAATCCGGAACCAAACGGCTCCGGAATAATTTTTATACTGTTTAAGGATGAATTACAACTACCGGTGGCGGTGGTGGTAACGGCACTCTGACTCTCACTACTGCACGCGGACGTGGAGCGGGTGCATAATATCTTCTATGACGCGGATAATAAGGCCTTGGGGCATAATAGCCACGATGTGCATAATATCTTGGATAATGCCTTCTGTCATGTCTGTAAGCTGTTCTTGCACCATCATGATAACCTCTGTTATAGGCGTTATGACGTACTTGTCTTTGATGGTTATTACCGTGTCTTTGTGCATTTGCACTTTCATTAGTAATCAATCCCGTGAATAACGTGAATATGAATACCCAAAATAGCTTTTTCATAATACAAATTTTTTAACTGTTATAGTTTTCCTGTCTATTGGTCGAACCGGGTTTCAAGCTTTGCTGTATTTACAACCTTTCAACCAGATTCATCAATAAGACAACCACAGCACTTTATAGTTTATTGACAAAATCAAAAAGTATAACCAAAATATTGTTAACAGAATCAATACCTTTGAATATCCGGACAATTACACATTGCTTATGTTTCATTTTGAGCCGCTGCCATTAGACGGCGCTTTTTTAATAACATTGCCCAGTTTCAAAGACAATCGTGGCGTATTCAACAAGACTTACCAGGAACATTTTTTCAATGCCGCAGGTATTGACTTTCAACTAAAAGAAAGCTATTTCTCTTTATCAAAGAAAAATGTAATAAGGGGCATGCACTTCCAGACACCACCGCATCAGCATTCTAAAATAGTTTATTGCCCCTCTGGAAGCATCCTGGATGTTATCCTTGATTTAAGAAAGCATAGTGCTACCTATGGTCAATTTTACAGTACCGTACTTTCCGATGAAAACAGTAAAGCCTATTTTATACCTGAAGGCTTTGCGCATGGGTTTAAAGCGCTTACAGAAAATGCAATGACTTATTATCTTGTCGGCTCCGAGCATGACAAAAATCATGATGCAGGTGTACTTTATAATAGCTTCGGCATGAATTGGGACTGCATACATCCTATCATTTCAGAAAGAGATAATTCGTTTCCCGGATTAAACTCATTCGAGTCTCCTTTCTAATTGTCATTTACAATTCGGTAACAGCATTAATTTTTTAATCATAAAACATTCCTTGAAATTTACGTTTCTAAAAAAAAAAAAACATGGCAAAAACGGCACTCATAACAGGAAGTACAAGCGGCATAGGATTGGCTACAGCAAAGGCATTCGCTGCTAAAGGCTATAATATTGTATTTAACGGATTGGAAGAAAACGGCGCGGAAATAGCAGCTTCAGTTGCAAAAGAATATAACGTTGATTATATCTTTTCTCCTGCAAACATGCTGAAACCCGAAGAAATAAAACAATTGGCAACAGAAGCTTTGGCAAAATTCGGAAGCATTGAAGTGCTGATGAATAATGCCGGCATTCAGTTTGTATCGCCCATCGAGGATTTTCCGGATGATAAATGGGATGCCATTATTGCTATCAACCTGACTGCGGCTTTTCATTTAACTAAAGCTATATTGCCATCTATGAAGGCAAATAAGTTTGGCCGCATTATCAACATTTCATCTGCACACGGATTGATAGCCTCTCCTTTCAAAAGCGCTTATGTAGCAGCAAAGCATGGCATCATTGGTCTTACAAAAGTAACAGCTCTTGAAGGTGGCGAATTTGGCATTACCTGTAATGCTATTTGCCCGGGATATGTTCATACGCCGATTGTTGACAAGCAAATTCCCGATCAGATGAAAGCACATAATATGACGAAAGAGGAAGTAATCAATAAAGTGTTTTTAGCAGAACATGCCATCAAGGATTTTATAAGCGTGGAAACAATTGCGGAATCCATTTTATTTCTTGCAGACAGCGCAGCTGCAGCTACTATTACAGGCATTGCCTTACCATTGGATGCAGGCTGGACAGCACACTAATTTTTAGTGAATAGTCAGTAGTGAATAGTAATAGTTGATAGTTGTTAGTGGATAGTCAGAAATGAATACCTGATACTAAATATTTGATACCCCCAATATAATAGACCCGACAAAAAATGACCGAACATTTTATAAAGAGTAACAATATTGATCTTCATTTTCTGGAGCATCACCCTAAAGGAAAACCTACGTTGATTTTAATGCATGGCCTTACTGCAAATGCACACGCATTTGATGGCTTGCTCTCACATGGTTTAGCCAAGCATCTTCGTTTTATCTCACCTGATTTACGGGGTCGAGGTTTAAGCAGTAAACCTGCATTCAGATATACTTTGGAAGATCATGCAAAAGATATTCTTGGCATGCTGGATTATTTAAATATTGAGAAAGCTCTTTTGGGCGGTCATTCCTATGGCGGATTGCTTACAACTTATATTGCAGCCCGTTATCCTGAACGCGTAGAGAAGTTAATCATTCTGGATGCGGCGGCAGAAATGAATCCCAATGCCCCTGCCATGCTTGGGCCCACCTTAAGCAGACTGGATAAAACTTTCCCTGATTACGCTACTTACCTTGCAGAAATGAAAGCGGCCCCGCAAAACACATTCTGGGATAAGGATATGGAAAGTTATTACAAAGCGGATGGCCATGTACGGGAAGACGGTACGGTTAATCCTTATCCGAATTTGTCAAACATCATTGAAGTTGCGACCTGCGTTGCCCAACAACCCTGGGTTGAAACTTTTGAAAGGGTGCAACAACCTGCGTTGTTAATAAATGCGGTTGATGATTATACAATGGGAGAGCCTTTATTGCCCGATTTTAAAGCAAAAGAAACCGCAGAGCTGATGAAAGATGCTAAATATGTTGCAGTGGATGGCAATCACCAGACGATGCTTTACGGCAATAATGCAAAACGTATCGTGGAAGCGATTGAAGCGTTCTTGTTATAAGTTATCGTGTAAATTTGTACAACATTTACATCCTTAATTGTCATGCCGCAACATGGCAAGAATGTTGTTTTAGTATTGATATTTTTATATTCCCAAGCTTTGATGTCTCACAAATCTCATTATTTAACCTTAACAGAGCTCCACGCAAGACTGCCATTGTTTTTCCGGCCCTGGTGGTTAAATATGGTGAGTGATAACTGGGATATTGCAATTGCAAAAAGCGACAAAGATTTACGAGGTGTTTTTCCTTATTGTATGGAAAAAAAATTAGGCATACAAATCATCAGAAACCCTTCACTCACTCCCTACCTCAGCCCTGTTATCTTACATAACAATGAAATGGTTTATTCAGATGACCATTCAAATCATGATGAAACTCTGAAAGAACTTTGGGCTCAATTGCCGAAACATGGCAGTCTGGAAATAGAGACGACAACCGGCTTCAACAACAAATTTTTTTTTAAACACAGAGGTTACAGCATTCAGGAAAAACTTACTTATGAGCTTTCGTTGAAACCAGAACCGGAAATGCTGTTTAAAGGATTTCACAATAATCACAGAAAACTCATCAGACTTGCGCAGGACAGCCATACTATTGAAGAAGGCTTAAAACATCTGGATTTGTTTCTTTCATTACATGAAAAAACTTATACACGAAAGGGCAAAAAGTATCATTATGACGCGGCATATCTAACCGGAATAATTACTACTTGCATTAAAGAAAATGCAGGGCAATTATTTATTGCAAAAAATGAAAACAGCGAACCCACTGCTTTTTTGTTTACCGTTTGGGATAATAAAAAAATGTACTTACTCTTAAGTGCTGTCAATACGGAGACAGCGCATCACGGTGCAGGAAGGTTATTAATATGGCATGCTATTCAACTGGCAAAACAGAAAGGTTTATCCGTTTTCGATTTTGAAGGCAGCATGGATGAGCGTGTAGGGAATATCTATAAACGATTTGGCAGCGAAAGAAAAACTTACCTTTATATTTCCAAAGTTGATTCATGGATTTGGAAAATAAAGAAACAGCTATTAGGATAAATTATTTGAAATTGTCATGAACAAAAAAACATTGAACTCATTCAGCGCATTAGTGTTTTCTACCAACCCCGATGCCGTAAAACAAGAAGAACCGGAGATTACCGAAACACCTTTGCCCAAAGAACAAAGGCTGAAAGTGCGCATTGAAAAAAAGCACAGAGGAGGAAAAACAGTTACTATTATAGATGGATTTGAAGGTAAGGACGAAGATTTTCAGGAACTGGCAAAAAAGCTGAAAACCAAATGTGGCACCGGCGGCAGCGCTAAGGACGGCGAAATTATTATACAAGGAGAGAACAGGGAAAAAATCATTACATGGCTTAAGGAATGGGGCTATACGCATACAAAAGGGTAATCACCAATCACGGCCTCCTTACCGTCAGTTCTACCCTTCTGTTCAATAGCCTGTTTTCATCACTATCATTAGATACCATTGGATTGGCATCGGCCCAGCCCTGAATATGTATCTGACTTTCGGAAATGCCCATACTCATTAATGCATCGCCCAGGCTTCTCGCTCTTGCAAACGAAACCTGTTCATTAATGTCCGGTGTTCCTGTATCGTCCGTAAAACCATTTACAAAAAATTCGGCACGCGGCTCTGAAACAAAACCCTGAACCATCAACCTTAACTGATTCTTTTGCGTATCGGTAAGCACGGTAGCGCTTTTCAGAAAATTAAACCTGCCAATCATTGTATCATATAAAGGCGGGCTGTAATCAAGCGGCAACAAAGAAAAATTAAGGGTATCAGGATGGACAATATTGGAGCTGTCATAAGTAATTTCCGTATCGTAAGTCAGGTAACCGGCACGAACCACTCTAATTTTATATTGCTTATGGAGTGGTATGGAAGCCATATAAGTAGCGTCGCCCCTATTGGTCTGGAAACGGAATAAAACTTCATCTGTAACAGCATCGCGCCATTCCACCTGGGCATACGTCAGCCTGTCTTTGGTAAGGCTGTCATAAGAAATACCAAATACAAAAGTGTAGGGCTGCGGCTGTATATCTTCGGATAAAGGCACTTCATACAAATCCATAGCGCCATAACCGCCCGCTCTGTCGGAAGCCATATAAGCCTTTTTGCCGTCGGGACTGATACACATGCTTACATCATCGTAAGCTGTATTAAAGGGATAGCCCATGTTCTGAGGCGTCTGCCAGAAATTATTTTTCTTTTTGCTGAGGAAAATGTCCGTGCCGCCCAATCCGGGATGGCCGTCAGATGTAAAATACAATGTACTGTTATCAGCAGCTATATAAGGAGCTGTTTCATCGTAAGGCGTATTAATGTCCGGGCCAAGATTTTCGGGCACTTGCCATAAACCATCCTGAAAAACACTCATCCAGATATCTTTCCCTCCAAAACCGCCTTGCCGGTCGCTTACAAAATACATCACCTTGTTGTCGCAGGATAAGGAAGGCATGCCTTCATAGCCGGGTGTATTGATAGTAGCGCCGAAGGGTACTGCTTCCGACCAGCCGTCATTATCCACATAAGAGAAAAAGATATCGCAACCACCGCCGTCCCATCCATTTTCGCTCCTGACACCATCGCGCATAAAAAACAAATAATGTCCGTCTGCCGAACGCATTAAAGCTCCGTCCGGTTGCGGCGAATTAGGAGGACTTCCCATATTCCGCGGTTCAAACCATCCGCCGCAGGAATCTCTTTTCGCAGCATAAAAGTCTTCTTCTACGCCTTCAGACCTTCTTGTGAAAATGATAGTGCTGTCATCGGGAAATATGGAAGGAAAATATTCGTCGTATTTTGTGTTGATGCGCGGGCCTAAATTTTCAGGGGTAGCTGTGGGCTTTGCATTTACAGCATATTTACCATATTGAATCGTCATCCTGATTTTGTCGTACTCCAATTTCAATTTGGGGTTCAGGGAATCCGGCTTATTCCAGGCCATTAACACGGCATCAGCTTTGGCATATTCGCCGGCGCGGCATAAGGTACGCGCCAATGGAATGGCAAAATTCCTGCTGCACGCAGGACATGCCTGTGCAGCTTGCCGGAAGACATCTGCGGCTTCGGTATATTGCCTGTTATCGCAATATAACATACCAAGCGAAATATAAGCATCAGAAAATGCAGGATTCTCCGTCAGACTTTTCTTAAAATACCTGATTGCCTTTTCCGTTTGCTGTTGCCTCAAGTATTCCTGCGCTTTTTCATATGCTCCTGAACCTTTGGTTTGTGCACAAAGGTTCAGGGACATCATGTAAAATGTTGTCAGATATAAATAAAAAAGAAGGCGTTGATTATTTACCATTTCAATGCAAGCATTGCAAGAAACGGATTTTTTTAGAAATTTAAAAATTGCAATAATTTAATGCGTGATATTTTCCGCCGGGATTATATTGAATAAGGTCTGTATGTGACCAAATATTTCAGCAACAGAATATTTCTATAGGATAACATTAATAATCCGGAATAGTATTCTCCGCATTTTTCAGTTATTTTCGCAAAACCAAATTAAGAACGTATAATGCAATTGAAATTCACTTTAACACTTATTACTGCGGTTATTTCATCTTTTTGTTACGGACAAAACAATGCTGCTACCTGTAACGACACCAAGCTTCATGCCGAATTGGTAGAAGTTGACAATAGTTTTGAACTACAAGGTTTCAAACTGATTCAATACAAAACTTTAAGCATGCCTTCAGGCAATTATCTTCCGGTTTACGTAAGCCTGGAGCAAGGCAAAATGTACCAGTTTAATTTTGTTGCAAATCAAAATTACAGCCAATATACTTTCACGTTGCTGGATCAGGACAAGCAAAAGCTTATCGACGAAAAAATTAAGAGTAAAGACAACAATAATAAATTGACTAAAAGTTTCACCGCTCCTTACACAGGTAACTATGTTGTGATCCTGACGCAAAAAGTAAAGGGCCAGAAAGAAGCCTGCGGCGGTTTTTCAGTATTAAAAGCAGTAAACGACCATTTACCAGGTAAATAATTTAAAACTACTGATTCAATTGCAGTATTTATTATGGAAGCATCGTAAATACTGCAATTTCATTTTTATAAATGCCGGAACTATCCTGTTCTGAGCAAAGTTTTGGTTAATTTGCAGATGCATCGTAACCATTATTCAATCAGGCGGGATTGAATATGATATTTATAAAAGCAAGCATCATCTCTTTGGGCAAAACGAATAAATCACTTATCGGGAATTCAATCCGGTTTTTTTTAACCCGGTTTTTCAGCACTGCAGCAAGCCTGATAGTGATGATTTATTTTTCTCATTCCTTGCCTAAAAGTGAGTACGGCGTTTACCAGAATTTCTGGGTACAACTTACATTACTATCTTCCATCGGTGGTATGGGCCTGGGCTTGCTCATTTTCACTTATCCCCCGGAAGTACTTAAATCGCTCGTCCTACATCTGAAAAGAAAACATATCGTCGTTTATTTCTTTATACTGATTTTGGTCGGCCTGTGTTTTTCCATGTTACATTCTGCCGATGTAAAAACATGGTTAGAACTTGGTTTATACAGTTCCCTATTCTTTATTTTTTATACCTTCTCAATACTACTGGAGTCTTTTCTTATAGCCGTTCATCGTCACAAATTGCTGATTATTTCAGGTATTGCTTACAGCATTCTTTTTGTATTAATCGGGATTTACACATTCAAACAGGGTTTTCAGTTAAGCACATTTGTAAAATTGTTGTTGCCTCTTTCCGTTCTTAAAGTTGCTGTCTATTTAAAATCATTTACGGGCTTTCTTACATCTGACGAAGCAAAACAATCCACCGGTATAGAACTTAAGAGCGTGATATCCTTATGGCTGCATTTAGGCATTTACGATTTGCTGAATGTTTCTATTTTATGGGTAGATAAATTTATTATTTCGTTAGTGGCAAGCACTACTACGGCTGCAATTTATTCAAATGGGTCATTCAACATTCCTTTTATTCCTATTGCTTTAAGTGCGGTGGGAAATGCCACCTTAATGCAGCTCCATCATGCAAAAAATAATGTTGAGAAAGCAAGATTAATGCAGCAGGTCGGTAAAGTTTTGTCTTGTATTGCTTATCCGTTGTTTTTCTTTTTATTAGTGAACCGTACAGAATTCATAACTTTTGTCTTTTCATCGCAATACGCCGTTTCGGTTCCTATTTTTCTATGTTCCATATTTATTCTTCCGGTAAGAGCTTACAGCAATACAATCATTCTTCAGAATCTGCATAAAGGAAAAATCATCAACATTGGTGTGGCGATTGATTTCACGGTTGCCATGCTATTGCTTTATCCTTTGTACAAGTGGCAGGGATTGGCAGGTATCGCACTCAGCTTTGTAATAAGCACTTACGTTCAGGTTTTTTATTATTTATTCTACTCTGCAAAATTCCTGAGAGTGCCGGTATTAAGTCTTTTACCATTAAAAAACTGGACGCTTAAAGCCGTTATATTCCTGTCTGTTTCATTAGGTTTATATGCAGTATTACCGCACAGTTCAACAATGATGCTTGTATCAGGGATCATTCAAATGCTTATTGCATTATTTGTATTGAGGTATGAAAACAAGAACAACCATGCCTTACAGAAATAGCCGTATATTAAATAATTGTTTTACGCTATCCACAATCTTAACTTTGCAGCTTTCCAACAACACAAAATGATTGATAATAAAAATATAATAGGTAACGAAGAGCGTGCTGTATTGGTGGGTTTGGTGCAGAAAGATGTGAAAGAAGCGCAAGTGATGGAATATCTGGATGAATTGGCATTTCTGGCTGAAACAGCCGGTGCTATTGCGGTTAAAAGCTTTTTTCAGAAATTACCACATCCTGACAGCAGCACTTTTGTGGGCAAGGGTAAGCTGGAAGAAATAAAGCAATATGTAAAGCGGCATAATATTACACTTGTAATTTTTGATGATGAATTAAGAGGCTCTCAAATCAGCAATATTCAGAAGGAACTTGGCATCAAAACCATTGACCGTTCCGATTTAATCCTTGACATTTTTGCCCGCAGGGCCAAGACGGCACAGGCTAAAATACAGGTGGAGCTTGCGCAATACCAATATATCTTGCCAAGACTGAGAGGCATGTGGAGTCACCTGGAAAGACAAGGTGGCGGTATCGGCTCGCGAGGTCCGGGTGAAACGGAAATTGAAACAGACAGGCGTATTGTGAAGGATAAGATTTCTTTGCTGCGTAAACGCTTGTCAGAGATTGACAAACAATCTGCCACACAAAGAAAAGAGCGTGGCACATTTATCCGTGTGGCATTAGTAGGTTATACCAATGTCGGCAAAAGTACGTTGATGCAGGTTTTGAGCAAATCGGATGTATTTGCGGAGAACAAATTATTTGCAACGCTTGAAACTACAACACGTAAAGTTGTTTTTGAAAAGACTCCTTTTCTTTTAAGCGATACGGTCGGGTTTATCAGAAAACTACCGCACCATCTGGTAGAAAGCTTCAAGTCCACTTTGGATGAAGTAAGAGAAGCGGATATCCTGTTACACGTCATAGATGTATCGCATCCGCAGTATGAAGACCAGATTGGTGTTGTAAACAGCACGCTTCAGGATATCGGCGCATTTGACAAACCTATTCTCTTAATTTTTAACAAGATGGATCAATATGTGGAACGCACTTTTGACGAATGGCTGGAGGAAAGTGTGAAAGAAGATTTGCTGAAACAACTGCATCGCCGCTGGGATAATGAAACACATGGAAACGCCATTTTCGTTTCGGCAACCGAACGTTCCAATATTGAATTATTGCGTGAAGTTGTGCTGGAAAGAGTAAAACGTTTGTACGAAGAACGATACCCTTATCTGAATACTTTCTTTTAAATAAAAAGCCCGCAAATTGCGGGCTTTTTTGTTGCGATTAACATTTAATATCCGTTCAATATATTCTTTGATATCAGGCGCTGCGCCTGTAAATTAGTCCTTCAATTCATGAAGTCATAATATAAAAATATATCTATTATTCTTAATAATACTTATTCTTAAAATGACAAAATCTTTCTTGAATACGTTATCAAGAAAGATGACCACTCTTTCAAAACACCCGCGGTACAAGATGTAAGCTCAGCCTATCTTCGTCAGAGTTGCAAATGTAGTGCACGGCATTGGCAGCTGTATTCCAATCTTCTAACCATTTTTTAAAATTCTGACAAAATGAAACAAGTTAAATTAATGCTGTTAATGGCATTCTTCTCATTAGGATTCGCTTCTCTTTCTTTCGGACAAGTTGCGCCTATATCAAATAATACAGTAACAAGAAATGCATGTCTTCCCGGCTATTCAGGCTGCTTCAACGGAGCTGTTTCCCTTCGATTGGATAATGGCGGTAGCCCTTCTATAGGAGGCTCGTACACTTTCAGCGGAATAACAGAATCTCACAATTATCCTATTTACGGTTCTAAAATAAAAATAACCATAGGTAGTTTAACCAGTATTGGTACTTATAGCTTACCGACTGTTATTGGAGATCAGGTAATCATCACAAGCGGCCTGGATGATGGCGTACATCATGCTTATACTGTCGGTGTTCTCAAAACAGCGGACAAACAATACCTGCTTACGATTGGCGATTTTGCTTATTAATGATCTTAAATATCCCCTTAGCCGTAGTATTCTGTGGCTAAGGATTATTAATCTCTTTTAAAATTTTAAATTCTAACAAATGAAACAGTTAAAATTAATGCTGCTAATGGCATTCTTCTCATTAGGATTCGCTTCTGTTTCTTTCGGACAAGATCCAATTGGTGGTGGCGGTACCCCTGCATCAAAGTACACAGTAACGAGGAACGCATGTTTGCCTGGTTATTCAGGTTGTTACAGCGGAGCTGTTACCCTTAGACTGGATAATGGCGGTAGCCCATCTTTAGGAGGCTCTTATACTTTTAGCGGAATAACAGAATCTCATGATTATCCTACTTATGGTTCTAAAATAAAAGTAACCATAGGTAGTTTAACCAGTATCGGTACTTATAGCTTACCGACTGTTATTGGCGATCAGGTAATTATTACAAGCGGCCTTGATGATGGCGCACACCATGCTTATACTGTGGGCATCACCAAGACAGCTGACAAACAATTCACACTTTCTATAGGTGATTTTGCATATTGATGACCTTTAAATATCCCCTTAGCTGCAGAATACTGCAGCTAAGGATTATTAATCTCTTTTTAAATTTTCAAACTCTAAGAAAAATGAAACAATTAAAATTAATGCTTCTAATGGCATTCTTCTCATTAGGATTCGCTTCCGTTTCTTTCGGACAAGTAGGTGTGGTGCAAAATACCATAACGAGAAATGTCTGCGCTCCGGGGTATAGTGGCTGTTACAATGGCCAGGTCACGCTAAAATTAAGTACTACCGGCCCTTTTATAATATCTACTACAAATATTTTTCCTGCAAATCAAACAATATCCAAAGATTACCCATCCAGTTATAAAGGCATAACTGTGACTGTTGCGGGTTTAACAAGTACCGGAAGTTATGTGTTACCCGCCGCTATAGGCGACCAGGTAATCATTACAAGCGGCCTGGATGATGGTGTACATCATGCATATACCGTAGGTATCACTAAAACAGGGACTTATCAATACATTCTTGCTATTGGCGATTATGCGTATTAATGGTTTATAAAAATAAAGATCTGGTATAAAGACTATCAAAACCTTTATACCGGATTTTTTATCAAAATATTCAGCTTGACATAGAAGTCATTTTTTGATTTACCATAAAAGCATTTTATGAATTAATCGCTAATAAAAGCATAACATATTTACATAAAACAAACAAACCTATTTTGATTACGTTATCAAGATAAACCACACGTTGTCAAGAAATAGAACAGAAAAGAGAATAATACATCCTACTTTTGTCAGAGTTACAAATGCAGGCGCCGCATGTAGCATGTATTTTTTAATCTTTTAAAATTTAATAAAAATGAAACAACTTAAATTAATGCTGTTAATGGCATTTTTCTCATTGGGATTCTCTGCTATTTCTTTTGGACAAGCTACTACTACTGAACCAACCAATACTATAACTAGAAATGCATGCTTAGCTGGCTATAGTGGTTGTTATAGTGGTGCAGTAAAGTTAACTTTAACCAGCAACAGCGGCTTAGGATCCAGCTATACTTTTTCCGGGGCAACTGAGTCTAGAAATTACTCTGCTTACAATAAAAAAATAAAGATAACCATAAATGGCGCAACCAGTACAGGCACCTATTATTTACCGACGGCTATTGGTGAACAATTGATAATGACTGGCTCCGAATGCGGTTTACCGGCCTATAACATCCATATTACTAAAACTGCAAATGGACAATATACTCTCGGAGTATTTTACGGTAATCAATAATACCAGACATCTTTAGTAGCATACTAAAGATAGCTAATGAAACATCTGATATATGACAAACATATATCAGATGTTTGCTTTCTTAAGAACCGGCAATTTATTATGTTTGTTAAACCCATTTGAATGAGAATCAGATACCGGATACTGTTTTTTATAATCTGCTGCTTTTATTCAGTTACGCACATTAATGGTCAATCAAATACTATGACTGTTAATGTTCAGGTTTTTGATTCTATTAATTGGAAAGTCCCTCCTGATGTCAAACTTTTTCTGCTTCATAATAATGATACGTTAGGTAGCGGTATTGAATTGAATTCCGGCCATTTTAAGCTCTCATCGGAAACGGCTAAAAGCAAGTTGATTCTATTGGCAGAAGCGCCATTCTATAATAATTATACGGACTCATTCAGCACAAACGGAGATTTATCTATTAATCTGGATACAATATACTTAACGCCGACTCATATACTAAACGAAATAACCATACAAAGTGGCTATAAAAGTAAGATTGACAGAGATACCGCTTCCTTTACGGCTGATAGTTTTATCATCAGGCGATTTGACAATGCAGAACAATTACTGGAAAAGATTCCGGGTATTGAAATAACTCAAAACAAAGGCATACGATACTATGGGCAACCCATCAATGAAATCAGTATTGATGGTATTCCATTTTCAAATTTTGATATTCATGCTCTGTTGAAATTATTGAGAGGACGAGACGTAGACAAGCTTAAAATTTATGATGCAAAACCAAACCTGAGCAATAATTTCACAGAAAAGAGCAATCCCGAGAAGGCGCTGAATATTATATTAAAAGAAGAAGCCAAACATGGTTATTATGGAAAATTATCAGCAGGAGCAGGCAAAGTGGATAAATTTCATTGGGATAATACTTCCAATGTTTCTTCTTTTAATGACAACCGGAGCATAGTAGGCTATGTAACCTCAAACAATACAGGAAACACAAGTTCTTATGGCGAATCTGAGCTTACGGAACAAAACACAACAGACGCACCACGTGGCGTGCCTACAGATATTTCGGCAGGAGTTCACTATGACAGACGGCTGAATAAGAAACTTTCCTTTAATGCCAATTACAGGATTGGTTACAATGATCAAAATGCAAGTACGGAAATTGTTGATATTAATTTCCTGCCAACCAATCAAATAACAACTACTACACAGTCTTACTTTAGTTCAAAGGCAATTTCCAATAATGCAACCGTACAAACCTCTTATCAGATTGATTCCTTCTCTTCTTTAAATCTGGTTACAAACTTAAGTCTTGGCTTCTTTAAAGGAAATGCAAAGAATACTTCCAGTGCCGTAAATAGTGATTACACCACCGTCAATTCGTCGTTATTATATAATGAATATCACGGTAATTCGCCGCAGGCATCATTTTCGTTATCTTATATCAAAAACTTCAGAAATGGCAGCAATTTAATTTTTTCATTTTCTCCGTATTGGAATAACACTGTTACAAATGCAAGCCAATCTTCTACTTTGAATTTAATGGATTCAAACACTGCACAAAAATCTGCTCAACAAAAAAATAATCATGAAGCAAACAGTACTTACGTATTTGTTTCCCATTATAAATCCTTATTGGCAAAACACCTGAATCTTGATATAAACTGGCAATCCAATCTGTCGAAATCCAAATCCTTACTTCAAACATATGATCAGTATGCAGACAGCGATAATAACATCAAAGATTCCCTGAATCCCATATACAGCAGTGATTATAAGTTTCTCAGCATGTCAAATAGTCTAAGTACAAAAATTTCTATGAGGCGTAAAAAGTATTCATTTCAGTTGGGCACTGATTTCAATCAGACGCTATGGAATCAACAAAATGCTTATTCAGCAATAAGCCAGACACGCAATTTTATAAATGCCTTACCCTTTGCCAATATAAATGTAACAATAGGCAAAACGAGTTTTGCAAGCGTAAATTACAAACTGCAAGCTGCGCAGCCAACGCTAAATCAAATTCAGCCTTTGGTTAACAATAATAATCCGTTACAAATAATTGTAGGCAATCCTGATTTGGTACAGTCCTTCTCTCATAATGTCGGTTTAAATTACACTGCATCTTCTAAAAACGGCAACCGAAGCTTCAATGCCAATAGTAACCTTTCAATTATCAAGAATGCAATTTCCTTCAAGCAAACCATTGACGAAGACGGGCGGCAAGTATCACAATACTACAATCAGAATGGAAATTATTTTTGGAATATTTCATCAACATATGATATTTCAGTGGGAGCTAAAATAAGATTATCGGCCGGGGCTAATGGCAATTGGGCAAGAACAGTTACTGTAGTTAATAACAATGACAATATTGCTTCTACACAATCTTACGGCTCCAGGCTTTCATTCACTTATGCGCTGGACACTACGCTTAACCTAAGATTCAATTCGGATATTAATTATTCTTTGAACAACACCACCCTGAGTTCAGGAAGCAACAATATCGTTAATTATGTCACCTCATTAAATGCAACTTACAGCTTGCCGTTTTTTGGCTTAACAACCGGAACATCTGTAATATGGAATGCTATCCAAAGCAGTATTGACAATGACAATAAAAGAAATTACATCATCTGGAACGCTTATATTCAGCGATGCATCAATAAGTCGCAATCGCTTTCCGTCAAGCTATATGCTCATGATTTGTTGAATCAGAATAAAGGATATCTTGTATATGCCGACAACAATACACAGCATAAAGAAACTTATAATTCAATAGAGCGTTATTTTCTGGTAGGATTTATATGGAATTTTACAAAAAGATAGCATCTTGTTGAGGCAACTAAAAAATCAGCTACTTCAAATCCAGTTGCACCAGATAATCATCCGGATAATTAACAGCCTCAAGATACAAGCCATGCCCCGCTACGCTGAAATCAGCATTGGTACAATCTTTTGCTTCAATAATCTTTCTGAATTCATCCAAAGTATATTTGCCACGCGCCACCTGCAACTGCGTACCGACAAGCGCCCGAACCATTCCACGCAGGAAGCGGTTTGCTTCAACTACATAATGCAGCTCATCTCCCGCATCTTCCCAATAGCTTTGAAAAATGGTGCAGAGAAAAGTAAATGATTGTGTGTTACGTTTTGAAAATGTTTCAAAATCATGATATTCCTTTATAACCTCCGCAGTCTTATTCAGCGTATCCCTGTCAATGGAAAAAGGATAAAATAGTGCGCGTTCGTATAAGAAAGGGTTTTTCTTTTTATAAATGCGGTATCTGTATCTGCGGCTTGTAGCATCAAACCGCGCATTGGCCTCATCTTTGGTGCTGGTGTAGATATTTTGCACCGACATTGTATGAGGGAGAATAGCATTCAGCTTGTACCTGAATTGCGGATGCAAATCCTGCACTTCATCAAAATGATACATATTCGACAAGGCATGGACACCTTCATCCGTTCGGCTTGCTCCAAAAGTTTCAACAGGCCTGCGCAATAATGTTGACAATGCTTTGTTCAAGGTTCCCTGTACCGTTAATAGTTCGCCCTGAATTTGCGAACCATGAAATGCATTTCCGTCATAACAAACTTCTATAAAATAACGCATCGGCAATTTATCAGGCATTTTGCAAAGCTTCTTTCATCAATTTTCTTTCAACAATAAAAGGTGCTATAGGTAACAGGCTTGCAAAAAATATAAGCGCAGCTTTTCCAAAGCTCCATTTGTATTTTGCCCAGCACATTATTAACGCTACAGCATAAGCTACAAACAATACACCGTGTGCCCAACCTGCGTATTTCACAAATTCGGGCTTGTCCCAAACATATTTCAATGGCATTGCAACGCCCAAAAGCAATAAGTAGGAAATACCTTCCAGTGTCGCAATCATGCAAAACCTTTTTAATAACCTGTAATCCATATTGTTGAAAATTGCCGCAAAGGTAAGGCCATTTAGTTGCTGAGGGTTGTTTTAATTTATTATATTCGCATCATAGCTAAAAATCATTGCACATGAAACACTTCAACATACTACTCTTATTATTTTTCACAGCTTGCGCCATTCCATCATCTGCACAATGGACATATAAAGATTTCAGAAAGTTAAAAAATCTTGAAGGCAGTTGGGAAATGAATAACGGCAAAAGCTATATTCAGGAGAAATGGACAAGAGTGAATGACAGTACTTTTGAAGGTAAAAATTATAGTATTACCCGTGGTGTGGTCATTCTGGAAGAGCGCATGAAGATTGTATTGACCAATGAGGGCATCTTTTTTATTGCTACCGTAACTTATCAGAATAAGGGACTTCCCGTATCCTTTAAATTAATCAGCACTAAAAACGATGAATTCATTTTTGAAAACAAAGAACACGATTTTCCGCAACAGGTTATGTATCACGTAAAGGGTGATGACAAATTACTTGCTTTCATTAACGGCAATACGGAAAAGGGTTTCAAAAAAATTGATTTTTCATTTTACAGAATGCTACGTTAATGGATGTTTTGGCGAAATTGGCTTCGGTTTCGGGCAAAAGAGAACAGGATTTGAATATTGACCTGGCACAAGAGATTGCAACATCTGAAGATGAAAAAGCAATCAAAGATTTGCTTACAGGCCTGACCAATAAATCCAAAGCCGTAAGACACGACTGCATAAAAGTACTATACGAAATTGCCTCCATTGCCCCTTCCTTATTAAAATCACAGGCAACATCTTTTATCGGATTGCTCGGAGACAAAGACAACCGGATGCAATGGGGCGCCATGACTTCATTGTCGGCAATGGCAACTGAAATACCTCAAGTATTGTTTGAAAATCTTCCGCTCATTTTAAAAATTGCAGACGAAGGATCTGTTATCACAAGAGATCATGGAGTCAGGATTCTGGTTTCTCTGTCAGCAGATAAAAAACATGCGGCAACAACCATTCCTTTACTATTAGAGCAAATATTGAAATCACCCGGCAATCAATTGCCTTCTTATGCAGAACAAGCTTTGCCTGTAATCAACGGAGACAATAAAAATCATTTCAGAAGAATACTTGAAGCACGATTGCCGGAAGTAGTACCTGAAAGTAAAAGGAAACGCGTTGAAAAAGTCTTGAAGAAATTACAATAATAGCGGGCTTTTACAATAATACCCCACTCAGAAACAGTACTGCGCAAGTAAAATATATCAGCAACCCTGTAACATCCACTAAGGTGGCCACGAACGGAGCAGAGGATGTAGCTGGATCCGCACCCAGTTTCTTCAATAAAATAGGTAGCATCGATCCGCTTAAAGATCCCCAGAGTACAACGAAGATAAGAGAGATGCTAATGGTGAGAGAAAGTAATAACCAATGATCGCCGTAAATATCAGGCGCTATTATATGCCATATTGATATCCGCAAAAAGCCGACCAAACCTAAACACAGGCCAAGCAGAAACCCTGAAATAATTTCGCGACGCATAACACGCCACCAGTCCCTGATAGTAACCTCACCCAAAGCCATCGCCTGTATAATCAGTGTTGATGCCTGAGAACCGCTGTTACCGCCACAGGAAATAATGAGAGGTATGAACAATGCAAGTACAGTAGCTTTATGAATCTGATCTTCAAAAAAGCCCATAGCTGTAGCCGTAAGCATCTCGCCCACCATCAATACCGCCAGCCAGCCTACCCTTTTCTTTACAAGGTTAAAAATGGAAGTATCCAGATAAGGCTCATCCAAAGCCTCCGTACCACCAATCTTTTGAATATCTTCGGTATATTCTTCTTTCGCAAGCCAGAGGATATCATCTACCGTAACAATTCCTAAAAGAATATTATCCTGATCCACAACCGGTAATGCCACGCGGTTGTTCATACGAAACACTTCAATCGCTTCTTCCTGCGGATCATAAGCGCTCAGAGAAATCAAACGGTCGTCCGTCAAATCACTTACGGTTTGTTCCGGAGCTGCCAGAAGCACATTCCTGATTCTAAGATCATCCAGCAAAACCCCTTTATCATCAATTACATATATCACATCAATCGTTTCGGAATTTGTTCCGTAACGGCGTATATGCTCCAATACCTTTGCTACGTTCCAATGTTTCTTTACAGCCACATAATCGGGCGTCATCAAACGGCCCACACTATCTTCCTTATACCCCAAAAGCCCCAAAGCTTCTTTCCTGTCCTCGGCCGAAAGGTTAATGATAAGTTTCTTAACAACATCCCCGTGCAACTCACTGAAAAAAGAAGTCCTGTCATCCGGTGGCAGCTCATTAATCAACTCGCTGATTCTTGTGCCGGAAAGTTTCTTTATGATACGTTCCTGAACAGGGAAATCCAGAATACGAAATACATGAACCGATCTGTGTAACGGCAGCATTTCAATAAACATGGGGCCATATTCAGGCAATTCATCCACAAGATCCTTGACTTCAGATATATTAAGATCTTCCAACAATGCATATAACGCGTCCTTGTCATTTCGTTCAATGAGCAATTCGGTTTCGTCAATAAGTGTTTTTAAATCTTCCATATTGAGAAGCAGCTGTATTGGCCTGTGGATATTAAATTTTGGGCAAAAGTCGGGTATTTTTCCCGTGATTTACTATTAAATTCCAAGGAATTTTCGTGGAAATTATAAAAAAATACGGTGAAGTTCTAAGAACCTTCAAAGGGCTTACGTCTTTTTATACAGAGCGCTCTTATTCTCTACCTTAAAATTAAATTTTTATGTTATTACAAAATAAATCTCTTCTTATTATAACCGCATTGGCACTCGCCATTTCCTGCAATAAAATCAAACATTCAGACCCTGTTCCACCACCTCCCTGCGTACAACCGGAGGACACATGCGATTTCTGGTCGCCATCGGCCGGATTGGTTTCCATTTCCGGTCCCGCGACCGCCAGTATCGGACAAACAGTTCAATTAATCATTGGTGTTACCGGTAATAATGGTTGTGCCGATGCAGCACAGGTCAGCGCAATTGCAACAGGTAACAGCATATCCTTAACCGGAAATGTGCATTATCATGGCTGCATTTGCACACAGGCTTTAACAGAAGAAACAGCGCTCTATAATTTTACTCCGGCGCAGGCAGGTACTTATACATTTCACGGAACAACGTACGAAGGCGCCCCTGTCGTTCACACCATTGTGGTTCAGTAAGACCCTGATACAAGAACATAAACTTCTTTAAAATTCTTTTATGAAACTCAGACTAATCATAGGAACCATTCTCTTTTCATTTATAACACAAGCAGGCTTAAAGGCTCAGACATTAGATCCAGGCTTTGGCACAGGCGGACGTGTAAGGACAATTGTTGCAGGAAAAGTACAGGCTATTGCCCGCCAGAATGATGGCAAAATAATTACCGCAGGCACAAGTTATCTGGATATCAGCAATCATTTTCAATTGATGCGGTTTAATGCGGATGGTAAGGTTGACAGCACCTTTGGCCTTAATGGCGTTGTACAGACGCCAATAAGCTTTATGAGTGCGGCTGAAGCAATAGCAATTCAGCCGGACGGTAAAATTCTTGTTGGCGGCACCTATCAAACCGGCGATTTCGCAAACATCTATCATTTTGTGATTACGAGATATAAAGCAGACGGCACGCCGGACAGCACTTTCGGAACAAACGGATTGGTAATGCCTGAATCCGGCTTTACAGACGAATTGACCGACATGGTTTTACAATCAGATGGTAAGATAATTATGGGTGGCGCCATCTCAAACCTGCCAAATACCAATGTGACATCCTTTTTATTGGCAAGGTTTAACAGTAATGGTACCCCGGACGCAGGTTTTGGTACCGGCGGTTCCACCGTCACCTCAATTAACACCACATCTGAAATCAGAGATATTTCTTTACTGACAGACGGAAGCATCATTGCGGCAGGTCAATCCGGATTATATGATTCGCCCAATCCCGATTACAGAAATTTTGCGATAGCGAAATACAATGCACAAGGCAACCTCGATGCATCATTTGGCACAAATGGTTTTGTGGAAACAGATGTAGTTACAGGTGCTGCAGATTTCCTGCAATCCATGACAGTACAGCCCGATGGTAAGATAATTGCTGCCGGCTCGTTTGCGGCCAATCATTATTTAGTACGCTATCAAAGCAATGGCAGCATTGACAACACTTTCGGAACCAACGGAAAGTCAGTCCGCACAAGTCTTCCGGGAACTTTAGAGCTTACCCTTCGTAATGATAATAAAATACTGACCACTGTTTCTATAAACGGAAACGGACCCAGTACCGATTTCATGATGAACAGCTATTTACCAAACGGCAGTACGGATGCCACCTTTGGAACTAACGGAACATTGCTCACAGACTTCCCTTCAGCTATACCCGAAGGCTCCAATGATTTATCAGGTTGTATGCTTATAACACCTGATGGTAAAATGGTCGTGGCCGGAACATCGGAAGGAAGTATCGCTCTGGTAAGATATAATGCGATGGGTGAAACTGCCATAAAAGATCCATCCTTTAATAAGCTTGATTTATCTGTATATCCCAATCCATTCGAAGGTGTATTAAACCTGCGCCTGAATAACATTTCGGGTTCAGTACCGGTAACGGTTGTGCTGAATAATATTTTGGGGCAACAGCTCTTTTCAACAAAAACAATATTGAAAGAATCCGGCACAGTCATTAAACTACCCAACCTTATTCCGGGAAACTATATCTTGTCTGTTACAACAGATAACGGAGAACACCTGATTAGAAAAATCACTAAAAAATAAAACCGGGAAACCAAAAAATGAAGGCTTCTGACATTAGGATATATTTCTGCAGTGCTGTAATGCTGATGATTTGCGTCCTGAGTTGCAGGCACAAAACAACTTGTGAAACAGAAGAGCAAAAAATCAAGACAAATATCGCCTCTATATCGGGGCCTGCACACATAAATGTCGGCGAACAGGCCACCATTACTATCGGAGCCGTTAACAATGCCGGTCTATGTGTAAAAGGAGCAACAGCAGATATCAGCAATATAGGTTTTGATACTTTACTGGTTACCGCAGCATTGAGATATACAAACGATGACGTTACAGAGGATTGCAATTGCAAAACAGATTCTGTAATTTATACACTTATTTATTTCAAACCGTTAGATTCAGGCACTTATCATATTGTTACTCAAATAGATTCCAATATTTCTACTGCTATACCGGAAAAAGTAGCAGGATACAGTATAACAGCTCATTAGGCATTAACCAGGGAAAAACGCGGGAAGATAGAAACAGATAAACTCCATACCATAATAAATGGCTGCATCAGGGGCAATGCTCTGATGCAGCGGGAGTTCTATTATTTCTATTTTCCCGTTTTAATGTGCATTACCATACGCTATGCAGCTAACAGGGAAGATGCAGAATTGTGGGTTCATGATGCTTTCCTCAAGATATTTAACAGCCTTGAAAAATATAGTAACCTCGGTTCTTTTGAAGGCTGGATAAAGAAAGTAACCGTGCGCGTCTGCCTTGACAATTTAAGGAAAGACAATGCACAGAAAAATGAAGTTGTCATGAATACGGTTTATAATGAAAATTTGGCAGACAGTGCAGGGTATATCTGCAACGATATGTTGGAGAAAATGGATGCGGAAGGCGTTCTGGCACTTTTGAACACATTGCCCGAACGACAGAAAACCGTCTTTAACCTGAATGTTTTCGAAGGGTATAATCATAAAGAAATTGCCTCACTATTAAACATCACTGAAAATAACTCTTACTGGCTATTGCACCAGGCCCGGAAAAACCTGAAAGAAAATATAACACGCTCATACAAAAAGAAGGAGGTTTCGCATGAATAGGAATGAATTTGAAAACAGCATGAAAAGCAAATTGCAGGAACAGCAATTCGTGCCGCGCGAAGACATGTGGTTATGCCTGCAAGCTGATCTCCAGCAAAAACCTCCGGCAAAAAAGAACCTTATTTTCTTAGCGCCGCTGAAAATTGCTGCCGGTGTATTATTGGCAGCATTCGGAACAATGACCGTCTATTTGATTAACAACAATAAGGGCACAACAAATACTCAGGTTATAACAGTAAATAAAACAATAACGTCATCTCAACCGAAAGAAATACCACAACCTCAAAACGAGCCTGAGACAATCATCGCCGTTACCATAAATCCGGGTAAAGCTATTGCTGCACAAAAAACCGCAAACACAAAGCAACAGATAAATAAAGATGTCAAAGCAATAGAAAAAATTGTCCCCGGCATTGCATCAACTCCTGCAACAGCACAAAGCAACCATACCATTCCCGTAGCAGGCAATGAACATATGAATGATGATCCGGGCCCCAGGCTGCAACCGGAGGAAAGAAATAACTTTTATGCCGACAACAATACTTATAATCCTAAGCCGGTAAATGTAGGCTTATTGGCAAATGTAGGCAGTTCAACAGTCAGCAATGTAAGTTATCAGGTAGGTGTTATGGGCAGAGGCGATTTATCAAAGACCGTTTTTGTGGAAGCAGGACTGACGCTGGCATCTAATACGGTCAGCAACTCAAACCGGTATTCCTTCCCCGGCGTTTCCATGAGCAATGACGGATTTCAGAATTCATCCGAAAAAAACAACACAAACATCAAAGCTGATTATGCGCGTAATATTATTTCGGTGGGATTTACACCCGCTGTCGGCATCAGGGCTACAAAGCGGCTGTCTTTCACCACAGGCGCAGCTTTAAACAGGAACCTCAATCCTACATTGACACTGACAAATGAAAATGATATTGAAAGCGCAGCATTGACCAATAACATTATCAGCACATCGCAAAAGGTGGCAAACTGGGATATCGGGCTTACCTGTGCGGCAGGATATAAGGTAACCAGACAGCTTTCCCTTAATGTCAATTACAGAAAAGGGTTGACCAATTACCTGCAACAGGATAATAAGCAGCTGAAAAACTCGGGCGTGCAATTAGGCCTGAAATTCATTTTCGGGAAACAGTAATAACATAGCTAATGAATTGCGTTAGCGTTCTATTCTACTTTATTCAATATTCACCTCTTAAAAAAACAACCTTATGAAAAAAATACTGACGATACTGAGCATCGGCATATTATTTGCAGCCTGCAGCAAAAAGAAAAATCCTGTTACCGATCCGGCAGCTGTTTTTAATTGCCAGAACTTCAAGACCGGCATTACAACCGATATGTCCGACATGGTAGGAACAGAAGTAAACAAATTGTGCCTAGATTTAATGCCGGCTGCATCCAGCCCTTCGGACGAATACGGACAGTCACAAAACATAAATATCCTGGTGCAGCGACTGTCTGAGAAATGCGACGTAACAGCAACCCTCGTTTGCTATGCCTGTATCGAAACCCTACCGGCCCAAAGCGAAATAAGGATAAGCATAAATCAAAACGGCACTGTTTATAACCGCATCCTTGACATTACTGTTACACAGCAAAACATGCTTATTTATAACGGAATGCATGAATAAACGCTACAGCAAATAATTGCATTTTAAGCACATAAACGGCTCTGATTTACGGACAGGTCGCAGGCATAAGTAAAAAATTGCCATTAACATCATCCGGATGTTAATTTTATGATATTATTAATACAATTGTCTACATTCGTGTCCTAATTATTTTTATTTAATCAAGCATTATTCTATGAATAAAAAAGTCCTGGCGCTATTGCTTTCGGGTGCATTGGCTTATACGCCTTCCATTATTGCTCAAAGCAAAGCCGTTAATTTTACCATTCCTGTGAAGAGTGGCAGCGTATTTATGAGTCTTGAAGACAAACAACTGGACAAAAGTTACATCTCTCAAAACCTGCCGGCGTTATTAGGTCTTTCAAACAAACACAGTTTTACACAACTAAGGCAAAACACCGACAACCTCGGCTTTACAAATATAGATTATCAGCAGTTTTTCGATGGCATTAAAGTGGACAATGGCATTATAATGGTACACATCAAAAATGGCGTAGTAACCACTGTTAACGGCCGTATTGCACAAATAAATACTATAAATACTGCTGCTACTGTTGATAAGCAATCTGCTGCGGCTGCAGCAAAAAGCGCATTGGATATTGTAAAGCAAATGCACCAATATCCTGCCGAATTGCTGATTGCAAACGCCGGAAATTCAAAATTGCCACAATATGAACTGGCTTATAAAGTGCGCATAGATGGCAAAACATCTAAAGGCAAAGTGGTAATGATGAACGTGTTTGTAGATGCACAGACCGGAAAGATATTGAAGAAAGTAAACCTGATTGCCACGGCAGATGTAAACGCTACAGCGCAGACATTATACAGCGGTACGCAGACAATTGTTACGGATGATTCCATTCCCGGCATGTACAGATTAAAAGACAATGCCAGAAAAATCATTACCTATGATGCAAGTGGTTCAGACATTGATGAAGACGGTACAGGAACAGATTTCTTCCTGACTCCGAAAGACATCACCAATGATAACACTACCTGGGATGCAAAGCCTGCTTTGATGAAAATGACCATGAATACATTTTCCAATGATATCGGCATGAATATTGATCAAAATTTCGGAAGATTCCTTGCATCTATGGTTTTAAAAGATACAAGCAATAACCTGAGCAATGTAAAATACCAGTCATGGCCTGACCTCAGGTTCGAAGTTTCGTCTGCTGCTGACCTTCCTGTAACAACCAGAAATCTGTATATATTCCCTAAAGGCGACAATAGCTTAATCGGTTCATTCGGCATTTTTGATATCAGCGCTTTTTTTGGCGGCGGCAGTCCTAACTTACAGCCTGCTTCCTATTTCGGCATTACTAACCTTGCTTTAGGCACACACAACTGGGATGACGGACAAGGCAATACAGGCAGCTATGAAATAGCCACTGTTAAAAATCCGGCCCTTGATGCACATTGGGGCATGGAGCGCACGCACGATTTTTATACCCAGAATTTCAGCAGAAACAGCTATGACGGCAATGGCAGCGTGGTTAAGAATTATATGAACGGCGTATTCCCTACTGCATTTACACAAGATAATGCGGCAGCCTTACCTGCTCCTTATTTCAGCATGGTATATGGATTGGGTGATGGTCAGCCCTTCAGTCCTTTTGTGGGTCTGGATGTTATGGGACATGAATTTACGCACATGGTTACGGAAACAAACGGCCACGGAGGCCTTGATTACCAAGATGAATCAGGCGCTTTAAACGAATCTTTTTCAGACATTATGGGTACTTGTATCGAATTCTTTTCAGAAGGCGCAAATGCCAACTGGAACATCGGCGAAGATTGCTTTTTCCCTTCTACAAGCAATAGCTTACGTTCCATGTCCAACCCGAAATCTGCAGACGATCCACAACCAGATACTTACGAAGGAGATTTCTGGGATCTAAGCGATCCGCATTTCTGCAGTGGCGTACAAAACAAATGGTTTTATTTATTGGTAAAAGGCGGCACAGGCACTAACGACAAAAACGACAATTATCATGTTTATGGCATAGGTATTGAAAGGGCTGAACAAATTGTGTACAGAAATCTTACTACTTACCTGACTCCAAGCGCTACATTTATGGATGCCTACAATGGCTCTATTCATGCGGCAAAAGATTTGTATGGCGAAACTTCCAACGACTACCATTCTGTTAAAAATGCATGGTATGCCGTAGGTATAGGCGATGCCGATACGACGCTTCCTGTTTTAGCGGTGAATGATGTAAATGTTAACGCACAACATTTGAAACTATACCCTAACCCTGCAAGCAACAATGTTACCATTACTTCTGATATAGCTCAGAATGTAAATGCGCAAATCATAAACGTTGTAGGCGTTAAGGTTATGGACATCAACATACATAAAGGAACAAACAATATCAATATCCAGTCGCTTGCCAAAGGCCTTTATTTCGTTAAATACGATAATGGCGGCAAAGGATATGTACAGAAGCTTTCCATTCAGTAAGCAATATTTTACTTAAAATAAGTTATTACAGAGGTCGTTGTGAACACAACGGCCTCTGTTGTTTTATAGCGATTCCTTGTATCGCCTTTCTTTTTGCTATTATCCGGGGTTAAAAACATGCCCGGGTTCATGGCGGACTTTTATCCGTGGTTAAAAACATGCGCAGGTTTCCGGGAACGTTTTATCCTCCGTTAAAAACCTCCCCTGCGTTCCGGCACCACTTTATCCATGGTTAAAAACGCGCCGGCATTTCCGGCAAACTTTTATCTGCGGTTAATGATATGGCCGGGTTCCCGGTACGGGTTTATCCATGGTTAAGAACATGGACTCTGCAATAAAAATCAACGAATATTGAATGAAAGCCTACGCTTATTGATTGGTTCAGGCCATTTGGTGATTTCTGGCATGAGTTTTGCTGTAATAATTCTTTAAAGAATTATATACATTTTGAAAACTAAAAAATGAAACTACATCCCATTAAAGCCAGAAATTTAAGGCTTGCTGAAGTCGGACAATTCATTGTCCGCTATTTTACCGATATCGACTCTCTCGGACTCGACCTGAAAAAAGATATCGACTTCTATACGGTCCATATCGAACTGAAAATGCGAAGCAATGCATACCATGACGCCATGAAGCAAATTAAGGCTATGGCTGAAACCAAAGAGCTGGAAATGCTTGACATGCAGCGTGACCACATGATAACTACATTGCGCAGAGCAGTATCCGTATTTGAATACAGCAACAATAAGGATGAGAAAAATGCTTACCAGATTGCCATGATAATTATGAGAAGCTATACCGACCTTGAATCGGAGAATTACGAAGCCGAAACGTTTGATATACAAAAACTGCTAAAGGAATGGAGCAAACCTGAAAATGAAGAAATCATTGAAAAACTCGAACTACTGAAACATATAGGCAATCTGAAAAACTCGGCTGAAGCATTCGATAACCTGTTTAACAACCGTTCCACTACCACTGTCCGGAAAGTCAGCTATAATACACTGGCGCTGAAAAAACAAATGATGGATAGCTATGGCAAGCTTGTACACTATGTCACCGGCATGATCTCTGTAAAAAGCACTGATAAAGATTTCTACATTCAGATACTGGATGCCATCAATAACGGCCGGAAATACTTTGCCGATATATTGGCCAGGCGCAAAGGCATTGCCCGTAAAGATACAGCCGATACAACGAGGAAAGAATAGTATTTAATACATGTGCGACACTTTTGAGGTGTCGCACATGTATTGCATGCCACCTCTTGTGGATTCCTCAGTGTAACAAGCACCAAACATAACAATCTATATAACTTTATTTTTTCAAAAATGCCTGAAATCCTCTGTCAGGAAAGCTTCTGAATTCAAAAATAAATATCTCTTCGGTTTTGATATCATCTATTACTCAGAAAAACGTTTACAAGAAAAAACAAACGTTATCAAGTTAGTAAACCGTAAAATTTTATCGCTTTATATCTTCGCGCTAAATCAATTCATAGATGAAAAAATTATTACTTACCTGTGCAGTTATGTTAGGTTTGTTCTCTATTTGTGCAAATGCTACGATAGTATATGTGGACAGTGCCCATACAGGTGGTACACAAAATGGCATAAGCTGGGCTACGGCATTTTCCGACTTTCAGGCGGGTATCAATGCAGCCAATGCAGACGATAGCGTGTGGGTGGCAAAGGGGACGTACATCGCTCCATTAGACAATTCTTTTACTATGAAAGAAGGTGTAAAGATATTTGGGGGATTTACCAGTACGGATATATTGTTCTCTGATAGAAATTGGGAGAATGATAGTACCAAACTCCAATTGAATGGCAATAATTTAGATAACGAATTTGTCATCTCAAATGATAATAACAATTTGACCTCTGCTGCGCAACTTGACGGCTTTGTCATTAATAAAGGCGAAGCATTCTCAGGTAAAGGGATTTATAATAATTACGCTTCTCCGACCATATCGAATTGTATCTTCCGTGATGGTTACGTTTTTGGTTATGGTTTGGATCATAAGCTTAATGCCAATGGAGTAGCTATTTACAATATTCATGCTTCTTCTTCTATTATTCATTGTAGTTTCATTGACAACGAAGCTTCGACAGGCGGGGATAACGGCCATGGCGGTGCAATTTACAATGACTCATGCATCTCAGTAATTGATGATTGCATGTTTAGTAACAATACATCAACTTACGGCGGTGCCATATCTAATTACTATAGTTCATCAACCGTTATAAATTGTTCGTTTGATAATAATATGGCAAACACAGGTGGAGCAATCCATTGTGACAAGAATAGCACATTGATTGTCCGGAAATGTACATTTCTGAATAATCAGGCGAATGGCTATGGCGGCGGAATAGGTGGAGAATATTATCACGCACATATTTCAAATTCCACATTTGAAGGCAATAATTCAAGTGGCTGGGGAGGTGCTATATATAATGGCGATCTTTCGCTGGATACAATTAAAAATTGCATATTCATTAATAACAGAGCAGCTACTAACAGCGGATCGGGTGGTACCATTCTCTACAGCGCCCGTGGCGAAAACAGTATAATAAACTCCCTTTTTCTGAACACAGGATCTGTTAATATAGATGGCAATACGTCTCTTGTAATGACAAATTGCACGTTTTATGGTATTGTTCCCTACGGAAGCAGTATTGACCATGGGAGTTTCGGAACCTTAACTATAAATAATACGATCATTGCAGCTTCCAGTGGTTTGCATTTCAGCCTTGGCGGAGCCGAACTTATCGCTGCCAATAGCATCATAAAAGGCATGTCCGCCAACCTTTCAAATCACATTTTAGATGGCGATACTGACCCTCTATTTGTAGATGCTGCTAATAACGATTTTCGTTTGCAACCTGGGAGCCTATGCATAGACGCTGGCAATAATGCTGCTTATTCAAGTGTAGGCAATCTTCAAGCCGATTTAGACCTGGGAGATTCGAGCCGCCTGAAAGGAACAATTATTGATATGGGCGCTTATGAAGGACAAGGTGCATTACCGCCTACAGGCATTAATTCTTTTGATAAGGAAACAGTATCAATAAACATCTCTCCCAATCCCTCCAAAGAAACCATTCACATCAGCTTCACTGACGAAAAGCTATTGCATACAGAAGCTGTACTCACAGATATTTATGGAAGAACGGTCAGGGAAATTATGCTTAACAACAATTCTCAACAACTTTCTATGGCAGGGTTAAGTTCCGGGGTTTATATACTGAAAACAATAACGGGCAATTCAGTAAAGATTATAAAAGAGTAAATTTCAATAAAAGTAGTTCAGGTCGTTGCTTACGCAACGGCCTTTTTTATGTCTGAAACAGAATACATTTTAATATCCTTTACTTCTTAATCGTTAAATTCAATTTTCCTTTTTACTTTTGGCAACTTAATTTTTACTTTTTAATTACCATAATGGACAAACTACATATTCTTCAGGAGAAAATAAATCAGGCAAAACTGGGCGGTGGTCAAAACAGGATTGACAGCCAGCATAAGAAAGGGAAACTTACTGCCCGCGAGCGTGTGGAATTATTGATGGATGAAGGCTCTTTTGAAGAAATAGGTATGCTGGTAACACATCGCAGCAAGGATTTCGGTATGGAAAAAGAACAATACCTTGGGGATGGCGTAGTAACAGGTTATGGCACCGTAAACGGCCGTCTGGTATATATTTTCTCACAGGATTTTACCGTTTTTGGCGGCAGCCTCTCCGAAACGCATGCAGAGAAGATTTGTAAGATTATGGATTTGGCCATGCAGAACGGCGCACCTGTAATCGGACTGAATGATAGTGGTGGCGCACGTATTCAGGAAGGAGTCGTTTCACTGGGGGGCTATGCCGATATATTCTATAAAAACGTACAGGCAAGCGGCGTGGTACCGCAACTGAGCGCTATTATGGGGCCATGCGCCGGCGGTGCGGTTTATTCTCCCGCTATTACCGATTTCATTTTAATGGTGGAACATACTTCCTATATGTTCGTTACCGGACCAAACGTAGTAAAGACGGTAACACACGAAACTGTTACGAGCGAGGAACTGGGTGGCGCGCATACGCATGCTTCCAAATCGGGCGTTACGCATTTTGCCTGTGAAAATGAGATAGCATGCATCGAACATATCAAGCAATTGCTGAGCTATATGCCACAGAATTGCGAAGAAGATGCACCGGTTTATCCTTATGAATCAGGTAATGAAATCAGAACGGCTTTAAACGATATTATCCCTGCAAACCCAAATCAGCCTTATGATATGAAAGAGGTGATTGCGGAAATTGCGGATGCCGACAGCTTCCTTGAGGTGCATAAAGATTATGCCGAGAATATTGTGGTAGGTTTTGCCCGCATTGCAGGTCGCAGTATAGGCATTGTTGCCAATCAGCCCGCAAGCATGGCAGGTGTTCTGGATATTAATTCGTCCAAGAAAGGCGCGCGTTTTGTACGCTTCTGCGATGCTTTCAATATTCCTTTATTGGTACTGGTAGATGTTCCGGGATTTTTACCGGGTACTGATCAGGAATGGAACGGAATCATAACAAACGGCGCAAAATTATTATTTGCATTGAGCGAAGCAACTGTTCCGAAAGTGACGGTAATCACACGCAAAGCTTATGGCGGCGCTTATGATGTAATGAATTCCAAACACATCGGCGCTGATTTAAACTATGCCTGGCCTACGGCGGAGATTGCCGTAATGGGTGCCAAAGGCGCTGCGGAAATCATCTTCAAAAAAGAAATTGCAGATGCCGAAGACCACGATGCGAAATGGAAAGAGAAAGAGCTGGAATACACAGACAAGTTTGCCAATCCTTATGGAGCAGCAGCGCGTGGTTTTATCGACGAAGTAATTTTGCCTGATGTAACAAGAGAAAAATTAATAAAGGCATTTAAAATGCTGGAGCATAAAGTAGCGAAGATGCCGAAGAAGAAGCACGATAATATTCCGTTGTAAAAAAGAAGGCAGGTTTTAAAAAACCTGCCTTCTTTTTTAATAAATAGTTACATATCCTTTATCAAAATCCTCTTTGTTTTTCAGTAATTTGAATTTGAATATGCCGGTGGTCTGAAAGTTTCTTTTATCCAGAATCACTATCTTATCATTGATTCTCGGAATGCGCAATACTTCCTTATCATTCTGGTCGTAGAAAAATAACTGATACGTTTCTTTTAGCGCATCCTGAATTTCAATATTGATATTACCGGTAAAGGGATTGGTAAATACATATTGCGATTTCGGCATTTCCACTGTTTTAATTTCATTAATAACAGCAGTGTTTCCGGTAGCATTGATGATTTTTTGTAAAGAATCGCTTGGAGGCAGCGGCTTACGGTTTGCAATGGCAGAACTGTCCACCTCTATCGTTCCGAGGTTGCTAATCCATTCCATACCGGAAGAAAAAACGATTTGAAGCCGGTACCAGTTTTTACCTACCATTGGATGTGCATCCACAAAGCTTGCAGCGCCTTTTTTAACAGAAGCCACATAACCAATATTGGTAAAATTCAATACGCTGTCGTTTGAACGTTCTACTGCAATGGATTTGATGCCGCTTTCATAAGGATTCGTAAAACTTAAAATATTGATACCGCCTTGTGTAATGACAGCTATATTGGGAAGTTCCGGTTGTGCGTAAATCTTTGTGGTTAAATTCAACAATAGCAGAAATACGATTGCTATTCCTATTCGTTTATTCATGCTTCAAACTTACATTAATATTGGGAAAAACAGGAAATTGTCCTGCAGGAAATTGTTTATGAAATGCTATTTATAGCTCAGTAAATGCTTTATGGAATGATTTCCCTGCAAACCTCCGGTATGAATGCAAAGTATTTTACTGCCTTCGGGAAATTTTTCGCTTTTTATCAAATCGAAAATGCCGTACATCATTTTGGAGGTATAAACCATATCCAGCGGAATCCTGAATTTTTCATAAAACGCATTCATAAAATCGATCAATGATTGGTTGTATTTTGCAAATCCACCAAAATGATAATCGGTAATCAGGTCCCAATTTGGCAAAAGGCTTTTTAAAGATTTCTTAATTGCTTCTTCAAGATAACCGCCGCCTTTCATAGCTGTAAAACCCAGCATTTCAACAGTACCCGGAAGCGCATTTCTGATTCCGGAAAAGGTAGCCCCGGTTCCGACAGGAAGGACAATATGTGTAAAAGTATCAGGGATTAAAGCTGTAATTTCTGCCGTTCCTTTTCTCCCCTTTTCATTGTCGCCACCTTCGGGAATAATAAAGGACTGAGGAAATTGTTGCGCAATAGTATTCAGGAAAGCATCCGTATCCTTTTGGCTGTAGTCCCCGCGACTTATAAAATGCAATTGCATGCCCATATTAATACAAGCATGCAACGTTTCCGATAAATTATTTTCTGCATGAAATCCTCTTACAATGCCAATGGAAGAAAGACCGAAAGCTTTTGCAGCAGCTGCTGTCGCGATCAAATGATTTGAAAAAGCACCGCCAAAAGTAAGTATGGAATCAGATCCATTCCTGACAGCTTCTGCAATATTGTATTTTAACTTGAACCATTTATTTCCGGAAACTACAGGATGTATCTGATCCAATCTTAAAATACCCAATTCAATGCCCCGAGCCTGTAATATTTCATCTTCAAGAACATCAATCTTTATTTCAGCCTGAAAATCAATATCCATATTCCTTAAGATAAGTATCGTTCTCCCTCCATTTAGGCCTGACTTTTACAAACAGTTCAAGAAAGACTTTCTTATCCAGAAACTTTTCGATGCTTTCCCTGCTTTGCATACCGAGCTTTTTAATCATGCTGCCTCCGGTACCGAGCATAATCATCTTTTGCGTTTCGCGGGTAACCACAATGTCGGCCCTGATTTTCGTTACATGCGGCAATTCTTCAAAGGTTTGTACCAATACCGCAGTATGATAAGGAATCTCCTGATCGTAAATGCTGTATATTTTCTCCCGGATCATTTCAGAAACAAAGAACCGCATCGGTCTGTCTGAAATATCTTCATCAGGATAAAATGGTGGTGCTTCGGGCAGGAATTTTAATATTGCAGGTACAATTTTTTTGGTATTGATTTTCTTCAATGCCGAAATAACCATTGTTTTGTCCGGCTTGATTTTATCTTCAAAAGCTTTTACAAGCTCTGCCTGCTTTTCTTTATCTTCAATCAAATCCACTTTATTGACCAATAGAATCTTCTTGGTTTTGAGCTTCAGTGAATCGATAATCGTTGAAAAAGAATCAGGATCATCTGTAGCGTCCACCATCAGTAAAGCTACATCCGCATCTTCCACAGCACTACGCACCTGCTGCATCATTTTATTGTGCAGTTTATATTGAGGATCGATAATTCCCGGTGTATCCGAAAAAATTATCTGATAATTTTCTTCTGTAAGTATGCCTAAAATGCGATGCCTTGTTGTCTGAACTTTTGGCGAAACAATTGCCAAACGCTCGCCCAGCAAAGCATTCATCAAAGTTGACTTTCCTGCATTAGGCGGACCAAAAATATTTACAAAACCGGCTTTGTGCGTAGCTTCCATAGGTTGCAAAGGTAAGTCCAATAAAGGATTATAAATTTATTAGTAAAATAATTTTGTCAGTTGAAATAATAGCTATACTTTTGCACCCGCACCGCGAGGTAGAGCAGCGGTAGCTCGTCGGGCTCATAACCCGAAGGTCTCAGGTTCGATCCCTGACCTCGCTACTTCAAAAAGGAATACATAAACTGTATTCCTTTTTTTTATTTATTGATTGTGGCATAATCAGTCGGACTCATATCCGCCGCCGCGGACCCGGTTCTATCCCTGACCTCGCTACTTCAGAAAAGGAATACATAAACTGTATTCCTTTTTTATTTATTGATTTGTGACATAATCAGTCGGACTCATATCCGCCGCGGCTGATCCAGGTTCTATCGCTGAGTTTGTTACTTCAAAAAAGAAGCATTCAAAAATTGAATGCTTCTTTTTATTTATAGTTCCTACAGATGTTGATTTCTTATGAAAGAGGCAAAGAAAACCAAAAGCTGCTCCCTTTACCCAACTCGCTTTCAACCCATAGCTTACCGTTATGTCTTGAAATGATTTCATTCGACAAATACAGGCCTATTCCCAGGCCTGAAATATTAGGTGTAGCATCGTCGATACGATAGAAACGGGAAAATATACTTGTTAGTTTATCGGCAGGAATACCAAGCCCAAAATCCTTTACACCAACTATTACATCCTTGTCATTGCGTATCAAAGTTATTTCAACCTTGTCAGTGCCGGGCGAATATTTAATCGCATTTGTGAGCAAATTAATTACAACTTGTTCTATCCTTTGGCTATCGGCGCTGATTTTACAAACTTCAACATCCGTTTCAAAAGTAATTTTATACTTATCGGTAGTGTACTTTGTCAATTCAATAGCATCTTCAATTATTTCTTTCAGGTCAAATTCATTGATAGTCAATTTAAGCTTTCCGGCTTCAATTTTGGAAACATCTAAGAGATCGTTAACCAATGACGTAAGTTTTTGTACCTGATGATAAGCCCTTTCCACAAACTTCTGACTCTGCTCATCTTTTTTCATACGGTTCAGAATCTGCAGATAACCGCTGATACTGGCAAGCGGCGTTTTAAGCTCATGGCTGGCAAGACCGATAAATTCGTCTTTTTTATCGTTTAGTGCTTTAACCTCTTCATACAATTTGGCATTATCAATGCCGATAGCAGCCTGAGCAGCAATTGATGTTACAAGGCTTTCATGCTGTTTGGTAAATTTTCCTGCTTCAGGATGACCGAAAAACAATCCGCCTATTACAGCTCCCGAACGGGATGTAACAGGCACAGCCAGATAACTCACAACAGGCAAATGTCCTTTGGGCATACCATGATGTGGCGTATTTTTTCCGTAACGCGGATCTTTGGTAATATCATCTACACGCACTACGCCTTCTCCTGAGAATGTAGGATGAAATACAGCAGTATTACGCGGCATTCCAAACTTTTCAAAAGCCTCCCGTGGCGCACCGGAAAGCGTAAACAACATGTAAGAATCTCCTTTTTCATCAGTTTTGTTATAGAAGAAAGCGCCGAATTTAGCTCCTGTAAGTTCTGTAGTAGCGTCCGTAACTTTCTGCAATATCCTGTTCAGATCAAGCTCCTCAGAAACCGCCCGAACCATAGTGTTCATGATTTCAAGACGCTCTGTGTAACGTTGTGCAATTTCCTGCGCTTCAACTTGCGTACTGATATCTCTTGCAATTTTTGATGCTCCTATAATATTGCCATTTGCATCCATAATGGGCGAAACGGTAATAGACAATGGGACTTCCCTTCCATCCTTTGCTATACGGACAGTTTCAAAATGATCAACTTTCTGGCCTGTTTTTATGCGGCTGATAATAAATTCCTCTTCCTTTAACCGTGACTGCGGAATGATCATAGAAATATGCTTACCAATGGCTTCTTCCTGCGTGTAGCCGAACATACGTTCTGCTGCCGTGTTCCAGCTTGTAATGATTCCCTGTAATGTTTTGCTGAGGATCGTATCATCTGATGAACTCACAATAGCGGCCAATCGCGTTTGCTTCTCCGCATTTTCATGCATCCTGATTTCATCAAGCTTCTGATCAGTGATATCCAACACAGATCCTATAAAGCGAACAGGTTTATCCTGTTCGTCAAAATATGCTTTCCCTTTGGCTCTCACCCAACGTACTATCTGATCTGCTGCACCAACTGTGCGGTATTCAATATCGTAATCTCCATTGGTAAGAGATTTATCCAGAACGCCATCAATTATATTCAACACATACTCCTTATCATCAGGATGCAGACCACCTACAAAGTCTTTTTCATAAGTAATGGCATTATTGTGATTGATACCGAAAAGTGTACGGCAACGTTCATCCCATTCCAATGTTCCGTCAACCATATTCATGTCGAAAGTACCCATCTGCGCAGCCTGCTTTGAAAGACGCGCTTGTTCGTAGGCTCTCTCAAGTTCACGTCTCGCAATTACCTGTTCTGTAACATCAACAGATATTGCCAATACCCCAAGTATTCTGCCGTCTGTACTTTTGTATGGTTGGTAAACAAAATTCTGGTAAACTACATCCGGCTTCCCAAAACGAAGCAGGGAAACGGGTTGCTCATTTGCAATAAAAGGCTTGCCGGTAACATAAACACCATCCATTACCTGCTCCAGGCCTTGTTCGCGGGCATCCGGCAAAGCTTCAAAAACCGGCTTATTCATCACAGTTTCACGTGGCTTGCCCCATATCTCAAGCATTGCGGTATTTACGTGTTCTACTATGTATTCAGAGCCGGTAAGCAGACACATTGCTACCGGTGCCTGGGCAATCATGTTACGGAAATTCTCTTCACTTTGTTCTATACGTTGCTTGGCTATATTCAGATCTGTTACATCGGCAGCAGTATTCATTACGCCATATACGTTACCATTCTTATCAAGCAATGGAGTAAAGCTATAATTAAAATAAAAAACAGTCAGTACTCCATTAATTGTAAGATCTACACGCTGATTTCTTGCATGAAAAGGGATAGCGGTTGTAAATACGTTATCCAGTTGCGGATATATTTCCTGTTCTTCCAGTTCGGGCAATAATTCAAAATAAGTTTTGCCGATTACATCGCTGCCTTTTCCCCAAACATCGATAATAGCCCGGTTTGCCTGCGCTATTTTCATTTCCCGGCCTATATAAACAGCAATGGGAAAAGGTGCGCTTTCAATCAGGGAACGAATCTGCTGTTCGCTGTCAGTAAGCTTTTGCAAAGAATCTTCCAATTGCTGTTGAGCTACTGATAATTCCTCATTGGTTACTAAAAGCTCTTCATTAGAGGCTGCCATCTCTTCGTTGGTAGCAACCATTTCGTTATTAATATCTTCCAATGCAGTCCTTGCCAAAACCTTGTCTGTTACCTCCGTTGCGACAATCATAATTCCCTTTATCTGCTCTTCGGCATCTCTCACGGGTTCATACACAAAATCTACATGCACCGTTTCCGGTATCCCGTTTCTGGTAAGGACAACTTCATGTTCCTTCGCTCTGAATGTTTCACCTGTCTCCAGAACCTTCGCTGCAATGGGGCGATAAACTGCACTGATTTCTTTCATAACATCCCAATAGGGAATTGATTGAAATTGCTCGCGGCTTTTTCCGACGATTTCCAGAAATAGATTATTAACTTCTTCAACATACAGAGGCTCTCCACTGACGATACATATGCCAACCGGCGCCTGACGTATCATGTTCTGCATATTCAGCTGATTGGCCTTAAGTGTATTGAGCGCAAAAACTTTCTCTGTGGTTTCCACGCAAATCACCAATACGCCCTGAATATCGCCATCCACATCTTTTATCGGACTGTATGAAAAATCAAAATAGCAATCCTCAGCATCGGCACCGTTCCTTTCTAATGAAACTTTGAAATTCTGCAAATTGAAAGATTCCCCTTTCATAACAGCTTCAAACATCGGCCCTATGCTGTCCCATATTTCGGCATAAGTATTCTTTGCACTATTGCTAATAGCAAAGGGGTGTTTGGCTTCGCCATTAATAGGCCTGAAAGCATCATTATATAATTGTGTAAAATCATTGCCCCAGCAAATAAGCGTAGGAAACGTATTGGTCAACATCATGCTGACCATTTGCTTTAATGAATAAGGCCATGTAGCCGGCTGTCCCAATGGTGTTACAGACCAATCAACAGATCGGATAAGTTCACCTGTTTCGCCACCACCTTGCAGGAAAGGCAAATTGTTAACAGCATTATTTTTTGATGGCATTTCATTTGGGATTAAGGGTGAGCGTTTAATTTTTGATTTTATCTCAAAAAAAAGAATCCACCACATTTTGCAGATGTTCAAAATCAAAAGGCTTGGCAACATAAGTATCTGCACCTGCCCTTTCAGCTATGCCCTTTATATCATTATTTGCAGAGATATAAATAACAGGTATGTTTTTAAGCTCTTCATCGTTTTTCAACATTTGAGTTGCAAAAAGCCCGCCGGTGGTTGGTATCCAATTATCCATTAAAATCACATCAGGCGATGACATTCTCACTTTGTCGATTACATCATCACTTGTTTTATAGGTATGCACTTCCCACCCTTTTTCTTCAAAAAAGAAACGAAAGATAATGAGTAAATCATCATCATCATCAAAAACTGCGACGCGTTTAACGGCAACCATGCTTTAGGTTTTATTTGCTTTATTAAAATCAGAAATGTAATTGTGCAATATTTCCGCCCATCTTAATAAGTATCCAAAAGTATAAAATTGCGGCTAATAAACCCGTGCTGATTTAGATTAGCATTACGCTTATAACTATTGTATGTTTAAAAACATCAAAGCAGTAAAAAAGTTCTAACAATTGAAACATAAAGCTTTGTCTATGTTAGTATAAAACCTTTTTTATAAAAATGCGTTGTTATAGTTAGAAAAACATAAAATTTATGAGACGATACTTGTTATATACAACGTTATTTTTCACATTAGCCGGCATTTATTCTTGTACAGAAAATGCATCAGGCGTAAAAAGCGTTCCGATTGATTCTACAAATGCTTATGGTACGGCGCCCGTAGAATATGGAAAGAGAGACAGCACAGGTATGCTTCCTGATGCTGATCAGGGAGAAGGTTACAGAGTTAACACGCCGGGTGGTGATAGTATGCCGAACGGAGAAAAATAATTCCTGAATGATAAACACAAACAAAATCCGGCTTCTTATGTGCCGGATTTTGTTTCAATTATATTTTGAATACAATTAATCGCGTGGATAATCATAATTCACCATCCAGTAAATACCAAATTTATCGGCAAACATACCAAAGTAAGCGCCCCAAAAAGTTTTACTCATTGGCATAATAACATTACCGCCGGCTGAAAGACCATTAAAAATCCTGTCGGCATCTTCTTCACTTTCTGCATTGATAGAAAGTTGTACATTATTGCCAACTATAGTTGAGTCACCCATAGGTCCGCAAGCGTCGCTACCCATCAACGTTGTACCATCAGGCAACACCAAAGACATGTGCATAATCTTATCACCAAATTCAGCAGATGTTGATGGCATGCCTTCTGATGGCGGCATATCTTTGAAGCGTCCTACAAAGGGATATTCACCGCCAAAAACGGCCTTATAAAAATCGAATGCTTCTTCGCAATTACCTTTAAAATTAAGATATGGATTAATTTGTGCCATGTCGTTTTTTTTGTTTATAAAAATTAATGTTTTTTCATTTCTATCTGCTGATGAAACGGCAGGTAAGCAGGCAAAGCAGCAGAACCATACCAATTATATATTTCCGATTCAAAAATACCCGTACTTATAGCAGGGTCAGCTTTTAAATATTCTTCAACTTCTTCTTTCGAGTTGGCTTTAAAAATAAAGATACCTCTGTATTTATTCGGATTTTCTTCCAGTGGGCCTGCTACGATGAGCTTACCTTCATTCGAAAGTCTGATGATATTATCCATGTGCCCGCGAAAAAGAATTTTCATGGTAGCATCATCTTTAACTTCGGCTTTTCCTGTTTTCAGTATCACAAAATAATACATCTTCATCCCGTATTCGTCTGCACCAAGACTATCAGCCAATGCTTTGTTGTATTGTGCATTTGCTTTTGAAAAACAACATGCGATCATTAATAACAAGATGAATTTTAGCTTTAGTTTCATTGGAAATAATTTAACTGGTTTCACACTTAATTGTAAATACTGCCCCGGAATCAAATATAATAAATCATTATTAAACAGAAAGCCAAAGATATTTTGTAATCCAAAATTCATTTTACATCTTAACCTGCCTGATGAGTTTTTTCAGGTTTAATTCAACAATGTCAGCCATGCTATTACATTTCAGGTATTGTATGTCCTGATAATGTTCAGCAAGCCCTTCCCGTAACTGCTTGACGTTTTCCGGAGTCGAAACTTTATCCGTTCCCAGAACATCTCTTAATTGCGCTATCCTGTTTCGCTCGCTCCTTAAGCGGTGTACAATAGAAGAGGATTCTTCCTGTTGGTATTGAATAAAGGTTTTCTCTGTAAGATATTCCATCCCTAATTTCACAAACGGAAGGTTCTCTTTAAAAAACTGAGGCAAATACACTTTTTTATTACCTTCAAAAAACTGCTGATCGAAATCGATACAGCGTATGCGGAACTGAAAATCATCAAAGTCGGGCGTAACCTGCATTACAAAATTGTAAGAACGCATGTCGCCCAATAAAGTAATAAAACAACGTTCATTGAATTTGACAAATTCCTTCGCAATACGTTTTGGATTATAATCAGGATTTGTCAAATGGGTTTTGGTAAATACATCGCCCGGAATACCGGGGATATGCTCTTCAATAATAGTATCTCTATCTACCAGAAAATTCAACTGATTGGGCGACAGTAAATGTTCGATTTCCATACCGTAAATACGCGAAGCGTCAGCACGTTTAACATAGAAATAATCATAAACATCATTCAACCTGTTAATAATTTTTATGCGGAAAGGATGTGTGTTTCCAAATGTGCAATAATCAATACGGTCAATATACTTATGCTGTACAATGCGGAGATTACCGGAAGCTTTCAACATGGCATAAACCTTCTTCAAGCCATTGTGCAGCGCTTCAATTTCATGTGGCGGGTAAATGGGCGATTCCCAGAAAGTGTCTTTTCCGTTTTTATCCATCAAAGGCACTGCTTCTTTAAAATTAAGAAGGTCGGTATAACTAATCGACAAATGCGCTTCGCGCTGATAATTTTTCAGATATTTCTGAAGCGGAACGGAAACCGGGAAAATAGGTTTCTTCTTTGAGATTTTTATATCATCGGCCATTTTCAATAATATAGAATTACAATAACTATAAAAATACAAAAGGAGGATAAATGTTTATCCTCCTTTTGTAAATATTGTATAATAAAATCAATTACAATGATTGCTCGTAGATAGATTCATCTACACTACGACGAACGCCATAGTATTGCAATGTTTTGTGACGATATCCTTTTTTGTAATAAGCATCAGTATCACCTTCTTCAGGAATAGTAACCCAATCTCTTGTTTTAGGAATGTACCAACGGCAAACAGCTACACGATTATCTCCACGACGAATGGAAGCATAAAATTGAAGATGTTTTTCTTTATATCCCATTTTCAACATTGCATCATCAGAATACTCATCTTCTGCAATACTTACGATATCTTTAGTTATAGGATTGAACCAACGATATACCGCAACACGGTTTGGTCCCGGCTCACGAAACGCATAGAATACAAGCGTTTTGTTGTTATATTTCCAATTAAGAAGTTGTCCTTCCTGATATTCTCCTTCTGCTACAGTCACATAATTTCTATCAACCTGATTGAACCAGCGATAAACGGGAACCATTTCATCGCTCTCTTGTGCCTGTGCTTTGGTAGTGTTTCCCAGGAACATGCCCGCTACAACGGCAGACACAAATAATAATTTTTTGTTCATAGTTAAATTCAATTTTTCTAAATCGCTACCAAAATACATAAAAATTTTTCGGACTTGCAACAGTTTGCTAATATTTTTTTTTATTTTTTTAAAATAGCGGCTTTTTAATGCCTTAAAGCAAAATCAATATACTCATCTTTTTTATCTTCGCATATAATATTTGACCTGAAAATCAGTTATTCATTGTAATATCGTGCTTAAAGTAAAGGAAAAATTTGAAAAGGGTTACTAAGTTTCTAACAGGACTATTTGTATTAGCAATTTTATTGGTAAGTAATACGCAGGCATCGGCACAAAAAGCCGACAGCGCTGCTGTTGCACAAAAGAGAATTACTGATAGCATTGCAAAAGCCAATAAACAAAAAGCTGACAGCCTCAGATTTATCCGTAACTATAAAGAAAGCAAACATTATAAGGACAGCGTGGAGTATGCGCGTCAGGCCAGATTTGCAGACCAGGCTGCAGAAAGAAAACGTATTTCGGATTCCATAACTGCAAAGCGTAAATATATTGCCGACAGCACCATGATGGCAAGAAAACGTTATTCCGACAGCATTAAAAATTACAACGATTCCGTTAAGCTTGCAAGAGCCAGAATAATGGAGGAGCAAAGAGTACTTCGCCAAAGACGAACAGATAGTCTGGCTGCTGAAAAAAAATACAAGGAAAGTAAACGTTATAAAGACAGCGTAGAAGCTGTAAGAGCAAAACGAAAAGCCGACCTGGTCAAAGTCAGGAAGCATTATACCGATAGTGTTAAAACTGTTCAAAGAAACCGATCTGACAGTGTTTTAGCTGCACGAAAAGTCTATAACGACAGCTTGAAAACCGCCTTAAATGCGGCAAAAGAGATACGTACAAAACAACTTGACAGCTTAAAAGCATACAGGGCTGCGCGGGCCGACAGCCTTTCAAAAGTACGACAGGCAAGGGCCGAGCTCCGAAAGCAGAAATCCATTGAAAAGTCAAAAGAGGCAGAAAAGAAACACAATCTTGCTTTAGAATTAAAGATCAAGAAAAAACAGGCTGCCTACGATAACCAGAAAATGCGTAAAAAGAAATGGACTGTGCCACGACAGATTATCCAGAATACCTTTACGCGATACAATTATTATTTCAATGCCAACAAGAAGATGGAAGAGGCCGAGGACAATATGGTGCGATCGCATGTCAATAATTACGACAGCCTCATAGCTTTGTTCCCTTTTGACCCTGATGTGGATAGCAATAAGTTGAAATCAGACATGGATACCATTATCAGGAAAGCTGCATTGGGTATTCAGATTCATGACCCGAGAGCTAAATGGCAGGATGATTTGTATTTGTTACTGGGACAGGCTTATTATTACAAAGGCGATTATCGCAATGCCGGAGCGGCTTTTAAAACAATCGTTTCTCAGGCCGAAGAAGACAAAAAAGAAGAATTAAAGAAAAAAGGCAATAGTAAAGCCGACAAAAGCAAACCATCAACTTTCAGTGATCCTGAAAAAACAGGGATTGCAGGCGCATTGGAACATAAATCAGCTAAGAATGAAGCCTTGCTCTGGCTGGCAAGGGTTTTGACGCAGAGTGGCAAAGAAGGCCAGGCACAAACAGTGCTGGACTTACTGCGCAATGATGCAAATTTTCCACCAAGGCTAAACGGGAAACTTGCGCTGGAGCAGGCGTTCATTGACCTGTACAGGGACGATTATACCAAAGCCTCTCAATCATTGGCAATTGTAGCGGTAGATAAAGAACAGCCGAATTGGCTGCGCCTGAGAGCTGCGTTCCTGAATGCACAGATTCAGCAAAGTCAATTGAACTATGCTGAATCCAACAAATATTACAATATTGCATTGGGCTTGAATTCCACATTGGAAATGGAATTTTATGCCAAAAAGAATATTGCGGTTAACAATATTAATAATGGTTCGGGAACCTATACAGCCGACAACCTTTTGGAAAAAATGTCGAAAGACACTAAGTTCAAACCTTATTACGACCAGATATATTTTGCAATGGGTAAAGCTGCTTTGAAGAATAAACAAAGCGATGCGGCTCTCGGATATTTCGAAAAAAGCGTTCAGGAAAGCAAAAGCAATAAAAAGCAAAAGGGTCTTTCTTTTGCAGCTTTGGGTGATGAATACTATGTAAGAAGCAATTACTCGAGTGCAAAATTTGCTTATGACAGCGCTGCAATGTTCCTCACTCCGGCAGAAGATCCTGTTTATAGCATTGCCCAGAAAAGAGCTCAGGCACTTGATTTGGTTGCTTATCCCGGCAATGTGGTTAAAACACAGGACAGCTTGCTGCGAATGTCTTATCTCACCGAAAAAGAACAAAGAAGAATCATCCATGATTATGTAAAAGATCTGGAAAAGAGAATGCGTGACAGTCTTTATCTGGCACAAAATCAGCCAAATAATGTTATCGCTCCACCTCCGGGAATGAGTGGACAAAAAACAGTAACCTGGTATTTTGCCAACCCTAATCTTATGAGACAAGGGGAAAATGACTTTAAACAGAAATGGGGCAACAGAACACTGAAAGATAACTGGAGAATCAGCAGCAGCAATGTTTTCGTTATTGACAATACCAGCGACAACGCAAATGGAGAAGAGGAACAGAATGATTTGAATTTACCGAATGAAGACACGCTGTATGCCGCTATTCCCCATAGCCAGAAAGAAATTGACTTAGCCAATTCACAACTTTCGCAAGGCTATTTCGATTTAGGGAAAGCCTATTATACCAATCTTGAAGATTACGAAAAAGCCGTAGGCACCTTCGATACTTTGGATAAGCGCTATCCTGATCACAAAAACATGGCTGAAGAAATCTATATCCGCTATATCATCAGCATGCGTCAGAATAGTCCGACAAAAGCTGCGGCATATAATAAAGAATTACAACAAAAATTCCCTGATTCAGACTGGGGAAGATTACTCAGCGGGCAAAGCCAGGAAAGCGAATCCAATCCTTTCCCTAACGTCACTAATACCAATCAGCAAACCATCTCAAATTTCTATGACGAGACTTACGGTTTATTGATGCAAAGACAATACAATGAAGTACTGACAAGGATAAAAGATGCCGATGAGAATTACAAAAACCAGGGAAATTTCAGGAAGAAATTCACTTTAATGAAAGCCGTTGCAATAGCAGGAAACGGAAATTATCCGGAAGCTGATACCATGCTGAAACAATTTATTTCATCTAATCCGAATGATAGTCTTGTAAGTTGGGCCAATACGATTTTGGCTTACATGAAACAGCATCCTGATTTAAGCAATGCGCCAAAAATTATACCCAAAGATTCTACAGGTAGTGTGAACCAGGCATCACAATCACCGGACTCGACGGGTAATGCAAATGCATTGGTTTATCAATACAATCCGGCAACAGAACATTATGTAATTATTGCAGCCCCTTCAAGCGCCAAGTTCTCGGGTTTGCGTTCCGGCCTCTCGGATTATAATTTGATGAAAGCCTCAAGAGAAAGTATTTCGGTTACGGTTTCAACGTTGGATGCAAGCCGCAGCCTGATTGTATGTAAGTCATTTACCAATGCGTCGGAAGCAAAAAAATACATTAATGAAATCAAATCTGTCAATGTGCTTTTCCGGGAATTTTCGCCCAATGAATACGACATCATGGTTATTTCAGCAGATAATTTTCCCAAGCTTTTTATCAAGAAAGATTACGGCGTTTATAAAGCTTTTTATCTTAAAAACTACAGACAGTAATTTATCTTAATCATTCATTTTTATTAATTACTCATGAATAAAATGTCCTGCATGGCTGACCATGCAGGATTTTTTATTAACTTGACCTCGTTCAAAATTATTACATGGAAACAAAACGCTATCTGGAACTCAAAGAGCAATACGCAGAGGCAACAAGCGAAAAAGAAAAAATTGATATCCTGACCGATATGACCCTTGAAATAAGGAATACGGATGCAGAGAGAGCTATGATGCTGGCAGAAGAAATTATTGAAAGGTCTGAAGCTATTGGTTATCTGCTTGGCATTGGCAATGGCCTCAATCATAAAGGTGCAAGCTATTGGCTCATGGGCGAATATGAAAGCGGGTTGGATGAATTGACGGAAGCCTTCATTGTTGCGCAGGAAATCAAGAACAAAACGCTTGAGGCCAAAGTGCTTAATAATTTCGGACGCATCTATCGTAACCTCGGCGATCTGGACAGCGCTTTACGGGATTTTGAATCGGCTTTGGACATCAATGAAAAGCTGGGAAACGAACTGAATCTGACTATTAACCTCACCAATATTTCCAGCCTTTATTATGATCTTGGCGATTATGACACGGCTTTGGAATATGCATTAAAATGTCAGCCTATTTTTGAAAAATATAATGACAACAGCAGGCTGGTAGGCATATACAATACATTAGGCGATATTTATTTCAAGAAAAACTTCTTTGACGAAGCGCTTTCTTATTTTAAAAAAAATCAGGAATTAACAGAAGAACATACACAAGGCCGTTCGCTTTCCGATAGCGGCATGGGCAAAGTTTATTATCGTCTGAATGATTATGAAAATGCCAAAAAATACCTTGAAAAGGCCTTGTCGCAGGCAGAAGGGCTGGATAACCCGGAAGCTGAAATTGTTGCTTCTTTCTATATTGGAAGATTATATGTTTACCAGGGCGAACTGGACAGGGCATTACGCTATCTGGAACATGCTTATGAACTTGCAAAAGGCTCCTTGCGCCGGCATGATTTGATGAGCATTCACGAATATCTTTCTGACCTGTACGACAAGATGGGCAATATTCCCAGGGCGTATGAACATCTCAAAGCTTTTGAAAAACTAAAAGAAGAAATATTTCAGCAGGCTACACTAAACAAACTACGCAACCTTCAGATTAAGAACCAGATTGAAGTTGCGAAAAAAGAAAAAGAGGTAGCAGAAAAAACAGCAGCACTCAAGCAACAGTTCATGGCTAATATGAGCCATGAAATAAGAACGCCTATGAACGCAATTGTAGGTATTACAAGACTTCTGTTGGATAAAGATCCTAAGCCCGAACAACAAAAGTACCTCAACGTCATTCGTCAATCTGCAGATAATTTGTTAGTGATTATTAATGACATATTGGATCTTTCAAAGATTGAAGCAGGAAAAATCGTTATTGAACAAATTGATTTTTCATTAAATGATTTAATATTCAGCGTTAAAGAAATAATGGCTTTAAAAGCAGAGCAGAAAGGCCTTTCGCTGAAAGTGGAAGTGGACAAGCAAATACCCGACCGCCTGATTGGCGATCCAAACCGCATTAACCAGATATTCCTGAATCTGATTGGTAATGCTATTAAGTTTACTGATCACGGCTCGGTGGTTCTTAAATGCAACATCCAATCGCAGGATACAGAAAAAATAATGCTCAAATTTAAAGTAAGCGACACAGGTATCGGTATTTCAGAAGAATATGTCGGCAAAATCTTTGAAAGCTTTACGCAGGCAGGAACAGATACAGCCAGAAAATTTGGAGGAACGGGCCTTGGGCTTACTATTTCAAAGCAATTGGTTGACCTGATGGAAGGTGAAATTTCTGTAGAAAGCAAAGAAGGCGAAGGCACTACATTTATGGTTCTTATTCCTCTGACTATTGCCAAAGAACAGAATGTAACACCCAAAACAGATCATATCAACGAGGAAGTGATGGAACAGTTGAAACACATTTCATTATTGTTGGTAGAAGACAATGAATTCAACCGTTTGGTAGCAGAAGACACCTTAATGGAATTATTACCGGAAATAAAAATTGATATTGCTGAGAACGGACAGATAGCTGTAAATAAAGTACGCAATAATGATTATGATTTAGTGCTGATGGATATTCAGATGCCTATTATGAATGGCGTAGATGCAACAAGAACGATAAGAACAAGCTTACCAAAAGAAAAAAGGAATATCGGCATTATTGCCATGACGGCCAATGTGTTGCAGGAAGACGTACAACAATATCTGAATGCAGGCATGAATGCATTTGTCAGCAAGCCTTTCCAGACCGAAGACTTATTATTGAAAATGGCAATGGTGCTGGAAGGCAATCCGTCAGACGTTAAACACAAAGAAGAAGATGTTTCAAAAGGAATCGGCAATTTGCAAACCTTGCCGGAACGTGTGACAGACATGGCTTTCCTGAATCAATTTACCGGCGGAAACCCTGAAAAGAAACGAAAATATGTCGGTATGTTTTTAGACAATGCTCCAAAGCTTCTGGAAAAAATAAAATCGGGCATGGCTACATTTGATTATGAAACTGTTAAAGTTGCAGCGCATTCCATGAAGCCACAATTGTCTTACATGGGTGTAAAAGAAGAGACAAGCAATATATTTCTGATTGAGCAAACGGCCGGCCAGAGCGCACATCGTGAAAATCTGCCTCAGTTGATAACACAACTTGAAAGACTTTGCAATAAGGCTTTTGAAGAGCTTCATGAAGTAATAGACTAAGTACCTTTGACAAATCGAAAACTATTATTATCTTTCGCAATAAAAATTTAAAAAGAACAACATATGGCAAATGATAGCAAGCGTTATCTGTTTTTAGTAGATGACGAACCCATTCAAAACGAGATGTTGAAAGATTACCTCAACGAACGGTTTCTGTATGAAATAAAAGTATTTGATAATGGTGAAGATGCTATGCAAAGCATGCACTTAAACCCTGAAATCGTGGTTTTGGATTATCATTTAAGTTCGCAACACAAAGATGCCAAAAATGGTGTTGAAATTTTAAAGGCAATGAAGGACAAACATCCTGAAACGCAGATTATCGTGCTTTCCGGTCAGGACAAAATTGACGTTGCCGTTGATACTATGAAATATGGCGCTTATGACTATGTAGTAAAAGGCGAAAGTGCGTTCTCCCGTATTGAGAATTTAATCAATAACGCGAGCGAACTACATAAGATGAAAGTGATAAATAAAGGACAAAAAAATACCATTACATTACTTTCTACTGTAATAGGCTTGATTATTTTAGCTGCAGTTTATTTTTTGGTGATAAAGCCGAGAATGTAATCAAACTAAATATTGACTGCTGATAAAGCGGGCATGTTCAAAAGAATATGCCCGCTTTTTTTGTAAAAGGAGGAAGTTTAACTCAATAGAGCAAATAAAAAATCCTTATGAAATAAGGATTCATAAGGATTGAATGTAGTTCCACCAGGATTCGAACCTAGACAAACAGAACCAAAAACTGTTGTGCTACCATTACACCATGGAACTATCACCGTTTGGGGATGCAAATGTAATAACCATTTATTTTATTTTCAAAAATTACAAAGATTTTTTCTGAGGAAACTGATTGAAATTCACGAAAATACTGTTCTTCGCCAAAAACAAAAAACCTGAAAGTGTTATCTTTCAAGCTAAAGTATCTCTTGCTTCCTGACAGTTGATATTGTTTAAATTCAATTTGCGTGGAGAAATCCTAATAAACAATCAATCTTCCCTCCGTCATTTCTTCCATGGCGTACCTTAGCCCCTCGCGGCCTAAACCGGAATCTTTTATGCCGCCGTATGGCATATGGTCTATCCTAAAACCGGGAATGTTATTCATGATTACGCCTCCAACCTCTAATTCTTCTGTTGCCAACTTGTAATTTTTGAATGAATTGGTAAATACCCCTGCTTGTAATCCATATTTAGAATCATTGGTCATTTTTATAGCTCCCTCAAAACTTTTTACACTTTCTAATACGGCAACAGGCCCAAAAACTTCTTCACTTACCACTTTCATTGTGCCATTGGTATTGGTGATTAAAGTAGGTTCGTACAAATTATGTTTGTCGCTTTTTATCATCCCGCCCAACAATATTTTTGCACCTTTATCTTTTGCTTCTTTTACCCAATCGTTGATTCTGTTTAAATGGCCTTTATCAATTACCGGCCCCACCAACACCTCACTTTCTTGTGCATTGCCTACTTTTAATTTCTTTATGGATTGAATGAACGCAGATTGAAAACGCTCAAATACATTTTCGTGGACAAAAATCCGCTGGGTGGAAATACAGATTTGCCCTGCATACAAATAAGCGCCTTTTGCAATGGTATCGGTAATGCTTTCCACATCCACATCTTCATCAACAATTACCGAGGCATTGCCGCCCAGTTCCAACGTCACTTTTTTCTTTCCGCTAATGCTTTTTAAGTACCAACCTACTTTGTCGCTTCCTGTAAAAGATAATTTTGCTACCCGATTATCTTTCACCAGTTTTTCGGCTACAGGTATATCACAAACCAATACATTTATAACTCCTGCCGGATATCCAACTTCTTCCATCAAGCCTGCAAATGCCAAACAAGTTAAGGGCGCTTGTGGAGCTGGTTTAATAACAGTAGTACAGCCAACCGCCAAAGCAGGAGCCACTTTGTGCATCACTAAGTTCAATGGAAAATTAAAAGGTGTGATACATGCCACTACGCCAACAGGAAAACGTTTGGTAAAAGCAGTTTTGCCCTCACCACTTCCCCAATCCATAGGCACCACCTCGCCTTTAAAACGGGTTGCTTCCTCTATCGCTAACCTTAAGGTAGTCAGACTTCTATCTACTTCATTAATGGCATACGAGCGTGGTTTTCCTCCCTCATTGATAATCAAATTAATAAACTCTTCTTTTCGCTCCACGAGTTTATTATACAAGCTACTCATCATTGTTGCCCGTTTGCCTGCAGACCATTTTTTTGTAACCTCGAAAGCCTCCAAAGCAGCAACAATGGCATCTTCCATTTGATTTTCAGTGGCTTGAGGCACTTTAGCCATTTCTGTTCCTTGGTATTTATCCAATACGATTTGGAATTTTCCTGTACCTGCCGTTTCCCATTTTCCGGCTACAAAATTAGCGGATTGATATTTTTTCATTGAATTTATTAGTTTATTGAATCACTTTTCTTCTTAAAACCGGATTTATCATTCGAACATTTTTCTGTTTTGATAGGATAATTTGTTACATGTGCATTTCTGAGCAGCTTGTTCATTCTACCTCCGTATAATTCTCAATAATATCTTTCCTTGCCGGTGTCCAACAAGTGATGATTTCACCGGTTGGCGTGAGGCATTCCAGATTGTGCGGAAGATTGGTATGTACGTGCACAGATTCTCCTGCCGTTAAAATGGTTTTCTCGCTTCCATTGGTGGCTTCAAATTTTCCGGAAAGTACCGTATTGGTTTCTTGGTTGGTGTGATGATGCGTACCGCTAAAGCCTTTACCTGTAAACCATAAGCGGGCAATCATCATTTCCTCTGTGTAAGAAATTACCTGAAGCGTCACATCGTCGTTTAGTTTATATTTTTTGTATTGCTTCTTCATTTTTATTAAATTTTATGCCATTTTTTTCACTACATTCAGAAATTCATCTTGGTTAGAAATGACAATAATGGATTTTATTTTTCCATCCGCAGCAACTTCAATATGCAATGCTTCTCTTATTTCAAAGTCTTTTTGTGTGGGCTGATAAACCTTGTCTTTATAGTTAAAAATACCATCGTGTTTGCCGTGCATGGTATAGCCGATTGATGAACGGTTGGCCTCCACAACACTTCTGTCAACTTGATAGGTAATATTGGAAAATGAAGCGACACGGCTTTTTATTGCTCCCATAAATGCATCAGCACCGTTAATCATTTTTCCGTTCCAGTTTACTTTTACATCACCGGCCAAAAGCTTTTTAAAGCCCTCCCAATTGCGAAAATTGAAATGCCTTATATACCAATCAGTCGTTTTCGCCGTAACTTCTTTTGGCACAGACTCATCAATGGGATAAAGCGTTACTTGCTGATGTTCTTCAACGGTTTCTTCGCCTTTTATTTGTGCTACCAATTTGTCCAATTGTGTAATGGTGAGTAAGTCTTTCATTAATCCGTTTTCGTCCATCACAAAAAATTCGGCGCTCATCGCTTCCACTTTATTTCCGGTTGGTGCTAAATCGCCATATTTGCCTTTTTGTTCGCCTTGTAACAAATAATGAACAGCAGCAACGTTGTCTTCAACAATAACAATGCGGTCCTTGAGGCGCATTCCGGGAAATGGCCCGTCGTAACGCTTGATGCGGGTTACGAAATTGTCCCGCCCCACCAATATGGCATTGTTGGAGTTGACATAAATATCTTCAGTTACCAACAAACCGTTTTTATCAAAGTCGCCCGCACTGAAGTTTATGTGGAATGCCGCACCATTTTCCCTGACTAAATTGGTGTAATCTGATGTTGTGTTTTGTGTTTCCATTACTACTTCTTTTTTTCTTTTGACTGATTGCAGGATATTAAACCTATTGCGGCAACCATCACTATTAATGTTGATTTCATTTTATTTTGTTTAAAGATTTACTTTCAACCAATGATTTCATTTGGGTTATGGCCACTTTGTTGAGTTGAATAAGCCTGTCGCCTTGCGATAAACCTTGTGCGATAAGCAATGCGTTTATACTTTCCATATTACTTAATACTACCAGTTGTTCCAGTGTTGCAGAGTCTCTTAAGTTTCCTTTTTTATCAATATTGTTTTCTCTCCATTCTTTTGCCGTAACGCCAAAAAGTGCAACATTTAGTAAGTCGGCCTCGCTGACATAAACAAAGCTTGCTTGTTGTTTGGTAATTTCTTTCGGAATGAGGTTTTCTTTTATAGCGTCTGTATGAATTTGATAGTTTACTTTGGCCAATGTTCTTTGCAGGTTCCATTCTAATTTCAGACGCTCGTTCTCTTCGTTTTTTAAACGTTGAAATTCCTTAACTAATAGGAGTTGAAATCTAGGACTAATCCACATCCCAAAATGAAAGGCAATATCCTTATGGGCATAAGTTCCACCGTATCTTCCTGCTTTTGCAGTAATACCGACGGCATTTGTGGCTTCAATCCAATTTTTAACGGATAGCACAAAATTATTGCTGCCTGCCATATTTTTAATTGTACCGAATTCGGTATAATTAAAATCGGGATTGTATAGAGCCTCCCATTCTCCAATATATTCGATGGTGCTTTTAAGTGTGAGCCATTTTATGATTATGACTTCCTGCATTTGGCTTTTAGCCATGTCTGTAAGCGAAATATAATCATCTTTATTTTTCGAAATGACGCTTATATCTTTACCCTGGACGCTAATCTTTGTATTTTTCTCCATTGTTATACCCGTTTAATGATACAATATAAAAAATCCACTTCAGCTACTATCTTAATTACCTCGAATTGAGGGCAATTAAAATCAAAACAGGCTCTTTTAAACCCATCGAATTCGATGGGTTTAAAAATATTTACCCCTTACCAAAATCCCTCTTGTTTAAATTGTTGATATTCACATGCACCCGTTCTTCCTTAAAATTGTCAAAACTTTGCTTTATACTTTTATAAGGCCAGAAATAGGTGGCTGACAATTCTTCAATATCGTACTGAACACCATATAAGGTGGCAAAATTTTTGTATAAATCTTTGTTGTACAGGGGTGCATAGAGGAACTTGCTTTGCATCTGTTCCCTTGAAATACCGGGAACGGCAATCATTTCATCTAAAAATTGCTTCCGTTCTCTTGTCAGGGTCATTTCTTCATAAGCCGACCATTCCATTTTTTGCTGGTGGTTAGTAGCCACTTTTTCAAAATCTACAAAGGGCGTTTTCCCCGGAAAGAGGTACACTGTTCTATATTCGCCTTGCTTATCTATAATGGTAATGTTATAGCTCATGTGCGAGGGAATCTTCAATAAGCAAGCTACGGCATCGGCAGTGCTGGTGCAGGTTTCTAAAATATAGCGCATAATTAAAGGTATGCCAAAGCCATCGCCACTTATGGTCTTTCCGCCAAAGGTTAATGAAATTGCCAATCCATCACCGTTAATGCCATCTAACAAGCCCCAATTACAATCAGAAGTTCCCATTACGGGCTTTAGCCAGTTGGTACAGAATACGTTGCCCTCAAACCATTTCGGGTTATAATCGTAATTGCGGATAAGCGAAAACGGAGGTTTATTCCAGGCTACTTGCGTACAGCCGCTCATAAATGCCGGTGGATTGTACATGCTCAAATAACGGGCAACCAAATCTCCGCCTCCCGCCAAACGCACCACTTCTTCATAAATAGGCAATAATTCAGGCATGTATTTTTCTAATTGCCCAACTGAGGTCAAATATCCGGGACGTGCCAATAAATTATCCTGTAAGTACCAGTTTTTATAATATGGCCATGATTTATGGAAACATTTCTGCCACTTCTCTCCTACTTTATCTTCTTTTACACATTGAAGTGAAACAAGCATATTTTACATCATTTTAAAACCACCTGTTTCCATTAATTCGGCTTCTACCAATTGTTTCTGTTGCACGCCCGGCTCTATCGAGGTGTATTTTCCTTTCATGGGGTCAATCCACATTTTGGCCCTGTCTTTCAGCTCAAAATCATCCGTCATCAACCGGCCCCTAAGTACCAATATACCCATGTCGGCACCCTCGTACAAGTAATCGCCTTTTCTTGTTATCCGTAAAAAGAATGCTTCATCTTCATTTTCGATGGCACGCCTGTGCGTATCCATACGGTCATAAACAAATGCTCCGTTGTCGGCCAATCGCCAGATACCTGATTTGGGTGCTTCTGTAACCAGTTTAATGTCATCTTCGGTGTACTTAATCACCAGTTGGCACCAATCATCAATATTCTCTTTTTTTGCCCATCTTGCATTAATGGCATTCACGTTAATTTTGTAGGGCTGGTCCATCCATTCCAGTAAGTGGAACATAAACAAAGGCATATCGGCCAATGCAAAAACGGCATGGTTGGTAATAGAGCTGGCTCCCGTAATCCTTGGGTTCAACTCGCCCAAATAAATTTCATCGTTATCCTGGTCTATTAAAAAATCCAATTCAAAGTAGCCTTTATAGCCCTCTTTAATCAACTGGTCGCCAAACAATCGGGTATATTTCCTTGCCTTATCGCGAATAGGTTTTGTAAAAGCATCGGCATATATTTCGTTGCCGCACCAACCGCCTTTATACGGCGTTAATTCTTTAAAGCCTACCAATTCGGTCATTAAGGGTGCAACAATTGTTCCGTGTTGCGTAACGCAGGCTTCGATAGCTGCGCCTCTGCAATTAATGCGTTTCATTACTTTCACTTCGGCCTCGCCCTCTATTTCATCAGCATATTTTTTATAGCTTGTTTCATCGTTTATAAAAAAGGTGGTGTGGCCCGAATCGCCGAAAGGCAATTGAATTACTAAGTCGTTGCCAAGCGTTTTTGCTTTTTTTGTCAAATCTGCATACGAAGAAATTTTTGTCAGCACATACGGTACGCAAGGCACTCCGGCCTTTTCGGCAATGCGGTTGGTGTTCACCTTGTTGTCCATAAAGTTTCGCATTTTGGCCGATGGGAAACATACTTCCAGATTGTTCTTTTTGGCTAATGCTTCGGTGCGTTCATCAAACATCAGGAATAATGCTTTGCCGCCATCGCCCCTGCTTTTAATATAATCTACTACTTCTTTGTGCTCTAAAAGATAATTATTGATGTCTTCAATGCTGGTAAATTCTTCATGTGCCAACTCTTCCTGCGGCGAAAAAACATTTGGATGGTCGCCGTCAAAACATTCTATATAGCAGATAAATTTAAATTTCCGCACCCACTCATCGGCGCCCAAAAGATTGAAGTTGGTGGCGCTGATAAAATAAATTGGTTTTTCGTTCCGGTAAAAGAACCTGCGGATTTCGGGCAGTCCCTGTAAAACTTCTTTTTTCTCGGTTTTTGCAACCGGTTTTGTAATTGTTTTTGTATTGGATTTGTTTGCTATCATATTTGTGTTTTGTGAGTAATTAATATATTGTAGTATTGTTTTATTGTTGAAAAGGCGCTAAACATCAAGCCCGTGCCCTTTACCCTACACTTTTCTGCTTTGGTAAACATCTATATCTTCCGACTTTCCGACCTCGGACTCCAGACTTCTTTTGGCCTATCTTCCATTCATAGCACTCGCCCCCATCATAGCGGTTGCGGTTTTCTTTCTGTTAAGGGCATGTTGGGTAAATATCCTAAGTCCAAGTTCGTCCCTGTATCCATGAATTTCTTTTACATCGAGGTTGATAAAGAATTCGAGGATTTCGTGGCTTAATACCTGCCCGGGAACGAGTATTGGAAAACCGGGTGGATACGGAATTACAAAGGATGCTGAAACGATTTCCCTGCCGCTTTCCAAAGCTGCTTTACAATCTTCTCTTCTGATAAATTCGCATTTTGTTTCATCGTAAGATAAAAAGTACGCCTCGCGGATATTGCCGCCCGGAACACCGGGAACGGCCTGAAACGAGCTGTGGAAGTGGCTGAAATCGGGTAACGGGGGGAAATCTTCCGTTAATGATTTGATGTTTTTTTCAACAATTTTCAGCTCCACCCCGCTCATGGCCTCTCTTTGCTTTTCTAACTGGTCGGTTATCTTCAACAATACGCTAATAAGATAAGCTACAGAACTTCTGGTGGTGCCTATATTGGTCATAAACAATACCGAGTTTCTGGATGTTTTATTGATTTGAATACCGAATTGGTCCATCAGGAACTTGTTCTTAAAAGTATCGCCATCCACCCCGGTGCGCCCGATGTACAGGTTAATCTTTGTAGGGTCTAACACAAACTCGTCGTTTGCCCATGCTTCTTCCATACGCGTCCAGCCATCTTTAGGATTGAAATATTCTATAATGCCCGATTTCCGGTATTCTTCGGGAATGTTGTTTTCTACGGTAAGCACATCAAAAAACTTTTTCAGCCGCGGATGGGTCACTATCTTTGAACGCAGCACCATGGCCATTTCAATGCTTTTCTCTACCATTTCATACCCCTCAAACATCACTTGTCTCCGTCCTGCATCCAACGATGCCAGAATTTGGTACGATGGCGATGTGGAGGTGTGGGTTTTGTAGGCTTCGTGAAAGGAATCTTCTACTTTGCGCTTAAAGAGCTCATCATAAATATGTATCATGGAGCCCTGCCGCAGGGAGCTTAATGTTTTGTGTGTGGATTGGGTAGCGTAAACCCTTATTTTTACTAAATCGGGGTCGGGCATCGGTACCGGGTTTTCAGATTTTTTATTTGCCTCAAATTCTTCCCGATATGCTTGGCTCCTGTATTTTTGTTGCAGCATCCTGGCCGAGAACATTGCGGTGCGTTGTTTGTAAATGGGCGTAAAACCGGCAAAGGCAAACCATGCTTCGTCCCAAAGAAAAATCATGTCGGGCTTTATTGCCAGCACCTCGTGCATTACTTTCTGAACGTTGTAAACAATTCCATCGAATGTACAATTGGTAAGCAAAAGCATTTTTACATTATCCAATCGTCTGGCACTCTTCAATTTCAGCAATCGGTGCTTTATCTCCTCCAATGGAACCGCCCCGTACATGCTGTATTTTTCTACCGGGTAAGAATCCAGATAAACGGGCAGAGCGCCTGAAAGTACCATGCCATAATGGTGCGATTTATGGCAATCGCGGTCAATCAAAACCACATCGTCGGGACGTACCAATGCCTGGAGCACAATTTTATTGGCTGTTGATGTACCGTTGGTTACAAAAAAAGTACTCATTGAGCCATATGCTTTTGAAGCAAGCTCTTGTGCTTTTTTTAATGGCCCGGTGGGCTGCAACAGGGAATCTAACCCACCTGTAGTGGCCGATGTTTCTGCCAGAAAAATATTCTTGCCATAGAAATTGCCGAAATCTTCGAGCCATGATGACCTGAAGATTGAGTTTCCCCTCGAAATGGGCATGGCATGGAAAACGCCTGTAGGTTTTTTACTGTAATCTACCAAAGCCGAAAAGAAAGGGGTTTTGTACCGTTCTTTTATGGCATGCAATACACTCAAATGAATTTCCTGTAAATCTTCGGTACGATAAAATACACGATTGAAACAATTTAAAGTGCTGTCGCTTAGCTGCGATACCGAAATATCGGAGATGTAAAACAAGTCGATTTCAGGGCGCAATAATTTAATGATTTTCCCCAGGTTCAGCCCCAGGTCAAGGTTATCTGCTTCGCCTAACTTTATACTGTCCAGGCCTACAATAAACGACTGTATGGAAGTTAAATCAAGCGGTGATTTTTTATGGATGCCGGAGCGGATGATGGCTGTTTGAATGTTTGGATTAAACAACAGGGCGATGAGTGCATCTTCTAAATTGGAAAGGAAAATTACATCGTATGTAAACTGTTCATTATCGTTTTTCAGTTGCTCAAATTTCTCCCGCACTTTTGCCCGTTCATCATCGCCGAGGTCATCTACAACGATAACCTCAAAGTAGTTTTGCTTTTTGGGCCTGTGCAGTTTACCGTCGCCCAGCATTTTTTTTCTTTTCTCGTCAATTTCTGTAGCGCCCCTGTTTGTGCGGTAACTTTCGCTGATGAGTGAGCGGACTACTTCTGAAATGGAATTTGTAAAGGCTGCATATTGGCCTTTTTTATACATTTCTTCTAATGATTGAATGTATTTTACACCGGGATAGGCAAAATAATGCTCAATGGTTTTTAAGGCGGTAAAAGAACTTGATATGCGCCCCGAAAATGCGGCCGATGCTGATAGCTCAAAATTATTCTTGGAAAAATGATTGGCCATCAATTTCAGGTTATTCCATGAATCGCTGCGATATTGTGCGATATTAAAATAGTCTTTGGCTTTAAATTTTTTGTTATAGGTTACGTCTTCTATCATTAATTAGTTTTTAGAATGAAGTGCCATTTTATTTCCCTCGCTGTCTATAAAGAGGGCGAAGTAACCGGCAGTTTCATTGATTATTTGTTTGGGCATTAGAATTCTTCCTCCTGCGGCCTCAATTCTGTTTAACACAAGGTCTAAATCGTCGCCGCCGTTCAAGTAAATCAGCAGCCCCTTGTCGCTTGGAATAGCACCCTCTCCGAAAATGATGGCGCCGCTTATTTCGTGGTGGCCGGGAAAAAAGGCCATGGAATAGCCATTCATGAAATTGGTTTCCATATTTATCTGATAGATGTAATTGTAAAAGCCTACTGCTCTTTCAAAGTTCAGTGCCGGTATTTCAAACCAACTGATAAAGCTTCCGTTTATTTGTACTTCTTGTACTTCGTTTACCGGTGGACGCTTTGGTGGTGATTTCATATGTTAATTTTTATTTTTTTTATAATCATAAAGCATTGAAATGTCAATTTCAAATTATTTTAAACACAAATAGATTATTTAACACGCTGTAACGTGTATTTTAATGTAATAGCTAAAACGCTGAATTGAATTATTTCAATGATTGCATATTAATTAATGCAATTTTGGGTAGGAATCTTTCGGAAGATACGATTTTTTTTCGTAAAAATCGCATAAATTATCAAAAAGGATGGTTTTGTAGCCTAATTCATAGCTAAAAAAGATAAGGTGCTTATCTTTTTAAAGTAAGCACCTAATGAAAATCTAAAGAGTTATGGAGTATGTACCTTTTTATTAAATGTTACTGACGGGATACTGGTCGGTAAGTGCCTTTTCTATTTCTTTCATTCTCGTTGGTTTCGCCAAAGGCCCCAGTTTGTCCAGTTCCGGATAAATCGCTCCCTTTTCATAAATATCGAAAGCTACTTGCCTGTCCCTGAAACTTTTAAGCGGCTGCCCCAATCGTAACAAACCATCTTCACGGCTTTTTTTCACCCTTTCCAAATCAATTTCTATCGGAATTAATTCCGGTCCGGTGCTTGCTTTATACAAAACCCTGCCATCCGGCCCGCAAACAATAGAACGGCCTGTTCCGCCCTCGGCCAATCCGTTAATATCAAAAACGTAGCACTGATTGGTAGCTGCAGTTGCCTGAACCAATGCCAGTTCGATATCTCTATCAATTGTGCCGGTTAATGTAGGGTGAATAATAACCTCTACGCCATTAACGGCCATAGTTCGGGAGGTTTCAGGAAACCACATGTCGTAGCAAATGGAAATGCCAAACTTGCCTATTTCCGGAACATCCCACATTAAAAATTGGTTTCCTCCTGTAACCCCTACCTCATACGGATAGAAAGGGAACATCTTTTCGTATCTCCCAACAATTTCCCCCAAGGGATTAATCACTATCGCCGTATTAAATATTTGTCCGTCCCGCTTGTAAAACATACTTCCGGGAACAAGCCAAATGCCGTACCGCTTTGCTATTTCCTGAAATTCCGCTTCATCGTTATTGGGAAAATCCTGAGCATAATATGTCAAAGGACCATATGCGCTAAGCTCGCTAAATACTACCATTTGTACCCATGGATAAACAGAGCACATTACGTCGATTTTGTGTTTCATTAACGGAATGTTTCTCTGGTTAGCCGATACATGCATTTGGATGCCTCCTATTGAAAATGGTTTCATTCTTTTTGTTTAAATTTTAATTTTGTTTGAATCTGCCTACGCAGATAATTTCTCTAATTCGCCGGCAATAATATCCAAGCCTTTATTTAACAGCTCTTCAGAAATCACTAAAGGCACCAATATCCTGAGAACATTTTTATGAACGCCTGCAGCAATAACAATAAGTCCACGTTCGGCGCAAGCTTTAATCAATTTGTTGCATAAGTCATAATCCGGTTGTTGAGGGTCGCTGTTTTTTACAAATTCCATAGCAATCATGGCACCCAATCCCCTTACTTCTCCAATTGCTGCGTGTTTGGCTTTTAATATTTCGAACCGGTTTCGGACAATCTCGCCTACTTTTTTCGCCTTGTCATTCAGGTTAATGTCTTCCATATACTTAATGGTAGCCAACGATGCAGCACAGGCCAATGGATTGCCGATATAAGTTCCGCCAATAGTTCCGGCCCCTGCCGAATCCATTATTTCCTGTTTGCCTACTACCGCTCCGATGGGCAATCCGGAGCCCATAGATTTGGCCCATGTAGAAATATCGGGCTGAACATCAAAGTGTGCAGATGCACCCCATGCGGCAGTTCTTCCGAAGCCTGTTTGCACTTCATCAAATATCAATACTATGCCGTATTTGTCACAAACCTCACGCAGTCCTTTTATATAGCTTTTAGGCGCTACGGTAAAGCCGCCCTCGCCTTGCACCAATTCAATGATTATTGCCGCAACATCCTGATGCCGGACATGTGTTTCAAAGTATTCCTCCAGCTTGTTTAATTCGTTTATAACAAAAGCTTCTTGTGTTTTGCCTGCCCCGTTTTTGTAAAAATCCGGATAATCGACCCGATATACTTCAGGTGCAAAAGGGCCGCAACCAGCGCCATACGATGTTCTGGAAGTCAATGTCATGGCCATTAAAGTGCGGCCATGAAAAGCGCCGGAATAGCAGATTACGGCATTTCGTCCGGTAGCCTGCTTGGCAATTTTAATGGCATTTTCTACTGCTTCCGCACCCGTATTTACCAACATGGTTTTGGCTTTTCCGCCATGAGGAAAAAGACTGTTCAGCTTTTCGCACAAAGCAATGTAGGGTTCATAAGTCACAACATTAAAGCTGGTATGGATATATTTTTGCGCCTGGTCTATAATGGCATCAATTACAGGTTGCGGGCAATGGCCAGCATTAATTACGCCAATTCCGCCCGTAAAATCGATGAGTTCATTCCCATCCACATCAATTATTGTTGCATCTTTTGCCAATTGCACCGTCGCAGTATTAAAAACCCCGACCCCATTAGCTACAGCATCTTTTCTGCGAGCCAAAAGCGCTTCGCTTTTTGATTTATTCATAATGTGAAAATAATTAGCAATATTAAACTTAGGTGACATTTACAGCCCTTTTCCTGAATGTTTTAAGTCCATTTCCGATAAGCGAAAAATTCTCTTTATGGAAAAAAGAATTCAAACATTAGTTTAGAAGATTCATAATAAACCTGCAGTATTGAAAGCTTAATATGGAAGGTGATTAGTTTTCAACCGGAATTATATTACGGATGAAAGTTACAGGAGGCAGCTTGAGTTAACTAAAGCTTTCACGTTTGTGAAAGTCCGTCAATAAATCGGGATATTAAATTAACCTTCTTATTGGGCGCAAAACGAAGATAAGCATATTTAGCTGAAAAACAATAAGGTATAAGAGCAGATTTAACAATATTTGGCTTTCATCAAAGTTATACTATGCTTTAATATCAATAATTCCATTTGCTTAAGAGTCAGAAAAGGAATTAATTTAATTGTAGAAATAGTTTGCTGTATTTAAAGATGCAAGCTACAATCTGAGACAAGATTTTGAAAAATAAGCGAGGTATTCTTCGTTTATTTTGGGCCTCTATATATAATTATTTGAGGGAAAGGTTGAATCGGGATTACCTTATTGAGTTAAAAAATGTACCATCAAAACAAAAAAGAAAAAGTCCGTCTTAAGACGGACTTTTTCTTTTTTGTAGTTCCACCAGGATTCGAACCTAGACAAACAGAACCAAAAACTGTTGTGCTACCATTACACCATGGAACTTCCTTTTCCCTTTGGGGTGGCGAAGGTAGGAAACCTTTTCTTTTCAGCAAAAATATTTAGCCAAAAAAATCAGATTTATTTTAGCTCCATACAAATCTGTACATTACAAACAGTAAGAAAAACAATACCATACTTATCAATATCCCTCTTACGGCCAGGTATTGCTTCTTATTCAGAAAGTAATAAAAGGGTACCAGGTTTGCAATCATAGAAAGCGATAATACTTTGGATGCTTTGTTCATCTCATAAGCATTATTAAAGCTTACAAACGAATGCAGGTAATCGCCGAAGGTCCCTGATGTGGACCATAAAAAATATAACACTACAATGCCCAAAATAGGGAAAGCAATGCCTATAAGTAAACCGAGCGCCGCTACATCGGTACCGGACTTACCTTTTTTAGGCCTGCCGTAATTTGGAATCTGAACCGGATCATTTGCCATTATTTCCTTGAAATTAATTTTTTGATTTTATAATTATTTTTTACGCTTCATTGCGGTTTCAATCTCTTCAACCGTAATCGGAATGCCTTTAAACAAATCTTTGCTGCCCGTCTTTGTAAGCCAGTAATTGTTCTCAATACGGATTCCCATTTGTTCTTCTTCTATATAAATACCAGGCTCAATGGTAAATAACATACCTTCTTTAACAGGCGTATTTCTGCTGCCCAGATCATGCACATCTAATCCTAAATGGTGACCGATACCATGATAGAAATATTTGCGGTAAGCCGGATTTGCAGGGTCCTGGTTCTTCACATCAGATTTTGATATTAAACCTATCGACATCAACTGCTTTTCCATTTCCTTGTTTACCAGGTCAATGTATTCGGCATAATTAATAGACGGTTTCAGAATAGATTTACAAAAATTGTGCACATTCAAACAAGCGTTGTAAACTTCTTTCTGGCGTTTTGTAAATTTACCGTTCACTGGAACTGTTCTTGTCAAATCGGCGCAATAATTCCCATACTCTGCTCCAAAGTCCATTAACAGTAAATCGCCGTCTTTACATTCACGATTATTGTCCACATAATGCAAAGTTCTTGCACTGTCGCCGCTTGCTATGATATTGCCATAAGCATTTCTTGTTGCCCTGTTACGCAAAAATTCATGCATGATCTCCGCTTCAACTTCATACTCCATCACGCCCGGCTTTATAAACTGACAAACTCTTGCAAAAGCTTTATGGGTGATATCAACAGCAATCTGCGTAACCTCAACTTCTTCTTTTGTTTTGATGGCACGCACTTCTTTCATTATCCTGGCTGCACGCTCATAATGGTGCAACGGAAATTGTTTCATAAAATCATGAACAAACAGCAAATCTGTACGCAATACTTCTCCCCTGCGGTCATTTTCATTCGTATCAAGATAAACAGAATCTGCATGATGCATCCAAAGTTGAATCTGTGCATCAATGCTATCCACATATTGCACATTCTGAATGCCACTAATTGCGGTAGCTTCCTCTTTACGCAATAAGTGGCCATTCCATTTTTCCATCATCTCATCCGGACGCTGGATCACCAAAATTTCCCTTGAATTTTTATCCGCATTATCAGGATATAAAATCACCATTGTCTTCTCCTGCGTAACGCCTGAAAGCCATGTTATATTTGAATTAGCTTTGTACAAATAAACAGCATCGCCGTTTTCAGCCACAACGGGATTAGCAGCAAAAATCGCAATGGCATTCGGTTTCATTTGTTTTACAAACCGTTCCCTGTTTTGCTTATATAACTTTGAATCTATTGCTAAATATTTCATTTTATTTTCTTTTTGAAAAATGCAAAGCAAAGTAAAGAAAAATTTAAGGGAATAATCAGCCTGTTGGCGATATCACCCTTTTAAGGTTAAAAATAATCACTGCAATCCTCGTTTATAAAATAACTTTGCAACATGGCCGGCATTTACCTTCACATACCTTTTTGCAAACAAGCTTGTAATTATTGCAATTTTCATTTCTCCACTTCTTTACGTTTGAAGAATGAATTACTCGAGGCATTGAAAGCAGAAATAGTCTTGCAAAAACACTATCTGGATGGTCAGACTATTGAAACCGTTTACTTTGGCGGCGGCACTCCTTCTTTATTAAGTTCAGAAGAGATTATGGAGATTTGGGATGTTATTGAATCCTCTTTTCCCAATCAGGATTTAAAAGAAATTACATTGGAAGCTAATCCTGATGATCTTAATAAAGATTATCTGAAAGCACTGAAATATACGCCCATCAACCGTTTGAGCATAGGTATCCAATCTTTTCATGATAAGGACCTGCAATACATGAATCGGGCGCATAATGCCGGAGAAGCGGAATATGCCGTAAAAGCCGCTCAGGATGCAGGCCTCGATAACATCAGCATTGATTTGATTTACGGAACGCCTACCATGACTGATAAAGAATGGCTGCAGAATATACAAACAGCTCTGGGCTTAAATGTCACCCATATTTCTTCTTATGCATTAACGGTTGAGCCTAAAACAGCATTAGCGCATGCCATTGAAAAAGGAAAAACAAAAGAACCGGATAACAGCCAAACAGCTTACCAATTTGAACAATTGATGCAAAGCCTTACAACAGCAGGCTTCGAGCATTATGAAATTTCAAATTTTGCATTGCCGGGCAAATACGCCATTCATAATACCAATTACTGGAAGGGCAAACATTATTTAGGCTTAGGCCCTTCTGCGCACTCCTATAATAATAAAAGCCGCCAATGGAATGTGGCCAACAATGCCGCCTATATAAAAAGTATTCTGGCTGAGCGGAAGATACCTTTTGAAATAGAACAGCTTTCTTTTGAAAACCGGTTCAATGAATATGTCATGATTTCATTAAGAACGATGTGGGGAGCGGATTTGAATTATATGACCTCCCATTTCGGAACCGATGTAACGGAGGAATTCCTGAATAACTGCAAGGAGTTTATAGAAGAAGGGAAAATGGAAATAAAAGGCCAAAACGTTGTACTTACTCCGAAAGGGAAATTATTGGCTGACGGCATTGCTTCCGAATTGTTTATCTAAAACAAAAAAAATGGGCCGAATCAGATTCAGCCCATTTTCTTCGCAATAATTAATCTTAAAACAAATCACATTCTTCCACGGTGTGAATGCCATCTCTGTCATATTCCCCTGAATCTCCCTGACATTTACTTTCAGCACCGCTTTTAGTATCTTTTATTTTATATTCCCTTACTTCTCCTTCCGGCAATCCGGGTGCGCCAGTGTAAGTAAATTTACATTGGCAGGTATATTCTCTTGTACATGATGTTGCAAAAAGCAATACCATAGCCGAAAGTGCAAATAAGAAAGAAGTAAATCGTTTTTTCATTTTTAATTATTTTTCAGATAAGTTTTCCAAAGATATAGAACGAAGTTTGAAATTCCAATCAAAATAATAGAAATGCCAATCTAATTTTCTCCGGCCTGCAAATCTTTCTTTGTTTCAATAATAGCAGGCTTTCTCCACTTTTCAACCGTTTTTGCAACCCACCAAAACGAAACGGCTAGAATAGCAAAGAATAAACCTTTATTGGTTCTATCCCAGAAATATTCGAAATAACGGGTGTATATATTGACAAGCAAAAACACAAGACCCAAATCTCTCAACATAGCATCTTTTTTCCTGAAACCATATAAAGCCACTGCAATTACCAGCAAAGAATAACTAACCGCCCAATACCAGAAATAGCCCTGACGTGTTTGCGACCATGTTTCAATATTATTGCTGTTACCCAAAACAGAAAGCGTCCAGGAAGCAGTAAGGAAATAAAGCCAGGCCGCTCCCCTGCTGATGCTTCTGAAAGGTCTAAGCAGTTTAATCTGCCTGATAAGCAATACGGAAAGCAGCAAAAGAAAACCAAATACCGTATATCGTAACGGATAATTCATTCCAAGAAAATAATCGGCTCCGTGACTCCAGAAATAAGTCTGGGCGCCCCACCAACCAATAAGCCCAATCATAACCGTAATCCAAAGCAAGCCTGACTTCAAATAAACAGCGACACACGCATAAGCAATAATTGCCAGTAAGAGTATGATGGCATAATTACCGTTCTGATAACCCAGGCCACGACCTGTATAAGCAAAGGCAATGGCAATACTCATTACAATTGTAATGTTAAATGCTTCATTGGCTGTTTCTAAATGCGGCGCTTTAAGATGTCGTTTCCTGCTTATATACACCAGAAAAATGCTTACTGCAAAAAACAAAACACCTACAATCCATTCGGAAATACCATATTTCCTGCGCATTAATTCAATCCATTTCTCATCCATTATCAAAGCACCGAAGGCCAACAGGCCACATGATACGGATGCTACAATGGCAAAGGTTATCAGCACATTTTTATTGTTATCAACCAATTCAATGCTTTCTTTCATTTTAATACTCGTCGCCTCATCCACAATGCCTTCATTAAGCCAGTGCTTCACAGCTTTGTTGATTACTTCTTCTTCCTGGGGTTCAAATTTCATATTCAAAAGTTAGGGTTTCACCAATTCAAACAATCGCCAAAGTTCTTTTATTTTTTCATGCGTTTCTATAAAATTGTACTTTTACGCTTCCAACAATTATACAAAAAATCAAACAATGAGCGTACTGATAGCTACTTACGAAAATAACATTGCTTACCTGACACTGAACAGACCTGAAAAGTTTAATAGCTTCAACAAAGAAATGGCTATTGCATTGCAGCAAGAGCTGGACAAATGCATGAATGACGATGATGTGCGTGCTATTTATTTAACAGGAAGCGGCAAAGCATTTTGTGCAGGACAGGATTTGGCAGAAGCTGTGGATCCTGATGGACCTGAATTGCAATCTATCGTACATGATCATTACAATCCGATTATTGAAAGATTAAGAAGAATTGAGAAGCCTGTAATTGCAGCCGTAAACGGCGTTGCAGCCGGTGCCGGTGCTAACATAGCTTTAGCTTGCGACATCGTTGTAGCAAAGGAGAGCGCAAGCTTTATCCAGGCTTTCAGTAAAATCGGCCTGATTCCCGATAGCGGCGGTACTTTCTTTTTGCCAAGGTTAATAGGCTTTCAGAAAGCTTCGGCATTGATGATGCTGGGCGATAAAGTGTCTGCTGCGGAAGCTTCTCAAATGGGCATGATTTACAAATACTTTTCCGACGATGCTTTTGAAGCGGAAAGCAAAAAGATAGCGGAAACGTTAGCAAAGCTACCCACAAAAGCTTTAGGCTATACTAAAGTGGCGTTGAACCAAAGTTTGCATAATAACCTCACTCAGCAATTGCAGATTGAAGAAGATTATCAGACGCTTTCCGGAAAAACAGCTGATTTTAATGAAGGTATTGCGGCATTCCTGGAGAAACGTCCTGCAGTTTTTAAAGGGAAATAGAATGAAATAAGCCAGAATGTATAATTATTAGACATTTTGGCTATAACTAATAAGTCAAAATGCATAATTATTATACATTTTAACTATAATGAATAAGCCTGAATGTATGATTATCAGGCATTTTGGCTATAGTAAATTGCTTCAGCATAGTAATAAGATTGACAACTTTTTAAAAGTTGTCAATCTATAAAAGAAAGGTTCCGCTTGTAAGATTGTCAAATCTTACAAAAAGATATTAATCCGTTATTTAACACCATAATAATATCTGGTCTGCTTCAGCTTTATATTCTTATTGTCAACCGATACAAGATATAATTCCCTGAACACACCATCGCCTTCATCAAAGCCCAGAATACATTCGTATTTCTTTTCGCCTTTTTTCAAGACAGGTTTCAGTATGGTTCCTCTGTTTAGCTTCGGCAAATCGATGGTTGTTTCATTTTTATTGGCGCCATATTCCAGTTTAAGGTCAAAATGCCCTATATCACTGATTTCAGTTGCAATCACAATTACTTTAAAGAAAGCATTGTTCAGTTTATCTTCGGGAATGGCTTCTTTGCATTCATCAACTACAACACCTGCAGCGGGCGGATTCCACAGCTGAAGTTTGCTTGCAGATGAAGGCTGTTCCTTAGTTGTTTCGTTTGTGCTATTCACACAACTTGCCGCCGGGAACACTAAAAAAAACAATAAATAAATCCGATTCATGATAACTAAGTGGTTATTGTGCAAAAGAAAATTATTTTTACCAAAAAAACAGGCCTGCTCTATTTTTTAATATGCAACCAATAATTGTTCCACCTGATTTACGCAAAGGCGATACCATCGGCATTACTTGCCCATCCGGTCATTTGCCGATAGAGCGCACCATTTTTGCAAAACAAACGCTGGAATCATGGGGCTTTAATGTAGTTATGGGAAGTACGGTTGGCAGCGGTCATTTTTATTTTTCCGAAACGGATGAAAGAAGATTATACGATCTGCAATCGATGTTGGACAATGAAAATATACATGCCATTTTAATGGGGCGCGGTGGTTATGGATTGAGCCGTATTATTGACAAGCTTGATTTTACAAAATTTAAAGCACGCCCTAAATGGATTTGCGGCTTTAGCGATATCACCGTTTTACATAGCCATATTCAAAGTCAGTTTGGGATTGCAACCTTGCATAGCCCGATGTGTGCTGCATTTAAAGCGGAAAATGACAGCAGCGCACCTATTCTTTCTTTACTGAATTCATGGAAGGGAGCACCTTCGGAATATAATTTTCCTGCTAATGAACATAACAGGGCCGGTAAAGGTGAGGGCATTCTGGCAGGTGGCAATCTTGCCATTCTTGCACATTTATCAGGTTCTGTTTCACAAATAAATACCGACGGAAAAATACTTTTCATTGAAGACATAGGCGAATATCTTTATAATATCGACAGGCTGTTATTGAATCTGAAGCGGGCGGGAACACTTAGTAATCTGCAAGGTCTGGTGTGTGGCGGTTTCAGCGATATGAAAGATACGGAGCGCCCATTCGGTCAGGATATTTTTGAAATTATTAAGGATAAAGTGGCGGAATATGATTATCCGGTATGTTTCGATTTTCCGGCAGGGCATATTGAAGAAAACTTCACACTTCAGCTGGGGAAATTGCATTATCTTAATGTCGGAGCAAAGAATGTTTCATTATATGCTTCTGTTTAATGCCATTTTACATCGAAAATCAATTTTCTTTATTTGTCCATCAAATATTTAAGGAAGTATTAATTATTGTATATACAATCAACTAACTATTTTTGTCACCTCAAATTAAAACATCAAACACAAAAACAAATATAAAATGAGAAAACTAACATTGACCGCAGCAGCAGCTGCATTACTATTTGCAGCATCCTGCAACAACTCATCGTCTGACCAGGCTGCAACAAGCGCTGCACAAACTGCAGCGGCTACTACAGGTAAAGAATACACTGCTGATGCTACAGCAAGCAGCATTCACTGGCAAGCAACTCATAAAGGCGGCGCTATGCCTCGTTATGGTACTATCAACATTACAGGCGGTACAATTGCTGCTGAAAATGGCGCGGTGACCGGCGGTTCTTTTGATGTAGATATGAATACGATAAAAGTTGATTCTGCATCGGTTCCTGAACCTGCAGACAAAGGACACAAAGCTATCGATTTGGAAAATCACCTGAAATCAGCTGATTTCTTTGATGTTGCAAACCACAAGACTGCTAAATTCGTAATTACCGGTGTTACTCCTTTTGATGTTACTAAAGATAAAAGCATGCTGGAAGGCGCTACAAATATTGTAAGCGGTAATCTTACAATTAAGGATAGCACAGTTAATGTTACTTTCCCTGCAAAAATTACAGTAAGTGATGCAAGCGTTGATGTACAAGCTAAATTCACAGTTGACAGAACATCATGGGGTTTAAGATTGGGTGCTGAAGGTAATCCTGCAAACTGGATGATCAGCAAGGATCTTGAATTGGAAATCAATTTAAAAGCTGTTTCAAAATAAGTTTTTCATAGTTGTAAATTTTAGATAGATAGCCCGCTGTTCTCAGTGGGCTGTTCTTTTATCCGGCCCGAAAATATTCAGGACAGAATTATGCGGATAAGTATATTTTCAGCCTGATTAAAACTAAAATTTGAGCTTATAACTCGTGCCATTCAGCTAAACAGCCGTACATTTGCAAATGTTTTGACATTGAATTTTCAGGTCTGTGTCATTTAATTAAAAGCCAAGATTATGGAATCCCAAACAAGTTTTGTGAATGGTTTGCTTTCATTGCAACATTATGACAGCGACCTTAAAAATATTGCAGAAAAAGTTTATCGCCAGGAAAGAATTACGGAAGCGGAAGGTTTATTATTATTTGAAAAGGCCGATTTGAATTTCGTTGGTGCGCTGGCAAATCATGTAAGAGAAAGACTGCATGGTAATAAAACCTATTTCAACAGAAATTTTCATATCGAACCCACCAATGTCTGCATCTTCACCTGTGGTTTTTGTTCTTATTCGCGTACTTATAAAAATAAGGAAGATGGTTGGGAACTGAGCCTGGAGCAGATGATGGATATCGTAAGAAAATATGATGGAGAGCCTGTAACAGAAGTGCATATCGTAGGTGGCGTGCATCCTAAAATGAATCTCGATTTCTTTTGCGATTTGTTGACGAGAATTAAAGAACATCGCCCCGATTTGCATCGTAAAGGTTTTACAGCCGTCGAGTTGGATTATATGATTCGCAAGGCGAAACTTTCTATTGAAGATGGCATGAGGAAATTAAGAGACGCTGGACTTCAATCATTGCCAGGTGGCGGCGCAGAGATTTTTGCGCAGGAAGTAAGAGATGAAATCTGCCCGGATAAAGTAGATGGTGAAGGTTGGCTTCATATCCATGAAACGGCACACAATTTAGGCATGCATACCAATGCTACTATGCTTTACGGACATGTGGAAACATATGCGCACCGTATTGACCATATGAGCCAGTTAAGAAACCTGCAGGATAAAACTGGCGGCTTCAACTGCTTCATTCCTTTGAAATTCCGAAACAGGGACAATGATATGTCGTATCTTACGGAAAGTACAATAGTGGAAGATTTGAAATTATACTCCATAGCAAGAATCTTCCTTGATAATTTCAAAAACATAAAGGCATACTGGCCTATGCTTGGCCGCCAGACGGCACAATTAACATTGGATTACGGTGTAAACGATTTGGACGGAACTATTGATGACACAACCAAAATATACACAATGGCCGGCAGTGAAGAGCAAACGCCTTCTATGACAACGGAACAGCTATGCGACCTGATTCATGCGGCCAAACGTCTTCCTGTGGAAAGAGATACTTTATACAATGAAATTCATGTGTATGAAGAAACGCAAGCTTAAAAATTCTTAAAAAACATAAGCGGTATTAATAAGATTAATACCGCTTTTCTATTTATAGGAAACAAAATGAATCATCTTATCGTGGCCATCCGATAAAGACAAGACATCATTTTGGGATTTTTAGTTAAACCTGAATGAGACACCGATGTTTACATCACTCATTTTATCATAACCACCTTCGCCATAAACTCCGAATACATGCGTGAAGTAATAACGTGCCCCGACTTTAATTACAGGATAGACATCGAAATTACCGCGGTCATCGTTTTGATTAGAAAAATCATCATCATAAGAGTAAGATAATTGTCTGAAACCAAGCCCTGCACCTGCATACACGTCGAGATTGCGGACAGGTATCAACTTATTAAAGTGATAATAAGCCAGGAATCCGCCACTGAAAGCAAATATCCGGTCTGTATACCGACGATTGGGGCCATATTCATATTTAGCACCTGCCATTGAAAGGTAACCGCCAAGTCCTAATTCTGTAATAATACCATGTTCGTATTTTACATATAAGGGACCGTAACCAAACCTGTGGTCATTGCCACCCCAATAATCAATACCGGTTCCTGATTTATTGGGAAAACCGACTCCCAAACTTAGAATGCCGGTGTTCTTACTGAATGAACCTATATTACGTGACCTATAAGGAGTATTATAAAACCCTTTAGCAGACTGCGCTTCAGATGAATAATGTGACAACAATAAAGGCAGAGCCAGGCATAAAATCCATAATAACTTTTTCATAAAATCTGTGTTTTGTTTCAGCAACGAGAACAACAAATGACATAGAAGGTTTGCCTGTGAAATCAAAAATTATCATAAAACCTTGTGAAAACATTTATTAAGATTTGCATTAATTTGCTTGTTCCATTTAAATTAAATATAAAAGAAATAGACAATGAACCTTCGGGAAGCCATATTGGAAGAACATTCCAAAGCTCAGACAAAAAAGATTACGGACTGGATTGGTGCAGATGTAAAAAGGCTGGATGCTTTGATGAATTTGTTTATGAATGATGAATACAGAGTGGTGCAGAGAAGTGCGTGGATGATAAGCGAGATAGCTAAAATGCATCCGGAAATGTTTGAAAAATATTTACCTGCATTAGTGCAAAAGCTGGAAGACAAAGGTGCGCACAACGCAGTAAAAAGGAATATTCTCAGAATTTTCGATACAATAGATTTACCGGAGCCGCTTCATGGCCCTATTATGCATCATTGCTTCGAAACATTGGAAAATGTAAATGAAACGTTGGCTGCGCGTGCTTTTTCCATTGGCATTCTTTCCAGATTGACGAAAATATATCCTGAAATAAGCAATGAATTTAAAATGATTCTGGAAGATTACCTGCAACATGAATCAGCGCCAAGCTTTAAAAGCAGGGCGAATAAGGCTTTGAAACAAATGAAACCATAGCTTTAACTCTAAATTGGAATTTAGAGGATTTGATTTCAGGTTTTTCATTTTTCATTTTTATACCTTTACCGCACAGAAATTAAACCGATGAATTCCGCTACAGATATCAAAAGTACCTTTATTGCAAAAAGTGATGTAAAAGCGCATGACCTTGAACATAAACGCAAAATCAATTTCAATATTGACAAGTATAATGCGGCGGTTATAAAAGGCAAGCATCAGTTTGCGCAACTGGATACAGCACGTAAACTGGCCAAGAATACCAAATGGCAGGCTATTGAACATCTGGATCTTCACCTGGAACAATTTGAAAAGCACTTTTCGGACAGAGGGGGTAAAGTAATCTGGGCAGAGGATGCGGACGAGGCATTGGAGGCCATTCTTGCAATTTGCAAGCAGCATAATGCCAAAACCATTGTGAAGTCAAAATCAATGGTTACGGAAGAGATTCACCTGAATGACTTCCTCGAAAAAAATGGCATGGAATCTGTAGAAACAGATTTAGGGGAATATATTCAGCAACTGGATGGCGAACCGCCCTATCATATTGTTACACCGGCAATGCACAAAAGTAAAGAGGACATTGCGGCATTGTTTCATGATAAGCTTGGCGTGCCTTCGGGGCTTTCTCCTACAGAGCTTACTTTGATAGCACGCGAAAAATTGCGTGCAAAATATACGGAAGCAGAAATAGGCATTACAGGCGGCAATTTTTTAATAGCAGATACGGGCTCTGTTTGCCTGACTGAAAATGAAGGAAACGGGAGGTTGACCACTGCTTTTCCACCGGTACATATAGCTATTGTAGGCATTGAAAAGGTATTGCCTTCCATGAAAGACCTGGCTTTATTCTGGCCACTGCTTTCCACTTACGGAACAGGTCAGAACCTAACTGTTTATAATACTATTTTCAACGGGCCAAAGCAAGCAGGAGAAACAGATGGACCAAAAGAAATGTATGTTATTCTGCTTGACAACGGAAGAACCAATTTATTGCGGAAAGAGGTAAGGGAATCTATGTATTGCATACGCTGTGGTTCCTGCCTGAATGCTTGTCCGGTTTATAAAAATATTGGTGGCCATGCTTATGGCACCACTTATAGCGGACCGATAGGCTCGGTTATTTCGCCACATTTGAACGGAATGGAAGAAGCCGGACATTTGAGTTTTGCATCAAGCCTTTGCGGCAACTGCACAGAAGTGTGTCCGGTTAAAATCAACATTCATGAAATGCTGTTGGAAAACCGTCATATTTACATAGAAGAAAAGATGGAAGGCATCAGTGAAAAGCTTGCCTGGCGTTTGTTTAAACGCGGCGTCCTGCACCGTGGCCTGATGAACAGCGCTAACGGAAAGGTTAAAAACATCGTTTTTGAAAAAGCGTTTAAATCAGCCTGGGGCGACAGAAGGGCTAAATTGAATTTCGCACCGAAATCGTTCAATCAATTGTGGAAAGAAAGGCAAAAAGGCTGATAACCGCAATTCGTTCAAAAAAATTATCTTTACAGCGAAGCAAATATGCTAATAAATGAATCTAAGACCAACACTACGCGATAAAAGCGAACCGCATACTTCTGCATTAAACGATATATTGTTTATCCTGTTGTTTTTCTTTTTAATAGTAGCGACATTGGCTAATCCTAATGTCATTAAACTAACTGTCCCAAAAGCAAAAAGCGACACGAAGTCAAAGCAGACCGTAGTTGTTTCAATTAATGAAAAGCAAGAGTTTTTTGTCGGCACCACAATGATACCTGCAGCTAATCTGGAACAAGCCATAGCAGAAGTTGCAAACAAAAGCCAGGATGCGGAAAAAACGATTGTTATAAATGCAGATAAACTTGCTACAGCTGATAATATTGTTGCCGTAATGCGTGCCGCACAGATATTAAAGATAAGAACGGTTCTGGCAGTTGATAAGAATTAGACATTAGAAGTCAGATATCAGACATTGAATATTGATGCCGGATAACTAATTGTGTTGCTAATATTGAATTATAATTCTGCAAGCATGGTTTCCAGTTCTGAAAGAATCATGGCTGTTGCACCCCAGATGAATTTCCCTTCATCTAACATATAAGCAATGGTCCGGATATTGAGATTCCCTCCGGAAGCCAGCACCTGCACCATTTCCTTTTTACTGAAAATCTTATAGATGGAAAGTCGCAGGATGTTGGCTACTTCATAATCAGATGCTACCAATACCGGCTCCTCATCACAAATTGCCATAACCGGATTTACAACAAAATTACTGACAGGAATATATAACGAAGACAACCGTCCTAAAACAGTTACTGTTCCTGGCTTTAGAGAGATTTCTTCATTGGCTTCCCTTAAGGCTGTTGCAATAATATCATTATCTGTTTCTTCTTTTTTCCCTCCCGGAAATGCAAGCTGACCGCTGTGTACGCCTCCGTCATTACTTCGTTCAATCAATACCAGCTTTATATCTTCTGATGTTGGATAAAGCAATAGCAACACTCCACTCTGTCTTGCATTCTCCGGAGCTTGTGAAGCGTCAGGACGTAACACACTCATCATTTTTCTTTGAGCTTCATAGCCGGGTAGCGGTTGCTGTATTTTTTCCTGTAATTCCTTTTTAAATTCAATCCATTGGTTCATAACTCTAAGGTATAATAAAGTCAAAAAAATGAGGGTGGTTAAAACAATTATTTTCAAAAACGATATCAGTATAATTAAGAATGGCTGCAACAAAAGTTGCAGCCATTCTTAATATTATAACTCTAAAAAAATTAATTACCGTATTCACTAAGAAATTTAATACGCATCAATTGCAATTGTTCGATGCTAACGTCCCTGTCTTTAAATTCATCATAAGCTTCATCCAGGTTATCGTCGGTAGCCTCCTTGAAGAAGTCGAAAATTTCCTCTTGCTCTTCTTCATCCAGTTCTTCGTCAATGCAATAATTAAGATTCAGTTTCGTACCACTTGCAACAATGCCTTCCATTGCCTGCAACAATTCTGCTACGGACAAATCCTTATTGCTTGCAATGGCTTCCAAAGGTATTTTCTTGTCGATATTCTGAATGATATAAACTTTCAAAGCACCTTTGTTTGCAACTGTCCTGATTAAAAAATCATCCGGTTTTTCAATGTCGTTTTCAGCTACATACTTGGCAATCAATTCCACAAATTTCTTACCGAACTTCATCGCCTTACCTTTACTTACACCCTGAATTTTCTCCAACTCAGCCATCGTGGTAGGATAGCTTAAAGCCATGTCTTCCAGGGAATTTTCAAGGAAAATAACGAATGGAGGAAGATTCTTTTCAGTAGCAACCTGCTTCCTTAATTTTACCAGCATCTCCAATAATACAGGATCTGCCGATGCGCTTCCGCCGTCTGTTTTTTCTTCTTCGTCCTCGCCGGTGTCCAGATCTCTGTATTGGTGGTTCATGGCCACTTTGATGGAATAAATCTTCTTCAGGAATTTATGCCCGGGTTCGTTTATTTTCAGCAAACCATATTCTTCAATATCTTTCCTGATGAAATCTTCCAGCATCATCTGACGAATTAATGATTGCCAGAATGTATCATCCATTTCCATTATCAAGCCTGCACCAAAAGATTTCAGCTTATCGTGTTTGAAGGTTTTTATTTGAGGATTGTTTTTTCCTAAAACAAAATCAACTACATAGTTGATTCCAAAACGTTCATCCAGTTCGGTAATGGCATCAAGAATAATTTTCACACTGTCTTTTACATCCAGCAATTCTTTCGGATGACAGCAGTTGTCACAATTTCCACAGTTTTCTATACGGTCAATTTCACCAAAATAGTGCAGCAATAAACGACGGCGGCAGGCGCCGCTTTCAACGTATGCAACGGTTTCCGTAATCAATTGGGCACCCATTTCACGCTCGCTCAATGGCTTGTCACGCATTAGGTGTTCGAGCTTCTGAACATCTTTATAAGAATAGTACAAAATACAGGTGCTCTGACCGCCATCTCTACCGGCACGGCCTGTTTCCTGGTAGTAATTCTCCAGCGATTTCGGAATATTATAGTGCATCACGAAACGCACATCAGGCTTATCAATACCCATTCCAAAAGCAATGGTAGCAACAATTACTTCTACATCATCTTTCAGGAACTGATCCTGACGCTGCGCTCTTGTTACCGCATCCAGACCGGCATGGTAAGCAACTGCTTTTATTCCATTCGCCCCCAGCATTCCGGCAAGCTCTTCCGTGGTTTTACGGTTCAAAGTATAGATGATGCCGCTCTTTCCTTTTACGGAAGTGATGTAACGCACCATGTGCTTTATAACCTGTGCCTTGGAAGTTTTAGGTATTACTTCATAATAAAGGTTGGGCCTGTTAAACGATGCAATATAAATTTCGGGAGATTTAAGTTCCAGATTTTTTACAATATCATCCTGAACTTTCGGCGTTGCCGTAGCAGTCAATGCAATGATAGGCAAATCAGGATTGATTTCTGTAATCATATCACGCAGCTTGCGATACTCCGGACGGAAATCATGGCCCCATTCGGAAATACAGTGCGCTTCATCAACAGCTACGAAAGAAATATTTATATCGGAGAAAAAATCGATATTCTCCTTTTTAGTCAATGTTTCCGGAGCAACATACAGCATTTTGGTTTTACCTTCTGTAAGGTCTGCTTTTACTTTGCGTTGCTGTACGCGGCTCAGACTTGAATTCAGAAAATGGGCAACATTATCGTCATCGCTGTAACCTCTGATTAAATCAACCTGATTTTTCATCAGGGCTATCAATGGAGACACGATAAGCGCCACACCTTCGCTGATAAGTGCGGGTAATTGGTAGCAAAGAGATTTACCACCACCCGTCGGCATAATAACGAAAGTATCCTTTCCAGCTAAAATGCTCTTAATAATTTGCTCCTGCTCACCTTTAAAACCATCAAAGCCAAAATACTTTTGCAATTCCTTCTTTAGATTCGGCCCACTCTTGGTCTTTGTTTTGGTTGCTTCCATGTTTGTTTTTTATTTCGAGATAAATTACAATAAATTTAAATCGCACCTGCTATTTCAGCGTGAATTTTTTTTGAAATGGGTGCGAAATTACAAAGGAAATGTTACATAAAATGCGTTTAATATACACGTAGAACCTATATCCAATCTGCATTGTGTAATATATAGATTTTTATCAACAAAAGAGAAGGATTATCCGGAACCGGATAACTTATTATTTTCTTTCATAAACAGGAATATACCAGTAAAATAAATCATTTTAAAAACCGGGGCAAAAAAAAATGACAACCTTAAAAGTTGTCATTTTCATATTTTAAGAAATCAAATCCTACATAGCGTTATTTCAAAAATGGCATTTTTACCACTACGGCTTTTAAAGCTTTATCTCTCACAGAAACAAAAACTTCTGTGCCTTCACCCGCAAATGCTTTATCTACATAAGCCATAGCAATAGCCTTTCCTAAGCTTGGTGATTGCGTACCTGATGTTACATATCCTATTTCGTTACCATCTGCATCCTGAATCTTGTAATGATGACGTGGAATGCCTTTATCAATCATTTCCAATCCTACCAATTTGCGTGTAACACCTTCTGCTTTTTGTTTTTCAAAAATAGCTCTTGAAGTAAAATCTTTGGTAAATTTGGTAATCCAGCCCAGACCTGCTTCCATAGGAGAAGTAGTATCGTCAATATCGTTTCCATAAAGGCAAAAACCTTTCTCCAAACGAAGCGTATCACGTGCACCAAGGCCGATTGGCTTCATACCTTTAGGGTCGCCAACTGCGAAAATAGCATCCCAGATTTTATCGGCTGCGCCGTCTTTATCTTCAAAATAAATTTCAACGCCACCACTTCCTGTATAGCCCGTTGCACTGAAAATCACATTATCAACACCCGCCATAGAACCTTTGGCAAAAGTGTAATATTTCAGATTAACCAGATCAACATCTGTCAATTCCTGCATATATTCCACAGCTTTTGGCCCTTGAATTGCCAACAAAGCAGTTTTATCTGAAATATTATGCATTTCAACACCATCTGTATTTTTTGAAGAAATCCAATTCCAGTCTTTCTCAATGTTCGAAGCATTTACAACCAACATGTACACCGCATTCTCTTCTATACAATACACAATCAAATCGTCCACAATACCACCTTCTTCATTAGGCAGACAGGAATATTGCGCTTTTCCTGCAGTTAATTTTGAAGCGTCATTTGTGGTAACTTTTTGAATCAAATCAAGCGCTTTGGGGCCTTTCAACATAAATTCGCCCATGTGGCTTACGTCAAATACACCGGCATTGTTACGGACAGTAGCGTGTTCGTCATTGATACCTGTGTAAGAAATAGGCATATTGTAGCCGGCAAATTCTGCCATTTTAGCGCCAAGCGCAATGTGTTTGTCTGTGAATGGTGTATTTTTCATTTGTAAGTTTTTCATTTGTCCAAATCAGGAAAATGCGCACAAAAATAGCAATATTCAGCTTATTATTATGCCTCGTTAAAAAATGCACAATAACTTTTTATTGATTTTCGTTTATTTTACTTACCTTATTTTTGTTAATTCGAGTAAATAGCTAAAAGCAGATTTAGTTTTCAATATGTTTCGATTTCAGAATTTCGAGTATTTGTCTATGCTCCTGCTTATTCCGGTTATAATTGTTTTGTACGTTATTTATTTAAGATGGCGCAAAACAAAAATCAATAAGCTGGCTGACCCCGCACTTATAAAACATTTGGTAAAAGGCCGTATTGCAGGTCGCAGTACCACCAGAATTGTTTTATTGATAATAGCGCTGTTTTTCAGTATTGTCGGATTGGCAAATCTGCAAAAAGGTGCCCAAACCGAAAAAGCGGAACGCAAAGGGGTGGATGTATTTTTTGCATTGGATGTGAGTAAAAGCATGCTGGCAAAGGATGTGCAGCCGGACAGGCTTACGCGTGCCAAACAGCTTATTGAAACCATGATTAATCAAATGGTGAATGACAGAGTTGGATTGGTGGTGTTTGCAGGCAAAGCTTATTTACAAGTGCCATTGACTATTGATTATAGTGCTTCCAAAATGTTATTGGGAACAGTGAACCCTGACATGATACCAACACAGGGAACCGTTTTGGGTGATGCCGTTGATTTAGCAAATACATCTTTCAGCCAAAAAGAGAGAAAATACAAATCCATTATTCTTATTTCCGACGGGGAAGACCATGATGAACGTGCTTTGGATGCTGCGAAAGAAGCAGCGAAAGAGGGGGTTATAATTCATACAATAGGGATAGGCTCACCGCAAGGTTCTACTATTTTCGATCCGGAAACGGGCGCTCCGAAACTGGATGAGAACGGGCAACCTGTTATCACTAAACTCAATGAAGAGGCATTGAAATCCATAGCAGCTTCCACGGGCGGCACATACACTTACCTTACCAATACCAAGCAGACTGCAGACAAATTGATTTCATTGGTGGATAGTATGGAAGGTAAGAGTTTCGGAAGTGTTTTGTTTACTGACTATAACAGTTATTTCCAATACTTCATAGCTGCAGCGTTATTACTGATTATTGCAGAATGGATTATTCCGGCTGCATCATTACTAAAAAAACAATCGGTTTCTATTTAATGGTTATAAAAGTGAGAAATATAATTACTCTGTTATTTGTGTTGAATTACTGTCAGGTGTCAGCTCAAACGGCGCCTGCACCAAAACCTCAGAATGTAAATCCTGAATTGCGCAAAGGCAACGAATTATATAAGGACAAAAAGTATAAAGACGCGCAACGTGTTTATACAACAGCATTACAGAAAAATCCTTTATCAAGGACGGGCATGTTTAACCTGGGAGATGCTTTGTACAAAAGCAAAGATTATGAAAATAGCAGAAAGGTTCTGGAAGCAAGCATTAAGAATACAAAAGACAAAAAAGAACAGGCAAGGGCTTATCATAACATCGGCAATACTTATCTCGAAGAAAAAAAATGGGAAGATGCTATCAATGCTTATAAAGAATCTTTAAGACGCGACCCTACAGATGCCGATACTAAATATAATCTGGCTTATGCCAATGCCATGCTAAAAAAAGATGGTGGAGGAGGTAAAAACAACAAAGACAAAAAAGACAATAAGGATAATAAAGACAAGCAAAATCAGGATAAGAAGGAGCAGGATAAAAAGGATCAGGATAAAAAAGATGGTGACAAAAAAGACCAGCAGGACAAAAAAGACGAGAACAAACAGGAACAAAAGCCTCAGGGCCAGCCAAGTAAACTGACTAAAGAACAAGCTGACAACCTTCTGAATGCATTACAGCAAGAAGAAAAAAAGCTACAGGACAAGAAAGAAAAAGGCAAAGCCGTTCCTGTTAAAATGGAAAAAGACTGGTAGTATTCAGATATTAGATATTAGATAACACAAATGTTGAAATATCAAAAAAGAGGCTGCAATGTAATATTGCAGCCTCTTTTCGATTGGATTTAGAAATTTTCTTTAAGCTGTTTGCAACTCATGCTGAAAAGAAACAATCCCTGTTGAAACATCATACATTGCAGGAATTATTTTAATGGTACCATTTTCTACATAAGATCTGATGACTTCACTTTGAGCCATCATTTGCTCTACAGAATGCAATACATTTAACATGGAAACCTTGTTTACAAATATGCTGTTTGTACCTGTTCTGTTTTCTGTTTCAGTGATTTCATTGGTAACAGAATCTTTGATTTGGGCTAACAGATCAGTAAGGTTCCCTAATTTAACATCGTCACACGCACCTTTTATGGCGCCGCAACCTGTATGCCCCATTACCAAAATCAATTTGGAACCGGCAACCGCAACTGCATATTCCAGAGAACCCAGAACATAAGGCGATATTACATTTCCGGCTACACGGATATTAAAAATATCTCCGATTCCCTGATCGAAAATCAGTTCTGCAGGAGCACGGGAATCCATACAGCTTAATATAGCAGCGAATGGTTTCTGGCCATCTTTTGTTTCTTTTACTTTTTGTAATAAATCGCGGTTGGCGCTCAAGCCAGATGTAAAGCGCTCATTACCATCTTTCAATAATTGTAATGCCAAATCAGCGGTCATAGCTGAAGGATCAATATTTACAGGTGCCATTTGTTCAGTTTTTTGTTTTAAATATTATTTATTTCAATTATCAGCATTAAGATTCCAGTTCTTTTAGCAATTTGCTATACTTACCGGACCATTTTTTTGCTTCTTCGTTTGCCTCTAATTTATCCATAGAAAGATGTACACTCGATCCCTTCGGGATTTTATATTCATTCCTGAATCCGACAAGGGAGACTGTAATATTTTTGGATGGGGCTTTTGCTATATAAAACTCCCTGATTTCTTCAAGGATATCATAATCTATATATTCTGAAAGTGTTGCGTCTATCACAACTGTTATATCTTCAGGGAAGCTGTCTAATGTTTGTTTGATACTCCCTTTATTTAAGAACGATACCTCTTGTGCTAATTCCAATGTAATTACATCCTGATTTTCCAATTTGATACGTTTGTAATAATATGGGATCCTTATATTGGCACGTAACAAATAGAAAATACTCATAATCATTCCTAAACCAACTCCTTTTAACAAACCCAAAAAAGGCAGGGCTACAGCGATGGCAGTTATAACAAACGGAACAAATTCTGTCCTTCCTACTTTATACATGTGAACAAAAACCGAAGGCTTAGCCAGGCGATACCCTGTAAATATCAGAATCGCAGCCAAAGCAGACTTAGGAATCATGTTTAAAACGGTAGGAATAGCGGCCACACACGCAAACAGCAAAATTCCGTGTATAATAGTTGAAAGTTTTGATTTGGCCCCGGCATTGATGTTGGCACTGGAGCGAACAATTACGGATGTAATGGGAAGGCCGCCTAAAAGACCACTTACAACATTACCAACGCCTTGCGCTATGAGCTCACTATTGCCCGAAGTGTTCCTTTTCAATGGATCCAGTTTATCTGTCGCTTCGATACACAATAGTGTTTCGATGGAGGCAACAATCGCAATGATTAAACCATATTTCCATACCTCGGGATTCTTAAATCCGGACAAGTCAGGCCTTGCAAACTGGGCAAAAAAATCGGCTGCAGATTCCGGTACTTTCAATTGTACCAGATAGTTTTCGCTTAAACGAAGTGTATCACTGGATTGTTGAAATAGCAAAGCAAGTAAAGTCCCTATTATAACAACTACCAATCCTGCAGGAATCATCTGCACTTTCTTAAAAGGCTTGGTATTCCATAAAATCAAAAGTCCCAGACATACTATCGTTATCAGAACCGCCCCCCAGTGTATATTATCGGATATACCTGTAAGAATGTTTACATCCATTCCGCGTTCTCCGTCAAGCATACCAACGCGGTTTTTAGAATATCCCACCGCATCAGGTAATTGCTTAAATATAATCGTTAGCCCGATACCAGCTAACATTCCTTCAATAACGCTGGTCGGGAAAAAATTGGCAAATGTTCCGGCTTTTATAATACCTAACAGCATTTGCAAAGCGCCTGCGACAATTACAGCACAAAGAAAAATTTCGAATGTTTTCAATTCTGAAATTGCTCCTACAACAATAGCAACAAGCCCTGCAGCAGGACCACTTACACTAAAAGTGCTTTTACTTAAAAAACCTATTATTATACCGCCGATAACACCAGCTACAATTCCAGAAAATAAAGGCGCATTGGATGCTTGTGCAATCCCAAGACATAAAGGCAAGGCGATTAAAAATACGATAAGGCCTGAAACAAGGTCATTTTTCGCCGTTGCGAAAAAAGATTTTTTGTGTGACATATAAAAATGTGAGTTACAAAATCAATAAGATTACAAGAAGTCATAACAATATTGAAACCCGCATCCCAAGGACTCAGAAATTACATTCGAGTTATAAAGATTTTGTGGTTTTGACAAGCTGAGGCACCACACAATTATTGAACTATCAGACCTTTTCAACAAAGTCAGATGATAAAACAATAAATTCACGGAATACTCGCTTCAATATTGAGGACGTTAAAAAATCTTATTGAATGTTCGGAGGTTGCAGGAGCACTTCCAGATGCAAACATTTTATTAATGCTTCGTCGCGCAAAGCATGGAGATAACAAGGAGCATTTTCAGCAATGGTTTTGGAAGCAGAGAAATCAAGATACCAAAACTTATCATGATCAGAAGTATTCATTTTTTTTTGAAGCGGCACATGATCATGCACTTCTTCTGTCATCTGATTATTCCATAACATTTTTCCAATTGCTTTTAACGGAAGCAACTGGATACTGAAAATGGTTAAAAATATGACTGCAATAAACTTCTTCATGGACGGCGAAGATAAAGAAATGCTATCAAATTATTGTACAATAATCAATTAAGAAATTTTGAAGAGTCAATTAAAAAACTTTATAGCTGCACTTTTCGGACATTATTTAATAAAACCTAACAGCCCGAATTATTTCACTTCCACCCGGATACCTTCGGTATGGCTGCTAAATTCAGGGGCATACATACACTGAATACTGGTAATGCCATTTGTGTAATTGCCTTTTGCGCTTACCCAAACAGGATATTCAAAAACATAGGTGCCTTTCGAAAGATGGTCGAAGAAAAAATTGGTTGAAATATCCTTAGTACTTTGAAAATAACCGATGCCGCTTTGATAATGATATTGGCTTAAAACATCAACAGGCTCAAAGCAAGCAGCGCGCATATCTTTCAATTGAACATATTCCATATCTCTATCCACTTTTACAACAATCCTGATTTTAACTTTATCGCCTACCTGCAACTTATTTCCTTCTGTCAGGGCTACCAAAACAGGTCCGTTATCACTATTCGTTTCCTTATACAATTGTTTTTCCAACTGAACGGGTGTTGAAGTAACCGTCGGAATTTTATCCATCTGATCGAAATACTGCCAATAAACGGCACCCCAGCTTACCTGATTTTGCGAACCTGAATTTTCAACAATGACTTTAATATTACCCATGTCCTTGGTTATATCTTTACCTGCAATACGTTTTTTGAAATATCCTGTTCCTGCTTGTTCAGGTAAATCAGAAGATTTAATTTTTTCATTCCCTAATTGAATTACGACATCGGGCTCGTTAACTAACCAGTCATTTCCGCTTAGCAATAGCGCATAACATGCATCTGCTGTAGCTTTGGTAGTATTCCAGTTTTGGGTTTGCTTATTTTTCAATAACCACAATTTCATTGCTTCAACAGAAGGTATATCTTTTGTGATTTCAGTAAATGCTTCAATTAATAAAGACTGGCTTTCAATCGGAGCCTCCGACCAACTATAACCTCTTGGCATGTCTTTCCAGTACATACCTGATTCCTCATTCTGAATGGCCGTTTCTTTCAGGGATTGCATAATTTGCAAAGCCGTCTTCGCATCACCCGTTCTGTACAAAGCCAATGCTATCTGACCTTTCATATAGGGATTGAATTTCGACCAATATTTCCCTGCCTGCTGTTTATAATAGTCAAATGCTTTCTTGTTTTCTGCACTTAATGAACTCCCAACGTAAAAACTGCGCATATACAAATATTGAACCTGATAATTGCTGATATGCTGCAAGTTCATATCAGCTTTGTTTTTCAGCAATTCCTTGTATTCGTCATTCATTTGCGCATCAGTATAATGTAAAGCCTTTGAATAGATTTGTTTCAAATCATTGTTGTCTGAATTCTTTACATTCAGTTTTTGCAATCTCCCCATTCCGGTCAGGATATATTGCGTAATAAACCTATCGCCGTACATACCTTTAAACCACGGAAAACTACCATCCTGCGACTGCATTTGCTCAAGTTTTTCAAGCGTTTTCTTAAATTCCTTTGAAAGCTTATTTGCCTGAAAAAGCAATGCTACTCTGTGTTTTTGGGCTGTTTCGTTTTGAGCTTCCATTACCCACGGTGTCTCTTCCAATAAAGCTGTTTTAAGCTCCTCATTTTTTTCAAGATTGGATATTAAAGCTGCACTGTCTTTTCCCTGCCATTGGTTAAAAATCTGTTGTATTTTAGGTGATTGTGCAACTATATGCTGCGCCAGAGCATTGGCATAAAATCTGTTGAAAGTCTGCTCTGCACATTCATAAGGATACTCCATCAGATAAGGCAAAGACTGCACCGCATACCATGCAGGATTGCCTGTAAATTCAACAGTCAGGCTATGCGGCAATAAAGTGTTACTGGTATTGTTTACAAGGTTGTTTAATGTGTAGGTTTTGCTTTCATTACCGTTAATAGAAACAGGCAACGTTTCTGTAACCAACATACGATTTGTAATGACAGGCAATGTATTTTCTTCACCATCACTAAAGTTACCCGACTTTGCTGTAATCCTTACGATTACCGGCGTGTAGCGGCTTTCCGGAACATGAAGATTCCAACTGGCAACCGTACTCTGACCTTTGTTTACAGTAAATGGTTTTGAATCGTGTTCATCTGACGACCATGTTAATGACATGAATTGCGCGAACGGAACAGGTTGTAATGTTTGTGCATCAAGTAATTCAATAGTAGCGTTTCCTTTTAAAACATTCTCACTAAGGTTGACAATTTTTGTACTGAACTGAATGTTGTCGCCCTGACGTAAAAACCTTGGCATGTTGGGCATCACCATCAAATCCTTCTGTGTTTTTACTTTGCCTTGCAGATAGCCTGTTTTCCAATCTTGGGTATGCGCAAAAGCCATCATCTTCCATTCTGTCAAAGCTTCCGGCATAGTGAACGTAAAACTTACATTGCCCGACGAATCTGTTTTTAATTGCGGAAAAAAGAAAGCTGTTTCCTGTAGGTTTTTGCGTATTGGAATATTGCTTATCTGCTCGTTGGGTGTAGTAGCTTCCGGCAACATCATATGTCTTGGTTCTTCTTCTATATCTTCTTTGTAATCCATTGAATTAGCAAACAATACTTTGGATTTCCTTTCATTTACTTTAGCTGTAGCTCCTGGAGTACCATCAAAAGCCGGAGCTGCAAAGGACATAACTCTGCCGCCGTATGCTGACTCAGTAACATAATTATTTTCGAAACTTATAAGCTCGTCGTATCTTTTTTCAAAATATCCATATTTCGGTGACAAGCCATAAATCAATTGCCTTGAACTGTTTAAGCCAAATCCAAGATTATCGTTCCAGGCTTGCATGCTATAAACATCCGGAAATAATTTCTGCCAATTCCAGTCATGAGGCTTGAATGCATCGAGGGAAGCATCATACATACCTGCCAATAGTTCAGACGTAACTCTTTCCTTTTTATTACCTTTTATGGTTAATGTCCATTGTTCTTTCGTTCCCGGCTGTAATTTGTCCCTGTGTGTTCTCCATTCAATCTGCAAATCTTTATTGCTCCAGGGAACATTTATAGTTTTATCAATAGTATAAACGCGGTTGTCATAAACATATAACCAGGAGAAAGTCATACCGCCTCTATCCTTTTCCTGAATATCGATACGAATTGGATTGGTGCTTTTATATTGAACGGAAGAAGTGTGCACCAAATAAGGATTATCAATACCGGTTCCAAGCCACAATTCCATTTTTTCACCGGGCTCGTAACTTTCTTTTTCTGTAAAAGCAATCAATGGTTGTTGATTCGGTTCTTTTTTTCCCGGAGCCCAAACATGCGTGTATTTTTTCTCTACAATTTCATGACCTTGTGCATCTTTGGTTTTAATTTCTATTACATACCATCCATTCTGGTTCCATGTTTCCGATGGAACTTCCAGTTTTCCATTTGCAACGGTTGTCCAGTTTTTTTCAAAAAGTACTTTTTCAATTTCCCAGTTCAGGTAATTATTTTCTTCCTTATATTCATCGTTTGGAAAAGCTTTGTGAAATTCATTTTCAGTCATTACAAACTGATCAGGAACAGACCATATTCTTTTACGGAAGAACCCTGGAAATTTTAATCTTGAAATAGCAATATGAACGTTTGCCGATGTAAATATATTATTCAGATTTTCTGTTGTAATACTAAGTTGCTGCAGATCTTTTGGCTTTGATATTTCCGGAATAGATGCAACTATCTGAAGGGATGTATATCCGCTGACAAGCTGTTGCGTTCCGCTCCTTGTTTCACCATTGATGTCTGTAACATCAGCATATACTTCATAGTAAAACAATGGCATGGATTTTGGTTCAATGCTTAAATCCGGCATTGTTTTAAACGGAATTTCAAAAGAACCATCAACAGCGGTTACAATGTTTCCATTGGCAACTTCTGTTTCCGTTGCCTGCGGCATTCCCCAATAATAATAACACCAATAATATGGAAAGCGTGTCTTCCGGACTACTCTGTATTTTACAGAAGCTCCATCCACATTATTGCCAGCATAGGCCTTTGCAAAACCTTTTACAGTAACATCTTCATTCAAAGCATAGCTTCCTTTTAATGTGTCAAATTCCACATAGAATTTAGGGCGCTTATATTCTTCTACTGAAAAAGATTCACTACCATTTTCATTGCTGATGCGCATCATTCCATTCATCAAACCATCGGGCAATTGAAATGTACCGGAGAAGGAGCCGAACTCATTTGTTTTTAGCTGAAGGGAAGCCTGCTTCTGATTATTGGCATCATATAATGTAACAGTTGTGTTTTCATTTGCAACTACGTCGTTTTTCCTGTTGCCATTACTGCTCTTCACCATTATTCCTTTGAAATATAATGTTTGTCCCGGACGATAAATGGATCTGTCGGTAAAGAAAAAAGTCTGTGTATGAACGTTATCAGATTGTTCATTCGCATAACTGTTAATATTACCTCCGATATAAACCGAGTCAATTCCTTTTACAAGCAATATATTTCTGATAGCCTTGGTGTAATCATAGTTTTTATAAACCGGCAAATGCACCATTCCGTTTTCATCACTCACGCCATCGCCTAATAGTTTATAATTTGTTCTTGAATTTTGATAGCTGTCATTATAGTAAAATAGCTTTACGCCTGATAACGGATAACCGGTTTTACGATTCAAAACGTAACCTTGCTTTTCATTATTCTGCTGTGCAACAAAACTAATGCCGGAAACCTGAAATGAGCTGTAAGTAACGATTTGATCTTTGTCAGCAATATTTTCCTTACTGCTTGCTATCAATGCATAACTACCCATGGGCAAGGCATCTATTTTAATTTCGGCACTATGCTGCTCTAAGTCAGCAATACCGGGCAATAATTGCTGCCATGTGCGGAGCGGCTGTAATTTCTGAATATTATTCAACAGAGAATCTTCTGAAGTATATTCATACATATTAGTTTTAAAAGGCACTTTGTATAGCTTCAGAAAAACCGTGGGGACATTCTTATAAATTACCAATGCCTTTATGTTTTCGTCGGGAATATTGACTTGCTCTGCCTGTAAAGACAAAGAAACCTCATTGATTTGATTTAATAAGTTTTGAGCATTTACAGCGCCTTCTGATTTAGGAAATTTTGAAATAATCGATACTAATTGTTGTTGTATTGCAGGTAAATTTCTATTGCTTTTCTTCTTTGGCATTTTACGATAAACAGGAACATAATTTTCGCCTTCATTCATCTGCTGTTGTGCTATTAAAAATAATGCCTGTGCACTTGAGGGGCTTGCAGGAAATTTATCGATAATCTTTTGCAAAGCCATTACATAAAGACTGTCTTTTTGAGCATTGACACTATTTGCATGCACAAATTCCAATCGCTGCAAATCCGCATCTATCAAAGCTTCGGGCTTAGTATCATTTAAATGGAAGGCTATCAAATCCTGAAATAATCTCAGAGTTCTGAACTTAAAAGAAGAGCCATCTTTTACTTTTACACGAACAGCGCTGAATTTATTCGCAGGTTCAAACCACAGACTGCCATCTATCTGAAACGCATCTGCTACTTTCGTAACAGTTGCTTCTTCATCCTGGAAGAAATCAATCGCCTTAAATGCAAGCAAGTCATACAATGTAGGCCGCAATGCTTTTGTATTAATTCCTTTCGAAATGATGGGTTCATACTGTCCGACCGGAGTTGATTGTAAGAGTGTTTTGTCTTCAATAGATGCTTCGTATAATTCTGCAATGCGGTTTATTAAAGCAACTGCATCCCAGGTTTCTATATCATCGGAAGTAGTTTGTTCCAATTTCGTCCTGTTGTACAATTCATATCTGTTTTGCTCGTAGTAGTTCCAGTACAGGCCGGCTGTAAGATTTTGCCATATTGCTTTTTCAACACCTGAACTTTTACCTGCTAAAGATTCCGATGCCTTTATCTGTTGCTGTAAGGCATGCTCTTCATTTTCATATTTCAAATTGATCAGATAAACCTGAGCCTTTATTTTATCCGGAATATCATTCTTCGTCATAGCATCATTGAGTATCTTTTCAACCATAGGCCGGGCTGATTTGGGCAATCCTTTTTCAAGCAATGAATCAATCTTTACCCACTCAATGGCATAATGGCTGTCTCCTGCTTTATTCTGTGCAAAAGACCAAACAGGCAGATAAATAAAAAACAATAGAATAGTTATGACTTGCTTTAGCATAGCATATTTTTAAAAGAAGAATGAAGAATACAAATAAAGTCAAAATACAGATGCACTTCGTACCCAAATTGCATAATGTTGTTATAAATTTAATATCTTTATTTTTGAAAAGAAAAGACACCATCCATTACGCACTATCAAAGGGTTCAATCTTGTTCTTCAAAGGTTGATTCATTTTATATAATGATTACCCATGATAATTTCTATATTAAAAAACACGGCTGAAAGCCTACTGCATTTATTTTATCCGCAGCTTTGTGCCTCCTGCAATCGCCCGCTTCACCGCGATGAAAACAGCCTTTGCTTACATTGCATCTTAAAACTGCCACGAACCGGGTTTCACAATCATCAGGAAAATAAAGCTGCAAATATTTTCATTGGGCGCGCACCCATTGAACACGCAACATCGTTCGTCTATTTCACCAAAGATGGCATAGTACAGGACCTACTTCATACGTTCAAATACGAAGGCAAGAAAGATATAGGCCGGTTGTTAGGAATGCTTTTTGCTTCAGAACTCAAATCAACTGACTGGATAAATAAAATCGACTATATTATTGCCATTCCTCTGCATAAAAGAAAGGAGCGGCAAAGAGGATTCAATCAGGCTGAGATTTTTGCCGAAAGCATAGCAAAGGAATTAAACATATCTCTGCTAAAAAATTCAGTTATACGAACAAAGTTTACACATTCTCAAACTACTAAAAACAGATTGGAAAGAATAGAAAATGTGTCGGGTATTTTTTCTGTATTAAAAAAACAAGACTTAAAGAACAAACACATTTTGCTTATTGATGATGTACTTACAACAGGCGCCACGCTTGAGTCCTGCGCATTAGAATTATTAAAAACAAAAAGTGTGAAAGTTAGTATTGCAACTATTGCATTGGCAATGGATTAATAAACAAAATTTAAGCTTTACTCTATGCAACTAAATCTACATTATTGAAAAAATAAAAGATTACAACAAAAACAAAGCTGCCTCAAAAAAAGAGGCAGCTTTATTTTTATAAAGAATTGATTATTCTAATTCAAGCTTCTGAAATCAACCGGAACCAATTTACTCACACCGGCCTCCTGCATGGTTACACCGTAAATAACATCCACAGCAGCCATAGTTTGTTTATTATGGGTTACAATAATGAACTGCGAATTATCGCTGAACCTACGAATCATCTGTGTAAACTTACCGACATTCGCATCATCCAATGGCGCATCTACTTCATCCAAAATACAGAAGGGTGCAGGTTTGATAAGATAAATAGCAAACAAAAACGCCGTAGAAGTCAAAGTCTTTTCGCCACCCGATAGTTGCGTCAATGTACTCGGACGTTTACCTTTTGGCTGTGCATAAATCTCAATGCCGCTGTCAGCAACGTTATCAGGATCTGTCAATTTCAAATCCGCAGTATCTTCTTCGGTAAACAAAGCCTTGAATACCTGTTGAAAATTAGTGCGTACGGCATCAAAGGTTTCCCTGAACTTAGCATTGGCAGTATTTTCAACTTCTTCAATGGTTGCCATCAACATGTCATGGGCTTCCATTAAATCGGCTTTCTGATCTACAATGAAATCATGTCTTACTTTAATCTCACCATAAGCCTCAATAGCTGTAGGATTCACTTCACCCATGTTATCAAGACGCTTCTTCATACGATCGGCTTCAGCATTCAATTCCTCAACCGTCATATCATTCTTACGTTCTTCTTCCAATATTTCGTCCAGGTCAACTTTAAATTCCACACTCAATCTTTCTTTCATGCCTGCCACCTGCAGCTTCATTTCATTGAGCTTCTCTTTAATGGAATTCAATAAAGTTTCTGCTTGTTCCTTTTCTCTCCGTTGACGGCTGATTTTACTTTCATGTTCACTGATAGCATTACGCATTTCATAATAAACACGGTCTTTTTCACTCAAACCTTTTTCATCCGCTTCTTTTTTCTGCAATAGTTCATACAACTCATTATCGCCAAAGTGGAGCTTGCCACTTGTTTCAGAGATTTGTAATGCTGTTTCCTTCAGTTGCTCTTTATTATTGGCAATCTGTTGCTGTAAATCAGTCAATTGATTGTTCCTGAAACTTAATTCCTGCTTCAGATTTTCAATCTTGCTCTGCTGGCGTGTATATTGTATGTTTTGATTATTGTATTGTTGCTGCGCCATATTGAAGTCCTGCTCCACCGTGGCAAATTCTTCCGAAGCCTTCTGTATAGCGCCTTGCAGCGATTGCAACTCTATTGTAATCTCATCCAGTTCACCTCTCGTACCGCTGATATTATCCTGCGTATCTGCCAGTTGTTCTTCCAAATCCTGCAAACGCTTTTCAGCAGTCTGATTCAGGTGTTCAAAGTTTTCGATACGATGCGCAAGATTGATTACCTGATTATTCAAGCGGTTAATTTCATTCCTGTTTTGCTCAATCGCTTTATCATTCAAAGCCTGATTATAGCCCGTAATACGCGTTTGAGTTTCGGCAATCTGTTGCTTTAAATCGGTTGTTGAAGATGTCAGTCCGGCAATTTCCTGTGTAAGTTTTTCCAGATTTTTGGCACGGCCTATTTTATTGCCCTCGAACAAACCAATACTGCCGCCGCCTAATGTATATTTACCTCTTACTGATTTTCCTGATTTTTCAATCAAAACATTCCCATCCTCAACATCGGTTGTAGCAATGCTTTCAGATGAGATATAAACATGTCCCAACAGATATTCCGCTAATGCCTGATATTGTTCATCGACATTTACAACACTTAATGCAGGAATCAGATCTTCATTTGAATCCCCGACTTTGGGTTTTGGATTCTGAACGGAATCAAATTGATTCAACAGGAAAAAATTTGCTTTCCCTTTTTTATTATTGTCCAGCAAACGCACGGCCTGTGCCGCTTCTTCTACATTCTCTACAACATAATAATTCAGGTAATTGTCCAGTACGTTTTCCAACGCTGTGCGATATTCATCCTGCACCACAAAAACATCGGAAAGCAACGGCGCATTGCTGTTCCAGTCTTTATTTTTCTTCAGGAACTTAATACTATCCGGATAACCTTCCAGACTATCAACCAATGATTTCAACAAGTCATGTTCATTGCGGCGCGCATCCAGTTTCCTGTTTTGTTCTACTAATTGTGCACGCAAAGTTTCCAGCTGCTCCTGCCCTTCTAATATTTGTACTTTGGTTTCGTCCTGCTTCGTAATTAAATTTTGCAAGGTTTCCTGGCTGTCTTGCGCAAGCGCTTCCGATTCCTGCTTCTCAGTATTCAAACTACTTATTTGCGAAGTGCGTTGCGCTTTTTCATCCTGAATCTGTTGCATGGATCTTTGCAGATTCATTACAGAAGTATCTGCCACAGCCACTTTTTTCTCTGCATCAAATTGTTTGCGCTGGAATTGCTGAAGATTATTTCTTTGATGTTCCAGGGTTTGTTTCTTTGCATCAAACAGCTCTCTTTTCTCGTCTAAGGTATCGCGTAAAGTTTCCAATGCATCACGTAAATCCTCCGTTGCATCCAGTTCCGTTTTAATTTGCTGGTCCGCAAAAGCGATAGATTCGTTTAATTGCTTTAATTGGTTATCGGCATTCGTAAGAAAAAGGTTCAGACTTTTTTCTCTGTCCTGTAAATGGTCCAGACGTTGCGCAGCAAGCTTTTTATCGCTTTCCAATGAACGTATGCGATTTACAAGCTCATTGAATTGTTTTTGCAAACCATTCAATTCCTGTTCCTTCTGAACCAATTTCACTTTATTGGCTTCAATCTCTGCTTCATCTCCTGCAATCTCCGTTTCAATCTTTAGCTTCTTGTCATGCTCAATATCATGCTGCGTATTAAGGTCCTGATACTTATCGTTGAATTCCTCCAGAGAAGCTTTCGCCAATTCAATGCTTACTTCTTTATATTCACCCTTTATCTGAAAATAACGTTCTGCTTTTTTAGCCTGGCTTTCAAGCGTTCTTAAGTTATTGCCGATTTCAAAAAGCAAATCATCAATTCTCGAAATATCCTGTAATGTGGCTTCCAGCTTCGATTTGGCTTCTTTCTTCCTCGTTTTGTAAATAGAAATACCGGCGGCTTGTTCCAACATTCTGCGGCGGCTGCCTTCTTTATCTTTAATGATATCGTCCACCATGCCCAATTCAATGATAGCATAAGAATCGTTGCTGACACCGGTATCAAGAAACAGATTATGAATGTCTTTTAAACGGCAGCTAACATCGTTCAGGCGATATTCACTTTCACCACTCTTATAAAATTTACGTGTAATGGTAACCGTTGTAAATTCGGTGGGAAGAAGGTTACGGGTATTTTCAAATGTAAGCGACACTTCCGCCATGCCGGACGCAGAGCGGCTCCTCGAACCATTAAATACCAAATCATCCAGATTGTCCGAACGAAGGGATTTAATTTTATGTTCACCAATTACCCAGCGAATGGCATCAATGATATTGGATTTACCACAACCATTCGGGCCTACAATTCCGGTTATCGGGTTGTCGAGCAATATTTGTGTTTTATCCGCAAAGGATTTGAATCCTTTTATTTCAAGCGATTTTAAGCGCAATGTGTTTAGTTTATTTTTTTGAAGACAATATTTTTTGAAAATAGTATTTTTCCAAGAAATGTTTTTAAAAATGTTGACAAATGTACGAAATCAGCGATGTATTGCGATGTTTACGCGTAAAACACAACAGGCAACCTGAATCAGATTGCCTGTTGTCGGTTTTCAAACTTAAACCCAATTACCTGTAACCACCTCCGTGATATCCGCCATGATGATGATGCGGACGCCCACCATAACCCCTACGCGGCCCGTAATAACCAACATAACAAGAACTCAATGCGAATGATAAAATCAATGCCAATGCTACCAATGAAAACCAGTTTTTCCTTTTCATAATTTCTCTTTTTATGGTCTTTTGACGAATTATATAATAAATGGTTTAGCTGCGATTGCCTGAATTAACAGTTGTAACATTATTTTTACAACTATACTTTTTTGATTTTAAAAATCCAATCAAATAAAAAACGGTTGTAACTTTTGAGTAACAACCGTTTAAAGACTATTCTATTAATTTATTATGCGTCAGCTTTAGCTTTCAATGCTTCCCTGATTTTACCTTCGATTTCTGCAGCAAATTCAGGATTGTCAATCAAAAAGTTTTTCACCGCATCACGACCCTGACCAATTTTGGTATCACCGGAGCTAAACCAGGAACCGCTTTTAGTCAGAAAACCCATTTCGACACCCATATCAATTATTTCACCAATCTTGCTGATACCTTCACCAAAAATGATGTCAAATTCTACCTGACGGAAAGGCGGCGCTACTTTATTTTTTACAACCTTCACACGTGTACGGTTACCTGTAGCAACATCACCGTCTTTAATCTGAGCAATACGACGGATATCCAAACGTACGGATGCATAGAATTTTAATGCGTTACCACCGGTTGTCGTTTCAGGATTACCAAACATTACACCGATTTTCTCACGCAATTGGTTGATAAAAATACAAGTACAGTTGGTACGTGCAATAGTGGCCGTCAATTTACGCATTGCCTGACTCATCAAACGCGCCTGCAAGCCCATTTTGCTGTCGCCCATTTCACCTTCCAATTCGCTTTTGGGAACCAATGCAGCAACCGAGTCGATTACAACAACATCCAAAGCTCCGGACAGAATAAGGCGCTCAGCAATTTCCAAAGCCTGCTCACCATAATCGGGCTGGGAGATTAAAAGGTTATCGACATCCACTCCTAATTTTCTTGCATAACCCGAATCGAAAGCATGCTCCGCATCTACTATAGCGCAAATACCACCTTTCTTCTGTGCTTCTGCAATAGTGTGGATAGCAATCGTTGTTTTACCTGAAGATTCCGGACCGTATATTTCAATGATTCTGCCACGAGGAAAACCACCCACACCTAAAGCCACGTCCAATCCTAATGAACCGGTTGAAACAACTTCCATTTCGGTTGTTTGTTTCTCTCCCAATTTCATTACAGAACCTTTACCGAAATCCTTATCTATTTTGTCAAGCGTCATTTTGAGCGCCTTCAGTTTTTCCTCTGACATGTTGATTTGATTTTTATATTGTTAATTTTATTTTTCTATTTTCTGTTTCTGATATAACACTAACAACGGCCGGATTAATATTATAAAGCAAAAGTACCTACCATGTACGCCAAAACGTGGCACAGTCTAATTTCTTTATAATTCTTTTTCAAAAAAAGAAAACTCCGGTTCTGATCATTACCCTATAAACCACTCAATAGCATCACTCAGCTTACGTTTCAGGTCTTTCCTGTTTACAACATAATCCAGAAAACCTTTTTCAACCAAAAATTCGCTTCGTTGGAAACCTGCAGGCAAATCTTTTTTGATGGTTTCTTTAATAATACGCGGACCTGCAAAACCTATCAGGGCATTGGGCTCAGCAATATTAATATCTCCCAACATTGCAAATGATGCCGTAACACCGCCTGTTGTAGGGTCTGTCATTAATGATATATAGGGCAGTTTAGCATTTGCAAGCTGTGTAAGCTTTGCAGATGTTTTTGCCATTTGCATCAACGAAAAAGCACTTTCCATCATACGCGCACCGCCTGATTTTGAAATAATCATAAATGGCAGTTTATGCTTGATGCTGTAATCAATACCGCGTGCAATCTTCTCACCGACAACCGACCCCATTGAACCACCAATAAAATTAAAGTTCATGCAGGCAATTACCAATGGTTTTCCATCAATATCCCCTACCCCAACGGTCATTGCATCCAATAATCCGGTAGTTTTTTGAGCGCTTTTCAATCTTGCTTCGTAAGGCTTTACATCCACGAATTTAAGATTGTCTTTTGGTGCGATATTGCCAAAAAGTTCTTCAAACTGCCCGTTATCAAATAATATATCAAAATATTCTTCGGCGTTGATACGGTTGTGAAAATTACAATTCGGACATAGATAAAGGTTTTCCTTTAATGCAGTCTGAGTAATGGTTGTCCTGCATTCAGGACATTTGTGCCAAAGTCCATCAGGCGCTTCTTTCTTTTCTTTCGTTTCGGTAGAAATACCTTTTTTAATACGACGAAACCAGGTTGACGACATTTCTATTGTTTTATATTAATTCAAAAGTAAAAAGTCAGGGAATCTAACTTATTACTGTTTTAAAAATTCAGGGCGAAGAGGGCGACAAAAATAGCTAATTAAGCTTAGGAAATTTCAAATAACAAAATTTTGCCTGATAAGAGAGAAGTCCAGGCTCAAATAACAAATTCCAAATACAGTCAGCTTAATAAATTCAATTCTCCTCCCAATAATTATTCAAATGCAGGAACTATAAAAATCCTAATTCCAGTTTTGCTTCCTCACTCATCATATCTTTGCTCCAGGGCGGGTCGAAAGTTAACTGTACATGCACATCTTTCACCCCTTCAATAGCTTCGATTTTACTTTGAACATCAAAAATAATATCTCCGGCGGCAGGACAGGCGGGCGCTGTAAGCGTCATAAGCACATTTACTTTTCCATCCTCCACCTTCACTTCATACACTAAACCCAATTCATAAATATTTACCGGAATTTCCGGGTCATGGACGGTGTGCAAAACTTCGATAACGCTATCGTATAAATTCATTACTTATTAAATTCCAAAAATTAAAAATTCCAAATCCCAATTATTCTTATGACGGATGAACGGCATTCAATGCCACTGCATACATTTTCATCTGCTTCAACATAGCTAATAATCCATTGCTTCTGGTTGGCGACAAATGGCTCTTTAACCCTATTTTGTCAATGAAATAAATATCAGCATTTGCAATATCTTTAGGAGATTGTCCGCTTAATACGCTAATCATCAAACCAACTAATCCTTTTGTAATGATGGCATCGCTATCTGCAGTAAAATATACAATCCCGTCTTTATAATCAGCGTGCAACCAAACCCTTGACTGACAGCCTTTAATGAGATTTTCTTCAGTTTTATATTGCTCTTCGATTAAAGGTAATTCTTTTCCTAATGAGATAATATGCTCATATTTCTCCATCCAGTCTTCATAATAGGAAAAATCTTCTATGATTTGTTCCTGAATTTCGTTTATCGTCATTTTTACATTCAATGTTTCGAGCCGTCAAAGGTACGAAATATGTTTTGAGGCCTGTTTAAATTAAATCTATACCATTAATGCATTATTTTCGTTTCTTTCCAAACAGGCAGTCCCGGAAACACCGTAAAAATAACCTTATGAAATACAGATTTCCAACATTTATACTGATTCTAATTTTGAGTTTTGGCTTGTCTTTGCAATCATCAGCCCAAACATCATCGGCAGATATATTAACAGGTGCAGACAGAACCAAGGAATATCTTCCTTTATTAAAAGGGAAAAGAGTTGTTTTGATTGTCAATCAGACTTCTGAAATAAATGGTACGTTATTGCCTGATACTTTATTGAAATTGGGTATAAATGTTGTAAAAATCTTTTCACCTGAACACGGTTTCAGAGGCAATGCAGATGCGGGTGCTCATGTAAAAAACGGCATCGATGCACAAACCGGCCTGCAGGTCATTTCCTTATATGGCGACAATAAAAAGCCAAAAGCAGAGCAATTAAAAGACATAGACATCTTAGTATATGATTTGCAGGATGTCGGCGCAAGATTTTATACTTACATCTCAACTTTACAGTATGCAATGGAAGCCTGTGGGGAACAGGGAAAACCAATTATTGTACTTGACAGACCTAATCCCTTAGGTTTTATAATAGATGGCCCTGTACTGGAAAAAAGTAATCAGTCATTTGTAGGTATGCAATCCATTCCTGTAGTTTATGGCATGACAGCAGGCGAGTATGCAAAAATGTTGATTGGCGAAAAGCGGCTTTCTTCCAAAGCACCGAAACTAACTGTAATTCCATGTGATAATTACACACATAAAAGCTTGTATGAACTGCCGGTATCTCCTTCGCCCAATTTAAAAAACATGACGGCCATTTACTTATATCCTTCTTTGTGCTTTTTTGAAGGAACGGTAGTAAGCATAGGGCGCGGTACAACTATGCCGTTTCAGCAATTTGGCAATCCGATGTTAAAATCCTACTCTTATAAATTCATGCCACAAAGCATGACAGGAGCTACTGATCCGCCACTGAAAAACCAGGATTGTTATGGAAAATTAATTGCTGACAATACAAAAGATGCATTAAGTGCAATTGACGGTAAAATACAGATAAAGTGGTTGTTGGAGGCTTATAATAATTATCCTGATAAGGAGAAGTTCTTCAACAATTTCTTTATAAAACTCGCAGGTACAGATAAGCTTCAAAAACAGATACAACAAGGCTTTTCCGAAGATGAAATCCGTAAAGGCTGGGAACCTGATTTAACTAAATTCAAGGTAATCAGGAAGAAATACTTATTGTACAAAGAATAATATTGCTTCAATTATTCTTGTAACAATGCATCTATATCTTCAATTGCCCTTTCAGCATCTAATGCAATGGTACCATTATACAAACCCCTGATATGGCCATCTTTGTCAACTAACACTATATTTTCTGTATGCAGGAATTCCGTTGAATCTTTACTTAATCCGTTTGCCTCCTCCACAAAATAACTTTTACGTGCAAGGTTATAAATCTCTGTGGCTTTTCCTGTAAGCAATTCCCATTGCGGCGTATGGATATCATTGGCATCTGCATACGCTTTCAGCTTAGCAACACTATCTATTTCAGGCGTTACGCTATGAGACAAAAATAATACACGGGGATTGCCTTCAAAATGCTGATAAATTTTCTTAATATTATTTGTCATTTTGGGACAAATACCTTTGCATGTCGTAAAGAAAAAATTAGCCAGGTAAATCTTTCCTTTTAGATCTTCCGATGAAAAAGTCCGGCCGTACTGATTTGTAAAACGAAAAGGAGCAATATGGTTTAAATTATTTTTTGCCTGCGCATCTATTTTCCAGATAGGTGTATAACTCGCATCTGTGTAGAATGGAACTTTGTATTCCGCAGTATTACTGCATGCCAACAACAAACTACTTAGCAGGCTTAGCATAAGCATCTTCCCGCCATACTGAAGCACAGTTTTTTTTACCGATGTTACCATATTGTCTTCCGTTATGTGTTTCATAGTTGATCATTAAATTACCGGAATCATTCCATTCACGTTGCAGGCCTTCTTCCTGGCCGTTTTTATAAGTTTTATCCTGAAATAACCTGCCCGATTCAAACCATCGTTTCTGGATGCCTTCGTAGTTTCCATTTACAAAATGATACATGAACTTCCGGTTTCCATCAAGCCAAAAACCGCTGTGTACACCGGTTTTAAAGTTTTCTTTGTAAAAACGTTTTTCCATAATGCGGCCATTCTCATACCATTTTATAACAGCGCCATCTTGTTTACCATCTTTATAGAATCCTGAAAATAAGCTGTCATGGCTATTTACAGCCAAAGTGTACAAATGCCCGCTAAACGCCTTATCGTCTTTAAAAACAATGCCATTTTTGGTTTCAAGTCTTACGCTATCCGTATTATAGCTCAAAGTTGGCGCAGTGAAATTGCAACTTTGAGCTATAATAAATAACAGAACAAAAAGGCTATTGTGTAACCGTACCCGGTGTTCCATAAAATCCATTTCCATTTAAATAAGGATCGGCCGCAGTAATATGATAGTGGTAAATACCATTTGGGTAATCTGCTGTAACGCTGGTGTGGCCATGATATTCATCCAGGTTATCATTGGTGATAGTTGTTCCGTTTTCAGTCGGGCCATACACAGGAAAACCATCTAATAAAAAGCCCAATAAAGCATCTTTTCCCTTATTAGCAGTAAGCCAGGTAGGTTCAACATGATAATGATATTGTCCTTCCTGTTGCGGGTGGCCGCCGTATTGGTCAAAACCATTTACTTCATTGGTCAGTGGCGCTCTTTGTGCGGCATACTGATTGAAGAAAGGAACACCATTCAGGGCAATACCAATGGGGCCAAGCGGTGTTGCAGTTTTGGAACTTGCTTCTGCAGGATGCATCGGTATGCGGAAAGTAAGGTCGCTTTCTGCAATCTTATTAGGGTTTTGGCTCCAGTTTGAATTACTGCCGTTATAGGCTTCCCACAAAGTGGATTCCCATTGGGTTCCTTTGTAATAGGGCGATTTATGATCAGGCAAGTCTTTTGTAGTGATTACCACATAATCGCCATCTTTCGTTACGCTGGTAGCGCCATAAATGCGCTTATAGATTGCCAGTTCATCAGTGGGATCAGTGTTTGGATCCGGATCTTTTTTGTCCTTATGGCATGCCGAAAGTGTAAAGATACTACTGCAAAAACTCAGTAGCATAAAGGATTTAAGCGTTTTCTGAATAATCATTTTGTGTTTTTTATTTTGTTGAGAATTGAATTAAGGTCGGTCTTCCGGTGGCGGCATTCTGTTTGGCGGCGGTTGCATTACCTGCATTAACTGCGGAACAAGAATGCTGAATTTACTTTTTTGCTCAGGGCTGCAGATTGATTTTAGCTGTTCAAAATGCTGATAGGTATATTTTATCTTCAAACGAAAAAGGCTGTCTATTCTGCTTTCAAGCATTTGCTGAGTATCAATATTGTTACCTTCTTTTGTCAGATAACTAAAATATTCGCTGAACGGCGCTTTCATAGCTTCATCCAAATCCATCATTTGCTGATGATGCCGGGATTTTAACTGATTAAAGGTTTGAATCTGGTCAGGCGTTAATTGTAAAGTCTTTATAACGTTTTCGTCAAATGCAGGCCTGCCGTGATGTCTGTCATGAGTATCTCCTTTTGTAAATAACAGCAAGCCCAAAGTGACAATATTCATCAGGAATAGCAATGCCAGGACACACCACAATAATGTCTGCTTTTTCATATCAGTATATGCTTAGATTAAATGATTGCAGGTATGCATTATTGGGAACATTGTTTACTTCAGCATTGTTTTTATGCAAACTCCAAAAGACAACGGATGCGTTTATTAAAACAAGCGCAGCAACGGCAGCAGCTACCTTTTTCAGTTGATTAAAATGAATAACAGGCATTTGGGGCATTAAAGCTTTACGCAAAACCGAATCATACAAGGATGTTGTATCACTTTGCGGTACCTGGTTCCGGAGCTGTTTTAACCTATGTTCAAGATTGTCCATCATTCTGCGTTTTGAGATTAGACGAACCTGTTTTAATTTTCCTTCGGGTCAGGACAAATTATTTTTTCATTTTTTTTCTGAGGTTGGCTTTCGCGCGTTGTGTAAGCGATTCGACGGCTTTGGAAGAGAGATTCATTATCGCAGCTGTCTCATTTATACTTAATTCCTGAATTTGTGTAAGTATCAGTGCTGTCTTTTGTTGAGGCAAAAGTTTGTCGATAGTATTATGAAGGAGATTCAGGTCTTCGTCTGAATAAGGAGCATTATCAGAAGTACCGGCCGGATGAAAAAAATGAGTAAACAAAGCAAGGCGTTTTCTTGCTTTTAAATATTTCAATTTATCCAGGCATTTATTAACGGCTATGCGATAGAGCCAGGTAGAAAATGAGGAATTGGATTTAAATGTAGATGCACGTTTATAGACTGTTACAAATATCTCCTGTAAAACATCTTCTGCGTCTTCCTTATTCTGAAGATAATAAAATGAAAGCTTATAAATATCGTCTTTGAATTTGTGGTACAATTCATTAAAGGCTCGTTCATCGCCTTTTGCAACAAGACCGATTAATGTTTCGTTATTCACAGAAATGAAGGTGTATTTATTTCAATTTCCGTGTCAAGATATTAATTTGTTTTGAAGAAAATAATTTTAGCCTTCGCACCACAAATTAATATTGCCCTGTACTTAATAACACAAGCGTGCATGCCTCCATCGTTTCAATCCCTTCTCCTTCGGCTATCCTCTCTAATTCTATATTTTCCGTACCCGGATTGAAGATGATACGTTTGGGCTTTAAAGAAAGAATATAATCATAATACGCTTCCTGCCTTGATGGGTTAATATATAAAGTCACTGTATCAACATTTTCAAATGCTTCCATCTTTTTATCGAAGTTCACATCCATAACTTTTCCTGACGTTTTTCCTATTGCCACTACGTCATGTTCATGTTTACGCAAGGATTTAATGGCCATATTCGCATAGCGTGAAGGCTCTTCAGATGCGCCAATCACAAGTGTTTTCTTATTTGTCATTTTATTAGGTATTTACTTCCCTGAAAACCGCCTACACCTCTTCTTCTTCTGTTTCATCTTTCAGACGCAACGTTGTCATGTCTTTTCCTGTATGGGTGTGAATCGGCTTTTCGTGAATGTCATTTTGTATAATGGTTTCCAATTCCTGAATCCTTTTGCGAAGCACATTGATATATTTCTTTTTATCATGACGCGCTGCTGCCATTTTCTTCAATGATTTTTCATCGTGCTCCAAAAACAAATCATGCGCGCGTTGCGCAGTATAGGCCCTCACTCCCATAATTTTCAGCGCTTCCGTTCCTGCTCTTAATGAAGAATCGACCGTTTCCCTGAAAACATGCAACACACCGGCGTCCATTAATTCATAGGTATCATTCAAACCATGCGCCCTTGTTATAATGTGCATGTTTGGAAAATGCTTTTTGACAATATTCACCAATTTCAAAACCTGTGCACTATCATCCAGCGCAATGACAATAAGCTTGGCTTTATCAGCACCGGCAGCCTTCAAAAGATCTATTCTAAGCGCATCTCCATAATAAACTTTAATGCCTATTTTACGAAGTGAATCAACACGGTCGCTATTGGCATCCAGTACGGTTGTTTCAATTCCGTTTGCTTTTAAAAAGCGACCCGTTACGCTTCCAAAACGTCCGTAACCTGCAATAATTACAGCATTGTTCTCCTCAATGGTATCATGTTCTCTTGTTCTTTTGGGAAGTTTTTTTACAACCCTTGGCAATAGAAATTTCTCCATTATCAGCATCAATATAGGCGACATGGCCATACTCGCTGCTACTACAACATTCAGGATATTAAAAAGTTCTTGATTGAAGATGTAAAGGTCTTTGGCAAAGGAAAAAAGTACGAATGCGAATTCACCGACCTGCGCCAGTGCAAATGCAAATATCATAAACTGGTCCACGCGCAACTTGAATATTCTGCTGAGCAAAGCGAGTATTGCCAGTTTACATAACATCACGCCGATTACGATTTCCGCAATCAGAAAAGGTTTTTTAGCTATTAAATCAAAATCGATGGACGCACCTACCGCAATAAAAAACAGGCCCAGTAACAATCCTTTGAACGGCTCAATATCACTTTCCAATTCATGCCGGTATTCACTATTTGCAAGAACAACACCGGCCAAAAAAGCGCCCAATGCCGGACTCAATCCCACCAATGTCATCAATACCGTGATGGCAACGATAAGCAATAAAGCTGCCGCACTGAATAATTCCCGCAGGTTTGTTGCCGCTACCATTTGAAAAATGGGCCGGCTTAAATATTTACCGCCGACAATAATACTTACTACGGCACCCAATACCACTAATGTTTTACCCCATTGCGGCAAATGCTCTGTTAATGTTGCATGCGTCTGATGCACGTTTACAGCTACTTTGTCCGGGCTTAACAAAGGCAGCAATGCCAATATGGGTATTACTGCAATATCCTGAAAAAGCAAGACAGAAAATGCATTTCGACCGGCGGAAGTCTGAAGCCAGTTTCTTTCCGTCATGGTTTGCAATACGATAGCTGTTGAAGACATGGAAAAAATCAGCCCTATAGATAGTGACTGGTTAAAGTCTAAACCGACAATTTTATACGCTATAAATCCGACAATCAATGTTGTGATAATAACCTGTAATCCTCCAAGACCCAATATAGAACTGCGCCATCGCCAAAGCAATTGTGGTTCTACCTCCAGGCCGATAAGAAAAAGCATCATCACTACGCCAAATTCAGCAAAGTGCATAATGTCGGCGCTTTGCTCTCCTATTAAAGCCAGTGCAGACGGGCCGATTATCATACCCGCAAGCAAATAACCCAAAACGCTTCCTAAACCCAATCGTTTGGATATAGGAACAAGTATAACTGCAGAGCCGAGATAAATTAATGCATGAAAGAAAAATTGTGAATCCATAAGTACAGTTATTGATTTAATGCAGGCATTTCCATTTCTAAGAAATCATTCAGGTATTCCAGTCGTTTCAGTTTTTCAATATCGCAATCATCTTTTACAATCATCTGCAATAATGCTTTGAATTTTTTGGCATGCCTGATGGATTCTGTAGCAAAGGCTTTTCCCGATTCATGCAGCACATAAGGCGGCAAATAATGCATTCCGCAAACATGAGCCAACTGATTGAATGGTACCAGATACGATGATAACGGATACCTGTTATGTTCATTAGCATGATAACTCTCGCGGGTTCCGCTCGTAGTCAGTGAATTGAAAATAATTTTACCTTTTAATTTATTGCCCTCTTTTCCGTAAGCCCAGCCATGTGTAAATACCATGTCCAGATACTGCTTCATAAGCGCCGGCGTGCTATACCAATAAAAAGGATGTTGCAAGACGATTACATCACTCTCCTCCAGATAATGCTGCTCTGTTTTCGTATTTATATGAAACCTCGGGTACAATTCATAAAGGTCCCGTACTGTAACTTTGTCCAGTTCATTTGCCACACGAAGCATCCTTACGTTATTTCTCGACTTTTCTAATGCAGGATGTGCTGTTACCAGAAGTATTTTACCCATACTCAAAAGATTTGGCGTTTATTGGAATTAAACAATACCGATCCTTTCAAAAATAAAATAGTTAATCGAGAATAACTATTTTAATCCTTTATTGATGCTTTAAATAAAAGATAAATGATTTTGCTTTGTTTTACAATGAACAGGAGATTTTGTTCACCCGGTTTTCATTAAAATGAATGAAGCAATTAAAAGCAAAAGAAAGTAATAAATTTTATGATAACCAGAAGAAAAAAGGTTCCTGAAACTTTTTGAAATCATACGGTTTTCAAGCTTACACCTCTTTGTAATAAGTAAACAACCGGATGCATTCCATTGCTTCTTTCACATCGTGCACCCGTAAAATTTCTGCACCTTGTTGCAATGCCAGCATGTGCAAAGCAGTCGTACCGTTTAATGCATTTTCAGCATTTGTTTTTAATAACTTATAAATCATCGATTTCCTTGAAACACCTGCCAGTACCGGCAGCTCAAGTATCTTAAGTGTATGAAGCTCTTTTAACAGGCGAAAGTTATGCTCTGATGTTTTTGCAAAACCAAACCCGGGATCCAGAATAATGTCTTTAATGCCGGCTTCTTTACAGGCTTTTATTTTCTCAATAAAATACTCCAGTACTTCAAATGTTACATTATCATAATTCGCATTTTGTTGCATTGTCCGGGGCGTTCCTTTCATATGCATTGCGATATACGGAACATTTAATGAACCGACTGTTGAAAGCATCTGACCGTCCAGATTACCGGCACTGATATCATTTACAATATCGGCTCCGGCCTGCACCGCTTCCGCTGCAACCATAGACCTGTAAGTATCAATAGAAAGAAAACATCCGGGGAAGCTTTTTTTGATGGATTCAATAACAGGTAAAACCCGGTCTGATTCTTCTGTTTCAGAAATTTCGATGGCACCGGGGCGCGTGCTCAAACCGCCAATATCAATTATTGCCGCACCTGCCTCCATCATTTTATCTGCATTATCAACATGTTCAGCGACGCTGTTTTCCCGGCCTTTTGTATAAAACGAATCAGGCGTTATGTTAAGAATACCCATCACAACAGGTTGTGCGGAAACTAATAACCGGCCTTTACAGTTCAGGTTAAGCATGCTCTAAAACGGATGTGTTGATATGTGTAACTTTTCGGCAAGAATTCTCAAATCTTCAATAACGGATGGGAACAAAGGAATACCTTCTTTACGTCTTATTGCTTCCGTCTCCCGCTCGGGGTCTCCGGGAATAAGCACATGCTGATTCTTATTTTTCGGGCTGGCATTCCTGAATCTCGTAATCCAGTTATCCATATGTTCTTTAAATTCGTCGGCCTTTCTGAACGCATCAATGCGCATTGCGCCGAAAAAATGACCTAAACCCTTACCCGGCATATTTTCCGGCATTGGCACATAAGCCGGGAAAGGCGGAGCCCAGGGACCGTATGAACCGCCGCTCAATACGGCGGAAAAAATATCTACCACACTTCCTAACGCATAACCCTTATGGCTGCCATGTTCCCTGTCGCTACCCAGTGGCAATAAAGCCCCGTTATCCTTCAACTCTGCAGCATTTTGCGAATTTTCTCCGTATTTATCCTGAATCCAGCCAACAGGCGCATCTTTATTTTCCCTTTGCAATAATTCCAGTTTGCCATTTGCCGCCGTTGTAGTAGCCATATCCATTACAAAGGCCGGTTGTTTCCCTGCGGGAATAGCTATAGCAATCGGGTTGGTTCCCAACATTCTTTCAACCGAAAAGGTAGGTGCAACCAATGCGCTTGCATTGGTCATTGCAATACCAATCATATCTTCTTCCAAAGCCATCATGGCATGATAACCTGCAATGCCGAAATGGTTACTGTTGCCTACACTCACCCAACCCGTACCTACATTCCGTGCCTTTGCTATGGCAACTTTCATTGCGTTGGGCGCTACCACCAGTCCCAAACCTGCATCACCGTCAATTACGGCAGTAGAAGGGGTTTCATGTGTAATTTTTATCTGAGGGTTTGCATTTACTCTTTTATTTTCCCACAACCTTACGTAACCTGTCAAACGGGCAATTCCGTGGCTATCGATACCGCGCAGGTCTGCAGAAAGCAATACATCGGTTGCCGTTTTGCTTTCTGCTTCAGAACATCCTATTTTCAAAAAAATTTCTTTGGTAAAAATTTCTAATTGCCGGTAAGAAAAAGTCGTTTTGTTCATTTATTTTTAATTACAAACAGGTAAGCGCGCAATTGAAAATTAACTTCCACACAAAAATAATATTCGCAAAATCATATATTTGCATGTAGGTACAATTGTGGTAGTTGTTTAAGGTTGCAAATTAGCGCTTTCTTTAAATTCTCAGTTAAAATGGATAAAAATAAACGTGCGTTGTTTAAAATATCAGCATTTTGTGTAAAAAATCAACTAAATATATATAACTTAAATACAACTATATATAATTTAAAAATGATTAAAGCATACTAAATATAGTTTTTAAATATGCGTCTTCTTGAATTAACTTTGTTATTATGTATTTTTAGCATTTAATTATAATTGTTCGTACAATTTTTAATTAAGTTTGCAGCTTATCAATTGCCTCCATGAAAAACAAATACTGGATCCTTTTTATTTCTTTATCATTCGGTCTTTTATCGTGTTCTCACGACGAGAAACACTTTAAATTAGAGGCTGAAATTAAAGCGATGCCTAAGGAATCCATTATTCTGGAAGAAGTGGGTTATAACGAAACACAGCGCATTGATTCTACCCGTTCTGATGAGAAAGGACATTTTGTGCTTTCCGGAATTTACAAAGAACCTGCACTTTGCCGTGTAAGGATTGGAGATCAGTTTATTCTGGTTGTTATTGACGGCGAGCAAATCGATATAAAAGGCAACTGGAACGATTTACAAGGCTACACATCCAATAATTCCCCCGGAAGTACCAGCTTAGCCAATTTCTACAAAAATTATATTGTTGCGATAAAAGACATACTGGCCCTGCAAATGGTAACAGACAGTATGAATAATTCCAATGCAGCTGACAGTGTATTGACGCCCGTTAAAAAAGAACTGGAAGCTAAGACTGTTGTACTGAATACATTTATAAAAAACTACGCAGATACTACCAAAAGTTTACCCGTTGCCCTTTTCGCAGCAAGCAAATTCTTGTCTGAAGCAGGAGAAATAGACTATCTGCAAAAATTTGCAGCTAATCTGCCGCAGCGGTTTCAAAAGACAAACCTGTCCATAGAATTTCAGGAAAAAGTAAAAAAAGCTGCTGCCAATGAACCTAAACTGATAGCTCCAAGCATTGGTTCCATCGCACCTGATTTTACATTGACATCACTTGATAATAAAAGTATTTCTTTAAAAGATTTCAGAGGCAAGTATGTCCTGGTTGATTTTTGGGCATCATGGTGTGTTCCCTGCAGAGGCGAAAACCCTAATGTAGTAGCAGCCTACAAGGAATTTAAAGATAAAAACTTCACTGTTCTCGGCATTTCACTGGACAGCGAAAAAGACAAATGGCAACAGGCTGTAATGAAAGATAGTTTGACCTGGCAACATGTCAGCGAATTAAAAGGCTGGGAATCGACAGTAGCAATGGTGTATGGTGTCCGTTCTATTCCATCCAACTTTCTTATAGATCCTGCCGGTAAAATCGTTGCAATGAATCTGCGTGGCGATGATTTAAAGAGAACGCTATCAGACAAACTCAATCCACCTCTGGCTACCAATAACAAAACGGAGAAACCGGTTACAGCAAAATAGGTCTCAGTCCTCTTAGGGAATTATTACATGAAGGCTTGCGGGCTGCATTTCAATTTTCACCTCAGTACCACATTTATAAACATCGCCATCCATTTGCAAAAGGCTTAGTTCCGGATGGCGGATGGTAATGCTTCGCCCCTTAAAATGAAGCACATATTTGCTTTTCAGAATAGAACCGTTAAATGCACGTATGGCGATAACAGCGCCTAAAATTTTCGGATATTTCTTTATAATTACAATATCAAACAACCCATCCTGCAGATCTGCATGTGGCGCAATCTTGAAATTATAGCCGAATTGCGCCGCATTTGCGACCGTAAGTATAAATGCTTTCTCCTTTATGGGCGTACCGTCCACTTCTATTTGCCAGACCTTCTCTTTGTACATCCATAAATATTTGGTTACAATCCAGCTATAAATAGCCATGCCGCGCCGGTTGCTTTTGGCAAATTTACGTGCCACCAATGCATCAAAACCAACGCCCGCATTACTTACAAATATTTTCCCGTCTGCTTTACCTAAATCAATGGTAATTTTCTTCTCTTTATTTATCAACTGGATGGCTTTCGCGCTGTCCAACGGAATCTTCATGCTTCTTGCAAGACCATTTCCTGAACCCTTGGGAATGATAGCCAATGCAGCATTTGTATTGTGCAAACCCGCAATCACATCGTTAACCGAACCATCGCCACCTACTGCAACGATGATATGAAATCCATCGGCAGCACCTTGCCTGGCAATTTCAGTGCCATGCTTTGCATATTCGGTATGCGCTATCTTATATTCAAATATGGAATGGTCCAGATTCTGGTCTATCAGGCTTTTTAATGCTTTCACCCTATCCATGCCCGACTTGGGATTGATGATAAAAAGTATTTTCTTCATTCAGTAAAATCAGGAATTAAAGGTTGCTTTCAAGCTCAAATCAAGACTGACAGCATGATGTGTTAATGCACCTACAGAAATAAAATCAACGCCGGTTGCCGCATAAGATTCAATATTCTCCAATTGTATGCCACCAGATGCTTCCGTTTCATATTGCCCGTCAATCATTTCCAGCGCCTTACTAATCTGTTCGGGCGTATAATTATCCAGCATAATCCGGTGTACATTCCCGACTTCCAAAACACGCGCCACATCTTCAACAGAACGCGTTTCCACTTCTATTTTCAAATCCAGGTTATTTGCTTTCAGATATTCATTTGTCTTTATGATAGCAGCCTCAATACCGCCGCAATAATCAATATGGTTATCTTTCAGCATTACCATATCATAAAGCCCCATTCTGTGATTGTAGCCGCCGCCAATACGAACCGCCTCTTTTTCAAACCAACGGAACAAGGGCGTTGTTTTACGGGTATCTAAAATTTTCGTGTTATAATTCCTGATTTTATCAACATATACATCTGTCAGGGTTGCTATGCCGCTCATGCGCTGCATGCAGTTCAGCGCTAACCTTTCTGCTTTTAAAATCGTATGCACCTTTGCTTCGACATCAAAAGCAATTTCACCAAAGACAATACGCTCGCCGTCATTTTTATAAGCACGGAAAACAGCATCCGGTTCCAGGTATTGAAATATTCTGGCTGCAACATCCATTCCTGCAAGTATGCCTTCTTCTTTTATTTTAAGAACGGCTTTACCTCTTGTATCTGCCGGAATACAGGCAAGTGTGGAATAATCGCCAGAAGCAACGTCTTCTTCCAAAGCCCTTTCAATGAATGTTGTAATGTCCATAGCCTTATTTTAGGACGGCAAAGATAAAGGTTATTCGTTGTTTCGGCTGTATTCAAAAAATCGATGGGCAAATGCGTTAATCGTCCAATGCCGGAATTTAAAACATCTTTAGGGCTGAATTACCAAGGATTCCTTAAGATTGTTTAATTTTGAAAATTGCCTTTAATATGGAAACAGAATCATAAGTGCATCTTTTTAAAAATTGGTTTCATGAATTTTGAACAAAAGAAGAATACAAAAGCTGCGGCATGGACTATAGGCATCCATACGGTGCTGTTGTTGATTTTTATATTATGTAAATACACCATGCCTGCCGAAGCAAAAGTGGAAGACATGGGCATGGAAGTAAATCTGGGCACATCAGACAATGGTTCCGGCACAGATCAGCCCGAAGCAATGGATGACCCTGCTGCTGCCAATGCAGCTACCGCTACCAACGCTGCGGCGGCTTCCGCCAGTAACGACAAAGAAATAAATACTACGGAAGATAATGATGCGCCTTCGGTAAACATTACTCATCCAAAGCCGGTAAATAAGCCCAATACACAACCCGTTAATAATACAACTAACAGGAAACCTTCCGTTTCTAATAACAATTCCAGTGCCGCCACTACCGCACCTGCCCAATCACCGAGATATGTTTATCCGGGAGCTACAGGCAAAGGCGGCAATAGCGCACAGCAAAATACGCCCGGCACCAGCGAAGGCATCGGGACCGGCAATGGCGATATGGGTGTGCCAGGCGGAACACCCGGCGCATCAAATTATACCGGCACACCGGGCGCAGGTGGAGGTTCTTCCATGCGTGTTTCCATTGCAGGCAGGAGTTTAGTGAATCGCCCTGATCCAAAAGCAGAATTTAAGGAAGGCGGCCAGGTGGTGATTCACGTAACGGTAAACAGAGATGGTGTCATAACGGACTCAAGAGTCGTAAGGGCGGCTAACGCAACCATAAGGGCATTGGCTTTAAAGAAATTATCAGGTGTGAAATTCAATAAATCCGCAAACGCTCCGGCAGAACAATTTGGCGATATTACTTTCGATTTCAGGGCTACAAGGAAATAGACTTCATAAAAATATCTGCAGGAAACGGATGCTTTTTTAAAAGCATCCGTTTTTTTACCGGAAGATTTCAGATATTGACTTTTGTTATCGATAAGCAGTCTGAATATGCTATAATATCACTTTAAGATTTCTTTTCTAAAACCGGCATTTATCATTCTTCCAAAGATTATTTTTTTAGCGTACTTTTGCGCCCGAACGGCTCCGTTCTTTTTCTAATAAAATTACATTTTACCAGAAATGCCATTAGATACTTCCATCAAATCAGTACTTATTATCGGTTCAGGACCCATTGTTATCGGTCAGGCTTGCGAATTTGATTATTCCGGTTCCCAGGCTGCACGCAGCTTGCGCGAAGAAGGCATAAAGGTCATCCTGATCAATTCCAATCCCGCAACTATCATGACTGACCCAATTGTTGCAGATAAAGTTTATTTGTGGCCTTTGACACCGGAAAGCATTGATAAAATCCTGGAAGAAAATGATATTGATGCAGTACTTCCCACAATGGGCGGGCAAACTGCATTGAATCTTGCTAAAGAGTGTGAGGAACTGGCAATATGGGAAAAGCACAACGTACGTTTAATCGGAGTGGATATAAAGGCTATTGACAAAGCAGAAGACCGCGACCTTTTCCGTAACTGGATGTTGGAAATGAATATTCCGGTAGCACCTGCAAGGGTTGCAAACTCTATGCTGGAAGGAAAAGAATTTGCGCAGGAAGTCGGCATTCCCCTGGTAATCCGCCCTTCATTCACGCTTGGCGGTAGCGGCGGCGGATTCGTGAAACACAAAGACGAACTGGAAGCTGCATTGGAAGCAGGTTTGAAAGCTTCGCCCATACACGAGGTTTTGGTAGAAAAAGCTGTTTTGGGTTGGAAAGAATTTGAATTGGAGCTATTGCGCGATGCGAATGATAACGTGGTAATTATCTGTACGGTAGAGAATTTTGACCCTATGGGCATCCATACCGGAGACAGCATTACCGTTGCCCCTGCTATGACGCTGAGCGATACCGCTTTTCAGTTGATGCGTAATACCGCAATTGACATGATGCGTAATTTAGGCAACTTTGCAGGTGGCTGTAATGTGCAATTTGCATTAAATCCTGAAACAGAAGAAATCATTGCGATTGAAATCAATCCGCGTGTAAGCCGTTCTTCTGCGCTGGCATCAAAAGCTACGGGTTATCCGATTGCTAAAATTGCGGCGAAACTGGCTGTAGGATATTTCCTGGATGAATTGAAAAATCAGATTACAGAAACAACTTCCGCATATTTTGAACCGGCACTGGATTATGTAATAGTAAAAATGCCACGTTGGAATTTTGATAAATTCAAAGGTGCAGACGATACTTTAGGCTTGCAAATGAAATCTGTGGGCGAAGTAATGGCTATTGGCCGTACATTCCCCGAAGCATTGCAAAAAGCCTGCCAAAGCCTGGAGAACAATGCAACCGGCCTGAGCTCTATAAGCCGCAGCAAAATGCGTCCGGAAGAACTGATGGAATACCTGAAGCGCCCTACATGGGATCGTGTTTTCAGGATCAAAGAAGCGTTGGATGCCGGTATTTCCATCAAGACCATTCGCGAACTTACGCTGATTGATCGTTGGTTCCTGTATCAGATTCAGGACATTGTTAATCTGGAACGCAAAATTCAATCTTACCAGCATCTGGATAAATTACCTTTGGAATTATTGAGAGAAGCCAAGCAAATGGGCTTCAGTGATGAACAAATTGCCGATTCGGTAAAAGACTGTACTGCCGAAGAAGTATATGAAAAAAGAAAAGCAGCAGGTATAACCCGCGTATTTAAAATGGTGGATACCTGCAGTGCAGAGTTTGAAGCAAAAACACCTTATTTCTATAGCAGCTTTGAAACTTTAGCTACGAACGTTTAAATTTTTAATCAATAAATCAAAAGGGCGCAAATCATTCGATTTACGCCCTTTTGATTTATATCTGAAATCTCAGCTATTAAACAAATGCGTTAATAATAGTTTCAAATTTGTTACCATAATTAACATAAAAATGAAATAATTTCACTTATTTGGTAATATAATTAACTTTTTAGGCAATATAATTAACTTATCTGTTAATTTAATTAACTCATTTGTAAATTAATTTAACTTTTATGACACTATAATTATCATTTGAATTAATAAAATTCACTTATTTAAGAATAGATTTAACTCTATTGACAATTAAGTTTACATTTTAGTGAATTAATTTCATTTATATGATACTAAAATTCACTCTTATGATACTAAAATTAATTTTTATGACACTAAAATTAATTTTATTGATACTTACACTTACATAGAAGTGAATTAATTTAACTTATGTGATAATTTAATTCACTTATTTGACAATTAATTTAACTTATTTGACAATTAAATTTACATCCAAGTTAAATTAATTCACTTTTTTGAGAATAAAACTATCAAAATGCGTTCATTGTCTGTTAAGTTATTAATAACTCAGAGGAGAAATACTGGTCTTCCTTGTCAGTTTTAAATCCTGAAGCATGGCAGATTTTACCTGAAGCAGGAAGGAGAAGCTACGGTAGGTACCAAAAGGAACAAGATTCAGGCTCATTTGCCAGCAATGCAAATCTCTGGAAATAGCCAGGTTGGCGCCGGGAATAGATACTTTCTTAAATTCCTGAAATTGCAGCGGAAAATCGGCAGTTACTTTCCAGCGTTCTGTAAGGTTAAAGCCACCGCGAAAAATCAGATTGGGCGTAGGTGTCATTATACTTGAGGTACTTGTCGCGATAGTCGCATCATACCTTCTTACCACAGAAAGACCACCGGTTATAGAAAGGTTCCAGGGAATATTAAAATCATAATAGTTGTTATAACCGCCGTTGCTCAACAGCCTGTTGACCTCATCACTGTTTTTCTTTGCATCTTCCTGTTCCTGCTCATTCTTTTTATCGCCCTGAAAACTCATGCTGAAGCTAAGGTTGGCACTGTTTATCTGTGCAAGCCCTCTGCCCGCACCCAATAAATATTGTTTGGTTTGCCTGCCTCCCACATACACATAAGGCGTAAACAAAGCGCTTGCGCTGATATTTATCGTGTTCAGAATATTGGTACTGAAGCTCATGTTAATATTGGACAGATTACAGGAATCGGCAAACATGTTGTAGAATCCGTTAATCGAGAAGTTATCAATCAGGCTGACATTTTTTGTGGAAGCATTGCCTGCCGTATCCTTATTACGCACTTTTACCTGAAGGTTATTATCGAGTCCGAAGGTTATGGAACCCGCCGGATCGGGTGTGACTGGAGGGCCGCCCAAAGGACTGAAAGCATAAGGAGAGCTATAGGTCGTTCTGTCGTAAAAATCCTGCGTCTGGTATAAATAATTGAAAGGTGCATGTTTATAACCCGGAGTGTAGGAAAGACCTATCCTTGGCGTCATCACGTGGCGTATTCCCGCAATTTTTCCGCTCTTAAACATTTTCATACCATAAATACGTGTGGAAATTCCGGTACTCACACTTGTGCTTCTGCTCGTAAAGAAACCTGTTTTTAAAACGCTGTCAACGCTCCTGTCGGGCTGTGGGTATAAATAAAGCTGCTTGGTATTCCAGTATTCTGTGTATGGAATGGAAATATTCCAGTTGAAAAAACGAAACAAATTATAGGTTGCGGAAATGCTTGCCGTATGGTTAATGGCATTATCCATATCCTTAAACTTAATATTGTTCAAGCTGAAAAGGGAATCATAAGTATTGTATTCATTGATTCCGGAAACGGCATAGCTAACCGTTATTTTTTCATACCAACGCGGAGTTCCTGTCATTACTTTTCTCTGGAAAGGAGAAAATTGCCCGAGGTTGAAATTGACAGAAGGCAGGGTGATGGACAATGCACCTGAATTGGTGTTTTGGCTATGCCTTGCGGCTACCGTTAATGAATATGGTTTGTCCTGCCATGTTTTACCATAAGAGATGGAAGAAGCGTAACTATTTTGCACCTTACTGAGGTAATCTACCTGATTGATTCTGTTATAGGAAGAGGTACCAAAATTCACCGACGCACCAAAAGTGGTATTGGGGGTAGCTTTCGGGTCAACTGCATGTGACCAGACAACATTAAAGTCTCTTGTGCCGCCCGGTTGGCTTTCACCATAACTCGTGCTGCCCGCTGTAGTATAGCTATAATTTATCTGAAAGTTACCGTTGTAATGATAACGATTGGCATACTGAACATTGTTACGCGAAGCCCAGCTTCCTTTTGAGAAGAAATCGACATACGTTGCCCAGCCAAGATGGTCGCTGATAGCAAAATAGTAGCCCAGATTCTGCAGGCCGATACCTTTGTAATTATCGAGGTTATAGGTTGGCAAAATAAACCCCGAATGCTGCCCTTGTTTAATCGGGAACATGCCGAAGGGGAAAAATAAAGGCGTAGGTATATCCATTACCTCCAGATTTGCAGGGCCGGAAGCAATAACCCTGTCAGGAATTACTTTAATCCTCTTTGCCTGGATACCAAAATGCGGATGATCCAAATCGCAGGTGGTATAAACACTTTTGTAACCGAAAATAGAACCGTCGGCATTACGTTTTACTTGCTGGCTTATAACATAGCCGTCGCCGTATTTGGAGTGCGCATTCCTGACTATGGCACGTTTGCTCTGAAAATTATACCGCAAAGTGTCGTAAGTAAAAATCTGATCTCCCTGTTTAAATTCCTGAACCGATATTTTTTTACCGGCAGTATCTAAAACAGGAATCGCCCAAAGCATATTTTCTTTCTGATAAAAAACCAATACGCCCGATTTTATTTCCAGATCTTCGTAATTGGCTTTTGCATCGCCATACAGGTAAAAAATTTTATCTTTTACGTTTAAAACAGCCGAGTCTTTGGCGGTTGTATTTACCACAGAAGGCAATGCATCTTTTGCAATCTTAATGCCTAATTCTTTTTCCTTTGCTTCGACCGAGGCTTCTTTGGGGGTATTGGTACTATCTTTAGGAACGCCATCGAGGTTTCCGAGGCTAAGGCTGTCTCCGCTCAATGTAATTCCCTTGTCGGGAATGTTTACAGAATCTCTATGCTCCTTTTGCTCCTGCGCATGCAAATTTGTATTCATCCATAAAGAAAAGATGAATACAAAGAGTACTCGCAGGTTTTTTTTGAAATAGTAAATGGAATATCTAATAGAGCTGCTCATTTAACGGTGCAAAAGTATGTAGAGTTTTTTTAGCGTAAACAGTATTTTCTGAGGATTTTTTTGATAAAAAAATTAATTTGCAAGTTTTCCAACAATTAAACAGAGAAAAGGGTAAAATATTTTACGATTAGCAATAGATTTTAAAAAATCATCCAATAAACAAAAGAAAAGCGAATGATATCATTGAATGCACTGAGAAGAAGCCAGATCACATTAAAGATAAGTACAATTGCCCTTTCTTTCCTGATGTTTTCCGGAACTATAAATGCTCAGGCCACCAAGACATTAAAGACAATAGTTCTGGATGCGGGCCACGGCGGCAAAGACCCGGGCGCAAGGGGAAAATATTCGAACGAGAAGGATATTACGCTGGCGGTTGTATTAAGGCTTGGCAAGATATTGAAAGACAGCATGCCGCAGTTGAATGTGATTTATACCAGGAGGACAGATGATTTTATTGATCTGAAAGAGCGCGGGCCTATTGGTAACAGGGCAAATGGCGATTTTTTCCTGGCTATTCACGTAAATTCTACTGCAGGCAGAAGAGAGCAGATACAAGTAGGCACTAAAAAGGTAGGCAAGGGTAAAAAGAAAAGAACCGTACCGGTTTATAAAACAATCATTCATCGTGAAACTTCTACAAGCGGAACCGAAACGTATGTATTGGGTTTGAAACGTGCGAAGGATGAAAAAGAAAAAGCTATAGGCGAATATGCTGAAACCGTTACGGACGAACCCGGCTTGCTGGATAAAGATGATCCGATGACCTCTATTCTGATAGCACAGTATTCGCAGGCATTTTTAGGAAAAAGCGTAACATTTGGCGGGAAGCTACAGGCACAATACGCCGGAATAGGCCGTAATGATTTGGGTGTAAAACAAATGAGCCTTCAGGTTTTGGCAAATAGTACCATGCCGGGCGTTCTTACCGAAATCGGCTTCATTAATAATCCGGATGAGGAAGATTACCTGAATTCACAAGAAGGGCAGAATGAAATTGCAATGTGCTTATACAGGGCTATCAAATCTTATAAAGAATCGCTTGAGGGAAGAGGTAGATAAGATTCCCGTTTCTGATAATAAACCCCGTCAGCATTGAAGCTGACGGGGTTTATTTTATCCGGAAGGAAACATTATTCCTGATGTACATCGTCATCAGAAGCATTTTCATCTTTTGTCTGATCTTTTGAAAGGCCTTTCTTTAAAGGATCCCAGGAAATTTTCACATTACCTGCATCATCGTCTCTTGCACGCAGATAAAGTACAATACCTTTATTGAGTTTAGGGACTTTGCCTTGCGCAATCAGTTCTTTATCTTTTTCAGGATTACGTAATGGAAGCACAATGCTTATATCAGTGCCACGCTGGAAAGCATATACGCCTTCGGTGTGGATAATAGCAGCACTGGAAAGAATGGTCATCGGATTTATTTTGATTTTACCATCGTAAATCTCTAAATCGTTTTTCAGTTCGTCGAAAGTTACATGCGACAGGTTTCGTTTCTTAAAAATGAACTTTTGTATTGTTTCCAAAGGTTTGAAATTGTTAAGTTCGCCGTTCTTTAATTTAAAAGAAACCTTACCTGCCATCGACCTTTGACGTAAAGAGCCGTCTGCATTCAGCAGGCCTTTTACATTAATATCAGCAGATAAAGACCCTGCCAGGTTTTGCGGACTTAAAGTGGTTTGTCCGAAGTTATCAAAGGCATAAAACAATTTATCAATCTTCACATTGGTAATTGTTCCCTGTAATTGAAAGGGCGTCAGATTACCGGAAGTATTTGTAGTAACATTAGCCGAAAGGCTGCCACCTGCATGATTCAGGCTTACATTCTTAAAGCTCATTTCATTGTCGGTCAAAGTCACGTCTCCCAAAATATTTCCTGCAGAGAAATGATTATACTGCAGTTGCTTTACGTTGACATGCAATTGCATATTACTTTGTTGCAGCATAGTTGAAAATCCCTGCGAAATCCTGGCAGTCTTGTTATTATCCTGTTTCTGATTACTTTTTGGCGATTTCGCCTTCGGTGCAAGGAAAGATTTAAAATCATTGAGGTCTATATGGCTGCTGTTAACATTCCAGATAAAAGCAACTTTACCCGGATCAAGCAAATAAATATTCAGGAAATTACGAGCTATGCCCTGAATATTGAATGCGCTGTTTTTAGTGTACAAAGAAGTGTTGCTTAGCACTAAGTCCTGTCCCAGAAAATCAATATTGATATTGCATTTCTTAAAACTCAGGTTGCGGGGCCCATAGGTAAATGCAGCATCTTTCACTATGACATGTCCAAAAAGCGAATGCTGAAAATTATCAGTGCTTACAACGGGGCCATCGTATTTTATATTCAAATCGGCTGTACCCGATTCAAAACTGAATGTATTGCCTATTATGGAATTGAGATTTGTTACATCGAATTTAGATTTCATCCTTACTGTTATAAAAGGATTAATTAAACCGTACAAAGCAAATGAGTCTACCACAACCGGAATCTTCATGATTTCACCTTTAAATCCGGTAATGGTAACGGCAGAATTGTCATCCGTTTTACCTCTGTCCTTATAAACTAAATTGGTAAAATTACCTTTCAGTTTTGTGTCCAGAAATTTACCATAGCTTGTGCGCAACGCGTTATCTTCGGTTTGAAAATAAGCACGTACCAATGGCGTATCCGGATATTGAAAAGAACCGTTTATCATGACTTTGACGGCAATGTTTTTATCAAAATCAAAGCTGTCAAGTTTTGAAGCAATGCTGTCAGACAAATAAGAAACGCCTTCTTTAAAGCCGATGGAAGGTGCATCAATATCAAAAGAATAATCGATGGGTTTTGCGCCGAAATTGAACACAACACCGGCTTTTATTTTTGTGCCGTTTACTTTAATATATTGCTTAGGCAGCTGAAGGCTTTTCGTTTTGGTATTAAATTTAATATCCAAATCACCCTCCAAATCTTTTGATTTAAGAAAGCCGCCTTTCTCGAGATTGAAAGCCATCTGGTAAAAATGCACTCTTGTATCAGCTTTGATATTCCATATATCGCCATCGCGATGAATAACACCCTGAATGTCGCTTACACCAATCTTGAACTGTTTGTTCCTGTCATAAAAATCGTAAACAAACAATACGTTCTCTATGCCGAATTTATTTATGTCCGGCTGCTTGCCGCCTTTTTTATTGCTTTGCTTTTTCTTGGCATTAAAAAGATAGGCATTGCCGTAATTATAATCATGAAATAAATAAACGGTGCCGTCTTCGATTGTAACCTTATTTATTTCAGGATGCCTGGTAATAAGCGAAAATAAATTGAGGGAGATATAAACAGAACCAAGCTCCAGGGTGTTCTTCTTATGTTTGTAATATAAACTATCGCTTAATGTAACACCTTTTAAACGGACTGAAATACTCGGAAAATTTTGCAGCAGTGCGGGTTCTATATCATTAATATGAAAATTACCTTCCATGCTTTCGCTGACAGAAGTGGTAATTTTGGCTAAAATTTCTTTCTTGTGGTTATTGATATACCAGGATAAAACAAACCATGCAATTACAAGCAATATCAAAAACGACATCAATGTAATTATGATAACTTTTGCCCAGCGAGGCAAGCCTTTATATTTTTCTTTGCCTCTTATAAGCAGTTGCCTTTTATTGGCTGATGGCATAAAGTTTGGGGTTAATTACAAAGTAATTTAAGTAATATTCAGCATATAACGTCCGAAAAGCGCTTTTAGTTTGATAATAAATTTATTAGCTTAATCAAAACCACCTGTTTGTATATTTGCCTTATGCAAATTTCTATCACAAGAGCAACGACGGAAGATATTGTAATTATACAATCGCTGATACAGCAAATATGGAAACCTACATACCGGCATATCCTTTCTGAAGCACAAATGGATTATATGCTTGATATGATGTATTCTACCGAAGTATTGGAAGAGCAATTTAAAGAAGGCCATATTTTTCTATTGATTCTTCTTGAAGGAAAACCGGTTGGCTTCGCAGGTTATCAAAACAATTACAAACCTGACGGCGTTTGCAAACTGCACAAAATATATGTCCTGCCTGATATGCAGGGCATGCAACTGGGCAAAAAATTGTTTGAAACAGTGAAGGAGGAAACAACTAAAGCAGGCCAGCAAAAGCTGATACTAAATGTGAACAGGTATAATAAAGCTGCAGACTTTTACAAAAAACTGGGAATGCAAATAGCAGAGGAAGTAGATGTGGAAATAGGTAACGGTTACTTTATGAATGATTACGTAATGAGCATTGATTTGTAAAATAAAAGTATATTTATATTGCCGAGTGCATATTTGATATTATGTGTAAAAGCACTCAATAAATTATAATGACAGTAAGCGCATATCAGGCAAAATCTACAAATTCTTTATCTTTTGATTTAACAAAGGATGGCAAATTAATTGGTAAACTTTCTTACAAAAGTTGGTTTAAGTTTAATGCCGTAATAGAAATTACAAATAACCCAAACTACAAATTTGAACCGAAAGGCTTTTGGGGGACAACGATTGAACTTAAGGAGGGAGAGAAGGTGTTACTAAAATTCAAAATGAATTGGAATGGGGAAATTATAATACAAACTTATTTTAACAACCTTGAGAAGGATTACATTTTTAAACATAGAGGTATTTTTAAAGAATCATTCATACTTATAGATCAGGAAGGAAATGAACTTTTAGTTATGAAACCGAATCTGAAATGGAATAATATGAATTATGAATATCAGCTAACGTCATCTGACATCTTCGAGAATTTTTCTAATAAAGAAATATTATTGATGAGTTCATTACACTGCGCAAATTATTATATTTCATTAATGATGTCTTATCAATAATGACGCTGTAATGCTTTTCAGTTAAAACTATTATAGTTAAATTAAGCTGCGCCGGAAGAATTCTCGGCAAAAGATTCTTTAAGAATATTGGTGAAGTTGGATTCTACAAGATTAATAGCGCTTTCAATACTTGATTTAAAGGCTCTTGCGTTGGAAATCCCATGACCGATCAATACCGGGGCGTTAACGCCAAGAATCGGTGTTCCGCCGTAAATTTCGTAGTTAAACTGATCCAGGAATTCATCCTGAATCTTACGGCTGTCGGTGAAGATATTATAAATAGATTCGGCTACTTTCAAGGCAATATTTCCTGTAAATCCTTCGCAAACAATTACATCGCAATTGTCCAGAAAAAGATCACGACCTTCCACATTTCCTTTAAAATTAATACCGGAATGCTGCTTCAATAATGGATAAGTAGTTTGTGCAAGGATATTGCCTTTGCCCTCTTCTTCTCCCAAATTCAATAATCCTACTCTTGGATTTTCCAGTTTCAGAACATGCTTTGCATAAAGCGAGCCCATTACCGCAAATTGAACCAGATGTTCCGGCTTACAATCTGCATTGGCGCCTACGTCCAGCAAAAAGTTGAATTTACCGTCAAGTTTTGGGATAGGAGAAGCAATTGTCGGGCGAAGTACGCCGGGAATAGCTTTAACAGTGTACATGGCGCCTACTAACATGGCACCGGTGTTACCTGCGCTGAAGAAAGCATCAATTTTGCCCATTTGAAGTAACCCGAAACCAATAGCAATACTGGAATCTTGTTTCTCCTTTAAAGCTTTGGTAGGATGTTCGTGCATGTCGATAACCGTGGCAGCAGGAACTAATGTGAAATGGCTTTGATAGCCATCCAGTAATGAAAGATAAGGTGCTGCAATATCCGGACTGCCTATCAATACAAAATGCACACCGATTCCTGAATCGGAATGAGATGCCAAGTATGCCAGTACGCCTTTGATTGCTTCTTCGGGGGCGAAGTCACCACCCATAATATCAATCCCTATTTTCATTTAGTTACGCTAATGCCAGTTAAGGACAGAGAGGAAATTGCCGGCAAGTTATACAATATATATGGTTCCTGCGAACAAGACCATGCTTTTTATAACTTGCCGACTATTAAGTTTACGTTATTCTGCTGTTGATCCTGTTTCTTCTGCAGGAGTGTTGTCGATAACGACTTTACCTTTGTACACTAATTTTCCTTCGCTCCAATGCGCACGGTGACGTAAGTGAGCTTCTCCTGTTACTGCGTCTGTGCTGATAGTTGCAGCTACAGCTTTGTAATGCGTACGACGTTTAGCGCCTCTTTGCGCCGAATGGCGACGTTTAGGATTAGGCATAAAATATAATTAAAAATTAAAAAATAAAAATTCAGGTAATATTCAAATTCCAATAACCGGCTTTTCAATTTCCGGAAAAAGGAACGGATAATCTAATTCTTGTTCTCAGGTGTGTCTAAATCCTTGAATTTGTCCAGACCTGACCACAAAGTTTTTCTTACTTCTTCTCCACCACTCATTTTACTCAGCAATTTCAATGCTTCCGGATTACAACCTGACGTCCCGTCTGCCTTATCCGGATGAATATGCTGCAATGGCATACTCAACATGATAAATTCGTACACATAAGTTGAAACATCCAGAATGGTTTCGCTTCTTGGCACAAATACAATGTCAGCTTCGTCTTCATCTTCTCCGTTTTCTTCCTCGTGCTCTCCGGTAAATTTCACAATAAGGTCAAATTCATCCCAAAGGCGCATGGAAAAAGGATCTCCGCAACGGTCACAAGCCACATCCATCGAACCATCAATATCAAAGTGCAATTGCAAAAAGCCTGAATGTTTATCCAGTTTCAATACCACCGTTGCATCCAGGTTTTCAAAATCAGGATGTTCATGGCCCAATTCTTCGATTACTTTATCTGTAACCTCGAAACGGTATTCATGCAGCCCGTCTTTTAAACCTAACCAGGGAATCTCAAATTCACGATGAAACTTCATTAATAAAGCTTTTAGCGTTTCCGATTCAAAATATTATAACATCCTGCAAACCATTGCAGTCTATCCGTAAACTTAAATTCGGGCTGCAAAGGTAAGCGTTTTTATTGTTCTATCACATTTTAATTAGAAAATATTTTTCTTGATATCGTTAGAGAATTGAATTAAACACATAGAAACATAGGATTATAAATCAAGTAATTGATTATAATATTGATTTACAAACGTTTTTTGTCCATCTTTAAAAATATTAGCACAATTAAAATTTATTAAAATACCTTTTGGAGATTGCAGTAGTTTCATATAGGAGAGCAATTGCGCTTCAAATATATTCGACATCTCACCAACAGATTTTAATTCCACAACCAAACACTTTTCAATAAATAAGTCACATCTAAGATTCAGATTAATTGGTGTTTCTTTATATTTAAAAGGTATAAGTAATTCTGTTTGAAAATTTATATTTCTTTGTCTTAGTTCTACTATTAAGCATTGATGATAAATGCTTTCCAACAATCCTCTACCCATGGTTTTATGTACTTCAATGGCTGCACCAATTACAGAATACGTAAGTTCATCCAAATACTTTTTAGTAACCATTATACCAAGTTTTATATAAGACAGAGCGAAAGCTCTTACTACTGCGCCCCTACTCCTACCTAATCAAACTCATAAAAATCTATGTATCTATGTGTTCAATTAATACATGTTTTTATTTCTCCATAAATTGCAATGAACAAAAATTACATCATTTTATTTCGCTTTAATAAATAGCGATTCAAAACTTGCTCAACGGGTTCGCCCATATCGCAGGTTATCAGATCGATCCTGTTTTGCTGGCAGTGATTTTCAAGCCGTTTTCTGTAAGCTGTCATTTTTGAAATATAAGCTTCTTTAATATCAGTTGGATTGATTTTCAATACTTCATTGGTTTCCATATCCACAAATTCATAAGGACGGTTTTCAAAATCAAATTCCAGTTCCTTCTTGCCATCAACCACATGAAACAGAATAACTTCATGCTTATTGTAACGTAAATGTTGCAAAGCCGACAACAATGCCTCTCCATTTTCTGATGCATCGGGCATATCGCTGAATATAATTACCAGAGAACGCTGATGAATTCTGTCAGCCAACTGATGTAAAGCCGCAGCCGTATCCGTTTTCTTTCCCTGATTTTTTTGGTGCAATACTTTTTCGAGTTCCGTCATTAAGGTTCTGAAATGTCTTGAACTTGATTTTGCATTAGTCAGTTCATTTAGCCCTTCATCAAAAAAAGCCAAAGCCCCTGCATCCAGTTGTTTTTTAAAAAGATGAAGCAAACAAGCCGCCGCAACACAGGAATATTGAAGTTTTGTTGTTCCTGTTTCAGGAAAAAACATAGAAGCCGAAGTATCTAATGCTATATAACAACGTAGATTGGTTTCTTCTTCAAACTTCTTTACAAACATTTTATCATTCCGCCCATAAACTTTCCAATCCACATATTTCAGGTTATCGCCCTGATTGTACAACCTATGCTCTGCAAATTCTACTGAAAACCCATGAAAAGGGCTTTTATGAAGACCTATAATAAAACCTTCCACCACCTGACGGGCAATAAGCTCCAGATTCTCGATGGTGGATTGCTGAGGAATAATAGTCATGAAATAAAGGTAAGGAATTTTGGGCTTAGGGAACAAAAAGCATCCAACTTATAAAGTGAGCTTCTATTTAAAAGTGTTTTTAGAAGTTCATATATGGGTGTCAAGGGTTACTTGGTAAATGCCAACCGTTACAATCTACTGCCAACGGTTAACTCTACATTCTACAGAATCGTTACATACACCTGACCTTGACATCCATTTTAGTGAACTCGCTATCAAAGCCGAGGCCATATTTTTTGTTTAGTTCTTCGAGTCCATCCATTTGCTCATCGGTCAATTCATGCTTCTTCTTGTACTCTTCAAATTCTTCGCGTGACATTTTATGGAAGGTTTTCCTATGGTCTTCAAATTCCTCGAATAGAATTAAATACTTCATGAGTTATATATTAAAGTTGATAGGCTCTTTTCAGTAGCTGTAAAAAGTGACAGGAAACATTATATTTGTATAACAGGAATTATTATGAATTACGAAGAAAAGTTTTCAAAAGCTAAAGTAAAGGAATTGAAAAAATACCGCAGTAGAGGTATCAAGCTTTCAATCATTTATAGCATATTGGCTCTTTTAAGCATTATTGTTTTGTTCTTATTCTGTCACAATGAGGACCGTAATTGGTATATTATGTTAGTTATAATGCTGTATTTAGCTATGCTTGTTTTTGAATTTATAAGATACAAAATGGATTGTAAAAACGTGGAGATTAATCTTTGGGGAAGAATATAAAATATTGACTTACTCTTTTTCGAATTTTCTCAACCTCTCCTGTAAAAGCTTTATCTTATTTTCAAAATAACTCTTTTTGTTTGGGCACTTACAGTCTGCGGCTAATTCCTGTAGGGTAAAAAGTACTTTATATGGGTCAATAAATTCAATATCTGAAACTGCTACCTTCACACCTTTAAACACCCTTAAAAATTCTTCGGACGAATAAATGTGATGATTGTACTTAATCCAGCAACAAGGTTTCATTAGAAATAGTTAATCTACAAAGACATTTAGCAAATTTGAAAGTTCAAAAAAAACAATATTATGTGCATGACTGACCTAACTGTGTAATTTTCATATACCAATCTGCACGAAAATTACTATATTCGGATGTTGTTTATTAGTTTGATGCAAAAGTTAAGAATAACAAAAGGGCTCATAATGATAAGCCCTTTTGTTATATATAGCTGCGCCATGAGTAAAATATCTTAATTAACTTTCTTTCTTTTTTCTACTGCTGCACTTACAAGGCTCTATATTTAGCATTCTTCGTACTCTTCCTTATTGCCCAGTCTTCGTGCCCGATATTGTGTTGCCTGAAAAATCTATCATTGGCTGCTTCCTCTTCTTCCTCAGTAAGCTCATCATCTTTAGTGTCTTTACTTGTTGTTTTAAGTAAGATTGGGTCTTCGATAGGCTTGCAGAGCGGATTATCAAACTCTTCGAATAGGACTAAATATTTCATGGGTTATATATTAAGTTGTCAAGCTCTTTCTTATGGTGAGAATAAGAAGCAATGCATTAAGGGTTGCAGTAAAGCAATAATTTACTATTTTGCTGATTGAAAGACAATTACAATGTTCCCTACAAAAAAACGCATCTTATTTATTTGATGAAACTGTTACTTGTTAAGTCAAACCCCATTGAAGGTGTGACATTACTGGAGATTTTTGAGGCACAATATTCCGAAGATAGGAAAGTGTATCCAGTGAGTGTGGATGGTTATTATATGATGCTGGAGAAGTCCGAGGTAGGTTGGACAAAGAAGGGAATGGCTTTCTTGTTTCCTCCGGAGGTGATAGAATATATTATCGGGTTGCTTGAGAATTACGAGTTGAAAGGCAGCATTGATGAATCGGTTATTTGAAAGCACAAACCTTTCACAATAGATGCAATACGCAGGAACTTAATTGAAGCTGTCATGTTGTATTATGAACAGTTTCTTTTTCATAGAATGTTGACGTTTCGATTCAAAGGGTGCTTATTAGGCACCCTTTTGAATTTTCTATTGGAAAAATAAAATTGAATTATTAAGTTATTTATATTTGTAACACAAGTAGGGTCGGATTAGTGAGGAATCTACAATACATCAAGGGTTATGTCAGAAGAAAAAAATGTCCAATTAGAGTTATTGTATAATCAGTATCAGGATGTTCTCAGGAATGGAATGGTAGATGATGCGATTAAACATGGTCAGACATATTTTACGTTTCTTCATGGTGAAATGACCCAAGCAGATAAAGAACAACTACAGAACGATATATTGCTTTGCGCTGCCAAGAACAAAGGTGAATGATTTTATTTGTGATTTGTTTCACTTTAGCAATAGTTAATTTTAATACTTTTGTACTGCTTTAGCGGTCTTAGCGGTTAATTCTACTCCAGCGTTTTTCTAATCAAAGAGAAAGCCAATGTCTGGAGGGGTTGAAATAGACGTAGAGTCATTATATAATCGGTACCGTACTGCGATTAGAAATAATGATATAGAGGAAATCCTTAGAGTTGGTGAATTATATTTCAGTTCCCTGCACGATGGAGAAATGACTCATGAAGAGCGGGACCAGATACAAATGGATGTCTTAATGTGTGCTGTAAATAAAACTTCTCAATAATAGTCTTACTCACTTTTTAAGTAATTTTTTGGTTTCACTTATTGAATCCCGCATCCTTTGTTGAAGCTCGTCATTTTTCTTAGCTAAAGCTTTTCTTTTCTCAATCATATCCTTCAATGAAAGCTCTATACTGGGCTTCTTAATCTTTAGGTTCTTCTTATCATTCAAAGTCTTTGCTACAATGGACTGATAGACCTTAAAGCTACCGAGTGTGTTAATCATAACGCAAAGGTACTCCTAAATATACAATGAAGCAGCCCGAATTAATCAAATAATATCGGGCTGCTTGCTTACCTATTGTTAGTTGAATTATTCTTTTTGAACTTGTATGAATCCTCAATTCCTTTCCCTGTAAGCTTTAAGATATAATAGTCATTCTTAAAGCTGCTGAAATCCATCAACATGCCGTTGCCACCTTTTGAGGCTTTAAATGTTTCGTTGTGGACCATTCTTCCTGCAATATCGTAAACTTGACAAGTAACATCCGCTTCTGCCACTAAACTATAGTATCGGAACATTTCGGTGTTGGGCGGCATTAGGTAAATGCCAAATTGAAATTGTTTAAAGATTGAAATTAATTTTCAACTACGTAGATATTAATGAATGGATTTTTAATTAGTGAGAATACTGTGTCATCTTGGCCAAAAACAAAACTATATACTAATATGATTACAGTGAACAAGTCGAACATAATTATTTAAGTTAGACTTTTCCTGTAAGGATTAATATAGTTTGATTTCAAATTCCAAAGTTGTAATTTGATTATCCTTAATCGTTAAGAATATCAAGTTCTCTTTTTCGTTTTCGTATCCATACACATCAATGTTCACATAATTGTATTTTGTTGACTCTGAATATGGGTATAGGTTTTTTTCAGGTTTGGAGTAATTTGCTATAATTGCGCTGTTATGAAATTTTCCTTCAACTTTGTGCTTTTCATCGCCATTTTCCCAAGAAAGAACGATTGAGTCGCCATTAATATCCACCTTAACAGGTGACTGACCATAAGTGAATTCACTTCTATTATCAAATCTTGCTTTCGTTGAAAACAAACAATTACCAAGCTCACTAAAAAATTTATATTTCTGCTTTGCTGTTTTATTATATACCTCTTCAAGTTTTTCTTCAACCTCCAGTTGGTCTTTTAAATAGGATGATACTCTTGCTACATTAGTATCAACTATTTCATACGTTTCACATTGTTTTAAATAATCTTGTGCTTCTTCCATAAAGCCGCATTCAATTAACTTATATGCTATATTTGATGCAGCTAATGTACTCTCCGCTTTAAAGGCATTTTTGTAATTTTTAATTGCCTTCCCTTTCATGTTTAATTTTTCATAAGCTACGCCAGCATTATTTGAAGCACTTGAATTGTTATTATTAACCATTAATAATTTTTGGTATAAGAACAACGACAAATCAACAAAATTCTTGTCTATCTGTAAATATCTAAATGCTGAGTCAAACATTAATGATGTACTATTAGGTACCATTTCTAAAGCCTTCTGATATGCAAATGTCTCCAGTAAATCATTTCCTTCTTTTTTATAAAATAAAGCAATGCTTTTATATAACTCTGATTTAGAAGACTTGCTATTTATCGAATCTATATTTTCTAATAATATGGTTATAGATTTGTTTTTTTCGCCTTGCTCGAAGTAAATTGTTGACATTTCAGAAACAATTATTTGTTTAGCATTATCTTCTTTTGTCAGTTGTAATGAATGTGTAAGTAAAGATATCGCTTTAGTAAAGTCATTCGAATCTTTATAAAATCCACTCAAATAATACATTGCATAACTTTTTTGTTCATCATTATTTAAACCTGAAATATATTTTTCCAATTCTTCAAACGCAGTTGTATCTCCATGATGATATCTCCAATAATAACCCCACACCCTTGACTTATTGATTTTCTCTGGGTCACTTTCATCCAATGTTTGTTTTTCAACCAACTCATTAAAACGCTTAAAATCCCTCACTGACAAAAGGCCAAAGTATGAATTGCTACGGTCATCATCTGATTCGTCGACTATTGGAATCTTGTCTTCATTTAGTATCGCATTATCAATTTCAGTCATTTTCATTCTTGGTTGAACAGATACAGAAGATTCAACTGTTTCTACTGTTTTTTTACTTGCATGAACCTCTACTTCATGATTACCTGTTTTAACTCTTATTTGAGTAACTCTTGAAAGAGATTTCCATATTGTTTTCCATTTAATTATAAAAACAACGATGATGAAAGAAACAAGTAAAAATGGCCACTGTGCTCCTATTGTCTTGATAATTTCTATAGTATTTGTATTCATTCATCTTAAATTTTGAGGAGAAAATTATTTATTGTTATTTATTCGGATTATCTATTAGCTCTTGTATTTTATTCAATAAATTCTTTGCTTCTGTAGCGAAAAGTTCTTCATCTAAAAATTCTTGAAATAACCCAGTTTTTGAGTAATCCAATTGAGATTTAATAACATCATGATGGCCTTGCCATTTCAGCCATATGTATTGATTATTTAAATTTCGAAATTAGCTTTTCAATTGCTTTGAATTCCTGTGGTTGTAAAACATCTATATCATTTGAACTCGCAAGCATTACAGTATCTCTTAATTTTTCAATTCTTTTAAGCATAGGGATTATTACTTGTTTACCATGATTTACAAATTTGTGTAAATCTTCTTTACTTGATGGTAGCTTATATCCCATTTCCCCACTGCTGCTACTTGAAATTATTACTCCTTTATCTCTCAATTTTGCAATGACTTTTGTTCTAAAAGCATGCACGGTGAGTTGTGGTACTCTTCCAGCATTTAAGTGGCGCAACAGCTCATTAGTCGAAATGTACTTTTGCTTGCTGTAATTATTGAAGTAAAGAAGGAGCAATTTAGCACAGTTAACTTGGTCGATATCATCCTGCTTTTTAATCTCTTTGGATGCGATAAAATGATTAGCAGAATTGACAGCCATACTTGCTATTCTTTCATCAAAGGCAATATCCAAAGGAGTACTTGATAATTGATAGCTTGTAACTTCTTGAGGAAAGTGATTTATACTGGAAAGCCTTGGCCTAAGAATCTGTAAGAATTCTGTTCTATTATTACTCATATTATTTTCATCAAAACAATGGCCTAAAGTGCCTGCTATAATATCAGCTAATTGAATGAAATTACTGTTCTTACTACTTATGAATTCAAATTGGGACTTTGAAAATAAATCTCCTGTATGATTTGTTTGAACGTATTTCTTGAACTGCCTCATAAAGTCATTGGCTCCATGTTCATCCACTGCAAGTTTCAAATCTGGAAAATTCTTGAACAATTCACTGTAGACAAGACCATTCAGGAACTTGTAAAATGAAGCTTTATACTTAAACCCTTCCGAGTAAAGCTTTCTCTTATCAGCTACTACTGCATAAATACTGAAATCGAGAGCGACCAATTCTCTAAGAATTAATTTTCTTCTTTTATCGTTCTTACTTATTCCAGAGGACTTCATTTCTCCTGTTTGAAAATATTTCTTTCGAATTTCCTCCAGCTTGAGTTCTGTTTCTGATATATTTTCTTCGTTGAATATAACGCTTGCAACAATGAAGTGTGTCGTCTGACTTTCAAAATCAAAGGAATTATTCCCATACTCGTCCGCGAAAGCAACTTTATTATACATAGTAATGGATTTAAGCAAATATACATTTGATTTATTTCACTATCACAATATAGATTTCAACTTAATGTTCATAATTAAGTATGGATAAAGCATTAGCATAGTTGCTTTATTATTTTGATATATGTTTATGTTTTGTATTTTCACTTCAATAAAACCAAACATCACTTATGGACTCACTTCAAGATTTTTTTAAAGAATTTAAAAATCGGATAGCTAATCCTATTTTCTTCTCTTTCATTATTGCTTGGCTACTATGGAACTGGAAGGTCACTGTAGGCTTCCTGATGTATAATCAGGATACATTGAAGAATTACGGTTATTTCAATTACAGCTATTTGATTACTGAAAACGCATCATGGGAAAATTATTTCTATCATCCGTTATGTAGTGCATTATTTTATACAATTTTATTCCCCCCTATAAGAGTGGGTATAATAGCTTTTTTAAGTTGGATGGATAGAATCAATACGTGGTCAAAAAAGAAAATCATGAAGAACGCAACTGTACCAATGAGACGTTTTATGAAAGAAACGGAAAGAACAGATGGGCTTTCAAAAAAGCTTGAGGACTTATATACAAAGGATTCTGCTATTAAAGACGAAAATGATGATTTAAAAAGTAAACTTAATGATGAAATGAATATAAGTGCACAGCAAAGTACTCAATTAAGAAATTTTACTGAGGAAGTTCTTTCTCTGAATAACAATATTGGTGATTTGAAAAATAAACTCTTATTAAGTGAAGAGCGTATTCAGCTTTATTCAAAGCAATTTGACCAAACGTTAATTAATGGGGTATGGGAGATTGTTTACAAATGTAAAGAAGAGCCATCATTAAGAAACTTTTCAGGTGAAACTATTTCTGAACGAATTGTTGTAAGTATTAAGGATGGAAAATTTTATAATAAAATTCCATCTGGTTCAGAATTTATTTGGGCTTATATATTAGCCTTCAATTATAGTTATTTTGAAAAAACGGTCAACCTGACTCTGCGAATCAGTGAAGATAAATATATTCAGTATGATGAAGGTAAGTCAAGAATTTATTTTCAAACATTAACTATTCTCCACCATTTAGAGGATGGGCATATAGGAAAGATGACTGGAATTGATAGTGATTTATGTGATGTCAGTTATACGATGTTGGTGAATTAAACTATAAAATAACTTAAAGACAAACCACCTATGAATGCCGCAGAACGCCTTGTTGAAATCTATTATCGGCAAAAAAGATGCTTTACTATATCGGATGTAAAAGTATTATCTGGTAATAATCGCCAAATTGATTTGCTTGTCTATGACGGGAAAGAAAAATTACACTACCATGTTGAAGTAAGTGTTTCTCATGATATGAAGTGGGCACCTACACTTGACGATATTTATCATCGGATGCACTACAAGTTTTTTGGTGCAGTTAAGTTTGGTAAGGAAGATAATAAGAATAGTGATTCTGGGAGGGGTAAAACTTATTTGGAATCAATAAAAGCGACCTACAAAGATTACAATATCGATTATAAAGAAGTGGTAAGAGTTTATTGTGCGTGGTGTTTAAAAACAGAAAATGATTATGCTAACTTACCTAAATGGAAAGAAGAAATGGGTAAGTTGTTTGACTTGAAAGCTGATAAGTTCGAGATATTGTCATTAAAGAATGATGTTATTCCAAGCTTGTTCGAAAAGCCTGGGAAATCGAATTATGAGGATGAGCTACTTAGGTGTATAAGTCTCTTCGATGCATCAGGAGTATATCATCGACAGAATAATTTGCAATTATAGATTCAATCAGTAAAAATCAAGACATGAAAAAAATACAGACTTTATTGCAAATTCTAAAAGAAAAAAAATTGCAAGAACTATATACCGAAGCCACAGAAATAGGTGTTGAAGTTTTGAAGATAGTTGAGGATGTTGACATAGGTTATTTAAACACAGGTATAAAGACTCTGCTGTTACCAAACAAAATCAAAGAGTATTTTTTTATAAAGAAAATAACTCGCTTTATCAAGGAACTTGGCTCAATCCCAGATGATAAGAGAATAGAATTCATTATAAAGATGGAGGATGAAGAACTGGATTCCAAAGTGGGCGAAACAACCTTAATAATACTGGATAAGTTAGAGAGAGAAGAGAAGGCAACTTTATTGGGTAGATTGTTTAAAGCATACCTTGAGCAAAAAATTGATAAGGAAGACTTCTTGCGTATGAGCATTATGATAGAACGAGCTTTCTTAGAAGATTTAATTGAATTCGGGAAAAATCAACCAAGTATTTTTGGTCTAAAATCACAAACACGAATTAACCTATATGTTGTGGGATTGCTCAATCAAGTAATAGATGACCGTAAGGATTTTAATAACTATATTGAACGTAAAGCTAATGTCACATCTAACCATCCTCCTGTCTTTAAGTACAAAGTCAATGAATACGGAGAAATGATAAAGAAATATTGCTTTGAATAATTTTCAAATGATTTCATTATTGAAAAATGCAATATAAGGCTGTACTAATCAGAATTGAAATCTCGATTTATTGTTTTTTAAAAATAATATATAAATAGGTACATTTTTTTCCAAAAAAATTGTATCTTTGTGCTGTCACTGCCCAAAGGGTGATTGACTTGTCCACGCAAAGACTTGTTTGCGCTACGCACTTACGGAGTGCGTTTTTTATTTTTAACATGTGCTTGTGCCCGCTTTATAGGCTTTGAATCTATCATAGTAAGTTACTGCGCTGTCATCTTCAACACAGAATGCTGTAACAATTCGGGAATCTTCATCAATATCTCTCAAAACCACCATGAACTTTTTCGAAATGTGCCAAAAATGTTCTTTGCAAATACCATTATTATCCTGCCATTTATAATATAATATATCACTGCAAGGGTGTGCTTCAATAATAGGTTTAATCCAATGAATTTTCTCAGCTCTTTCACAGGTATAGAGCCTAAATTGACCTTCTCTTTTGGTAATAAGATGGGTGAAAGTTTCGCAATAGCAACTATACTGTGCTATTTTTGAATTTTTCATTATAACCTTTACTTTTTTTCCATTTAAAATGATTGGATTATCGATAAAATCTTCTCTAAAAATTTGATAAAGTTCATCTACTTGGTCTTTAGCAAATTGAGCATTTATTCCATCTATAAAATAAGGGGTCAAGTTAGATAGAGACATTAGAATTATTGCGGAATATGATTGAAAATATTAAATTTGTTTTCATAAGGGAAAGTTTGTAGAGTTAAATCTCTACCTAATTTTGATTCAAAATATTTAATAAATTCGATTTTTGCAGGATTTGCATTATCCTTCAAGTGTTCCTTTCTCAATTTATATGTGATTGCACCAACAAAAATATCAGAAAGTTGAATGCCGATACTATCAGATGATTGAATATGCTGAAACATGTCAAAAGGTGATGAGTGATTAAATTTCTCCGCAAGTACACTCTTAATGCCTTTAATTCTCATGCGTCCCTGAGTATCTTTAACGTCAATATATACATTGTAATTTTGATATATATCGTTTGTAGGTGTGACGATTAGCAAATAAATTAATTTAAAGTAGTATAATCCTTCATCACCATTATTAAATTTTTCATGATTAAGCACTTTTTTATCATTAATATAAATACATCTGAAGCTAATATTATTTTCAAAAAATAAATCAATTATTGATTTATAAAATTCTAATTTAGATATGGAAATAGATGTCCATTTAGGTTCAACAAAAAAATGATATTTTTTTTGGTTTTCTTTAAAAAGTGTTTTTATTTCCCCTAAATCTTGCTGGTCGATTTTGATGTATGCAATTGCCATGCAAGGGTGATTATCGTTTGCTAAATGGCAACTTTCATCTATATATAAATTTTTCAAAATTTTATTTTATTTTATTTGACAAGCAATCGATAAGATTCATTAACTTGTTGTTCTGTTCTTCAAGCCTTGCAATTGTTTCTTTATATATTTTTCTTTCCTCTTCTGCAATTCCATTATTTATTGTAATAGCATCGGAAACATTATGTACTGCGCTATTAGTAACCGTTCCAAAAAAATGATGGTCAGATAGGCTAATCAAATCCACTAAACTCAGTTTATATAAATCGGCTAATCGTCTTAGCCTGTCAATTTTTATCCCTTCACTGTTACGTTCCATTAATGAATACGTATTAGGGCTGATTTCAAGTACATCTGCAACATATTGTTGAGTGTAATTATGAGCCTCCCTTAAAATTTTTAATTTTTCTGATATATCCATGTACGCAAGATAATTAAAATTGCAATTTTATAGGAATATTCCGCAGGTTTTTGAGGAATGTTCCTATTTATTGATGAAGCTAAATAAAAGCTCAGATATAGTTTTGTGAAGTAAAATTCACCAAAACTATAAGTACATGAAAACATTCGTTGCAAGCCGAATCTCCGCAGGTAACAGGCTATTCCCAGATAAAGTTACTGTCGAAGACAATGGTATAACACTTAGAACACCAAACCTATTTGGTGGCAAAGAGAAAATGCTATTATACCGTCAAATCAATTCGGTTGAAACAAGCAACCCATTGGTAGGATTCTCCAGTATCAAATTTAAGACCAACAACTTTGATACAATCGAATGTAAGGGTTTCACAAAGGATGAAACAGATGAAATCAAGCGTCTGGTAAACATAGGTATCAATAATGCTTTTGGCTCAGGAAATGGGTCAATTTCAAGAGATAATGAAGTAAGTGATAATAGGGTCAGTCTTGAACGAGAACGGCTTGAAATCGACAAGAAAAGGCTTCGTGAAGAACGGGCTGATAAACTCAGGCAAGAAGGAAGACCTATACATGCTTTGATGGTTGAATATTCCGAAACACTATCAATAGTTGGTGGCGTATTACTTATTTTATTTTTCATTTCTCTTTCTCGTTGCAAATAAAACTACTTCCCATGAAAATCCTATTTACAATAATAATCTCTTTCTTGTTTGCATTTGCAGGCAACGCTCAATGTAACTATTATCAATTTCCACAAGATACATCTGTATGTGGAAATACTGCTACGTTTACATATCCAAATTTGATTCCGTTTAGGAGATTTCCATTCGTGGGTAACTTTGGCTCTAATAACGCTAATTTATCAGTTTATTTTGGTGTTGGAACCACAGGTAATACGTTTACTATAACGAATACTACTGGTGGTAACTTTGATACGACTATTGTTTATCGTATTGATGCAGTTGACTGTTCCCCGTGGGTAGGTTTCATGAACATACACTTTCAGTCAAACACAACTCCATTAAATATCGTTAATCAGGTTGGGCCATGTAATGAAGTGGCAATGTTGATGGTTTCGAATTCGGGAGGAGCAACACCATCGTGGTCTAAACTGGTAGGTTCAACCTATGTTCCAGTTGGTACTATTACAAGTTATACCGCAACCACAACAGGTTCTTATAAAGCAACTATTAATACAGAAAATGGTTGTCCTGCTTCTGGTATTATTAATATTACTTCTCTTGGAAGCCCAAAGAAATATCTTCATGATACAGCATATTGTCAAACAGTAGGCCAGCCAAACTTCTCCATTGTAGATGGCCAAAACACGTTCTGTAGCTATCTATGGAACAATACCAATACAGGTGATGAATGGGTCATTAATCCAAACACATATATGACTGGAGTAGGAACTGCGTGGGTAACTATTACGAACACTGCTGGTTGCGTCACCAAAGACACTATTAATTGGCAAGCATGGAACCTACCAAATCCTTTATTGAACAGCGGAGTTTATATGTGTAATGGTAGTGCGGTTACATTATATGATAGCAGTACCAATAACTATAACCATACATGGAGTTATGGTGGAACATATATTGGTGGTAGCAATTCAGTAGATGTGCATCAAACAGGAACCTATCATGTCTTTACAACAACAGAACATGGCTGTTCAGCAGATAATGATGTTTACGTGTTGGAATCAGACGCAGTTGATGTTGCAGGATTCAGTTTTGTACCACAACAACCATATTCAGCCCGTCAGATATATTTCCATGCATTAGATGTTGAAAATGTAATGGACTATCTATGGGATTTTGGTGATGGTACGACATCGAATCAGGTTACACCAAAACACACATTTACTGGTGCTGATAGTTCTCTTATTACATTGACCGTAAGCAATCCGAATCTAAATGGAGACTGCAAGACGAAGACCATATCACAGATGATATCAACTATTAAAAATTCAACACCACCAACTGGTATTAATGAATTGGGAAATCCTGCTTACCTAACTATTTATCCTAATCCGACAACTGGTATGATTCACATCAGTGGTGATTTTATTGAAGCATCGATAATGAGCATTAACGGAACTGTCATCAAGAGTTCAAAAGGAGATATTGATGTATCAATGCTTAATGGTGGTCTGTATATTCTAAAAATAGAAACAACAGAAGGATATGTTTATCATAAAATAATTAAAGATTAATTGCTGTGAAATAATAAAGTTGAAGTTATTTGCCTACTCAAATTATTTTATCTTTGATAATAAAAATAGAAACTATGAAAATAGCAATTTGTGTAGCATTCGGCTTAATTACAATTGTTCTCCTTTATATGTGTTATACGAGCCCTGATTTTTTTAAATCAATAGGTGCTGTAGTAGCAGGTATAATTTCTGCTTTTTCTGGTGGGATGTCCTATGAACATACGGTCATGAAACAAAAAAGTGGAAGCAACTCCACTTTATATCAGTCAAAAGGTAACATAACAATAAACTAAATCACATTATGAAGCAGAATTCGGGGGATTATTCAAATCCCGTTCAAGCTGGAAGAGACGTGATTTTCAATGGCCTATCTTACACTGACCAGCGTGACATGATGAAAGATATTTCGTTAGCTGTATTTAAAGATAATTATCTTGTTTTGCGTGATGAACTTCTATTATTAGTTAATAATAGAGTTGAAGAATTCCTTGAGAGTTTCTTTAATAAAATGATTGAAAACAAAATAGATATAGCGCAGTTGAATACTGTAGAAATGCAAAACGATTTGTATCAAGCACAGAAATTATATGCTACGAAAGGTGATAACTATCTAAAAGAAGAGCTCAACAGTGCATTAATTGAAAAAATGAAGAGTAATAATAGGCTTATTGATATGGTTATCTCCGAGTCCATAAAAACTCTTGAGAAACTGACATTACAACAACTCGATGTGCTTACTATTGTTTTCTTGATGAAATATTATGTTTTTGGAGAAACTACAACAATCGAAGATTTGTGCTTGGATATTGGATTTGCGTTTAACCCTTTTTTGGAAGGTCAAATAAAGAACATAGGAGATTATCAACATTTGGAATTTACTGGTTGTGTCAAATATGTTGATGGTTATAAACCTATATGGTATACATTTTTAGAGAATAGTCCTAAAATAGTTAAGCAATATAGCTTAGGCCAAACAATGAATATGACCATGATGGGTGGAGCAAGACCAGATATATTTCTTACATCTAAAGAAGGACCCTTTATTGAAGACATTAACAACCTGATTCCTTGGTTTGCAGAATTGGTTAAGTTTTGGTATGAATCTCCAATGAAAAATATACAACTTACTTCGGTCGGAATTTGCATTGCTGTTAATCATTTAAACATAAAAACCTCCAATAGACTTAATATTGATTTAGAAGGCTTATTGACAAAAACAACTTCAAGTTGGATGTATAATTATTGATAGTTTCCCAAATAAGCTAATAACTATATTGTCCTATGTATATATCATTATGTTGTCATTTTTGAAGAATCATTTTTGGAGTTCTATTCTTAATATATAGGTTATGAAAATCATAAAAACATTTGAGGAATTCACCGAAAGCTTAAAATATAAAGAGAGTTATAATCCAGCAACAGCAATGGATTCGGAAGAATTCAGTGAAGACAATAATAACGAAGACAGTGAACCAGAAATAGCTGAATCAAAAAAAAACGATTCAGAAGACCAGCCAATAGACAACTCTTCGAACAAGGACAACATTTAACAGTTTCAAAGGAGTTTAGCGACCACAGCTATTATATCGCTCGCGTGGAGATGAAAAATCTGGAGGACAATAATAAGCTGGAATACAGATACCTTTATAGAGAAATGGTAAAGAAAGGATTCATTGAATCCTTCCCAATTAGTGATGAACACAGACTTAAATTACCAAACGGCATTTATGCCATGGATGGCTCCAGTAAAGACTTAGAGAGTGTTGTTAGCTCAGCTAAAGAAGCAATTGAAAGAGCATTATACCCATTCTATGATAATGGATGGCACAGTAAATACACGCTTATCGTTACTGGACCATCTCCAATTATAAGCGAAAATTTAGAACAAAAAAATCATGACGATTCACTGTATGGTGAAACAGAAGATGACGATGGAGAAGAAGAATAAAACTTCAAATAAATTCCAGTTCAAACTCCAAAATCCTATGTTCGAAATTTGATTATGGTGACAGTATAGGATGAACCATCTTGACAAACAAATCTGAGAACATCTTTTCCAAGGTGTTTTTCCTGTTATTGAAAATATAAGTGCATTGTTTGATATATAGCGGAAAATATTTCTTGGATACCGAAACATGAGCTCTGAAAATGCGTTTGTATAGTGACCACAACGATTCCACAGCATTCGTTGTTCCACCATTTTCAGACTGGTAAACTTTCTTTTGATGATTACAGGTTTTATGGATATAATGCTTGCTGAAAAATCGGTAGACAGGTAGCTCGTCGGTTAACAAATCAGAACCTCTTTCGACAAATTGATAAATTAATGGCCGTAGGGTTTCCAGCTCTGCATTAGGTATTATCTCAGTAATAGCTCTTCCATCTTTTTCAACTAAACCAAGCACAAGACTTTTGTTCAATAATGCACGACCACGTGGTTGCTTCTTTTTGTCAATATTAAATTCCTTGTATACTTTTTCACGCCTCTTCTTATTCATCAGAGGTATAGAACCATAGAAGAAACTTTCATCTGTTTGAACAGAGCCCTTCAAAGGTGACCTATCATTTTCTATTAAAAACTCTCTGGCTATTTTGAGCATACGTAACGCTGTCTTCGGGGATACAGTCAAGACTTTAGAGAGAAATCTTGCGGTCAAGCCTGTCTTGTTACAGGCAAACATATGAATACAGTACACCCATTTAGAAATAGGAAGTTTACTACACTTTAAAGGACTATCAGCCAAAGGATACAACTGATATCCACAAGCCTTCCTGTTTCGGCATTGAAACGCCCGTCTACCTTTTATACGGGTGAATGGTTTACGATGTCCGCAACGAGGGCATTCTTTCATCCCTCCATAACGCATTTTAAAAATCTTATCAAGACATGCATCCTCATTAGGATACTGCTTACAGAATTCTTGGTAACTCATGTCGAATTCGACCATAGGCAAATTGGATTAGTTAAAAATAGCAAGCTCATGCAGGACGATGCTTACCCTGTGATTACAGTGCAATATGAAAACAAGAAAAAATGGAAATTATGAAGTAAGAGAGTATTTATATGGACGATTATCTCGGTCGCAATTAATGCGTTTCTCTTTATCAAGAAAGGATAAGTATTGAGCTGTAGTACTATCTATATACTTCATATCATCTGACTTCTCTGCGTGAAGTATATAATTACTCAGCTCTTTGGCAGTAACTGGCCCTCCAAAACTTTTCAAGCCGAAAACGATTTTATCCCGCCATGTTCCCTTTGCAGGATAAGCAGGTTCAGTAGACTGACCTTGATTATTGTAAGTTGTATTTGGAGCTGGGGTATTTACTGGAAAAGAAGAATATCCACCAACTGCTGTAGTGCTTTCGGTTGGAAGGATTCCACCATACGCTTTAATTAATTCACATAACTTTTGTAGCTTAAAATTCAAATCGCAGTATTCAAAGTAGAGTGAATTTAGAATCAAAGTGAATTAGTTTTTTGGTGGATTGCAAAGATAAGAATTTTCGCATTTACGACAAAATTTTTAAACAAAAGAATTTTTTTTATTTAGCTAAGTAACGTTTTCTTATACACTTTGAAAAAGAATACTACTTTGAAAATGTCTTTGAAAGTTTTATAAAATTATAAAGGATTTTTCTACCATGTTCAAAGTTCTACAAGCCCGGAATTTTTATTGTCAGGATTATAACATTATTCCTGTTTCTGAGTCAGAAAAATAGATTTAAAATCCTTCCTTTTCAAAATACAGATTATAAGTACTGTCACAACTACAATCGAATGATTAATATTCGAAATATTGCAATCGCCATTATAAATAGAGCCTGAATATTCAGGCCAATGCCATGGAAATATTTTTGGCAGGACAGGAATATTCAGATTCAGGTATTTGTTTAATATACCGAAAGAAAGGTCAATTAAGTCAGGGAAAATGTTGCCGGCAAAGGACGCTGCTACTATCAGTTTGTATTTTCCCTTTGCTGACAAAATTGCGACTACCATCAATAATAAACTAACAATTGCATCTGTTTGTGAAGGAATGGGATAACAGTGTGGGAAATAATCAAGTATTCCGTGAAAAATAATTCCAGTCAGAAATACGAAGCAACTATTTTTAAAAACAATGTTTTTTATTGGCTTTGAAGTATCTGTAAATGCAACAGTAAGACCTATTGCCGTTATGGAATGAAAAAGGACGTTCATATTTCCAATTTGAAAGCTTTGTCAACTTTTTAAAAGTTGACAAAGCAAATATTCCAAGAATTCAAAATTGATTATGCCATTCTGCGAATATCGGCGCCTAATGCATTCAGGCGTGTATCAATATTCTGATAACCTCTGTCAATCTGGTCAATGTTTTCGATGATACTTTTGCCTTCGGCAGATAATGCTGCAATCAATAATGCTACGCCCGCCCTGATATCAGGAGAAGACATTCTGATACCTCTTAAATTTGACTGGCGATTCAAGCCCATAACTACAGCGCGATGCGGATCGCAAAGCACAATCTGAGCGCCCATTTCAATCAATTTATCAACGAAGAACAAACGGCTTTCAAACATTTTCTGATGAATAAGCACATTGCCTTTTGCCTGTGTCGCCATCACCAGCATTACACTCAACAAATCCGGTGAAACGCCTGGCCAGGGATGATCATAAACCGTAAGTATAGAACCATCTATAAAATTCTGAATCCTGTAATGGTCCTGCTGCGGAATAAAAATATCATTGCCTTGTACTTCCAGTTGAATTCCGAAACGCATGAAAGTATCTAGCATCAAACCCAAATCATTTACATCCGCATCTGTAATGGTAATCTCACTTTGAGTCATAGCTGCCAATGCAATGAAAGAACCTGTTTCAATCATATCGGCCAGTAACCTGTGCTCACAGCCATGCAAAGATTCAACACCTTCAATCTCCAATAAATTGGAACCAATGCCTTTAATTTTAGCGCCCATGTTATTCAACATCTTACAAAGCTGCTGAACATATGGTTCGCATGCTGCATTGTAAATTGTCGTATTGCCATCAGCCAGAACGGCTGCCATTACCATATTTGCAGTACCTGTTACCGAAGGTTCTTCCAATAATAAATAAGTTCCCTTCAATTTATCGGCAGTAAGTATAAATTCTTTGCCTTCATGATCATAATCAAATTTTACACCCATTTTTTCGAAGCCACGAATATGTGTATCCAGCCTTCTCCTGCCAATTTTATCGCCGCCGGGCTGCGGTAAATAAGTTTTGCCATAACGCGCAATTAATGGTCCTGCAAGCATTACAGCGCCTCTTAGTTTGCCCGATTTCGCTTTATATTCTTTCGATTGTAAAAAATCTACATTCACATATTTTGCTTGAAAAACACAGGTATCTCTTTGCGGACGCTCTACTTCAACACCTAAATCTCCAATCAGCTCGATAAGCATATTGACATCCAGAATATCGGGAATATTTGTAATCGTAACTTTTTCCTTGGTAAGCAAAACAGCGCACAGTATCTGCAAGGCTTCATTCTTGGCGCCCTGTGGCTGAATAGAGCCATGTAATTGTTTACCTCCGCGTATTTCAAAAGTGCTCATCGTATGTTATGATTGTTTTGTTCCTGAAAAGATTCTAAAATTAATGGTTTAAAAAAACAAAAAGTTGTCAAATTTTAAATCTGACAACTTTTGCTCTGAAAATCTCAATGATCTATAAAGTATAATAACTCGAATTCAAATTCGTATTTGCTTTCTCTGCTTTCTCAATTGGTGTATAATCAGACAAAATATCGGCTTTGCCCTTTCTTACACAAACATCATGCTCAAAATGAACAGATGGCAAGCCGTCTTCCGTAACGATTGTCCATCCGTCGTCGGCAGTATAAATATGACGGGTTCCTAAGTTAATCATAGGTTCTACAGCCAATACCTGATTTTCCTGCAAACGTTTGCCTGAACCTCGTTTGCCATAATTAGGTACTTGCGGGTCCTCATGCATTTCACGGCCAACGCCATGACCTACTAATTCGCGCACCACGCCATAACCATGTTTTTTATTCGTATGATTTTCAATGGCAAAAGCAATATCGCCCGTTCTGTTGCCTGTAATGGCTTGTTGACAACCTAAATAAACAGACTCTTTGGTTACACGAATCAAGTCCAGCACTTTCTGGTCCACATCGCCAATTGCAAAAGTATAAGCGTGGTCTCCATGAAAACCATTTTTATAAAATCCACAATCCACAGAAACAATATCGCCGTCTTTCAATTCATATTCACTTGGAAAACCGTGTACCACCACTTCATTTACAGAAATGCAAAGTGAGTATGGAAAAGGGTTGGAAGGATGTCCGTAATTCTTAAAAGAAGGCACGCCACCATTATCGCGGATAAATGTCTCTGCTAATTTATCCAGTTCAATTGTTTTAATCCCCGGCCTGATAATCTTGGCAACTTCGGTTAATGTTGCGCCCACCATCAGGCAACTGTGTCTTTGGATTTCTACTTCCTCGTTTGTTTTGTAATTCAATTTAATACTCTGATTTTAGTTTTCAATAAACGCATCTTTCACTTTCAGTTGAACCGTTTCTACTGAATTACGGTACATCTTGACGATTACAGCATCATACTTATCAATGTCAATCAAACCGCCTTCTGTCAATTCTTTATCCTGATTCAGTTCGGTTATCAATCCCGCCAGTGTTTCATAATGTTCGCCTTCAGCCAGTCGGAACGGAATATATTTATTAATATCGGAAAGCGTATAATGCGCATTTACCAGATAAGTATGCTCGCTTGTTTTTTCCACGATAGGCTTTTCGTTATCGTATTCATCCTGAATCTCACCCACCAGTTCTTCGAGAATATCTTCCATGGTTACAATTCCCGTCAGCTCACCAATCTCATTAGTAACCACCGCCATCTGAATATGTTTCTGTTGAAATTCCTTCAGTACATTTTTAATTTTTGAGCCTTCCGAAATGAAAGTTGCTTTACGAAGCAAAGGCTCGATACTTTTATCTTCCGGACGGCTGAACAGATGGCGTATCATATCTTTCGTGTACAAAACACCCTTGATATTATCCATCGTTTCCTCGTAAACCGGATAACGGCTGTAACCTTCCTGAATTGCATAATCAATAGCTTCTTTCATGTTCATCGTTATTTCGATGGCTGAAATATTTTTACGCAAGGTCTGAATATTGCTTACTCTGCGATCGTCAAATTCAAAAACATTCTGAATAAGAGCACGTTCTGTTTCTTCAATTGCGCCACCTTCATGACTTTCAGTAATAATAACTTTTAATTCTTCTTCCGAATGGATTTCGCTGCCGTGAATAGGCTTGATACCGAAAATGCGTAAAATGAAATTTGCTAAACCATTCAATATCCAGATTGCAGGACGACCTACAAAGTAAAACACTTTAAGAGGCAAGGAAACAAAAAAAGTAGTTTTGGTTGGATAGCGTATAGCCAGTGATTTAGGCGCCAGCTCACCAAAAACAATATGCAAAATAGTAATAACACAGAAAGCAATAGGCATGGACCAACTATGCGCAGTAGCTTCTGAAATCGGAAGATTCAAAGCGCTGAATGTTCTGAGAATCAAATGTGTCATAACTTCCTCGCCTACCCAACCTAAACCAAGACTGGCAAGGGTTATACCTAACTGGGTGGCAGCAAGATATGCATCCAGATTGCTAAGAATAGACTTCGCAGCTGCGGATATACTTTTATTAAGGCCGGTTTTTACTTCAATTTGAGAGGATCGTACTTTGACGATAGCGAATTCTGCTGCAACAAAAAATCCGTTCAACAGAACTAAGAAAAAGGTAAAGAAGAGTTTAATTATCGAGACAGGGTCTCCTCCGGGGTCTGTAGGCATTGTTGTTTAAAATTAGTAAAAAAATAGCCTCAAGTATTTGTTTTTGAGAGGCTTATTTGAAACAATTGATGGACACAAAATCCAAAAATTGTTTTTACATTTTGTACAAAAATAAGAATATTTGCGAAAGTATATAAAGTATCTGTCTTTTAAATCCTAAAAATAACAAAAGCCATCCCCTGATAAGGATGGCTTTTGCTTATGATTCAGCATGAAATTTATTGTCCCTGATTTGAAGGAATGCCTGCAGAAAGAGCTATCATTTGCTGTTTCCAAGCATCACTCGATTGCTTGTCTCCAAACTCGGCTGCACTATTGACAAGGTAGTTCAATACACCCAGATTCTGCTGTACAATATATAAATCGCCGTTGCCGGTTCTATCGCCTAAAGAACGGTAGAACTTCACTTCATCATTTATATTCTTAACCATTTTCTCTGCAATCTTATGACCCTTGTCTACTGCTCCCGCACGATAATAAGCATCTACTATCATCATAATACTTCTGTCATAAAGCAATACATCCCACGGCATGGAAGTTTCTGAAACCATACTCATATAACGATCCAATACTTTAACGGCATCTTCTTTCCTGTTGGAACCGATAAGGTTCAATGCCAGCTCAGCTGCATTCTGACGATACACAAGGAACAACAATCTGTTCTTCTCATCATAATAAACATCCTTACCGCTTGCTTTACCCATAGTAAAGGTTTTGGTAAACAGATTGATGTTTTTATCAAGATTGGTGTATGGAGACAGACCTGGAATAACCTGCTGTTTAATCATCGGAACTAATTTACGCAATGGTCCTTCTGATTGGAAATAAGCATCCAGACCAAGGTTCGGCGCTCCGTCCGTCATATAAATAGGACGTGTCCAACCTGTTTTTGCCTGGCCTGCAATGATATTCATCAAAGCCATGTCGCCTCTTGTAGCATTGCCGCCTTTGAACTGCCAGGACATTTCGCCCGGGATATTAGCAGTGTCGGCAATATCCACCAAACCGCTTTTTACTAAAGCTGACTTATCCAGTTTTACATAGAAATTTTTAGTAGGCAAATAATTGGTTTTGTCGCCGCTTTGCGTTGACAACTGATTTGCATCCGAAGTAAAGAAGGCAATTACCTCTTCCAGGCTGAAATATTTGTTCTTCGGAATACGCGGATCTTCATAATAAGGAATGTAATTCAGCTTATCACCACGATAATCTTCCGGTTTCCAGATAGTAGGCAATGCATCTGCATCATTAATTTTAAAAGTCAATTGCTCATTCTGCCAGTCGGTGCCTAACAAATTATAGTTTATAATACGTATATCGGTACGTATGCCTTCAATTTCCTGCAGGTACCACAGCGGATAAGTGTCATTATCACCGTAAGTAATCAAAATGGCATTTTTGTCACAACTCATCAACATGTTATAGGCATGATCATGGGCAATGGTTTTTTGAGAACGGTCGTGATCATCCCATTCTTTGGCAGCCATCAATACCGGTACTGCAAGAATACAAATCAAAGAAGCAGCGATTGCGGGCATATTGCCTTTCAGCACTTTCTGGAACCAATCGGCAACCATTAATACACCTAAACCAATCCATACCGCAAACGCATAAGTAGAACCTGCATAAGCATAATCACGTTCACGAGGCTGTAACGGTGTATTATTCAGATACAAAACAATAGCTGTTCCTGTAAAGAAGAATAATAAACCCACAATAATACCATCATTCCTGTCTCTGTTGAATTGGAAAACCAATCCGAGGAAACCCAGAATTAACGGCAGGAAATACAATTCATTTCTTGCTTTGTTATGCTTGTAAGAGTCCGGCATCAGGTTTACATCTCCCTTGCCAAAGAACTTATCTATCGGTCCGACACCCGAAAGCCAGTTACCATTGTGCGATTCACCCTGACCTTCCATATCATTCTGACGACCCACATAATTCCACATTACATAGCGCCAGTACATCCAGTTCATCTGATAGCCGCAAAAGAAAGAAAAGTTATCCGAAGAACTTGGTCTTTCGCCTTCTTCCAGACCTAAATAACTACGATAAAATTGTTTATGTCCGGGGTCATTAAAATCCCAGACACGAGGAAATATCCTTGTTTCATCATAGGAATACTCGGGTTTATGATCTACTAACTGGTAAGATTTATTACCATCCTTATCCGTTACTGCGGCATAAATAGCACGTCCTTCATCTACCTTATTTACCTGCGAAGTAAAATCAGGGCCGGAAACAAGGGGTTGTTGTCCATACTGATCACGTTGCAAATAAGGAATCAAAGTCATTACATTATCCGGATTACCCATATCAATAGCTACATCCGCTTTCGAGCGGATAATGATGGCGATATAACTTGAATAACCGATAATGATGAATACAACGCATAAGGAACATAGATGCAGTAAATATCTGTTTGATTTCTTTGCCCACCTGATAAGCAATGCCAATCCCACACAAGCCAGGATAAGAAAGAAAACAGCACCGGAGTTGAATGGCATGTGGAATGAATTGACGAAAAGCAATTCAAACCAGGAAGCAAAAATGGGCAGATACTGGATTACGCCAAATTGTACAAAACCCAATACTACACATCCGGCCAGAAACGCAATAATGCCGCCTTGTAAGGTAACATTGTAGCGTTTGAAATAATAAACCATTACAATAGCCGGAATGGTCAATAAGTTCAACAAATGGACGCCGATAGAAAGCCCCATCAGATAAAAAATCAATATAAGCCAACGATCGGCATGCGGTTCATCGGCAACATGTTCCCATTTAAGGATAGCCCAGAATACGATGGCCGTAAAGAAAGAAGATGTTGCATAAACCTCGCCTTCTACCGCCGAGAACCAGAAAGTATCGGAGAAAGTATAAGCTAAAGCGCCTACAATCCCGGCACTCATTATAGCTATAAGGTTGCTCTGTGTAACTTCTTCACCTGCTTTTACCAGTAGCTTTTTGGCAAAGTGCGTAATGGTCCAGAACAGGAACAAAATGGTAAAACCACTCATTAAGGCACTCATGGAGTTGATAAAAATGGCAACTTTATCAGGGCTCGGTGCAACTACGCCAAAAAGGCGACCCAACATCATAAATAAAGGCGCACCCGGAGAGTGTCCTACTTCTAATTTGAAGGCAGTTGATAAAAATTCACCGCAATCCCAAAGACTGGCTGTAGCCTCCATGGTAAGCAGATAGGTTGCATAGGCAATGGCAAATACTATCCAGCCCGTAATGTTGTTGACTTTCCTGAAATTCATGAGCAAGGAAAAAAATTTATTTAAGCGGGACAAAAATAACAAATTAGATGAAAGCGCAAAGGGTAATAACAAAGGGTTTTCGAAAGTTTATACCTTTGAAAAAATAAAATCACCTCGTTTATGCATATTTCGGAAGAAGAATACGCACCTTTTTATAATGGCTATGTTAAAAATGTAAATGACAATGTGCTGGAAACATTAAGGCAACAATCAGATAATTTTCCTGATTTCATCAGAAGCATAAATGAAAATCTGGCAACCCATGCTTATGGGGAAGGCAAATGGACTGTAGCCGAAGTAATAGGTCATATATTGGATACAGAAAGGGTTATGGCATACCGCGCTTTATGTTTTGCAAGAGACAGGCATATTGCGCAGCCCGGCTTTGATGAAAACTTATTTGCAGATGCCGCCAATTACAAAGAAAGGACACTTGCTTCTCTGGCAGAGGAATTTCAATTATTAAGAAAGAGCAATATGATACTGTTTGAGTCTTTTACGGAAGATGCATTACTAAACAGAGGTATTGCAAACGGAAAAGCAATCAGCGTCAGGGCTTTGCTTTATGTTATTGCCGGCCACCTGATACACCATTGCAATATGCTGAAAGAAAGATATTTGTAAATAGCAACAACAACGGGAAGCCGACAAGTATAATTCCAATAAATATTTGTTTCACCATTTAAAGGTGGAACAATATTTCCGGTAAAAATTGTCATTTATAACATGACAATTCCATCAGCTATTCAAATTTATTAACTTTGCCGGCCAATTCATGTCAGAAATCTATAAGATAGCGTTAGCCGGTAATCCAAATAGTGGAAAAAGTTCGCTATTCAATGCATTGACAGGGCTAAACCAGAAGGTCGGCAATTTCCCAGGGGTTACGGTCGATAAGAAAACGGGTCGCTCAGCTATCAGTCAAAGCCTTGATGCCAGAATTATTGATTTACCAGGTACTTATAGTTTATATCCGAAAAGTGCGGATGAATATGTGGCTTACGAAGTTTTGCTGAATCCCAAAAGCAAAGAACGCCCTGACCTGACATTGGTTGTAGCAGATGCTTCCAATCTTAAAAGAAACCTCCTTTTTTGTTCTCAGATAATTGACCTTAAACTGCCGGTTATTATCGTGCTGTCCATGATGGACATTGCGCGTACCAAAGGCATTACAGTCGATGTAAAAGGCCTGGAACGCGAAATGGGCGTTCCGGTGGTGGTGGTCAACCCCCGCAAGAACAAAGGCTTGAACCAATTGAAGAAGACGATTTTGCAGATGCATGCATCGACCTTTCAGCCATTGGTAGATTTTGTTCCCTTGCAGGAGTCTGCAAACAATCTGATTCAGAAAGTAAAACGCGTAACGAATATAGAAAGTAATTACGGCGCGTTGCACGTTGCCTCCGGTATAGATAATATCGAATTCATTACAAAAGAGCAGCACAGGCAGATAAAAGAAGCGATTACAAGCTGCGATTTCCATAAAGGCAAGATACAGGCGGAAGAAGTAATGCAGCGGTATGAACGCATCGGAAGAATTATGCAGGCTACTGTTGCAGAAGAAAGCCCTTTGAAAAAACAGCTGTTTACAGAAGCGGTTGATAAGGTGCTGTTGCATCGCGTATGGGGAAATGTCATTTTGCTCGTAGTGCTTTTTATCATGTTCCAATGCGTTTTCTGGCTGGCCGAATATCCGATGAACTGGATTGAAGGGAGCTTTGCATGGCTGCAGGGACAGGTTTCACATATTTTGCCGCAGGCTTGGTGGAGCGATTTATTGGTAAACGGATTATTGGCGGGTATTGGCGGCATTTTAGTTTTTGTACCGCAAATCGCTTTACTATTCGGTATCATTACTTTATTGGAAGATAGCGGCTATATGGCCCGCATCAGTTTCCTGACCGACAGGCTGATGCGTTCTGCGGGGCTCAACGGACGTTCCGTAATGCCGCTGATTAGCGGTATGGCATGTGCTATACCCGCTGTGATGGCTGCCCGTACCATTGAAAACAAGAAAGAAAGGCTTATTACTATTCTCATTACCCCGTTAATGAGCTGCTCCGCACGATTGCCTATTTATGTAATATTAATAGCGCTTGTCATTCCTTCGCATACCTATTTAGGTTTTATCAAATTGCAGGCATTGGTAATGATGGGACTTTATTTATTAGGTTTCTTCACGGCGCTTATTGTGGCAAAGGTGATGAGTATCCTGATGAAAAATAAAGAGAACAGTATTTTCCTGATGGAGCTGCCTGTTTACAGGGCGCCAAGATGGAAAAATGCGCTGATGGTGATGTATGAAAAGGCAAAAATTTTCATCTTCGATGCGGGAAAGGTCATCCTTATCATTGCATTGATATTATGGGCATTGGCATCTTACGGGCCTCCGGGAAAAATGGATGCGGTGGAAAAACACTATACCACTATTGCCGCTGCACAAAACGATGCCTTGACAATTATTCAGTCCGAACAAAAAGCTACCGATAAATTAGAGCAATCTTATGCCGGTTTATTGGGTAAGACTATTGAGCCTGTTATAAGGCCTTTGGGTTATGACTGGAAAATGGGTATTGCACTAATTTCTTCTTTTGCTGCGCGCGAAGTATTTGTGGGAACGATGGCTACACTTTACAGTGTAGGCGACGCGGACGAAACAAGCGTACCGTTAAGGCAAAAAATGGCTAACGAAAAAAGGTCGGACGGCAGCAAGGTTTATACTTTGGCCACGGGTGTTTCCCTAATGATTTTTTATGCCTTTGCCATGCAATGCATGAGTACTATTGCTATTGTAAAAAGAGAAACCAAAACCTGGAAATGGCCTTTAATCCAGATGGCTTATATGACGGCTTTGGCTTACCTGGCAGCTTTTATAACTTATCAGCTTTTAAAGTAACAAACAGTGACCCTCACCCTGAGGGACAGTATCGGGAAAGACCGACAGCATCGCTCAACCTGAGAAACAGTATCGGGAATACCCGACAGCGCCGCACAATTTGAGGGATATTATCGGGAAGACCCGATAGCACCGCTCACCCTGAGGGAAGGCATCGGGAAGACCCGGCAACGCCCCTCACCCTGAGGGATATTGATAATCAATTATTTAGATATTTTTTCAATTATTTTTCATTCAGTTTTATATCGGGAATTATGTACCATTGGTACAAATCGTTTTAGAGAGCTGAAAAGGGTGAAACATAACAGCGATGGATATAAATCCATCGCTAACTGCGCCTGTAATCTATTGGTTATCTCCAAAAGAAAGGATAGTAAGAAAACAGGCAGAAAGTTATCGGACATCTCAAAGGTGTCCGATAACTAAAAAAATGCAAAATCATAAAAAAACGCGCCCGTTATTATACGGGCGCGTTTGCATTCATTACTATATTTTATTTCAGAATCTCAAATTTGCGGACTACTATTCCAGCCGAAGTTTCTATTCTTACGGTGTACATACCGGGAACAAATCCTGAAACATCAATTTTATGTTTCATTTTATTCTCTGCATTTGCATTATACACTGTCTGGCCAACTATATTGTAAACGGTTATATGCTCCAGATTCAGATTTCCAAGATTTTCTATTATTACCAAATCTTTTGCCGGATTAGGATACAATGTAAGGTCTTTGGTTTTTCCTATCTGTTGTATGCCTGTTGAACCACCCGGCGCATCATATACTTCCACAGTTCTGGAAGATAGCGTACTGTCTTCACATTCACCCATGAGCTTTACTGAAACGACATATTGGCCATTCTGTGCATATCTGTGTTGTACCATGTTTCCGGAAACTAAAGCAGAACCATCTCCGAAATTCCATATATAGCTGATAATATACTGCGGATTCAATACATTGAAAGTATAGGTAGCCGTATCACCGTGAACTGCATTGATAAGACCGCTTGGCAAAGGCCTCACAAAAACGTTAATAGCATCTGTACCTACGCAATTATTATTATCAGTAACATGCACATTATAATCGCCGCTTGTATTCACAACAAGTGTCTGTAATGTGGAGTTATCGTTCCATAAATAACTGCTTCCCGGATTACCCGCATTCAAAACCAGTTCCTTACCATGACATATTACCGTATCGTTTCCGAGATTAACAAAAGGAAGCGCATGTACTATTACAGAGATAGTGTCATAACCATGACAGTTGGCTGCGTTGGTAACCTGTACATTATAGGTTCCTGAAACAAGTACGTTTCTTGTCTGTTGTGTTGAACCATTGTCCCACAGGAAGGTATTACCCGGATTGCCTGCATTCAATGTTACGGCATCGCCCGCACATCCTTCTTTATCAGGTCCGAGGTTCACAACCGGAGAAGCCAGATAGGTAATAACGGCCGTATCACTTTTAGAGCAATTAAAGGAGTTGGTAACTTTTACAAAATAAGTACCACTTGTATTTACAGTTCTTGTCTGTGCAATGCTGTTATCATCCCAATGATAAGTTGCACCGGCATTCCCTGCATTCATAGTATAACTTACTCCTGTACAAACAAAAGCATCGTTACCAATATTTACAACAGGCGTAGGATTGACTGTTACCGCAATAGTATCACGTTTGATGCAATTGAAGCTATTGGTAACTCTTACATAATAATTGCCTGATGTATTTACAACTCTGGTTTGGGTTGTAGTGGCATTATCCCACAAATACGCGTTGCCTGATGTGCCTGCATTCAGTATTAAAGAATTGCCTGAGCAGAAAGTGGTATCGTTTCCAAGGTTAACAACAGGTAGAGGATTTACCACTACACTGACAGTTGCGGATGTATCTGTACAACCAGCGGGGGTAGTAACATATACTCTGTAGTTACCACTGACACCGGTTGTATAAGTGTTTGTATTTGCACCGGATAAGTTACCGGCAGCATTACGCCATTGATAAGTTCCACCGCCGGTACCGGTTAAGGTGGTTGTATTTCCGGCACAAAGCTGAACCGTACCCGTGGGAGATATGCCTGCCGTAGGAGCAGCATTGACTGTAGCAGTAATCTGCACTCTCGGAGAAGTACACTTACTTCCAAAAGTCCAGTTATACATTCCCATGAAATAGGTCTGATCATATCCGTTACCGGTAATATTTGCTACCGGAGAAGTGTACGGGTAAACAGCACCGGATGTATTTCTTTTAAGACCGGATGAGGGTAATGTTGATGTATATAATGAATAGGTTCCCGGAGCAAGTGCCGTATTTATCTGAATAGTCTGTGGTGTTGTTCCGCCACCCACATTGGTAGTGTAATTTATGGTATTTATGACTGTACCGCCCGTACCGGTTCCGTTCACAACTTTGATAACACCCGTTTCACCAGATGTAACAGGGTAGATATCTACACTTGTAAGCGTAGTACTTTGCAATACTGTAAAATTAACATCCCAGGCAACAGTTTGAGTTCCAATGGTACCTCCCTGAGCTGCAGGAGATACCGGACCAACTACTGCAGTGCCTCCGATACTGGCTTCAGCCCAGTAAGAAGTAGTTGCACTCAGACTTGGCGTAGTGAAGTTAGTACCTGTGCTTACTACGTTTCCTCCTGTTGCTGCATCATACCATGTAGTGATGCTTCCGTCTCCATTATTTGCTGCGACTAAATTTACAGTTCCCGGACCGCAACGTTCACCGGATACAGGGCCTGTAATTAATGGGTTATTTATTTTAACAGTATCGGAAATTGAATTGAAACATGTTACATTATTACTGTCTTTTACCGCAACTCGGTAATAAGTTGTGTTAGTAATTGCAGGTGTTGTATAAGTAGCGCCAGCAGCACCAATAATATCATTAAAGTTATTGCTTACATTATCTGATGAACTTTGCCATTGATATTTCACACCGGTCTGAGTTATCGACGGAGTAATATTTAAAACCGAGGAACCGGTTTGGCACGATGTTCCTGTTGCTGCCAATACCGATGCAGTAGCAGGAAGTGTTTGTACCGTTACTGTATCAATATTTCCGCAAAGCGAGGTTGTGTTTAATGCATTTGCAAAATAAACAGCAGTACCGCTTGTACCCGATTTAAAATAAACCGTATTGGCATTCGCTCCTGTATAAGGCACCGTACCTGCCGCATTTGCATATAAATTCGTTGAAGGCGTCCATGTTACATTATTAAAATCAGCTGTATTGGATGTTACTGTAAGGGCAGTAACACCATTATTACAAACTGTAGTGCTTGGCGATATAACAAAAGCCGGTGCAGGCGTTACGGTAGCTGCTACTGCAACTCTTGCACTGTTACAAACATTTATATAGAATTGAGGTCTGTTAGAGGTCGTACCGGTTCCGGTAGCTGCGCCGCAAATAGTGGCCGGTGTCTGGCTGTCTTGTCTGAAATAAGCGCAAGCCACAAAACCTACGTTATCCAATCTGGCATAACTGCTGTTACCTCCACCGTTGTTATTACTCCAGCAGAACTTAACAATAAGATTTGAAGTGCCGTCCCAAACAAATGCTGATGAGAACGGGAATGTATTAATACCTGTGGAAGGAATATAGTTTGCAGCACTATAAACAGGATTTAAAGTTCCTGTAAATAAACCTGCACTCATATCTGTATTGGTAGTAGTACCGATGCTGACCTGAAAACCGGCATAGCTACCTGTTGCAGCATTGATATTAATTCCAAGACTATTAATGTTGCCGGCGGCAATACCCATAGCTTGCAACTCTGATGCCTTAATTAAGAATTGGCTCTGACAGCCTCCGTACAGATGATAAAAAATCGCATCATAATTTGAACCGACCGTTGCTCCAGCGCCCAGAATACCGCTGTTAGGAGATTCTGCCGCCACATAAAAATTGGTGCTATTACTTATTACCGGAGTTGTAAAGTTGGTTCCAGTACCTAATGGTGTAGTATTATTTGCTGAAGCGTACCATTTTAAAGTAGTCCCCGCATTACCTGTAGCTGAGAGACTTAAGGTTCCCGCACCACATCTGGTTGCAGGTGTAACAGATAAAACGTTATTGGTAAAAGTTACCTGAACGGGTGTTGATATCGCCGAAGCAGGCCCGTTTGCACAAGTAACTTTACATCTGTAGTACGCAGACTGACCGGGTGTAATGGTATAGGTAGCGCCAGTTGCACCTACGCTGTCTACATAAGTTCCGCCCAATGTGGAGGAAGCTTGCCATTGATAAGTTACGCCAGTACCTGCGGTTGCATTGGAAAGAGAAAGCGTTGTATTGTAACCCGAACATAACGGAATATTGGAAGCCAAAGTAGCTCCGGGATTTGGAGTAGTACAAGTATAAGCAACATTTCCGTCAAATTCATCTGCGCCTATATCTGGTGCAGTACCAAAACCAAATGTTGATGGCCCGGGCCTTGTCTGGTTGTCGTAGTCAACCGATACTCCTGTGACAGCAACAGGCGCGCCTCCTGATTCAAGGAAAGATACCGTACCATTGGGTATGTGGAGATCAGTAGCAGAAGTAAAAAGCGGATTTTCACTTTGTGCCAAACCGTCTTTACCTGTAGCCTGCTGCCAGTCTGAAACAGTAGCTCTTGCAGCACCATAGTATCCTACTTTTGAAAGCGAAGCATTCGGGTAATTATTATTGTTAACAGCAGCAGCAGAAATATTGCCGCTTGCACTTGTAATAACGCCATACGCTGCAGTACTTGCAGCGCCCTGATTGTTTATTAAAACATTGTTCAATAACTGACTCAGTACAGCAGAGGAAGAAGTTAAATTAATACATGCTGAAACCGGATTACTGGTACCGTAGGTAGTTTTGTTTGCTTTGTTTAAAACAATCGTATTGTTTACAATTTTTGTTCCTGTCGAACCTGTGGAGATGTAAATCCCGTAGTTCTGATACGATGTAGTTAATGAAGTTGAATAATTCTGAGCCGTAATGTCTCTGATGAAATTATTGTAGATAAATACGCCGGTAACGCTTGCGACAATTCCTATGCCATATGCTCCGTAACCACTGGTAGAAGAGTTGGCAATATCATGAATATTGTTATTGCGGATAATTACTGCATTTGCAGAAGTGTTTAAATATATTCCCGAAGGATTAGCGCTAAATCCTGTACCATAATCTCCACCCTGTATATCGTTGCCATCTACTACAGCTGCCCCCGTACTGGCTGCAGATGTATAGGAAAGGTTAATACCGTATAGTCCTACGTTATTGGCGGCAGTACTGCTACCGATAATGTTATTCAATATCTGTATACCGGTATTATAATAAGAAGTCGAATTACCGATAGCATGAATTCCATAATAACATCTTGTAATAAGGTTATTCTGAATTATCGTGTTAATGCTCGAATACGCTCCGGTAGAAGAGCTGGAGGTACTCACACCATTCGAAAATTGAATGCCATAATTTGTGGTAGTACTTGTAGCTGAACTTCTGGAACCTGTGATAATACAATTCTTTATGGTATTATTATCTGCTCCATCCGTTCCTGATGAGGAATTTGAGGAAAGACGGATACAAGCAACGCCGGATGTAGTAACAGAAGCAGCTACGATACTAAGGTTTTGAGTACCTGCCGTCAAAGGGTCATCCCCGTCAATGGTAACGTTATCTGCACCGGCTAATTCTATAATACCTCTGCTTGCTGCCGGAGCAGCATCGGAATTTATAGTCACATTGCCTGAAGGCTTAATAGTTACAGCAGAAAAACTTGAACCAGCAGTTCCTGATGCCAACAACGGTACAGGTGTAGCCGGCTCTGTGGTATTTGCCGTAACAGTTATTGCAATAACGCCCGTATGTGTTCCTGCATTGATAGCTGCGAAGGCACCGTTAAGGGTTGTGTAAGTACCGGAAACAGTACCGCCGCTTGCTGTTAAAGATACTTGAGCCAAAGCTTTATCGGTTGTAGTAATTAACAATCCGACACACAAAGCTAATCCCGACACTATTGACTTCCTGACAGATCCGGACTTCTTTAAATGATGAAATAGCACACTAATAGTTGAATACAAAACTTTCATACAAGCTTAAAATAATTATTAAAATGAAACTTAAAAAAAATTGAGTGATTGATGATGTGGATGCACAATTATGAGTGATTGTTTATTCCTCCGTGCCCGATAATTCTTAGTAAATAGGTTTGTTGCCGAAATCTTTTCTTAAAACATAACCCTTAAAGGATTGCCGAACAAAATCATTCTGATCTATTGAATATTAATTTATTTCTTAAAAAAAAGCCAAAATAATAAAATTAAGTCATTCAGGGAACCTGCAATCGCAAAAACAACATTTAGATGTAGGACGAGCAAATATAACAAAAAAATGACCGATCCTGTACGAATCGGTCATTACAACAGTTATGCCACAAAACACTTATTATTTTTTAAAGACAAGTGTACTATATATTTTTATCATTGCATTTGCCAGTCAACGATTGCATTCACCCATTCTTTACGGTAAGGCGTTTTTATCTTGATATAATTGTCTGTAAATCCTTCCATCATGCCGTTCTTATCAGCGCTTTCAAACAAAACTTTACGGTTTGCACCCATTTGTTGCTGCGTAAAATATTGCATTTTCTGATAAGATAAATTTCTCAGAATTTTATTACGTTCATGACGAATATGCATTGGTACGGCATTTTCCATTTCCATGGCCAGAGTGTTTGCTCTCTCGGAATAGGTAAATACATGGAAGTAACTCACATCCAGCGCATGCAGAAATTCAAAAGTTTCCTGAAACAACACCTCTGTTTCGCCCGGAAAACCAACTATTACATCCACACCAATGCAACAATGCGGCATTAATTCTTTGATGCGCGTAATCCTGTCGGCATATAATTCCCTGCGGTAACGGCGGCGCATTTCTCCCAAAATCTCGTTGCTGCCACTTTGCAACGGAATATGGAAATGAGGCATAAAACGTTTGCTTGCTGCGACAAAATCGATGATTTCATTACTCAATAAATTCGGTTCGATAGATGAAATCCTATAACGGTCTACGCCTTCGGTCTCATCCAATACCTGCACCAACTCAAAGAAAGATTCTTCTCTTTTCTTTCCGCCATTCGTACCTTTTCCAAAATCCCCCAGATTGATCCCCGTAAGTACAATTTCTTTTGTGCCGGTTTGCGCAAGCTCTTTTACATTTGCGATAACACCTTCAATACTGTCGCTACGGCTATGTCCACGAGCCAACGGAATGGTACAGAAACTGCAATTATAATCGCAACCATCCTGCACTTTCAAAAAAGTACGTGTACGGTCGTTAAGAGAATAAGAAGCATGAAATCCTTCTACATCTTCAATTTCGCAACTGCAGATTTTAGCACTGTCTCCTTTTGATAATTCACGAAGATGTTCGGCAATGTTAAATTTTTCTGCAGCACCTAAAACCAAGTCAACACCTTCAATTTCCGCAATTTCCTTTGGCTTCAACTGAGCATAGCACCCGGTAATCACCACCAGAGATTCCGGTGAGCGGCGCTGAATGCGGCGCACCAGCTGCCGGCATTCTTTGTCTGCGTTTTCAGTTACAGAGCAAGTATTGATGACATACACATCGGCCTCTTCCTCAAAATCTTTCTTCAAAAAACCTTCAGCCTCCAGAGTTCTGCTAAGTGTAGATGTCTCGGAGAAGTTAAGCTTACAGCCTAAGGTATGGAATGCTACTGATTTCAATTTCTATAAATAATTAAAAAGGAAAAAGTCAAAATTAAAAACAAGGCAAGCCTGATTTTTAATTTTGACTCTTGAAACTATATTGATTAAGCAACTGCTTTAGTTGCCATTACTTTGTTTTTAATTAACGCATAAGCACCAAAAAGGATACCGCTAAAAAGCACATCGCCAATAATTCCGTTTAAAAACAATTCTGTTGCAAACTCGTTCCTGTAAAATGGTATAGCAGCAATATATGTAGCTGTCAGACCTTGTAATCCGCCACCATAATATCCGCTAAGAAAAACACCAAAATTGGAAACTAACCAGAATAATAAGGAACCGCCGATTGTAAATCCTAAAACATTTGCGGCATTTACTTTCTTCATAAAAATACCCAATAATACAACCAATGCCATTCCTCCGTAAACAAAGAATTGACTAATACCATAGAAGCCGTTTTGATGCACTAACTGCAGGTATATATCTGAAATTAAATAAGCAGTCAAAGGCAAAATGAAGGCGTAAGACTTACGTTTCAATACTGCGCCGCTAAATAAGCTCATGGCTACCATTGGCCCGAAATGATACCAATGCATTTCTGCGTTCAGAATTCTGGATGCTACGGCAACAAGTATCAACGCGATACACAATAGAAGGCTACGGCTATTATTTTCTTTCATATTCATTCATTTGAATTTGTGTGGCAAAATTAGGACATTTTTCGGGCAATTAAAAGCCATCCTGAGATTAATAGAATAAAGCTATTTGCTCCTGAAGCCCTGATAAATAAATAATAAAATCAGCGCGCCGCCAATGGCAAGGCCAAAACTGCGTAAATCAAACCCGTTAACCGTTCCCCAGCCGATTTTCACACCAATAAAACCGCCTACCATTGCGCCTACAATACCCAATGCAATGGTTATCAGACAACCTTGAGGATTTTTGCCGGGCATGATAGCCTTAGCGAGTAAACCTGCAATTAACCCAAATATTAGCCAGGATAATATTCCCATATACACTTAATTTTTTTATTTATGAGCCTTAATAATTCAAAATCATACCGGAATAGATTTAAAATGAAAATTACATCGTTTTGCGCTACGAAAAAAACTTAATTTTGCAGAGATGAGTGAAGAGAATATTGCTATGTCGCAAGTATATCAATGGCTTTCCGAAATTTCGGACCCGGAGATCCCTGCTGTTTCCATTCTGGATTTGGGAATTGTACGCGATGTTATATTGATTGATGACGGAGCCGAAATTTCTGTAACTATTACACCAACATATAGCGGTTGCCCTGCCATGGATTTGATTAGTATGCAAATCAGGATGGCATTGATGAGCCGTGGTTTTAAGAAAGTTCATATTGAAATGCAACTGGCCCCTGCGTGGACAACCGATTGGATTACCGAAAAAGGTAAAGCTAAAATGAAAGCGTATGGTATTGCACCGCCCATCCGTAAGGCAAAAGATGCTTTAGGTCTTTTTGAGGAAGATGAAGTGGAATGTCCGCATTGTCATAGTTTCCATACAGAAATGGTAAGCCAATTTGGTGCCACAAGCTGCAAGTCTATGTATCGATGTCTTGACTGTAAAGAGCCTTTTGAGCATTTTAAATGTCATTAATCTTACCGGTATTAAAATAAATTTCAGCATACTCAATTGATTCAATCATATTTTTACTATGTTTGATTATAATGGTAATAAAACAATAACATTGCCATAAAGATTACACAATAATTTTTAAGTAAAACGTTAGCATACATGGTTCCTGCAGGCAAATTAATCATAATCGGGGGGGCAGTTGACAAAGGCAGTTTCAGTGAATCCAATTTTGAAAAAGAAGTGGAAAAAAATCTGAACTTTTTTGAAACGGGAATATTGAAAAAATTAATAAAGGAATCAAGGCTCAAAGAAGATTCCAGAATTGAGGTTATAACTACAGCTTCAAAAATTCCGAGGATAGTGGGACCTGAATATTTAAAAGCATTTGAGTATTTAGGCGCAACCAATGTAGATGTACTTCACATCGAGACCCGTGAGCAAGCTATGCATGTAAGCGTTACAGAGCGCATCAAAAAGGCAGATGTTGTACTATTTACCGGCGGAGACCAGCTAAGGCTCACTTCTATTTTAGGTGGCACGGAAATGCATGACATGATGCTTGCCAAATATCAGAACGAAGATTTTATTTATGCAGGAACGTCTGCGGGCGCTGCTGCTGCTTCCAGTAGCATGATTTATCAGGGCTCCAGCTCCGAAGCGCTGCTGAAAGGTGAAATAAAAATCACCAGTGGCTTAGGGTTTATTGATGATGTAGTTATTGATACCCACTTTGTACACAGAGGCCGTATTGGCCGCTTGTTTCAGGCTGTAGTAAGCAATCCCCGCACATTAGGAATTGGTTTGGGAGAAGATACAGGCCTCCTTATTACCAATGGAAATATGATGGAAGCTATTGGCTCCGGATTGGTAATATTGGTAGATGGCCGCCAGATAAAAGATACCAATATCACGCAGGTTCCGATGGGCGCCCCCATTTCTATTAAGAACCTTATTGCGCATGTAATGAGTCATAATGATGTTTATGATTTGGCACAAAGAGAATTAACGATTATGGACGATATTATAGCTTTTAATGAAGCAGAGGATGAGTAGGGTTAACGAAAAGCAAATGGCGTATTCAGTTAAAAAGAAGGTCCCACATTTTGAAAATGCGGGACCCTCTTTTTAACTGAATATAATATCTTATTCCTTAACTATTTTCGCAGCCTGGCCGTTTTGCATTTTCAGGATGTAAATACCATTTACAAGTCCTGTTAATGGAAGTTCCTGAGACTTACGGTCCATCATAATTTCTTTGACCATTCTTCCATAAGCATCTGTAAGAATAGCTTTGGTACGCAGTAGTTTCATGTCACTGATATTGATATGAACCATTTCTTTTGCAGGATTCGGCGCAATTGTAAATGTGTTAGCTATTTTATTTACGTCATTTATACCATCCGGGCCAGGAGTCAGAGTAATGGCATCTGTCGCACTACATCCATTGCTATTGGTAACAGCTACAGAATAGGCACCTGGCGTATTTACGGTTATTGTCTGCGTTGTGGCACCTGTACTCCAAAGATAAGCAGACCCTGAATTTCCTGCGTCAAGAGTTATGGATGCACCCGCCGCAATAACAGCATCGTTTCCAAGATTGACGATTGGCAATGGATTTACCGTCACCTCAATAGTATCTGTTGCTGTACCTGCCGTATTGGTCAATGTCACAAAATAAATACCACTTGCATTGACTGTGATAGATTGCGAACTTGCACCGGTGCTCCATGTATAGGTTGTACCGGAATAGTAATCTGCCTGAAGTGTGATGCTGCCACCCACACAAAAAGAGGTATCGTTTCCTAAATTCACAACGGGTTGAAGAATAGTATATTCAAGTGCACCCATGTCTACAATATTGGCATATATGCGGCCATTGCCGGCAAGATCGGTTGTAATGTAAGATGGTATAGAATCATTATTCCCTGTATTTATACAAGGGCTGGCGCTTTGCAACTGATAATTACCTGCACCGGATGTATCAACAAATAAAGGGTTTGCCGTGCCATCCAGGTTATGAGCAACAGCATCTGCCGGAAGCCCCTGAACCAAACTGTAAGCTACATTGGCAGATGAAGTACCATCATTATAAATTCCTGAAAAATTACCCCACAATATAGTATTGCTTATTTGAGGAGTTGAACCGGAAGCATTATACATGCCACTACCGTTCAAGTTAGCTTTGTTACGCAACATGCTGCAATTAACGATACGCGGCCGGGAGTTCCAGTTGAAAATAGCCGCCCCTACACTGTCTGCTTTGTTTTGTGCAAAAATACAGTTGCTGATATCGATGTAAGAGGAAGAATAATTATAAATAACGCCGCCGGTTTTAGCTGTATTTGTTTTAAAATTACAATTCTCTATAGAGGAATTTTGTGAAGTTGAATACAGATTGAAATTATACATTACGCCACCTGAAGCACCGGCTGCAGTATTACCCGAAAAACTACAACTATCAAAATCAAAGTAATTCTGGAAGTCGGTATAGATAGCGCCGCCATTGCCGGTATTGCCTGCAATGTTATTATTGAAATCACATTCAGAAAGTATCAGACCTCCGTTATAACTGTAAATAGCTCCACCGCCGCCTTTTTTATTGTTACCATAACCTGTATTGTTTGAAAAAGTGCATTGTGTAAAATGGGCGAAACCATTAGCGTTATAAACCGCGCCACCGCCTCCTCTGTCGCTACCGCCGGTAACCTCATTCCCTTTATTACCTGTAAAAATGCATTGGCTTACATTGGGCGAAGAAGAGTAATTATACATACCGCCGCCGCCCACAAAGCCTGCACCGCCATTGAACAGATAACTACCGCTGCCGGTATTATTTGTAAAAGTGCAACCTGTAACCGTAGCATTGGCCTGGCTGTTATACATACCGCCACCACCGCCATAATCAGCGCTGCTTTTGAAAGATGTATTTGCTGTAAATACGCAATTACTGATGGTGGGCGTGCAGCCATAATTCATCATGCCGCCACCGCCTATTTTCTGGTCAGAATTTCCGAAAGAGTTGGTTGTGCTGCTGTTTCCTGTAAAGCTACAATTAGTAACAGTAGCATCTGAACCCCAGTTGGACATGCCACCACCACCGGCATTTTTACTCAGGTTATTGGTGAAGGTACAATCGCTTATAGCAGGTTCGCCTTGTTCGTTCATCATACCACCACCCCCGCCGTAGCCAGTATTGCTGGTGAACGTACAATTACTCATTACCATAGAAAGGGTGCCATAGGAATAAGTATATATGCCTCCTCCGAAATATGCTTTATTATTGGAAAAACTGCAATCAGTGATAACCGGCGCTGATGGATGACTGATAGTAAAAGATATATTGCAGATGCCCCCACCCGAGCCTCCGCTACCACTATTGGTACCGGTGCCGCTTACCACAGTATTGTTATTACTGAAAGTACAATTGCTTATAGTGGGTGACGATTCATCATTGCAGATGCCCCCGCCGCCGCTTACCTGATCAATTGTATATCCCAGATAGCCTTCCACACTGTTATTTGAGAATGTGCAATGGTTTATTACAGGATTTGAACGATAATTATACATACCACCACCTTTTAAAATGGCCTGAGTCACAAAAGGAGCGAGTGTTAATGAATTGTCGGAAAATATACAATTGCTTATGGTAGGTGATACCCCGGCATTATACATGGCAGCGCCGCTATAGGCATAGCTGCGTACTATGTGGGCGCCTGTAATGGTAAAGCCGTCTATCATGGCGGCGTTGGTTAATCCGTTCTGGTCGTTGCGGATGATGCTGCCATAGTTTGCTTTCAGCCTGGTGATGTTGCTTTGGAAATTACGCTGTGTAAAAGCAGTGTTTGTATTTAAAAATCCGCCAAAAATTTTCACCCCTTCTTTCATGACAAAATAAGAAGCGCTGTCGGGCAAATAAGTGCCTTTAGCTACCCAAACACTATCTCCTGCATTGGCGGCATTAATGCCTGATTGAAAATTTGAAAAGGCAGTAGCCCATGAATTACCGTTTTGATTACCGCCTGCCTGGGAACTATCTACAAATACAACGGTTGCAAATGCCGGTAACGAAAACAGGCTTATAGTCAATGCAAATAAAAGATTTCTGAGCGACATGGATCTGGTGGTATTTAGAATTAGTTTATAAAGGTGGTCGTAGTTCTTAAAAAAGAATGCAATTTACTAATACTCAAAAATAAAAATGCCCGAATTATCAGAAATATCAGGTATTTTTTGTTAATGTCCTTTTTGTCGTTGCTCTTTATTGATACTTCGACATAACGAATTGTAATTTGTCAGTAATCTTGACGAGTAATAATCATACACCGGATTTATCTAAAAAAATTGGCAATGAAATGAATTTCATTGCCAATTCAGATTATAGTGATCCTTATAATTCTATACAAACATTTTTTGGCTCGGTAAAGAAGCGCATCGCCTCCCAGCCGCCTTCGCGGCCAACTCCGGAGTTTTTGAAGCCACCAAACGGAGTACGTAAATCACGCAGCAACCAACAGTTCACCCAAATGATGCCACTATGAACTTTATTGGCAAGGCGATTGGCGCGGGTTACATTCTCTGTCCAGATAGTTGCAGCTAAACCATAATCACTTGTATTGGCCAACACCAACGCTTCTTCTTCTGTTTTAAAAGATTGTAAAGTCACAACCGGTCCAAAGATCTCTTCCATATTGGTACGGCAATCAGGGCCGAGGCCTTCTATGATAGTAGGCTCTATGAAATAACCATTGGCACAACGGCCTTCCGGTTTCACAGCTTTGCCACCTGACAGAATTATGCCACCTTCTTCTTTTGCGAGTTCAATACAGCTCAATACTTTTTCATAATGCAACTTGCTCACAATAGCACCCTGTTTAGATGTATCCAATAACGGATCTCCAGGTTGCAACGCTTTTACGCGTTCTATAAATTCTGTTTTGAATTTTTCATAAATACTTTCTTCTACTAATATACGGCTGCCGCAAAGGCAAATCTGGCCTTGGTTTGCGAAAGAAGATTGTATTGTAGTGCGCATCATTTTATCCCAATCACAATCGGCAAATATGATATTAGGGTTCTTACCTCCTAATTCCAGGGAAAGTTTTTTGAACATAGGTGCCGCTGTAGCTGCAATATCTTTACCCGCACGGGTACTGCCTGTGAATGAAATGGCTTTTATTTCCGGATGGCTCACAATAACAGAACCACAATTGGGACCATTGCCATGAACAATATTTAATACACCAGCCGGTAAGCCTGCCTGCTGGCAAATCTCGCTTAATAAATAACCTGTCATAGGCGTTACTTCCGATGGCTTTGCAATCACACAATTACCCATAGCCAATGCGGGCGCTATTTTCCAGGTAAAAAGATACAAAGGAAGGTTCCAGGGAGATATGCAACCAACTACGCCAATCGGATTACGCAAAGTATAATTGATAGCCTTACCCTGCATGCCATGACTTTCAGAAGCGAAATGCATAAGGCCGGTGGCAAAAAACCTGAAATTATCAGATGCGCGTGGAATATCTACTTTCTTACTGAGCCAGAGCGGCTTGCCATTATCGTTGGATTCGGCTAATGCAAAAGCTTCCAGATTTTCATCTATTAATTCAGCTATTTTATTCAATATTTTAAAACGGAACTCAGGCGAGCTGGTGCTCCATGCGGAGAAGGCCTGCTTCGCTGCATCTACCGCCAATTGCACGTCATCGGCATCACTATCTGGCGTCTGGCTATAAACCTCTCCTGTGGCGGGGTTTACATTATCCATAAACTTTCCGCTTTCAGGGTCGGAAAACTCACCATTTATATAATTCAGAATTTGTTTCGGAGCTTCTAATTTCATGAGGGCAAAGGTAAACCCAATTGGGAATATTTGAAACAGTAATATTCAGCAACCATTTTAATCCCCTTTCTGTTCTTCGGCAATTTGCTTCAGTTCCTTCAAACAATGAATACAAAGGCAATCATGGTAATTCTGTTTTGCAATAAACTTCTTTTCTGCTTCGGTAAATGAAATGCCACTACATTGACAAGCCGCAATGTTTGACGGATTACAGATGAAACCTTTGTGGCAGCGGGGACATTGTTTAGTGAAAGAAGATTGCATTGGTGTCTGTTCTGATGGCAAATATAAAAGAAGGATATTTACCGGCAACATTAACAGCAAGAAGTTCGTCTTGGAAAACTTTTGTATTTTTGTAACTCAATGGGTAAAGTAAAAATATACGACACTTCTGTACCTCGTTCTCAAATTGTGGCCGAGCGTGAAGCCGAATATTTATCCCAATCTCCCCAAGAAAAACTGAGCCGTTTGTTTGCACTCATCCGCTTGTCAGTAAAAATGAACGGAGGTAATCCTTTGAAACAACCTCAGGGCAAAGGCCTCGTAATTTCCCGCAAAAATAAATAATCATATCTTGTATGGATACAGGTAGCGAAGAAATGCTTTTGCTGATTAAGACCTTTGAAGCATTCCAGGTGAAATATCTCATTGTCGGCGGCTTTGCTGTAAACAGATATGGGTTTAACCGCACAACCGGTGATTTTGATATTTATTTAAAAGATTCTGACATTAACAGACGTCAACTTATCAAAGCCCTTGATGCAATGGGTTATGGCCAGTTCGAAATGCTTATGGATGTTCCCATAATTGCCGGTTATTGTGAAATAATGATGGATGACGGTATGTATGCCGATTTAATGACCGACATTCCGGGACTTGAGCAACCGGAATTCGATAAGTATTTCGATATGGCAACTGTTGACAATATGGACGGATATGTTGTGCGATATTTACATTACAATCATTTAATCCGAAACAAAGAGGCAACAGGAAGAACAAAGGATTTATTGGATTTGGAAGAGCTAAAACGTATTAATAAAGACAAATAAAAAACGTCCCGATTCACATCAGGACGTTATCAATTTATATAACCGATTCAAAAAACTCGGATTAACTACCGCACGCAAGACACTCATCACGATTATCCAAAGAACATGCAATTTCACTTGCTTGTGTTTCTTTGCTTTCCATCTGAGGACGATTCAGCGCAGCTACATCCACATCTACAGTGAATTTGATAGCATCTGCCGCTGCTTTCGTACGCAGGTAATACATACCTGTTTTCAAGCCTTTGCGCCATGCGTGAAAATGCATAGATGTTAATTTTGCAAAGTTCGGCTGATCCACAAACAGATTCAATGATTGTGATTGACAGATATAAGCGCCACGGTCCGCAGCCATGTCAATGATAGAACGTTGCTTGATTTCCCAAACGGTTTTGTAGATTTCTTTCAGATCAGCAGGTACTTCTGCAATGTTCTGAACAGAACCATTTTCAGCAATCAATCTGTTCTTCATTTTATTATCCCAAAGACCCAAAGCAATCAAATCTTTCAATAAATGTTTGTTTACTACAGCAAACTCACCTGACAATACACGACGGTTGTAAACATTGCTTGTATAAGGTTCAAAACACTCATTGTTACCAAGAATCTGAGAGGTAGAAGCTGTAGGCATTGGAGCCAATAATAGAGAATTACGAACACCATATTTCACCACATCGGCACGTAAGGTATCCCAATCCCAACGGTCAGTTGGTGTTACATTCCAAAGATCAAACTGGAATTTACCTTCGCTTAAAGGAGAGCCTTTGAATGTTTCGTAAGCACCATGCTCTTTAGCCAATTCCATAGATGCTTCCATCGCACCGAAGTAAATTGTTTCGAAAATATCGCGGTTCAGGATAGCAGCTTCTTCGCTTTCAAATGGCAAACGTAATAACATAAACGCATCTGCCAAGCCTTGAACACCAATACCCACAGGGCGGTGACGTTTGTTGGAATTTTCTGCTTCAGGTAATGGATAGTAGTTACCATCGATTACTTTGTTAAGATTACGTGTAACAATTTTAGAGATTTCATACAATTTTTTGAAATCAAAATTAGTGCCGTCAGAAACGAAACGAGGCAATGAAATAGAAGCCAGGTTACATACAGCTACTTCGTCAGGGGCAGTATATTCAATAATTTCCGTACAAAGGTTAGAGCATTTTATCGTGCCAAGATTCTTTTGATTTGATTTTTCATTGGCTGCATCTTTATAAAGAATGTAAGGTGTTCCTGTTTCAATTTGTGCTTCCAGAATAGAATTCCACAATTCACGCGCAGGAATGGTTTTTCTTTGTTTGCCTTCCTGCTCCAACTGAATAAATCTTTCTTCAAATGCAGCACCATAAAGCTCTTCAAGACCTTTGGCTTCATTAGGACAGAATAATGACCAGTCAGCATTTGCCTCCACGCGTTTCATGAATAAATCGGAAACCCATAATGCAGGAAATAAATCTCTCGCACGCATTTCTTCTTTACCATGATTTTTACGAAGATCAAGAAACTCCATAATATCTGCGTGCCATGTTTCCAGATAAATAGCAAACGCACCTTTACGTTTACCGCCACCTTGATCTACATAACGGGCAGTGTCATTGAATACACGCAACATCGGAATGATACCATTGCTTACGCCGTTTGTTCCTTTGATATAGCTTCCTGTAGCACGGATGTTGTGGATGTTTAGACCAATACCGCCTGCACTTTGAGAAATCACAGCACAACGTTTCAATGTTTCAAAAATGCCGTCGATGCTATCTTCTTTCATGCTCAATAAGAAACAAGAAGACATTTGTGCTTTCGGTGTACCGGCATTAAATAAAGTTGGTGTTGCATGTACGAACCATTTTTCACTCATCAGATTATAAGTCTCAATGGCTGCATCAATATCATGTTTGTGGATACCGATCGCAACGCGCATAAACATGTGTTGCGGACGTTCTGTAATCTTACCATTGGTTCGCAACAAGTAAGAGCGCTCTAATGTCTTGAATCCAAAATAATCAAAATGATAGTCGCGTTCGTAAATGATAGCGGAATCAATCTTATCTGCATTTTCTTTTACTACCGCATATACTTCATCAGAATACAAAGGCGCTTTTTCCTGTGTTTTCGAATCAATATAATTATATAAAATCTCTGCAACTTCAGAGAAAGATTTTTGAGTATTCTTGTGCAGGTTACTTACAGCAATACGGGCAGCTAACACAGCAAAATCAGGATGTTGTGTAGTGAACGATGCAGAAGTTTCAGCAGCAAGGTTATCCAGTTCGGTAGTGGTTACATTGTTATAAATGCCCTGAATTACCTTTTTAGATATTTCAATAATGTCATCAGAATTCACCTTAAGCCCGTAGCTGAGCTTCATAATTCTCGATGTGATTTTGTCGAAGTGTACGGCTTCCGGTTTGCCGCTGCGTTTAATTACGTACATATATAGAGGGGTTAATTTTTTATTTTTAATAATAGTTTATTGCACTAAAAATCTTCATCCATTGTGAACTCGCTACTTCCTTTATCCTTGTTCGCCACACCGCTTTTTGCATATTCACCTACACGTCTTTCGAAGAAGTTGGTCTTGCCTTGTAAAGAAATCATTTCCATAAAATCGAATGGATTGACTGCGTTCCATACTTTGCTGCATCCTAATGCCAATAACAATCTGTCAGCTACAAATTCAATATATTGGCACATTAAATCGGCATTCATTCCAATCAATCGTACAGGCAATGCATCACTCACAAATTCTTTCTCGATTTCAACAGCATGACGGATAATATCTTTCACTGTTTCTTCCGGCAAACGATTTACAATATGTGTGTTGTATAATAAACAAGCAAAATCGCAATGCAAACCTTCATCACGGCTAATCAACTCATTCGAGAAGGTTAAACCCGGCATCAGGCCACGTTTTTTCAACCAGAAAATAGAGCAGAAACTACCTGAAAAGAAAATACCCTCAACTGCCGCAAATGCTATCAATCTTTCAGCAAAAGAACCTTGCCCAATCCAACGCAACGCCCATTCTGCCTTCTTCTGAACACAAGGAATAGTATCTACAGCACGTAATAAATGGTCTTTTTGAGTATTGTCTTTAATGTAAGTATCAATCAATAAAGAGTACATTTCAGAATGGATATTCTCAATCATAATCTGAAATCCATAGAAACAACGTGCTTCGGGATATTGTACTTCCTGCAGAAAGTTAATGGCAAGGTTTTCATTTACAATACCATCGCTTGCTGCGAAAAAAGCCAGGATATGTGAAATGAAAAAGCGTTCATCTTCATTTAGTTTATTATTCCAGTCCACCATGTCAGGCGACAAATCTACTTCTTCAGCAGTCCAGAAACTGGCTTCTGCTTTTTTGTAAAATTGCCAGATATCGTCATGTTTAATGGGGAAAATGACGAAGCGGTCTTTATTGTCTGCAAGTATCGGTTCCATGTATATTTTGATCTATATTTCTTCTTTTAATTGTTTGCCTGAATTATTACAGAGTCGATATCTAATCCCGTTTTTTATTATAAAAAGATGACAGGAGCATTATTGACTCAAAAATCTGAACAAATTATTAGTTGTGCGTTAAAGCAATTTTCTTTATTGTGGTAAAAGCGTCAAACTCTTTCTGTAAGTGGTATTGTATGTTTAAAAGAGTCCTTCGCCGGATATTCCTTATTTCTTAGAACTTATTTCCTCTTTGAATTCGAAAATCTATCGCCTTAATGCTTTACAAAGATGTAATTCTCAGAAGAAAAAACTTGTGCAAGATTTGCACAGGATGTGTATAACGAGAGTGGAAAACAATAAAAGCCACAACTGTGGCTTTATAGGCATAAATGGTAATTTTTCTTATGATAAAAAGAAAGTTTTATCATAAGAAAGAAGATCCATTCAGATTTATTAAAAAAAAATTAATTAGAAGCAGCGGTTATCGTTTTTCTTCTCCGCCATTCGTCTAATGTAGTTCTGTCACCTTGCTCAAGGTCTTCAATATAAATCATTTTGCCGGGCAAATCAACATAGAAGTAAAAATGAGGTTGAAAACGGTTATTGCCCTGATAGCCGGCTTCAACTTTATATAAGTTTGTAACTGCATCAGGCGGGGTAATGTGTAATTGAATACGTTGCACCCGGCTTGTAATAGAATCATATACTTTGTCTTTGGCTCGTACTTCAGGCAAAGCCATAATGATTTTCTTTACCGAATCTTCTGAACCAAAGTTAATCTGATTATCCTCTTGACTGAAAGCAGGTGTTGCAGTGGTCAGGATTAGTAAAACAATGTTATATATCCTTTTCATGACTATATAACATCTAATCTGGTTTTTTGTTTAAGATGAATTTTCAGGGCAAAAAAATGGTCTCCTGTAAAGAAGACCATTTCCTATTTATCTGAATAACATTATATTATTTAGCTAACATTATTTTTTTCGTTGTAAAATTATCACCATTGCTAAATCTGATAAGATACACACCATTAGCATAAGCACTCAAATCAAAAGTGTAAGCTCCGTTCAATATGTTCTTTAAATGATAGGTACCTTGTTTTGCTCCTGTAACATTAAAAATATCTACATCCACATCTGAAGCGGAAGCAAAATTAATCCTTGCAGTTACAATACCTGTTGAAGTCGGGTTTGGATAGATGCTGATATTATTGTCTAATAAAGCGTTATTATTAGTAATACCTGTCGAACCAAAATCTGAACAATTTGATTTTAACGGGTCCAATGTCATAACACCTGAATTAGTTGGATCCAGCCATGGTTTCAACATTCTGTTATCAAAGTTTCCATCTTCTGAATAATCCCACGCAAGACTGAATTTTCCATACTCTACAAATCTGTAGAAGTCGGAATGATCGCCTTTTCCGCTGGTAGCGCAACTTGGGTCAGGATTACCTGCAACAGAAGCAATTCCAATAATGCGACCGTTACCATCAAACAAAGAACTGCCGGAAGAACCACCTTCAATGCCGCCTGAATCTATATCAGAAATCAACCAATGGGTGCCTGGTCCCATAGAACCGCCTGCTTCGCCATTTGGGTTAAGTGCATTATAAGTAGTTACTTTTTTCACATCGCCTGCCGGATGATGAAATCCGATATATCTTTTAGGATAAACCAGGTTTGCAGGCATAGTTGTTGCTCTGTTCCAGCCTGATTGATAAACATCCCATGAAACAGGAATTGCATTTTTCAATTCCACTAATAGAAAGTCGCCATTGATTTCCGGAGGGCTGGCATCTATGTAATTAGCTCTTGCTCTGAAATTAACACCTGTTAAAGTATTTACCTGAGCTGCTGCTCCAAGCCCACAGCTCTTTCTCTCAAAGTTGAATCTTACAAGCAGTTGTGAAAACGGAGCACCACTTGTATCATTATTAGGTTCACAGTGTGTTGCTGTTAATAGGTAATTTTTACAACTTGATGCAGTATTACCTGTATTATTTACTAAAGAAGCGCTACAAAAAAATCCGTCCGGATGAATAATCTGAACAGTTGATTTACGTTGTTTCGGATAATTTACACCTAGAGGACAGATAGCATTTATCTGACAGGTAGAAGAACTTCCTTCTATTCCCAAAGGATCGACATCCGTTGGTTTGGATTGATTAGCATCCTCTGCTTGCTGATATTTGTTTAAATATTCATAAGAGCGGAAATACACCAACGCCTTATTCATGTGTAGTTGAATTGCATTCAGATCTACACCCGGCTCAATATTTAATTCGATATTTACGATTTCGCCTAATACCGGTTCGTTTGCAAATAAATTATCATCAGAATTGTTTGCAGATGTAAAAGATCCTAAGATTTGATTTTCATTATCATTTGATAAGAACATTTTTACACCTTCGGGTAATCTGAAGTTATCATAATACAGACCGATGGCGGGTGCTCCCTGAATTTGAATCTGGGCACGCCATACCTTTGAATTGTCTGCCTGTGTAACCATTGAGCCACTGGATGGAAAACTTAATTCAGTATTGACAGGAAGTGCAACCTGGTAAGGTCTTGCCAAACCGATGCTCTCGTCTTTTTCTCTTTTTGCAATAAAGGTGTTCCAATCCGGAGCTACGTAACTCAGTTTAGGTACATAACCTGCATTCTTTATTGGCGACTGCATGCTTTTGGGCAATCCGCCATTACTTAACTGAGCCTGAGCTGTTAAGCCACATGTCCCGAGGAGGAACATGCTTAAATAAAATTTCTTCATAAAAGAGTTAATATATAATGAAACAATTTTTTGGGAATGTAAAATACTATGTTAAATTCAATTTAAAAGTTAACAACAAATATTTGTTTTTCCCTAACTTAAAGCGCTTTCAATTCTCCTACCAGATCCTGCAATACTTTCTTTGCATCTCCAAACAACATAGAAGTCTTAGGCTTAAAGAATAAATCGTTTTCTATACCGGCATAGCCCGGCTTCATGCTACGCTTGTTAACTATAATATGTTCGGCTTGCTCCACTTCCAGAATGGGCATACCATAAATAGGGCTTGATGGATCTTCTTTTGCAGCCGGATTCACAACATCATTCGCTCCTAAGATCAGAACAACATTTGTTGTGCCAAACTCTGAATTTGCATCTTCCATTTCCATCAGTTTTTCATACGGCACATCTGCTTCTGCCAACAAAACATTCATATGCCCTGGCATACGGCCCGCCACAGGATGAATGCCATATTTCACTTCCACGCCTTTTTCCTCCAGCAATTTTTCCAATTCATGACAAGCATGTTGTGCCTGCGCTACTGCCAATCCGTAACCGGGAATGATAAATACTTTTTGAGAATAGGCTAATAACACCGCAGTATCGTTCAGGCTGATTTCTTTATAAGCACCTTGCTCTTTAGAGCTACTTCCACCGCTTGCAGCATTATTACCAAAAGAACCGATTAATACATTTTTAAGAGAGCGGTTCATGGCCTTACACATCAGCATGGTAAGAATGGTTCCTGCTGAACCTACTAAAATACCACCCGTCAACATTACGGGGTTATTATAAAGAAAGCCGCCGAAAGCTGCCGCAACACCTGTAAAGGAATTCAATAAGGAAATAACAACAGGCATGTCAGCACCGCCAATAGGCATTACAAACAAGACACCGTAAAGAGCAGCAACTGCTAATATGCCATAAAATACAACAGGTGTTGCACAGAAGCCGGTAATGAGCATTACAGCTAATACAACTAAAGCTGCCCAAAGAATAAAGTTGATAATTTGTGCACCAGGAATAGCTTTGTCTTTTATCTTGCCATTCAATTTGCCCCATGCAATTATACTTCCTGCAAAGGATACGGTTCCTATTATCATACCAAGCACGATAACAATAAGCATGCCTTTGTCAGCGCTTGGATTATGATGATATTCAATCACCGAAATCAACATCGCACAAGCACCGCCCATACCATTGAAAAGGCTTACCATTTCAGGCATTGCCGTCATTTGTACTTTCTTTGCTGCCAAGGTTCCTAATACCGTCCCTATTACAAGTCCGCCAAAAATCCAGGGATAATTTCCCAGAGTATTACCTTGTTCATCATGGTATAGAAAGATGGTAGCAAAAATTGCAAGTGTCATACCTGCAGCAGCTACAAGATTTCCTTTCCTTGCAGAATCAGGATGGGACAACATTTTAAGCCCTACAATAAAAGTAATTGAACCAATAAGATAAGAAAGCGGAAGTATGATGTTTTCCATAATTTATAAAATTTCAAAAATCAAATCCCAAATTCCAAATATCAAATCCTGAGCTATCACTCTGGAACTATCAAATTAAAAAATGGATTTAAATTTTCTTAAGAAGTAATGTTTTAAGATAGTTTATTTAAGATTGCAGATAATATTCGCTTTAGTTCCTCCGCTTCCTTTTCTAATATTTGTTTTTGCTTTTCATCATCAGATATTAATAGTTTTAACCAATATTGAGTTTCTTTAGCTTCCTTTCTCGAGATATTTATTTTCATCTTCATATCTTGCTTGCCAAGGCTTTCATTGGCCTCTATATAATTAGCTCCAATCGAGGATGAAGAACGAATAATTTGTTTTATGTAAACAAGATTAATAGTATCATGCTTCAACACTTTGCAAAAATCCCTTATCGCCCTTGCAAAGACTAAACACCTTTCCTCTAAATCGTAAATCATAATCAAAGTTTAAAATTGCGATTAATAGATTCATTGGTTCAATATTTTGCCTTGGTTGTTGGGATTTGCCATTTGGAATTTGTTATTTTATTTCTTCTTTTTCTTCGAAAACATTTCCAGCATTCTGTCCGTAACTACAAATCCGCCTACCACATTTAATGTTCCGAGAATAACAGCCAGGAAGCCTAAGGTCAATGCCAGATAATCATCTGAGGGAGCCTGCCCCATAACGATAATGGCCCCGATGATAACAACACCGTGAATCGCATTGGCGCCACTCATTAATGGCGTATGTAAAACGGACGGAACCCGACCTATTACTTCTATTCCTAAAAAGATACTGAGAATAACAATAGTCAGCAAACGATATGTTGCCGGATCCGAAAAGAGGTTTTGCAAAAAGTCCATTTGTATATTTTTAATATAGGTTAATCAGAATATTTCTTTACAACTAAACCGCCTGCAACATTCCTGCCACACGCTCATTTACAATTTTACCTTCATGTGCTATACAAGCGCCTTTTACTAAATCATCTTCAAAGTTGAGGTTCAGCTGACCATCTTTGTCGATAATAAGTTTAAGGAAATTCTGAATATTCTTGCTGTACATTTTACTGGCATCGGAAGGTGCAGTTGCATACAATGCAGAATCGCCTATTATGGTTACGCCATTTTCCACAATGGTTTCGTTATCTTTTGTAAAATCGGTGTTACCACCCGAAAATGCCGCCAAATCAATAATTACGGAACCGGCTTTCATATTAGCAATCATTTCTTTTGTGATAAGAATAGGTGCCTTTCTGCCCGGGATCTGAGCCGTAGTTATAATTACGTCTGCCTTAGCTGCATGTTCCGCAATTTTTGCTTTCTGCCTTTGCTGAAAATCTTCGCTTTGTTCCACAGCATAACCTCCGGCTTTGCTGGCATCAGCGGCGCCTTCTACCTCCACAAATTTTGCACCAAGGCTCATCACCTCTTCTTTAACCGCAGGACGTGTATCAAAAACATCTACCACACAACCCAGACGCCTTGCTGTTGCTACTGCCTGTAGCCCGGCCACACCTGCGCCCAATATCAACATTTTAGCAGGAGGAATACTCCCGGCGGCAGTCATGAACATGGGAAAATAGCGTGGAAAAACATTTGCTGCAAGCAATACCGCTTTATAGCCTGCAATATTTGCCTGGGAACTCAATACATCCATTGCCTGGGCACGTGTTGTCCTCGGTAGCATATCCAGACTGAAAAGTGTAATATCTTTCTTTGCCAGTTCTTCCATTTTTGCAACATGAAACAAAGGCTGAAATACACCAATGATAACACTCCCCGGTTTCAGGTTATTTAATGTTTCGTGGTCGGGAAGATTAATGGAAAGCAGGATGTCATTTTGAGTCAGTATCTCACTGCGGTTAGCAATTTGCACTCCGGCGCCTTCATATTGCTGATTGGAATGAAAAGCTTTTGCCCCGGCATCGGCCTCCAACAAAACCTTGATGTTATTTTTCACAAAAGACGCGGCAATGTCCGGGTTCAGCGATACGCGCGTTTCTTTCCCGGGTTCTTTCAATACACCGATTGTTAGCATGCTTGTTGTTGTTTTTTTCAATGAATGATTTGCGGAGACACAAACCACAGCTCTTTGTTTTTCAATACAATTCTTCTCACAATATATAAAAAAATCCAGTTCCTGAAAAAACAAATTCAAAAATCAAAAATCAAAAACTCAGATCCGATTCCTGGTTTCAATAATGTACGACAGGACCTTTATAAAACATTCAAATGCATATTCCCCGAAATTCATTTATTTTGCGCAGCAATAACAAAGTCAATCTCGTGTTTGATTTTTTGTTATCCGGAGTTTTTTACTTTTTAATTTTGAAATATTATATATGGCTTTAGATAAAACACAAATTGCTAAACGCATTTCTCAGGAATTAAAAGACGGTATGTATGTCAACCTGGGCATTGGCATTCCTACACTGGTGGCAAATTTTGTGCCGACCGATATTGAAATTGAATTGCAAAGCGAAAATGGCATGTTAGGTATCGGCCCATTCCCTACAGAAGAAAATGTGGATGCAGATTTGATTAATGCAGGCAAGCAAACCGTTACATTACGCACCGGCGGCAGTTATTTCGACAGCGCTTTAAGTTTCGGAATGATTCGCGCAGGGAAAGTCGATCTTACGGTTTTAGGTGCAATGGAAGTTGCTGATAATGGTGATATTGCCAACTGGAAGGTTCCGGGTAAAATGGTAAAAGGCATGGGCGGCGCAATGGATTTGGTTGCTTCTGCAAAAAATATCATTGTTGCCATGCAGCATACAGATAAAGCAGGCAATTCAAAACTACTGGACAAATGTTCTTTACCGATCACGGGATTGAAATGTGTGAAAAAAGTAGTTACTGATTTAGGTGTGTTTGAAATTACATCCGATGGTTTCCTTTGTACGGAATATGCACCCGGTGTAACAATTGAAGAGATCCGTTCAAAAACAGCCGGTCGTTTAACTATTGCTCCTGACGTAAAAGAGGTAAATGTTTAATTGATTTACAGAAGATATAATGGTTAGTAGAGACGTTGCATTGCAACGCCTCTACTTGTTTAAAGAAACTTCATTTGGCTTCCTTCATTAGTACATTATAAAAATCCCCCTTCTTGGGTGATGCCAAAAACGGCCACAGTAAAGCATTTCACCCGATTGGGGTTAATGATCAGTTATGAATCGGAATTACCTTTATGGCATAAAATCCGGGTTCATGAAAAAGGCTTTACTTACTTCCATTCTTTCTTTATTAACGTTAATGGTTTCATTCGGTCAGGATAAATTTACTGTATCAGGTTCTGTTAAAGACATCAAGCAAGAAGCTGCAATCGGAGCTTATGTGTTGTTGATGAAGGATACCATTCTTATTAAAACTGCTTTAACAGATGCAGATGGTAAATACTTATTTGAAAACATAGCGACAGGTTCTTATTATATGAGTGCGTCATTGATGGGATATAAAACATTTAATTCCGACACTTTTCAATTGAATGCTTCAAAGCAAATGCCTGACTTTATTTTGCCTCAGGGAGATAATGCATTGAATGAAGTGGTTATTAAATCCCTTAAGCCCTTTATAGAAGTGAAACCCAATATGCTTGTGGTGAATGTTGACAATAGCATTGTAAGCGCAGGCAGTTCTGTAATGGATGTATTGCAACGTTCTCCGGGCGTTAACGTGGATAATAATGACAATATTTCATTGAAGGGGAAACAAGGTGTTGTTATCTGGATTGACGGCAGGCCAACACCCATGCAGGGCGCTGATTTGGCGACTGTATTGAGAAGCATGCCTTCCAATTCTGTTGATAAAATTGAGATCATTTCCAATCCGGGAGCACGCTACGATGCAGCAGGAACAGCGGGAATTATTAATATCAAAACCAAGAAGGATAAACGTTTTGGTATGAATGGAACTGCAAGTGTAAATTACGGACAGGGGAAATATCCCAAATATGGTGCAGGCCTGAATTTAAACTATCGTAACAAGAAAGTGAATGTTTATGGGAATTATAATTATGCCTATCGTTATTGGTTCAATCATCTTAAGTTAGACCGCCGGTTTTTAGATACCACAACTGCACATAAGGATGAGCAACAGTTCCGGTATTTGCAAGACAATTACGCTTTATTCAACTTCAAAAACCATATAGCCAATACAGGTGTTGATTACAGCATTTCTCCCAATACATCTATTGGCGCTGCGTTCAGCTTTAGCACAAACAATTTTGAACCTGATGTAGAAAATCATTCGGAGGCTCTGGGCAGTAATAATGCATTGCTTTATGATTTTAACACTATTGGCCATCATGACAATTATTATTACAATTACTCCGGCAACCTGAATTTCAAACATGATTTTGATTCATCCGGAACAAATTTAAGTATTGATGCAGATTATGCAGCTTTTGGAAATTCAAGCAACCAGAATTTTGTCACGAATTACATTGCGCCCGATGGCAGCAAGTATCTGCCCGATTATTATTTAAAAAGTAATCTAAACGGTATTACTACCATTCAATCAATCAAAGCAGATTTTACCCATCCATTTAAAAGCGGGTTGAAAATGGAAGCAGGTGTTAAATCAAGCTTTGCAAAAGCTGACAACAATCCTTTGTTTTTTGAAATGGTGGACGGAAGCTATGAGCTGGACCCTAAGCGCAGTAATCATTTCATCTATAAAGAAAATATCAATGCAGGTTATGTAACATTCAGTAAAGAAGGACAGAAAATAAGCACACAAATAGGTGCAAGAATTGAAAACACCAATGCTAATTGGGAACAACTTACCACTAATCAAAAATATGATACAAGTTACGTACAGTTATTTCCAAGCATTGCCGCCCAATACCATCTTTCTCCCAAACATGATATAGGCCTGACATTGAGCCGACGTATAGAGCGCCCAAATTACGATCAGCTTAATCCGTTCAAATATTTCATAGACAAAACAACTTATAGAGAAGGCTATCCATATCTGAAACCTGCTTCTTTCTATTCCGTTGAATTATCGCATACTTTCAACCAAAGATTTGTAACAACCTTTACAGTCGGTGTCAATAAAGGTGTGATAGTTGAAGTAATACAACCAAGTGAAACAGAAGATTCTGTTACAGTGCAAACAAATAAAAATCTGAATCAGATGACTTTTGTGGGATTAAGCGGCGCTTATCCTTTCCAGATAACAAAATGGTGGAACAACGTTACCAATATTAATGTCTATTATGCTTTGTATCAGGGAAATATAGCCAATACGCCTTTACGCAACGGTAAACCTACCTTTGATTTGAATACCAACAATTCTTTTATGTTACCCAACGATTTTAGTGCGGAGTGCGGTTTATACTATCAGGCCAGACAGATATATGGCTATCTTGATGTAAACGCATTATGGATGCTGAATTTAGGTGTGCAGAAACATCTATTCAACAAAAAAGCAACATTGCGATTTAACATTCAGGATGTGTTTTTTAAAGGTTATCCAAGCGCACGTTCTAATTATACCGGCTATCAGGAAGATTTTGTAGCGATAAGAGAAACGCGTGTTGCCAATCTGAGTTTTACCTACCGGTTTGGTAAAAATACGGTTGCGCCGGCAAAACGCAGAAGTGGTGGTGCAGAGGAAGAGAAGAACAGGGCGCGCAGCGGAAACAGTTAATATCAATCTTTTTCATACACAAACATTTGTTTTGGAAGCCGTTGTTCTCAACGGCTTTTTTCATTTTCAGGATTCCGGGGAGAGATTATTATCATTATTTTTTGTAAATGTTTTAGATGGATGAATATGGTATAACCAATTCTTTTTGCGAACTTCGCAGCCTCTTAATTAATTACATTAAGTCCATTAATTGACAAATATCGCAGGTGCTAAATATTTTCAGGAATTATAATCCATTTTCGGTTATTGCATTGTTCGTATTGGCGCTATTTTTGAAATTGGCCATACTGATACACCCTGAAACTGTATTTGTTGCAAACAAAAGCCAGATAATGTGGCTTAAATTAAGCTCCTTTTTACAACTCATACTTGGTGGTTCTTCGTTTCTTATTACATTTTTTGCAGTTTGTAATATATTCGGGCAAGCTATATTTTTAAACAGTATAGCTAACCGGCATCACCTTTTCCCCAAATCTAATTATTTCCCGGCCCTGACATATGTTCTTGTAACATCTTTATTCAAAGAATGGAACTATTTATCAGCGGCTTTAATAAGCAACTGGTTGATTCTGGCAATGCTTTCATCCATTCTGAAATTATATGCGGTTTCAGACGCCAGGAAACAGATATTCAATATCGGTTGCTTCATTTCACTAACAGCGATGTTGGTATTCCCCAATATCATTTTCATTTTTTTATTATTGCTTGCGTTAGCTATTTTGAGGCCTTTCAAGGCGGCGGAATGGATGGTTGCGTTATTAGGAATTCTCACGCCGTTTTATTTTTTAGCGGGCATTCTGTATTTGAGCGATGACTTGCACCTGATGAAAAAGATGATAGCAATCGGTGTTTCGTTACCCAGCAAATTGGATAATGCTCCGGTTGAATTAGCCGCATTTTCGATGTTGGTGATAATGATTGTAACGGGAATATATTACCTGAATAATTTTATGAGCCGCATGCTGTTTCAAAATAAGAAATGGTGGTGGGTGTTATTTGCCTGTTTTTTCATAAGCCTTGTTGCGGGTGTATTCACGGTAGCAAAAGGTTTTAACCAGTGGATGGCCTTGTTGATTCCGGGAAGTTTTGTAATTGCAAATGCCTGGTTTGAAGAGAGGAAACGGTGGGTTACAAATGTTTTATTTTACTTGTTTATAGCAGTTATTATTTTTGCGCAATGGTTTTAATCGGGATGTTGGATTTCTTCAGGCATCAGGTTGCGGGATTCTTTATTTTCAACAATCACAGTGATTTATCAGACAGTAACCGACCATGCAAAATCATTTTCTATTCCACCCAGCAAATTGATATCAAATACTGCAGCATCTTTTGAGAATGCCATTTTCAAAGTTGCAAAATCTTCACTGAATTGCATTTCAGTTATCGGCATGTGTTGTATAAAATCTACCGAACCCAATCCATAACGCTTAAAAGCCGCTTCTTTTGCTGCCCAGGCAAGCGTAATTTTATCGGTTTTATTTTCCGTAATCAGTTGCTCCTGTTCCGATAAGAACTTATACTGAATTCTATGGATGCGCTCCTGAATAGTTTGTACGTCTATGCCTATTTCTTTCTCAAAATCAATAGCAACGCCAATATACGGGAAGGAATGTGTGATGGAAAAATGAAAGGAATTATCTTTCATAAATGGTTTGCCAAGCTCGCTGATGCCTATATTATTGAACTCTAACTGTGGCAATAAATATTTCAGCAAAAATCTGCCCGCAAGATGTTCCAGTCTTTTTACCTCTTTTTTTTTATTTGATATGAGTCCTGTTTGGTCGCTAAAGAAATTTTCATGCTCTTCCACCTTCCATATCGCAGTTTTTGAATGAGGAGAAAGATTTAGTTCTTTGTATATTGGCATATTGCAAAGTTCATGAATAGATTTGAGAAAACAGATTTATAAACCTCAAATTCAAAAATGGAAAGCTCTTCAATCACAACTCATATTAATATCTAACATCTAAATACTTCCATCAATAATAACTTTTATGGATTTTGGTGAAACAAAAAATGCAATCCTTACCTTTGCTTTTTAAATAAAAAGATTATGTTGAAAACCGGAAGCACTATCGTAAGCATATACACCGAAATGACTCCCAATCCGGAAACCATGAAATTTGTTGCCAACAAATTATTGTATCCGGGCAAAAGCATTGATTTTCCTGAAGAAAAGGATGCAACTCCGTCTCCTTTGGCACAGGAATTATTTGCTTTCCCATTTGTCCGTGGCGTGTTTATAGCAAGCAATTTTGTGACCCTTACCAAAACAGCAGAAACGCTTTGGGAAGAAGTAATTCCATCTATCCGTCAATTTCTGAAACAATACCTTGAAGAGGGAAAAGCAGTGATTAATGAAGAATTAGTTCCTGTCTCTGAACCCGATTATAAAATTAGCGACAGTGATAAAGATGTGGTAGAACGCATCAAGGAAATGCTGGAAAACTATGTAAAACCTGCTGTGGAGATGGATGGCGGTGCTATCAGTTTCCGTGGTTATGACGATGGTGTTGTGAAATTGATGTTGCAGGGAAGCTGTTCAGGATGCCCTTCTTCTATGATTACCTTGAAATCAGGTATTGAAGGCATGATGAAGCGTATGATTCCGGAGGTGAAAGAAGTTGTAGCAGAAGCAGAATAATTTTAATACTTTATAATACAAAAAGATGTCGGGCATTTTTAAAATGTCCGACATCTTTTTATTTAACTTCTTGCCTCAATCATTTCCTCTTTCATTATATCAAAAACTTTTTGTTTCAATCCCGACATGTTATTTTTAAATGTTTCTACTTCCACGGGAGGCAAAAAGATAGCTGTAATTTGCCCCGGGCTCCAATGAAAAATGCCTTTATAATGCCATCGGTTAACGGCATCAGGAAAAATAACAGGAAGAATAGGCGTATTGGTTTGTAACGCCAGCCTGAAAGCACCGTCGTAAAAAGGCTTCATTGCTTCGGTTGTTTCGTTAAAAGTGCCTTCAGGAAAAATAAAAATACTGCCTTCTCTGTTCAATGCCCTCCGCAGCTTTTGTACGCTATGCGCTTTACTTTTATTATCACTCCTGTCAACCAGAATAGCTACCTGACGATATAAAAACCCAAACAAAGGGATTTTTGCCAATTCTGCTTTTGCCAGAGGCCTTACAAAAAAAGGAACGGCACGGAAAATGAATGGAACATCAATATAAGAGGCATGATTGGCAACAACAATATAGTTTCTGCTTTTATCAAATTTACCTCCATGATATTTAATTTTCACAATCATTCCAATCATAAAAAACCAAACAAAACTCCAGCCTCTTATAACAGCCCATATTGCTTTTCGTCCGCCATTACCAAACAAACTAAGTAGCACAAATACGGGAAACAAAGCTAAAAATGTAGTAACGAACGTGAGGATACACCAAACGGAATATAAGTAACGCATGAAACGAAAGTGAAAATCATTTTCAAGAAAAACCTATGAAAGCTACAGCTTCATAGGTTTTCAAAATATAAATCAGCATTATTGCAGATTAATGAGGCATCCAGCCACGACCCAAAGCTTCTCTGAATGGCCATGGAATACTTGCGAGAATAACGATTAATGCAATTAAAAAACACCAGAATGCTTTATTGAATTTCTTTTGATCGGTTGCTGCATTCTTTGTAGCGGAATAACCAACGTGAACCAATACAACCGCTATCAGCATGGCAACCAAATGTTCCACAGCAAAGAAGCGTAGGATTGCTGTGCGCATGATTTCTCCAAAACTATATTCCTGGAAACTTGCAAAACCAAGTGTTGCACTCGTAAAATATAAATAAAGTCCTACCAATAATTGTAAGTCCATAAATATAAGGAAAAATAATGCAGGCCTTTTATCGGATGTTGTAAAAGGTTTATTCCCGCTGCGACCCGCAGCCATTTTAATAATAGCCCAAAGTGCCACTAAAAGAATAATCCAGCGCAAAACGCTGTGGAGATGTAACATTCCTGTGTGCATAAGATAGATATTAGAAGTTAGAAATTAGATTAGAACTTAGATATTGAAATTTAAATCCTTGGTTTCCTAAAAAGAAACAGCATAAAAAGTATGTGATAACATCCTCTTTATGCTGTAAAAAAATATTAAAGATGAATTATCCTACCAATGCTTCGTAAGCTTTTGCATCCATTAATGAATCCACATCTGCCGGATTAGCTAAAGTCATTTTAATCATCCAACCTGCACCATAAGGATCGGAATTTACAGATTCAGGATTTGCACCCAAACCCTCATTCACTTCAGTTATAGTACCGGCAACCGGTAAATACAAATCGGAAACAGTTTTAACTGCTTCTACAGAACCAAATACGTCTTCGGCATTTAGTGTCTGACCTACCGTTTCAATTTCAACATAAACGATATCGCCTAATTCGCGTTGTGCAAATTCAGTGATACCGACAGTAGCAGTATCGCCTTCTACTAAAACCCACTCGTGGTCTTTGGTGTATTTCAGATTTTCAGGAAAGTTCATTTGTCATTTATTTTATGGGGCGAAAATAAGAGAAAAAAATTACAAAGGCGAAAAAATGGATTGGCAAAAACAATTAAGTCTAAATGACATTCATGTTATTTTCCAAATGGGAATATAGTTGTGAATGTCTGTGATAAGGATATTGACCATTCTAACTGAATTACTTGCAGATATTATTAGCATTTCCAATATCAGTATTGTTATAATTCGATATCCATATTATTTATTCTTTGTAGCTTTGCGGCGCAAAACATTTGAATGCCTATGCAAATCCAGGTAATGAAATCCAAGCTTCACCGCGTGACGGTAACGGAAGCCGATCTTAACTATATCGGCAGTGTTACTATTGACGAAGATCTGATGGAAGCTGCGAATTTTATAGAACACGAAAAAGTTCAGATCGTAAACCTCAATAACGGCGAGCGTTTGGAAACTTATATCATTAAAGGAGTAAGAGGTAGCGGCAGTATTTGTTTAAACGGTCCTGCTGCACGTAAAGTCAGCCCCGGCGATATGGTAATAATTATTTCCTACGCTTTAATGGATTTTGAAGAAGCCAAGACACATAAGCCAACGGTTATTTTTCCGAAAGAAGGGAATAAGTTATAGTTTATACGAGCTTAAAAGAATTGGAAATTAGAAGTTGAAAATTATTTTTGATTTCTGTTTCCTTTTTTATTTTACTGAAATCGAAAATTCGCTTAATGACTAAAAAAAATAAATCTACCATACTTCAACTTATTATTTTTTTGGGCCTTGCTGTGGCCTTAATTGTATGGAGATATAATGAAATGTCTGCCGATGATAAAGTTGCGATGTTCAATGCTTTCAGACATGTACGCTGGATTTATTTGTTGCCCATTTTTGCGATCACCTTCTTCTCTCATTATTTCAGAGCCTTAAGATGGAAACAGCTACTGACCCCGCTTTCTATCTTCCCCACAACAGCCAATACCGTATTTTCCGTTTTGATAGGTTATCTGGTAAATACATTGGTGCCACGCCTGGGCGAAGTTGCCAAATGTACTGTTCTGGCAAAATATGAAAAAGTACCCGCTGATAAATTGATTGGAACGATTATTGCGGAAAGGGCTTTTGATACTGTTTGTTTGTTAATCATTATTTTACTGACCCTTGCGTTGCAATATGATATTATTTATCCGATTGCAAACGAAATATATCATAAAATGTTTTTTGATGCAACCGGCGCTTTCATCTGGACGCGCATCTTACTTGCATTAGGCATTGTAATTGTAGGAATCGTTGCACTGATTTTACTATACAAAAAGATAAAAGATTCTAAAATAGGCCATATTATAAAAGGCATTGGGGATGGACTAAAAGCTATTGCTTTGGTAAAAAATAAATGGAAGTTTTTTCTAAATACAATTCTGATATGGGGTTGTTATACAGCTTCTGTAATCGTAAGTTTTCATGCGCTTCCCGAAACGGAAAACTTACCGATGCTTGCAGGGCTTTCTATTATTTCCTTTGGCAGCATCGGCATGATTTTAACACCCGGTGGCGTTGGGGCTTATCCTATTATTGTTGCTAAGGTTTTAGTACTTTATGGATTGGCAGAAGGGCTGGGACTGGCTTACGGATCTGTAAGCTGGGTGGCACAAACTTTGATTATCATTCTTCTTGGCCTGATTGCATTGATTTTATTACCGCTTAATAACCGAACCAAACATGCAAAAATCTAAATTGGAAAGCGTACAAAGCAAAATTGTTGACAGCGAGACATTAGCGAGGATATGCGCAGGATGGAAAGTGAATGACCACAAAATAATCTTTACTAATGGCTGTTTCGACATTTTGCATCAGGGACATATCAAACTTTTATTAAGTGCGGCTGAATTGGGAAACAAACTGATTTTAGGCCTGAATACAGATGCTTCGGTAAAGAAGTTAAAAGGTGAAAACCGTCCGGTAAATGATGAATATTCAAGAGCTTTGGTTATGGCTTCCCAATTATTTGTAGATGCAGTTTGTTTGTTTGAGGAGGACACGCCTTTAGAGTTAATACAAATCATTAAGCCTGATGTGATTGTAAAAGGTGGTGATTATACTCCGGAAACTGTTGTCGGGAATGATTTTGTACAATCTTATGGTGGGAAAACAGTAATTATTCCTACTGTGGAAGGTTTTAGCACTACAAATATTATCAGTAAAATGAAATAATATTTCCGGTAAGGAATGTTTTACAGAGACGCAAAAAAACTTTGCGTCTCTGTTTTTTTCGGGCGTTCAAACCAGTTTTCCACATCAATTGTCACTTTTCTCTGAACCCGATTTTACTACGTAACTTCGCAAACTATGCACGATTACTTAAAAGAATTGAACGATAATCAGCGGGAAGCTGCTTCGCACATGGAAGGGCCATTGATGATTGTAGCCGGTGCCGGAAGCGGAAAAACAAAAGTATTGACTACCCGCATTGCACACTTATTGAAACAAGGTGTAGATGCATTTAATATTTTGGCGTTAACTTTTACCAATAAGGCTGCTGCCGAAATGAAAGAACGTATCGAAAAGATATTGGGTAACAGCGAGGCACGTAATCTTTATATTGGTACTTTCCACTCTGTTTTTGCACGCATCCTGCGAGCAGAAGCACATAAAATCGGTTATCCTAACAGCTTTACCATATACGATTCCGATGATGCAAAAAGCTTGCTGAAAACAATTATCAAGGATAACAACTTAGACGATAAACTTTATAAGCCTCAATATATTTATGGTCGCATATCTGCTGCTAAAAATAACCTGATGGGTCCTATTGAATATTTGCAGGACAAAAGCATTGCCCAGGAAGATGCAAGAAGCGGACGGCCATTGACAGGACAATTATATGCACAATATGCCGCACGTTGTTTTAAGAACGGCGCCATGGATTTCGACGATTTGCTTTTCAAAATGTATGAATTACTGGTTAAGCATCCGGATGTATTGGCAAAGTACCAGCATAAGTTTCGTTTTGTATTGATTGATGAGTATCAGGATACCAATATTGCCCAATATCAAATCATTAAGATGTTGGCAGCAGTGCATGAAAACATTTGTGTGGTAGGCGACGATGCACAAAGCATTTATTCTTTCCGTGGTGCAACAATTGAAAACATCCTGAAATTCCAGAAAGATTACGAAGGAGCAAAAGTGATTAAACTGGAACAAAATTATCGCAGTACACAGAATATCCTCAATGTTGCGAATAAAGTCATAGGGCTCAATAAAAACCAGATTCAAAAAAACCTCTGGACTCAAAATGATACCGGCGAAAAATTAAAACTGGTCAGGACTCTTACTGATAATGATGAAGGCCGTTTTGTAGCCGATGCGATTATGGAACAAAAATTGCGCTATCATTATAACAATAAAGATTTCGCCATTTTATACCGTACCAATGCCCAGAGCCGTTCTTTCGAGGAAAGTCTGCGCAGACTGAATATTCCATACCGTATTTTCGGAGGTCTATCTTTTTATCAAAGAAAGGAGATTAAAGATTTCATAGCCTATCTGCGTGTCATTGCCAATCCTCAGGATGAAGAAGCACTAAAACGAATTATCAACTATCCGGTACGTGGCATTGGTAAAACAAGTATTGAGCGCATCATCATTATAGCCAACGAAACGGACAAAACTTTTTGGGAAGTATTACAAACACCGCATCTGGCTGGCTTGAAAGGGGCCGCAGCAGCGGCAATTGACAATTTTGTACTGATGATGAAAAGTTTTCAGGCATTAATGAAAACCAAAGATGCGTATGAAGTGGCATTTGAAGTCGGTAAGCATACCAACCTTGTAAAAGAATTATACAACGACAAATCAGTAGAAGGCCTTGCTCGTTATGAAAACGTACAGGAGCTCTTAAATGCCATCAAAGAATATACGGAAACACCGGACGAAGAAGGCGAATTAACAGATAAAAGCTTAGGAACTTATTTGCAGAATATTACCTTGCTGACGGATGCCGATAAAGATGGCGATGAAAATCAGGATGTTGTAAAGCTTATGACCATTCATGCTGCGAAAGGCCTGGAATTTCCATGCGTATTTGCTGTCGGCCTGGAAGAAAATATTTTCCCATCTGCTATGAGCCTGTATGACAGAGATGATTTGGAAGAAGAGCGTCGTTTATTTTACGTTGTTATTACACGTGCCAAACACAAGCTTTGGATAAGCTTTGCAAACAGCCGCTATCGTTTTGGTTCTTTGGTACAAAATGAACCAAGCCGCTTTGTTGATGAGGTACCACCTGAATACATGGATAAGAGTTTTGCCGGGCTTGCTGGCGCGCGCACCGGTGCTATTGCCCGTAATACTTCTGCTCAGCAGCAGCAAAGAAGTTTTACTCCAAAGGAAAAGACAGAAAAGGTCTATGTACGACCGGGTTCAAAAGCGGAAGAGACAACAACAGCAAGAGAGGCTGCTATTCAAAAAGTAAAGGCACAGGTTAATACGCATATACCATCAGCAAATTTCACGGCAAGTGATCCTGAAGATATGGAAGCAGGAATGAAGGTAGAACATCAGAAATTCGGTATCGGAACGATTATGAAAATGGATGGTGGCGCGCATAACCGGATTGCTACTATCCAGTTTCCAAACGGTGGTGGTGAGAAGAAGATTATGCTGGCTTATGCCAAGTTAATGATTATAAAATAACATGAGAATATTAGTAAGAGTTGGCAACTTTGAAAAGCTGCCAACTCTTTTTTTTACAAATTATATCTTCCAGAAATCCTTCATCAGTCCAATCAATAGTTCAGGACGAGCCATTTCAATCGGATGTTTTGTATCAGGCAATACTGCAAAGTTTGCGTTTGGAATATTCTTTGTGGCAAATAAGGTTTCGTCAATACTGACCATTGCATCTTTATCTCCCACCATCATCTGAACAGGCAGGTTTAACGATTCATATTGCGTTTGCGTCAATAAAGGCTTTACAGCAAGTCTGGTCATTAATGTTGCAATGGCCGGTAACAATTGCTTCCAGTGGTTTTCGCCATGTAAAGTCATTAATTGAGCGGCATACCTGGGCACTTTTGATTCAATTAATTCCGGCTCTAACATCTTAACTTCTTTTGCAGCGCCTTCAATAGTCCAATTTAGTTTTGTGGCTAAAGTCAATATGGACGTTATCTTGCCGGGATATTGCAACGCATGGCACATTGCAACATACCCACCCATACTGTAACCAAAAACATAAATATCATTCAATTCTTGCTGTTCAAGATACTGTTGCAATTGTTCTACATAAAGTTCAATACTCAAACCGGCTGCAGGAATTTCACTTCCGCCATGTCCATGAAATAAAACTTTATGAACGTTGAAATGTTGTGACAAAAAGGATTCATAAGGCTCAAAATTGCTGCTGTGGCCTAATGCGCCATGTAATAATATCAGATTTTTCATGTTCGGAGTTATTTATCGCTGTAATGATTTTTTATAAACTGCCAGACATCTTTCTCTGGCAAATGTATGTTCAACAATCGGTTGCGGATAATCGAATGTTTCTAATTCAGGTACCCATTTCCGGATATAAACCAAATCGGGGTCAAATTTTTTAGTTTGGGTTTCAGGGTTAAAAATTCTGAAATACGGTGCAGCATCACAGCCGCAACCTGCGGCCCATTGCCAGTTTCCATTATTAGCCGCTAAATCGTAATCCAGCAATTTTTTTGCAAAATACGCCTCTCCCCATCGCCAATCGATTAATAAATGCTTGCAAAGAAAGCTTGCCGTTATCATTCGTACCCGATTATGCATAAAGCCTGTAGCATTCAGCTGCCGCATTCCTGCATCCACAATAGGGTAACCGGTTTTACCTGCACACCATGCTTCAAATTCATGTTCATTATTGCGCCATTGTATATTTTCATATTCCGGCCTGAAAGATTGATGTACCACCTTCGGATAATGCCACAATATTGTCATAAAGAACTCCCGCCAAATCAATTCATTCAAAAACGTCTCGTTAAGCTTCAATGCTTTTTGTACCAGATGCCGGGTACTGATTGTACCAAACCGGAGATGCAATCCTAACTTGCTTGTGCCTTCAATACCGGGTATATCGCGGGTTTCGTTATAATGCGAGATTATGGATTTATCCATTTCTATTGATGGAAAAGAAGTATGAACATCTTCAAAACCCAAATCAGCAATAGTCGGAACCGGGAAAGGTTTGGTTTTATAAAAATTATCTTTATATCGAAGAGTAGGATAAGCCTTTAAATAAAAATCATTCAGGTTGTTTTTCCATTTTCGGCTATAAGGTGTAAAGATTGCATAAGGTTCTTTATCATCTTTTACAATCTCCTTTTTATCAAAAATGACCTGATCTTTATATGATTTAAATGCAACTTTATGCTCTTTCAGAAAATTTTCAATTTCGTTGTCACGCTGCATTGCATAAGGTTCATAATCTCTGTTGGCAATAACCTGCCCGACAGAATAATTTGATAAAAGCTCTTCAAAAGCTTTCAACGGAGTACTGTTAAAACATTTCAGCGTACTGCCAAATTCTGTAAACTGTTTTTGCAGGTATTCTATTTGACGATGGATAAATACTAAACGCTTATCTTTTTTATCGGATAAATCATCCAGAATATTGGTGTCAAAAATAAATACAGGCAATACCGGATTCGGACCTTTCAATGCATGATAAAGACCGGCATTATCTTCCAGTCTTAAATCTCTCCTGAACCAAAATATAGTAAGCTTCATTTATCTCCCCGCAATTAAATCAAAAATATAGCGGGTGGCATTGGTTGAGTAAACCCTGCCATTTATTGAATCAACAGGCTGAATGCCTCTCACTGCATTTGTTAAAAATACTTCATCTGCATCAGCCAACATCTCTTTAGAAATAACTTTTTCGCTGATAGTTATCCCTTCTATTTCTTTTTTTTCAAGCAGGAATTTGCGCATTACACCACTTACACATCCTTCTGAAAGCGGTGGTGTATATATTTTTTGCTCTTTTATGATAAAGATATTTGAGTGTGTGCTTTCTACAATATTCCCTTTGGGATTGCAGATAAGAATATCATCCAGCTTATTTTGAATAGCCTCTTGTCTGGCAATAACGTATAGAAGTCTTGAGCAGCTTTTTATATGTGAAATACTATCGGGGCTTTTAACTACTTTATTCGAAATATCTAAGGCAAGCCCTCTGGAGCGCCATTCACCGTAATCTTCCTTTACGTGAATAAATTCAATCCAAAACTGCAATTCAAATACCGATTCATTCAGGAAAAACTCAGCACGCAGAATGCCTTTCTGAGGATTTTGGTTTGCTATAATGGTTTTTGCAAGTTCTTTTTCAAAAGCATACTTCTCGAAAGATGGAAAATGAAGCTCTTCCAGACTATGGTTGAGTCGTTGATAATGAAGGTCGAAATGCCTTAATGTTCTCCCTTCAAAAAACATTGTTTCAATCAAGCCTTCTCCGTATCTCAAAGCCCGGCTTTGGATATGAATTATTGCTTCATCCTGCAGATGAATAAGGCCATTATGATTTACAAAGGGCATGACAAATAACTTGAGAACACCTAAATTAGAAAATAGTTCAATGAAATCACACAAGGTACATAAACTATTATACTAAATATATTAATCTTTCATCTATTGATTTACAAATTGTTGCATAGCAAAAGGCCATCACATATAAAAGATGGCCTTATTGATAAATTAATATGTTTGAAAGATTAAAATTCTGCGTTTTTAGGTGTTCTTGGAAATGGAATAACGTCGCGAATATTGCCCATACCTGTTACGAATAATACTAACCTTTCAAAGCCCAATCCGAATCCGGCATGCGGCGCTGTTCCAAACTTGCGGCTGTCAATGTACCAATACATCTCCTCTTTAGGAATGTGCATTTCTTCCATTCTTTTAGTCAACATATCCAGGCGTTCTTCTCTTTGTGAGCCACCGACAATTTCTCCGATACCCGGAGCCAGAATATCCATTGCCGCAACCGTCTTTCTATCATCATTCTGACGCATATAGAACGACTTGATATCTTTTGGATAATCAGTTACAATCACAGGTTTTTTGAAATGCTTTTCAACCAGGTAACGCTCGTGTTCACTCTGCAAATCAGTACCCCATTGCAGCTCATACTGGAACTGCTTTTTCTTATAAGGTTTTGACTGCAACAAAATTTCGATTGCTTCGGTATAAGTGATTCTTTCAAATTGATTGTTCAGTACAAACTCCAATTTTTCAATCAGTCCCATCTCGCTTCTTTCAGCTTGTGGTTTTGATTTTTCTTCTTCTATCAAGCGTTGCGCAAGGAATTCCAGATCATCGCGATTATTATCCAAAGCATAACGGATTACGTATTGAATGAACGCTTCGGCCAGATCCATATTGTCTTTCAAATCGTTGAAAGCAACCTCCGGTTCAATCATCCAGAATTCGGCCAGATGTCTTGCAGTGTTTGAATTTTCAGCTCTGAATGTTGGTCCGAAAGTATAAACCTCGCCTAAAGCCATAGCGCCCAACTCTGCTTCCAACTGACCGCTAACGGTAAGATTGGTAGCACGACCGAAGAAGTCTTCTTTAAAGTCAACGGAACCATCTTCATTACGTGGTGTATTTTCAAATGGTAAAGTAGTTACTTTAAACATTTCACCTGCTCCTTCCGCATCGGAAGCAGTTACAATTGGTGTATGCAGATACACAAATCCTTTTTCGTTAAAGAACTTATGAATGGCAAATGCCAATGAATGACGCAGCCTGAAAATGGCACTGAAAGTATTGGTGCGGAAACGCAGATGTGCAATTTCTCGAAGGTATTCCAACGAAGGTTTATTCTTTAATTGCAATGGAAATTCTTCAGCATTACAATCGCCCAGAATAGTCAGTTGAGAAGCCTTTACTTCCACGCGCTGACCTTTACCCTGAGAAGCAATAACCATACCGTCCACCTGAATGGCGGCACCGGTTGTGATGCTTTTTATAATTGCTTCACCCGTATTTTCAAAATCAATAACGACTTGCAGATTATTAATAGTAGAGCCATCATTCAATGCAATGAATTGGTTGTTGCGGAAGCTACGCACCCAGCCTTTAATGGTTACTTCATAATCTGTTTGTTCGTTTAGCAGTATTGCTTTGATTTTTGTACGCATTGTATTTTATTTGAGAAATATATTTTTCTTTTCAGGATTGCAAAAATAAGGGTTCCATTTTATCTATTGTATGGAAATTTTAGCGGTTTCAAAAACGCCTGATGCTCAGTTTTTCAGCTACTTCTATCATATAATTCCTTGCCGCTTCGTATTCATTCGGAATAATACCGTCTAAAATTGCTTCACGAATAGCAGTTTTTATATTGCCCACTTCGCGGGATGGAGATAAGCCAAAAGTTTCCATTATTTCTTCACCGCTGATGGGAGGTTGCCAGTTACGTATCCTGTCTTTTTCTTCCACTTCTTTCAGCCGCTCGCGTACCATCTCAAAATTTTCCAGATAACGAACCACTTTCTCCTTATTCTTCGATGTGATATCTGCTTCGCAAAGTGTCATCAAATCGTCGATATCATCGCCCGCATCAAACAATAAACGCCTGATAGCAGAATCTGTAATATTTTCCTTTGTCAATGAAACAGGACGATGGTGTAATTCAATAATTTTCTTTACATACTGCATCGGGTCATGTAATGGCAGCTTCAATTGTGCAAAAACTTTAGGCACCAATCTGCCACTGATGACTTCATGTCCATGAAAGGTCCATCCATGTCCGGGTTCAAACTTTTTTGTCGGTGCTTTTCCAATATCGTGCAATAACGCAGCCCAGCGCAACCAAAGGTTATTGGTATGCGGAGCAATATTATCAACCACCTGTATGGTATGGTAAAAATTATCTTTATGGCCTTTATTGTCCACATATTCTGTTCCGGCCAATGCAGTCAATTGCGGTAAAAATTTAGCTAACAAACCAGAACGAAACAACAAGTCCAATCCTACAGATGGCTTCGGCGCCATCATAATTTTATTCAATTCATCAGCAATTCTTTCTTTTGAAATGATATTGATCCTGTCTGCCTGCGCCTTAATGCTTTCAAAACAAGAAACCTCGATATGAAATTGCAATTGCGTAGCAAACCTTATAGCGCGCATCATCCGCAAAGGATCGTCGCTGAATGTCTGAGCGGGTGCCAAAGGCGTTCTGATGATTTTATCTTTAATATCAAGCAAACCGTCAAAAGGATCTAACAATGCGCCAAAGTCTTGCTGATTGAGACTTATAGCCATTGCATTAATAGTAAAATCCCTTCTGTTCTGATCATCTTCCAGCGTACCTGTCTCTACATTCGGATTACGTGAACCACGCTCATAAGATTCTTTTCTTGCACCTACAAACTCCAGTTCTATTTCGGGCAATTTAATTTGCGCAGTACCATAATTTTTAAAAAAATTGACCTTAGGTTTTGGTTTGAATAAAGAAGCTACCTCATGTGCCAAAGCAATGCCATCGCCCACGCAAACGATATCTATATCCTTTGTTTTTCTGCTTAAGATTTTATCGCGCACAAACCCGCCAATGGCATAGGCAGGCACCTCAAGTTTTTCTGCGGCAGATGCAATTTTCCTGAATAATGTTTCTTCAAATGCTGTAAGTACTATCTGAGTCAAGGTAATTGTATAAATATTGGGAATGCGAAGGTAAATTAATTTGATGATTAGCAGATTTGGCAATATGACCCGGCCAATGAAAAATACATTCGGCCTGTAACATCAAACTTTAATCATTAAACATGATAATTTTATTACATCATCAAATCAAATTCCTATCTTTGTGTCTCAAGGTGATGGTGTTCCACCTATTTGAACCGCTCTCCGAGCTGATGACGCCTGCAAAATCTTTTAAACATTGGGATAGCAATATTCCATCATTTTAATTTGCAGGTATGTTTTCAAAAAAATCTACAACCAATTATTTTTCCATCCTTATTCATTTACTTAAATGGACTTTAATCGCTTTTCCTGTAGCGGCTTTAGTGGGTTCTGTCGTAGCATTGTTTTTATGGCTGCTGGATGTTGTTACCAACTTTCGGTTTACGCACGGATGGCTTTTGTATCTTTTACCCTTAGCAGGTTTGCTAATCTGGTGGCTTTATAAAACAGCAGGCAAGAATGCAGAATCCGGCAATAATATGATTCTGGATGAAATACACCAACCTGGTGGCGGCATCCCGTTAAGAATGGCTCCATTGGTTTTAATTACAACCATTATTACACATTTATTTGGCGGCTCTGCAGGGCGTGAAGGTACAGCAGTACAGATAGGCGGTAGCCTTTCCAGTCTGATTGGCAAAAGATTAAAACTAAGTACCGATGAAACCAAACTGCTGCTAATGATGGGCGTAGCAGCGGGTTTTGGCGCCGTATTCGGCACACCATTAACCGGCGCTATCTTCGCGTTGGAAGTAGTCTATATCGGCCGTATGAACTATAAGGCGCTGCTACCCTGCCTTATTGCTTCCTTTCTTGCAGATATGATTTGCAGCATGTGGCATATACATCATACCCAATACCATATTCAGATAGTTGAATCCCTAAAAAGCAGCACATCTATTTTTCATTTTGACCTGCTTCTGATTGGAGAAGTAATTATCGGAGGTGCTTTATTTGGCATTACAAGTTTGCTCTTTTCAGAATTTACACATACTGTGAAAAGCTATTCTAAGGAATGGATAAAAGTGCCGTGGCTGATTCCGGTTATAGGTGGCGGCATAGTTATTCTTCTGGCTTTTTTATTAGGTACAAATGATTATTTGGGCCTGGGTGTCAGCAATCCTGATCCTAATGCTGTTTCCATTTTAAATTGTTTTAAAGCCGGAGGAGCTGATACATGGAGTTGGCTATGGAAATTGATCTTTACCGGAATTACGCTGGGCATGGGTTTCAAAGGAGGAGAAGTTACGCCTTTGTTTTTCATCGGAGCAGCTTTGGGGAATACGTTAGGAACCTTATGCGGCGCTCCCGTTGATCTTATGGCAGGGTTAGGATTTATTGCCGTTTTCGCCGGGGCAACTAATACACCCATTGCCTGTACATTAATGGGCATAGAATTATTCGGTGGCGAATATGCCCTTTATTATGCTATTGCTTGCTTTACAGCTTATTACTTTAGCGGACATACCGGCATTTACACTGCCCAAAGAGTTATCAATAAAAAAGGAGGAATGCAGGATGAGGCTGAAATTCAGACTTTAGGAGATATCAGATCGAGGAGAATAAATAACCGGAAGAAATAATTATTGCAGAGCTCAATTTTTACTGAACATTTTTTTAATCCACTCCATTTTCAAATATCTTTCATAAACATAGACTCCGTCATTTTCTTCTAAATATTTATACAGTAAAAGGCTTTGTTGTAAGGTGTCTGCATATTGTCTCCCATCTTCACTTTCAAAATAAAGCTGCGCTATCTTAAAATGAATATCCGCCACCTGACCTAAATGTTCTATTGTAAAATCATTACTCAACTTTGTAATCCAATAAGAAGCAGGCAAACGCAATAATTCTTCGAAAGTAACGCCCAATACTTCTTTCAATGTAGTTTCAGAAGCATCAAATTGATTTTGCAAATCGCCAAAATCCTTAAACCCGAGAAAGTTTGTCAGCACTTTACCAAGTAATTGCCCTAATTGGTCTATAACCTTCTGAACATAATCTTTACGAAACATCTGTTTTCTTATTTGGAATAATTTTTACTATGCCATTGCCATTTTATTATAACGATTCCGGTATTCTACAGGCGTTAAACCGGTTATCTTTTTAAATATAGTCCTAAAAGCCTTGGTATCAGTGTATCCTACATCATACATCACTTCATTTATATTTTTCCTGCTGCTTTCAAACTGTCTTTTTGCGCCTTCAATTTTTACACGTTGTATGTAAGCCAATACCGAGTTATTGGTAGCTTGCTTAAACCTCCTTTCAAAGGTCCTGCGGCCAACTGCCACTTTATCTGCCAGGGTTTCCACTGTTATCTTTTCATCAATGTTTTGTTCAATGTATTCCTGCGCTTCTTTAACAGCTTCGTCCAGATGTGTCTTCTGGCCTTTGAACATTGCAAATGCAGACTGGCTCTGCCTGTTGATATCAATGGCAAAATATTTGGAAACGGAAATAGCAGTTTCCCTATCGGTATATTTTTCTACAAGGTGCAATAAAAGATTCCAGTAAGAAGTAGCGCCGCCACTTGAATAAATCCGGTTTTCTTCTGTAACAATCGTGCCGTCCTGAATGTCAATTTCGGGAAACATTTGCCGGAAGGCTGTGCTGAAATGCCAGTGCGTAGAACATTTGCGGCCATTCAATAAGCCTGTAGCAGCCAAAAGGAAAGCCCCCACACATAAAGAGGCCACTTCTGCACCTTTGCTATGTTGCTGTACAATCCATGGAACGAATGCTCTATTCAATTCTATACATTGTTGCATATCACCAAAGATAGCCGGAATGATAATGAGGTCTGTTTTTTCGACTTCATTTAATTGCTTATCAGGATGAACTGAAAAACGGTTCCGGTTCATCTTTATTAAATCCTTGAAACTCACCAGATTCACATCAAACAATGGCTCTTTACCATTTTCAATCAGGAATTGATTGACGGTATTAAAACAATATTCAGGATCTGCAATTGCCTGCACCACTGCATTTTCGGGAATAAGAATGCTCACATGTTTCATTTCATGAAAGATTTTCAGATTGAAGAAGAATAGTTAATTTCATTTCAAAGATATAGAATGATTTGTCGCAAATAACCCTTTTATATTCGCTTTCACACATCTTCGATTATTGAATATCACTCTAAGTTTGCATAAGAAATCGAAACAAAAATGATTTCAAAACGCAACACGATATTATTCAATATTAAAAACTAATAACAATGGAAAAAACAGTTTTAACTATTAATGCAGCAATCAATGCGCCTGTAAAAAAAGTATGGGAAATGTTCAACGATCCGCAACATGTTACAAAATGGAACAACCCATCACCCGACTGGCATACTCCAAAGGCAGAAAATGATCTTCGCGAAGGAGGCAACTTTATTTATCGCATGGAGGCAAAAGATGGCAGTTTCGGTTTTGATTTCGGTGGCACTTATGATGAAGTAAAGCCGCATGAACGTATAGCTTATACCATGGGAGACGGTCGTAAAGTGCATGCTACATTCAGAGAAGAAGGCGGAGTAACACATATTATAGAAAACTTCGAGGCAGAAACACAGAATACATTGGAGGTGCAACAAACAGGCTGGCAGGGTATTCTGGATAATTTTAAATCTTATGTCGAATCAAACTAAAAAGAGGAATATGGGAAATTTACATTTTGAAATTGCAATACAGGCGCCTGTAGAAAAGGTGTACAATACCATGCTGGCTGACGAAAGTTATCGCAAATGGACAAATCCTTTTTTCCCGGGCTCTTATTATAAAGGTTCCTGGGACAAAGGAGCCAAGATTTTATTCCTTGCTCCCGGAGAACAGGGTGAAGGAGGAATGGTGAGCCGGATTAAAGAGAACATTCCGGAACAATTTGTTTCCATCGAACATTTAGGTATGCTAAAAGATGGCAAAGAAATTACAAGCGGCCCGGAAGTAGATTCATGGGCGGGAGCTTTGGAAAACTATACGTTTGAATCTGTAGATGGCGGCACCTTATTGAAGATAGATATGCACGGCGGAGAAGATCCGAATATGACACAATATTTTAACGACACCTGGCCTAAAGCTTTGGAGATACTTAAAAAGCTTTGTGAATAGTATTTTAAGAAACTGTTATTCCTTTAATTCAACAAAAACTAATTTACATGAAACCAAAAATTTTCATCAATCTGCCGGTGGCGGATTTGAAAAAGTCTATGGACTTTTATACACAAATCGGATTCAGCGTGAATCCACAATTTACAGATGAAACTGCCGCTGCTATGGTTTTCAGCGATGAGATATTTGTAATGTTACTGACACATGAAAAGTTTAGTATGTTCACCACAAAGCCTATTTCAAATGCAGGCCAACATGCCTCTGCCATTTTTGCTTTGGAAGTGGAAAGCCCGGAAAAAATGAACAAGATGGTAGACAGCGCTCTCGCAGCGGGTGGCAGGGAGCCTTTGGAAGGAAAAGATTATGGCTTCATGCAACAACGAAGCATGGAAGATCCGGACGGACATTTATGGGAAGTATTATTTATGGACATGAGCAAATTTCCTCAACAATAAAAACTAACAATCATGACACAGCCAATTTATCCTTGTCTTTGGTTTGATGGCAAATCCAAACAAGCAGCAGAATTCTATTGTACCGTCTTCGAAAATACTTCTATAAAGGATGAGAATCCAATGGTTGTTACTTTTGATCTGGACGGACAACGTTTTATGTGCCTTAATGGCGGGCCCATGTTTAAACCCAATCCTTCCATTTCCTTTTTTGTGACATATCAGAATGAAGCAGAACTGGATGTAGTATGGAATAAGCTTGCCGAAGGCGGCAAAGTTATGATGGCATTGGATAAATATCCATGGAGCAGCCGCTACGGCTGGCTTACCGATAAGTTCGGTATCAGCTGGCAATTATATCTGGGCGACGTATCTGATGTGCCGCAAAAAGTTTGTTCCTGCTTTATGTTTACTAAAAATGTAGCCGGCAAAGCGAAAGAGGCCATCAATTTTTATACTTCTTTATTCGAAAATTCTTCCGTTGGCGGTATTATGAAATATGGGCCCGACGGACAGGATAATCCTGAATATGTTGCACACGCGCAATTCTTATTGAACGGCGAAACTTTCATGTCGATGGATAGCTCCATGTCACATGATTTCACTTTTGATGAAGGCATATCGTTAGTGGTTACATGTAAAGACCAGGAAGAAATTGATTATTTCTGGAACAAAATGACTGCAGATGGCGGACAGGAAAGCCAGTGCGGTTGGCTCAAAGATAAGTATGGGGTAAGCTGGCAGATAGTTCCGGCTGTATTGCAGCAATTAATGAGCGACCCTGAAAGGTCTAAGCGCGTGGTACCGGCATTTATGAAAATGAAAAAATTCATTATTCAGGATTTATTGGATGCCTGATAAGACGCTGCTTTCAGTACAAAGGGCCCTTGCTGTAGCAAGGGCCCTTTGCTTTATATCCATTTTCATCAGTAAATTTGAAATCATCTTTAAAGCAGCATTAGCAATGTATAACCATTACATTTTTACATCACAAAGATTAGGTTTCAGAAATTGGGCAAATAATGATGTGCCGCTTATGACTGTTATAAATGCCGATATCGATGTAATGGAATTTTTTCCTGCAACTGTTACGCGGGTGCAAACAGAGCAATTTATAGAACGTATGCAAGATATGTTTGCAACAAAAGGCTATTGTTACTTTGCTGTTGACAGATTGGAAGATGGAGCTTTCATAGGATTTATAGGATTAGGCTATCAGGATTATGACGCGCCCTTCACGCCATGTACTGACATTGGCTGGAGACTGGATAAAAATTTCTGGAATCAGGGTTATGCCACCGAAGGCGCGGAAAGATGTCTGGAATATGCTTTTGAAGATTTGAAGCTGCAAAATATCAAAGCTATTGCTCCTGAAATCAATACGCGATCGATTAATATAATGCAGAAAATCGGCATGAAAAAACAATCTGATTTCCTTCATCCAAAACTGGCGGATGACGAAAGATTGAAACATTGTGTTTGCTATGAAATAGGTGCTTCGCGATAAAATTGTAATCTTATTGTAGCTATGGACAATAAGTCATTTTGAATATCGTTCTATTTCACGTATCCTGAAATCTGAAGGGGTATGATGTAATAGATTACCATGAAACGAAGTACATTTATCAAAGGCTTGCTCGGCTTTGCAGGCGCAGGACTGCTTACGGGTTTATATTCCTGGCAAATAGAACCATACTGGCTGGAATTTGTAGAAAAGGATATGCCTGTAAAAAATCTCCCGGAATCTTTAGAGGGGCTTACATTAATGCAAATCAGCGATATTCATATCGGCAACAGATTTGACTGGCATTACATTATCGAATCTTTCCAAAAAGCACAAAAACTGGCTCCTGACTTTGTAGTTTACACAGGCGATTATGTCACTTATAAAGACAGGGAACAATTAAGTCAGTTAAAAGAAGTGCTGAAATATACGGTGCATGGAAAGTTAGGCACGTCAGGTATTTTAGGCAATCATGATTATGGTCATGGCTGGAAAGAAAGTACATTGGCAAATGAAATTCAAGGTATGCTTGAAAAGCATGGCATTACTATGCTGCGTAATGCACAGCAAGATTTTAACGGATTAAATATCATCGGGTTTGATGATTATTGGGCTACCAATTTTCATCCGGAAAATGTGATGAAGGATTATGATGCATCGAAAGCGAATTTATTGCTGTGCCACAATCCTGACGTTTGCGATTTGGGTGTATGGAATAGTTATCAGGGCTGGATTCTGGCGGGTCATACACATGGCGGACAAGTAAAACCACCTTTTCTGAATGCACCTATGTTACCGGTTAAGAACAAAAAATATGCTGCCGGAGAAATTGACTTAGGCGATGGCAGAACTTTGTATATCAACAGGGCATTAGGTTGTTTATGGCAGGTCAGACTGAATGTAAGGCCTGAGATTACGGTATTCAGGTTGAAGGTGGGATAAGGTATGATTTTGTTAGATTTGTATTCTATTAAAACCAAAATAGAAAACCAAGAATAAATGGAAATACTATTGAGTCAAATGACGGATATAGATACTATTTTTGAACTGTATGATGATGCAATCGCTTTTCAAAAACAAGTATCGACAAAGCAATGGCGTGGTTTTGAGCGGGCGCTTGTCGAAACAGAAATACAGAAAGGATTGCAGTATAAGATTATAATAAATGGAGCAGTTGCCTGCATTTTTGCCATTGCATATAATGATGAAATTTTTTGGGGTGCAAAAGATTTACAACCTTCTATTTATCTTCACAGGATAGTTACCAATCCTACATTCAGAGGGCATTCGTTTGTAAAAGTAATTATTGAATGGGCGAAAGAATATTGTAAGGAGAATAACAGACAATTCATTAGAATGGATACATGGGGCGATAACCAACGACTGATTGATTACTATATTACGTGTGGTTTTGAGCATACTGAAACCATTCTGCTCTCGAATACGGAAGGTTTACCAGCACATTATACTGCTATGGAATTGGCGTTGTTTGAAATTGAAGTAATTTAATTGAAAGATAAAAATGAAATAGCCGCACGATTTTCGTGCGGCTATTTGTCTTTATAATGAAAATGCTTATCTGATAAACAACAGCTCTCTGTACTTAGGCATTGGCCAGATTTTATCTTCAATGATCAATTCCAATTTGTCAGCATGGTAACGAATTTCGTCGAATTTCACTTTTACGTTATTACAATATGCAAAGGCGCGATCACGTGCATCTTCGATTTTGTTGGCCTTCTTGCGTTCGTCAATCATAGTTTCTACCATATCATTGATGTTTTGGATATGGTTTGAAACTACCTCCAACAAATTCATCTGAGCTTTATAAGATGCAGGTTTCAAGCCTACTTCTTTCAAACCGCGAACATTTTCTATCAAGGTATTTTGATAATGAATGGCAGCAGGCAATACGTGATTGGTACATAGGTAACCTAAAATACGTGCTTCGATTTGTACTTTCTTCACATACTCTTCCATTACAATTTCGTAACGGGCATGAAGTTCACGCTCAGAATAGATACCTAATTCTGTAAATAATTTTACGGTTTCCGGTTTTACCAGCACTTCCAATGCTTCAGGCGTGGTTTTGAAATTGCTTAAGCCGCGTTTCTCCGCTTCTTTAGCCCAGGCTTCGCTGTAGTTATCTCCTTCAAACAAAATGTTGCGGGATTCGTGAATATAATCACGCAATACTTGAAGGATAGCAATTTCTTTCTTTTCGCCTTTATCAATCTTCGCATCAACCGTAACTTTGAATTGTTTCAAAGTATTAGCCATGATACTGTTCAAAGTTGACATGGAAGATGCGCAGTTTGCCGAAGAACCTACCGCGCGGAATTCAAATTTATTGCCTGTGAATGCAAACGGACTGGTGCGGTTACGATCCGTATTGTCCATCATCAATTCAGGAATATGTTTGTGCAAATCCAATTTAAGTATTTGCTCATCTTGCTCCGTGAATTTACCTTTTACTCTTTCTTCAATTTCATTTAAAACAGAAGTAAGATAAGTACCGATAAATACAGACATGATAGCCGGTGGCGCTTCGTTTGCACCTAAGCGGTGATCATTGCTTGCAGATGCAATCGCAGCTCTTAACAAATCAGCATTATCGTGGAAAGCTTTGATGGTATTAACGAAGAATGTTAAGAACAATAAGTTGGTACGTGGCGTTTTGCCTGGTCCTAAAAGATTTACACCTGTATCAGTTGCAAGGCTCCAGTTATTGTGCTTACCGCTACCATTTACGCCTGCAAATGGTTTTTCGTGGAATAACACTTTTAATTTATGACGTTTCGCCACTTTATTCATCACATCCATCAACAAGGTGTTGTGATCAACAGCAATGTTACATTCTTCGAAAATAGGAGCACACTCAAACTGAGCCGGTGCAACCTCGTTATGACGTGTACGTAATGGAATACCTAATTTATAAGCTTCTTGTTCGTAGTCTTGCATGAAAGCAAAAACACGTTCAGGAATAGAACCGAAATAATGATCTTCTAATTGTTGTCCTTTTGCAGGTGTATGGCCAATCAATGTTCTGCCGCACATCAGAATATCCGGACGGGCATTCGCCATAGATTCATCAATCACGAAATACTCTTGCTCCCAACCTAAAGTCGCCGTTACTTTGGTTACGTTCTTATCGAAGTAATGACAAACATCCACCGCTGCTTTATCCAATACTTCAATTGATTTCAACAAAGGCGCTTTATAATCCAGAGATTCACCGTTGTAAGCTACGAAGATAGTAGGAATGCAAAGTGTTTTACCTTGTGCTGTTTCGATAATGAAAGCAGGAGAGTTCGGGTCCCATGCAGTATATCCACGCGCTTCGAAAGTAGCACGGATACCACCATTCGGAAAACTGGAAGCGTCCGGTTCTTGTTGGATCAATGCATCACCGTCAAAAGTTTCGATAGCTGTACCGTCTGCTTTTAGAGTAAAAAAGGAATCATGTTTTTCAGCAGTGGTTCCGGTCAATGGTTGGAACCAGTGTGAAAAGTGGGATGCACCACGCTCTTCAGCCCAGGTCTTCATGCCGGCAGCAATTTGCTCCGCCATTTTGCGTTCGATCTTTGTGCCGTTCTGGATAGATTTAGTCAGGCTTTTGTAAGCCTCGTCGGTTAAATACTGGCGCAATGCAGCCCCTGTAAAAACGTTGGTTCCAAAAATGGCAGTTATCTTTTTGCCATTATAGCTGTTGATCTGCATCTTGCTGTGCGCATCAACACTTTCAATCGACTCAAAACGAAATGAAGACATTGTGGTTTGAATTTTATATTAAAAATTAAATAATGTAGACTTATTTTTTAATTACAGTGCAAAAATGAGAATAATTTTCTGAATAATGCAACATTAAAAAATAAAAAATTCATTTTTGTTTACCAAATTACAAACCATCTTTCTCCGTCTTTGACTATAATAATCCTATATATTACATGAAAATATTTTTCAAAACTACTTTCGCCATAATATCAGCATTGATTTTTTCTTCCTGCGATCCTCAAACCTGTGGCACGGCTTATATAGAAAATCAAAGCTCAGGAGATATTTATTTAGAAGTAGACTCCAACAGGGTTGATACATTAAGCGCAGGACAAGTGAAAACAATCGGCCCCGTTTGTGGATTGGCTCAGGGTCAAACACCTTCTGCCATGGTATTATACAATTCAGTAAAAAATGATGACACTTTCTGCCGTAAAGATATCAGGTGGGACAGCAATTGGTCGACTATACAGGTAGAGAAATACAAATGGGAACATCGCTTCACGATTAATGATTCGGATTTTTAAATGAAAATGCCCAGGCAAAATTAATCATGTCAAAATCATTCGGTATGAAAATTTACCGCATTAATATCTTAATAAAATAAGGGCTGTCCGGAATTCCGGACAGCCCTTATTTTATTGAAAAGATTTTATATTTCTGCCAATAAAATCTGCCAGGCATGTTCTACTTCGTGTCGTTGCAACAATTCTTTAGCGTATTGATGCAAGGCATTATTCAATAAAGAGGGCTCATTATTATAGTCCTGCAAAATCTGTCTTAAACGTTCATCTTCTGAAATGCTTGTAATTACAGGTATTTCTGTGCTGTTAGCTAATAACCCCAGATCATTGCCGCTTAATATAGAACTGTTTCGAACGTTTTCGGGAAGGTTATCAAAGCCAATGCCAAGATTCAGATTGGGCTTGGGTACTTCAAATACGGCATCGCCGGAGGCGCGGCAATAATAGTCGCCACCCATGCGGGCTACCAAATCTATTTTATGTGGGTCAATTTGCAAATCATCTCCCAGTACATTGTCGTTGATGTGCATCCTTAAAATTTCGCAGATAATAAGATTGGCTGCGCCGCCTTCATTACCTGTTTCAATAACCTGCATCAGCTTGCATTCCAATGCTACCGGCGACTCTTTTACTCTGAAAGGCCTTACCAATTCAGACGCAACGGGTGTAAAGCCGGATTTGACAAACTCGTTGGTGCCTTTAGGATATTCACAACTGGCAAGGCTCATTTGCTGCACCATGTCATAATTCACTACATTGATCACTACTTCTTTGGTTTCATAGATATTTTCCAAAGTATGTTTAATGGTATTGTCTCTCACACGACGTGCGGGTGAAAAGATAGCAATGGGAGGCTTACTGCCAAAGACATTGAAAAAGCTGAACGGGGAAAGGTTCATATTGCCTTCGTTGTCGATAGTACTTGCAAAACAAATGGGGCGAGGTGCAACGCTCCCCAAAAGATAAGCATGTAATTGTTTGGTACTGATTTCTCCGGGTGTAACAATCATAATCTATATTTTATAGCGGCTTTACAGACCGTTTAATTGTAAAAATTTAGGGTTGCAAAGATAGGCGAACTCTTTTGTACAAAAAATTATCAGCATACTATTGAAAGTGCTGTGCGTGCGGCAAAACACGACATTTTTTTTAAATCTAAATGAGGTTTATAGCATTTCAGTAATTCTAACCGGGAATAAGTTTATTTTTCCCTGAAATCCTTAAAAAACGGATGCTTAAAAATAAAGATGAAAGAGTCAACCCTATTATGAAACCAAGCCAGATGCCTACTGCACCTAAATGAAACTGCTTAGCCATAATATACCCGAAAGGAATGCCCACTACCCAATAGGCGACTGCTATAAGTATTGTTGGCGTTTTTACATCTTTGATACCACGCAACAATCCGGCACTGACGGCCTGCGTACTGTCGGAAATCTGGAATATGGCGGCAAACAACAATAAATATCCTGCTAAAGATGCTACTTCTTTAGCGCCTGTTTCATTTTCTTTTGTGAAAAAAGCAGGCAGGTAATTGCGTAGCGAGGTGAACAAAACCGCACAAAATATACCATACATCAGGGCCATAATCAAAGTGCTCCTGCCAATGGCATTAATTTTTGTCCAGTCTTTGCGGCCAAAGGCATTGCTGGTACGTATAGAGCCGCCTTGTGCCAATCCCATAGAAACCATAAAAGTAAAGGATGCACAAACCAGTGCAATCTGGTGTGCTGCCTGAGCTACAGGGCTTATGGTGCCGATAATGATACCTGAAATACAGAATGCACCGGCTTCCATGCCAATCTGCAAACTGCTCGGAACGCCTATCTGCAATAATCTTTGCATGGTAGCGCGGTTTATTTTCCATTGATTGCTGCGGACAGCAACATATTTCCTGAATGTTTTGTGAGATAAAATCACCAGACCCAAAACAATAAAAACGAGGCTGCGTGTAATAAGGGTACCGAAACCTGCGCCTACTAATTCCAATCGTGGAAATCCCCAGTTACCGAAAATCAACAGCCAGTTAATAAACACATTAATAGGTAAGGCCAATATGGAAAGTAACATGGCTGTCCTGGTAAATTCAAGTCCGTCGGTAAATTGCTTTAAAGCCATAAACAGAATCATGGGAATGATAGACCATCCCATTAACTGAAGAAAAGGAACAGCGAGCCTTGCCACTTCCGCATCCTGACCTAAATGGAAAAGAATGTTTTTTCCTAACTCCAAGCCTCCTGAAATAATTAATGCCGCTATGGCACACAACCAGAAACCATTATAAAAGTAATGGGATACCAATTGCCCGTCGCGACGGCCATGCGCCATAGATACCATTTGAGAAACAGCAAAGGTTATACCAATGCCAAATACAAAAGGGATATTGATTACGCTCATTACCAATGCCGCTGCCGCCAATTGTTTGTAATTGCCGATATTGCCAATCATAGCCGTATCAATAATATGCAAGGCCATTTGCGCCAGTTCGCCAAAAATAATAGGCAAAGCTAATTTCATGGTGCTTTTCGCCTCATTCACCAACATAATTCCAAATATTTAAATCTTTTGCCGATGCAACATTTAAACAAAAAATATTGTTTCCTTCTTGTTGCAGTTTTAAGGTGGCGAAGTTAACTAAGTTTTATGGCAGATAAATTGAAAATGATTCAAGGCAAAAAGTACGTTGCTATTTGTGAAAAAAATATTAATTCATTGTGAACTTTATTATTCTGATGCGGCCAAAAGAAAGAATGTGCCGGTCAACTATTCATTTTGAAAAAACCTTTGGTTAATTAGTGTAAATGAGCTCTCAACTAAATAAACTATCAGATATTTGCGCAGTCAAAAGCCACGCTTTCAAAACAAAAAAATGAACCAAATATTTAAAACCTTTCTTTTTCTGCTATTATTAAGCACCTGCTCCATTGCTGCTTTTTCTCAAAATGGTTCTAAAATTTATGGTATCATTAAAGATAATGTGAATGAACCATTGACAGGCGCAACCGTTGCTTTAAGGAATAATGCAGATTCTTTCGTAGCAGGAACTGCTGCCGATATCGACGGTAATTTCATTATCAATGATGTTCCTGACGGTTCTTATAAGATGACTATCTCTTATCTGGGTTATGAAGATTATAAAAAAACTATTGATATTGCAGGAAGTGAACTGAATCTTGGTATTCTTAAATTGGACCCTTCAAAAGGCACAACGCTGGACGAAGTGAAGATTGTAGAGAAAGCGCCGCCTGTTCAGCAAAAAGAAGACACTACGCAATTCAATGCAGGTTCGTATAAAGTAAATCCTGATGCCACTGCAGAAGATTTGATCAGAAAGATGCCGGGCATGGATTTAAGCACAGGTAAACCACAGGCACAAGGTGAATCAGTTACAAAGGTATTGGTAGATGGAAAGCCTTTCTTTGGCGATGATCCCAGCTCCTCTTTAAAGAATTTACCCGCAGAAGTAATTGATAAGATTCAGGTGTATGATGAGAAAAGCGACCAGAGCCAGTTTACTGGTTTTGATGATGGCAATACTTCCAAAACAATCAATATTATAACGAAGCCTAACAGAAAACAAGGTGTGTTCGGAAAGCTATATGCAGGCGGAGGTACAGACGGAACGAAGGACGCAAGCGACAACTATGATGCCAAGTATAATGCAGGCGGCAATATAAACTATTTTGAAGGAGACAGAAGAATCAGTTTGATTGGCCAATCCAACAATATCAATATTCAAAACTTCTCCTCTCAGGATTTAGTGGGTATTTCAGGAACAAGCGGTGGTCGTGGCGGCGGAAGCCGTGGTGGTGGTCCCGGCGGTGGTGGCGCAAGCAGCAGTTTTACTACTAATCAGTCAAGCGGTATCAACAAAACAAATGCAGTCGGGTTTAACTATTCCGATAAATGGGGCAAAAAAGTGGATGTAACTGCAAGTTACTTTTTCAATAATTCGGATAATACTACGACACAAACAACAGAAAGAGATTTTGTATTACCATCTGATGCAGGTAAAATATATAATGATACCACCTTGTCAAATGCCGTAAATAACAATCATCGTTTCAATATGCGCTTCAACTATACTATTGATTCGTTCAATAGTTTATTGATTGTGCCTTCGCTTTCATTCCAGAATAACAACAGCACATCTTTATTAAATGGTTCAACCATGTTGAATCATACTGATTTGCTTAATTCAACCATCAACAGATATTCCAGTGATAAAAGCGGCAATAATCTATCAACTATGTTGTTGTACCGTCATAAATTCAGAAAACAGGGAAGGACATTATCGTTAATGGCGAATGGCGGTTATAATAAAAATGATGGCAATTCAAGTCTTTTTGCTCCTGTCGTAAGTGAAGACGGCATTGATACAACAGACCAGCAAGCCGTAAGCAAACAACATGGCTGGAATATTAATTCCAATGTAAACTATACCGAGCCATTGTCTAAAAAGAGTTTCCTTCAGGTTCAATATGGCTTGAATTATCAGCAAAGTTCTTCGGACAAAAGAACCAATGATTTTTCTTACATAACCAATGATTATACGGACCTGAATACTGCTTTGAGTAATAAATTTACTACAAACTATATTACCAACAAAGGAGGTCTGACTTATCGTTATAATGACACTAATTTTAATTTCAATATCGGAGTAGATTTCCAGAACGCAAACCTGGATAATCAACGTGAATTGCCGCAAAACAACGCTATTCAGAGGAGCTTCAATACTGTTTTGCCCAATGCAAGGTTCCAGTATAATTTCAGCAAAAAGAAAACATTAAGATTGTTTTACCGCAGCTCAACATCAGCTCCATCTGTTTCGCAATTACAGGATGTGGTAGATAATTCTAATCCATTGCAGATTTCGACCGGTAACCCTAATCTGGTACAGACTTATAATAATAGTTTGTTCATGCGGTATAATGCTACGAATACGAAGAATAACAGTACATTCTTTGCTATGTTATCTGCCCAGAATACAAGAGATTATATTGCAAACAGTACCATAATCGTAAATGACTCCACCAATTTAAACGGTGTCGTAGTTCCGGCAGGCGGCCAATACACCAGACCCGAAAATATGAACGGTTATTGGAACTTCAGAGGCTTTGCAACTTATGGTGTACCTATCAATGCATTGAAAAGCAATATCAATGGTAATGCTACTTTAGGCTACGTAAGGACACCGGGTATGGTGAATCTGCAAAAGAACTATGCCAACAATACTTCTATGGGATTGGGTTTGGTGCTGAGCAGTAATATCAGCGATAAAATTGATTTCACCTTATCAACCAATGCCAATTATAATATTATAAGGAATACATTGAACACCAATTCCAACACGCAATATTACAATCAGTCAAGCAGGCTTTCGCTGAACTATATTTTCTGGAAAGGCATTGCATTTAATACAGAGTTGAATCATCAGTTATATCGCGGTCTTTCTGCTGCATACAATCAAAATTATCTTTTGTGGAACATGAGCCTTGGCAAAAAACTTTTCAAAAAGCAACAAGGTGAAATCAAGTTCTCTGTTTATGATTTGTTGAAGCAGAACAACAGCATTGCTACGACTGTAACAGAATCTTATATCCAATACACGCAAACAAATGTATTGCAGCGCTATTTTATGCTGACCTTTACTTATAACCTGAGATTTTTCAAAGGCGGTGCCAGTATGAAAGATACAGAGAATAATGAAAGGAACGGTGGTGAACAAAGAATGTTCGGTCCTCCTCCGGGAGCGCCACCGGGCGGCGGACCAGGTGGGCCTTCTCCGGGAATGATGCCTCCGATGGATTAAATATTTTAAGCAAAAAGATTCAAGCTAAAGGCTTGAATCTTTTTTTTATTTTGCTCATTTTTATTCAGCTTGTGTATATTTCACAACGTGTAAAAGTTCAAGATTTGATAACTTTTTAAAAGTTACAAGTTTGGCAATGTTTAAAAGTTACAAGATTTGACAACTTTCAAAAAGTTGTCAAATCTATAGAATACAAACATTATTAATCCAGCCTGAATGTTATGGGCAAGGTATAATATGCCTTAACTGCTTTGCCTTTCACTTGGCCGGGCTTCCAGGTTTTCATAGCGTTGACTACCCTCAGTGCTTCTTTATCGCAACCATAACCAATACCCTTTTGAACTTCCGCACCTTCAATTTTCCCTTCTTTGTTTACAACAAATCTTACAACAACTCTTCCTTGTATCTGATTTTCTCTGGCCTCGTTTGGATAGCGTATATTTCTTTGCAGATATTCGAGTAAAGCCGCCATTCCGCCGGGGTATTCAGGTGGAACATCTGTGCCGATAGCAATAACTTCTTTTGTATCTGTTCCTCCTATCTTGCCATTGGGATCGCCTCCGCCATCTCCGGCAGGGCCACTTGGTGGTGTTGGGTCTTTTGCAACGTTAAGCCCATCATTGCCCGGATTAGTTACAGGGCCAGCAATTGCACCTTTTAAATCATCCGGCTTCGGCGGATCCGGTTTGATGACATTATTATCTTTGGCTATAACGGGCTCAGGGTTTTGAAATGTCTTTGCAACAGATGCATTGTGTGTTTTTGCGGGCTGAGCAGGAGGCGGTATTATTTTCTCAGGAAGTGTAACTTCAGTCATAACAGCATCAATGATTGTTTTCGGATTAAAAGCCACGGTGCTTTTCTCATGATTATCCATCAGGCAAGGGATGCTGCCGGCAAGAACAAGCAACGAAAGCATTAGTCCTAATGCCTTGGCAGCACGCCTTTCATAATGCTTACGCAATTCGTAACCGCCATAATTTTTATTTCTGTTATCATAGATTAAATCCAGATAATCGGCCTGAAGAATTTTGTTGATTTCCATAACGAAGAATTTATTATACAGAAACCAGTATTGATTTTTTCCATAAAAAAATCTCCGGCAACAGATTTTGTCGCCGGAGATTTTCAACTTGATAATTTCTTTATTAATAGTTGGAAGCCTGTTCCAGATAATATTTGAGGTAATCGGCAATGCCTTCTTCCAGCGTAAAAAAAGATTTGTCATATCCTGCCATCTTTAGCTTGCTCATGTCTGCCTCAGTGAAATATTGATACTTTTCCCGAATATCTTCGGGTGTGTCAATATATTCAATCTTACCCGCAAGGTTTAATTTGCTGAAAATGGCATTAGCAAGGTCATTGAAGCTTCTTGCTTTTCCTGTGCCGAGATTGTATATGCCGCTTTCAGGTCTGTTTTCCATAAGCCAGATACATACCTGTAATACATCCATTACATACACAAAGTCTCGCAACTGTTCTCCGTCTTTATATCGGGGATTGTGGGAACGGAACAATTTTATATAGCCCCTGTCTTTTATTTGCTGGTAAGCATGAAAAATAACAGAAGCCATCCTGCCTTTATGATATTCATTAGGGCCATAAACATTAAAGAATTTCAGCCCGGCCCAGAAAGGCGGCTGCCTTTTTTGTTCCAATGCCCAGATGTCAAATTCGTTTTTGGAAACACCGTAAGGATTCAGGGGATGTAATTGCGGAATGACTTGCTCATCATCCTTATAGCCATGCTCACCGTTGCCATAAGTAGCAGCAGATGAAGCATAGACGAGTGGGATATTATTTTCGATACAATACTCCCATATACCTTTGGAATAATCGAGATTCAGTTTCCTGAATATTTCATAATCAGGTTCGGTAGTATCGGTGCGGGCCCCTAAATGGAAAATATATTGTATGGTGTCAGGGTGGTTCTTAAGCCAGTCGGCAAATTGCTCGCGGTGCACTTTGTGCAGATATTTCTTACCCGTCAGGTTATACACCTTTTTGCTGTCAGAGAAATCATCTACCAATACCAGATTATCGTAACCTGATTGATTCAGATAACTGGTCAGGCAACTGCCAATAAAACCGGCAGCACCGGTCACGACAATCACATCGTCCTTTCCCATAAATACGTTTTACTGAATATTAATGATGCGCTTCCTCAGCAGCAGGTTGCGCTTCATGATGTGCGGTATCGGTCGCAGCATGCTCTTCCGTAGCAGGAGCAGCAGTTGTATGCGCTTCGCTTGCGGCAGCTTCATGATTAGCAACACCTTCTACATGTTCCGTTGCAGCACCGTGTTCTCCGTGTCCTTCGCCTTTGTTTTCAGCTTGTACGAAATTGATAGCTGCAATAATAAGGCCTACAAATATGATAACAGCCCATAATGCAGATGAACTTGGAATATTGGTTTTTTCAGTTGGTACGGAATGCGACATAAATTTTAAATTCTTTAGATGGCAAAAGTAATTTTTTTTGACAAAATTAAAATGCCTGAGATTTTATTTTATTTGTTTCCTGTAAAAGTAAATAGCTACCAAGGCAAAAATCAGGTTAGGTATCCACACTGCTATCAGGGGATCAAGGCCCGCATTAGTAGAAAAAGTCTGCGAAAATTGCAGAAACATCATATACAAGGCACTCATTACAATTCCTACAGCCAGATGAAGCCCGCCGCCACCGCGCACCTTGCGGGAGGCAATGCAGGCACCGATGATAGTGAGTATAAAACCCGCAAAAGGCTGCGCAGTACGCTTATGCAATTCTATCAGGTAAAAATTAACACTTTCCTTGCCTCTTTGTTTTTCCTGAGCAGTATATCTTATCAGTTCGGGAGTGGTCATGGCTTCCTTGTTCCGGTTATCCTCATTCAGATCTGTAGGCGTGAATGCATATTTCTGCTTCAGGGAATCCTTCAAGGTCAATGTTTCCTTTATGCCGTCATTCTTTCTGATAACTACATTCACCAATTTCCATTCTTTCTTCAATGAGTCATAATAAGCCTTTTCGGCCATTATTTTCTGCGTCAGCAGGGTTCCGTTCATTTGTTCAAATGTAAAACGGCGGCCATAGCCATCATTGAAATTATAGCCTTCCATATAAATATAGGAATGCGGGCTTAATCTCAAATGTGCATTATGACTTGTAGATACTTTTTTAGACCAGATATATTTAATGGAAAAATCCCTGATGTTCTTATTGGCAATCGGTACAATCCAGTGGTTAGCCAACAACGAAAGCATGCCCAGAATAATACTGCCATAAACATAAGGCCTCAGAAACCGTTGAAAAGAAACACCCGCAGCCAGCGTTGCAATAACTTCCGTTTTATAAGCCATCTTGGAGGTGAAGAAGATGGTGGAAATAAATATGAATAAAGGAAAAAGTAATGCCGTTATGGACGGAATGAAATTGATAAAATAGAAAAACACAGCGCCCGCCGGAGCTTTGTTCGATACAAGGTCATCTATCTTTTGCGAATAATCAATTACACAGGCAATCACCGCCAATATCATAATGGCGAAGAAGAAAGTCGTAAGGAATTTCTTCAGGATGAAAAGGTCGATTATTTTAAAAAAACGATGGAACAATCTTAGGTTTTAATATTTAGGTTCTTCAAGCTTTATTTACACTTCGGTCGAGATGACGCATTCACTCTTCTTATAATCTGCGTTTTACAATCTCCATTTGTTCACGTCTCCACTTGCCATAATCGCCTGCAATAATATGTTTGCGTGCTTCTTTTACCAGATGCAGGTAAAAAGAAAGGTTCTGCAAGCTTGCCAGTTGTAAACCCAAAATCTCCTGCGCGGCAAATAAATGCCTCAGATATGCTTTGGTATAAGTATTGCTTGAACCGCCATCCAGACCCGCATCTATCGGACTGAAATCATCTGCCCAACGCTTATTCTTAATATTAATAACACCTTCCGTTGTGAATAGCATACCATTACGTCCGTTACGGGTAGGCATCACACAGTCAAACATATCTACACCCAGGCCGATGCACTCCAATATATTCCAGGGAGTGCCTACACCCATCAGATAACGCGGTTTTGTCTTCGGAAGTATGCCGGTCACCAATTCGCACATCTCATACATATCCTGTTCCGGCTCTCCAACTGATAATCCACCAATGGCATTGCCGTCTGCTTCCATGGAAGCTGCAAATTCAGCCGATTGTATCCTTAAATCTTTATAAGTGCTGCCCTGCACAATGGGAAATAAGCTCTGCTCATAACCATATTTGGGCTCCGTTTCATTAAATCGCTGAAAACAACGTGCCAGCCAGCGATGCGTCATTTCCATCGATTTCTTTGCATCATTATATTCGCAGGGATAAGGCGTGCATTCGTCAAAAGCCATTACAATATCTGCGCCGATGCTGCGCTGGATGTCCATTACACTTTCAGGCGTGAACAAATGCCTTGAACCGTCGATATGCGATTGGAACAATGCCCCTTCTTCTTTCAGTTTACGGTTGGCAGAAAGCGAAAATACCTGATAGCCGCCGCTATCGGTTAGGATGGGCTTATCCCAACCATTAAATTTATGTAAACCACCTGCCTTTTCCAGAATTTCGGTACCCGGACGAAGGTAGAGATGATAAGTATTTCCCAGAATAATCTGAGCCTTTACATCCTGCTTTAATTGCTCCTGCATAACGGCTTTAACACTGCCCACTGTGCCGACAGGCATAAAAATAGGTGTTTCGATAGTGCCGTGAGCGGTATGCAGCAGTCCGGCGCGGGCACCTGTTTCAGGATCGGTGGCTATTAATTCAAATTCCATGCGGCTGCGAAATTAAGCATTTTGATGAAGTGAAAATGATTTAAAGTTGTTCTTAAACAGGAGGTCATGTTATTATATAGATGCAATCCTGTCGCTCCGGAATTTGATTTTAATGACATTTCTCATTGGTAATTTTCTAAAACAGCCTATTTTGCAAATAACCTTTGTTAAATGAACTGTGTTTCCTAATTTAGCAGCCCAATAGCAAAATGCGCATTTTTTTGCTGTTTTTCAATAATTAGCTAATTATATTATTCTTTCCATGATTGAGATAAAAGTTCCCCCGGTTGGAGAATCCATTAGTGAAGTGACACTTGTAAAGTGGATCAAGAAAGATGGTGACTGGGTTGATCGCGATGAAGTTATTTGCGAATTGGAATCTGAAAAAGCGACCTTTGAATTGAACGCCGAACAGGCGGGTATCCTTCATACCGTTGCTAAAGAGGATGACACCCTCAACATAGGTGATATTGCCTGCAAGATTGATGAAACAGCAGAAAGGCCTGCCAATGCCGCTCCTGCAAAAGCTGCAGAAGCGCCTAAAGCAGAGACTAAGGCCGAAGCTCCGAAAGCTGCTGCTCCCGCAGACGCGCCTGCAAAACCTGCTGCCGATGTAAAAGCTACTCCGGTTGCAAATGCCATCATGGCTGACAAGCAGGTGAGCCCTACTACCGTAAAAGGTACAGGTTCCAACGGCCGCATCATGAAAGGCGATGTATTGGCGGCATTGGAAAATCCGGGTAGAACGCCGGGCAAACCAATGAACAGCCGCGAAGACCGCCCTGAAAAGATGAGCAATTTGCGTAAGACTATTTCGCGCAGACTGGTAGAGGCGAAAAACTCAACAGCAATGCTTACGACTTTCAATGAAGTGGACATGGACCGCATCATGGAAATACGTACCAAGTATAAAGATAAGTTCAAAGAAACACATGGCGTAAACCTGGGCTTTATGTCCTTCTTTACCAAAGCATGTACCATTGCATTGCAGGAGTGGCCTGCAGTAAATGCGTATATTGATGGCGACCATGTTATTTACCATGAATATTGCGATGTCTCTATTGCAGTTTCCGCTCCGAAAGGATTGGTTGTTCCTGTAATCCGTAACGCGGAAAGCATGAGCATGTTTGAAATAGAGAAAGAAGTGGTGGTTCTGGCAGGTAAGGCGAGAGAAAACAAATTGAGTGTGGAAGAAATGACAGGTGGTACTTTCACTATCACAAACGGTGGGGTATTCGGTTCATTGATGAGCACACCTATTATCAATATTCCGCAATCTGCCATTCTTGGTATGCACAAAATACAAGACCGTCCGATGGCTATCAATGGTAAAGTAGAGATTCGTCCGATGATGTATCTTGCTTTAAGTTACGACCACCGCATCATCGACGGCCGTGAGTCAGTAGGCTTCCTGGTAAGAGTAAAAGAATTACTGGAAAATCCTGAATTGCTGTTAATAGGTAAAGATCCTGTAAAAGCTTTATTGGAACTATAAACGTTTAGTTATCCCACACCTTGAGGTGTACGACAACTAAACGTCTTCACATAAATAAAGGCAACCAATTAGGTTGCCTTTATTCGTTTATGAACATTGGTCAATGTTATTTTTATCTCAATACCTCAAATTTCTTTACTACAAAGCCTTTATCGGTCATAATCCTTACGGAATAAATACCTGCAACAAAACGGCTTACGTCCAGCCTTTGTAAAGAGGCATTGTTTGTTACCTCCTGCTTGTAAACCATTGCACCTAAAATATTGAATACTGTAATCTGAGTCATTTTCACATCTGTGCTCTGGTTCTGAATGCTTACATAGTTATTGGAAGGATTGGGGAAGAGCATAATATTAGCCTGCTCCGGTTTTAAAGTTACGGTGCCTGTTGGCAAGTCAACATTAATCACCTGACGGGCTTCATAATCACCGCATCCGTTAAAGACTTTCAGCGTTACTTCATAATCGCCTCCGGCAGCGTAAACATGCGAAGGATTGACAGATGTGCTTACAGGTGTATTGTCTCCAAAATCCCATTCGAAACTATTCACATTGGTAGGGTTTAGCGGAGAAAAATGAACTTTTCCCAGCTCATCGTAAAACTCAGGAATAAAATTGAATCCTTCTACTTTTGGAGAAGGCAGGAAAGCTACTGCTTTATCTTCCGTAAGTGTACAATTATATGGCGTTGTTATAGTAACTGTGTAAGTCCCGGAATCAGATATATTTATCATTTGGGTATTGGCTCCCGTATTCCATGCATAGTTATAACCGGGGTTTCCGGCATCCAATACAATCACCGAGCCCTCGCAGATGCTGGTATCATTGCCTAAGTTAGCCACAGGCAATGGCCTTATGATAAGTTGCGTAGTGCTTGTGATTTTACAGCCCGTATTGCTTTTAATAACTACGCTGTAATTATCTGCCGCAGATGCGGTAATGGTTTGGGTAGTAGCGCCGCCGGGAGTCCATACATAACTATAGCCCGTGTTTCCCGCATTCAATGTCGCAACATCGCCATCACACAGATTGGTAGTGGCCGGCAATACATTTACAGGCACTGTGCCCGGCGTAATAATAATGGAATCCGATTTCTGGCAGCTATTTGTCGCTGTTACTCTCACCCAGTAATTGCCCACTGCATTTACATTGATAGTTTGTGTAGTTGCATTGGTGCTCCATAAATAAGCAGCGCCGGGGTTTCCTGCATTGAAAGTATAAGCCACACCGGGGCAGATAGTGGTATCGTTTCCGAGATTAACAACCGGATAAGGCTTAATAGTTGCCGTCACGGCCTGCCGGGCGCTTTCGCAGGTAGCACTTGCATAGGCCGCAACATAATAAGTAGTGGTGCTTGCAAGTCCGGTAATGGTATAAGGCGATCCGGTAAATAAAGCAGTACCTCCGGTCGAAGCCGCATACCATTTAATGGAAGCGCCTGCAACGGCTGTAGCCTCCAGCGTAACATCGCCGGGGCCGCATCTCGCTGTGTCTTTCTTTGTCAGTAATGCAGGCGGGTTACAAAGTGTGGTGAAATTTTTCACAAGCGACCAGTTACTGGTATCGCCTGCACCGCAAATGGCTCTTACATAAACATCGTAAGAAGTAGCATTTGCCAAAGGCGGGTTTAAAGTATAAGGATTGCTATTAGTGAAAATAGATGTTCCTGCAGTGGCGGGAGCAAAGCCCGGCGCGCCGTATTTTATCTGCCAGTTAGTAGCAGAACCCGTTTGCGTCCAGCTGAGCGAAGCAGAAGTGCTTGTAATCGATGTTGCATTCAAAGCGGTAGGCGTAGGGCAGCTGCTTGCTGTACCAACAGTAAAGTTTATAGTTCCCACAAACCCCCTGGGTGTAAATGTAGCGCTTGCCCCTTCTGAAGTAGCCGCATAGCTGATGTTTGCGCCAGTAAGGATATTGCAGCCACTGCCCGAAATGGTGACATTAGCCGGTGTGGCAGGTATGTTATAATATCCCAAAGCTCCGCCTATAGTTACAGTCGGAATAAAACCTGATACCGCCATGGCATACGTAGTATTTGCCGGAATAACAATGGAAAGAGTTGGTAATACAGGTTCCTGTGTCTGCCCGTTTACAACGCCAATGCTGGATGTGTAAGGGTTTGAGCCACCGAGTGTCCAGCCGTTTGATGCATCTACAATTCCCGGAGGTCCCGATATAGGAGTAGTTTTGTACCATACTTTAAAAACAGCAGGCGACTGTGAGTAAACTGGTGTTGCAATGGAAGTAATTGTTACAGGCGAGGCATTTGTATTCTGGAAATTGAAAGTAACGAGACCGGAACCGTTGTTGACCACAAAGCCGGAGGTTGCGGTATTAATCATTTGCGCTGATGCGGGCAATCTGCAGATAAGGAGTAAAAAAACAGCTACGGATTGCCATTTAATGTTGTAAGAATGCTTCATGAAATACTAAATTTTAAGAAAGAAGTCAATGTCAATCCATTAAATTTAATTATAGTATTTCAGAAAAAAGAGGGATTATATTAATTATAACATTTTTGAATGGGTTAACATCATAACTGCCTCATTAGCAATTAAAGCGTTACTACAGTAAGGTCAAGTTTATTTAAAATATTCTCTATTTCCTTTTCTTTTTTTACCAGTTTCCAACGCATCGGTGTCAATATCCAGCGGGAACGGATGCGCTTCAATCTGTCATTGGGTGGCAAAATGAAGACACGTTTCAGCCAGGTTAATGGCGCAATGGTTCTGAAAGTGTTGGATAGCTTTACATAATACACCACCACTTCATTATTGCATTGCTCCAAAACTTCTTTAATCTCCTCTATGCTGTTCATGGATGAAATACATAAAACCGAACCGTATTTTAATTCAAAATAATCGGCCAGGCTCCGGCTCTCCTGCCAATGGCTGTTGCTTATAAGTTTTTGGACAAAAAGATCTTTGTTGGTCTGTTCCGGCAAATGTAATTCCTGGTCAGGAACAAAACGTACTTCAAACTCCTTCCTGCTCAATGTTTCATAAACAGTCCATATGCGGGTTTTGTAATAATTGAGCATCTCTGCCGTAAAATCATTCTCTGCAAAATCATTCGTTTTATGAAAACTGGCATAACAATATATATGAGAGGCGTAAGGGTCGAAAATTTCAGGAACACGCACCATCAGTTCTCTGTTCTTGGCATAAACCTTCCAGACAACTCTTCTTACATCATCGCCGCTTTCAAAATCTTTATAGTTCAGGTATTCACCGTCCACTCTTCGCAATTGCTCGATGCGTGTGTCGGTATCTTCCGTTTTACGGGGAATGGCGGGATTATCTTTTAAAGTAATGCTTTCAGGGGCATTATGAAAATGGCTTTTCAAATCCTGTTTCACGGGCAGGGAAAACAACTGCAGCATGTCTTCGAAAAACACAAAACCACCTTGAAGCTTATATTCTTTAATGTCGGGTAGTTGCATTTTACTTTTTCCGGAAACTCCCTGTCGCCAGAACCGATGCTTTATCCTTTGGTTGGAGGCAAGCGTGAATTTATCAGTTATCTTAAAATCATCGTAGAATAATCTTGCCTTGATAAATCCCAGAAAGGGGCGGCGTGCTTTCTGCAATAAAGTTTGCATCCATAAGCCCATACCTTTTTTGGCGGGTTGAAATTCAATATCCAGCTTATAGCCTTTTCCGGAAAGGAACAGAAAATGAATCCAGCAAACAAATGTACTCAAAACAGAAAAGGAAATCAGCCCGGTTACAAACCACAAAGTTATTTTACCTATAAGTAAAATAACAGGAACAAAAGAAGCTGTTGCATCGTCTTCGGCAGTTGCGCTGCCTGGTTTAAGCCATTGAAAACATAACCACAGTGCAACGCCGAGTATAAATGCATTCAACGTAAAAGGAAAATACTGCAGATAATAGCTGACGCGTTTTTTAATGCTGTTCCACTTCATATTCAAGCCGAATTTACGGGTTATAATTAAACCATGAAGCATAAATTTCATCTTTAAATAACGATAAATGTTTTGAGGCGGAATAATATCTGCAAGGATTTTCAGTTTATTAAATCCTGTATAAACAAAATATTAAAGATTAATAAAATTTTGGCTACGGTTTTTCATAAAACATTCCGAACTTTGCCGCCGTTAAGGCAATCAAAGAATATATTTTTTGAATACGAAAAGCCCTGATTGGTTTTTTCTATCGGGCAATTAATTAAACGTTTGTTTAATTTAGGGAATTGCCTAATTTTGCGGCGATAAATAAGCAATAATTTTTGGTGTATGAGTGAAGTTTCTTTCAGGGATAAAGCACAGCAGGGGATTTATAAAGTTATAAATCCTTTTGTTCGTTTCCTGATAAAATTGGGCCTTACGCCTAATGCCGTAACAACGATTGGTTTAATATTAAATATTGGTGTTGCGGTTATTTTTATCATTGGCGCCGAAAAAGGTAACAGAGGCGATTATAGCTATGTGGGTTGGGCCGGCGGCCTTATTTTATTTGCCGGTCTTTTTGATATGCTGGACGGACAGGTGGCGCGTTTAGGAAAAATGTCTTCTACTTTCGGTGCATTATATGATTCTGTTCTGGACCGTTACAGCGAACTGGTATTATTTCTGGGTATTTGCTATTATTTAATATCACATCATTACTTTTTGAGCTCTCTTTTAGCTTTTGTTGCAATGATTGGTTCTATGATGGTAAGTTATACCAGAGCAAGAAGTGAAGGGCTTGGTATTGAAAATAAAGGCGGATTGATGCAGCGGCCTGAAAGGGTTATTCTGATAGCGTTATCAGCCATAGCAACCGGTGTAGCTTCGGCATTTGTAGAAGGAGACGGCAAGGTTTATATTAAAGGTATCAGTTTCCATGTGTTTGAACTGATGAGCATTTTCACTATTCCTATTGCAGTATTGGCAGTCCTGACAAATATTACAGCATTTAAACGTTTGATTAATGCAAAGAAAGCATTAGATAAAATAGACCAGGAAGATAAAATGAAAAATAAGAGCAACAGCAATATCGCTGCTATTATAATGTTTGCCCTGATATTGGCAAGCGGCTTTTCTGCAAAGGCGGATGGCCTGATTGATGACGGGAAGACTTTTAAGGAAGCAGTAGATACTTTTCCGGTTCCAAAGCTGAATGCGCGTTCTTTATTTTATGTGCAACGTACACCCAATACCAATACCATCATGTATGAATTGAACATGAAGAACGGGGTATTGGATGAAGATAACCCGGTGCATGTATATTGGATCAGATATACGGAAGGCGGCAAGACGGCAGAATTATCATTTATTCAGCGTAAATTTGCCTACGGCGTTAAAGTCAGTAAATTAGCGGGAGAAAAATACAAATTGCTTTTTGCAGCTTATGATAAAATTCCTTTTTACCTGATGAAGTCAACAGCTGGTATTTATCATACTTATGTAGAGCTGGATGGTAAAATGGTTGTGTTAAACAGGCTTTATATACGTATTGACCCGGGTGGTACTTTTTGGGCACCTAATGTCAAATATGTTGAGTTTAAAGGCATAGAAGTTGCGACGGGCAAGGAAATCATTAAAAAGATAAATCCTAAATGGACGCCGCCTAAGCAATCCTGATTATCTTGAAATTTGAATTTAATAATATACAATGGCTAAGAATTTTGTTTCCAATTCTACCGAATCTGTAAGGATGTTCAAAAGTGACTTTATGGAGTTCTTTTCCAGGGTGCATTGGACTGTTCCGATGATTACTTATATTCCGGTGGTTTTGTTTTTTATTTACCGTTCTTTCTTTGTAGCACACATTTCCGGTCTGTTATTTACAGGAATGTTTGTTGCGGGGCTTTTAAGCTGGACTTTATTTGAGTATATCATGCACCGCTGGATTTTCCATTTTGTACCAAAATCAAAATGGGGCCTGAGATTGCATTTTATTTTTCATGGCGTGCATCATGATTATCCGAATGACATGAAACGATTGGTATTGCCTCTTTCTGTAAGTGTTCCGTTGGCGTTTGGTGTATATTTTGCTTTACGTGCTTTCATGCCGCCGGTTTATTTGTATCCATTCTTTTCGGCCTTCGTATTGGGTTATATCTTTTACGATACCGTTCACTATGCATTGCATCATTTTAATTTTAAAGGTGAATTCTGGAAGAAGATAAAAAAGCATCACATGCTGCATCATTATCAGGATTCATCTAAAGGGTTTGGCGTTAGTTCCGAATTATGGGACAAGGTTTTGAATTCAGGATTCCCGAAGAAAAAGTAATGAACCACCACAGTACAACAAAAGTTTCAAAAATGCACAGCGGTATGATGATACCGTTGTATAAGAGAATTATAATTGCCGCAGCAATTGCTATAGGCTATCTGGGCCTCTCTTCTGTCGTTGTCGGCTTCAGGCCTGACGAAGTATTTATTGCGGGCTTATTCTTTATTCTATACATCGCATCAAAGAAGACAAGGAATTTTGTCCTGACACTTGCACCTTTTCTTGTGTTTTGGGTCATCTTTGACTATATGAAGGCGCTTCCGAACTACAAATTCAATACAGTGCACATTGGTGACTTGTACGAATTTGATAAGAAATATTTTGGTATTCACGTTAATGGTGTCTTGCTTTCGTTGAATGAGTATTGGGAATTGCACAGAACTGTATTTCTCGATGTCATTAACGGATTCTTTTATCTGTGCTGGATGCCTGTTCCTATAAGCTTTGCGGCATATTTATATACCAAAAACAGAAGAGGCGCTTTGGAGTTTTGCCTTACCTTTCTATTGACAAATTTTGTAGGCTTTATCGGTTATTATGGTTTTCCCGCTGCCCCACCCTGGTATGTTTATTATCATGGTACTGCGTTTAATGCTGCTACACCGGGTAATGTTGCAGGACTTGCAGGGTTTGATAACTTTTTAGGCGTAAATATCTTTCATAGCCTTTATGCCAAGAGCTCCAATGTATTTGCGGCAATGCCTTCCCTGCATTCAGCTTATGTAGTGGTTTCGGTATTTTATGCCTTTAAGAAAAACGTTTCAACAGGCTGGAAGATATTCCTTACAACTGTAATGGTGGGCACATGGTTTGCCGCAATATATACGCACCATCATTATATTTCAGATGTGTTGATCGGAATTCTTTGTGCCCTAATCGGAATAGCAATTTTTCAGAGAATATTATTGCGCAACAAAGGATTTAATAAATTTATGAACGCCTATTACGGACAGGTAATTTAGCTGATAAAGATTATTATAATGTAAATGGTGACCTATTCGGTCACCATTTTTTCATGGCGTATCGGAAGAAATGATTGCAGCAATTTGTTTCGTTGCTTATATACTTACGTGCGATAAAAATACAATCGCATAAATATAAATGAAGAAAAAAGTGCGGTAATTAAATTTCCCCAATAGCTGTTGGGTTTGTAAGGGGCATTTTATGAAATAGACTGCGCATAATGTAAAAGCAAACGAAGGCAATATATCCAGCCAATCGAAACTTCCCGGCATCCAATGAAGCAACTGTAGAAACTCTAATAAAACAGCATAACATAAAGGTGTCCATGCAAGATGAATATTCTTTCTTCCGAGTTTTATAAATAAATGTTTAGAAACCAGTGTCGCCGCAAAAACCCATAAGGCTTCAGGTAAATTGTATATTACAAATTCCGGCAGTAAGAAGTGTTTCCGGATATAAAGAATGGCGGCTAATGCATTTCCGTAACTTAATTTGTCCAGCATAATATTTACGACAGTATGTTGCGTTCTGTAAAATAAATATATAAACAGGCCGGCGAACAAGGCAAGGCTGATGATGGTACAGTACCTTTTCATTTTCTGAAAGCAAGTATTTTGTAATAACCGAATGGCTTTGACGGAATCATATATTGTAACCTGAATAAGTCAAGGGATTTTAAATCATTTATCAAAAAGTAAGAACGGAATTGAATCAGGTGTGCAAACGGGTGAAATATTATATTTATAAATCTTAAAGCATTGCCGGGTGTAAAGTGATTGAGAATAAACAGCTGTCCATCAGGTTTCAATACTCTGAAAGCCTCCTGCAGCATCGTTTCAGGGTGAGTAGTTACTGAAAGTACATGATTGATAATCACATAATCGAAGCTTTCCTTCTGAAATTTCATATCCTCACCATCGGCCATAAACAGATGCACTCTTACTTGTGTTTCCCTCCTTTTAGCTCTGGCAAGCATTTTTGTTGAAAGGTCCACACCTGTAACAATATGCTTTTGATAAAGCGGCAACATGGAACCATTGCCGACACCTATCTCCAATACATTCCCGGAAGGAAGGTTATTAATGATATTGGCCAGTTGTTTCTTCTGCTTTTTAAAAAATCTGTCCACAATGGGGTATAAAGGATACATGTAATTATAGAAATTGCCGGAATTATTTTTCATGATGGCGAAAAGAAAAGAATGATGCCGATGATAACGGCTGCAATTGCACATATAAGCACAGCAGCAGAGCTGATATCTTTTACCTGCTTGATAACAGGATGGTACTCTGTCTGAACTTTGTTACAAAGCCGCTCAATGGCTGTGTTAAAAGCTTCTGCCATCCACACCATTGCAATAATGCCAATCAGTATGCACCATTTTATAGTATTGAATCCACGGTACCAACCGGATGCAATGGCAATTATGGTTGCCATTAAATGAATCAGCATATTATGTTCTGTTGCGAATAATGTTTTAATACCTGTGAAAGCATATCCGAAACTTTTGAAATGATATTTAAATAACTTTTTCATTTTTGTCATTCCTTATCCGTTTTAATTGCGTCAACAATGTTTAATAACAGATTGATAGTGCAGTATTATAGTTGCACTATCAATCGTTTCTAAGTTTTACTTAACTGCCGGCAAAAGGCGAACCAAAAATACCGACGGCAAGCTCAGCCCAGATAAGGAAAAATATTATAATGAGAATAGCACAAAACATCAGCCTTAATTTTATAGCTCTTGTTCTTCTTAAGATAAATTCACACCCTAAGCCCAAACTCATTAATAGCGTGCCGCCTACAGCAAAATCTGCTGCCGACCATTTTACTTCATTGGTAAACTGCATAGCAATTAATGGAATGATTAACAGAAGCGGCACAGCAAGTACAATGGCTGTAAGGCGTAGGTTCTTTCCTAATGTGATTTTTTGATTGTTTTCCATTTTATTTGATTTTAAGTTTTAGTGTAAATAAATTGATTTATGCTCTGTTTAAATTCAGCTCTTTTTTGCCTATCTGATACCAATCTACTTTTCTGGAACTATACATCACCAGAGCAACTACGAAAAACAGGCCGATGCTGCCAAACAGTAAGGCATAATCCTGCAATTGAATCAGGAAGAAAATGTATCCGTACAATGCGCTTAACGCTAAAGTGAAGCCCAATGCGATTTTTCCGGTTTTGAAAATATTCCATACATATAACCCAATCAGTGAAACCGTTGCCAACACTGCAATTGCATAAGCAATATTGAAACCTGTATACTCGGAAAGAGAAAGTAAAAGCGTATAGAATACGGTTAGCGCAATGCCTACAAGAAAATATTGCAAAGGATGTATCTGATGCTTCTGTAAAATTTCAATAAAGAAAAATATTGTGAAACTTAGGCCAATAAAGAGCAAAGCATATTTAACGGCCCTGTCTGTTTTTGCATAAGTGTCTATTGGTTGAATCAGTCTCACACCAAATGCATACGAGGCTAAGTTTGTGCGGTCCTCTATCCATGATTGAGATATGACTCTTGCTGTTTGCGGAATTTTCCATTGGCTGTTGAATCCGCCATTTGCAGTTTTGGTATTGTTGGCGGCTAAATATTTTCCATCGAATTTTGGATTCTCCCAGGGAGATTGAATATTAACTGAAGTTGTTTTTCCGGCGGGAGTAAAGTACAAATATTCAGAGCCTTTAAACTTAAGATGAATATTGAAATTGAAGTTTTCCGTTGGATTGCAAGCAATATTAGTTACCAGGCCATTCCCGATAATGTTATTCTCAGTTACAGTTGATTCAATTGTTTTATCAATATTATTCCAATTAAGCATTGCTTCGTCTTCTAATCCACTTGGGTCGTTCAAGCCAATAAGTAACTGTGCTTCGGACCATTGTACATTTTCCGGCATGATGTTTAACGAAGCTAAATTCAACTTATTAAATGTGCCTGACAAAGACAAATCCGAAGTATATAATGTGACAGCGTAAATGCTTCTTTTCCGTTCCTGTGGTTGAATATTTCCGTTAATATTCAGTCTGTCAGGTAAAAAGTAAGCCTTCTTTTTAATTGCAGTTTTATTGCCGTTATTATCGGTTTCAATATAAGGCAGGATCAGGATGGGTCCGTTAATGACTTGAGGTAAGGCCCATTTGCTACTCACATCTTTCATAACTTCATCTTGCCGTTCTGCACGTTCTTTTACAAGACTTGAAATAAAAGAAGAGGGGATTAACATAAGGAAAATAAGCACAGCAATAATGGCAGCTTTGATAAGTACTTTGTTTGATTCTGTAAACTTAGGTGGCTTAGGTCTTACATTATTGTAATGCTGTTGCGGTTGCTGCGGATTTTCTTCAGAAAAACTGTCCATGTTGTTATATCTTTTATGGTTGAAAAATTTTGTTAGTAACGATGTTAAGCTGTTGCGGCACTAATCCGAACCAATCCAGGTTTTTCAGTGAATGTGTTGTCCGCCCGCGTTTCCAGGCTTTGCTGAAAACGTTCCATTTGTCAGGCATGATAATCAATCCCACCATAACACTGAAAAGAACCGGAAATGTAATGCGGCCGTTTGCCAGCATGAAACATTGCAAGGACACCTCTCCTTCTTCTGTTGGCGGGTAGCCAAGCACAACATGTTTAATGTCATGTTTTTCATAATAGGGAAGCATATCCAGTTTGTTATTCATGAAAAAATGGAATAGCTCCTTTCCTACTGTCCCATCCGGGAAACGTTGTAATTGTTTGACTGTATATGGGAATTTATAGCCTTTGCGCATAAGCCTGAAATAAGGCAACGCTATTTCATGCGCGAGGTAGGTCATTATTCTTTTACGTATGTTTTTCATAAAATGATTCTTGAAATTTTAATAATAAATCTGGTATTAATACTCATAATATGAATCGCTGTCTTTGCTGTCATCATTCACCAGGAAAGCTGTCTTTGCTTTTTTATGACTAAATGCGACAGCCCCCAAAGCCGCTATCGTCGCAGGGATAGAAAACAATAATGCTTCATTATCAGAGGCGCCAATGTCCATATTTTCGCATTTTAGAAATAAGTAGCTGCTAAGAAATCCAAGTGCGCCTGCTGAAATAAATAATGTCAGATATTTTGTTGAAAAAGGTATATCTGATTTTAGAAGTATCTGGACTATTATCCCGAAAATGATAATGCCGGGAATACTTCCTACAAGCTCTATTGGAATGATAATAGGTGCCAATGGGCCAAAACAAATTGGCTGGATAACGAGCGATATTGCCCAGATGCGAAGTGTGAGATTCATAATAATATAATTGTGTATTTAAACAGATTTATTCATCAAATGCTTATTAAATCAGTCATGTGATTCAGGCAATTCAGCGATATCATCCATCTGTATTAGATTTTCTTTCAGCATTTTATGTACCGGAACAGCAAATGTGAGAAGCGATAATAATGCAGCAATAGGTGCAGGAGCTATAAGTCTCGCCCCTTCACCAAACGGGCTTGAAAAAGGAATGCCAAGAACCAAACCCGTTAATGATGTTGTGAACCATGCCGTTGCAAATGACCCGATAATTAAATAAATCCATTTAGATTGCAAGCTGTTATAGCTTTTAGTCTGGTGATTAACAATAACACCAAACAGGAAAAGCCCGGGGAGCCCGCCAATAAGCTCTATTGGAATCAGAATAATAATAACTTCTCTTATTTCATCTAATAGAATAAAGAAAATGATTGTTTGATATACTATAGCAAGGAGCCATATCTTCAATGCTTCTTTCATGATTAAAAGTACTTTGAATTACAAAGTAATTAGGCAAAAAAATTTAGTTAACCGATTTGATAATTTTTTCAAGGGCATCAAGGTGGCTGCGAAAAGCTTTTTCACCGGCCTTGGTAACGGAATACAACGTATTCGTTTTTCGTCCGATAAACCCTTTCTCAACCTTGATATATTTATGCTCCTCCAAAGTTTTCAGATGCGTGGCAAGGTTTCCGTCGGTTGCGTCTATCAATGCTTTCAGGTCATTGAAGTTAATATCTTCATTTACCATCAAAGCACTCATAATTCCGATTCTTATTCTGCTGTCAAAAACTTTGTTGAGCTGCTCTATTTCTTTCCTCATTATAATTCATATTTACGCCACATGATAATACCATACACAATGTGTAACACACCAAATCCAAAAGCCCAAAGATACAAACCATAACCCGGCGAAATAAATAATCCTATGCAACCTAATACCACCTCCAGCAATCCCAGATATTTAATGTCGGAAACAGTGTATTTGCTGCCGTTTATTAATGATAAACCATAGAAAATAAGGCAACCTGAGGAAACGTATTGCCAATCACCATTGTTAATAAGTGCCAGTACGAAAACTGCCCCTGCAGCAAACGGAATGCCAAGGTTTACAATCATTTTCTTTGAAGCGCTGTTCCAGATACTTACACCTGCTTTTTTATTCTTTCTGTAGGTGAAGTAATAACCGCCTAAAAGTGCAATAACGAAAACTATTATTGCTAATGGAAGTAATTCAAGGGTTAAAGCCTGAATATCGTTTCTTGAACGTTGATGGCCTTCAATCAAATTTTGTTCGTACTCCTTTAATTGAAAATACGCAATACCGGCACCAATTAATCCAACACTGCCCGCCCAGATACCGCTCCATCCGCTCAATGACAAAAACCTTGCAGAACGTTCCATCATAGAACGTATTTCTTTCAATGTTTCAAGAGATGATTCTGTTGTATGCTCGCTCATAAAAAAGGACTTTGAAATACAAAGTAAATGAATGCTTTTTAAATATCCAAATGTTTTTACAGAAAATATTATAAGACAAAAAACATTAGCTGATCTTATTCCATTGCTGTACCTGCTTATTGCGGCTATGATGAATTTGTATTTGTAATGCTCTGTGCATTGGCTGCTCCAACATAGGATCATTATTCAGGATGGTTTGAGCCGCTACTTTTGTTTCTTCCATTATTTCCACATCATGTATGATGTCTGCTATCTTAAAGTCCAGTGCACCGCTTTGCCTTGTACCATAAATATCACCGGGTCCGCGCATTTTCAGATCTTCTTCTGCAATAACAAAGCCATCCGAAGTCTGCGTCATTATAGACATACGTTGACGGCTTTCTTTCGATATCTCAAAACCGGTCAGTAAAATACAATAACTCTTTTCACTACCACGACCAACACGTCCGCGTAGCTGATGCAATTGCGACAAACCAAAACGTTCCGAACTTTCAATAACCATAACCGAAGCATTCGGAACATTAACACCCACTTCTATGACGGTCGTAGCCACCAGAATATGCGCATCGCCGCTTACAAAACGATGCATATTGCGTTCTTTCTCGTCTAAAGGCTGTTTGCCATGCACCATTGCTACTCTGTATTTCGGGTCAGGAAACCAGGCCTTTACTTGTTCATAACCTGCTTTCAGGCTTTCATAATCCAGCTTTTCGGATTCTTCAATAAGAGGGTAAACGATATAGATTTGCCTTCCCTTTTCAATTTCATTTTTCAGGAATTGCATCACTTTCGGCCTGAAATTTTCACTCCTGTGAATGGTTTCAATCGGCTTTCTTCCCGGAGGCAATTCATCAATCACCGATACATCCAGATCACCGTAAACAGTCATCGCTAAGGTACGCGGAATGGGCGTTGCAGTCATGACAAGCACATGGGGCGGATGGTCGTTTTTTGTCCAGAGTTTCGCTCTCTGCGTCACACCAAAACGATGTTGTTCATCAATAATAGCCAGACCAAGATTTTGGAATTTGACGGTATCTTCTACCAATGCATGGGTGCCGATAACAATAGGTATAACGCCTTTTGCCAGTCCTTCCAATACTTGTTTGCGCTCTTTTCCTTTAACAGTTCCGGTAAGTATAGCAACCGGAATATGCAGCGGGGCAAGTAATTCTTTAATTCCCTGATAGTGTTGTTGGGCAAGAATTTCGGTAGGTGCCATTAAGAGCGACTGAAACCCGTTATCCCATGCCAGAAGCATAGACATCAATGCTACCATGGTTTTCCCGCTTCCTACATCGCCCTGCACCAAGCGGTTCATCTGCTTACCGCTGAAAGTGTCCTGCCTTATTTCCTTGATGACACGCTTTTGTGCATTCGTAAGGCTGAATGGTAAATGATTATTAAAGAATTCGTTGAAATGCGCCCCCACATTAGGAAATATAAAACCAGCCTGTTGGTGATGGTTCAGCTTTAATTTTAAAATTTTCAGTTGCGACAACAATAATTCTTCCCATTTCAAACGCCTTTCCGCATGCCATTTGTGCTTTTCGGATGCGGGAAAATGTATCTGTCTGAATGCCTCAAAACGTGGCATTAATTTATAATGCTGCAATACATCGGCAGGTAAAATTTCAGGAATACTTTGTTCATTTATTTTTTCAAATAAACCCTGCATCAACTTTGCAAATGAACGGTTGGTAACACCTTTAGCCTTTAATTTTTCTGTGGTTGAATAAACAGGCTGCATACTGTTTACAGGTGCAGAAGCATTGAACAACTCAATCTCCGGGTGCGATATATTTGCATTTCCGTTAAAGAAACTCAACTTGCCGAAAACATTGTAAACGGCATTTGGCTGAATGTTTTTCTGTACGTAGCTGCCACCCTGAAACCAGATTAATTCAATACTGCCCGTTTTGTCGTAAAGTGTTGCCGTGTGCCGTTTGCGGAAAGATTGTCCTTCTTCTTTAAAATTGAAAATAACACCACGCAGTTGTACATACTCGTGCTCATGTGTAAGTTCACTTATGTTTGTTATACCCGCAGTATCTATATATCTCATCGGGAAATGCTTCAGCAAATCGCCGTAGGACTGTATATTTAATTCTTTAAGCAATAAGGCACCCCTGAGCGGGCCTACGCCTTTCAGAAATTCAACGGGGGTATCTAATATGTTGTTGTTGAGAGTCAAAATCTAAGCCCCAAAAATAGAAAAGAAAACAGAGTTATTTTGTTTTGTACAATAATCACAAGTTTAATTGGCCTGATTTTCGATAAGCTGTTGTACTTCAAAGCAAATTGATTGATTATTCTCAATTAATGATAGCAACGAGCATCTATTTTGCTATAAATGTCGTGTAGCCGACATTCCGAAGAAAATGAGTTCTATAGCTTTACGATTATGAATGGCTTAAATAAAATTATCGGCTTTTTTTCATGGAGCGTTGCGGTTATCATGTTTAGCTGTGATGCACATGCTCAAGGTTGCTCCGATGCAGGTTTTTGTACTGCAGGCGCAATACAGGCATCAGATAATAAAAATGAGTCAAAATTTAATGCTGTAGGCTTAGGCATGAATATAGCAAATGGCGAGAAGAAAACGGCTGTTTTGATACCGCAATTATCTTATACCAGAAATCTTAATCAGCATTCGTTTTTAGAGATAAGGTTGCCTTATTATATTGCTTCCGGAGATTTGGGGAATTATTCAGGTATTGGCGATCCGATTATTTCTTATACCAATAAATTTTTCGGTGAAAAAGATTTTCAGCTTTCTTTTACCGGAGGTATCAAAATAGGCTTAGGTAAAACAAATGCTATAACAACAAAGGATCATCCATTGCCAATGCCTTATCAGCCGGGCCTGGGCACTACGGATATTATTCTGGGCTTACGTGCCGATTATAAGAATTTCCTTTCGTTTGCTGCGGGTTATCAGCAGCCCTTGTTTCAATACAATAACAATGGTTACTTAAGCGCTCAGTATCCTGATGAACCGGAGGCTTACAAATCTTTTCCCGATTCAAGGCATTTAAGGAGGAAAGGTGATGCTTTGTTAAGAACTGATATTCATTTCGATGTCAGGAGATTTCGTATTACCGCCGGACCGCTGCTTATATATCATTTAGGAAATGACAAAGCGACTGATTTGAGCGGAACACAATTTGAAATTTCCGGCAGTAAAGGAATAACACTGAATGCCACCGCCGGATTGCAGTACGTAAACGAAAGAGTTACGTTACAATTACTGGCCGGTGCGCCCGTAATTGCTCGCAAAAGCCGTCCTGATGGACTTACGCGCAGCTGGAGCATTACACCCACATTTATTTATAAATTTTAATTCTTTAATACTGAAAATATGAAAAATATGAAAATTGCATCCGGGACTTTAATGGTTATGCTTATGTTTTCTTTCTCAAGCAAGGGACAGCAAGTAGATAAACAAGTGGTGGTAGAACACTTTACCAATACTTATTGTAGCGTATGTGCCAGCCGTAACCCGGGATTCTACAATAACCTTATGAACTTTCCACAGATTATTCATATCGTTTATCATCCAAGTTCGCCTTATGCATCCTGTCCTTTCAGTCAATATAACAAAGTAGAAAATGATGCACGTACTAACTTCTATGGAGTTTTTGGTGGCACACCACGTTTGGCTATTCAGGGAGCTCCCATTCCTGCCAGCGATAACTATGCAAATCCAACAATGTATGACGAGGCGTTAACAGGCAAAACGTCATTTGCCATGACGGCTGATCTAAAGCGGGAAGGCGGAAACATTAATTTGCGTATCGTAGTGAAAAAAGTGGATACATCTTCCGTTAATGCCTTGAGCTTATATGCTGTAGTTGTAGAAGACACTATAAATTTTACGGGAAACAATGGTGAAACATTGCAGCAGGATGTATTCCGTAAATCCTTTGCAGGAGCCGCTCCTACTACTTTTGCCGTTCCTGCAAATATTGGGGATTCTACAGTATATACGCAATCGATGGCTATTGATCCGATCTGGGAAATCAATCAGGTTTATGCAATCGGTATATTAAGTACTCCGGACAAAAAAATAGAACAGGCAGCCAGATCATTAAAGCTGACAGGTAATACAACAGGCATCGGTAAAATTTCTACTGAAAAGAACTTTAAGGTTTATCCGATACCAAATAATGGTAAACTATACATATCCGGGCCGTTCCATTCTGGTATGCACGCAGAAATCTGGAGCATTACAGGCAAATTATTAAAGACGGCTGCAATAAGTGCCAAAAACAATTTAATTGATATACATAGCCTGGCAAAAGGCAATTATATTTTGAAGATAAAAACGGAACATGGATTAGAGATAACGAAATTCAATCGTTTGTAATGGTTTTAGTTGTGTCTGCAAGTAAATAAAAGCATTTAGCCGTCGCAAATATTTGTATTTTTATAGCGATGAGCATGGAAAACCATTTACTTATAATCAGGCAAAATGATTTTTTGGCGCAGCTATCCGATGATGATTATGAGAATCTCGATATTGCGCATAATATCGTTTTGGCTGAAAAAAGCTCATATATTTATTTTGATGCACATCAGATTGATAAACTTTATTTTGTGAAAGAAGGGCTGGTGCGTATTGGTAATGTAGATAATGAGGGCAACGAATTTATAAGAGACATATTGCAGCCCGGAGATGTTTTCGGACAGGTGAATTTAATGCCGGATAACTTAAGGGGTGAGTTTGCACAAGCGTATAAAAGCGATGTAGCATTGTGCTCTTTTACAATACAGCGTTTTGAAAGGTTATTGGGACAACGTCCTGATCTTGCTATAACTTTTGCCAAAAAAGTTGGATTGCGTATGCGACGCATTGAAAACAGATTATTGAACCTGTTACAGAAGGATGTGCGTACCAGAGTACTTTATTTTTTCTGGACTTTGGTAGCCCAAAACGGCGAATCGGATTTAAATACTTTTGTTTTGCCTAATTACCTCACACACGACGATATTGCCCGCCTCACAGGTACCAGTCGTCAAACCGTAACTATGCTTATCAACCAGTTTGCGGCCGAAGGTTTACTTGAAGTAGACAGACAGACTATTAAATTGCATGACATTAAGCTTTGGAGAAAGAGGCCAAAATCGGATAAACAAAGCCTCCCTTATCGGTGAGGTTGTCAATATTACTGAAGTGCTTATATCAATCCCTCCCGCACCAAATCGTGTAAATGGATCATGCCGGCATAGGAATTATTTTCGGTTACTATGAGCTGAGTAATGTCATTTTCCCGCATTAACTCCAGTGCCTGTACCGCAAGTTCAGTAGCCTCAATGCTTTTGGGATTTTTACTGCAGATGTCTTTTGCTTTCAATGAAGAAGGATTGCTATTCGTTTCCAGCATCCGGCGTAAATCGCCGTCCGTAATGATGCCATATAATTTTCCATATTCAAGAACTGCTGTTGCACCGAGATATTTACCGGAAATTTCAATAATGATTTCACGCAACGAAGCAGTGGTTGTCACTTGTGGCTGTGCATTTTTGCTGCTCAAATCCTGTACTTTAAGATAAAGTCTTTTTCCAAGATTCCCTCCCGGATGAAACCTGGCGAAATCCCTGTCTGTAAAGCCTTTTAACTGCAATAAACTTACAGCCAGTGCATCGCCCATTACCAATTGCGCAGTGGTGCTTGTTGTCGGAGCAAGATTATTGGGACATGCTTCAGAATCGACTGTCGTATTAATGAAATGATCTGCGTTTAATGCCAGATAAGAATGGCTGTTTCCACAAATAGCTATAACCTTATTTCCGAAATTTTTAATAAAAGGCAGCAAAGCCTTTATTTCAGGGCTTTCGCCGCTTTTGGAAATCAGGATGACCACATCGTCCGGTTGTATCATGCCCAGGTCTCCGTGAATAGCATCAGCTGCGTGCATGAAAAGGGCAGGTGTACCTGTGGAATTCATGGTGGCTACTATCTTCTGAGCTATAATAGCGCTTTTGCCTATACCCGTAATAACAATCCTGCCTTTGGCTTTATGCATCAATGTTACAGCCTCGACAAAAGCTTCATCAACGAAGTCATGCATTTTTTGCATGGCATCAATCTCGCTTTGTATAGTGTCTTTAGCGTATTTACGGATGTTGTCGGAATATGGTAACATGTTGGCAAAGGTAAGGGCTGTAGATTAAACATAAAATTGCTGCTGTATATAATCCGGGAAGCTATTTTTCTATTATATAAACACTATTATCCGATTCAGAGCCACCTATCCTGAATGCAAGAGAGTCGGTGTTCATCTCTTTTCCATTTATTTTAATTTCAGTTATCTGATGAGTACATTGACAAGGAACAGAAGTTATTTTGTTGTCTGCTACCGATTGTATTTCTATATTCAATGTGTCAATTTTCCCGTCAGCAAACTGCAAATAAAAGTCATGAACCCCTGATTTTGCTACGATATTAAGGACATAATAAGAAGAAAAAATGCCCGGAGCTTTGTATTCCGAAACACCATCATAAGCATATGGTCGTTGTAACAGTACTGTATCATTGTACATTATGCTGTTTGGACTGTTTTTATCCTTATTTGGATCAGTTATTTTAATTCCATCCTGATAATAATACATTTGAACATCATTCATAAAGCTATCAGGATATGGCTGTCCGTGTTGTTTGACAGACAGATATAAATTACCGGGGTTAGGTGGGATTGGGTCGCAGCATTTATTGCAATTACTGCAACCTGATAACACTGAAAATAATAACAGAATTAAAAGCAAGTTTAAATTTTTCATATAAAATAGTTGGTTTATAATTTATTCAGACGATTACAAAGAAAATAACCTTTGGTAATCAATATTCTAATGTTATTAAAATTCTCAATACCCGTAATTATATCTTTCCATAAATCTAAACTATTTCGCTCTCAACTATTTTCCATACCTTTGCACCCTTTTAGAAGAAAACATTAGGGAAAAGGCTATTTTAATTTAATGGAAAAATAAACCAAAGCCTCTTTTTCTAAGCTTTATTTTGCATTTATGAATATACGCAACATTGCCATCATCGCCCACGTTGACCACGGCAAAACATCTTTGGTGGATAAAATTATCCATGCTACGCAGGTATTCCGTGATAATCAGGAAACCGGCGAATTGATTATGGATAATAATGACCTTGAGCGTGAGCGTGGTATTACTATCCTGAGCAAAAACATTTCTGTAACATACAAAGGCACAAAAATCAACGTTATTGATACTCCGGGTCACGCCGATTTCGGTGGTGAAGTAGAGCGCGTATTAAAAATGGCTGACGGTGTATTGCTATTGGTAGATGCATTTGAAGGTCCGATGCCTCAAACGCGTTTCGTGTTGCAAAAAGCTTTAGGTCTTGGTCTTCGCCCGATTGTTGTAATCAATAAAGTGGATAAGCCAAACTGTCGTCCGGATGAGGTTCATGACAAAGTTTTTGACCTTTTCTTCCAATTGGATGCTACAGAAGAACAATTAAACTTCCCTACTTTGTATGGTTCTGCTAAACAAGGTTGGTATAATACTTCATTAACGCAAACCGAAGATATCAATCCTTTATTGGATGCGGTATTGGAGCATGTTCCGGAACCTGCGGTTTCTGAAGGAACAGTTCAGATGCAAATCACTTCTTTGGATTATTCTTCTTTCTTAGGTCGTATCGCCGTAGGCCGTGTAGCTCGTGGCGTACTTAGAGAAGGTCAGAATATTCAATTGTGCAAATTAGACAGCAGCCTTGTAAGAGGTAAAGTAAAAGAACTTTACGTATTTGAAGGGATGGGCAAGAAGAAAGTAGCAGAAGTAGCTGCAGGTGATATTTGTGCGGTTGTTGGTATCGAAGATTTCCAGATTGGTGAAACAATCGCTGATTATGATAATCCTGAAGCATTGCCGGTTATCGCTATTGATGAGCCTACAATGAACATGCAGTTCAGCATCAATAACTCTCCTTTCTTTGGCCGTGAAGGTAAATTCGTAACCAGTCGTAATTTGCGTGACCGTCTTTACAAAGAATTGGAAAAAAACCTTGCATTACGTGTAAAAGATACAGATGATGCTGATAAATTCCTGGTTTATGGCCGTGGTATCCTTCACCTTTCCGTATTGGTAGAAACCATGCGTCGTGAAGGCTATGAATTGACAATTGGTCAGCCACAGGTTATCACTAAGGAAATTGACGGTGTTAAATGTGAGCCATTTGAAAATCTGGTTGTTGACGTTCCTGATGAATTTGCAAGTAAAGTAATCAATCTGGTTACAATACGTAAGGGCGAAATGCTGATAATGGAGTCTAAAGGCGAAATGCAACACCTTGAATTCGATATGCCATCCCGTGGTTTGATTGGTTTACGTTCACAAATGCTTACTGCTACTGCAGGTGAGGCTGTAATGGCGCATAACTTCTCCGAATACAAACCCTGGAAAGGTGTTATCCCCGGACGTAACAACGGCGTATTGGTAGCTAAACAAGGTGGTACTTCTACCGGGTATTCTATCGATAAGTTACAAGATCGTGGTTCGTTCTTTATCGATCCGGGTGAAGAAGTTTACGGTGGTCAGATTTTGGCAGAGCACATCAAACCGGGCGATTTAAGCGTGAACGTTATTGAAGGTAAAAAATTGACAAATATGCGTTCGAGTGGTACTGATGGTGCTGCAAATATCGCTCCTAAAATTCAATTGAGCCTTGAAGAATGTATGGAGTATATCCAACAGGATGAGTGTATCGAGTGTACGCCTCAAAGCATTCGTATCCGTAAAATTTATCTGGACGAAAACGATCGTAACAAGTATTCAAAAACACAAAAAGTTAGTTAGTTGTCAGTGAATAATTGATAGTCAATCGTAGAAAGTTTCTGATAAACGTATTCGCAATTGAGCATTCAAAATTCACTATTTACTACACATAATAATAGAAAAAGCTGCCCAAACGGTAGCTTTTCCTATTTATAGAGGGGCTTATGATTGATTTTTCATCAGAAATATTCTTCCGGACTGCCAGAAGCGGAGGAAAAGGCGGACAAAATGTGAACAAGGTAGAAACCATGGTGGAAGCATATTGGCAGGTGAGTTCGTCCGTTTTCTTTAATGCTGAACAGAAAATGATGATTGCTGAAAAGCAGCAAAACAGAATTAATTCGGAAGGTTTTTTGATTGTAAAAAGCAGTGAATCCCGCACTCAGTTAGCTAATAAGAAAATTGTATTGGGAAAAATACTGCTTCTGGTAAATCAGAGCATTGTAAAACCTAAAAAACGATTGGCCTCAAAACCAACTAAAACCATCATTCAGAAGCGCCTGGATGCCAAGAAAATGCTTGGTGAAAAGAAGATGCGCAGACGAAAGGATTGGTAAAATTTGGTTTATTGAGAAAAATTACTAATATTGTTGAATAGAAATGAGCCTTAAAAGCCTTCTCCGACCATTGAAAGGGAAGTAAACGATATCAGATGAATTTTTTATTAACTTTCGTTTAGGAAATTAATGATATAGAAACGGGTGTAAACAGTTGTTTAATTTTAATTTTGTACTTTATATTTTTAGATTGATTCAGAGAGAGATATTGCAGATCAGAAAGCTTGGTAGTAACAGGTGGAAAGAAATAAAACATCTCTAAAAACAAAAAAGGTACCACTAAATTAAATTTATATTAATTTAGCACCTTCAATTGGCCTTTACATGCAGAAACGGTTACAACAGAAAGTAGCAAGATATACCGCTCCGGCTCAAGCCAGGGAGCAGGGTATTTACCCTTATTTCAGACCAATATCATCGGGTCAGGACACAGAAGTTTATATTAACGGCAAAAGGGTATTAATGTTTGGTTCAAATTCATATCTGGGTTTAACCAATCATCCGAAGATAATTGAGGCGGCAATTGCAGCTACGCAAAAGTATGGTACCGGTTGCGCCGGTTCCCGCTTTCTGAATGGAACTTTGGATATTCATGAAGAATTGGAAAGGCGTTTGGCAGCTTATGTAGGGAAAGAATCAGCAGCAATTTTCAGCACAGGCTTTCAGGTAAATTTAGGCGCATTATCTTGTCTTACAGGCCGTAATGATTATTTGATATTAGATGAATACGACCACGCTTCCATTATTGACGGTAGCCGGTTGTCATTTTCCAAAGTAATAAAGTACGCTCATAATGATATGGCCGACTTACGCAAAAAGCTAAGTCAGTTGCCCGAAGATGCCGTGAAACTTATTGTGGTGGATGGTATTTTCAGCATGGAAGGCGATATTGTTAAGTTACCTGAAATGGTAGAAATTGCAGATGAGTTTGGCGCCAGTATTATGCTGGATGATGCACACAGTTTTGGTGTAATCGGAGACAAAGGTGCAGGTACCGCTTCTCATTTCGGACTTACAGATAAGGTTGATATTATTTCAGGGACATTCAGTAAATCATTGGCTTCCTTAGGCGGATTTATTGCAGCAGATAACGAAGTAATTGAATTTTTAAAGCATCATGCCCGTTCTTTGATTTTCAGCGCAAGCATGACGCCCGCATCTGCAGCCAGCGTAATGGCAGCGCTCGATATTATTGAATCTGAACCGGAACGCATTGAAAAACTTTGGGCTAATACCAATTATGCCATGAAGATTTTAAACGATGAAGGTTTTGATTTAGGCCCGACAGAAACGCCTATTATCCCGATTTACATCCGCGATAATATGAAAACCTTCAATCTGACCTGCGGCCTACAGGAACAAGGTGTTTTCGTAAATCCTGTTGTTTCTCCTGCTGTTCCACCCGATAGTACTTTAATTCGCTTTTCACTGATGGCTACCCATTCATTTGCTCAGATTGATGAAGCCTTGGGTAAATTAATCAGATTAGCAAAAGAATTAGGCATACAAACAATGAAAGAAAAAGTATAAATTATATTGTACTTGTCAGACCTTTAAATGTCAGACAAGTAATTTTAATAGAAAATGTCCTGTAAATTTTTTGCAGGACATTTTTTGTAGAATATCCGATCGTTAACCAGTTGCTATTTTCATGTAAATAGTAACAACATTTCATTTCTGTTTTATCTTTATGACATGATCCAGATTAAGCCAATCCAAAATAAGGGAAGTGAACTGCGCACCTTCATTGACTTTCCGCACGATTTATACAAAGACGACCCGTATTATGTGCCAGAGCTATTTATGGCACAACGCGATTTGCTTTCACCAAAACATCCCTTCTTTCTGCATGGAAGAATCCAGTTGTTTCTTGCTTATCAGGACAATAAGGTTGCAGGCCGTATTGCTGCCATTTTTAATGGTAACCACAACGATTTCAACAAAGTCAACGATGGCTTTTTTGGCTTTTTTGATGTTATCAACAATCAGGAAGTGGCAAATGCACTTTTGAGCGCCGCTGAAAAATGGTTGAAAGATCAAAAAGTCGATTCCATGATTGGTCCTGTAAATCATTCTACCAACGAAGCCTGTGGTTTATTGGTTGATGGTTTCGATTCCTCTCCCATGGTATTGATGACCTATAACAAACCTTATTACCTTCCCTTGTTGGAGCACTATGGCTTGACAAAGCAGGTAGACCTTGTTGCATATGCTTTATATGATAATGATTTGGGAGATAAGCCTGTTCGTTTGCAGGAAGCATTGACGCAACGCCTTGCTCAAAAAGGCATTACCATCCGTTCCTTTGATTTGAAGCATAATTTCAAAAGTGAGCTTGAAAAGTTCGGGAAAGTATACAATGCAGCATGGGATAAAAACATGGGTTTTGTGCCGATGACTGCCGAAGAATTTAATTTTATGGGTAAGGACCTTAAGATGATTGCAGATACCGATTTTTGCCTTGCTGCCGAGCATAATGGAGAAGTTGTCGGTATAGCGCTGTGTTTGCCCGATATCAATCAGGTTTTAAAGAAAATCAAAAGAGGCCGTTTGTTTCCTACAGGTATTTTCAAATTATTATTTGGCAGGAAAAAAATCAATGCGCTCAGAATTATTGCTTTAGGCGTAATGGAGCCTTATCGTAAAATGGGTATTGAAGCATGTTTTTATGCTACTATTATGAAAAACGGATTAGGAAAAGGAATAAAATTTGGCGAAGCTTCCTGGATGCTGGAACATAATGATATGATGAATAAGGCTATTGAGCACATGAACGGAAAACGATATAAGACTTATCGTTTGCTGGAAAAGAAACTCAATACTGCAGAAAATTAATTAAAAAGTAGAATTTCAGAAGGATAAAGGCTGCTTTCATGCAGCCTTTATTTTTTTATTTCAAAATAAATAAGCCTGAATTTCGTTTCTGTTTTTGAAATACAGGAAAAAATCAGTTGACTACTTCAACTTTTCTAAATAAGGCAATTGATAAAACTAATTAAACGTTTGTTTAAATGGTAGATTAATTATTATCTTTGCACCCTGAAAAGGAGAATACGAGTATAAAATATTTTATAATAAAACAATGAATATGGAAAATCAAGTAGCAGCAGCAAGTGGTAAGTTGGGCGTTCTGGTACCGGGTATGGGTGCCGTAGCCACCACGTTTATCGCGGGTGTAGAAGCAACCAAAAAAGGATTAGCAAAACCAATTGGCGCATTGACTCAAATGAGCAACATCCGTTTAGGTAAACGCACTGAAAACCGCTATCCGAAAATTAAAGATTTCGTTCCCTTGGCAAGTTTGGAGCAAATCGTTTTTGGTGGTTGGGACGTTTATAATGAAAATGTATATCAGGCTGCAACCAATGCGAAAGTTTTACAACAAACTCAATTAGATGCTATCAAAGCGGAATTGGAAGCTATTACCCCAATGCCTGCTGTATTTGACAGAGAATATGTTAAGAATCTTGACGGACAACACATTAAAGCAAAAGACACCAAATGGAACTGGGCATTAGCTTTGATGGAAGATATCAAAAATTTTAAAGAAAAAAATAATTGCGAACGCCTGGTAATGGTTTGGTGTGCTTCCACTGAGAAATACATTGAAACTACCGACATTCATGAAACTATTGAAGCATTCGAGGCAGCAATGCAGGCAGACGATGATCGTATTGCACCTTCAATGATTTATGCTTACGCGGCTATTAAAATGGGTGTTCCTTTTGCAAACGGCGCGCCTAACTTAAGTTGCGATATTCCTGCTTTGGTTGATTTAGCTAAAGAATTGGGCGTTGCAATTGCAGGTAAAGATTTCAAAACCGGTCAAACCTTAATGAAAACAATCGTTGCTCCCGGTCTTGCTGCACGTGCATTGGGCGTTAACGGTTGGTTCTCCAGCAATATTTTAGGTAACAGAGATGGTTTGGTATTGGATGATCCGGATAACTTCAAAACAAAAGAAGTATCTAAACTAAGCGTTTTAGAAGAAATATTCCAGCCTGAAGACAATCCTGATCTTTATGGTGAATTATACCACAAAGTTCGCATCAACTACTATCCGCCGCACGGTGATAACAAAGAAAGCTGGGATAATATCGACATCTTCGGATGGATGGGCTACCCTATGCAAATCAAGATCAACTTCCTGTGCCGTGACTCTATTTTAGCTGCACCGATTGTACTTGATTTGGCTTTATTTATGGATTTGGCACAACGCGCCAACATGAGCGGCATTCAGGAATGGTTATCTTTCTATTTCAAATCTCCGCAAACTGCCGAAGGTTTGAAACCGGAACATGATATCTTCAAACAACTAATCAAATTGCAAAACACATTACGCCACATGATGGGTGAAGATTTGATTACACACTTAGGTTTGGATTATTATCAGGATTTAGTAGAATCGTTGTAAATAATGGTTGAATTATCAGATGGTTGAATTGTTTCCATATTATAACCATCTGATAATTAAGCAATAAAACCATTAAACAATTAATCAATGAAACTAATCGCTTCCATTTTTGGAATTGGATATATACGCAAAGGCGGTGGTACGGTTGCTGCCGCCTTTGCTGTACTTATTTGGTGGCTTTTGTTTAAAAATATTGGCACGGATTTTGCTGTAGAGATAGGTATTACATTTTTAGTAACAGCATTAGGAGTCTGGGCAGGCAATAAAGTAGAACCCGAATGGGGGAAAGATAGCTACAGAGTTGTAATTGACGAAGTAGCCGGTATGTTTATCAGTCTTTTATTCATACCCCTTGATTGGAAATGGCTTTTAACAGGATTTGTATTATTCCGCTTTTTTGATATTGCGAAACCATTGTATATCAGACGTATGGAAGCCTTTAAAGGAGGCTGGGGTGTTATGCTCGATGATGTTTTGGCCGGCATTTACGCAAATATTGTTTTGCAAATCATCATTTTATTTGTGAATAAATAATCTCCGGTTCCCGGACCAAATTTATTTACATACCCTTCTCTTCCGTTTAAAAGAGGAAATTGATTTAAAAAAATAGCAGCAGCTATAGGGGTTTTATTGCATCAGAGTGTTTCTATATATTGGAAGAGATGCACGTAAATTTTAACAAACAGACATGAAAACATTTCTAAAAGCACAAGCAACATCTCTCATTTCAACAATGGTGGATTATGTTATGTTTGGACTGCTTCATGAAATTTTTGGTGTTTGGTACCTCATTGCAAACGTAATAGGCGTTGCATCAGGAGGATTGACAAATTTTCTATTAGGAAGATATTGGGCTTTCTCGTCTAAAGAAGAAGAAATTCAGGGGCAAGCCTTGAAATTCTTCATTGTGTGGATGGGAAATCTGATCTTAAACACAAGCCTTCTGTTCGGCCTGAACGAAACGCTTGGAAATAAAAATGCGTGGATATCAAAAATTGTGGTATCCATAATAATTGGAATAGGTTATAACTATGTACTTCAGAAATTTTTCGTTTTTAAAAAGGACAATGACCAGCTCGCAGAAGCCTAAACAACTCATTGCGCTTGTCCTCGTTATGTTGACGGCGTTCAGCATTCATGCCCAGACCTTGATAAAAGGCGTTGTCAAAGATGCCAAGTCGGGTCAGGTTATGCCCTTTGTCAGTGTTGGCATTAAAGGAACCACATCGGGTACAACTACCGATGTGAATGGCTATTATGAAGTCGGCACTTCAGAAAACGTAACTAAAATCGAATATTCTTTTTTAGGTTACATTACCGTTACAAAAAGTTTTACCGTCGGGCAGACTCAAACCATAAATGTGACTATGGAGGAAGATGCACATACGTTAGATGAAGTTGTCGTTAAACCAAAAAAAGAAAAATACAGAAATAAAAATAATCCTGCTGTCGAACTCATTCGTCAGGTAATTGACCATAAGGAGCAAAACAGGATGAAGCACTATGACTATACCCATTATCTGGAATATGATAAAATGCAGATGGCGCTTAATAACACACCTCAGGGTTTTAAGAACAGCAAATTATTAAAGAAATATCAGTTCGTATTAGATAATGTAGATACAACGAGATTTGAAGGAAAAGCATTATTGCCTATTTATATCGAAGAGAACATCTCTCAAAAATATTTTAAAAGATCACCTGAAAAACATAAAACAATTGTTACTGCCAACAAGCACGTAACCTTTGATGAAAGATATATCAACAACGAAAGCATTTCTACATATATGAAGAACCTGTATCAGAATGTGGATCTGTATGAAAACAATATTTACGTTGTTACTAATTCCTTTTTGAGTCCCATTGCAGACATGTCGCCTTCATTCTACAAATTTTACATTACCGATACGGTTATGAACCAGGGCGTCAAATTGGTGGAGCTCTCTTTCTACCCCAGAAATAAAAGCGACCTTTTGTTTCAGGGTAAAATGTACGTAACCTTAGACGGCCATTACGGTGTGCAAAAAGCCGTAATGACAGTAAATAAAGATATTAACCTTAATTGGGTTACCGATCTTCACCTTACCCTCGATTTTGAACGCAGTGCTGATGAAACCTTTCATTTATCCAAAACAGACTTGTTAGTAAACTTTGGCGTGTTCCAGGGCAAAAAAGGATTGTTTGGTGAGCGTACTGTTACCATCAAGAATTTTGACATGACCACACCGATTGCCGATTCTGTATTTGATGGTCCGTCTACTGTAACACTTGCAGATGCTTCTTCGCATTCCGATAGTTATTGGATGGAGAACCGTCCGGATTCTTTGTCTACTACTGAGGCCAATACCTATAAAAATATGGACAGCCTCAACAACATGAAATCCTTCAAAAGACTGATGTGGTTTACCACAACTTTCCTTGCGGGCTATAATGTGAACGGGCCCGTAGAGTTTGGTCCATTAAGTACTTTTTACAGTTTCAACCCTGTTGAAGGTTTCAGGTTAAGGTTTGGTGGCAGAACAACCCCCGAACTGAGCAAACGTGTGTTTGGCGAGGCTTACGGCGCCTATGGTTTTAAAGATAAACGATGGAAATACTACGTTGGAGGCACCTACTCCCTCAACAATAAAAGTATTTATGCCTATCCCTTAAATTATATAAGAGCAAGCGTGCAGGAAGAAACCAGTATTCCCGGACAAAGCCTTCAGTTTGTACAGGAAGACAACTTCTTGCTTTCCTTTAAGCGTGGTGTGAATGATAAATACATGTACAATAAAATCTACAGCCTGGATTGGGTTGCAGAGTTTGGCGACCACATGGGTGTAAAAGCAACTTTTAAAAACTGGAAGCAGGAAGCTGCCGGCGGTTTGAACTTCATTCATGCCGATGGCACCAACGATACTATCCCTACCATCCATACATCAGAAGTAGGACTGGAATGGAGATGGGCCCCGCACGAACAATTCTTTCAAAGAAAACTGTACAGAACGCCCATACCAAACGTTTATCCTATTATGACCTTAGGTGTGAAATGGGGTATTCCTGATTTCCTGGGAGGTGATTATAAATACAAAACTTTTTACGGAAGCGTTTACAAAAGATTCTATTTATCGCAATTAGGTCTTGCTGATGTAGTAGTAAATGCCGGTTATATTTTCGGAAGCGTGCCTTATCCCTTATTGAATATTGCACAGGCCAACCAGACCTATGCCTATCAATTGCAGGCTTACAGTATGATGAACTTCCTGGAATTTGTAAGTGATAAGTACGTGAGCTTAAATGTTGATTATCACATGTACGGTTTCATCTTTAATAAAGTCCCTTTATTTAAAAAGCTGAAACTACGTGAAGTTGCTACCTTTAAATTATTGTACGGTGGTTTGAGAGATGAAAACCGTCCTGATAAAAATCCTGATCAGTTGAAATTCCCTACCGATCAGTTTGGGAACGTGTCAACTTATTCATTGGAGAAACAACCTTATATGGAAGTCAGCGTTGGTGTGGAAAATATCTTCAACCTCATTCGTGTCGATTTCGTGAAAAGGCTTTCTTACCTCGAGTATCAGAACGTGCCTAAATATGGTGTCAGAGCAAGAATCAATTTCGATTTCTAATTATTAGCAGTCAGTAAATAGTCGTTAGTTGTTAGTAAAAGATATCCTCCATTACTATCCGCTAACGACTATTTACTACGACTCAATCAGAGATCTTTACCGGCTTTTTGTTTTCATCAAGAGCCACAAAAGTGAAAGTGCCTGTAATGGCTTTTTCACGTACCTCTGAATACATTTCCTCTATAAAAATATCCACCTTTACCTTCAGGCTTGTAGAACCTATATAACTTACCTTTCCTATCAGTTCTATAATAGTGCCACCCGGAATAGGCATTTTAAAATCTATTTTATCGGAAGAAACCGTAACCACCTTTTTTCTTGTAAATCTGGTAGCAGCAATAAACGCCACCTCATCCATTAATTGCATGGCAGTACCGCCAAATAAAGTATCGTAATGATTGGTATCGCTTGGGAAAACTGCCTTGAATATTCTTGTTTCCGATTGTTGAATTTTTTGTTCTAAGGTCATTGATTGGCTTTGATGTGATTGCTTTACTTTTAGCGGGCCAAAGATAAGTTATCGCAGCAGTATAGCTTCCATCTTAATTCATAATTGCTGTATTTGCAATATTCAAGACCTATAAAATCAATCGTTGTTCTTTTTATCTTTCACAAAAAAAGAATACAAATAATCGAATAAGCAGAAATTAACAACCACGTCTTAAATTTTTACGATATTTGCATTCTATATGCGTAAATTAATTGCCATACCATTACTTGTCTTGTACATCACAGCCGTTTCGGGCATGATGATACAGTTGCATTTCTGTGGCAGTAAATTACTTTCGTGGAATGTAAATAAAGCAAAAGCATCCTGCTGTTGCGAGTCTACGCCAAAATCAACAAAGAAAAATCCTGAAGCAAAACAGCTGGAAAGCAAAGGAGATGATTGCTGCAAGGATAAAACTATTACACTAAAGATAAATCAGGATCAGAACAGGGCAAGTCAGTTACAATTGCAATTAGGCGAATTGCAAACAGTTGCAATGATTACCTATGTTGTACCACAGGTTTTCGCATTATCACAATCTGATACGCATGCTGCTTATCAGGCCAACGCCCCACCCGGCCTCTGGCAAAACATTCCGCTTTATAAACTCCATGCCCGTTTTACTTATTACGGTTGATTTGTTTTTATGAGATCACTTCTCTTTGCTTCAAAACAAGAGAAGAAAATTTTATTATTAAAAACATTTCTTACCAGATAATTAAAACAAAATGAAAACAATATTCGGCATTATTGCCATCCTTCTGAGTTCCTTCACAGTTTCTTTTGCACAAGACAATAAAGACATCACTACCGAAAAAATCAAAGTTTCGGGCAATTGCGGCGATTGCAAAAAACGCATTGAAAAAGCTGCTTACATACCGGGTGTAAAAAGAGCAGAATGGGACAGCCATTCGCAAATCCTGACAGTTGTCTATCGCCCTTCCAAAACATCGGCAGAAAAAATCGAAACGAGCATAGCCAATGTTGGTTATGATGCCGGAGATATTAAAGCCACAGACGAAGCCTACAAAAAATTACCTCAATGCTGCGCTTATAGAGAAGATGATGCGCATGTTCATGAAGATTAATTTCGCATTACATCAAACTTTTAAAATAAAAAGACATACCCCTCTTTTTATTACCGGAATATTGACTTTATCCGGCTTTCTCCTTTCCGCCAAAACATCTGCGCAGGATGCAGGAAAGCATACGGTTAGCGGAAAAGTCTCTGATATTCAAACTAAAGAAACGTTACCCGGTGCGGCTGTCAGTACAATTCCTGCAGAAGCCGGGACATTCAGTGCTGCCGACGGGACATTTTCTCTGGAGCTTGAAACAGCCCGGCAATTAGTGGTTACTTATGTGGGTTATAAAAATGACACTATTCCTCTGTCACAAGGGCCGGAACAGCTTTCCATAGAACTAAAACCTTTGAAGACGCTGAAAGAGGTAACCATTACAAGCCGCAGAAAGAGTACGGAGATCGGTTTATTGGAGCCCGCAAAAATGGAGAAAATCGGTTCCAAGGAATTGATGAAAGCTGCATGTTGCAATCTCAGCGAGAGCTTTGAAACCACACCTTCCGTAGACGTTGGCTTTACAGACGCAGTGAGTGGTTACAAACAAATCCAGATGCTCGGACTTGCGGGCAGCTATACTTCTTTCACAAGGGAAAACATTCCTGACGTAAGAGGATTGGCGGCTATTACAGGCCTTACTTTTACGCCGGGCGCTTTTGTGGAAAGCATGCAATTGAGCAAAGGTACCGGCAGCGTAGTAAATGGTTATGAAGGCACTGCCGGACAAATCAATATTGAATGGCGCAAACCTTTTGAAGAAAAGGAGCCTGCTTTATTCCTGAATGGCTATCAAAGCGCTCAGGGGCGTTCTGAAATGAATGCTATATTAAGCCATAAGTTTAATGACGAATTGAGCAGTAACTTATTGCTGCATGCCAAGAGCAATTGGATGAAAGTAGACCAGAATCATGATGGCTTCCTCGATAATCCTTTGGGTAATTCTTTTGTGGGTTCCAACCGTTGGTTCTGGTTCAGTCCGAAAGGCTGGGAAATTCAGGGTGGCGTAAAAGCTGTTTACCTTGACAATACAGGTGGACAAAAGTCCTTCGAAAAAGGTACGGAACAGATTGCAGGCAACCCCTGGGGCTATCAACAAAGCCTGACAAGAATGGAAGCCTGGGCCAAAATAGGGAAAATAAACCTTACCAAACCCTACCAAAGCATGGGATTGCAATTGTCGGGTGTATATCATGATCAGCAAAGCCAATATGGTATAAGGGAATATGACGGCAGACAGCAGAGTTTTTATGCCAATTATATTTACCAGAGCATCATCAATAATACCAATCATGTTATTAAAGGAGGTGTCAGTTTCTCTGCCGATGCTTATAAGGAAACATTTGTAGGCACTGCTTATAACCGTACCGAAATTGTGCCGGGCGCTTTTATGGAATATGCTTATAACTATCAGAAGAAATTCAATATGGTAGCAGGTTTGAGGGCAGATTACCACAATCTTTTCGGGGCATTTGTAACACCTCGTTTACATCTCAGGTATGCACTATCCGATAATAGTGCTTTGAGGGCATCTGCAGGCAGGGCGCAAAGAACAGCAAATATTTTTGCAGAGAATACAGGCTATCTGGCCAGCAGCCGCAATTTCGTAGTATCGGGCACCGACCCCGAAACACCTTACGGACTGAAGCCCGAAGTGGCCTGGAATATGGGTTTGAACTATACAAAAAAGTTTATGCTCGATTATCGTGACGGCGCTTTCAGTGTAGATTATTATTATACAAACTTCACCAATCAGGTAGTAGTAGATGTTGAAAAACCGGGTGAAGTTTCGTTCTACAATCTGAATGGTAAATCTTATGCTCATAGTTTTCAGGCACAATTAGATTATGAGGTAATCCATAAACTGGATGTAAGGCTGGCTTACCGTTTTTATGACGTAAAAAGCACTTATAACAATATCCTGAAAGAGAAACCATTGGTGGCTGCCCATCGTGCATTCATCAACCTGGGTTATGAAACAAACAGCAACTGGAAGTTTGATTATACGTTCCAATGGACGGGCTCCAAGCGTTTACCGGAGCGTTATACGCATCATGAAATGATTGTAGCGGAAGGTAATTCTCCTTCCTTTATCCAGATGAATGCACAGATAAGCAAAAGCTGGAAGGAAGGAAAAATTGAAGTTTATGCCGGTGGTGAAAACCTGACGGGTTATATGCAGCACGATATGATTTCAGGCGCTGAAAATCCTTTTGGCAAAAGCTTTGACGGCTCACTTATCTGGGGGCCTGGCATGGGGAGGAATTTCTATGTTGGGTTCAGGTATGGGTTGTAGTATAATTGCTGATAAATGATTGATTAACAAGAGCTCTGAAGATTCATCATCTTCGGAGTCTTTGTTTTTATGAATAATAATGTGCTCCAAAACAACTTAGTTCCAAAAAAATCCGGTTAACAGGTCCCTGAAATAGGTCTTAATACGTATAGGAACGTCCTTTAGTACGTCTCCATACCTCCTTTGGTACGTTCCGGACGTATCAGGAGTACGTTCAGGGACGTATAAAGACCCATTTCAACAACGTCCAAAAGCCCTTTTTAGGCATAACTATGATGGTTCAAGTACACACATAATGAAAATATATCATTTTAGATAAGAGAAATTAATTGATTTAAAAAATCGCTTAGGAACTACTAAAGAAGTAACATTATAGCAATAAGTACAAATTTATCGTTAACAGATAGAATTGGTGCCCTATCCTATTGTCTGCCGTCCTTGCAGGACTTGTAAATATATCATCCGAGCATGTATATAATTGCCAAAACAGCTCCTCCCCATAGCAATCAAAAAGCGCCCTGCAAATTTTGCGGGGCGCTTTGTTTATAAATTCAGTCTGATTAAGCAATCTTTTCTACCTGAGAATAGTTCAACTCTACCGGAGTAGCGCGGCCAAAGATTTTTACTACAATCTTCAGTTTCTTTTTCTCTTCGTTTACTTCTTCAATAGTACCGTTGAAATCGTTGAACGGACCGTCGATAATTTTAATAGTTTCACCAACGATGTAAGGTTCTGCATAGCCAATACCTGCTTCAGAAACTTCATCCAGCTTACCGAACATTTTGTTTACTTCACTTTTGCGCAAAGCAATCGGATGTTCCTTGCCTAAAAAGTGTATAACGTTGGTTACACTTTGAATGCCTTGAATCATAGTATCGTTCAATTTGCCATCCAAAGCCTCCATCATGATATAACCGGGAAACAATGTTTTTTCGCGCAGCACTTTCTTGCCATTCACCACTTTGAATACCTTTTCTACCGGGCAAAGGATCTGAAGAATTACATTTCCCCAACCATAAATCTTTACCTCTTTATCAAGGTGTTCTTTTACTTTTCTTTCTTTACCGCTTACTATACGAAGCACATACCATTTGGTATCCTGCTCGGTTGCTTGCGGCGTATTGATATCACTCATTATTTGTATATTTCTGGTTTTCAAAAATTGAAATACCCTGGTTTATTAGTTTGCAGCCATGCCGTAAACAAACTTCATAATTGCTTCAGATCCTGCATCCATACCGAAAATCATTGCGGTAACCAGAATCAACGCTACAATTACAATAGCAGTAGTTTGTTGAAGCTCACTCCATGAAGGCCAGCTTACTTTGTGTATTAATTCGTCGTAAGACTCCTGAATGTATGTTCCGAAATTGCTCATAAAAAATATTGTAAATTAAAAATGCAAAAATCAAATTTAGAAAATAAAATCAATTTTTGCATTAAAAAAATTAGCACGGGCACTAGGATTCGAACCCAGATCAAAGGTTTTGGAGACCCGTATGCTACCGTTGCACCATGCCCGTGTGTATCAAAAAGAACTGCAAACAAAAAGCCAAAAGAATCCTTTTGACTTTCGAATGGAGTGCAAAGAAACGAAGCTTTTTTGTAATCAGCAAATTTTTCAGGAAAAATTAGTCGGTGAAGAAGTCGTTAGTGATTAGCTCTTGGTGAATAAACGATTCCATACCGGCTATTTATTTTATCACACTATCAAATTCCAATTATACCCATAAGGCGTTATGCCCCTTACTATCAACTAACGACTTCTTCACATCCTGTAAAAGATTTAACCCTATCTTTGCCCCATAGCTTTTTGCATTTTTTAATACGAAGGCTATATAAGAAAGGATAATTAATATGAAGGATCAAATTCAGCAAATACCGGTTCGTGATTGGACTGAAACACAGGCGCATTCCAGTTGGCAGATATTTAAGATAATGGCGGAATTTGTGGATGGCTTTGAAAAACTGGCTAAAATCGGCCCCTGCATTTCCATATTTGGTTCAGCAAGAACACAACCGGGTCATAAGTATTACGACCTTACTGTCGAGATTGCCCAAAAGCTTTCCAAAGAAGGTTTTGGCATTATAAGCGGCGGCGGCCCCGGCATTATGGAAGCGGCTAATAAAGGCGCAAATATGGCGGGAGGTATTTCAGTAGGACTTAATATTGATCTTCCGTTTGAACAACATTACAACCCTTATATTGACCGGGACAAAAATCTCAATTTTGATTATTTCTTTGTCAGGAAGGTAATGTTTACCAAATATGCACAAGGCTTTGTTATGATGCCGGGTGGTTGGGGTACTATGGATGAATTTTTTGAGGTAGCTACCTTGGTTCAGACAAAAAAATTCACACAGACACCTTTAATTTGTATTGGCCGTGATTACTGGAAAGGCTTGTTTGACTGGATGCGTACCATTATGCTGGAAAGAGACAGCAATATCAGCCCGGGTGATCTGGATTTAATTAAAGTTTTTGATACGGCAGATGAGGTGGTAAATTATATTGGTGAGTTTTACACACACAATAAATTGAAACCGAATTTCTAATTCCGGATTTTGCCCTTAATTTTTAGTAAAAAAAGAAACAATCGTTATCGATTGTAAAAGATTCATTTTACTTTTACTAAGTATTCATTTCGAAGCAAGGCATATTTTGTTTCTCAACGAAAATATATACCATATGCAACACACAATTACTCCGGATCCTATCAACTACTACGCAGAACAATATACAACTCCCGAAAATCAGGTACAAGCTGCATTGAACAGGGAAACGCATGCTAATGTACGCGGTTCTCAAATGATATCAGGCCATTTGCAAGGCATGGTTCTGGAAATGCTGAGTTGTATGATAAGACCAAAGCAAATTCTGGAATTAGGCACTTATACAGGCTATTCGGCTATCTCACTGGCAAAGGGCCTGCAGGATGGCGGCAAACTACACACTATTGATATTGACCCTTATTTACAGGAGATGCGCGACAACTATTGGCAGATGTCGGGCATGAGTAATAAAATTGTACAGCATGTGGGAGAAGCATCTGCGATTATACCCAAAATTAAAGGTGACTTCGATTTGGTGTTCATTGATGCTGATAAGAAAAATTACGGCCTTTATTTCGACATGGTTATCGACCGCATTCCTTCAGGTGCATTTATGATTGCAGATAATGTTTTGTTTCAGGGCGAGGTTATCTTACCACAGGAACAACAAAGCAATACTTCTTTGCATATGCACGATTTCAATAAAAAAATAGCAAACGACAATCGGGTGGAACAAGTAATAATGCCACTCAGAGATGGCCTGATGTTGATTCGAAAAAAATAAAATTGCTGTTACAGAAAGGGCTTCCCGCCCTTTTCTGATTATAGTGACTTTCTAATCCGGATATACAGTGTAATTAAATCACGGGGTTTCAGGGAACAAACAATTGCATCGAAATTCAAAAAATCAATCTGCTAAAGAACATAAAGCACTCTTTAAACAAAAAATTCATGATTCGTAAATTAATACTGCTGCTGACACTGACGGCAGGAACAATAACAGGTTTCTCACAACAATCTTATGATGACCAGGTGGCTGATTATATTGCAAAATATAAAAGCATGGCCATTGAAGAACAAAAAAGGAGTGGTGTACCTGCTTCTATCACATTGGCTCAAGGCATTCTGGAAACTTCTGCCGGTCAAAGTGAACTTTGTAATAACGCCAGCAACCACTTTGGTATTAAATGTAAAAATACCTGGACCGGTGAAACTTATTCTTATACCGATGATGCGAAGGATGAATGTTTCAGAAAATACGATTGCGCAAAAACTTCTTATGCCGATCATTCCGATTTCCTGAAGAGCAATAAGAGATACAGCAATCTGTTCAGTCTTTCTCCTACTGATTATGCAGCCTGGGCTTACGGCCTGAAACGTTGCGGCTATGCCACCAATCCTCAATATGCACAGAAGCTGATTAAGTTTATAGAAGATTATAAACTGCAACAATATACTTACGCTGCGCTTGATAATAGCGGAGAAGAAATATTATACGCAGCAGCGCAACCCAAAGCCATTTATAAAACCACCAATGTTTCGAACGTAACACCGGGTGAAAATATTCCGCGCAATGATGCAAATTATACTTCATCCGGTACGCTGAACGAGCAACCTGAAATCTACGTTGAGAAAGCAAGACAACAACAGGAAGAAACAAATAGCGTGGCAAAAGATTATTACACTATCACAACAAAAAACGGGTTAAAAGGCTTCTATGCCCGCAAAGGTGATATTTTACTGGAGTTTGCCATTAAAAACAAAGTGCGCTATGCCAAGCTATTAGAGTTCAACGACTTGCCTGACGCACCGTTGGAAGCTGATATGTTTATTTATTTATCCAAAAAACCTAAAACTTCAAATACATTTACACATACTGTGGTTGCAGGTGAAACAATGCTTCAGATAAGCCAGGATGAAGGCATTCAGCTGGGGGAATTATTGGCATTAAATCATTTATCAAAAGGTCAGGAAGCTGTGCCGGGAAGTGTACTTAATCTTCAATCGCCGTCGGATAAAGTTCCTGAAATTTATGTAAATGCGCCTGCGAACAATAACAATGCACCTACCCAACGTGTAGTTCAGTTATCTAATGATGCAGGATTTGTGCCGGCAGGAAAACCTGTAGAAATCAATGATTCGGACAATGAAACAGTAACAGATTTGTCACAAGGCCGGACTGAAGCTCCGGTAAATATTGCCAACGAACAACCGGTTGAAGAAACAATAGTAGAAACCAGGCCTGCTAAACAACAGCCACAAATCACGCCTAAAAACCAGACAGCTTTGGACAAGCTAAAAGCGCACATGGATAAGGTTGTGTATAACCAGACTGAATTTGAACCAAAATCCAGCGGTAATTATGATCGTAATGATTCAGATGAAGAGACAGTAACGCCGAGTACTACTAAAAATGAAACTGTAAAAACTACTGCTAAGCAAAACAAAACAAAAATAACGCCAAAAGCTGCCGCAAAACCTAAAGTACATACGGTGAAAAAAGGTGAAACATTATTCGCCATTGCAGACAAATATGGCATGACAGTTAAGGAACTACAGAAACTCAACAAATTGAAGTCGAACAATATTCAACCCGGCACAAAATTGAAAGTGGTAAAATAATTGAACTATCAATAAAGCAAAAAGGAAAGCGGTTATGCCTGATCAGGCATAACCGCTTTCCTTTTTATAAAATAATTTTACTATCTCAATAAAGTAACATCACCTTTAAAGTATTTCTTTGTTCCATCTACAAACTGAACATCGATATAGAAGTAATAAGTTCCGGTCGGAGCACTTTTGTCTTCATTAAAATAACTGCCGTTCCATCTGGCTCTCTTTGTAGCGGCAGCCTGATAAATCAGTTTACCCCATCTGTCAAAAACCTTAAAGTCCTTTACAATATATCCGCTTTTGTTTACAAAATAAGGTTCAAAAACATCGTTCAGTCCATCGCCGTTTGGAGAAAATGCATTGGGCATAATAACTACAGGAACCAATGTATCGGCTTTAACAAAGATCTTAGCTGTATCAATACATCCGTTCGGACTGGTGCCAACTACAATAATAGTATCGGAATGAGGAATAATATAGCTTTGTGAGAAAGAAGACTGATTTGGAAAAAGCTCAGAAGGGCTCCAGGATTGAACACCATATCCATCGACATTACCCGATACTGTAAGCGTAACATAGTCGCCGATAACTGGTTCAGGCGGATCCGCAGTAACCGATATTGTCAAATGTTCCGGAACAATATGATAAACATGCAACAAGCTATCGCAACCCAGATGGTTTTTGAAAGTATCAATTACAGTGGCTTCTGAGGTATAAGTAGTCCCACGAAAAGTCACAGAATCACAATGGCCTACTGTTTCATTTACAGTAAGAGGATTTAACGGATAAACTGTAATGTTTGCTATATAATAAATACTGTCGCAGCCGCCTGCGTTGCGGACTGTATCGTGAAGTACTATACTCTGAGTATATGTATTACCATTAAAGACAACAGAACCACAGCCTTCTGTATCTACCGGGATAGTAACCCTCTGATCCGGATAGACGGTAAATTTTATAGAATCGCCCACGTTCATGGGAAGATTACAAAGATCAAACAGCGTATTGTTATCTGTACCGTTTTTAATTTTTAAATAGTAAGTTCCCGAAGATAAACTCTGATTAAATGTTACGGTCATTTCGTCGGAGTAACCCTGATTCAGACTGTTACAATTCAGGCCGGCGGCAGAAGTAACAGTAGCAGTCGTAGGTCCTATCAATGTAAAATCACTTCCATTGGTAGCTATTGAGCTGCATAAAACGTCTTTGTTAAGTGCTACCGTTACCTGTGAACCCTGGATACAAATATTGGAAGCAGACGCAAACTTAGGCGCCGCATTATTATTATAAATAGCAGTAGAACCGGAAAAATCTATTGTAAAACCGGAGCCCAAATCTCCGCCTGTAGCACCGGAACCGAAATTGTTCACCATAACAAGATAAACTTGCCCTGCCGTTACGTCCAGTTTTCTTAAAAAGGAATGTCCTGTAATTCCTGAAGTTGCACTTAATTCGTTGGAGGAGGTATTTAAACCCGTAACCCCGCCATTAAAAATAGGACTGTTATTATTGAAATTACACCTGACAACATCCGTTTCATTAAAGTTATCACAGGGTTTACCCGTAATGTCTACTACAGCCCAGTCATAGTCATCTGAAGATACATTGGGCGTTACTGTAAATACAATTACACCTGAAGTAACAATATTTAGTTTTAACCATACGGAATTGCTCTCACCTGCACCACATTGCGTACCTGGCAAATCAAGTTCGAAACCTTCACCCTGATAACTATATGGAGTATGAAACTGATTACCGCAAATTTGCAATGCATTACAGGCATCCTGCTCTGCTCTGAAAGCCGGTAACAACTGAGCATTTAAAGTATTGGTAATAACCAAAAAAGATAACAGCAAGATTCCTTGCAATAAGTATTTCATAATTTCAAAAAAACAATCTATTCAAATGCAAAACAACGAAACATTTGACTATAATAAAATTAAATCCTATCTATTCCTTTCAAAAAGCATTCCGGCTACAATTTTATCAATGGGTAATGAGATTTCAGACATAAGCGTATCGTCAATTTCCCTGAAGTAAAAATGCTCTCTGCCATTAAAGACCGGAATACTAAACGTATGAGTTGGACAAATCGTATAATAAATGCTAATAACTTGAGAATTATCAAAGGCGGATGGCTGAAAAAAGTCTGTAGTATAAAAATGTGCTGAAATTTCAATCTCAGCATTCAATTCTTCCATCCATTCTCTTTTGAGGCAATCAGTAGTTCCCTCCCCAAACTCCAAACCACCGCCGGGAAATTTCACAATCTCCTTTCCTCTGATATTTTCCTTACAAACCAGCACCTTTTTATCTTCCAGCCAGAGCCCGTAAACCCTGATATTAAAATTCTTCATTGAACAATAGATTAACAATAAAAACCCCTTCTAAGTGTTAGAAGGGGTTTTTAAAAATTTTTATTGTTGGATTAACCACGTTTACGCTTTCCGAAGATATTTCCACCCGGATCATTATTGAATCCTGCGCTTCCTAATCTATCCATTACACAACGGAAACCTACAGTACTGCTTGCATGGGCTGCCTGCATGAAACGACGTGTACCCGGAGACAACCAATATGCTCTGTCATTCCATGAACCACCTTTGATAACACGGCTATCATTGTTGATTAATGTGGTATTACCATAGTCATACGTGAAGCGTGATGTTGAATCACCATCTTCGATATTACGGGCATCATAACCAGTATAATCACGGTCATAGCGGCCGGCAAGATCAGTTGAATCAATGTATTTTTTACTAAGATTTCCTAAACTGTCTTTTTCAGATAATGTTCCGTCAGCTTCGTAGATATTTTTAGTAAACTCATTACCACGATAAGGGTTAACATCATTTACGTCATAACTTGAACCAGGACGGTAAACATCCAACACCCACTCATTTACGTTACCGGCCATATTATATAAACCATAAGCATTTGGCAAGTAAGAATATATGTTTTCAGTGTAGACAGCACGGTCATTCAAACCACCGGCAACACCCATCGCATCACCGCCTGAACGTTTGTAGTTAGCTTGGTATTGACCACGATATTTATTACGGGCTTGAGTACGAGTGCTACGTGTATCACCCCAAGGATAAACTTTACGGTCAGTTATAGCTTCTTCACCACGGCGACGTTTAGTTTCAGGTTCAGGATTTTTTTCAACCAGAGCTAATGCAGCATATTCCCACTCTGCTTCTGTCGGAAGACGATAGTTTGGCAATAAAAATCCATCAGAATAGCCTGTATTTCTTCTACCTGCACCATTTGGATCCAAATCACGTTTTTGTCCTTTACCCGGAGTTCCAAGATATTGACCGGAAGTGTATGTTTCAGAAGTAAATACATCTTCATTTACCTGATTCTGATTTTTCTTCAACATACCATTCTTAATCAAAATCATTTCATTCACACGGTCACTACGCCATTTGCAATAAGCGTTAGCCTGATACCAGTTAACACCGACTACAGGGTAGAAGTTGTATGCAGCGTGACGAAAATAATTAGTTACCATCGGCTCGTTATAAGACAATGCTGAACGCCAAACAGTGCTATCAGGCAATGCTTTAGCTATTTCTTCCGGATAATCGGCAGCATAAGAACGCGAAAGCCAATATGTGTATTCACGATAATGAACGTTGGCAACTTCTGTTTCATCCATATAGAATGAAGAAACGGTTACGTTACGAGGAATATTATTACGCTCATAAGTAAGGTCTTCTTCGGTCTGTCCCATGGTAAAACGTCCACCTTCGATAGGTACAAGACCCGGGCCGGTTTGTTGTCCTGGGTAGTTTGCCACATCGAAACCGCCTAAACGGGAATCGTTGTAGTTCCATCCGGTTTTATCCGAAACACCCTTGGTTTTAGATGAACAGGCCGAAAAGATGGTCGCTGTTCCGACACATAACAAACTCAAGCCTAATAGTGTTCTTTTCATAATAAAAAAACAGTGTGTTTTGCTGTAAAAAACAATTGCATTGTAAATTTCCGCTGCAATGATAATATTTAATAGTCGTAAATGAGTTACAATGATAGAATATTCTTTTTGAAAAGCAAAGCCAATTGAGAAATTTCTTTCGATTTTTTTTTAACAAAAGAAAAAAGAGCCTTTTGAGGCTCTTTTTTCTTTCAAATCAAAATATACATTTATTTACTACTACCTTCTCGTGTTGGGTGCCGGAGCCATTCTTACCGGTTGCTGGCTCCTTTCCGATTGTTGAGGTGGTGGAGCAGGTTGTTGCTGAACACGCTGTTGCATTTGTTGTTGCGCTCTTTGCTGTTGTTGCATTTGTTGCTGCTGTATTCTCTGTTGTTGCATTTGCTGTGCTTGTTCCTGCTGCATCCTTTGTTGTTGCATTTGTTGCTGTTGAACCTGCTGTTGCTGCATTCTCTGTTGCTGCACTTGCTGTTGTTGTATTCTTTGTTGTTGTGCTTGCTGCTGTACCTGCTGTTGCTGTATTCTTTGCTGTGCTTGCTGCTGTTGTGCTCGTTGCTGCTGCACTTGTTGTTGCTGTACTCTTTGCTGTGCTTGCTGCTGTTGTACTCTTTGTTGCTGCACTTGTTGTTGCTGAACCTGCTGCTGCTGTATTCTTTGCTGTGCTTGTTGCTGTTGTACTCTTTGCTGCTGAACCTGCTGCGTTGAACGTGTTTGTTGGATTTGTTGCAATTGTTGACTGTTTTTCAACTGCATTTGATTCGAACCTGATGTTACATTTCTGCCGGTTTTTACTTGTTGTTGTATTGAAACCGGTGTTCTGGCAGGTGCTTTTCCTCCACCGGGATTTGTAACTACAGATGCATCTAATCTTTTAACTTTTGCAGGTGCAATTTTTGCAACTTCGGTATTTGAAACTCTTCCGATTGTTGGTCTGTAAATATTAAGTTTATTACCTGCAATCTGATTAGCGCCTCTACCAGATGCATTATTTACTTTATAGACACTAACAGGTCTGTGCGTAACATTTTCAATATCAGATCTGCGTGGGCCGCTTACATAAGTATTACGGGAACGATTATCTATATAGGTATTATTAATGATGGTAGTATTATTAATGATATTCACAGTACGGCGGGGAGCGTAATAATTACTATAATCATGTGCATATATATTTCCGCAAGGAATAAATGTCCACCATGGATTAGGAATGTTAAATCCTGAGCCAAAAGAAATGGAAATACTTATTCCGGGACCCATTGGCGCCCATCCATAGTAACCACCACCCTGACGCCAGCTTACCCAGGCAGGTCCCCATGTATTACCCGGAATCCAAATCCAGCCATAATAACTGCTTTGTGCCCAACGACCGTAATGGAACGGAGCCCAACCCCATGGATAACCTGAAACCCAAGTATTTCCGTATTCTGTCATTACCCAATAACCATTGGTATAATAAGGACGAAAATTATTACCACCGTAAGGAGCCCAGACATATCCATATTGAGGGTCAGAAAGCCATTGTCCGTAAGGTGCTAAATCATTGTAGAATTCACGGTAATCACCATAAGCGCTGTAACCATAATCGTTATTACCATAACTATTATTGCCATAACCGTCATCGTAGTTTTGGTAAGCGTCATCGTTATAATCGTTATTATTATATTGTGCTCTTACAAGTGGTGTGATGCTCATTGATAGTAAAAAAACACCTGCAAACACGCTCATTATTGTCGTCATTCGATTGCTAAGAGATTTCATGATATTGCCTTTTTTTAAGAAAAATATTGTTCAATTAATACATAGACCTTTAGCATCGCAAAACGTTTAGTCAATACTCCTAAACTATTGCTAAATATTACTTTTATTGATGTATATCAGATGTTTTTTCAATAGCAGAAATCAATACAGCGCATGCTTTCCTGATTTCCGCCTCTGTAATATTTAAGGGTGGCACCAAACGAATGCAGTTGGGAGCAAACAAAAACCAGTCTGTAAATACTCTGCTCATGCCGTTTTCCAATTCATAACCTTTCAGGCAATTGGTAATTACATTTTTCACCACTTCAAAATCTGCCAACTCTATTGCCATCATTAACCCTTTGCTTCTTACTGCTTTTATTGCCGGATGTTTTAATAAAGACAAGAATAATTGTTCTTTTTTAAAAACTTCGTCCGGCATTTTTTCTTCTAAAAGCGCTTCCATTGCTGCTTTTCCGGCCACACAACTCAATGGATGCCCACCAAAGGTCGTAATATGACCCAATACAGGCTTATCTGCCAAAGACACCATTTTCTCCTGAGATGCAATAAAAGCCCCCAAAGGCAAACCACCGCCCAGCGCTTTTCCTAACAATAGAACGTCAGGAATGATATCAAATTGTGTAAAGCCCCAAAGGCTGCCGGTTCTTCCAAAACCAACCTGTATTTCATCCAGTATTAATAAAGTTCCGGTTTCATCACATCTTTCGCGTAAAGCTTTCATCCATGCTGTGTCTGGAACCAACACGCCGCCTTCAGCCTGTACCGGTTCAAGAATAATACAGGCTGTTTTTGTAGTTATATATCGAAGAGATTCAAAATCATTATGCCAGACATGACGTATATCCGGCAATAAAGGCCTATAAGCATTGCGCCAGTATTCATCGCCAATAATACTTAAAGCACCTTGTGTAGAACCATGATAACTATTGTGACAAGCTAATATTTCCGTACGGCCGGTAACTCTTTTAGCCAGCTTCATGGCTCCTTCCACTGCTTCTGCACCGGAATTGGTAAAGTAAACAGAATTAAGTGTTTCAGGTAAATGCCGTGTCAACAAAGCTGCATATTGCACCTGCGGGCTCTGAATTACTTCACCATAAACCATAACATGCAAATATTTCTCTGCCTGTTCCTTAATGGCTGCTACCACTTTTGGATGGCAATGCCCTACATTGCAAACACTGATGCCTCCAATCAAATCAATATATTCATTGCCTTCATCATCAAACAAACTACTGCCTTTCGCCTTGCTTATGGGCAATGCCATAGGTTCTAAAGATGTTGGCGCCAAATGCTTTTGAAATAATTGCCTGTCGTTCATGCCGGGTATTTTGAGAAATTGTGCAGTTTAAAAAATGTCTTTAAATAATTCAGAAGCTTTTATCAGGCTTTCAGGTTTTCCTACATCCAAAAGCAAATCGCCCGAATGATCTAAACCTGCAATTTTCTCAGTAACGCACAAATCAAGATAAATATCTACTAAAGAAAATTTACCTTGTCTGTTGATTTTTGAAAAAATATCCTGATCCAAAATCTGTATCCCGCTAAAAGCATATTGCTTAACAGAATCTTCCGCTATAGCTGGTTTACGCTCTCCTGTGTTAACATTCTCCCACCCTTTTAATTGCATCTCATCATCGAATAGAAAATAGCGGGAAGAGCTACGTTGCTGAACGGCCAAGGTTACCAAAGTGTCGTTTTTCTGATGTTGTTGAATCATTTCTCTCAGATTTGCATTGGTCAGCATATCAACATTCATCACCAGAAAATCTTTTTCATCTTTAAAGAAAGGAGCTGCTTTTTTTAGCCCGCCGCCTGTTTCCAACACCTCGTCACTTTCGTCAGAAATCTGAAACCTGCTTCCAAAACCATTTTCATGCTGTAATTTCTCTACAATCTGCGAAGCAAAATGATGCACATTCACTACCACATCATAAATACCGAATCTTTGCAGGTTACGGATATTAATTTCCAGAAGGCTATGACCGTTTACAGGTGCCAATGCTTTCGGATGATTATCTGTAAATGGCTTGAGCCGGGTGCCTAATCCGGCAGCTAATAAAAGTGCTTTCATATGTAAGCCGCAAATTTAGTTGAGTAATTCAGAACTTAGTCCTTTATTTACCTAATATTTCAATCAGAAGCATGAAAATCAGTTCCTGAAAGAATTAAAGGTATCGCCGATAGGCCTTATAGAATCATTCCATATTCACGCGTGTATTTTCCTTAATTTTGACGGCTGAAAGGAAATTTTTCAAATTAACAGAATTGCTTTTTCCATGAATGAATACCGTCCGGGCGGATTCCAGATTCTGCCCCCAGTAGTTAAGAATCTTTTGATTATAAACGTATTGGTATATGCTGCAACCTATATCCTGCAAAAAACGCACATTGTCGATTTAGATTATTATCTGGCCTTATTTCATTGGAGTTCGCCATTGTTTAAGCCATGGCAAATTGTTACGCACATGTTTATGCATGATCAGTCAAATATCACGCATTTGCTGTTTAATATGTTTGCGTTATGGATGTTTGGAAGTGCCATTGAGAATACCTTAGGACCCAAAAAGTTTTTAATATTTTATTTCGTTTGTGGCATCGGTGCGGCAATATGCTATTCTTTGGTTTTTACATGGGAAAATGCTGCGGATATCCAATGGTTTCACCAGTTAAGCAATTTGCAACAACACCAAATTGTTGACCAGCTTGTCGCTACAAAATATGGCCCAAAGCAAGCCTTCCCTATGGTCAGTCCGATGTTAGGCGCATCAGGAGCTATTTTCGGTTTACTTTTTGCCTTCGGATATTTATTTCCGGATGCAATGATTTATTTGTATTTCTTCGTCCCAATCAAAGCAAAATATTTTGTTGCGATATATGCAGCTATTGAATTATTCTCAGGCATCAGAAATAACCCGGCAGACAATGTAGCGCACTTTGCACATATTGGCGGTATGATTTTTGCGTATCTGCTGCTTTTGTTTTGGAAGAAATCAAAACGTTTTGTCCGTTATTAAAAATTAAATTTCCAACATCGGGAACTTTAGTAATTCATTAATGTTTAGTAATGAAAATATTCTTGAATTATAAGTAAATTGCTATAGATTTTTTTGAACAGAGATTATGAAAACAGCTTTCAGCAGAGGTAACTTGAATAAATTGTCGAATTATGGTCAAAATGCACTAATGCAGCTTGTTCTTGCATCTGCCATCGGATTTATCCTTTCTTATATTATTTGCGTTATTATTATTGTTATTACACCCGGCCAGCAAATTTTGGTTAATGGTTCTCTTGAAACAGTCAGTTTTAGTAATGTAATCAGTCCGCACATAGCATTACAACCATTTTCAGCATTCATTCATAAACCCTGGGTTTTGCTTACCTATCCCTGGGCGCATACTGGTCCTACTATATTTGCGGCTTTTTTCAACCTGTTAAGCAATATGCTTTGGCTTTACTGCTTCGGTTCTGTAATACAAACATTGATTGGATATAAAGAAATCATTCCGCTTTTCATCTTTTCATATATCCTGAGCGGCTGTATTTATTTAGGCGTTACGGCTATCTGGCCCGATATACCCGGCAGTACAATGGCTTTAGGGGCCCTGCCAAGCATTACAGCTTTTGCAATAGGAGCGATTACACTTTCACCGAAATACAAATTCTATTTAGGAGAAAGATTATCTATTCCTTTATGGGCAATACTTGCCTTGTTTTTATTATTGAATATAGGTGTATTTTCAAATGGAAATTACAACATGCTGATATTGGCAGCCGGTGGGGCTTTAGTGGGTTTTACCTATATTAAATTATTGAAATCAGGTTATCAGCCGGGCGGCATCCTTTATGGTATTTCATCAAAGATTCAAAGCTGGTTTTCACCTGAGGAATACAACGAAAAATATCATCAACGTAAAAGGCAGGAAACTTTCAGGCAATTGCAACCCAAGCCGAAATCCAATGAAGATTCCATCGACTCTATCCTGGACAAAATAAACATGAAGGGTTATGATTCGCTTACTGCCGAAGAAAAAGAGACTTTGATGAAAGCAAGTAAGGAAAGCTAGATATTCCTTGTTATATTTACGGCCGATAAGGCCTATGACAATAGTAAATATAATACAGCTTTTAAACGTTGAAGAAATCCTTTTCATTCCCTAAATTTATCCGCAGTACCTACGTTGCTGTCAATACCATATTTGTTATATGGTTGCTGTTATGCAAATGGGTATCTTTTCACGATCCGAGCAATAGCCCTACCTCATTAAGCCTGATAAGCTTTACCTGCCTCTTTGCAGCCTTCGGTAATGTGGCCTTTATTTTTCTATGGTTATTTACAAAAAAGAAACTCAGGGCTTTATTTTCAATTATTGCTATTGCAATTTGCTGGAGCGTTTGCAGGCCGTTAATCGGTTTAAATTATTTTGGCAGGAATAATATATCGTCTGCAGAAACAACAGGTTTGAAAGTCATGACATGGAATGTACACATGTTTGACCTTGGCGAGTGGACTAAAGACAAGGCTTCTAAAGCAAAAATCCTGAAACTGATTGAAGATGAAAACCCTGATATTCTTTGTCTGGAAGAGTTTTATTGGGATTCAAAAGAACCAACAGAACCTTATACTGATATTCTGCAAAAATTAGGTTATCCGTATGTAAAATTGGTTACCGAAAATATTAACAGAAAAGAAATGATCACTTCTAATGCATCTAAAACTGATATGATAAATGTAGGTCATGCCATTTTCTCAAAATATCCTTTAAGAAATGAACAACACTATGAAATACATAGCGAGAACAAAAAAATGCTCGGTGTTGAGGTCGTAGTTGACAGTAATAACATTTTCTGTTTGAATGTCGTTCACCTGACGTCTGTTGGTTTCGGAAGAAAAGAAATGGATTATATTTCGGATGTAAAACAAAAGGGTGTAGAAGCACAGGATGAAGATCAATCAAAATCATTATTAAAAAAACTCAGGAATGCTTCTGCCAGTCGCGCAGGTCTGGCTAATAAGATCGATTCTTTTAAGAAGACAATGGATTATCCTGTTATCATATGCGGTGATTTTAATGATGTGCCGGGCTCCTATGTTTATAGCAAAGTAAAGGGTGATTTGCGGGACGCATTTGTTGAAAAAGGCGCAGGCTTAGGAAGAACTTACAGAAACATATCGCCCACTCTTCGCATTGATTACATTTTCTACGATAATGAAGCATTACAAATAGAGGGCTATAACAGACCTAATGTTGCCTTATCTGACCACTTTCCGGTAATTGCTAATTTTTCTTTAAAGAAAAAAACAATAAAAAATTGATTAACAACAAAAAATAAGTTTAAAATAATTTTATTTATTTAAAACCCAACGGCAAGATGTGCCGCTTCGTCTATATTGTTGACAAAAGGCATAAAAAGAAAATTATTCATTAATTAACTTTTCATTTGCTGAATAGTATATATTTGCCACCTCAAACCTTAAACGCTTATAGGCTCATACTTTTACAACATTTTTTTAAAATCAATTACTGCGCAAGCACACACGACGCTTTATTGTTTAAAATTGTTGAATCAATCCATATGACAAACAGCCTGAAGCAACATTCAGACCAAGATTTAGTACAGTCATTCCGCCTTGGCGACGAAGCAGCAATAACCGAATTGGTTCATCGCTATCAAAGTAATGTTTATACTTCCATATACATTATGGTTAAAGATAAATATGTAGCAGAAGATCTTTTTCAGGATACATTCCTGAAAATAGTGAACAACATCAGGAATGATAAATATTCCGAACAGGGAAAGTTTTTACCCTGGGCTTTACGGATTGCGCATAATCTTTGTATTGATCATTTCAGAAGAATTAAACAGCAAGTACGGATTACTTTGTCTGACGGGACTGATTTTTTCTCTTTGCTACCGATGAAAGAAGAGAATGTTGAAGAGCGTATCATGCGGCAGCAAACAGAGTTTAGTGTTCAACAAATAATTGATCATCTTCCGGAAGAGCAACGAGAAGTTGTGGTGATGCGTATTTATGGCGAAATGAGCTATAAGCAAATTGCCGAAATTACCGGTGTGAGTATTAATACAGCTTTAGGCAGAATGCGTTACGCCCTTATCAATTTACAAAAAATGATTAATGAATATAAGTTGGTTCTTAGGTAAATCCTTCTTACCATAAAAATATAAAGCGGTTACATTTCAAAATGTAACCGCTTTATATTTTTATGATTGTTTAAATCCAAAAGTAGAATAACAATATATTATTTCACTTCTTCGTAATCAATATAATCTCCATCTACTCTTTTGGATTGTTTTTGCTGTTGCTGTTGTTCCATGTTTTCCATCTTCCTGCGCATTTCGCCCATCTGATGATGCGTCATTTTTGTAATCTTCAGAATCGGCATCAGATATCGATTTACAAATCGTACAACAAAATAAATAATAATTACAAATAAAATGATTCTTACTTCCATGCACCAAAGATACTAATCTTTAAAAATCTCCTGAATTATGAATGTTCTTTTAACATACCAATATTCAATTTGCCAATATGCTTTCTTTATTAAAGAAGGTTGAACGCAGCCCTGATACCAAAGCTAAACTGACTTAAGTAAATCTTCTGCTGCCCCACTGTATTGAAATTTTCATCTTTATATTCCATCAACGAATAGCCAGCATTCGAGTTAGACATTGGCAATGTGGCCTGGATACCCAATGAGAATTTGTTTAGAAATTCATTGTCTGTTTTCTGCCATTTTAAGCCCACGTAAATATTACCCACCACACTTCCGAAAACACCCGGATTACCATAAACGGCGCTTTGAGCAAAATAGTATTTGTAGGTATAAGCCATTTTTCTTTCCGTAACAGTACCACCTGAAACTTTTACCGAATCGCCATTATGACCCAAATATGTCTGCAGACCAACACCTGCTCTCACTTCTATTAAATACATATCCTTAATAGGTCCGAAAATGTAGCCCAATTCAACCTGCGGCTGCACAAAGCTTGTCGGGTTTTTGGTCTTTTCATATTTATTAAACCCTGCTTTAGTTCTCGGTTGATAATCCAATCCGATGCTATCATATTCAGAAGCATATTTATATGCATTAGACATGTGCCCTAAAGAAAAGCCGACTCTTACCGACAATCTATTGCCAATTCCTTTCTGATAATAAATGCCAATGACCGGGACTGTACTGATTGCCCCTTTTCCAGTGTTGGAATATCCAAACGTATTGTGAATCAGGGAAGCGGAAGAACTAAAAGATAAAGAGGTAAAAATTCCTATGTTATCTTTATTGCCGTTAGGATCAAGGCCATAAATACTTTGTGCATCTGATCTATAAAAACTCAATAAAAACAACCAACCTAAAAGGCAATATTTCATTATAATTTATACTTTAATATCAAAATAAAACAAAGTTCTCCACACCACAAAAAAAAGGCAGATATATATAATTAACTATTGTAATTTTTAAGACAACTGCTGCTCCTGTGCCATTGCTGTGGTATACATCTTGTGATAAACGCTTTGTTGTGATAATAAAGTATCGTGTGTACCTTTTTCTATAATAACTCCTTTCTCAAGGACAATAATCTGGTCAGCTTCTCTGATGGTTGAAAGCCTGTGTGCTATTACAATTGCAGTTCTTCCGGCAATTAATTTTTCTATAGCTTTCTGAATTAAAATTTCAGATTCAGTATCTACTGAAGCAGTTGCCTCATCAAGTATCAGTAATGACGGATTGTATAATAACGCACGCGCAAATGACAATAGTTGGCGCTGCCCCTGAGAAAGCATATTGCCGCGTTCTCTGATATTGAAATGATAATTATCAGGCAATTGCATAATGAAATTATGAATATCAAGCAGCTTGCATATCTCAATTACTTTTTCTAAAGTAATTGCATCATTTCGCATAGTTATGTTTTCATAAACAGTTCCGGAAAACAAAAAGACATCCTGTAATACAATGCCTATATGCTGGCGCAGATATTCAATATCATAATCTTTCAAATCATGCCCGTCAATAAGAATTTGTCCCGACTTTATTTCATACATGCGATTCAGTATGCTGATAATAGAAGATTTTCCGGCTCCGGTATGGCCCACCAATGCAACAGTCTGGCCCGGTTGTACTTCAAAAGAAATACCACGTAAAACGGGAACATTCTCTTTGTATTCAAATTCAACGTTCCGGAATTCAACTTTACCTTCCAGTGATTCAGGTTTGAGGTGTCCATTCTCCTGCATAAATTCAGGACTGTCCAAAACTACCAGAACACGCTCTGCTGCCACCAATCCCATTTGCAATGTATTGAATTTATCCGCAAGCATCCTCAACGGGCGAAACAGCAAATTGAGATACATGATGAAGGCAATAATAACGCCTTGCGTAACATGCATATCTAACATTTGCGAAGCGCCATACCAAACTAACAAACCCGTAGAAATGGCAAGAATAATTTCAACTATAGGAAAGAATATGGAATAAGCAAAGATGGCTTTGATGTTGGCATCACGGTGGTCCTTGTTGATTTCAGTAAATTTTTCCTGTTCCCTCTTTTCAGCCGCAAACACCTGTACCACATACATTCCTGCTATGTGCTCCTGCACAAAAGCATTCAGTTTTGCTACTGCATTCCGCACCTGATGAAAAGATTTGTTTACGCTTTCTTTGAAAAAATAAGTTGCGAGAATTAACAAGGGAAAAGCTGCAAGACTTATAAGCGTTAATTTCCAGTCGGTGTAGAACATGATAGCGATAATAGCAATGATAGTCAATACATCTGCAATAATAGAAATAAGCCCTTCGGAAAAAATATCATTAATAGCTTCAATGTCATTGACCGTCCTGGTCGTCAGCGTTCCGATAGGGGTATTATCAAAATAAGACAGGTTCTGATGAATGATTTTCTTAAATACGTCTTGCCTCAGATCATTCACAACCGTTTGTCCAAGCCAGTTTGTAATATACATAAACACAAAACGCAATAAACTTTCTGCCAGTAAGATCCCTAACTGGATAAGCGTTATATCAATCAAAGCCGCCAGCATCTTATGAATAACAAATTTATCAACAGAATACTGAATGAGATAAGGACGTACCGGTGCCAGTACAGCAAGAATTATAGCCAGGGCCAGACTGGTGACCAGCCTTGAACGATAAGGTAATGTGTAAACAAAAATTCTTTTTAACGAAGTAAAACCACCGCCCTTCTTAGGTTCCAAAATAAATTATATTTAAATTGCCAATAAAATAGCTAAACGTTTGCCAATATTTTTCAGGATTCAAATGCAATCCAACAATTCAATATTTTCGCAAACAGGTGCAAAGTTAAGGCTAATTGTGGCATGTATCCGACCGACAATGGCCCGATGAATTCTATCTATATTCATAAGAATTAAGATTACTTTTGCCTGTCCGTATTTTACAATAATTACAATAGGATATTACAAGAACAAATGGCAGCAACGAAAACGAAGAAACCTACTGAAAACACAACTAAGAAAGCACAATCAGCTCCTAAGGCCGGCAAAACTGTTGACCCTGCCATAAGAAAGAGAAATATTCGTCTGGCAATAGGTTTTATTTGTTTGCTGTTGGGAAGTTTTTTCACGCTTTCCATTATTAGTTATTGTTTTACGTGGCAGGAAGATCAAAATAATTTAATATCCTCTCAAGGGGTTTTTAATTTTTTGTTTCATGATAAAAGCCCCGTTGAAAACTGGTGCGGCAGGTTAGGTGCTGCAGCAGCACATTTACTGGTTTTTAAAGGCGTTGGTATTGCATCTCTGCTGTTTACAGTATGGCTGGGAGCCTGGGGCGTCAACCTCATCAATGGCAGTAAAATTATTCAAACCGGAAAATGGATACGCTGGATGGCTTTAGGCTTTTTATTCCTTTGCCCGTTCCTTTCCTTTACGTTCGCATCAGGTTCATTTCCGTTAGGAGGTGCATTAGGCAATGGTTTGGTAAATTGGAGCAACGGCTTTATAGGCAAAGCCGGAAGCATTTTCATGCTGGTAACCGTGTTTTGTTTTTTTGCATTCATTGTATTTCAATGGGATATCAAACCCTTATTGCATCGTGCCAAAAGCCTTATTCCCGCTAAAAGAGTGGACGTAGAAGATGTGCCGTTCAGCACCGATGAAAAGAAAAATAATGAAGAAGCAGAAGAGAAATTTAAGGGATATAAAAATTATCAGCCTGAGCCAGAGGCCAAAGAAGACAAACAGGAGATGACTATTGCGGGCAATAGCAATAATAAGCTAAAAGAACCCGAGTTTGAAATTAACGGATTACAGGCTGAAGAAGATTATGAGCCGGAAGATCTGGAAATGACAATGATTGAAAAACCAATGGAAGAATCCAACAAGACATTGGAAATCAATAAAGGCGGTATTCATTTAGAACTCCCGCAGGAAGCACTTTTCCTGACAGATGAACTTGAAGAAGATATTTCATTGAAGGAGGAAATGCCGGAAACCGAAGAAAATGAAGAAGGTCTTGATTTTGAAATAAAAACCGTGGAAGAACCGGCGAAAGTACCAGCAAACGGAGCACACATCACAGTTCAGAGCGGCGAACCTTACGATCCTTCTTTAGATTTGCCGAACTACAAATTTCCGACTTTAGATTTGTTGGATGAAATGGAGCAAAGCGCTATTTCATTTGACAGGGAGGAATTGGAAAAAAATAAAAACCAAATCATTTCTACCTTAAGAAGCTTTGGTATAGAAATTCAACGTATTACAGCAACAGTCGGCCCAACCGTTACACTATATGAAATTGTTCCTGCAGAAGGTGTGCGTATTTCAAAAATCAGGAATCTGGAAGATGATATTGCGCTAAATCTTGCTGCGCTTGGCATTCGTATCATTGCTCCTATTCCCGGAAAAGGTACCATTGGTATAGAAGTACCCAATACCAATAAGCAGATCGTATCTATGCGCTCTTTGCTTGCAAGCGATAAGTTTGTAAATAATAAGATGAGCCTGCCCATTGCCTTGGGTAAGAAAATTGACAATGACAATTATATTGTCGATCTGGCAACCATGCCGCACTTATTGATGGCCGGTGCCACAGGTCAGGGTAAATCGGTTGGTATCAATGCTATTCTTGTCTCTTTGCTGTATAAAAAACATCCGTCGCAATTAAAATTTGTAATGGTTGATCCTAAAAAGGTGGAACTTTCCATTTACAGATTGATCGAAAAGCATTATCTGGCCATGCTTCCAAATGAAGAAGAGCCGATTATTACCGATACCAAAAAAGTGGTGAATACCGTTAATGCATTGTGTATTGAAATGGATAACCGTTATGAATTATTGAAAGATGGCGGTGCGAGAAACATTAAAGAATACAATGACAAATTCATCAAACGCAGATTAAATCCTAATAACGGCCATAAATATTTGCCATTCATTGTTTTGGTAATAGATGAGTTTGCGGATTTGATTATGACTGCCGGAAAAGAAGTGGAAATGCCGATTGCCCGTTTGGCGCAATTAGCGCGTGCTGTCGGAATTCATATCATCATTGCTACACAACGTCCGTCTGTCAACGTTATCACCGGTATTATCAAAGCGAATTTTCCTGCCCGTATGGCTTTCAAAGTTTCTGCAAAAGTAGACAGCCGAACCATTCTGGATGCAGGCGGTGCAGACCAGCTGATTGGCCGTGGAGATATGCTGGTTTCTCACGGCAGTGAATTATTGCGTATCCAATGTGCTTTTGTTGACACACCCGAAGTTGAAAGAATTGTAGAATTTATAGGTAATCAGCAAGGCTATAGCTCTGCTTTCGAATTACCCGAATATGAAGGTGCGGAAGATGACAGAGTCGAAAAAGAATCGGTGGATTTATCCAAACGAGATAAAATGTTTGAAGAGTGCGCACGTATGGTTGTAAACTCACAAAGTGGTTCTACATCCATGTTACAGCGAAAATTCAATCTTGGTTACAACCGGGCCGGAAGAATTATGGATCAACTGGAAGCAGCCGGAATCGTCGGTGGTGCATCGGGCAGTAAACCAAGAGATGTTTTAATAACTACGGAATATGAATTGGAAAGACATCTGGAGGAATTATTTTAATTTATCAAGTATCAAAGAAGTCAAGTTTTGAAAACTTGACTTCTTTGTATTTTTCAGCTAAATGGATGTCGTTTTAAAAAATTGATTGAATATGAAGCATTTTTTTTCAGTATTGGTTTTGACGCTCTCTGTAATATCGTTAAATGCACAAAATAATTATCCCCGGAATTATTTCCGTAACCCTTTAGATATTCCCGTAAGGCTTGCCGGAAATTTTGCAGAATGCAGGCCCAATCACTTTCATACAGGCCTCGATTTAAAAACCAATGAACAGGAAAATATGAATGTTTATGCCGCAGCAGATGGCTATGTAAGTCGCATATCCATTTCTCATAGCGGTTACGGAAATGCTGTTTATATAACACACCCAAACGGATATACTACGCTGTATGGTCATCTCAATGATTTCTTTCCGGCTTTGCAAACTTATGTATTGAATCAGCAATACAACAAAGAATCATGGAATCTGGATATCAGCCTTACGCCACAACAATTTCCCGTTAAGAAAGGGCAATTCATTGCTTATTCCGGTACGACGGGTGGCAGCACAGGGCCGCATCTGCATTTTGAAATAAGAGATACAAAAACGGAACACGTGCTGAATGCTGCTTTGTTTGGCATTCCTTATGAAGATAATATAGCCCCGGTTGCTAAAAGTATTGCTATATATAATTCACAAAACATTTATGAACAGAGCCTCAAAATATTTCCTCTAAAAAAGGTTGGCAAAATTTACACGACATTGAAACCTGTGGATATTGCAGGAGGTTCAATAAGAATAGCAGTTAAAGCGGACGATTATATGAACGGCAGCCCAAATACATTAGGGGTTTATGAAATGAAATTATACATGGACGATTCGTTGCAAGCCGCATGGAAGCTAAATGACATTGACTTTGACGAAAACAGATACGTGAATGCTTTTGCCGATTATAAATTGAAAGAGGAAAATAAAGGGTGGTATCAGACTTTATTTAAAACATCAGGCAATAAATTGAGCAACTACACTTTTCTCAATAAATATAACGGTGAATTGATGTTAGGTGCTGATAAAAAGCATGCTATAAGGATTGAATTATTTGATGTTTTAGGAAATAATGCTACCATAAAATTTGATGCCGTCAGCAATTTGGCGTTGGCCACCAAAACCGGCAATTGCAATTATTGGAGAACAAGTGAAATACATTCCATAAACACAAAAACACTTTCGTTCCAATGCAATGCTGCCGCTTTGTATGACAATATATGTTTCAAATATTCAGAAGAAGATTCTAAAAAGGGAATTTCAAAAGCAGTGCAGTTAATGAATACCAAAGTTCCGTTGCAAAATGAAGCAATGTTAAAGGTGAAACTCAATAAAAATATATCCGGTTATTTGCAGAGTAAACTTGTATTTATACATCATGTAAAAGCGGCAGCATTGCCCGGCAATAATCCGCAAGATGCTGCCGCTGCAAGCTTCGAAAACGGTTGGGCAAAAGCTTCAATAAAAACGTTCGGCAATTATTATGTTGATATTGATACAACAGGGCCGGCAATTAAGCCTTTGCAAAAAGAAGGCGACTTAGGTACGGCAAAAACTATCCGGTTTACGGTAACGGACAATCTTACTTCTGTACAGAATTTCAGGGCAGAATTGGATGGAAAATGGTTGCGTTTTGTTCGTGTGGGCGATACTTACATTTATACTTTTGATGAACATTGTGATTCAGGTAATCATAACCTGACCGTCAAGGCTTCGGATGAAAATAATAATGACAGTAAGCTTATCTTTACTTTCAGCCGTTAGGTAATATGATGAGCTTCTAAAAACGACTTTTTGAGTATTTAATATCTGAATTTAATTTCCAATTGTGCAGCAAGATAAAATCATTTTAAAATTATTAAGACCGGGCAATCAAAAGATGCGTATGTACGGATCATGGATTGCATTATGTATCGGTTTGCTATTGCTTTTCATTGCAGCCCTTGCCTGGTTTGATTTCCGGAGCATCCTTTCCAATAAAGGGAAAGAAGACAGCATGGCTTCTTATCTGGTAATCGGCAAGAAAGTTACCAATGAAAGCATGATGCGAAATCCCGAAGACAATTTATTTACACAAGCAGACATTGAAGGATTACAGCATTTAAAAAACGTAAATGAAGTTGGTTCGCTCAATTCCAATAACTATCCTGTTTCAGCAAGTATGGGTGGGCATCTTGGATTTTACACTGAAATGTTTTTGGGTTCTGCTGACGATAAATACCTGGACGTATTGCCGGAAGACTGGTCATGGCAATCTGGTCAGCAATCTTTACCTATTATAATGTCCACAGACTTTCTGAATTTGTATAATTATGGTTTTGCGCTGAGTCAGGGCTTACCGCAGCTTTCCCAACAATCCATCAAAGCACTGCCTCTGGAAATATCCATTGCAAGAGGAAAAGAAAAGTATCGCGCTCAGATTGTAGGTTTTACTGACAGAATAAGCTCCGTATTGGTGCCTCAGAATTTCATGGATGAAATGAACAAAAAGTATGGCGTAACTGCAACGCATAAGCCATCCCGTTTAATATTAAAAGTGCAGGATCCTTCTGAAAAAACATTTGTTTCCTATTTAAAAACAAAAGATTATACTACCAATGAAGAACAATTACGCTGGAATAAAATAAGAACCATCGTGCAGGCAATCGTCACTTCTGTCGGAGCAATTGCTGTTATTGTAGTTGGCATGGCTTTGCTTTCTTTTATTCTGTTTATAGAGATAACGGTACAAAAAGCAGCAGGCCACATCCGATTGATGAAGCAAATTGGTTATGCACCGGGTAAATTGAGAAAAATATTGAATCGTTTTTTCCTGCCTTGGGTAAGCTCTGCAGTTATAGTTGCAGCAATCATAGCATTTGGCATTCATGTTTTTATGGTGCAATGGCTTAAAACATTAGAACTTCATTTAAACATCAGCGATGCATGGATTATCGTAGTGTTGGTTCTGGCGTTATTGAGTTTGTTATTTTTATTACTGAGAAAATCTGTAAAAAATATTCTTCAAAAAGTATAATTATCAACTAATAAATATATCTAATCATTTGTCTTACAGAATCCTGTTGCTTAAAGTGACAGAATATTTTTTGTCTATATGCTACCAACTTAGTTCTGCTTTGTATCTGTCTTTTTTAGCGTAATTTTGAATGCCTTTTAATGATATACTATACGTACTGATTTTACGTTATAACTAATATAAAGGGCTCTAAAAAGAATAGGAATGAAAAAATTTATTTTGTGTGTAAGTCTGTTGATGGGATTTAATATTGCTTTGAACGCGCAACAAAGCAGTAGAAGTTTACATCATACAGTCAGTGATGTAGATATTTCCAATCAGGGAATTGCTTCTCAAAAGATAACCCTTACAAGTAATAGCACACCATTAGTAAAATTAGCCAATATACAAACCACACCGGTTGCATCATTGCCTTTAGGTGCAAAAGCTTCCAATAGTTTTGAACCCGATGTTATTCGTACAAGTGAGCGCAAGAAACAATTTGCGTTTATAAATGTCCCGGTATTCAGAAAAGTAAACGGCCAGTTAGAACAGCTGCTGAGTTATGATTTAGAGATAACCGAATTTCAGGACGGAAGCAATAATCACACAGCTCAAAAACCTACAGGCGTTGAAAATTCTGTTTTAGCTTCCGGAACCTGGTTTAAAATTGCAGCGCCGACAAGAGGTGTTTATAAGATCACTTATCAGTTCCTCGAAAGCCTTGGCATTAATCCTGCATCCATTAATCCTAATAATTTCAGGGTATATGGCAACGGAGGCACTGTTCTTCCTGAAAAAGCATCTTCCGAGCAACCGGACGATCTTATTGAGAATGCCATTTATGTAAGCAGCACCGGCAATACATTCGGCACGAACGATTATATATTATTTTACGCTAACGGCCCGATTTTATGGGAAAATGATACCACTAACCATCTTTTTGACCATATATCTAACTACTACGAAAATCAGAGTTACTATTTCCTGAATTATGATATTGGTCAGGGAAAACGTATTCAAACGGAAACCGCTACAGGCAATGCCGATTATGCTGTAACAGGAGTAGATGATTACATGCTTATTGAAAATGACAGCGTTAACCTTAACAGGATTGGCAAAATATGGTGGGGAAACAGGATGAGTTCTTTGAGTTCCGCTTATTTAAGCCAGAATTTCACGCTTAACCTGGGAAATGTTACTGGACAGGTAAAAGCAAAAAGCGCAGTAGCAAGCGACTGTTCAGAATATGCAAATATGGCTGTGAAGGTAAATGGTACTACTGTTAAAACTTATACAATACCTCCCAACAGCTCTAATGTTCCGATTGGAAATGTGTCAGAGCCATATCAATTCACAGCTCCATCAGGAAACTTCAACTTGAGTTATACTTATGGCACTTCAGGTTCAGGAAATGGTTATATCGATTATATTGAATTGAATTATCGCAAATCGTTGCAATTTCAAAATGCGCAATTCAATTTCAGGGATTGGCAGGCATTTTTACAACCTGCGGGTCAGAATGCAGCCTATAATATTCAGAGCGCAAACGCAAATTTAAAAGTATGGGATGTTTCAGATCCATTGAAACCAATCGCATTAAATGGTTCATTTAACAACAATACTTATACCGTTATTCGTCCTACACATACATTGAGTGAGCTTGTGGCATTTGACGGAAGCGATTTCCGGACTCCTGTCAAAATAGGCGCTGTTCCTAATCAGGATCTTCATGGGTTATCACAAACAAACCTGCTTATTATTGCTCCCGATTCTTTTATGGATGCAGCCAATGAACTGGCAGAATTTCACAGGCAGAAAGACAATATTCTTGTAACCGTTGTGCAGGTTGACAAGATCTATAATGAATTTTCTTCAGGCGGACAGGACATTGCAGGTATCCGCAATTTTATCAAGATGTTTTATGACAGAGCACAGGACGATGGTTCAGATATACCTGAAAATGTATTATTCTTTGGCGCTGCCTCCTTTGATTATAAAAACAGAGTAGCTCCGTTTTCCAATTTTGTACCTACCTACGAAACATACGAAAGTATGAATGCAGATGCTCCGTATTCTTCCGACGACTTTTATGCAATACTTGCCGATGGTGCCAGTATTGACAATAATGGTTCAAATGATGTTGCAACAGGACGTATTCCGGCACATAACAGAACCGAAGCCGCGCAAGCTGTTGCAAAAATTAAAAATTATGTAAGCAGCAATTCTTTTGGTCCGTGGAAAAATACGGTAACTTATGTAGCAGATGACAGAGACCCGAATCAGGGAATGAACCACATGGGAGATTGCGAAACAGTAAGCGAATTTTTTGTTGACAGCACTCCGGTGTACAATGTTTACAAAATATACTCAGATGCCTATCAGATTGTAGCAACTCCAAGTGGCGGGCGTTATCCGATGGTGAATAAAGCAATTGACGATCAAACCTATAATGGCACCTTCCTAATGAGTTACAGCGGGCATGGAAGCCCCGACAGATGGGCTACTGAGGCTATCTTAACCTCTGACGATTACGGTAACTGGACCAATATCAACAAACTTCCTGTTATGGTAACGGCCACCTGCGATTTCGGAAGATTTGACGACCAGGTACATCCTTCAGCCGGAACAAAGCTGATGCTGCAACCTACCGGTGGTTCCATTGCGATGATTACCACAACGCAGGCTGTTTATCAAAGCCAGAATACTGCATTAAGCCAGCAATATGTAAATGCCCAGTTCACAAAGGATAGCAATGGTAAATGGAGGACGATAGGTGAAGCATTAAGAACAGCAAAAAATGCATTTACATCCGGATTCTCCAATAACCATAAATATGTTGTACTTGGAGATCCCGCTTTGAAAATGGCAATGCCTGTTCATAATGTGGAGACAGTAAAACTGGAATTTATTAACGGTAATGTGCTTACCCCTACAGATACGATCAAAGCATTAGGCCGATACTTGTTATCCGGAAAAGTTACGGACGCTAACAATAATATAATTACGGATTTTAACGGACCGGTTTACATAACCATTTTTGACAAAGTAAAAAGAATTCACACCGTAAATAGCGAACAAACCGGCCCCGGCTCCACTCCTGAATTCGATCTTCAGACAAACATTGTTGCCAAAATGAAAGGAACAGTTGTCAATGGGTTATTTTCTGCTTCTTTCGTAGCGCCGAAAGATATCAATTATAATTATGGCAATGGAAAAATTAGTTATTATGCTAATACACAAAATACTGATGCAGCAGGCATAGACAATCATTTTACGGTCGGAGATTATAACCATGATGCTGTTGATGACAACACGCCTCCTGTAGTAAAGCCTTATATTGACAACGATAAATTCAGAGATGGAGGCGTTACAGATCCTAATCCTTTGTTATACGTTAAACTTTTTGACGAAAACGGTATTAATGTATCAGGTACTTCCATCGGACATGATTTAGTAGCAATTTTGGACGACGATGTTCAGAATCCTTTTGTGATGAATAATTATTATGAAACAGTCCAAAATGATTTTAGCAATGGTTATGTAAATTTTCCGATGTATAATTTACCTGAAGGAAAGCATACACTGAAAGTTATTGCCTGGGATACGTATAATAATTCAGGAGAAGGAACCGTTACATTTGAAGTAAAAAACAAGGACAAAGGTTTTATAAGTGATATTTATAATTACCCGAATCCTGCATCGGATTATACTACTTTCGTTTTCCAGCATAATCAGAAAGGAGAAGAAATGGATGTTTCTATATTGATTTATACGGCAAACGGCAGATTGATTAAAACAATTAAACAACATATTTTGCCTGATGCGAACAGGACTGAAATACCCTGGGATTGTACTGCAGACGGTCTTCCGTTGGGAAGAGGCCTTTACTTTTACAAATTAAATGCAAAAACTACTGAAGGAAAAACAGCAACCGCATACCAAAAGTTAGTTTTATTGCGTTAATCATAATATTTCATTGGTAGTGCATATTTTGTTTGTGCTACCAATGTCCAAAAATTACTTTGAATTATTATAATATCCTTATCTTTGCCCCTCCCAAAAAAGGGGGTTATTTTAAAAACAACTACTCACACAGCCTATTGTAGCAATACCTCTACACTTTTAAAATTAAAATTATTAACTAATAAGAAGAAGAATGGCTAAACGCATTGCAGTTGCCGGGTTAACGGTTTTGTCCGGTTTGATAGGGTTTCAATCTTTTGCACAGACAGCTTTGGACGGTAGAGTTGGTGCTATTACCACCGCAGTTCCTTTTTTACGTATTTCGCCTGATGCCCGCAGCGGTGCAATGGGAGATGTAGGTATTGCTTTATCACCTGATGCAAACGCTCAGTATTGGAACGTAGCCAAGTTGGCAATGAGTCCGAAAGATGCCGGTATTTCCGTAACATATACTCCATGGTTGAAAGATTTGGTGCCCGATGTGTTTTTGGGTTACATATCTGCTTACAAAAAACTAAATGCCACCAGTACTATCAGTGGTTCATTAAGATATTTCAACCTCGGTAACATTGATTACACCAATGACCTTGGCTTTAATACAGGAAGCGGAAAACCAAGAGAATTTTCTTTTGATTTCGGTTATTCTATCAAGTTATCGCCAAATTTATCTACAGGTGTAACATTACGTTATATATCATCAAATATTGCTGCAGGCGATCCTAATCCGGGTACAGTTTACAGCCCGGGTAAAGCATTTGCTGCAGATATCGGAATTTTCTACACCAAAACACATGAGATTACCGAAGACCGTAGCGGTACTTTCAATGCAGGTGCAGTATTATCTAACGTAGGTTCTAAAATCAGCTATTCCCAACAGGAAAAAGATTTTCTTCCTATTAATTTAGGTATCGGCGTTGCTTACACTTATAAAGTGGATGCATACAATAAAATCACGGCTTCGCTGGATTTAAACAAGGCGTTGGTACCCGCTCCGAGATATTACCTGACTGTTAATGGCGAAGATTCAACTGCAGGCTATATTCCTAATGATGGTATTATTTCCGGCATGTTAGGTTCATTTACAAAAGCGCCTCCGGGTTATGGTACAACTGTTTCTCTTGGTGGTGAATATTGGTATCAGGATCAATTTGCAGTAAGGGCGGGTTATTTTTATGAAAACAAAAACAATGGAGACCGTCAATACTTTACCTGTGGCCTTGGAGTGAAATATCAAGTCTTCGGTTTGAATTTCTCTTACCTGATTCCTTCAGGTTCAGGTGTTGCAAGAAACCCATTGTCAAATACGCTACGTTTCTCTTTATTGTTTGATTTCGACAAACTGGCTTTTTCAAAGAAAACATCGGACGAAGGTTAATCCCTTTGAATTATTAAATTATAAAAAAGCCTTCTTTACGATATTTGTAAAGAAGGCTTTTCTATTTTTGCCTAAATTTTATATTTAATACAATCATTATAAAAAAATAAATTACGGTCATGCAAATTAGAATTGGTAACGGCATTGATTTCCATAGGCTTGAAGAAGGCATCCCTTTCTGGTTAGGAGGCGTAAAGCTCGATCATCATAAAGGAGCAGTAGGACATTCAGATGCGGATGTTTTACTTCATGCTATTTGTGATGCTATGTTAGGTGCCTGCGGACTTGGAGACATAGGAGTACATTTTCCGGATACGGACATGCAGTATAAAGGTATTGACAGTAAAGTTCTTTTACGCCGTAGTTACAACCTTGTAAGAGAAGCAGGTTACTGGATTGGCAATATTGATACGACGCTTTGCCTGCAGGAGCCAAAGATCAAACCATATATACCTAAAATGATTGAAGCAATTGCTTCAACGTTGGGCATTCCACGTGCGGATGTTTCTATCAAGGCTACTACTACCGAGAAATTAGGGTTTGTTGGAAGGGAAGAAGGCGTAATGGCCTATGCTACTGTTTTGTTAACTAAACACTAAATCTTTTTACAGATATATTCATTCATTCTTGTTTATTCCGTAAGAATCTAAAAAAGCACTCGCATAGATTTTTACGAAATAAACGCTTTTAATGATGCGCTTCATGAACGTTGTGATGCATCCCGGCAATACCGCCACTTACAGCAAACTTCATTGCTTCTGCCGCATTCATGCCCTCTACAGGTTTTACTTCATCAATTGAAACGATAATAACCCAGCCGGAAATAGCATAAGAGTGCGGCAGATAAACTGAAACTTTATCCGGTTGACCCAAATCGGTTAAATCATTCTGGGTTAAAAACCCGATACGCCATATTTCAGGATTGGCATTGGTACGCACCCAAACCGGATGGTTGAATTTCTTTTTGTCGCCCACAAAAGAATCCATTACATCTTTAACGGAAGAATAAATATGTTTGATGCCGGGCGTATGTTCCAACAGATAACTGAAACCTTCTACCAGCCAACGGCCAAAAAAGAAACGTGTTCCCGAATAACCAACTATAGTAATGAAAGCTACAATAATAAGGAAACCTATGCCCGGCGCTTGTTCTGAAAACCAGGGCAACATGCCGTCCAAGCCTCTGAAAACGAAGATAATAGCATAAGCAGTTATACCTATCGGACCTAAAATAACTATGCCCTGAAGAAAGGAACGAAACAGGAAACCGGCAATTCGGCGCATGAAATGAATATTTAAAAATACAGTTATAGGAAATTGCTAAGCCAATATTAACGCAGGATTTATTATTTTTGTCAATTATTTTTCAGCTACAATATTGAAATGGCAAAATTAACTTCTTTTATCTGGTCGGACAACCCTGAACCACACAAAGCTCGCACTAAAGAGATTATTCAAAAGCATCCTGAAATCAGAGGCCTGATCGGACGTAATCCTTACACTTTTTTAGTTATTTTATTGTGCGTTGCTGTCCAGGTTGGCCTTGCAGCGGTAATCTATTCGTATAATCTGCCTTGGTGGGCTGTTTTTGTGGTATCCTACCTCGTGGGTGCTTTCGCTTGCCACACTTTGTATGTGTGTGTACACGAATGTTCGCATAACCTTATTTTCAAAAACAGGACTTTAAATATTATAGCAAGCCTGATTGCTAATTTGCCGCAGGTTTTCCCAAGCTCTATTTCTTTCACCAAATACCATCTGAAACACCACTCTTTCCAAGGTGTAGAAGCGGTTGATGCCGATATGCCTTTCCGTTGGGAGGCCAAGCTTATCAATAATGCTCCGGTTGGTAAAACTTTATGGTTGCTATTCTACCCTGTGTTTCAGGCATTGCGCCCGTTGCGCCTGACCAAAGAAATCAAAATCTTTGATGCATGGACAGTGGTAAACTGGCTTATCCAGATCGTTTTTATGGTGGCTATTTTCAAATTCCTGGGCGTGAAAGCAGGTATTTATTTAATAGCAAGTTTCTTCTTTTCTATCGGCCTGCATCCGTTGGGCGCACGCTGGGTTCAGGAACACTTCCTTACACATGGCGATCAGGAAACTAAGAGCTATTACGGACCTTTGAATACTGTAAACCTTAACGTTGGTTATCATAACGAGCATCATGATTTCCCTTCTGTTCCATGGAATAAGTTACCAAAAATCAGAGAGTTTGCAGGGCATTATTATAATACTTTGGGCTACCATACTTCATATACTGTTTTGTTGTTTCAATTCTTGTTTAATAAAGAAATATCGGTTTATTCGAGAGTCGCGCGCGACAACAGAGGTAAAAAGAAAGTAGAAAAAACCAATGCGAAAGACGTGGTTTTAGATAGTAACGATTAATTCTAATATTGAATAAATATTTTAAAAAAGAGACCTGTTTGGTCTCTTTTTTGTTTTGGCATTTATATAACCTAAGAAAAAGCAAAGGGATACCTATAAAAAAGCAATGGGGGTACCTAAGAAAAAGCAAGGCACTACCTAAGAAAAAGCAAGGTACTACCTAAGAAAAGGTAAGGTGATACCTAAGAAAAAGTAAGGTACAACCTAAGAAAAAGCAAGGTATTACCTAAGAAAAAGCAAGGTACAACATAAAAAAAGTAAGGTACAACATAGGAAAAGGTAAGGTACAACATAAGAAAAGGTAAGGTACAACCTAAGAAAAGGTTAGGTTATACCTAAGAAAAAGCAAGGTACTACCTAAGAAGAAGTAAGATACTACCTAAGAAAAAGTAAAGTACTACCTAAGAAAAGGTTAGGTAAGCTGTATTTTGAACATATACTATCTAATTGGTTCATTAATAAAAAATCCCGACGCATCAAAGACGCACCGGGATACTGTTCACTCATCCTTAATCAAAAATCGTTATTTCCACCAGGCCCATTTCAGGCCAAGCGTCACCCAACGTCCGGGCATAGGAACTGCCGCAGCTTCAATGTATTGAACATCGGTAAGATTATTAACCTCAGCATAGATATTGAACCTTTGAATCGCATACGAAACTTTGGCATCCAGCAGGAAATAATCGATATAATTAACCCTTTGCTGATAACGGCCTGCAAGCGTTATGTTCAGGGTATGGAAAAATTCAAAATTAGCATTGGCACAAACCTGATTCCTTAAATTCTGCAATGCGTAGTTAGATAATTTTGCATCACCGTCAAGGCTCTGGCTCCCTTTTGATTTTACATCAAGATAAGAATAAGAAAACCCTGTGATGATAGCAACCTTAGCATATTTGGCATCCTCGCTTCTCCATCTGTAATCTACAGCAAAGCTAATCCCTTGCGTGTTTATTTTCTGGTAATTTACTGTGGTCCAGGGGTCGGTAATAGTATCTTTTACCCAATCAATAAAACCTTCTGTACGACGGTTAAAATAACTGATGGAAGCATTCAATTGCTTGTCGTTATACTTCAATCCCCCTTCTACATTATAAGAATATTCAGGCAGCAGATTCGGATTGCCGATATTGGCCGGACCTTTATAATAAAGGTCCGTATAAGTTGGCAAACGTTGACCCACCCCTGCATTTGCAAACACACGTAATCCGCTGTAAATACGGTACCCGGCATCAATACCCGGCATTACTCTCCAGCCAAAATCAGAATTGTAATTCGCATAAGCGCCTATGTTGACCAATAATCTTTCTATTTTATTGAAACTATATTCACCAAAAAAACCATAGTTATCCCTGTTCCTTTTTCCGAGACTGTTACTGTTTATTTTATCGTTCCTTAACTCAAGCCCTAAACCGAAATCACCAATGTCTGTATTAAAAGTATTATTCAACTCGGCATCAATCACATTTGTTTCATGACGGTTGTTATATACTGCAGGTTTCTGGCGTATATAGATATAATCATCATTATTGTAACGATAGCTCACTCTCGGCTTGATAGTCCAGTAAGGCGTTGCCTGGATAGTTGCACCGATACCTGCAAGACCGGTCTGTACCGTTTCTTTTGATTCTTTATCGCCGGGCGCAGAATAGAACGCATTGGCACCAAAACTATTATAAACAAAGCCTCCCATAAGCTGAAGGCTTACAGCTTTGCTTAGAGTTGTCTGGTTCTGGTAATAAACCTTGTCGTTATTGAAAGCGGTATTATATCTGTAACCCGAAGCCTGTTGCCTGCTGAAAGACAATAAATGCTGTGTATAATCTCCTGCAAGGCTCGCAGAAACCTCTGCACCATAGCCGCCAAAGAGCTTACCATTACTGGTATCTTTATTAAAGCTGCTTCCGGCATATACATTGGCCATTATCCCGGTTTGTGTCGGTTTCTTTGTAATAATATTGATAGCGCCGTTCAGTGCATTCACACCATAAATCCTTGCCGCCGGACCTCTCAGCACTTCAATCCTGTCAACGGCACTAAGCGGCACAGGTATATTCATCATATTATGCCCCGTTTGCGGGTCACTGATTTTAATACCGTCTATTAATACCAGGGTTTCGTCAAATGTTCCTCCGTCAATGCCTATATCCGCCTGTGTTCCCCAGGGGCCGCGCTGACGCACATCCACACCGGCAACATAGGTCAGCAATTCATTGACAGACTTTACCGGAAGCGTTCTGATAATGCTTTGGTCAAGGATAGTAATATTCCTGTTTTGCTTGGCAAAAGGAATCTGCAACCTGTTTTCCTGAATGGTAATTTCATTCAGCGGCTGGATATAATACTTTAAATCCGAAGAAGTATCTGCAGGCCCGTTAGAATACAAGCTATCATCTTCGCCCATCACAGGATTATCATATTCCGGGTCATCATCGGTCTTGATGGGTATTTGTGCATGAGCCTGCTTTATTCCGAAAACAGAACAAAATAATAATGCTGTAAAAATGTATTTCATTTCTTTTTGATTGTGGGGCGCAAAGTTAGCCGGCTTTTACCGCTAAAAAAATTCCGCCGGATGCAAATATATTAATATATATTCTGAAGTATGTTTTATTTGCTCTTTAGATAGCATTGCTAACTAAAATGAACAGAACAATTGGTTTTTCATTCAATTTGCACGACTTTTGCGCTCCGGTAGTTAGCATTGCTACCTTTTACAAATAACCGCTATTTTACAAATCATTAACCATTGACATGGCAAAAACCGTATTTGAAAAAGCGTTTCTGCAAAAAGACATTAATGCCATATTGGTGTTAAGCTTGGAGAAACTAAACCAGTCTATTGACGACCTCTTGTGGCGGCAGGCTATGGAACACGGATTAAGTCCTTTACAAATCCGGTTATTGCTCATAATACGGCACAAAGCCGAAATATTTACAGCAAGCCAGTTAGCTGCTGAACTGAATGTGGCTAAAGCGACTATAAGTGTAGCCTTAAAACCATTGATAGAAAAGAAACTCATCTTAAAAAGAAAATCGGCAACAGACAACAGGGCTTCTGCACTGAAATTAACGGAATGGGGCGAACAGATTGCACATATTGCAGGTTTCTATTTCGAGCCTTTATATCAGTTAATAGTTCCCATTGACAAGTCAGAAAAAGAATTGATGCTAAAGAATATATCAGGAATTTTGGGGAAACTGAACGCTTTGAAAAAATAATAGAAAGCTTTCTTTCATGAAAAAAAGGATCCGGTATAAAAAAGGGATGTTACAACCGTAACATCCCTTTTTTTATTGCTATAATCTTCAATTTACTTCAGAACAACTTTTTCTGCACTACGCTCACCTGTATTTTCATTTACTACCTGAATCAGGTAATTACCTCTTGCAAAAGATCCAACCTGAATATTGGTTTGATCCTTAACTTGTCCGGACCATACCTGTTGACCGATTATATTGTACATTACAAGCTTAAGAGTTGTACTGGCAGTTTTATTTGTAACGGTTATCTGATTGTTTGCAGGATTCGGATAAATGGAAACATTGCTCACAGCGCTGACTTTCGGAATGCCTGTAACGGTTCCGTTAATCAATATTTTGCCTTTGGCAATATCAAAATAAGCATTACCCACGCCTTTCACTTTTACTCTGCCTTCAGTTGAGTAACCAACATCAGCAGGCACTGTAAATGTGTATGACCCTGCAGTTCCATTTGCATTTGAAACCAATAGCTTAGGGAAAGTAACACCATTATCATAAGACAGATAGATATTTACCCAGTTACATTTTACAGAATCAGGCACAGTAGGCTGATCTTTCGGAACTACCCATTTTACTGTTTTTGTTTCGCCCGGATTCCAGGTTTCATCTGCACTTGGTTCAGTTGCACGGAAATCATGTACATTCGGGTCTGTTTTAAGATAAACAGTATTATCCATAAAGCGGAAGGTACCCCAACCTTGATAGATACTTCTTACAGACAATTTAAAATTAATATCACGGGAAACTTTCGAAATTCTTTGTCCTGCTCCTGTTGCACCGTCACCATAAGTACTGGCATTAATATTAGTATATTCAGGATAAGAACGAATCCTGCTGGTAGTAGGATAATAAGATTTAAATAATGGCCCTTTTGCTGCGCTGGCTGCATTGGCTTCAACCGGATCCGGTGTAGCAACAGCATCCAAAACATCCCATTGCTCCCAGTTAAACAATACAGATGTTTGAGTGGGGTTGGTAGGCGCCGTAACTATCGGTGCTGTTAATTCAAACGGCGTATTTCTTGGTATGTAAAAAGTATCTTTGATATCAGGAACAGTAATCGGGTTTGTGCCTGTAGCAGTTGTACCGCAACTTGAGCCCTGGCCGGCAAGGAAATTGCCGATTTCAAGTAATGAACTTACATGGAAATAATCATCTGAAGGTCCTCCGACATTATTAGGGTCGCATAAGCCTGAATAAGACATGGTGCTGATACCACCGCCCGGTTCATAAGCCGTAGCATCTCCGCGATTACCGTTACATCCACCTGTATTTGCACTGAATGTATGATTGGATCCAAATTGATGTCCCATTTCATGCAATGGCACGTGTATATCATTAGAACCACCGGAAGAGCTGGTACCTCTTGCTTTTCCGCCGCCACATACAGCACTCAACTGTGCAAGACCGCCACCGGCTGTGCAAAGAATGTGCCCGATGTCATAATTGGCATCGCCAATGACATTTCCGATTGTAGTGTTAACTTCTCCAATCAGACAGTTAAGATTGTTATTGCAGGCATAAGGATCTGTTGTAGGATCAAGGAAAATGACAGCATCGTTGTTTCCTATAAGATTCATAGAAACAGAAAATTCTCTTTCATAATATCCATTGATACGATCTACAGTGACACTCATTATGGTCAGAATCTGAGATACGGTAGGATTGGCGCCTCCTACAGCTATAGCATATTCACCGGTACAGCTTAATGCCAAACGATAAGTATGACGCACGGAACCATTTACTTTATTCCCGGTCACGCCATCATCACCTGTATTTATTTCCGTCGGAATTCCATTATCAGCAGGTTTTATCTGATCTGCTTCCGTAACCATGCATGGCACTGACTGGATGGTTGAATAAAAATCTTTTTTATAATAAGCAACGTAATAACCGTCAACATCTTTGTTATAAGCGTCAATAAAGAAGGTATTTGCGCCGTTATAAACCAATGCGCTGAAACCAAACATGGTATATTCTACTTTGGCGGTAACAGAAGGATCATCATCAGAAACTGCAGTAAAAGTCTGAATATCCGGGTATTTATCCGCCAATGCTTTTTCCATCATCGGAGTTTTCCAGATATGAAAATTCATAAACTTATGATCAGGAGTGGGAATGATTATCGCTTGCGCCTGATTTGGATCCGTACCTACATTGGAAAGGAAGCTTTTCATTGCATTCTGATCCAATGAAAAAACAGTGTAATCTCTTGTGGTTACTGCCAGTGCATGACGTGACGGAGGTGTTTTTCCGTCAAAATTTTGCCAATAGTTGGTTGCCGCAAAGCTTTGGCTACAAGCAAGCACCATTAAGCCCGCCGTAACTTTTATGAATAAATTTCTAATCATTTTGAATGTTACTTTTTTATGCTGTAATAACCTTAAGTATGAGAATATAACAATAGCAAGATAGCAAATTATTAATAAAAAGTTGGGTACGAGGCATATTTTTTAATTATCCATAAAGTCATCCAGATCCCTGCGCTGCAATTTTGTAGGCCTCCCTACTTTGCTTAATCGCTTTCCTGTATAGAAACTTGATGCCTGACTTTTATTAAAATCCAAATCTTCTTCGGGAGTCAAATCTTCATAAAAATTAATAGCCTCAGAATATGCTTTCCGGTTATGCAATAAGCCCGTTACTTTTATAGTCCATTTTCTGTCAGGAGTCCTTATGTCATATTGTTCACCTATATGTACTTGTTTTGAAGCTTTTACTGAATTTTCATTCCATTTAACTCTTCCGCTATCACATGCATCTGCAGCCTGGGCCCTCGTCTTAAATATCCTGATAGCCCATAAATATTTGTCTATTCTTAATTTTTCGTTTTCCATTGTTTAAGATTTTAGATTTGGAATTGGGAATTTCAAATCATGCATCCAGTTTCCAGTTAATTTCAGCCTTGCCTTGTTGTTTCAATAGCTTGTTAGTCTTACTGTATGGCATAGAGCCGAAAAAACCCTGCGCCGCAGAAAACGGAGAAGGATGTGCAGACTTTAGAATGAAATGTTTGCTTGTATCTATCAAAATCTCCTTTTGCTGTGCAAATCTGCCCCAAAGCAAGAATACTACACCTTCCAGCTTATCAGAAACAGTTTTAATAACCGCATTGGTAAATTGCTCCCAACCTATCTTGGCATGCGACATGGGTTTTGATGCTTCAACAGTTAAAGACGCGTTCAGCATTAAAACGCCTTGCTTCGCCCATTGCTCCAGATATCCATGACCCGGCGGGGCTATGTTCAGGTCTGCCTTCAGTTCTTTGTACATATTCACCAAAGAAGGCGGGACAGTAACCCCTTTCTTTACCGAAAAACTAAGCCCGTGCGCCTGGCCCTCACCATGATATGGGTCTTGTCCTATGATGACCACTTTCACTTTTGAGAAAGGAGTCAGTGTAAAAGCGCTGAAGATATCAGGGCCCGCAGGATAAATGATTTTACCTGCTTTTTTTTCGTCTTTTAAAAACTCAACTATCTTTTCGAAATAAGGTTTATCAAACTCATCTTTGAGCGCTTCGCCCCATTCCGGTTCAATCTTTACATTCATAGTCTCTTAATAATTATTTTCTGCCGAAGGCCTGACATCAATGACTTTCATTTGAATACTTTTATTGCCGTTCCAGTCGTTTTCATCCAAAGTATATAAAATATCAAATGGCTGACCTGAAGCAATAATATCATATTTATCTGCCATTCCGAAACCGATTCCGGAAATCGTCGCGCCTTTATCCTGCTCTATTACAAAGCGGATATGCATTTCTTTTACTACTCTGGTATATCCCTTATAATTGCTTACGTTTCTGCTTATGAATACAGGCCTTAAATTGGTCGGTCCAAACGGTTCAAACTGACGAATAATATTATAAAAACCGTCATTAATGTCCTTCAATCGTAATTCGGCATCAATTTCAATAACAGGTTTCAATGATGTTGACTCTATCGTGTCGCATACCACCCGCTCAAATTTTTCCTGAAAAGCGATAAGGTTTTCAGGGCACAAAGTCATACCCGCGGCAAAAAAATGGCCGCCGTAATTTTCCAGCAAATCACCACACTGATGAATTGCTTCATAAATATTAAAGCCGTTTACAGATCTTGCCGAACCCGTTACCTTACCATTAGACTCTGTCAGAACAATCGTAGGGCGATAGTAATGATCTATCAACCTCGAAGCTACTATGCCGACAACACCTTTATGCCAATGAGGTCTGAAAAGCACTGTGGACATGTGGCTTGACATTGCAGTATCATTTTGCAAAATGTCCAGCGCTTCGTCCGTCATATTTTTATCTACTTCCTTTCTGTCAAAATTATCGGAACAAAGTATTTCGGCAAGTTCCCTTGATTTTACCGGTTCTTCTTCAATAAATAATTCAATGGCCTTACGCGCATCATCCATCCGGCCTGCCGCATTGATACGTGGCGCAATGATGAACACAAGATCGGATATAGTAAAATTGCGGGTAACGCCTGCTATTTCTTTTATGGTTTTTAGCGCCAGAGATGGATTTTCATTTGCACGTATAATACCAAAAGCCGCTAATATCCGGTTCTCGCCATCCATCGGAACAATATCTGCGGCAATACTTGTAGCAACCAAATCAAGATATCTTTCGGTAGTTTCAGCAGGCAAATCTCTATGCTGTGCAATCGCTGAAATAAGTTTATAACCAATACCGCAACCGCTTAATTCTTTAAATGGGTACGCACAGTCTGTCTGTTTAGGATTTAATATAGCAAGAGCTTTCGGGATTTGCGTTTCATCCGGAGTATGGTGGTCGCAGATAATAACATCTATTCCCAGACTGGCGGCATAATCAATCTTATCTGCCGATTTAATGCCGCAATCCAAAGTTATCATCAGACTTACACCCTGTTCAATGGCAAAGTCTATTCCTGCTGTGGAAATGCCATAACCTTCGCGATAACGGTGTGGTACGTAAAACAATATATTGGCACCGGGATTTGTTTTCTTCAAAAAGGAAAATACCACCGCAACAGCCGTAGTACCATCTACATCATAATCGCCATAAACCATAATAGTTTCATTGCGCTGAATAGCTTTTCCTATACGCTCAACAGCAATTGCCATTCCTTTCATCAAAAAAGGATCATGTAATTGGCATAAAGCAGGACGAAAAAATGATTTTGCGCTTTCGTAATCTGCAACTCCTCTGAATGACAATAATTTGCAGATAACAGGATGAATCTTCAATGCCTCCGCAATTACGTCCGTTATCTGTTCATCTGCCTGCTTTATCTTCCAGATTTTAGTCATGTGATTTGTCTTTATGGCGCTTCTTTTGCCGGTCGGGCTCTTTTAAATTAGGTTTAAACGTTGTTTTAAGCCTCTTACTACTTCATTACACCATCAATCGGCGCTTGTCCATCCTGAAGGCGCAATACAGGAATGGCATCCTTAACGTACTGATACATACCATTTTCCCATTTCAGGCCATCCATCTGTCCTGTGGGAATATAAGTGCCTTTTCTGTTGGGTTCTGTCACTTCGGAAGCGATGCGGTTGTAAACAATCATTTTTTTGTCGGCATCATAATTCAAATATACCTGCGCTGTCTTTTTATATTCAAGAATAATCCTTTGAGGCTTTTCCATCCTGCCGGTCACCTGATTAGGCAATGAAAAAATAGGCGCACCGAAGCTTACGCCATCCTCATTGACATTCAATACATCAATCATTTTTTTATTGCTGCCTAACCCATTGGAATTGAATCCGAACAGTAAATACACTTTTTGTCCGTTTACATTCTGATCCATTATCCTGTAAATTTCATTGCCATACCAATGCTTATTATCCAATGTTTTTGTAGCTATATCATTGCCAAGTTCAGAAGCTGCATCCAGTAAAGGATAATATTTAGGTTGTTCCGAGTCCATCTGAACAACGCCATAATACCTTCTGATTTCTGTTGTGGGAGCTATCAGCCAATTAAATATGCGAAAGGTTTTGTCTTCGGAATAAAGGATGTGGATTTTTGCTGCAAGTCTCGTAAAAGGGTAATTGAAGGAATTAGGTATTTCCAAAGCATTACGCAGGAATTTGGTAAACCTGACACAATAATCAATTTTATAATCCGGAATGGCATTCATCATAGAATCCGCCATCACCAGCAGGGAATCTTCTATACCCGACAATTGAGCGGTTGCATCTGCATCTAATTGCGGTTTACCGGCATAAGAAGGGGTTACAAAGATTCCAACTAAAAAAAAGAATATAATAAGGACAAATTTACATTTCGCCATAGCCGTAATATATTTTGAACAATTTTAAGCGAGGTAAAGTTAAGGCAAATATCTCAGCGAAAGAAGGGCATAATTACCTTAGACAATTTCATTGTTTTGGCTCTTCTGATAGTTTAGTTTTCCTACATATTCAGGCAGGATAGTATTCTGCTTAAAACAATAAAACTTTTTAGAATAGCTACGCCAACTTAAAAATAAATTTCAATGTCTTTTTAACATAAGTTATCAAAAGTTTATTTTTTTATAATTATCTTACTCCTGAAAACATATCATCAAACCAAATTTCAAATGGGTTCTACTTTTAATTTACGTCTATCTTGTTTGCTTTTTTTACTATTGATTAGTAATATATCGCGGGGCCAAATGCCTTCTTGTGGCACCAACTCCTTAATATATTATATAACAGGCAGCACAATTTATAATTGGAACCCTGCTTTGCCTTTCTCGGCTACCAATCCGGTGCCTAACAGCATTGCGCCTCCTGCCGGTGCCAACTCACTCAGTTTTTGCGAAAATATTAATGATCCCACTGCCCCATCTCCAACGTTCTATACTGTTGTAAATGGAAATTATACCTATTATAATGGCACTACCTGGGTAAATACAGGCCATGTTTCCGGTTCAATCAATATTGGTGGCGGAGGTGGTTACATTTATGGTATGGTTGGCGGCACAAGCCCCGGGGGATTAGGCATTAATCATTATGACGGCACCGGGAATGCTACATTTTTGGTAGACGTTCCTAATTATAATGGCGGAGGACCTGCCGATTTACAGGCGGAGAGTCCTGACGGCAGCTTTTACGTAGTAAAAATAGCAAGTCCGGCATGGTTGAGAAAATACAGCAGCACCGGAACTTTAATTCAGGAATGGACTATCATCGGAGGACCCGGTACGGGAGCCGGAGGTGGCTTTGCTGTTGTTAACAATACACTCTATTCACTTTGTTTAGGTGCCGGGCTGTGGAGCGGTCCAATCGGAGCCACAACAATTAACCTGACCGAAATCACAGGTGTGCCGGCTACACTCACAGCTGCACTGGATTTTGCCGCCTGTTCCGGATCCCTCGCTCCTTTGGACGCCAATGATACATTATACTTCTGTAACAATACAGGAACCGTTACCGCAAGCGGAACCGCTTCTTATTCCTATAATGTATTAAACGGGAACGCAACCCTTACAGGTAGCGGCCCTAATTATAATGTTACATTATCCACGGCTTCTACTGTCCTGTTGCACTCTACTGCTGTTGCAAACGGCAATACTCATAACCTTACAGATACTTTTCTCATCATACCGCCACCTGTCATAGATGCGGGCCCTGATGATACTTTGATGGGATGCGCTGCATATACAGGCCAGTTAATTGGTACAATAACAAATACTGCGCCGTGGGTAACCTACAATTCTATGTGGACACCTGCCGCTACCATTACAACCGGAGCCAACACACTTACGCCTACGATACAACCAACCGCAACAGGATATTATGTGCTGACAGTCAGCACCGGTAGCGGAAATGGCAATTGCAGTTTAAGGGATTCTGTAAAAATTACAACTATCGACAGAACGGTAACTACTGATTTCAGCTACAATATTACCAATGGCTGTGTGGCTGATACGGTAGTATTTACAAACAACTCCCAGCATGCAACACACTATACCTGGAACTTCGGAGATGGTTCTCTTCCTGACACCACAACAAACCCTACACATATTTATACGACACAGAATGTTTATAATGTCAATCTCGTTGCGGGCAACGGCACCTGCAATGCCAACGTAACAAAATCTGTTGATGTGCAACACCCTCTTGCCGCCATGTTTAATACAGACAAAGATTCCCTTTGTGAAGGCGGTACCATTGTTTTTACAGATGCATCCACCGTAACCAAACAACCGGCCCAATATCACTGGGATTTTGGCGATGGGGGGTCTTCGGACATGATGAGCCCTACATATACCTATAACTCGGCAGGTTCTTTTCAGGTAAGACTGATTTTAAACGACGCTATTCCTTGTTATGACACTGCTTATCATACCATTACGGTTGATTCTATCCCGTCGCTGAGTCTGCAACTCGATAAACGCAGTATTTGCGCAGGTGAGCTGGTTAACTATAACGCAGTTTACAGTCAACAGGGCATTAAAGGATTAGTATGGGATTTTGGTGATGGTACGGTATTCAGCAATACCAATAATGTAAAACACGCTTTTGACCGTGAGGGCACATTTTGGGTAAATCTTTCTGCCGATTACCGCATCTGTCCCGATTTAAATCTTTCGGATTCTGTAGTTGTTCACCCTTACCCTAAAGTTGACCTTGGTCCGGACACTACTCTTTGCCTGCATGGAAATCCAATACTGCTTGCCAATCAGGTTCCTAATTCCGGCAATGTAAGGTACCAATGGAATAATGGAGATACCACCGCAACCAGCATGATACAACATGATGGTATCTATCAATTGACCGTCAGCAACAGTTTTGATTGTAGTACCACCGATGAAATTGAAATTAAAAAAGATTGCTATACCGATATTCCTAATTCTTTCACACCAAATGGAGATGGCGTCAACGATTATTTCTTCCCCCGCCAATTATTATCACAAGGTGTTGTCGGCTTCAGCATGCAGGTGTTTAATCGCTGGGGACAAGTAATATTTGAAACAGCCAATGCAAATGGCAGGGGATGGGATGGCAAGTTCAATGAAAAAGAACAGCCACAGGGAGTTTATATTTATCAGATACAAGTAGCACTAAAAAACGGCAGATCTGAAAACTATAAAGGTAATGTTACACTAATCAGGTAATTTTTCAGCAAAACAAATCATAAATTAAAAAAACATAGAGAGGCTGTCCTGTTTTGGGCAGCCTCTGTTATTGTTATGCGATTAGATAATTGGTAAATCTTCAAATTCAATACCTTTGCCCGAACCATTTCTTTAATCATTCCCATGTCCGTTGCTCCAGGTATAAAAAAGTTTTTCACCACAGAACTATTAAAATGGAATATTGAGGAAAACAACCGGCAATTACCCTGGAAAAACGAAAAAGACCCTTATAAAATCTGGCTTTCCGAAATCATATTACAACAAACAAGAGCCGAACAGGGAAGGCCTTACTACGAACAATTCATTTTACATTATCCTGAAGTGCAGCATCTGGCAAATGCGCTGGAGGATGAGGTATTCAGGCTTTGGCAAGGCCTCGGTTATTACAACCGTTGCAGAAACCTGATTGCAGCAGCCAAAACTATTACACAACAATATAATGGCGTTTTCCCTGAAAACTATGATGAGATATTGGCGCTGAAGGGCGTTGGACCATATACTGCAGCTGCAATAACATCATTTGCATTCAATCTTCCCTATGCCGTTCTGGATGGAAATGTTTACAGAGTCTTATCACGTTATTTTGGCATTGACATACCCATCGACAGTACAGAAGGTAAAAAGTATTTTCAGGATATGGCATCTGAACTTCTGGATAAAAAACAACCGGCGGCTTTTAATCAGGCGATCATGGATTTTGGCGCTTCTGTATGCACACCGCAATTACCCGATTGCGAACACTGTCCTTTGCAGAGCAAATGCATTGCCTTCAGGCAAAATATGATTTCCTTATTGCCGGTAAAAACGAAGAAACTTATTATTAAAGAACGGAATTTTGACTACCTCGTCCTTACAACCGAACACGAAGTTTACATTCAGCAACGCAGCCAAAAAGATATTTGGCAGGGACTTTATGAGTTTTACCTGATTGAAAATGAAAAAAATTATCAGGAGACTTCCATCTGGCAACAACTGAAACCTTATATTCAGCAAAACATTGACATTGAGTTTGAGAACAGGCAAAAGCTTACACATCAACTCATTAGAAGTAAATTCCATCTTATCCTGCTCAAAGCCAGGCCATCATTTCTGACGCAGGGTATTTGGGTTGAAAAAGATTCCTTAAAAAATTATCCGTTTCCAAAGACAATTCTTTCTTTTTTAAGCAGAAAAAAGTATTTTTAGATTCCCGATAAGGCGATATTACAGGAGTTAACTATTTATTCATGCCGATATGACTAAGCAAATTTAACCGCTATAAAGCCATTGAGTTTGCCGGAATAACAATAAAAAAGTTAAACGGATAGTATTGACCGATAAGGGTAAAAGAAGATTTTGTAAACAGATAAATAGATTCAACAATGAGAGGTGTTAACAAAGTAACATTGGTGGGCAATCTTGGTCGCGATCCGGACGTTCAGTATATTGAAGGTGAAATTCCGGTAGCAAAATTTCCGCTTGCTACTACTGAAATGAGAAAAGAAAGGAATGGCAATGTGGTTTCTGAAACGGAATGGCATACAGTTGTTTTATGGCGCGGGTTAGCTGAACTGGCAAGCAAGTATTTACACAAAGGCAGCCTCGTTTATATAGAGGGGAGATTGCGTACACGCAGCTGGGAAGACAAAGATAAGAACCGCCGTTTTCAGACAGAAATCGTAGGTGAGAATCTGGTAATGCTGGAAAAACGCCGTGACCATGACAACCACAGCGCAGAAGTACATACCGAAGCTGTAAAAACCATTACGACAGACGACCTTGATTTCGGGTTCACGAAAGACGAAGACGACATGGGTACTAATACATCTTTACCGTTCTAAGTTTTTATCATCCTTAACAACAAGCACCTTATATTTGCCGCAACTTTACTACAACGGGATTTAACTCACATTATGAATGACTTTTTACCGGCTGTTTATTTACAGGCCGCTCCGGTTATATTGCCCGCAACGCATGTTACCGGATTCATCATACTGATATTAATCTTATTGTTTCTGGCAGCCATAGCGGCCGGAGCTGAAGTGGCATTTTTTACATTGAAGGTAAAAGATATCAATTATCTTAAAACAAAGGAACAACCCGGTTCCCGTCAGGCTATTCAACTACTGGATGATCCGGAACTATTATTCTCTACCTTGCGTGCATCAAAATATACATTGGCCGTAGCCATAATTCTGGCATGCAATTATATGACCAAGATATTTTTACCGCCTCAGAAGAACCTTCTCTTATCGCTTGCAGTAAATCTTGTCGGCATCACATTTCTACTATTACTCTTTGCAGAAATCCTGCCTAAAGTATATGCACGTCAAAACAATGTACGCCTCGCACTTTTTTCGGCGCCTATTGTAAAAGTAATGTTCAGCATTTTCAGGCCAGCTGCCAAAATGCTTACTGACTCCAATGAATACAGTAACCGTAAGAAAGCCCAGAAGAAACTATTGGAAATGGACAGCCGTGAGTTTGAAGAAACCATCGAACTAAGCATGGGCCACACCGCTACCAAAGAAGAAGTCGAAATCTTTAAAGGCATTATGAAGTTCGGTAGGATTACCGTGAAGCAAATCATGCATCCGAGGCTGGACATCAGCGCTATCAGGGAAAGCTGGCTTTTTCCGAAAGTAAGGGAAAAGATATTAGCTGCCGGCTATTCGCGCATGCCCGTTTATAAAAACAACATTGATGAAATTGCGGGTATGGTTTACACCAAAGACTTTTTGCCTTATACCGAAATAGAAGACTTCGACTGGCATTCATTAATCCGTCCTGCCTATTTTGTACATCAGTATAAATTGATTGAAGACCTGCTGCATGAATTTCAGGAAAGCCATAATCATTTTGCCATTGTGGTAGATGAATTTGGCGGCACCTCCGGCATCGTCACGCTGGAAGATATCATGGAAGAAATTATAGGCGATATCAAAGATGAATTTGACGAAGAGGAAATGAATTACCGTAAAATTGATGAAGAGAATTACATTTTCGAAGGTAAAATGCTTATCAATGATATGTGCCGCGTGATGGGTGTTTCATTTGAAACATTTGAAGATGTGCGGGGAGAAAGCGATTCACTGGCCGGGCTTGTGCTGGAAATTTCCGGAAAATTCCCGACCGTCAATGAGAAAATCAGTTATGGCAAATATGATTTCACCATTCTTTCCATTGAAAAGTTAAGGATTGGCAGGGTAAAAGTGGAAAAAGCGAATTAATATATCAAGACGAAGAATTACCATACAATATTACGGCTGCAGATGTGGCCGTTTTTTTTATTTCAATCAATGCACTGCTATGAACCAAAACGCAGCAACATTTCTGGCTAATTACGAAGACGTTGTTTATGAAAACGCCATGCATCTGCGCGCGCTTTTGCTCGATAAGTTACCAGGCATAACAGAGCAGGTTGATATCCCTGCAAAAATGATAGCTTATTGTTACGGTCAGAAATACACTGAATTAATCTGCACCATCATTCCCTCAAAGAAAGGTTTAAAGCTCGGCTTCAACAGGGGCACTGAATTGCCTGATCCAAATAATTTACTGGAAGGCAACGGAAAGATTTCGCGCTATGTAGTTATCCTTGATAAGGGGATGATAGACTAAAAACCATTGGAAGAAATGCTTACGAAAGCTTTAGAAGCTTATAAGGAAAGAATAGATACTAAATAGTTTTAACCCCCTATTTGTCGCGCCGTGTCTCATTGCATCGCATTTTACCTCACTGTCGTGAGCAATCACAAAAGGTCATGCTTTAGATTTGACAACTTTTCGAAAGTTGTCAAATCTTTTAAAAAAATCATGTCTATATTGAGACGAGAACTGATATCGGCAATGTCCTGGACGATAAGTCGCTTCAATTCTGCTAAATGTCCATCCCAATAATGGGAAATCAAAAGAATAAGAAGGGCCGTCCAATGTTTTTTGGACAGCCCTTTTTAAAAAATATATTTAAACATTAATCCTTTTTCACTGCTCTGTTTTTCTTAGCCTTATCCATCCAAAGCAATAATGCTGGCTGCAGCGTAAGATTGAAAACCATTGCCAGTAATAAGGTTAACGATGTGAGATAGCCAAGCGATTTGGTACCGTCAAATTCGGAAACAGCGAAAACAGCGAAACCTGCAATCAATATAAACGAAGTGAAGATGATGCTTAAACCTGTATCGCGGATACTACGGCGAACCGTCATTTCTATATCTTCATTATGTGTGGACAATTCCTGTTTAAAATTTACAAGGAAACGTATCGTTACATCGACCGTAATACCAAGCGCCACACTAAATACCAATACAGTAGATGGCTTCAACGGAACGCCCAACCAACCCATTACCCCTGCCGTAATAAGCAAAGGCACAATATTCGTTATAACAGCAATCAATACAATTCTCCAGTCACGGAATAATACCACCATACAAACCAGTATCATGGCAAAAGCCCATATTAAACTGTCTCTCAGACTGTTGATGATAAAACGGCTGCCTTCCAGGAAGGTAATGCTCGTACCCGTAAAAGTCAGTTTATAATCAGCCGTATCGAAAAGCGCCAATGCCTTTGGCTGAATTTCATTCAACAATTTTGGCATCGCAACAGAACCGATATCGGCTACATTCACGCTTAACCTCAGGCTTTGAATATTGGTATCTACATAAGAGAAAAGCACTTTATTCAACTGATTTGGCGAATTATTGTCCCTTTTGCGCAAAGCGCTGATAAGCATGGGGCGAATGCCTCCGAATTGAATTTCATCCGGCAGGCTGTAATTTTCCACACCTCCTCCAAGCATACCTTGTTTTACGAATTTTATGCCTTTAATAAGGTTCAGGCCACCACCTATTTCAGGACGGCTTTCCAATAAGGTTGTCAACGAATCTACCTTCTGCCATGTTTCAAGTGATTTCAATGCACCGTATTTCTTTTTCGTATCAACAATGATTTCCAGAGGCATTACACCTTTAAAATTCTTTTCAAAGAATTTTAAATCGGTATAAATCTTATCGGAATGCGGCAAATCATCCACAATATGCCCTACTGCTTTAAGGCGCAACATGCCGACAACAGATGCAGCACAAATAAGGATGGTAACGGTGTATAAAAGCTTACGGTTATGAAAAACCAATGTGGTAAGCGAATCCAACAGGCTGTTCATCCATTTGCTTTCAAGATAGCTCGTATGGCGTGTATTGGGTGCAGGAAGGAAACTGTAAACAGCAGGAATAAATACAAGTGAGATAAAGAATAATCCCATAATATTCAAACCGGCTACAAGGCCGAATTCTTTCAGGATTACGCTTTTTGTAAAATAAAAAACACCGAAGCCAATGGCCGCCGTAAGATTGGTAAATAAGGTAACGATACCCATTTTACCTACCATGTTTTTAAGAGAAGGTATCTTGATACCCAGTTCACCAAATTCAGTATGGTATTTATTAAGGAAGTAAACACAGTTGGGAATACCAATAACCACTACCAATGGCGGAATAACGCCTGTAAGCAATGTAATTTTATACCCAATCAGCCCTAATGTTCCGAAAGACCAAACCACGCCGATTGCCACAACAATCATGGAAGTCAGGACCGCTACAATGGAACGGAAGAATATCAACAAAATGACCGCAGTCAGTGCAAAAGAAAGCAGCAGGAATATCTTCAACTCATGCTGCACCTTATTAGCCATTTGAGTACGGATATGAGGCAGGCCCGAATAATGCACTTCGGTATTGTATTTCTTACCGAATGCGTCGCCCAATTCTATAATTTTATTGATAACACGGGTACGGTCTTTGGAAGCTAAAGAATATTTGCTGATGCCGATTGCCATTACGTAAGCATGCGTCTGCGAGTTGTACAACAATCCTTTGTAGAATGGCATGCTCTCAAAAATACCTTTCAGGCTGTCCATATTCACATTGCTCAAATCCTCGGGAAATATTTTCTGAACGCCGATTTTTTTTACGGTATCAGGTACGATTCTTATTGCTGCGGGAACACCAAGAACATTTGTAACGGAATCTATTTTGGAAATATCATGTGAAAGTGTTGCATAATCTTTAAACATTGCCGGAGTAAAAAGCTGTGGCGATTGCACACCCAGCATCATGGTAGAACCATCTTCACCAAACATCTGGCGGAAACGCTGATAATCCTGATACTTGGGATTGTCGGTAGGAATAGCACTGGTAAAATCATAACTCAACTCCACCTTTGATGCAAAATAACCCATTACACCGGTAATGGCAAAGAGAAGTACTAAAAGGATAATACGAAAACGAAGAACGAAATCAGCAATACGTTGCCACATAGAGGAGCTTTAAAAATTGTGCTAAACTGCTATTCAACCAATAAATTATAACGAGCGGGGCTACATTAATAATCAGGATGACATTTAAGTTAATAAAAAGTTCAAATAAGACCGCAAAAGTAATATGATTTGGGTGATTTCTGATACTATTTTAGAAATCAACTGTGTTCTTAGTTGTTTTAAAGCAAGGTATCCATTTCTTCCGGTTAGGTTACCGGACCTCAAAACACATGTTCATGCATTTGTTAATGCAATTTGCTTATATCGGCATTGTCGTATTTTTATCTCCTTTTAAAATATACCAAACCAAAGCCATGAAAAAAAAGCTGTTTCTTGCCGGCTTATTAATAAGCCTCTTTTCCATAAATGCGAAAGCCTCGATTGTATATGTAGATAGCAGCCATGTTGGCGGCGTACAAACGGGAACCTCCTGGGCCAATGCTTTTTCCAGTTTCCAAAGCGGCATTGATGCTGCCAATGCAGGCGATAGTGTCTGGGTGGCAAAAGGCACTTACATTCCTGCAACAGATAATTCATTTATCCTGAAACCGGGTATCAGAATATTTGGCGGCTTTCTTAACTCTTATAATAGCTTTGCCCAACGCAACTGGCAAACCAATATTTCTCTTTTAAAGGGTAATGGCACCAGTGTTGTGCAGAATAATGGCAACAATGCTATGCTTCGGGTTTATCTTGACGGATTTTCCATAACAGGCGGCGCATCCAATATCATTAACAATGAAGGCTTTGGTGCAGGCATTTACAGTACAGCCCCGCTGCAGGTTGAAAATTGCAATATTAACAGGAATGCAGTAGCTACGCTTCCTACAGCATACTTAGGATCTGTATATGGCGGTGGTATTTACAGCGCAGGCAATCTGATAGTAAAAAATAGCATTATTGCCGCCGATTCCGCTAAATCACCTTCCTTTGTCAATGGTGTAAAATCATTCGGAGGCGGAATATATAATGCTGATTCGTTACAGTTAATCAACTCCACTATTTCCGGAAACATTGTAATTTCAGATTCATCCAGAGGTGCAGGCATTTACAATGCAAGCGTGTTGAGCATTACAGATTGCAACATTATAAATAATTACGGCAGTTCTACTTCTACATTTACCGCAACATACGGAGCCGGTATATTTAATGCCGGAACATTATTTTTAAGCGGAGGCGTTATATCCAATAATACAGCCAGCAGCAGTTCTACCACTACAGCTTCATCTTCACATGGCGGCGGCATCTTCAATCAGGGAATTGCAAGCATTGCCGACAGCTGTATTATCAAGAAAAACACAGCTTTCAATGGCGGTGGCATTTTCAGCAGCGGCAGCTTATCTATTGAAAGCTGCAAAGTAGATTCTAACCGCGCCTGGGAATACGGTGCAGGAATCAGCAGCAAGGAATGGCTTATGATAGTTGGCACGAGTATTTCCTATAATTCCATATTAGGTTATTATTCATCATACGGCGGAGGTATAGCCAACTACGACACGCTTTACATGAATGGGTGCCAGGTTATTGGCAATCTTAGTTCTTCTTCTAATTATTATGGATTGGGCGGAGGTATATTCACTAATAAACTATTGACTATTTACAACAGTATAATCTCAAACAATAAAGACACTTCCACTTACGGTTCTTATGGCGGAGGTATCAGTAATTATGGAGCACTCGAAATTTTTTCAACTCAGGTTTCAAATAATGTTGCAACCAATCATTATAACAGTTCCAACGGCGGTGGAATTTATAGCAAATGGATATGTATTACAGGTGTAGTCGCTGACATTTCAAATAACAGGAGCGATAATGGAGGAGGAATGTTTATCGATTCCGTTCAGGGAGCGCCTCAAAGCATGCTTATAGATAAATTTACTTTTACCGGTAATAAAGCAAGATTTTCAGGAGGCGGAATGTTCAATAAAGATATTACTTCCCAATCCAAAATCAGTGAGTGCATTTTCAGTGCAGATACAGCAAAGAACGGTGGCGGCATCTATAACCTGAAAGCATCGCCCGATATGATAAATATGTTGTTCTCAAGAAATATTGCAGATACATTCGGAGCTGCTGTTTACAACAAACAATCTTCGCCGAAAATCATAAACAATACCATGGCTCTCAATGTGGCAACCGTTGATGGTGCAGGCATGTACAATGTAACGAGTTCAAATCCGGTTGTTGACAACACTATAATCTGGGGGAATAGTTCCGGAACACTCAACACAGGCGGTTCATCCATGACCAATAAATATAGTTTAATACAAGGCCTGGCGGCAAACACGGCCAATCATACCATCGATGGTTCTGTCGATCCATTATTTACAGATACTTCTGCGGGAGTAAACAACTATCAGTTACTGCCGGGGAGCCCCTGTCTCAACACGGGAAACAACAATGCATTGCCGACAGGATATGTTTTTGATATCGGAGGGAACGCCCGTATCAGTGGCGCTTCTATTGACATGGGCGCTTATGAATTGCCCATTACTCCGTTTGTGAATCTGGGACCGGATACGGTATTATGTGCGGGTACTACATTGATACTGGATGCTCTGAACTACGACTGCACTTATTTATGGAACACAGGAAGTACGGAACGTACATTAGCGGTAACAACAAGCGGCACTTATTTTGTAACGGCTACAAGCAATCTCGGCTCTTCTACCGACACTATTGTAGTTACTTTCAACCCTGCGCCTGTAGTGAATTTAGGTAATAATATTACGGTAACTACAAGCTCCTACACATTGGATGCCGGAAATCCGGGGGCTGCTTATTTATGGAATACAGGTGAAACCACACAGACAATTACAGTAAACTCAAGTGGCAATTACAAGGTAAGAGTTACCAATTCAAATGGCTGTAGCGCAAGTGATTCCATTAATGTAACGTTCCAGACCACGGGCATCGGATCGGTTTCGAAAAATGCAAACAATTTAATCATAAGCCCTAATCCCGCAACGGATGCTATGACAATAGATATCAGCAATGCTATGACGCTTTTACATTCATCCATAACTATGACGGATGCAACAGGAAGAATCGTAAGAACTTTTGCTATAGAGAACAAAATACAGGCATGTCCGCTAACAGGAATTGCGCCGGGCATGTATTTTCTCAGAACTATTGATGGCAGTAGCTTTAAAATTATAAAACAATAGGAAACAACAAATAATTATAGTAAATAAAAGATAAGGCATCGCAATTGTGATGCCTTCTTTTATGTTGGTTAACGAATCTTGCCATTAACACTAATTAACCTTGATTATGAAGCAAGGCCCATTCGTTACGCTACTTTTGTCAGCAAATGACATTTACTGACATCTTTAAAAGAGCCTTATTATTTATTTGTATACTGAGTGGTATGATCGTTCATGCCCAGTACAACATTCAGGGAGACATTACCGATTCGCAAAACAATAGAATCGGTAATGCTGTAATACTGTTATTAAATGCGCACGACAGTACTTTAGTTCAAACGTTTATTACTGATGAACAAGGCCGTTACTTAATAGTAACGGATGATATAAAAAACAAAATAATAAAGGTAAATGCATTGGGTTTTTCGGAAGTATTGCAGCCGATTGAAGATATTACGAGCGGGAAACAAACACTGAATTTCACATTAAAACCTGAAGCAGGTAAGCTATCTGAAGTTGTAGTGACAGGTACAAAGAAAACTTTTGAGCGAAAGATAGACAGGATTGTTTTCAATGTAAGCAAGGACATCACAACGAACGGAGAGAATGCTCTGGAAGTAGTAAAGAAATCGCCGGGCGTTATAGTACGCCAATCGGATAATACAATCAGCCTGGCAGGAAAGGGTTCAGTAAGTGTTATGATTAACGACAGATTGCTGCAACTTTCTGGTGAAGATCTTATAGCTTATTTACAGGCTATTCCGGCAGACAATATAGACCGCATTGAAGTCATTACGGCTCCGCCCGCAAAATATGATGCATCGGGCAATTCGGGCCTGATAAATATTGTTTTAAAACGACAGAATAAAAATGGCATCCAAGGCAACATACGCGCAGGTTACGAACAGGCATCTTACGGCAAAGGCATCGCCGGTGGTGACATAAATTACAGAATAGACAGACTTAATGTTTATGCCAATGCAAATTATACAAACGGCGCGAATCATAACAATGAACGATTGGCTACGCCTTATCCTGAGCAAATATTCAAAGTACATGATGATTATAAAAAAATAATGAAGCCTTTGCAATATACCGTAGGAGCCGATTACAATCTTAATAAGAAAAGCGTTATAGGATTTCAATGGAATAACACAATTGTAAACAGAAAAGATATTTCAAACAGCGGTATTGAAGTATATCATTTACCTGCAATGATGCTGGATTCCACTATGTTGACAAAGGGTGGCAATAGCACAAGGAACAGCAATAATCTCTTGAACCTGAACTATACTTTCAACATTGACACCAGCGGAAAGAAAATATCTTTTGATGCCAACAGTTTATGGTTTGATGGTAATCGCAGCAATGATTTTGAGACGACTAATTATTATGATGCCTTTAAAACACCAACCGGCATATATAGCCACAATAAAACAACAGGAAAACAAACCATACAAATCAAGACCATACAGACCGACATTGAATTGCCTTATCAATGGGTTTCTTTATCAATAGGCGGAAAGTTAAGTTTCATTAATAACCAAAGCAATAATGCCTTCGGGTACATTGATGACAATGGCTATCATGAAGACCCTGATATTTCAAACGGTTTTGATTATAAAGAAAAGGTACAGGCACTTTATATGTCAGCACAAAGAACAATCAACAAATGGTCTTTTCAGGCAGGCCTCAGAGGAGAATTTACACAAACAAAAGGCTATTCCAGAAACCTGAATCAAACCAACATTAATCAATACTTCAATTTATTTCCGACAGCCTTTGTACAATATCAATTGAATGATGATAATATCTGGAATATCAACTATAGTAAGCGCATTAACAGACCGGGTTACAGAAGCCTTGACCCATATAGATCTTATGCCACGCCTTATCATTACAGCGAGGGCAATCCTTTCCTGCAGCCATCTTTCAATCATAATTTTGAATTGAATTACACTTTCAAATCCAACTATTCGTTAAGTGCATTTTATCAATACGAAAAAAATCATTTTTCGGATGTATGGATGATTGACGAAACAAATAATATTACTTCAAGTTTTACTGAAAATTTTGCTGATGCCATCTCTTACGGGTTGAACGGAATGGCTTCGATAAACCCGTTTTCGTTTTGGGATGCCCAGATACAGGCTGGCCTCCAGATACAGGAATTACAATCCAAAATCTATACAGCAACAGAACAATCTTACAAAAACACATCTTACTATATAGGATTGAATAATGCTTTCAAACTAAATAAAGCTAAAACGTTACTGGCAGAATTGAATGTTTACTATTTAAGCAAATACAGGGAAGACTTTCTTGAGATAAAACCTTTAGGGAATGTTGATGCAGGATTGAAAGCGCTGCTGTTTGATAAGAACTTAAGTATAAGCCTGAACGCTTCTGACATCTTAGTAAGCCAGAAAGCAAGGGGCGTGCACATTGTTACAGGACAGGTAATCGACAATTATTTTGACACTCGCAATCTCAGGCTGACTTTGCAATATAGGTTCGGCAACAACAGAATTAAAAGTAAACGTGAACGTAACCTGGGCATTGAAGAAGAGAAACAACGCATGTAAATCCGTTATTCCTTTACAAATTTGGTATCATTTCCCGCTGCGTCGCAGCGAGAAAGTGGGAAATGGGTCTATTTTAGATTGAGCAATTAAATGAAACAAAAAAAAGAAACCTCTGTATAGAAATACAAAGGCTTATTCTTAAAACAGAAAAATTAAGAAAATCGATCAAGGTTTATTCCTGTCAATCATTTCCTGCAAGTTGCGCCAGTCGTAGTAATGAAATACTTTCCCATTACTCATTGCAACAAACATGCCTTCCGGAAATTGATTGTTCAAGTGAATATTTGTAACATCAGAACCATCGCTTTCAATGGTAGAAACAGGAATTTCGGCAATAAGGTCATGTGCATTTTTGTTATTCGGGTTTCCTTCTCTGCGGTAAACCATGAAAGTGTTTTTTTGCTGGTTGGATACCAATATATAACCTGTACTGTCAGATGTTTTATAAATGGAAATGCCTTCATGATCAGATACAAAGCCAGTTGTAGCGAATAAGGATAATTCCTGGTTTCCTTTTTCGGGATCGGCGTAATACTTATGTACGCCATAAGTTTCATCTGAATAATAAACATAACCCATTTCGTTATCGACAGCAATGGATTCTATTTCTTTCTTGCCACTGTATTTACCAAACTTACGCACCAATGTTCCTTTAATATTGCCTGTACCGTCATCTTCCAGTTTATACTGATAAAGATAACCATCGGCCGGACCGGTCTTTCTTCCGACTATTGCAAATATAGCATGGTCTGAAAGACGCGTGTATAAAGCAATTCCCATCGGCGCCTTATCTGTTTCATCAGCAAAAACATCTAATCCGCCATTATCAACCGGCTTCATGTCAGGAACGCTGTACATTCTCAGGTTATTGGTTTCGCGTTCGGTAGTTGCAACAAAATCCGTAGCCACACCATTGAGCATTATCCCATAAGCAACGTCCACATTATTCGGACGTTTAAGGTCGGTTACTTTATTTACTATTTTACCATTAAGGTCAAATACATATAAACCACCGTTAGCATCTTTGTCCGTACCTATTATCAGGCTTTTTGAGGTATCGTTTTTATTAATCCATATACATGGATCGTCTGTATCATAAGCTGTCTGATCTGTTACTATGGAAGGTTTCAAGGCAAGGGTATCAATATCGTTATTCTTGCCTTCGGTGGAACCTTTAGTAGATGTTTTACAGGCCACATTGAACAAGCTCAATATGCCGATTGTAAAAACTAATTTCTTCATCGGGAATCTTTAAAAAATTTAAATAGTGGAACCGGAAAGAGATTACTTCCGGCTGTTATACCGGAAGCAATCTTGTATTAAGAATTAATTAGTACCCCATGCACCAATGTAATTAGCCGGTGCAGGAGATGTATAAGTAGATCCGTTTCCGAAGCTAAGGCCTGTACTTACGAAGAAAGATGTAAAGTTTGTCTTGCCATGACCAACTGCAGGAGAGCCTGATTGCAAATGGAAATCCCATGAAGTATTGAATGCTGCGCTGCTCATATCATTGCTCAGCGGGAAATTGACAAACTTAGGATCATTAGCACCGACAACTGTAGAGATGATATCGTCAACACCTGTTATAATATCTTCTGAAGGCTGGAACTGATCAACAGTAGTCTGATTATAACCGTAATACAAAGTGTTTCCAAATTTTGAAGCAGCGTTCTCTGTATTTGTTTTATCTCTTTTGATACCGTAACGATCGTTTACCAATAAGTTGTTGTATAATTCAACAATTACACCTTTTTCCACCCAGATAGAACCGCCTTTAGTTGTTGCTCTTCTCCAGCCACAGTTAATGATGGTATTGTTATAACCGTAGATGTATGCGTTGATTGGACGATCACCTGAATTGGAAAGTTTTAATGCATTGGTATTCGGGCTATAAACTGTGTTGAAAGCAACATCGGCATGAACACCTGATTTGATGTTGATAGCATCACCGTTATCAAGGCCTGTTGTATAAATAGTGTTATGGTCAACAATTACACTACCACCTTCAATGTAAAAACCATCTTCACCAAAGTTACGAACAGTACAATGTGTAACTACAACTTTACCTGTACCGCCATACCATAATACAGGAACACGGTCACCTGCTTCTGCTTTATAAAATTGAGCATTTACTGAAGCAGAGGCTTCTGTTGTAACATTTCCACCTTGTTCGATAATGCAATGATCCAGAAGGATTTCTCCGCAGGTAGGACCACCCATTATACCACCCCATTTCATGCCCCATGTACTTTTCTTATCATCATCAACCGTAAAAATAACAGGTTCGGCATCGGTACCTACTGCATATAAATTACCTTTTACAAGGAATTCAGGTTTTGCCGTAGTATCGAATATTATTTTAGCGCCGGCTTCGATAGTCAATGTTTGTCCTTCAGGCACTATAACATCACCTGTGATATGGTATGTTCCGTCTTTAGCCCATGTACCTGATACGTTTCCGGAAAGAGCTGTATCAACCGGATTAACAGGATCCGGGTCAGGTGTTGTTTTGTCTTTTTTACTGCAGCTTGTCATCAATAAAGTGGCAGCTGTAATGGTCGTTAAGAATAATGGTAAAGTTTTCATTTTTGCTTTTTTAGAATAAATGTTTGTGATTTTGTGTTTATATTATAATTTATATCGTAAGCCTATTAAATAGGAGCGTTGATAATAGTCGCGTTGTACAAGCGTATTGTCTTTCAGGTCTTGTCCGGGTGTATTGATATTTGATTTCTTAGGATCATAATTTGTCTTTCCTTTAATGAAGGTTTCCATCGGTGTATTCAGAATGTTGTTGACTTTGGCAAAAACCGCAAAGCCGTTATGAAATGATTTTTCCATTGAAAAATCCATTTGTATAAAAGCTTTCTGCCAGATATCCCTGTCAATAAACTGCGAAACGGTTGCAATTCTTGAACCTGTGTAATTGCCTGCCAACTGGGCGTCCCATCCATGTTTTACATCTTTGTAAAGCAGCGATAAATTAGCAATGTGTGCTGCCTGACCGTAAAGCGGTCTTGTCTGTTCCGGATAAATATTATGAGTGCCGGGAGAACCATCTGTATTGGCAACACGTTGTGCTTTGGTAGTCGTTATGGCTGAGTGAGTATAGGTATAGTTTCCTTTAAAGCCTATCTTATTGAAGAACTTTACGAAATCAAGTTCCAGCCCATAGTTATTTGCAGTACCGTAGTTGGCGGGACCATAAAATTGGTCTTGTCCGCGGATAGGGTCGATTTGCAAAGTGAACTCAATAGGATTCTGGATGCGTTTATAGAATGCACCTAACAGGAAGCTTTCTCCGGCATGAGGAAACAATTCATAACGCAGATCCACATTGTCTGCTACGGCATGTTTCAGGTTGTAATTGCCTCTTTCCTGATAATCTTCATTCACTATTTTGTAAGGAACTATTTCAGCAAAACCTGGACGATTAATACCTCTGAAGTAAGTAGCACGTAGATTGGCTTTTTCATTCAATATATATTTGAAGTTCAGTGACGGCAATACATCTGTATAAATTTGCTTGCCATCAGGATGATCTTCTGTGATTGGGGGATACAACATATTGTAACCCTGATCTGTATGCTCTACCCTTACGCCGCCTACCAATTCGATACGTTTGGTATAAATATTAAACTGAAAATAACCTGCTGCTATCTTTTCGGATGCCTGATAGGTCAATGCAGAGTTTACTGCACCGCCCGGGGTCGCAACAGTCCATTCAATCTGGTTGTAAGCATCAAAATCCGTACCATAACGCGCAAATTTATCAGCGGGGTTAAAACTATAATTGTTGAAGAAATTATCGCGGGCTTTATCTCTGTAGAGACCTCCTATTTTCAATTCAACAGGTATGTCTTTTATAGATTGCTTATAAGTAAGGTTAAGGTATCCGGCAATGTCGCGGTCGGAATTATGTTCCCATCTGCGTGTCATACCGGAAGGGAAGGTGACGTATTGCTGATCATGCAACTCAAAACCGCTCAGGGAAACTTCTGTGTTTTCGGGTCTTTCATTTGTGGCTTTGGAATATACAGCCGACCAATCGACCTTGAATTTATCAGTGAGCTGATGCTCGCCCTGCAAGGTGCTGTTGTATATATGCTGATTAGTCACCCTGGAACGTGTACTGAAACCAAGCGTAAAAGTATCTCCGCTTTGCCCGTAGCTCAATTCCTTACCGACTTCGTCTCTCACCTGAATATTGTTCAGGCCCATATAGGCATTATACCATTTCAGTTTATTACGGCTGTTCAGCCTGTAATCCAGTTTTACGTGCAGGCCGCTCCTTGTTTGCTGTTCAGAAAAAAATCTGTCACTCTTTTTGGTGATGCTTACAACACTGTAAGTATCCACCGTTTCCTGATCATATAATGTGCTGCTTGCCCCACGATAAGTGTTTTGATAACTTCCGGCTACGATTATGCCGAATTTGTTATTGAAATAGCGGTTACCGAATGAGAAACCTCCAATAAGATTTGGCAAAGGTTTTTTGTTGGTATAATCTAATGGAGCTGAAGGAAAGTCGGTGGGTGCAGCCTGATACCTTTTACCGTTAATTTCCCAGGGGCTTGAGCTGTTGATGCCGCCGTTGTCGAATCCTTTAAAATCGTGGTCAAAAAATAATTCGCTGTAGCCTGTGGCAAGGTTTGCAGAAAATGACAATTGATTGGGAGCATCTTTCATTACCATATTGATGGCGCCGCCGATTGCATCGCCTTCCTGAGATGGCACCAGCGATTTATATACTTCCAGTCTATCGAGTAATTCTGCCGGAAAAAGATCGAGCGGAACGTATCTGTATTTGTTATCAGGACTCGGAATTTTCACACCATTTACCATAGTGTAGTTATATCTTTTATCCATGCCTCTCAAAATGGCGTGCTGTCCGTCGCCATTACTGTTACGTTCGATAGAAACTCCGGAAACGCGTTGTATTACATTAGCAACTGTAATGTCGGGGGAGATTTGTATGGCTTTTGCAGAAACAATGTTCATTACCTGATCGGCCTTTTGTTCCATCCTGCGTGCGGTTTTTTCACTTCCGCCGTCCCTTTTATCACCAATAACCACTTCATTCAACTGATGATCTGTTTTTTCGCTCATTGCTATTTCCAGTATCAACGGCTGTTCTCCTTCTATATGAATGTCTTGTTCATAAGGCGCACTGTTTATATAGGTGACTACCAATATATAATCGCCATCGGGAATTTCATTCATTTCAAATGAACCATCCAGTCCTGCAACGGCATTGTAATTGTCATGATCTTTAATATAAATGGTTGCACCAACCGCGGTTTCACCATTACTTTTTTCTGTTACCTTACCCTTGATGCTGCCCGCCATACATACTTGCGAGAGCAACATAACTGAAAGAAGAAGGTATAAAGATGACCTCATGATTGCGTTTGATTTTTTGTTGACGCAAAGGTGAATTGATTACTGAGGGAATGCAAATTTCAGGGGTTAACAAAAAGGAAGCAGCGTTACAAACGACGTGAACCAAGCGTGAACAATAGCAACTTTATTACTTCAACTAATTGATTAACAAAGCATTTGGTTGTAACAAAAACGTCATTAACTAATTGTTTCCGTAACATTACCTGAATATTACCTAATTGAGCGCCTGCAAAAAAGAGCTTAAATTTTCGCCCTGATCAAGGTTTAATTTTTTGCGTAAACGATACCGTGCAACTCTCAAACTATCTAAGGAAATACCCAAAATAGTAGCCATATCATTGGAGTTGAGGTTCATTTTAAGCAATGAGACGAGCCTTATTTCAGAAGCGGTGAGGTCGGAAGCATATTGCTTCAGATTATTAAAAAAGGAAAAGTGAATCTGCTCAAATGTATTGCTGAATTCTTCCCAATATTTGTCGTTATTGAAGTTTTGGTTGATTTGCTGAATGATTTCGCGTATCGGTTTTTTCTGGTCGCGCTTATCTTCTTTGGCCATAACTTCTAACCTGCCTTTAAGGTTTTCCAGCAAATGGTTTTTCTGGATAATGTGCAAAGTATGGGTACTCAGTTCTTTTGTTTTGGTATCGATAAGTTGCTTGAGGGTTTCTTCTTCCAGATCGCGGTTCTTTATTTCTGCAAAAAGCTTTTCCCTTTCCAGTTGCCTGTTCAGTATTTCTGTTTTAAGCTTTTCTTCTTCCAGTGTTTTTGCTTTTAATTCTGCTTCATTAAGCTTGTTTTGCGTTTCTAGCATTTCACGTTCACGGTCGTGTACAAATTGTTCGTTTTTTATTTTAAGGCGTTGCCTGCTTATAATGGCTATTCCCAGGACAACCAATAAAACAATAACAATGATTACAGAAACGGTTACAATAATATTAATACGTTTTTCAAGTTGGAGTTTGCTAATTTCTTTATCTTTTTTATTGATATCATATTGTACTTGCAGGAATGCAATCTGATTATTGCTTTCTTCGGAATAGATTTCCAGCAATATTTTACGACTCAGTTCCAGATAATAAAAAGCGCTGTCGTTGAGGTGCATTAAATTATATGCTTTACCGATATCGCGGTAAGCGGAACACATCTGATAACGATCTTTGTAAAGCTGGCTAAGTTGCAAAGCTTCCCTGCTGTACTGAAGACCGGTTTTAAAATCTCCTGTTTTGCGATGAATATCACCGATATTGTTCACAACTTCAATACGGCCCAACTGATTGCCTGCTGCGACATATAAATCATTTGCCTGACGGAAAAAGCTCAAAGCGGCGTCGTATTTTTCCAAATCTTCATCAATGCTTCCGAGGTTTTCGTATATTTTGGCAAGGCCGCTTTTATCATCTATGGAACGGTAATGCTGCAATGCGGTATTCTGATAATATAAGGCGCTGTCGTATTGTTGCTGTTTCTCAAATAAATGACCTATTCTGCCATAGGTTTCTGCAATTCCTTGTTGATCACCGAGTTTTTTAAATATTATTATTGCTTTTTCATATTGCTCACGGGCGTTTTTCATATCCTTATTGTAGTAAAAAAGAATGCCCATTTCATTGGCGTTGTATGCAACATGTTTATATGCTTTCAGGTTTTCAAACAGCTTATCTGCCTGAAGGTAATATTCGAAGGATTGGTCGAAATGACCGAGATGATAACATAAACTACCTAATTGCTGCAGGGTAATGGCGGCATTGAGTTTGTTTTTCTCCAGCAGTTGCGCGGGCAATGCGGTTTTTAGCCTTAAAAATTCACTGCTTACATTGGTATGCGGATTATTTTCAAAACGCTCTATATGTAGTTCTTTATCATCCTGGGCACGCACCAGACAAGTGAGACAAAGCAGAAGGATTAGGATTGGTAATGAATTCTTAAACATAATTTAATGCATTATTTTCCATAAAATCAGGAAAACGGATAATGCAAAGAACGGAATTCAATATTATGTAAAGGTTAAGAGGGGATGACTGTATTCAGGCTATTGGGTTCTTAAAGGTTTTAGCAGATATTCAAGGCCATTGAGCTTTATTTCGTACATGGTTTCCAAAAGCATACCGAGTTTACCTTTGGGAAATCCTTTTTGCCTGTACCATACAAGGTAAGGTTCAGGTAAATCGGCAATGACTCTGTCTTTATATTTACCGAAAGGCATTTTGAAATGAACGAGTTCGAGCAGGATTTCGGAATTCATGGGTTAAATAAAGCAGTTATATCAATTATAAATTAAACAATTCAATCAATAGCAGACAGAGGTTATTGAAATGCTTCGTGCCTCATCATTCTGCCTGGGCGTTGAATTTTTCGGTATGCACCTTAAAACTTCCGCACAGGTCTTGCATCTTTACGCATGCACGTTAGAACTTTCCGCACAGGTTTTGTAGCGATTATTCCAACTCTGTCACTGAATCACTGATTTCGTAATAAAACCAATCTTCAAACAAATCAATATTAAGAGGTTTCGGCCATTTTGCCTCATTGTCTGTGATATTTTCCAACTCGGCTTTAAATATTTGCTTAAAATACTTTTCTAACAGCAGGTCAGGATCATCAAATTCAACTTTAACAAGATAGGTACTTGATTCTCCCAGCATATTTTCTTCCATTGGTAGCTCGGGGAAAATTTTATTGTTCCAGTCAATGAATGGCTTCTTGTAGGAAATTGTAATGGCGCTTTTATATATCATTCTGTGTTTTTCGGATTGTGTTTCTAAATAATAAATGGCAGGTTTCAGTTGACATTCTTTTCTGAGAATTTTACAATTTAACTGTATTCCTTTTTATCCATGATAGAATATCATCAAAAGAGATTCTACCTGAAGCAATTTCTATAATTAAATTATATAAATCATCGCCAAGGTCTTTCAATACTGGATTTTACGCCTTCGATGTCTCTGATACCCGATGCACCGCCATAATCAGTAATACTCAATTCATGCAGTAGCAGGATATCCTTAATATCAATCATTCTGCCAGGCGTTTAAGTACGTCGCCATATTCCTGCTTAATAGCAGCATAATGAGAGGCCAAATTTGCTTTTTGTTTATCGTTTTCATTCAGATGAGAAAGATAATCCAATACTTCTTTGAGTTCATCTTCCCGTTCTATAGCTTCAATCTGTTTGATAGCTAAAGCTTTCATTTCTTCAACACTCATAAATTTATTCTGTTTGAGTCAAAATTAATCAAAAAAGACGTGGTTCTCACCACGTCTTTCAACTCTTATTTAATAAAGATGGATTTTACCGCTCGTTATTGTCAATGGGTTTTACCTATTGTCGATGGGTTCTACCTATCGCTTTTTTTGTCTTCCACCCTTTCAGGGTTCTTAAAACCAGCTTCCGTTAAATGCATCATTTACTTTTTCAGCATTCTCCGTTCTGTTCTTTCTACGTTTAACGTCTCTTCTATGACGTATCATTGTTATAATCATAAGTATTGGGAAGGCCAAAAATACAAGTAGAGAAATCATTATATTTCCGCCCATAATTGCGATACCAATTGCCATTACCGGGAAAAAGATAGCACCAAAACTTACCCATTTGCCTCCAAAATGCCTGCGCATCGGCCTTCTCAATCTTTCTGCAATCAGATACATTCCGGGCACCATAATCAATGTCATAAAGAACGCGAATGCAAGACCAAAGATGATGGTCCATGAAAGCGGTTTCCAGAACGTTACGTTGTCTCCGCCAAAGAATATATGCGGATTCAATTCGGAGAAGAGTGTAACGAAGTTGATGTTGAAACCAACTGCAAGCGGTATCAATGCAAGGATAGCTGCCAATGCTGTAAGCAATACCGGAATGATACGTGTCTTACCGGCTTGTATCAAGGCTTCACGAGTCTTCATGCCTCGGCCTCTCAATTCGTCTGCAAATTCAATTACAAGAATACCGTTCTTCACAACGATACCTGCCAGACCTACAATACCGATACCTGTCATTACTACGGAAACGGTCATGCCTGTCAATGCAAATCCTAATAACACACCGATTACACTGAAGACAATTTCCATAAGGATGATTACCGGTTTGCTCATTGAATTAAATTGGATAGCCAGAATAAGAACGATCAATAATAATGCAATTGCTAAAGCTTTACCAAGGAATGCTCCTGTTTCCGCCTGTTGCTCACCTTCACCTGTTTGCTTGATGGTTACGTTATCAGGTTTTTCTTTAAAGGCGGCTATTTCTTTTGCCAGTTGTGCATTAACGGCAGTCGGCGTATATCCTTGTGTCAATAATACATTGGAGGCAAGTGTAATAACCCTTTTCTGGTTTTTACGTTTTACGCTACCTAAAGTACTTGTATAATCCACGTTTACCAATGAACTGATAGGTATGCTTTTAAATTGACCTGAAGCCATATCCAGAAAGCTCACTTTAAGGTTCAATAGGTCAACAAGGTTATTTCGTTGGTCAGACTCATTACGTAACTGGATCTTGTATTCATCTTCGCCTTCTTTTACTTTGGAAACTTCTCTTCCGAAAAGGGCGGTACGGATGGCCATACCTACTTGTGCAGTTGAAACGCCTTCTGTCATAGCGCGTTCCCTGTTAATGGTAAGGCTGATTTCCGGATTACTTAAATCCACGTCCATCTTTAATTCTTCCACACCCGGAGTCTGGATAGAATCAAGATAGTTTTTCAGTGAAACGGCGGTCTTAATCAAATCGTCAAAATCCTCACTTGCTATTTCAATATTAACCGGCGGGTCTGTAGGCGGACCGTTTTGTTCTTTACTTACAGATATCTGCGCACCGGGAATACCGCTCATTGCATGACGGATAGAATCCAGATATGGCGCCGTTAATGTGCCATGACGTTTTTCAAATTCCACAAAAGAAACCTGAATACGGCCTAATTCCGGACGGGTACTTCTGTCGCCGCTTTGAGGGTCGGAAGCACCAATCGCAACGTTCGTGATAACACTTTCTACAACCGGGTTCTTTTTCCTTTTACCATCGGGCTGCATAGTCATGCCCAGCACGTTGTAAACTTTGTTTTCCAGCGTGCGTGTTATGGAATCCGTATATTCAACTGTTGTTCCTACAGGCAGTTTGAGATAAACATAAATCTGATTGGGCGCGCCGTCGGGGAAGAACACAACGGGTACTTTACGTGCACCAAAGAATATGAATGAAAATATAAGCAAGCCTACTGTTCCCAATAATAAATGAACAGGTCTCCAACCATTCAATGCCCAACGCAAGAGGTTCTCGTAATGGCTCATAATCCAGGGTAGCACTCTGTTCTGGAAAGCATGTATCCATCCGTCAAGCACATATTTATTCAATACCACGAGGAGCGAAAAGAATATCATCATGTTACCGAACAGGAAGAAGTTAGCGCCTTTGGAAACGACTTCTGCACCGGGCGTTTCAGCTACAGCAGGACCACCGGACATTTTAGCAATGAACCCGAATAGTACAAAAAGCAAACCACCGATGAAAGGAATAAGGAATGCACGTTTTCTGAAAATGGCTTTCTTAGGTTCAGGTTTTGCATGTTCTTCAGGATGGTTCATGAAGTCAACGGCAAATACCGGGTTCATGATAAAGGCTACAATCAATGAAGCTGCAAGGGTAAAGATAAGCATGGTAGGCAGGTACACCATAAACCGCCCGATGATTCCCGGCCAGAAAAGCAATGGTATAAAGGGAGCCAATGTGGTAAGGGTACCGGACAATACGGGTACAAATACTTCACCGGCGGCCATCATTGCTGATTTTACAGAGGTTATCTTTCCTTTGTGTTCAACAAAAATGCGGTGTGTGTTTTCAATAACCACAATGGCATCATCCACAATAATACCGAGGCCGAAGAGCAGGGCAAAGAGTACGATAAAGTTGAGGGTAACATGCGAACCGACTATGAGGTCGGCAGCAGGCAGGAAGAAGAACGCTACGAACATACTTAAGGGTACGGACAATGCCACGAAGAAGGCATTGGTTACACCCATAAAGAACATTAAGATGATCAGTACCAATACGAAACCGATAACGATAGAGTTCACCAGGTCTTTAAAGGAAGTCCTTGTGGTATTACTCTGGTCGCCTGTAATTCTCACTTCAAGGTCTCTCGGAAACTGAGCCTGCTTCACTTCTTCTGTAACTCTTTTTACATTGTCAGACGTTTCAATCAGGTTTTCTCCGGAACGTTTAATGATATTGAGAGTAATTACATTTTTACCATCCAGACGTGCAAAGCTTTCATGCTCTTTGACGGTATCTTTAATGTCAGCAATATCTTTCAGGTAAATAGGAGAGCCTTTGGTGTTGCGGACTACGATTTGAGAAATATCTGCAGCTGTTTTTATTTGCCCTTTCAGTTGCAGTGTACGTTTCATGTTGCCTACCTGCAGCAAGCCTCCCGAAACGTCCATATTCTCGTTAGCTACAGCAGTGGCAATATTGTCGAAGGTAATGCCGGCGGCCTGCATACGCAGGTTGTCGACATTGATTTGAAATTCTCTTTCAGGGGCACCGACAAGATCCACACGGTTGATAGCAGGCAGTTCTTCGAGCTTATCTTTTAACTGATCGGCATATTTTTTAAGGCGCATCATGTCGTAGTCGCCACTAACGTTTACGTACATGATGGGCTGATCGGAAAAGCTGACTTCAATGGCTGTCGGTTCCTGTGTAAGGTCTGTAGGCAAATCCTGCTTGGCTTTATCAATCGCATCTTTCACTTTTTGCACTGCCACGTCTACCTTTACGTCGGTACCAAATTCCACCATGATTGCTGAATAATCCTGCACGGAGGTACTTGTTACTTTATTGATCTTGGCTCCTGTAATGCCTTTGATTTGTTTCTCAATAGGCTGCGTTACAAGGTTCTCCATGTCTTTCGGAGAGTTACCTACATAAATGGTTTGTACATAAATGGTAGGAATTACGATATCGGGGAATTGTTCTTTTGGTAAGGTTATAAATTGAATGATTCCCCAAAGACTCAATATTACCATCAACAGGTAAATAGAAGTCTTGTTACGCACACTCCAACTGGTTGGCCCAAATTGCTTGAATTTGTCGCCGATATTTTCTAAAACGCTCATGAGTTATAATGCTAAGAGGTTGTTGATAATTAATTCGAAAAAGTACCCGGAATGTTTCCGGTGATCGCTATTATAAAAACAGCATCATGAAAATCTATGTTTGGCTATTTACCTGAATCAATAATAATGGGTTGGCCTTCATATAGATTCTGGAATCCGTTAACGATAACAATATCGCCGATTTTCAATCCGCTTTTCACTTCCAGTCTGTCGCTGTATAATTCTCCGATAGTGATTTGTCTTTTACGCGCAAACCATTTTCCTTTTTCGTTTGAAGCAACCATAATGTATTTACCTTTTTCATCGTTCTGAATTGTATTTACAGGAATGGTTATAGCGTCAGGTGCGGTATAATCTCTGATGCTGACTTTTGCAATCTGGTTAGGGCGTACGCTTTGGTCAACCGGTATTTTTCCTTCTACATAAAAGGAACGGTTAACAGGGTCGATCAGTTTACCTGTAACGTTTACCTTGGTATTGATAACTTTATTACCTGCTTCAGGCAATGTTACTTTCAGGTCTGAACCCACTTTTATTTGTTCCAGATAATTTTCAGGAACGTTAACGGTAACTTTAAGGTCGCTGTTGCTTACGATCTGTACCTGATTCCCGCCTGTGAAAACTTCGCCTATTTTTACGTTTACAATATTGGCAACGCCGCTGATAGGTGCGTGTATGTTTGCAAAGCCTAATTGCTCCTGTGCTATCTTAAGGTTGGCAAGCGCTGCATTATATTGGCTTTGCATGGCTTCAACACTTGTTTTGGCATTTAATACCTGTAATTCGGTACCTATGTTTTGCGACCACAGGTTTTGCTGACGTTTATATACACTTTGCGCCTGGTCTAATTGTGCTTTCGCGCCATTAACCTGTTGCTGCATGGCAATTACATTCTGGTTTTGTGTGCTTGATTCCAGCTTCAATAATAACTGGCCTTGTTTTACAGGATCGCCTTGCTTTACCATAACGGCCGTTACTACTCCACCCTGTCCGCGCGGTGCAACATTGGCTGTGTTCAAGGCATCAATTTTTCCCTGAAGGTCAATATAGTGGTTGAATGTTTCGGTACCGATGGTTTCAACGGAAACGAGTTTGGTTTTTGCACTTACAACTGTTGAGGGATCAAGTTTTGCAATCTCATCCTGAAGCTTTGTTATTTTATCGGAAAGTGATGATTGTTCTTCCTGTAATTTTTCCAGATCGGCTTTCTTCTTTTTCAGGTCATTGCCGCCGCAAGAGGACAAGAGTCCCAAGGCTAAGGCAACAGTCGGTAAAATAATCAATGCTTTTTTCATTTGAATGTATTGAATTGAATAAATTAATGTTTGATTGAAAGCCGCACCTTAAAAGAAGCACAGCATTTATGTTTTGATTTATAGGTTGCCTGTAGCTTTTAAGAAATCAACTCTGGCAATTACAGCATCGTACAATGAGTTGACATAATTGCTCTGAGCGGTTTCAAGTCCTGCCTGGGCGGTCACAACTTCTGTCTGGGAACCGGTACCGACTTCGTATTTCTTTTTGGTTTGCTGATAAACCCTATCAGCCAGTTCCATGTTTTTCTTTTGATAGTCCATCACTGCAATAGCGGTTTTGAAATTGTTGGTTGCAGTTATAACATCATTATCAATTGTGTGCTTCATGTCTTCCAATTGATTTTCTGTTTTCTGCAATTTTAATTTAGCCTGTGCTACTCTTGAATGAATGGCAAAACCTTTGAACAATGGTACAGAAATACGCAGGCCAACATAAGAAGAGCTGTACCAGTCTTTGCTGTAATCTATTTTATCGCCATAGTTCTGCGTAGCGTAGGAAGCATTCAAGGTCAGTGCCGGTAGTCTGCTGTATTGGTAACGTTTAATATCGTATTCATTAAGCTGCCGGGTAAGTTGCAGGTATTGGTATTCCTTTCTGTCTTCATAGTTGTATGCCTGATTGATAAGCACCTGGTCTTTAATCTGGTCATCACTAAGGCTGTCTGTCAATACCAGCATGTCTTTAGGCGACATGCCCAACAATATTTTCAGGCCGTTGTATCCGTTTGCAACGGAAAGCAATACTTTTTCCTTTTCTGTTTTCAGGTTAGCAAGCTGCACATCATTCTTATCAACATCGAGTTGCTCTGCAAAACCGTTTTCATACATGGCTTTTGTATCGTGCCTTTGCTTTTCTACCAAACCGATGTTCACATCCAGAAGTGCTATCTGCGTTTTGCTCAGTACCAATTGGTAATAAACTTTTATGACATTGGCTTTGATGTTTTGCTTTGTGATTTCGGCGTTTAAGGTTTGCCATTTCATGGATGTGCTGCGAGCCTGTAAGCCTACAAACACCTGTCCGTCAAACACAACCTGACTTAAATCCAGGCTTCCCGAGGTAGCATATTGTGTTCCGAATTTAAGCGGAATAAAAGTACCTGCAGGCTGGCCCAGAAATTCGCCGGGAATTAATTGCACGGGTAATTTAAGGTTATCTGTAAATGAACCATTTGCTGCCAGGGAAGGATAAGCGGTAGCGGTAATTTCATTATTACTTTGCTTTTGGAGTAAAATATCTACCAGCGCATTCTTTACCTGCACATTATTCTGCTCTGCATATTCCACGGCTTCTTTTACGGAAAGCCTGTGAATTACAGCAGTAGTATCTGCCTGGGCATTAGCATGCAAGCCCAAAAAAGATAGGCTACAAATAATCATCGATGTCTTTAAGAGTAACTTCATTGCAACGTATGTTTCAAAAATAAAGTATAATATACCTGTTGATACTTCAACTAATGTTTCAACTGCTCCAGCTTATCAGCAGTTTCTTTTATGGTATTAATGGTATTCAATCTGTCTTCGGAGTTGAATGCCGAGAAAATTTCCGTTTCCACCTTCTGCATAATGTCTTTGATCTGCAATGCCACGAATGTGCCGGTCTTTGTCGTTCTCAGATTATTCTTACGTTTGTCGTTCTTATCCGGGGCTATGCTTATCAACCCTTTCTTTTCTAACACAACCACTGTCCGCTGCACCGATGATTTGTCCCTGTGTACCATATCGGCTATTTCCTGCTGGCTGATACAACCACAACTGTGAATACACATCAGTATAGGAAGTTGTTCCATTTTAACCGGAACGGAGGCCTCTTCAATAAGCCGGTTGGCTACTCTGAACATAACGCAATGAATGCGGTGCATCTGAAAAATAAGGGTGTCTTTCATTTCTGAAAAAAAACCTTCCCAATGCTTCGAGTCTACTTCACAATTATTTTTCACTTAATAAATTTTACTAAATACATCAAAATGACTGTATCATATTAAAGTCATAGTAAAACGTGGATAATTCAACTAAGAAATAAAAATCTTCCTTAAAGAAAAGCTAAAACCGCGTTTTCACTAAATCGCCGCAAAGATATTATTAAGTTGACCTATCAACCAAATTTAATTTTTATCTTTTTTTACGTTGCAAATGTAGAATCGAAACAGATGGCAATGAATTTATATTATGTCAAACAACTATTGCCTTCGACGAATGCAGGTATTTTTTCGGTGAATGAAGAAAACAAAAGAAAATAATTCAACCTGACAGTGCTAAAATGTTTTTTATGAAAGCTTTTGCTTCATCCCTATAGCCCAAATTTTGAAATACAAAAAACACGATTTATCTTCGTCGTCCGATTATGAATATGAACATGACATATAAGAATGTGAAACGCATTACCCAAAACAGGTAATCCTTGCATTGTATTATGTGTTATCAACTAAATACAGAGAGGCTTACCTGATACGGTGAGCCTCTTTTTTAACTTTAAAAATTGCGCGTCGATGAGCAAACTCAGCAATCTTGCAGAATCTTTAGTGGGTTCTGAAATCGTAAAACTCGGTAATGAAATCAACAACCGTATCCGCAACGGTGAAAAGATTTACAATTACACTATCGGTGATTTTGCTCCTGCAATTTTCCCGATTCCCGTACAGCTGAAAGATGCTATCATAAAAGCTTACAATGATGGATTTACTAATTATCCCGCTGCCGATGGCATTTTACCTTTAAGAGAAGCGGTGAGCGCTTTTATTGAGACAAAGGAACATATCAAATATGATGTTTCCGAAATTCAGATTGCGAGTGGCGGCCGTCCGTTAATTTACTCTTTGTTTGCTACGGTTGTCAATCCCGGCGATAAAGTGATTTATGCGGTACCATCCTGGAATAACAATCATTATACGAATCTGAATCATGGAAAGGCTTGTGAGATTGTGGTTACACCTGAAAACAACTTCATGCCAACGGCGGCTGACATTGCGCCGCATATTGAAGGTGCGGCATTGCTTTGTTTGTGCACGCCCCAAAATCCTACGGGGACAACTTTAGGCAAGAAAGAGCTGGAGAAAATTTGTGATATGGTTCTTGCAGAAAATGAAAAACGTGGCGCGGATGAAAAGAAATTGTATGTGCTGTTCGACCAAATGTATTTCACCCTTTGTTATGGCGATACTAAGCATTATCATCCGGTGGCATTGCGTCCTGAAATGAAGGCTTATACCATTACAGTTGATGGTATATCCAAATCGTTTGCTGCAACGGGTGTGCGTGTGGGTTGGTCATTAGGACCTGCGCCTGTAATGGCAAAAATGAAGGCGTTGCTGAGTCATATCGGGGCCTGGGCACCGATGGCGGAGCAAAAAGCAACGGCAGATTTCTTAGTGAATACGGAAGCGGTTGATGCTTATCTTGCTGATATCAAAGGAAAGCTGGAAACAAGGTTATGGAAGATTTATAATTCTTTTGAAGACCTGAAGGCAAAAGGTTATAATGTAGATGCTATTGTTCCGCAAGCAGCTATTTATCTTACTGCAAAGATTGATTTAAAGGGTAAGAAACTGGGTGATAAAGTACTGGAAGCACAAGCTGATGTTACTCAATTTTTATTGTCGGAAGCATGTGTGGCATTGGTACCGTTTAATTGTTTCGGCGCTGATAAAGAATCACCATGGTACCGTATAAGTGTTGGTACTTGTACTTTAGAGGATTTGGATATTGTATTCAAGAACCTTGAAAATGCATTGAGCAGATTAAAATAAAATTCCAAATTCCAAAACACAAATTTCAAAACACAAATTCCAAATTTCCAATTAATCTAAATGCAAGTTTATAAATTCGGAGGCGCTTCTATTGCTACACCTGAGAGAATGCGTGCGCTGCTTCCTATTATTGATTATGGTAAAACACCTTTAATCATTGTGGTTTCTGCTTATGGCAAGACTACGAATGCATTGGAGGCAATTGTAAATGCTGCCAATGAAGGCAACCGTGAGGAAGCTTTAAAAAAGATTGAGCTTTTAGAACAGGCACATAACGAGTACGCGTCTGAAATACTTACAGAACAAGGTTTTCAGGACATTCAAATCAAATTGAATGAATACTATACCGAAATGCATTGGGCTATTGATGATGCAGGCAGGCAATCGAAGGATTATGTGTATGACCAGATAGTTTGCATCGGAGAAATTCTTTCTACTTCTATTTTCAGTGCATTCTTAAATGAACAGGGTTTTAAAAATCAATGGATGGATGCGCGTGATCTGATTCGTACGGATGATAATTATCGTGACCCGGAAGTTGATTTTGAATTTTCAAAGAAGCAGGTGCAGGAAAAACTTGTACCCGTTTTGGAAAAGAATGGCATTGTTGTTACACAAGGTTTCATCGGAAGTACTGCGGATAATAATTCCGTTACTTTAGGGCGTGAGGGTTCCGATTATTCTGCGGCCTTGCTGGCAGCAATGACGGGCGCTTCCAACGTAAGCATCTGGAAAGATGTGGAAGGCTTGCTGAATGCAGATCCCAAGCTTTTTCCGAATACAGTTAAGATCGAGGAAATTACTTATGATGAGGTAATTGAAATGGCTTATTACGGCGCTCAGGTCATTCACCCTAAAACCATTAAGCCATTACAAAATGCCAATATTCCGTTACACGTAAAATGCTTTCTGGATACTAAACTGAAAGGGACTGTTATTCAATCGAAGACAGATACTTTTGTTTATCCGCCATTGATAGTATTGAAAAAAGAACAGGTGTTGCTACAGGTTACAAGCCGCGATTTCTCTTTTATTACGGAAGAAAATTTGCGGAACCTGTATGATATATTCAATGGCCAGCATGTAAAAATCAATCTGATTCAAAATGCGGCTATCAGTCTGGTTGTTTGTGTGGATAACCGTCCGGAGAAAATTCAATCATTAGCAGATGAGCTTGAAAAGGGTTACAAAGTCCTTCGCAACGAGGATGTACAATTGTTGACCATCAGGCATTATACGCCTTCTATTATGGAGGAGATGACTAAAGGCCGCGTGATTTTATTGGAACAAAAGACAAGGAATACGGTTCAGGTTGTGATCAAGTAAGTACAATGGGCGTTTAAATAAAGTATAACATCAAATACACTTTTGCTTCATTCAAAGAAACCTATGAGGTTTTAAAAATCTCATAGGTTTATTCAAAGGCCTGAATTAAATGATGTTCTGTTATTATCACAAAGTGGCAATTTGCAAGGCTACTCTCTCCCCGTCCATAGCGGCAGAAATGATACCCCCTGCATAACCTGCCCCTTCGGCACATGGATACAGGCCTTTAATTTGTGTATGTTGCAAGGTTTCATTATCTCTCGGAATCCGCACAGGTGAGGACGTCCGTGATTCTGTTGCGGTTACAATGGCTTCGTCTGTGAAATACCCTTTCATCTTTTTACCAAAAGTTATAAAGCCTTTGCTTAATGACTGATAAACTTCTACCGGCAAAACTTCCTGCAATAGTGTGCTTGTTACGCCCGGCAGATAAGAACATTCCGGTAAAGATGCTGAGCGTTTCCTGTTTACAAAATCAGTCATTCGCTGAGCAGGGGCTTTTAATTTTCCGCCGCCTGCCTGCCAAGCTTTTTGCTCTACCATTTGTTGGAAATGCATGGCGGCAAGTGGTCCGGTAAAACCATATTTTGCAAAATCTTTTTCATCCACAGCAACTACCATTCCTGAATTTGCATATGGGTTATCGCGTTTGGAAGGTGACCATCCATTGACAACAAGTTCGCCTTCCGTTGTAGATGCCGGTGCAATAATGCCTCCCGGACACATACAAAAAGAAAACACGCCGCGCCCCATTTCCTGGCTTACTAAAGAATAGGAAGCGGGACCAACCATATCACCAAAAACAGAAGGGTCGCATTTGTATTGCGCCTGGTTGATTAAAGCTTGCGGATGTTCGATGCGGACACCTAATGCAAATGGTTTGGATTCGATTTCAATTCCTTTTTCATGCAGCAAAAGAAAAATATCACGAGCCGAATGACCGGTAGCGAGTATCAGCGCATCTGCATATATCTTTTCATTGCCATTAACAATAGCACCTTTCAGTGTATCGCCTTCTATAATCAAGTCCGTCAATTTGGTATCAAACAGAACCTGACCGCCACATGCCACAATAGCTTCACGCATTGCCACAATGATGCCGGGCAATTTATTGGTACCGATATGGGGATGCGCTTCAAACAAAATCCTTTCATCTGCTCCAAAGTGCTTAAACCATTGCAGGCTGCGCAAAACATTGCCGCGTTTCGTGGCTCTGGTATATAATTTACCATCACTGTAAGTGCCAGCCCCGCCTTCTCCAAAACAATAGTTGGATTCGGGATTTACGATGCCTTGCTTATTCATAGCTGCTAAATCCCTTCGACGGTTCCTTACATCTTTCCCTCTTTCTATAATTATGGGACAAAAGCCTTGTTCAATCAAAGTCAATGCAGCATACAACCCTGCAGGGCCGGCACCGGCAATCAATACAGGCTTTTTATTAGTTACATTTTGCAACTTAGGCTCAAAGGCGAAAGCATCTGCAAAAGGCTCCTCAACAAAAACATTGACTTGCATCTGCATCATAATCTGGCTGCCACGCGCATCTATAGAACGGCGAATGACTTGTGTGGCGGTGATTTTGTTAATTGAAACCTGTAATTTATTCGCAGCATGCAGGTGAATGATGTGTTCCTGTGCAGCATCGGCAGGACTGAGGCGAAGTGTAATTGTCTGAGGCATTCTATTTATGAATGAATTCGTGAGCTGCAAAAATATTGAATTTTGTTTTCAGATGGGTATCTTATCCGGACGGGTATTGCATTTCTTCTGAATACAATAGCTATTAACTGTTCAAATTCTTTCGCTGCGAGGCGACGACGGCATTACGAGAGAATAATATCCAAAAAAATGCGCCCTCTTTCGGAGGACGCATACTATAAATGATTTGTGTAAAAATCTTATTTGTTCATCACGTTTTTAGCTTCAATGCTCAATGTAGCATGTGGCACAGCACGTAAACGCGCTTTATCGATCAATTTTCCTGTAACGCGGCAGATTCCGTAAGTTTTGTTTTCGATACGAATCATTGCTTTTTCAAGGTGATTGATAAACTGAATCTGACGACCGGCCAATTGAGACAATTGCTCACGCTCCATAGCGCCGCTTCCGTCTTCCATGTGGTTGAAACGGTTGTCGGTATCATCGGTACCCGCTTCATCTTTACGCGTAATCAAACCTTGTAAATAGGCCAATTCTTTTCTTGCGTTGTCCAATCTTTTGTTGATCAACTCTTTAAATTCATTCAACTCTTCATCACTATAGCGATAAACAGGTCCGGAGGTCTGTTCCGGCTCGTCCAATAATGAACGTACAGATGGATTATATTCTTTCATAGTTAGTCCTGGTTCTTCCTGAGGAGCTTTTTTTTCTATTATACGATGCGCTATTACGACACCCGGCTTTGGAGCGGTTTTACGTGGCAATTGTCTTACTGCGTCTACAATTTCTGACCTTGCTGAAGGTACAGATGTTACGACATGTTGCTGTTGTGATTTCCTCTTCGGAGCCGGTGCCGGTGCTTGTTTTGTCATTTTTGTTTCTTTCACCGGAGCTTCGGCTGCTTTTTCTTTAGCTGTTACTTTTGTAACGGGTTCTGCCTTTTTTTCAACCGGTTTTGCTGCAATCTTTTTAGCAGGCGTTGCCGGAGCTGCTTGTTTCTCAACCTTTTTTACTGGCGCGGGAGCTGCTTTTTTCGCAACAACTTTCGCCGGAGCTGCTTTTTTTGCAGGTTTTACAGCAATTGCTTTCTTAGGAGCAGGTGCTGCTTTCTTTGCAACTACTGCCGTTTTCTTTGCAGCAGGTTTTACAACGGCTGTTTTCTTTGCAGGAGCAGCTTTTGCAGCCGGTTTTGCAGGAGTAGTCGCTTTTTTAGACGCAGGAGCTGCTTTTTTAGCCGCTGCCTTTTTTGCTGCTACTTTTACGGGAGCCGCTTTTTTCGCCGGAGCTGCTTTCTTAGCCGGAGTAGCTGTTTTCTTAGCTGCAGGTTTTACTGCGGCTACCTTTTTTGCCGGCACTGCTTTTTTCGTAGCCACAGACTTCTTGACAGCAGCTACCTTTTTTGCGGGTGCGGCTTTTTTTACAGTCTTCGAAGCTGTTGATTTTTTTGTGGCCATGATTATGAATTTTTAGTAATTAATACTTTTAATGTTATATCATTAACTTCTATCGTCGTGCCATCACTTTCCATAACAGGCACCATATTAACGGTATCTGCAAGAATTTCCGCACGAATATAATCATTAAAGTTTATGATTGCAGGTTTTAATGCCTCATTTTCTTCAATATCCACTACAATTCTGTCAGTAAGTTCCAGTCCTGTATCTTTTCGTATTTTCTGTATTCTGTTAATTATTTCCCTCGCATTACCTTCATTTTGCAATATAGGACTAATCGTAATATCTAACGCTATTGTTAAGTTGTCTTTATTTGCCACTGACCATCCGGGAATGTCTTCTGCTATAATTTCAACGTCACTTATGTTCACCATAACATCTTCGCCATCCACCAAAATATGCAAACTTTTCTCTTTTTCCAACTGAGCAATCTGATGCTGGTCCAGGGCTGTAATTACTGCCGCGGCAGCCTTCATTTTGCCGCCTAACCTTTTTCCTAATGATTTAAAGTCGGGCTTTATTTTCTTCTTTATAAAACCATCATTATCAACTAAATATTCAATAGCTTTTACATTTACTTCAGAAAGGATAATATCTTCCACTTTTTCTATCTGATGCTGAATATGTTCATTTAACACCGGCACCAGTATTTTTTCAAGCGGCTGACGCACTTTGATATTTACTTTTTTTCTGATGGATAATACCAGAGAGGAAATATCCTGCGCCAATTGCATCCTTTCTTCCAAATCTTTATCAATGGCACTGTTATCGCAAACAGGGAAATCAGCATGATGTACTGATTCTGCATTGATATTTTGGGTTACCGAATTCAGGTTATTGAATAACCAATCGGCGAAAAATGGCGCAACCGGAGCGATTAACAAAGCTAATTTCTCCAGACATTCAAATAAAGTCTGATATGCGCTTATCTTATCCTGCTCATATTCTCCTTTCCAGAAACGGCGGCGACAAAGCCTAACATACCAGTTGCTTAAATGTTCATCTAAAAACAATTCGATAGCACGGCCTGCCTGTGTAGGCTCGAAATCATCCAGCGATTTTGTAACCGTATCCACCAAAGTATTTAAGGAAGACAAAATCCAGCGATCAATTTCCGGCCTTTGTTCCAACGGAATGTAAGCCTCTTTGAAGGCAAATCCATCCACATTGGCATATAATGCAAAGAAATTATAAGTGTTATACAGCGTTCCGAAGAATTTGCGTTGCACTTCTCTAATCCCTTCAATATCAAACTTCAAGCTGTCCCAGGGCGATGCATTGGTGATTAAATACCAACGGGTTGCATCAGCACTGTATTTTTCAATGGTTTCAAACGGGTCGATTACGTTACCAACGCGTTTACTCATTTTGTTACCATTCTTATCCAAAACCAAACCATTGGAAACAACGGCTTTGTAAGCTACGCCCGGATATTTTTCTTCTGAAACGGGTAATCCTGCTTTTTTCAGCTCTTCATGTACCGATTCTTTTAGTAGAGAACCCAAAGCATGAAGGGTATAGAACCAACCTCTTGTCTGATCCACACCTTCGGCAATGAAATCAGCCGGATAATTCTGGGCAAAAACTTCTTTATTTTCAAACGGGAAATGCCATTGTGCATAAGGCATAGCACCGGAATCGAACCAAACGTCTATTAAGTCGGGTTCGCGTTGCATTGTTTTACCGGAATCAGACACTAATTTGATATCATCTACAAATGGTTTGTGCAAATCCGAGGTCAAACGGTCGATATCGCTGTCTTTTGGCATAACACCGGCTTCGATAGCTTTTGCCAGTTCTGCCCTCAATTCGGCAATCGAACCAATGCATTTTTTTTCTTCACCATCTTCTGTCACCCAAACCGGTAATGGAGTGCCCCAAAAACGGCTACGGCTCAGGTTCCAGTCCACCATATTCTCTAACCAGTTACCAAAACGACCTTCTCCGGTTGCTTTAGGTTTCCAGTTAATGGTTTTGTTCAATTCTACCATTCTGTCTTTCAGGGCAGTAGTACGGATAAACCAGGCATCTAAAGGATAATATAATATAGGTTTGTCCGTTCTCCAGCAATGCGGGTAACTGTGCTCATATTTTTCTACTTTAAATGCGCGGCCCTCCAGTTTCAATTTCACGGCAATATCCACATCCACATCGACATAATTCGGGTCGTCTTTGTAATTTTTCACATAGCGACCTGCAAATTCTCCGCTTCCTTCAATAAATTTACCTTGTTTATCTACCAAAGTAAAAATACCGATGTTGTTTTTCATGCCAACCTTGTAATCGTCCGCACCAAAAGCAGGCGCCGTATGCACGATACCGGTACCGTCTTCCGTTGTAACGAAATCGCCAGTTATAACGCGGAATGGGTCGCCGCCGCTGGTTTCAGCCGTATTGCTCTCAAAAGGCAATATTTGCTCGTATCTGATGCCTTCCAGATCCTTGCCTTTGTATTCGGCAACGATTTTATAAGGTAATTGCTTTTTCTTTAATAATTGGTCGAATGCAGCTTTGATTTCTGCATTTTGGTCAATTAAATTGCTGTCATTCCCTCTTTCCAGCCAATTAGTAATGGCATCAAACAAATCATTGTTTTCGCCTTCCTTCCATTCGTCGAGATGTTCAGGAAAATATTTATGTAATAATGCTTTAGCCAAAACCACCGTACAAGGCTTGCCTGTATATGGATTGAATGTCTTAACCAAAACATAATCTATATTAGGTCCGACAGTCAGGCCGGCATTCGAAGGTAATGTCCATGGCGTAGTTGTCCAGGCCATGAAGAAGACTTCATCCGATCCATCTAATCTAACTATTTCATTAGGAACTACTTTAAACATTACGACCGCAGTCGTATCTTTTACATCTTTATAAGTTCCGGGCTGATTTAGTTCATGTGAACTTAAACCGGTACCGGCAGCAGGAGAATAAGGCTGGATGCTTACGCTTTTATATAAAAATGCGTTGCCATTCTCATCTTTCTTATTATATAGTTCTTTTAAAGCCCACCAAAGACTTTCGATGTAATTATTTTCGTAGGTGATGTATGGATTTTTCAAATCCACCCAATAACCCATTTTTTCAGTAATATCTTCCCACTTGTCGGTATATTTCATTACCTCACGGCGACAAGCAGCATTGTATTCTTCAACAGATATTTTTTTACCGATATCTTCTTTCGTGATTCCCAACAGTTTCTCTACACCTAACTCTACAGGTAAGCCATGTGTATCCCAACCGGCTTTACGTTTTACCTGAAATCCCTGCATGGTTTTGTAACGGCAAACCAAATCTTTCAGCGTACGTGAAATAACGTGGTGAATGCCGGGCATACCATTAGCACTTGGTGGTCCTTCGTAAAATACAAATGGTGTTTTTCCTTCTCTGATTTCAATACTTTTCTCAAAAAAACGCCCTTCTTTCCACTTATTTAACCATTCCTGCTCGATGGCAGGCATATTTAACTGCTTAGATTCCTGATATTTCGATGCCATTATTACCCTAAAACTGAAAAAAATTAGGCGCAAAGGTATGAAAAAATATATAATAAAAAACAAGGCTTTCTGCCCGTCTTATCTGTACGCTGATAGATACAGAAGTGAAATTAGTCACGACGGTTATGCATATCTAGTTTTTTCAGGCGTAAATTGATGTATGCGGAAAAATGAATGCCACTTTTCGCATCGTCTTTAAGACAGGTATTATAGCCGACCATCAGATGCACATCTTTCCGAATTGCTGTAATACCGGCAGAAGGTGTAAAATAAAGTTCTCCACCCATGAGCCAGAAATCTGCTTTTCCTGTAAGGAAAACGAGAGAAACCTCATAACCAACCTTGGGTATAATCCTAAATTGCCGATTTTCATAGGCAAAAGTGACTGTGGCCGAAGGTCCCTGCAGAAACAAATTGCCATCACGACAATAATGGAATCCAACCTCCAGGCCATTTCTGAATTTATTGTCTAGTCCCAGACCACCCGTATAACCCAACTTTATAGCCGGAATCCATTGATAATCCCCGAAAAAAGGGGTGCTTTCGTAAGGCAAAACTGTAGCCTGCAATTTTATAGAAAAGAAACAACACAAGATAATCTGCAGGCATATTTTTCGCATAGCACTATGTTAAATCAGTTTAAAGAAGGTTCCCGATATTCTTTTAGAGCAGTGTTGGCCTCCATGCCTTTGTATTCATATCTGTTCAGCCAGTTCGTTTAAGCCGTTATATGCCCACAAATGTCATATAACATTCATAAGCATACTTCGCTTGTTATCAAATTTAGCTTTTATCTGATAATATTGCGAATTATTCCAGTATAACGCGATCCATAACAAATCCACTAATGGCTATTTTGCAAATGGTTTCAATTTTTACAAAAATGATTTTTTATTGAAGATATTGGTTAAGGTTTTTTCTTAAAAATATAGCGTGTGATAAAAATGCCTTTTCCGTCTTTCTCACCGGCATCGCTTTCCACACCACTGGCAACAAAGGCCAGTTCCCATCCCTCATCGGCAACGGCATTGAGTTTTGACATAATTATGGCATCATTCGAAGCAATATTTTGAAAATTGATACCTACAAAACTGTAAAAGTTAAGCAATTTGGTTTCCTCCAATTTATCGGTTTTTGCATCGCTGCGGTCTATGCTTCCCTGATCGCTGTCTTTTCCATTGTCACGGCTTGTGGTTAGCTGTCTGTAATCTACCTGATCTTTACTGTCAATAATACGCGAGCGGCCAACGCCGCCCGGAACGATAGACTCTATGGTTGTAATGATACGATAACTCTGGGCATGTAATGCAGATGCTGATGCAAGCAATGCAAAAGCAAACAAAATTTTCTTCATAAATTGATTTTTTTATTGTGAATGAGATGCTGTGAATTAAAACAATTCTCAAAGCTTAAACGCAGCTGTTTCATTTTACCCCTATAAAACTAAAAACTTTATAGAAAATCTATAAGTAAAAACGGCAGGAATTATTTCCTGCCATTTTTAAATGAATCAAAGTCCTTCCGGCAAAAAAGAAGAGGGTTGCCTAGTTAGACAGCCCTCTTCTTTTACTTGCAATAATTAACGTATGATCTATATAGAATCAGCTAAAACATTTGCCAATTGCATTAAATTGACCGTTTCCTGCTCACCACTTATCATATTTTTCAATTTAATTACATTGTCTTTCATTTCAGATTCACCAACAATACCTACAAATGGAACATTCCTTTTATCGGCATACTTCATTTGTTTGTCAAATTTGGCTTTATCCGGATAATATTCTGCTGCAATACCACTTTTACGCAATTCATTTACATAACCCAGGATAGCTGTTTCAGCAGCCGGCTCAATATTTACAAATATAATTTTTGTAGAAGACGATAATTGTTCAGGAAAAAGGTTCAATTCTTCCATTACATCATAAATCCTGTCAACGCCAAAAGAAATACCTACGCCGGAAAGTCCTTTCAAACCAAACAGACCTGTCAAATCATCATAACGGCCACCGCCGCCAATGCTGCCCATTTTTACAGCATTAGTGGTGACTTCTGCAATAATGCCTGTATAATAATTCAGCCCCCTTGCCAGCGTAAAGTCAATCACGACATTGCTATTCCAGTTTTTATCGGCCAATTGATTATGATACGCCAATGTGGTCCGCAATTCCTGAATGCCTGTTTGCGCTATTTCACTTGAAGCCAGTAATTGGCTCATTTGTATTAGTTGCGATTCAGCATCACCGGTAATATTCAGATAATTATTGATAAAATTCAACTTGTCTTCGGTAATTCCCCTTTGTAATAATTCTTTTTGCACACCATCCATTCCGATTTTGTCCAATTTATCAATAGCAACGGTTATATCGGTCAATAATCCGGATGCACCACAACATTCTGCCAATCCTGCCAGGACTTTACGACTATTAATTTTAACTTCGATTCCGGGGACACTCATTTTATGAAACGCCCCCTGGTATATGCATAACAATTCAGATTCATTTATTAGGGAATCAGAACCAACCACATCTGCATCGCATTGCCAGAATTCACGATAACGGCCTTTCTGAGGCCTGTCGGCACGCCAAACCGGCTGCATCTGGTATCTCCTGAACGGAAAAGCAAGATCATTCTGGTGCATGACAACATAACGGGCAAAAGGGATGGTTAAGTCATAACGCAAGGCGCGCTCCGTTAGATCGGGACTGTTCTTTCCTTCCAGTACTTTTTCAAAGCCTATTTTCGCTTTTTCCTGATTCTTGGGATCATTTAATCCATTATTAATAATTTTGAAAATCAAACGATCGCCTTCTTCCCCATATTTACCCATCAAGGTTGTCAGATTTTCCATAGAAGGTGTTTCAAGCGGCTGATAACCATATAATTCAAAAATAGCTCTGATGGTATTTAATATATATTGTCTTCTTCTGACTACTTCCGGCGAAAAATCACGGGTGCCTTGCGGAATAGATGGCTTCATTGTAAGGATAATTAATGTAAAAAATAAAGGGGAGGCAAAAGTATTTAAAATAGCTCAGATTTATATTTTGCCACGATTTTTTCACAAGTTTTGTTAATTAAATCATAAACTATTACATAATCCTCTTCCTCTCCATACCAGGGATCCGGTACAGATCGGTTCTCGCTCGGATATAATTCGTTAAGAAACAGTGATACTTTATTTTCATCAAAACTGCTACCAGCCTGATGTTTCACAATATTCATTACATCTTTTGACATGCAATAAATTTTATCAAATAATTTAAAATCCTCCACAACAAATTGTCTCGCTTTTTGTTGAGAGATGTCGACGTGATATTTCTGGCATATTTTTTGCGAGTAAGGATGAGGTGGCTCGCCAACATGATAACTTTCGGTACCTGCAGAATCAACCATCCAATTAAGGTGGTTTATTTGAATCATATTTTTCATAATACCTTCTGCAATAGGAGAACGACAAATGTTGCCGAGACAAACCATTAAAATGCGCATTACTATTTAAATTTTATTTATGAAAACCTCACAATTGTTTATTAATTGTCCATTATCGACAATCCTGACAAAAAACAAAAATCTACTTTTACTTCATTCAGAATTGATAACAAACACTATATAATTAAATAAAAAAACGTAGAATAATTAGGAGAAAATGAAATGAAATTTATCTAATTTATTGTAAAATAACTGAATTTATATCTTTACATTTGCTTCATAATTCAAGACAGATTCCCTATGGCCACTCAAAGAATACGTCTCGCCCCCAGATGGATCATATTCCTCATTGATTTAGGTTGTTGTGTTTTAGCGATGTCCGCGGCATTCCTTCTGCGTCTGAATTTTAACATTAATGAAATCAATCATTATCCATTACCTAAAATATTAGCAATTACATTAGCTGTAAATGCTTGCTTATTAATTGCATTTAAAACATATGCCGGCATTGTACGTTATACTTCCGTTGAAGATACAGGAAGAATTCTGTCTGTAAACACATTAGTATGTTTAATATTTTTACTGATAGAAAACATTTACCCAAAAAGTGTCAATACCGGCAGCGCTGCTCTGTTTCCGGCATCCGTACTCTTAATATACTTCCTTTCAATAAATTTTTTATTGATTATTTATCGTCTGTTTGTAAAAAGGGCCTTTCATTATTTGTTTTCCGTTCGCAAAAAATCAATTAAGGCAGTTATTTACAGCGCTGGTTTTGAAGGAATTCTTGCAAAGAAAATGATTACGGATAATCAACGTTCCGATATTAAAATTATTTCTTTTATTGAAGACAACGAAAGGCTTATCGGCAAAATAATTGAAACAACTTCGGTTGTCAGGGCTAATAAAGCCAATATGGAAAGACTTAGCCGAGAAGGTGTGGAATTATTGATTATTGCCGATCCTTATATTAAAAAGCAACGCTTAAATGATCTGGTTGATATTTGTCTGGAGCTTAACATCAGGATTCAACAGGTTCCTTCAAGTGAAAAATGGATTAACAATACGCTTGAGCCCGATCAACTGAAAAATGTAAACATTGAACAGTTATTGGAAAGAGATATTATTAAAATAAAGAACGAACAGGTAGGTAAAGAAATCAGAGGTAAAAAAGTATTGGTAACAGGGGCAGCAGGTTCAATAGGAAGTGAAATTGTCAGTCAGTTATTACAATATAATCCGGCAATTATTATTGCCTGTGATGTAGCTGAAACTCCTTTACATGAGTTAAGTATTTCATTGGATCATGAAGCAAAAGTGAAAACCTTTATCGGTGATATTTGTGACAGAATAAGGATGGAGCAGATATTTGAAATTTATGCTCCTGATATTGTTTATCATGCAGCTGCATATAAGCATGTGCCGTTAATGGAAGAGCATCCTTCCGCCGCTATTCTGAACAATGTATCAGGAACAAAAATATTGGCGGAATTATCTGTTGCCTATAATGTTGAAAAATTTGTCATGGTTTCAACAGACAAAGCTGTTAACCCTACAAATGTAATGGGCGCTTCGAAAAGGGTTTGTGAAATCTTCATTCAATCTCTTTACAAAAACATTGCAGTTACCCAGCATAAATCAGGTAATTCCAAAGCCCAGCCAAGAGTTACCAAATTTATCACTACACGCTTCGGAAATGTATTAGGTTCCAATGGCTCTGTTATTCCATTGTTTAAAAAACAACTGGAAGAAGGTGGCCCATTGAAAGTAACACATCCTGAAATTACCCGTTATTTCATGACTATTCCCGAGGCTTGTCAATTGGTTTTGGAAGCCGGCGCGATGGGTAAAGGTGGCGAAATATTTGTTTTTGATATGGGAAGCCCGGTGAAAATTGTTGATTTGGCTAAAAAGATGATTCGCCTTGCAGGCAAAGAACCTGAAAGAGATATTGCAATTGAATTTACAGGTTTGCGTCCGGGTGAAAAATTATATGAAGAGCTGCTTAATAATGCAGAAAACACCATGCCGACCTATCATGAAAAAATATTGATTGCCAACGTAAGGGAATATGATTTCGCTACTATTCACAACGACATCAATAACTTAATAGACCTGGCGCAAAAACATTTCTTAATGGAGACAGTGATTAAAATAAAAGAAATTGTTCCGGAATTCATCAGCAACAATTCCATTTATCAAAAACTGGATATACCACCGGGAAAATAATTTTCTTTAAGATTTAAAAAAGGCAATTCTATGATAGAGTTGCCTTTTTTAAATTACCTGTCTATCTTAAACACAACAGGCAATACCTGTAAAGTCCTTATTGGCTTTCCTTTTAATAAAGCCGGATGCCACAAAGGCATTTGTTTTATTACACGGAGCGCTTCTGCACCACAACCTGCAACAAGATCCCTTACAATTCTGATATCTTCTATTTTACCTTTCTCTGTTATAATAAAAGATAAAAACACCCGTCCCTCAATTCCATCTTCTTTAGCTTGTTCCGGATACCTGAGATTATCAGTAAGATATTTCTTTAATTGCTCTTTGCCACCGGGAAATTCGGCATCTCTAATATTAGCCGTTTTCTTTGAAGATTGTTCCTTACTAATGCGTTTTTGTGCATGGACAGGCACAGAGAGACTCAATGCTATGGCAAATAAAAATACACATAGCGGCAAAGACCGTAATTTAGAATGGAATGTAGCTTTAGTCATCAATGCTTTTTCTTTTTAAAAATATTTTTGATGCGTTGAAAAAAGCTCGGTCTTTCGATTTTTATGACCATATCACCACTTGTAGAATTTTCTCTTAAATAAATTCCCCCAGCTACAGGTGGACCATATGGTATCTCCATAATAAAAGGCTCCATCTCAGAAAACGGATAACGATAAAGTTGTATCTCCTTTTGTTGTTCACCTTCATCAAACGTAACATATTCTTCTCTGATAATAGTCCCTGCTATTTCAGGAGAAGCGCTTGGCTGATAGTTTGCACTTATAATAATTTTCTTTCCCTGAAAAGAATCAGGCAGTACAAATTGAAAATGTCCTTCTGCATCTGAATATTTCACATAGCTTATTCCTGAAACGGTGATTTCCATACCTGTTAAAGGTTTCTTTGTATTAAAATCCTGAATACGTCCCTTGATGATCAATTTCCTGCCATCTCCGGTATTTGTGTGAGCAGTTTGTTCTATGGATGAAACAGGCAGCTTTTGGCCGAAAGAATTGTTTACCAATGTTTGCAATAAGATAAATGATGCAGCGACTTTTGAAATAACAAATAAAAAAGGGCCTGATGATTTCTCTCTGGCAATAGCTATTGGCCGGTTCAATTGCGATTCATCAAATCTTCCGCAAGCCCTGCTGCCAGTATTGCTGATAATCTTTATCAGTTCGGAATCAGTCATGTGACTGAAATCAATTACTATCTTTTCACAACTTGTACAGAAGCGTCCGCAGGCATTGGGCTTCATTCCTTCCCAATTTTCGTGGCAGGGTTCGGGTATTTGAATAATTACAGACCTGGACATGTTAAGCAGACTGATTTTCTTTAAGACATTACTTTATACGATAGACGAGATTTCTTTACTTTCTCAGACCAAAGCCTTTGTCATTTTCTTATGAGGCAACCCCACTTCATAAAAAATTTCTCCCACAGTAAAGTAACCAAGCTTTTCATAAAAAGGAACAGCCGTTTGGCGGGCATGTAAAATGATATTCTTTTTGCCAAGTTGAATAGCATATAATTCCGCAGCCTCGATTAACCTTCTGCCAATTTGCTTTCCCTGTTCGTTTATATCAACAGCCATTTGCCTTAACTTAAAAGTTTCAACATCGTAATGTTGCATCAATACACAACCTTTAACGGTTTGTTCTTCTTCAAAAACAAAAATCAATTGATCCGTTTCAGCAGCCAAATCATCATCATAAATATTCAGACCCAAAGGAGCTCTCAGTATTCTTTGCCTTAATTGAATTACTTGTTGATAGAAAGGATGGTCAGTTGCAATAATCAGAATGGAATGCATGAAAGCCTGTTTGGTTGAAGAATTAAAACTACAAAATAATAGGCTTTGAAGGGGAAATTATATTTTGAAAAATAACAAAGCCAACATCATAAATACCACATAAGAATGGAAATTTTGAAGCCCTTCTATTATAAAAAAATAAAAATGTAGTATTTTGACAGAGAAATTTTGCTCCACAATGGGGAAAAGCGATGCTAATCACCAACTTTTTGTTAAATATCAAGGTCTTATAAAGACCGCCATTAACCAAAAAACCATCCTTATGAACCTGAAGTATATGCTCTCCTTTTGTATTTTATGGATTTATAGCAATGCCGTTTTTGCGGGACCCGGGCAAATAGATTTCGTACGGAATGAAAATCAATTCCCCAAAGAAGTACTCTTTAAGGCTGATCTGCCGGGTGGTGCAGTTTTTCTTACACAGCAAGGATTTACCTATAATTATTTCCAGCTTCAGGATCTTGAACACATTCATGACCGGATGCATGAAAAGCAAAATGTAGAAAATGATATTGTTCATTTTCATGCTTATCAGGTTTCCTTTGCGAATGCAAATACCAATCCTGCTATTGTTGAAGAAGATAAACAACCTTATTACAACAATTATTTTTTAGGAAATGACGCTTCAAAATGGGCAAGTCATGTTCCATTATTCAAAAAAGTAACCTGGAAAAACATTTACAATGACATTGATGCGGTTGTTTACAGTAAAGGCGCCTCATTAAAATACGATTTTATCATCAGCCCTCAGGCCAATGCAGCGCAGATTATTTTAGACTATAAAGGCCTTACACCAACAATCAACAAAGAGGGCGGATTAGTACTTAAAACTTCGGTAAATACGGTAATTGAACAAGCGCCTTATGCTTATCAAATAATAGATGGCAAAGAAGTAAAAATCAATTGTAATTTCAAAAAAACATCTACAGGACAAATTACTTTTGAATTTCCGGATGGTTACAATAAAACTTTGCCACTTGTAATCGATCCCATTCTTGTCTTCAGCACTTTCAGCGGCAGTACAGCAATGACTTACGGGTTTAGCGCAACTTATGATTTGTCCGGAAGTTTATACGCAGGAGGAGAATGCTTCGCCGTAGGTTGGCCGGTTAGTTTGGGGGCTTATCAGGGGATATTTGGCGGCTCTGTGGATGATGGCATCAATAAATACAGCAGCGATGGTACAACCAGGATTTATTCTACTTATTATGGCGGCAGCTCGGTAGATTACCCCAATAATATGATGGTTAACCTCAATAATGAATTGGTTGTCAGCGGAGCCACGGGTTCTACAAATTTACCTACCACTGCAGGCTGTTATGATAATACTTTTAATGGGCAAACAGACATTTATATTGCCCGTTTCAGCATGGATGGCAGTCAGTTAAAAGCAGCCACTTACCTGGGTGGCAGTGGTAGTGATGGTACTAACTCATCGGTCCTTAGCCCTAATTATGGAGATGCCAACAGGGGCGAAGTGCTTACGGCAAATAATGGCCGTATTTTAATAGCCAATAGTTCCAGCTCGACTGATTTTCCTGTAACATCCAATGCTTATCAGTCTGCAAATGCAGGCGGCCAGGATGCGGTTGTTTGTGAATTGGATTCCAACCTTACCACCTTGTATTACAGCACTTATTTTGGCGGAGTTTCAGAGGACGCAGCCTTATCATTAGTAATGAACAGCAGTAATCAGATTGTAATTTGTGGTGGAACCAGAAGTACAAATTTTCCTGTAACCAGCGGCTCTTACCTTGTCACACCTCAAGGCGGAACGGACGGATTTGTAAGCATATTAAGTCAGACAGGCGGACTCGTCCACTCCAGCTTTTTGGGAACTTCAACTTATGATCATGCTTACAAAGTACAAATAGATGAACTGGACAATGTTTATGTTTTAGGACAAACCACTAACACTTCTACTTTTCCGGTTTCTGCCGGAGCATTTAATGTTGCCAATGGTAATATTTTCATTCAGAAATTGAACCCCACGCTTTCCACGTCATTATTATCAACAAGAATGGGAAATGCTACGGCAACGTTATTTGTACCGACTGCATTCATGCATGACGTTTGCGGCAATACCTATTTCAGTGGGTTTGACGCATCAAATAACAGTCCCCTTTCTGCTAATGCTTATCAAACAGCTCCGGGTAGTTTCTGGTTAGGTGCTTTAAGTCCGGACTTCACTACATTACTTTACGGTACTTTTTTTGGCCCGACCGGAACACATGTGGATGGCGGCACCAGTCGGTTTGATCCGTCAGGTATTATCTATCATTCCGCCTGTACTTCAAATAGCGCTTTCCCTACCACACCAACCGCTGTTTCTCCTACTAAACTGACCGGAAGCTGGGATATAGCCAGTTATAAATTCAATATGGAAGTGGGTGCTGTTTTAGCTGATTTTACATTGGCAAACAATGCAAATGATACCGGCTGTGCCGATTACCATGTCACCTTCGAGAATCTAAGCCAGGGCGCTACCAATTACTGGTGGGATTTCGGGAATGGAGATACCAGTATTCTTTCCAATCCTTCTTATACATTTCCGGAAGGGCCGCATACTATTACATTGGTTGCAAGCCGCGCCACAGGTTGTCATTTGAAAGATACCGCCACGATGGAAATCTTTGTAAAACCCGGTAACAAACCTTTGTTGCACCTTCGTGATACTTTTCTCTGCGACCCCGTTTCCCTTCAGTTAAACTCTAATGTCAGCAATATCAGTACAGCACTCAGTTTCCATTGGGAACCTACAAATGCTATCCTTACCAATCCCAATCAGCCATCAGTTATAGTTAATCCTTCACTTGCAACCGACTTTACGGTTTATGTAGATAACAATGCAACAAGCGAATGTGTAGATACTGCTATGGGAACGGTTCATATTACTTTAAAAGATTACAGTACTATGAAAGCCCTTCCCGCCGACACTATTATTTGTCCGGGAGATACAATTTTAATCACCGCTTACGGCGGGCATCAATATACATGGTCGCCCAATGAAAGAATGGAAGACCCGAATCTTGCTGCAACTCACGTTTGGCCGAATCAGGGAATGCTGTACATCGTTACAATTACAGATGACATGCTTTGTAAAACCGACAGGACCGTAAACATTCATATGGCGCCGCCTCCAACCATTTTCGCAGGTCTGGATCATGACATAAAACGCGGAGAATCCGCACAGATAAATGCAAATGCTATCGGTACTTTTTACTGGATGCCTGCAGGCGCTATTATTCCCGGAAATATTTTAAATCCTGTAGTTACGCCACAGGTAACCACAACCTATTATCTCTATGTGACATCACCAACCGGCTGCTCCGCAATGGATTCGGTGACGGTAAATGTAACCAATGCTTTATTGCCTAACGCTTTCAGTCCAAACGGAGACGGCACTAACGATATTTTTAAATTGGCTATTCAGGATGAACGCGTTCATCTGAAAGATTTTAGTGTTTACAATCGTTTTGGCCAGAGAGTATTCTTTACAAAAGATATCAACGAAGGATGGGATGGTTATTATAACAATAAAATAGCCGATTTAGGCGTCTATTTTTACTACGTAAACTATATTATAGGCGAAAAAACTTATAACTTAAAAGGTGATGTCACGCTCATCCGGTAATTTTTTGCTTCCATAAAAATATCCCCGCTTATCTTTGTCGCATGCAATTCAAAGAAGTTATCGGTCAGGATTTGGCAAAAAAAGGATTACTTAACCTTTGGCATTCAGATAAATTGCCCCATGCGTTAATGTTAGTCGGCAAGGAAGGCACAGGTGGCCTGCCTATGGCATTGGCATTGGCGCAATTCATTTTTTGCGAAAACAAACAGGCAAATGATTCCTGTGGCGACTGTGCAGGTTGTCATAAAGTCGGCAAGCTGGCACATCCTGATTTGCATTTTTCCTTTCCATCCATTTCACCTAAACCCGGACAAAAAGCTTCGAGCAATGTCTTCATGAACGATTTCAGGGAGTTTGTAAAGCAATCTCCCTACGGATCCACTTTTGACTGGTTACAGTTTATTAATGCCGAAAATAAACAAGGCAATATTACCGCAGAAGAATGCCGTGAAATGATTGATACGCTTAACCTTACTGCATTTGAAGGAGGTTATAAAATCCAGATTATCTGGCGGCCCGAATATTTAGGCAAAGAAGGTAATATCCTGTTGAAGCTGATTGAAGAACCTCCGCAAAAGACTTTGATATTGATGGTGGCGGAAGATGTAGAAGATGTATTAAATACTATTCTTTCCCGCACGCAACAAGTACATCTGTTGCCTTTAATGCCCGCTGAAATAGGCGAAGCTTTGGTTTCAAAATACAATACCGAACCAAGAAGAGCGGCTCAGGTAGCACAATTGGCTGATGGTAATTTTGCGCATGCGCTGCAATTACTACAATATTCCGGCAATGACTTGCTGTTGCCATTAAGGGAATGGTTTAATGGTATCTTCACCAATAACGGACTGACTTTAAACAAATGGGTGGAAGACCTGGCTAAACTTGGTCGCGAACAGCAAAAGAATTTTTTGTTGTTTACCCAACAATTGCTGGCCCATGCATTGAGGATGAGCCTTATTCCAAATCATCATCCTGCATTGCCCGATGACGAAGCTACTTTTGCAGGGAAATTAGCCCAGAGAAATTTTGCGCCTTCCGTTTTTCAGGCAATGGACGAAGCCATCAATAAAACCGTTTACCACATTGAAAGAAACGCCAACTCAAAAGTACAATTACTGTATCTTTCTATACAAATGCAATATCTGATTCAAGGCAATGAACTGAAAGCATTTTAATAGAGCTGAAAACTATCGTGACGCGGCTTTTTAGATTTGTCAACTTTCAAAAAGTTGACAAATCTAAAAAGTTGACAAATCTGAAAGCCGGCTATTAAAATTCTGATGCAATTTGACTCAATATCTCTGCGCAGCTTCGCGCATTTCTCCAATGCTTCCTTGCTCCGGAAGATTAAAAGCCGGATCGGAGGCAGGGCTTGCAACATAAGCCATTAAAGCGGTCATAGTTCATTTTTGACTATTGAAATAGCCTGCCGAACTTATTCCCAACTAAACCTTATTTTTGCGGGTCATAATAAATACTATGTCCAGTTTACATCTATATAATTCGTTCAGTCGCCAGAAAGAGGAATTCAAACCCATTACCCCCGGTCATGTCGGGCTATATGTGTGTGGCCCTACTGTCAGCGGTGAATCGCATCTGGGACATGCCCGCCCATATATCACATTCGATATCGTAAATCGTTATTTGCAACATCTGGGCTATAAAGTGCGCTATGTACGTAATATAACAGATGCCGGCCACTTTGAAGAAGAAGGCCGTGAAGCGGAAGACAAAGTGGCAAAAAAAGCCATTCTTGAATTGCTGGAGCCAATGGAATTAGTTCATAAATACACCGAACTTTTTCATTGGGGCATGCGCAAATTCAATAACCTTTCACCTTCCATTGAGCCGACAGCAACGGGCCATATCATAGAACAAATCAACATGATTGAGGATATCATTGCAAAAGGCTATGCTTATGTAGTGGATGGTTCCGTTTATTTTGATGTAAAAAAATATGCTGCCGGATATCCTTATTTAAAACTTTCAGGCAGGGTATTGGAAGACTTGCTGGAAACCACACGTGAATTGGAAGGCCAGAATGAAAAACGCGATAAGGCTGATTTTGCTTTATGGAAAAAAGCGCCGGAAGAACATATCATGCGCTGGAAAAGCCCCTGGGGCGAAGGTTTCCCCGGCTGGCATATTGAATGCTCCGCTATGAGCAGTAAATACCTGGGCAAACAATTTGACATTCATGGCGGCGGTATGGATTTACAATTCCCACATCATGAAAGCGAGATTGCACAAAGCACGATTGCACATGGTTGTGCTCCGGTAAATTACTGGATGCACAATAATATGATTACTATTGATGGCCGTAAGATGGGTAAGAGCTATAACAATGTCATCAAACTGACTGAATTATTCAGTGGGGAGCATCCTATTTTAGAACAGGCTTATCATCCGATGGTGATACGTTTCTATATTTTGCAGACACATTACCGCAGCACATTGGATTTTTCAAATGAAGCTTTGCAAGCCTCTGAGAAAGCGTTGAAACGCATCTGGGAAGCTTATGAAGTGTTGAAAAAATTAACTTCACCTGAAAGCGAAACAGCAACGGATAAAGATCTGGATAAAAAGGTTCAGGACTTTTGCAATGCTTGTGCAGATGATATGAACGATGATTTCAACACGGCAAAAGTGCTGGCAAACCTGTTTGAGCTTGCACCCATTATCAATGGTATTAAAGGTGGGCAAATAAAGCCGGATGCACTAAGCGCAACAACATTTGCATTATTGCAAACCACTTTCAAAACTTATCTTGAAGATATTCTTGGCCTGCAACCATTGCAACAAAACAATGACAGCAAACTGGATGATGTATTGCAATTGGTTATTGAAATGCGCAAGGAAGCCAGACTCCGGAAAGATTACACCGCTTCTGACAAAATAAGGGATATGCTTGCTGCTTCCGGCATTTTGCTGAAAGATGAAAAAGGCGGTGAGATGAGTTATACCATCGAATAACAGGCGTTTAAAAATCATATTATACTAAGGCTGTCCGGAATTCCGGACAGCCTTTTTTGTTCGTTCAGTTATCTGATTTCTTGAAGGCATGTATTTTATATTTTAAATTGCCTGACATGAATGGCAACAAACACCCCCTTTAACTCGTCTGAACATAGCTCTTAGCCCGTCCGAATGGCGCATACCCCTCGTTCCGAGACAGGTCACACCCCGTCCTACTAATGCTTTTACCCCGTCTGAACATAGGCCTCACCCCGTCCTGATGGTGCATTACCCCCGTATGCCTATGGGTCAAAACCCGTTCAATCTATATTCATACCCCGTACGGGAATGAATCATAAATCGTTCCGCTAATGCTTTTAACCCGTTCCGGGACGGGTCAAAACCCGTAAAAACTATAATGAGCACCCGTAGCCGACGGGGTTTGACTACCTCTCTTACGGGTAAAGACCTACGTCCGGAAGGGTAAAGACCTATTCTAACAGATATGTGGAAGTAAAAAAAGGAAGGAGCCTAAAATTCAGACAGCCTCTTTTTATGCTACAAGATGTTTAAAGCCGGGATGCTTCTCTTTAAACCGCTTTTCAACAGAGCATAATATCAAGCCACCAAACCTTTTGCTAAAATTATGCAGTCTTACATAATTAAGCATTAAATAACTTATCTTTAAGTTTAAAAAATCTCCATTTTAATCTCAAAATAGATTAAAATGGAGAATTCATTGTATTTAATATTAATATTTCGCATACAACTATTTTATAAAAAATGAACTATATGATCAAATTTCTTCGATTTGCACTACAAATAACACTTCTATGTCTTGCATTAGTACATGAAGCAGGAGCGCAAAAAACAGATATTGGTCCTGAAGCAAGCAAAAGTAATTTCACATCATTCAATAAAAAGAGGCAGGCAACAAATATGGCATTATGGCGTCAGCTAAATGATCCCAAATACTATAACCATCCTGAATTCGGGATATTGCCTGCAGATGCTCCTAATGAAAACTGCATTGAAATTTACAGCGAAAGAACGGCTGATAAACGCTTTTTCCGGGATGCTGCTGATACTACAAAGTATTATTCGCAACAAGCCCTTGGCCATCTCAACATCTTAAAGAGCGGCCATTGGGAAACGATTGATCACCGGCTGCAATCCGTCGGTTATAAGATATACAAGTCAGCAAATTGTGCGGAACCTGTCGTATTCAATCTGAACACCAACGATCTTGCCATAAATACTGCATTAGGAAAAATTTCCTTTAACCGCTGGCATTTGATTGCAAAAGACGGGATGCAGGAACAACGGCTGGCAGAAGCAAATCTGCAGGACTATACTGCAGGAGAAGACGGCATTTACGTAAACAACATTTTTAATGGTATAGATGCCGAGCTAAAAGTATACAGAGGTGCTGTTAAAACAAATTTCATAATCAAAAGCATGCAATATGGAAAGCATGATATGCTGATATTCAGGGATGAGTTTTCGGGAACAGGGAATACAAAGCTGGAATTCATGGCTGACCCTATGCAGAAGTACGGAACAGGTGAAGTTGCAGTATTTCATAATGGCAACGATGTGCTGCACATTAACCAGGGGGTTGGATATGTGAAAGACCAGGGCAAAGACGCAATGATAGAACTGCAATATCAGCTCAATGGTAGTACATTAGACATATTGGTGCCGGGTCAATGGATTGAAGATAATGCGGGACATCAAATCATAATCGATCCTTTAGTTACCGGTACCGCGACTCTTGCGGCAAATGCTATAGTTGGTTCCGGATTCAGTTTCAATTGTTATAATGCTTACTGTGCTTATAACCTTAATGCCAACGTCCCTCCCGCAGCTACAATAACCAATGTGGCTTTTACCTTCACATATATAGCGAGTGGAGCTTGCTGGAGAAATGATGGAGGGTTTTCTTTTCATACCGGGAATTGTATGAGCCCTTCTGCCAATGGAGCTATTTACTTCTGTAATCTTGCAGGTGGCGGCAGTTGCTCGGGCACTAATTTTTCTATAATGGATGATGTAGCAAATTGTTTGCCTGCCCCTTCCTGTGCAGCTCAAACAATTCCGTTTCAGATGAGGTTTTACCGTTGCTTTAACCCTTCACCGGGTTGCAGTGGTACCTGTATCGGAGCGGGTTCTCCCTGGACTATGACAATTACAGGGCGTACGGTAGAATTTCAAAATCCAAATAATGCCATTACGCTTTCTGCAGCCAGTATTTGTCAGGGCGAATCTGTTACTGCAACAGCCGCAGCCGCGGTATTCGGCGTTCCTCCATATACTTATTCCTGGAGTCTTAATCCAACCGGAGTTCCGGTGGCAGCTACAGGATCACCTGCCAATATTATACTTAATAATCCCGGAAACAACACGATATATCTAAGGGTCAGGGATGCATGTGACAATACTATCACAGCACAACGTAATATCACAGTACATCCTGTTATTACTGCGAATGAGAACATCACCATCTGCGCCAACCAATTGCCTTATACATGGAACGGCATGATGGTAAATTCAGGCGGCAACAATGCTGCGACTTTCACAAGTCCTGCAACAGGCACAGGATGTGATAGCATTACCACACTTAACCTTACAGTTAATCCAATACTTATCGTAAATGAGAATATTACCATCTGCACCAATCAATTGCCTTTCACATGGAACGGCATGATGGTAAATACAGGTGGCAATAATGCGGCAACCTTTACAAGTCCCGCAACAGGTACGGGATGTGATAGTATCACGACACTCAATCTGACAGTCAATCCGACGCTTGCTGCAAATGAAAACATTACCATCTGTGCCAACCAATTGCCTTTCCTATGGAACGGAATAATGGTGAATATGGGCGGCAACAATGCAGCGACCTTTACAAGTCCCGCAACAGGTACAGGATGTGATAGTATCACCACACTCAATCTGACAGTCAATCCGACGCTTGCTGCAAATGAAAACATTACCATCTGTGCCAACCAATTGCCTTTCCTATGGAACGGAATAATGGTGAATATGGGCGGCAACAATGCAGCGACCTTTACAAGTTCTGCGACAGGCACAGGGTGCGATAGTGTAACCACACTCAATCTGACAGTCAATCCTACACTTACCGCAAATGAGAACATTACCATCTGCGTCAACCAATTGCCTTATACTTGGAATGGCATAATGGTGAATATGGGCGGTAACAATGCGGCTACTTTCACAAGCCCTGCAACAGGTACAGGTTGCGATAGTGTAACCACACTCAATCTGACAGTCAATCCGACGCTTGAAGCGAATGAAAACATCACTATTTGTTCCAGTCAATTGCCTTTCCAATGGAACGGCATGATGGTAAATGCAGGCGGTAACAATGCGGCAACTTTCACAAGTTCTGCGACAGGCACAGGGTGCGACAGCACAACCACACTCAACCTTATAGTTAATCCGACGCTTGCGGCAAATGAGAACATCACTGTTTGTTCCAGTCAATTGCCTTATACATGGAACGGCATGACGGTAAATGCGGGCGGTAACAATGCGGCGACATTCACAAGTCCCGCAACAGGCACGGGATGTGATAGCATTACGACACTTAACCTTACAGTTAATCCTACACTTGCTGCAAATGAAAATATTACTATCTGTGCTAATCAGTTACCGTACACCTGGAACGGAATAATGGTGAATATGGGCGGTAACAATGCGGCAACTTTTACAAGTCCTGCAACAGGCACAGGGTGCGACAGCACAACCACACTCAATCTGACAGTCAATCCTACACTTACCGCAAATGAGAACATCACCATTTGTTCCAACCAATTGCCTTTCCAATGGAACGGCATGACGGTAAATGCAGGCGGTAACAATGCAGCGACTTTCACGAGTCCCGCTAATACAACAGGCTGTGATAGTATTACCACACTCAATCTTACAGTTAATCCGACGATTGCTGCAAACGAAAACATCACCATCTGCGCCAACCAATTGCCTTATACTTGGAACGGAATAATGGTGAATATGGGCGGTAACAATGCGGCAACTTTTACAAGCCCTGCAACAGGCACAGGGTGCGACAGCACAACCACACTCAATTTGACAGTCAATCCTACGCTTGCGGCAAATGAAAACATCACTATCTGTGCCAACCAATTACCTTTTCTCTGGAATGGGATGATGGTGAATATGGGCGGCAACAATGCAGCGACTTTCATAAGCCCTGCTACCGCAACGGGATGTGATAGTACAACAACTCTGAACCTTACAGTCAATCCTACACTTACCGAAAATGAAAACATCACAGTTTGTGCCAATCAGTTGCCTTTCTCATGGAACGGAATGATGGTGAATATGGGAGGCAATAATGCAGCAACTTTCACAAGTCCCGCAACAGGCACGGGATGTGATAGTATCACGACCTTGAATCTGACAGTTAATCCTACGCTTGCGGCAAATGAAAACATCACTATCTGTGCCAACCAATTGCCTTTTCTCTGGAACGGGATGATGGTAAATGCGGGTGGTAACAATGCTGCGACATTTACAAGCACTGCGACAGGTACAGGTTGCGACAGCACAACAACCCTAAACCTTACAGTTAATCCTACGTTTACTGCTAATGAGAATATCACCATCTGTGCCAACCAATTGCCTTTTTCCTGGAACGGAATAATGGTGAATATGGGCGGTAACAATGCGGCAACCTTTACAAGCCCTGCAACCGGTACAGGTTGTGACAGTGTAACTACCTTGAACTTAACAGTTAACCCAACGCTGGCGGCAAATGAAAACATCACCATCTGTGCCAATCAATTGCCTTTCCTTTGGAACGGGATGATGGTGAATGCAGGAGGCAATAATGCTGCGACATTTACAAGTCCTGCAACAGGCACGGGATGTGATAGTATCACGACCTTGAATCTGACAGTTAATCCGACACTTGCAGCGAATGAAAATATCACTATTTGTTCCAGTCAATTGCCTTATACATGGAACGGCGTGATGGTAAATGCGGGAGGTAATAATGCGGCTACTTTCACGAGTCCTGCAACAGGCACGGGTTGTGATAGTATCACGACTTTGAATCTGACAGTCAATCCGACACTTGCAGCGAATGAAAATATCACTATTTGTTCCAGTCAATTGCCTTATACATGGAACGGCATGATGGTAAATGCGGGAGGTAATAATGCGGCTACTTTCACGAGTCCGGCAACAGGCACGGGTTGCGATAGCGTAACAACATTGAACTTAACAGTCAATCCCGTACTTATGGCTAATGAAAACATTACTATCTGTGCAAATCAATTGCCTTTTCTCTGGAATGGCATAATGGTAAATATGGGCGGCAACAATGCAGCAACTTTCACAAGTCCTGCAACAGGTACGGGCTGCGATAGCGTAACTACACTTAATCTGACAGTTAATCCTCCACCTGTTATTGCCCCGATATTAACAATAACAGATTGCGACTCTGTCACCTTTGAAGGCATTACTTATATAGCAAGTCAAATATTACAGGACACTTTTTATAATGTGAATAATTGCGACAGTTTATACAGGACGATAGATATCCGGATATCAGAATCATCAAAAACCGAAATCATCGCAGAGATTTGCCAGGGAGAACAGTATCGTTTTGACGGTGAGTTTTATCAAAACCCGGGAGTCTATACTAAAACTTATAATGGCAGCGGCGGCTGTGATTCCATCCGGGAACTTACATTGACAGTACACCCTCTTCCTGTATTAACCATCGACATTGCGCACGACCCATTAATTTGTGTCGGCGATACATTAACGATGACGGGCAGCGGAGCAGACCGATACAATTGGTTTGTAAACAATGTACATGCTTCAGCGTTTAATCCTGCTAACATTCCGCTTCCATTGAAAGAAAACACTATTGTAATTCAAGGTGAAAGCACTTTTCAATGTGTTGATTCAACAAGTATTTTCGTTGCCGCCGAAGATTGCTGCGGTATTTCAATCCCAAATGCGTTCAGCCCGAATAGCGACGGCCTTAATGATAAATTCGGCGCCATTACGGCAGGACATCCAAGGTCATATAAGATTCAGATATTTGACAGATGGGGTAAAAAGGTTTTTATTTCTTACAATATTTACAGTCAGTGGGATGGAACTTTCAATGGTATAATGAGCGATGTAGGGACGTATTTTTACCTGATTCAATCTGAATGTACAGATGGTTCCTTGTTTCAGAAAAAAGGCGAGGTGATATTGTTACGATAACAAATGCTTATAACAATTATTTACGTTCTGTTACACCTTTGCAAAAAGCCTGTACCAGATAGTTCAATAATTTGCCTGTAAAGATGTTTTGCCATCCATCTGTCCGTTGGCTGATGCCTTCAGGCAGATGTAAATAGGAAGCATCAGGATTCAGGCCACATTGATATAAATACTGCAACGCCTGTTGTGTGCTAATACCAACAGGCGTTGCAGCACTGCTTAACACATTTTCAATACAATCTACATCCAATTCTACACCGAATGAATCTTGCTTCACAAAGCTCAATGATGTTGAGATGGCATCACTCCATGTCATTTTATTCCGCAAAAAAACATCTTCAAAAAACAAAGGCTGCAGATCATTATTGACCTGAAGTTCATCAACTATATGCTGACCATTGTAAGCTTCGTGTAAACCAAGCATGGCGTATTTCTTCAAATAACCTTCCTGATAAGCATACCTGAACCCATTACCGCTATGCCTTCCTTCTGACTGCCTGAAATCGGAATGTGCATCAAGATTCACCACATTTATTGTTTTACCTTTTGCTGACGAAAGCGCTTTGAGTAAAGGATATGCATTATTATGCCCGCCACCGATTACAATCGGAATTTTATTATGACTGATAATTTCCTGAATAACAGGTGTAACAATATCATCAATCCGGGCAGTACTCTCTCTTAATTTTTCTATTGTTGCGTCTTTAGAATCTTTCATTAATGGCTCAAAATTTATTGAACCCAAAATGAAAAAGTCTTTACCGCTCAATTGTTTTGTTTCCTGGATATTTACAAAGCTTTTAAGGAAAGGAAGCCATGCAGTCTGAGTGCCACCGATACCACCGTTTGCCCGTACACCGATATCTTCGGGCAACCCGATAACTACAAATTTGCCCTGAAATGCAGCAAGAGCATTTTTCATATCATCTCCCTGAAAAAAAAGACAGCATTCTCCCAGTTTGATTTCACCCGTTCTTCTGGAAATTAAAGACTGCAAATCCTGAGCTTCAAACGATTGTAAATAAGGCATAAGTAAAAGAATTCTATGCAAACTTACACAAGCGGCAACAAAAAATTGATTACAGTATAGAAAATGATGAATCGGCAAAGAAAGGAAAGCAAAAGAAATGACTTAATTTTGCGGAGCAATTATTCAAAAAACAGAACTTTAATATTATGTATCCTGCAGAATTAGTGAATCCGATGAAAGCCCAGTTAACTCAGAATGGCTTTAAGGAATTATTGACACCACAAGAAGTAGACAATATCATTCCGAAAGAAGGTACTACTTTATTAGTTATAAATTCGGTTTGCGGTTGCAGCGCGGGAACGGCTCGTCCGGGCGTTTTGGAATCGTTACAAGGCGAAGGTAAAAAACCGTCACAAGCTGTTACAACATTTGCCGGTTTTGATTTAGATGCTGTAAAACAAGCTCGTACTTATTTGTTGCCTTACCCTCCATCCTCCCCTGCTATTGCATTGTTCAAAGATGGAAAATTGGTTCATATGATTGAGCGTCATATGATTGAAGGTCGCTCTGCTGCTATGATTTCAGCTAATTTGAAACAAGCTTACGAAGAATATTGTAACTAATTTTAATTAAGGGAAAAGACAAAAGGCTTTCTTATGAAAGCCTTTTGTCTTTTTAGAATTTCCCGGAAAGAAGGATCTGTTTTTTTAAAAAATAGATCCTTCTTTTTCTTTCATGCTTTTTACTTGCTCCAATGCATCAGGTACTACATCGCTTATAATAGTAATGAAGGAATCTTTCTTCGCATTTGTCAACGCGTAGTCAATGGCTTCACTTTCTTTTGGAATTACATGGATAGGCAAATCTTTATTGATATTACGTATTCCCTTTTCAATAAGGGCTATGATTTCCGAATCCTGTTTGCCTCTCAGGTTTTTATCCTGCCGGATAATGATTTCGTCAAACATCTTAGCGGCTTCTTCACCCAGTTCAATCGTATCTTCATCACGCCTGTCGCCTACACCGGCTACAATACCTACCTTATGCGAGGCCGTTATCTGAGAAACAAATTTACCAATTGCCTGCATGCCGTGTGTATTATGGGCATAGTCCAGCATGACAGTAAAGTCATTAAACTTAAAGATGTTCATACGACCCGGCGTTAATGCTGCCGATGGTATAAATGTCTGCAACGCGATTCTTATATTCTCAATGGAAACATCAGAAACATAAGTTGCCAGAACAGCACCCAAAGCATTGGCTACATTGAACTCTGCACTTCCACCAAATGTTATGGGAACATTGCTCACTTTCTCAACCCTGATTTTCCAACCACCCTTAATAATGGTTAAAAATCCATTTTCATAAACTGCAGCCAGTCCGCCTTTTTTACAATGTTCAATCACTCTTCTGTTATTTTCCACAAGAGAGAACAATGCAATATTACATTCCAACTCTTTACGCATATCATAGACCAGGTCATCATCTGCATTCAGGATTGCATAGCCGTCTTTGAATACAGTCTTAACCGCAACAGCTTTTACTTTTGCCAGTTTTTCAATGGTATCAATACCTTGCAAGCCAAGATGGTCGCCGGCTACATTGGTCACAACAGCTACATTGCAATTATGAAAGCCCAAACCGGCTCTTAAAATACCGCCTCTTGCACATTCCAAAACAGCCACTTCCACAGTCGGATCTTTCAAAATAAATTCAGCTGAAACAGGGCCGGTACAATCGCCCATCTGCATCATCTGGTTCTGGATATAAATACCATCAGTGGTTGTAAAGCCAACATGGGCACCGGTTTGCTTCATAATATGAGCAATTAGCCGGGTTGTGGTTGTTTTACCATTAGTACCGGAAACTGCAATAATCGGAATGCGTGCAGATTTACCCGGAGGGAATAACATATCTATTACGGGCTCAGCCACATTTCTTGCCAATCCTTCCGACGGCGCCAGATGCATCCTGAAGCCCGGGCCTGCATTGACTTCTATAACTGCGCCGCCGTTCTCAGTCAATGGCCTTGTCAAATCAGGGGCCATTACATCTACACCGCAGATATCGAGGCCAATGATACGTGCAATTCTTTCAAATAAAACAATATTGCTCGGATGTACCTGATCTGTCAAATCAGTGCTTGTGCCACCTGTGCTAAGATTTGCTGTAGGCTTTAACCAGATGCTTTCACCTGCCGGTAACACTGTTTCAAGTGTAAGATTTTTTTCGGCCAGAATGTTTTCGGTTTGTTTATCAACGGTAATATTCGTCAATACTTTTTCGTGGCCAAAACCCCTGCGCGGATCGCTGTTTACAATATCAATTAATTCCTGAATTGTATGCTTTCCATCACCCTTTACAGCCGCAGGCGTACGCAATGCAGCTGCAACGAATTTGTAATTAACAACCAGTGCCCTATGATCAAACCCGGTTATAAATTTCTCACAAATGACAGCCCGTGAATGCTTCTGTGCTATTTCCAGACCCTCTTTTAATTCTTCCCATGTTTTAAGATTGGTAGTTGCACCACGGCCATGATTTCCATTTAAAGGCTTTGTCACCAATGGATAGCCGATGCGTTTTACCGCGAGTTCCAAATCTTCTTCGTTATATACTATTATTCCCTTGGGAACGGGAACTTGTGCGGCCTCCAGTAAATTCTTGGTATCTTCCTTATCGCAAGCCAATTCAACGGCAATACTGCTTGTAGTGCTTGCAACTGTGGCCTGAATCCGTTGCTGGTTTTTGCCATAACCCAATTGAACCAGTGAATGTCTGTTTAACCGAATCCAAGGGATTTTTCTCCTCATCGCTTCTTCTACAATGGAACCTGTACTTGGACCTAAGCGCTCTTCTTCCCTGAGCTCCCGGAGCTTTTGAATATCTGCATCCAAATCATATTCCTTATTGTCAATCAAAGCCTGAGCAATGGCTACGGAAGCTCTTGCAGCATACGTACCGGCTTTGGCTTCGTAATAAGAAAATACTACGTGGTACACACCATGTTTATCACTGCTGCGCGTACGCCCAAAACCAACTTCCATTCCTGCCAATGTCTGAATCTCTAATGCAATGTGTTCAATTACATGTCCCATCCACGTTCCTTCTTTAACTCGGGAGAAGAAACCACCTTCTACGCCTTCACTGCAACGATGCGTGTACAGTGTTGGCAATAATACCTCCAATCTTTCTAAAAAACCATCAATAGTATTGGTGGGCCTTTCTTCCAGCTCTTGTAAATCCAGTAGCATTACAATCAGATTATGCCTTCTTGCAGACCAGTAATTTGGCCCTTTCATCACTTTTATATCAAGTATTTCCATTCGCTTACTTTATTTTAGGTTTACATAATTAAACAACCGGAAGTTAAAATATAATTTTATTCCTTAATTCAAAAATTTTTCTTCAATTAATTTATTTCAGTTCCTGTTATTTTTATCGGGCACCAAACTACAATTTATTTTTTCTCCCAATATTTATATTATGCTTTGCCAATGAAAATGATAAGACTGAGCAGTCACATGCGGATATGAAAATAAAATAGCCACAACAGTCAGTTGCGGCTATTTGTTTGAATCAATAAAAATGATTTAAGTTTCAGCATGCAAACGCACTTTCATGTTGTGCATTTTATTGTTCAGTTTAAGCTGGCAAGCCAACCTTGAATTTGGCAATAAATCAGGCAATGTATCTAACATAGCATACTCGTCATCGCTCATTGGTTCAAGCATTTCTTCGCCTTCCATAACATCTACACAGCAGGTTGCACAAAGCGCCATGCCTCCACAGGTTGCCAGAATATCATATTCATTGGCAACCAGGATTTCCATTAAACTCAAACTCATATCTGTTGGGGCTTCTACAGGATTTACGGTACCTGCTCTGTCTTCCACGAATACGGTAATTATATTTTCGTCCATTTGATTTACATTTTATTGTTTTCAGATTGAAAATCTGTTTCAGGCTGCAAATTAAATAAATTTATTCTTCGGAGAAAGGTTAAGCATTAAATAGTAGAGACGTTGCGATGCAACGTCTCTACTATTTAAAATGAAATGCAATAAACCAATTAGAATTCCGAAATACCATTAACCGTTGTATATTTCATCGTGTATTTCACGCCCGGATTAATGTATTTATAAGCGCTGTGACTCATTAATGCCGCTTCATGGAAGCCACATAGAATCAGCTTCAGTTTATTCTTGTAGGTATTGATATCACCAATGGCCCAGATACCCGGAATATTGGTGGAATAATCTTCTGTATTTACTTCAATAGCATTCTTATCAATATTCAGATTCCAGCCTTCAATAGGCCCTAATTTCGGGCTCAGGCCAAATAACGGAATCAGATAATCAGCTTCAATTGTTCTTGCTTCTTTTGTCTTGCTGTCCTCCATTGAAACACTATGCAAAGAACCATTTCCGTGAACGTGTGTAAGGTTGGTGTTCAGGATTAATTCAATCTTTCCTTCTTCCGCAAGCTTCATTACTTTATTTACAGAATCAGGAGCGCCGCGGAAACTTTCACTACGGTGAACCAATGTTACTTTTCTGGCAATATTCGCCAGGTGAATGGTCCAGTCTAAAGCACTGTCGCCGCCACCGGCAAGAATCATGTTCTTTTCGCGATAGAATTCAGGCTCAAGGATCATGTAATTAACGCCTTTACCATTTTCAAACTCTTCTAAGTTTGCAACAACCGGTTTACGTGGTTCAAAACAACCTAAACCGCCTGCAATAACTACAGCTTTTGCTTCTATCCGAGTACCCAGATTGGTAGTCAGTACAAAATCAGCTTCCCCACGTTTTTCAAGACCTTCCACTCTCTCGCCTAATGTATAAGTCGGATGGAAAGGGGCAATTTGCTTTTGCAGGTTATCAATCAATTCCTGTGCAAGAACGGAAGGATAACCCGGAATATCATAAATTGGTTTTTTAGGATATATTTCTGAAAGCTGTCCGCCGGCTTGAGGCAGGTAGTCTATCAGATGGCAACGCATTTTCAACAATCCGGCTTCAAACACTGCAAACATTCCCACAGGACCGGCGCCGATAATAGCTATATCTGTCTGTATCATTTTCAAAATTTGGCTGCAAAATTAAGCAATCGTTTTGATATACTTATCATATAGCAGTAATGGATTTGGTGAATGGATTCATTTTGAAGAATAATTACAAACCTATGACAAACAAAAACTATAAGTAAAATGAACCGGAATTCATTCGTAACGAGGTTTTTAATGATATGTTCAGGCCATGTTCCTAAATTTGACAAAAATTTGATTTTATTATGCTTTTTTTAGGAAAAGGCATTCAAAAAGCCGTTTATTTTTCGGACTTTTGCATAATTATTCCTGATTGCAATAATTATTTCACCTCTTTCATAATATTCCAGATCCGATAATAAAATGGGATTGTTTAATTTTTTAACGCAAGAAATTGCGATTGACCTTGGTACAGCAAATACCTTAATTATTCATAATGACCAGGTTGTAGTTGATGAGCCTTCTATTGTGGCAAAAGACAGAACCACCAATAAAATTGTGGCTGTTGGTAAAAAAGCCATGATGATGCACGAAAAGACGCATGATAATTTAAAAACCATTCGTCCGCTGAAAGATGGCGTGATAGCAGATTTCGATGCAGCAGAAGGCATGTTGCGCGAGATGATTAAAATGGTTTATCCGAAGAAGCCATTATTTCCACCGAGCTGGAGAATGGTTATCTGTATTCCTTCAAGCATTACTGAAGTTGAAAAACGCGCTGTGCGTGATAGTGCTGAACAAGCCGGCGCAAAGGAGGTTTACATGATACACGAACCAATGGCTGCGGCTTTGGGTATCGGTATTGATGTGGAGGAGCCTACCGGAAACATGATCATTGATATCGGTGGTGGTACAACAGGTATCTCCGTTATATCATTGGCCGGTATAGTGTGCGATCAAAGTATCCGTATTGCGGGCGATGAATTCACTACGGACATCATGGAAGCCATGCGCCGTTACCATAGTCTGAATATCGGTGAACGTACTGCCGAGCAAATTAAAATACATGTCGGTTCTGCATTAAAAGAACTGGATAATCCACCGGATGATATTGCTGTTAATGGCCGTGACCTTGTAACAGGTATCCCTAAACAGATACAGGTTTCCTATCAGGAAGTTGCCGAAGCTTTGGATAAATCTATCTTCAAAATTGAAGAAGCGATTTTGAAAGCATTGGAAAGTACGCCACCGGAGTTGGCTTCCGATATTTATCGTCGTGGCTTGTACCTTACAGGTGGTGGCGCATTGTTGCGTGGATTGGATAAACGTATTTCTCAAAAAATAAAATTGCCGGTTCATGTAGCTGAAGATCCGCTTCGCGCCGTAGTTCGCGGAACCGGTATGTCTTTGAAGAATATTAACCGTTTTACTTTCTTAATGAAATAGTTGTAATAACGAGAGCATGCAAATCAGTGAATGAGCTGTTTATAACATTGCCATTTACTAATTTGCATTTTCTTTTTTGACAAAATATGCGCCAGTTTATACTACTCATCCGCCGTTACTGGAATATCATTCTCTTTCTTCTTTTGCAGGGGATTTGCTTTTCCATGATATCCAAGAGTCATACGATGCAGGGAAATGACATTGTCAATTCTTCCAATTCTATTTCTGGCTATGTTTATAAAAAACAAAATGATGTAGTTTATTATTTTCAGTTGAAAAGGCTTAACGACAGTTTGCTTAACGAAAATGCAAGGTTGCGTAACCTGATTGCAGGCAACAGCAATATCGATACTTTCAGGGATGCTATCGCTACTATCCCTGTTACGGCAAAAGATACTGTTATAACGACTACAAAAGATTCTACGGGTGCTATTAAAATCACGTCAACGGGTGTAACAAAAGTAGTAAGATATGCCAGCTATTATTACATACCGGCACGTGTTATTAATAACTCCATTGCAAACGATAAACAGAATTCGATTACTATTAATCGTGGTTCTGCTGATGGCGTAGGAAAAGAAATGGCTGTTGTTACCGGTAATGGAATTGTAGGGCGTGTGGAAAATGTATCTGAACATTACGCGACTATCGTTTCCGTTTTGAGCGACCGTAAAACGGCGGCTAAATTAAGTGATGGCACCGGCCCTTATTTTCCTATCTGGGACGGTAATTCACCTGATTACCTTATAACTGAAAAGGTTCCTTCTTATGTGAAAATAAAAAGAGGAGATAGTATTTATACCATTGGTTCTTCTTTTTATCCTGAAAATATATTGATAGGAACTATTGCAAAAATAGATACGATTAAAGCAAGCGGTACAAAAACTTTAAAAGTTCGTCTTTCCACCAACTTCAGGAAGCTTCAGTATGTGTATGTGGTAAAGAATAAACTTAGTGAAGAAAGAAATAAGTTAGAGGCAAAGTCAACGGAAAAAACAAAGTAGGTTATTTATAAACAAAGGATATGAGCGTATATCTGCGTAATGCATTTAGATTTATTTTGTTGGTACTTATTCAGGTCTTATTGCTGAATAAGATATCCCTGTTCTGGTGGACTTCTCCGGGTGGTATTCCTCCGTACGTGCCTTATATTTATCCTTTATTTATTTTACTATTGCCTTTTGCAACGCCTGTATGGTTCCTGCTGGTAGCGGGTTTCATGATGGGAGTAACTGTAGATACATTTATGAATACGGGTGGTATGCATGCCGCCGCATGTGTGTTAATGGCTTTTGCAAGGACTATTGTACTGGAAAGTTTATTACCTAAAAGGCTGGATGAATTCAAGACTATGTCGCCTAATGTTAAATCGATGGGATGGACGCCATTTATGACTTATGCAGCCATCTTATTAACAGTCCACCATATCTACTTCTTTGTCCTGGAAATATGGGGCTTTCAAAGCATTGGATACATGTTTATCAAGGTGCTTATTTCCCTGATAACAAGCTTGATTTTTGTTGCTTTGTATTCTTTGCTTTTTTCCTCTTCAATAAATACGATTTACTACGACAAATAACACAAGCCATACAGGCAATAAAAAAACAGACGAAGGAATTCATCCTTCGTCTGTTTTTTTATACAGAAATTAATATTCGTCTTCGTTGAAAAAGAAGTCTTCCTGAGTTGGATAATCAGGCCATATGTCTTCAACGCCTTCATACATTTCTCCCTCGTCTTCCAGTTCCTGAAGATTCTCTACCACCTCAAGCGGAGCGCCCGAACGGATGGCATAATCAATCAATTCGTCTTTTGTCGCAGGCCATGGTGCATCTTCTAAATGGGAGGCCAATTCAAGTGTCCAAAACATATTACAATAAATTTTATTTTAATTTGGATTTGTGCAAATGTAAGATATTCATTTTAAATACGAACATTTGCAGCTAATCGGTTCCTTAATTTTTGATTAATCTTAATTTATATTTACCGGTCGGAAAAACATTCCCGAGTTAACAAATTTTAATGTCAATTCAACATCTAACGTATCATTATCAGCAAATCTTATCTCCTGAAAAAGATTATTCTTTCTGAATCGATTACTCATAACGAAAGGCTATGACTATTCAGAAAGCCAATAGTTTAATTTATTTCCTACTTTTGAAACCAGGTCAATAAAATCAATATTTCACGAATGAAAATAAGCGGATTTACTATTATAAGGAATGCCATTAAGTTTGATTTTCCTATAGTAGAAAGCATAAGTTCCGCGTTGGATTTTGTAGATGAATTTATTGTTGTAATGGGTGATAATTCGGATGAGACAGAAGCACTAATCCGCAATATTCCTTCTTCAAAAATAAAAATAATCAAGTCGGATTGGGATACGAAGAAGTATCATCAACATGGCAATATTTACGCACACCAAACAGATATAGCTTTACATCATTGTGCGGGCGATTGGTGTCTTTATCTTCAGGCAGATGAAGTGTTGCAACAGGATGCAGGGAAAGTAATTATTGCTGCCTGTAATCATTATCTTGAAAAGAAAGAGGTGGAAGGCTTTTTATTGAAATACATTCATTTCTTTGGCGCTTATGACCGGTATGTTGATGCTCTTCATTTTGCCTATCCGCTGGAGATAAGAATTGTCAGAAACCACCCTGATATTCATTCCTGGAGCGATGCACAGTCATTCAGGATGATACCGGGTTTCAATCATGAAAACTATGCACAGAAAGAAGGAACCAGAAAATTAAACTGCGTTGAGTTGAATGCCTATGTCTATCATTATGGCTGGTGCCGCGACCCGCGAAAAATGGTAAAAAAAGTGGAGGAGCAGCAAATAATGCATGACGGAGTAGCCAGCGTGAAACAAGAGGCTTATTTTGATTACGGCAATTTGTCCAGACTGCCCGTTTTTAAAGGAAAACATCCTGATGTAATGCGTAACAGAATTGAACAGACGGATTGGCTGCAATATCTGCGATATACAGGCACAAATCCGGAAGTCTTAAAAAAGCAATTCCGCCTCAAATACAGAATACTTACTTTTATCGAAAATAAAATATTGGGCGGCAGGTTGATTGCCGGATTCAAAAATTATAAAATCGCAGGAAAATTCGGTTTCAAATAAACGCAGTTAATCCCTTATAAGATTCCGAACTTACAAGAATTGCGTTCAAGACTAATTTCGATATTGAAATAGAAACACGTTTCCTCCCAAAAATACAACACATGCTTTCAGCACAAAATCTTTCAAAAAAATATGGTCAGCTTCAGGTATTGAATGATGTCTCCCTTGAAATTAAGAAAGGCGAATTCGTTGCTATTGCAGGGCCTTCAGGCGCAGGTAAAAGTACATTGCTGCACTTATTGGGTTCTTTGGATTTTCCGGATAGAGGTCATGTAAAACTGATGGATAAAGATATTTTCAAACTCAGCGCTAAAAAACAATCTGCGTTCAGAAACGAACATATGGGTTTTGTTTTCCAATTCCATCATTTATTGCCTGAATTTACTGCATTGGAAAATGTTTGTATGCCATTATGGATTGCAGATAAAAATAAAAAGGAAGTAACGGAAGCGGCAACAGCGGTATTGAAGACGGTTGGGCTCTTACATCGGATGAATCATAAGCCGACAGAACTTTCAGGAGGGGAGCAGCAGCGCGTGGCCATTGCCAGAGCTATTGTTCACAAACCGTCCGTAATTTTTGCGGATGAGCCTACAGGTAATCTGGATACTGCAAATGCGCAAGCTGTTCATGAACTTTTTCTGGAATTAAGGGCTTTATATAATCATACATTCGTCATTGTAACGCACAATGAAAAACTGGCGGCAATGGCCGACAGGACTTTATTTATGAAGGATGGAAGGATTGAAATGGAAAGATTAAAGGAGGATATCGGATAAAAAAAGATTCAGGTTTTTTCAAACCTGAATCTTTTTTTATTAAAATCTTACAATTGATTTGTAGTTGAACCGCCGCTTGCTGTTTTCTGAGCTAATACCTGACGTTTCCCTTCTTCGGTTGGCACAGCTTCTATTTTCACTTTAGCTAAACCGCTTCCTCTGAATTTAAGCTTACCTGCGGCCACTTCTGCAAGGTCAATCATTCTGTTCTGATTTCCCATACGGTCGTTGACTTTCACATAAACCACTTTTCCGTTTGACTGGTTAGTTACCTTAACATAGGTTCCTAATTTAAAATGATTGCTTGCTGCAGTAAACTTATCGTTGTCAAATACTTCTCCTGTTGCTGTTTTTCTACCTTCGAATTTATCGTGATAGAAACTTGCTACACCTGTTTTTTGTGGTTGTGCTGTTTCAGTCTTTACTTCTTTCTTCACTACCATCGGTGCCTGCAAAGGCAAGTTCTGTTGTTGAATTGGCAAAGCAAATGTAAGCCAAGACCAAAGTACAAAATCAAATCCCATTACACATTAACTATTTGGTACGGATGCAAAAGTAGTGCTTTTCCCTAATATTGCACCCATCAAAATGTTAAAATTAATAATATCATAACTGAAGTTACTCACAAAAGCAGCTGAAAATATCCACAATCATTGAATAACTTCCTATAAATCAATCCATTCAACAAAAATGGGTGATGCTAAGCATCACCCATTTCAAATATTTATACTATCAACAATTTACATTAATATCTTGTATTCGGTTTTCTGGCACGGGTCGATTTCTGTGTTTCGCTACCAAATTCTTTTCGCTCATATCCACCTTTTCTGTAGCTGTCACGTGGTTTCCCATAATTGCCGCCACCGCCGCTTCCGCCACCCATTGGCTTTCTGTCGGCTTCTTCCACGCGCACTTTTCTGTTGTTAAATTTGCGGGAAGCCAGATTATCCATAATGAATTCAACTGCATCACCGGGAACGTTGAAGAAACTGCTGAGTTCCCTAACCGTAATACGGCTTACCATATTAGGCTCGATATCTGTGTTCTCAGTAATAAATTGAACTAAAGAATCATCATCGGCGCCATCTTTTGTTCCGATATTGATAAATAAACGGGTAGAACCATTACGTGGACCACTTGCGCGCTCACCTCTTTCACTTCGTTCGCCTCTCTCGCCACGATCACGACTTCTGTCATTGAAACCTGCATTCAGGTCAGGAGCATTCTCATAATCAACAATAGTATCTTTCAATTGCAACCAAAGCAAACGATTGATTAATTCATCTTTGCTGAGGTTATCAAATTTCTCATGAATGCTTTTTTGATAAATTTCACCAAAACCATTTTCAGGTTCAGCCTGTTCAATCTTATCAAGGAAATGGAACAAACGTTTACGAACCACTTCTGCTCCATCAGGAATATCGCTCTTATGAAAACGGGTTTTAGCCAGTCTTTCAACCTGACGTATTCTGCCGATTTCACGCGAAGTAACCAATGACATACAAATGCCCGATTTACCGGCGCGGCCTGTACGACCACTACGGTGCGTATAAACTTCCGCATCTTCAGGCAATTCGTAGTTGATAACGTGCGTAATATCGTTTACGTCAATACCGCGTGCGGCAACATCAGTAGCTACAATGGCCTGCAACATTTTGCGTTTGAAACGGTCCATTACTTTGGTACGCTGTTTCTGGTCCATATCGCCATGCAAAGGGCTTACATGATATCCTTCGCGCATCAGTTTTTCTGAAATGTCCTGAGCATCCTGCTTGGTACGGGTAAAAATGATACCATAAATATCCGGTGCAAAATCCAGCAAACGGCGTAATGCATCAAAACGTTGGTGTGCATTGGTTACGAAATATTGGTGGTCAATATTTTCGCTACCTGAATTTTCACGCGCTACAGAAACCTCTTTCGGGTCTTTCATGTAACGTTTAGAAATCCGGCGGACATCATTGTTCATGGTTGCAGAAAACAACCAGGTGCTTTCGCGTACCGGACTATTTTTCAGGATAAAATCAATATCATCCCTGAAACCCATGTTCAGCATTTCATCAGCCTCGTCCAATACAAGGATTTTGACGTTATCTAAACTGATAGCGCCGCGCTCCAACAAATCGATTAAACGACCCGGAGTGGCAACCACTACCTGTACACTACGCTTCAGTTCACGAATTTGTGTTCCGATTGGTGTACCACCATAAACAGCCAATGTGTTAATTCCTCTTGAAAATTTAGTGTATTTCACAAATTCTTCCTGAATTTGCATACACAATTCACGCGTGGGACTTAATACCAATGCCTGAACGCCTTCTGCTTTTGGATCTATTTTGTGCAACAATGGCAAACCGAATGCAGCAGTCTTACCGGTTCCGGTTTGCGCTAATGCAATAATGTCTGTAGTCTCAGATACCAGCAATGGTATCGCTTGTTGCTGAATGGGGCTCGGCGTTACAAACCCTAAAGCCTGCACTGCCTGCACAAGCTCTTCTTTCAATCCAATACTTTGGAAAGTTTCCATACTTCTCTAATTAATCATGTTCCTTTTTTAGAACAGGGCGCGAAGGTACGATTAATATACGGTATAATAAGGAACGTATTGTATTATGCCTTAAATTTAACGCTTTTAGGTCATAGCAAAAAACTATAATCATGCAGGCAAATCTCCCGCTTTTGGAATGCATACCTAATTTCAGTGAAGGTCAGAACGAAGCCGTGATCAATGAAATCAGGGAAGCTGTTGAATCAGTTAAAGATCAGTATCTACTGCATATAGATCCAAGTCCTGCTGCAAACAGAACAGTTTTTACATTTGCGGGAAATCCTGATAATGTTATTGAAGCTGCATTTCAGGCAATCAAAGTGGCTGCTGAAAAAATTGACATGCGTTTTCAGCATGGTACGCATCCGCGCCTGGGCAGTACAGATGTTTGTCCTTTGGTGCCTTTGGCAAATATATCCATGGACGAAGCCGTTGCTTATTCAAAAAGATTAGCAGAAAGAGTAGCGAATGAATTGAATATTCCGGTTTACCTATACGAATATTCGGCTACAGAACCGCACCGGAAAACATTGCCGCAAATAAGAAAAGGACAATACGAGCGTTTGCAGGAAAAAATAAAAACGGCCGGATGGAAACCTGATTCCGGAAATGAATTATCGGATAACTGGGAGCAGGTAAGCAGAACAGGTGCAACCATTATAGGCGCACGAAATATCCTGGTGGCTTTTAATATTTCATTAAATACCAGGGATGAACGTATTGCAAAACAAATAGCACAAAAGATGAGAAGCAGCAGCGGAGGAATACTGCCCGAATTACGCGCCATCGGATGGTTTATGGAAGATTTTGATACGGCGCAGGTGTCTATGAATTTATTGGACTACCGGGTTACTTCACCCTTAAAAGTTTGGGAAGTCTGCAAAGCGCTGGCTGCAACATTGAATGTTAAACCGATTGGTTGTGAGGTTGTAGGATTGATTCCTGAAAGTTGTGTTTTGGAAGCGGGTGGCTGGAATTTTACCGATGACCTATTAGAAGAAAACAGAAAAATTCTGATTAATGCCGGAATAAAATATCTCGGGCTTGACCTTGTCAAGCCTTTCAATCCTGATGAAAAAATATTGGAATATGCCTTGAAAAAATTTCAATTGATATAAAAAGCCTATAACTGATCAGCAATTTCCTGAATCTTGTCAGATTCATAATAGAAGGTACCTTCCAGATGCTTCAAAGACTGTGCTATCATAGCTTTTGCTACATCGGCTGCTGCAATGCTTCTGTATTTTTTAGCGCCGCCAAACAAAAACGGATTAACAACCTTCATCGCCGCAACGCCAATCTGTTCCATTGTACGCGGTTCTTTTCTTTTTCCGATAAGGATAGAAGGGCGATAAAAATGCGTTGAATCAAATTTAATGACAGAAATATTTACCTCTGTTTCTCCTTTTACTTTTAAATAAGAATTGGAAGATTTTTCCTTCGCACCAACTGCAGAGATAATGTGGAATTGCTTTACCTTATTTTCAGTAGCAATCCAGGCAATTTTTACCGGATATTCGTAATCTATTTTATAGTAAGTTTTCAGGTCAGGAGACTGTGACCTCGTAGTACCAAGGCAGGAAAAAACAACGTCCCCTTTTATATGTTCTTTGTAATTATCAAGATGTTCAAAATCAATAACAACTTCTTTTACTTTGGGATGCTTTATGCCGGAAGGTCTTCTGACTAAAATGGTAATGGCGTCAAAAGCAGGATTATCACATAGTTGATGTAATAATTCTTTTCCGACCAAACCCGAGCTACCAATAATAATTCCTTTCATTTACATTATTTATCCTTTTCGTGTGCAAATTTACGTTATCATTTGTGAAACTTATTGTTAAGCGCCTGTATTTAAAACAATTTTTTTAACACAAATACAAAGTATTTTTAAATAGATTACACCTCTATAAATCAATTAAACAATTTACTATCAAACAATTACGCTTAAATATTTTTCTCTAAAAAGGCCATTTATAACTGTATATTCTTATTATAAGTTGATATAAATCACCTGCCCATTAACAGTATATTGATATTTTATAGAAATTTTATGACCAATGTTATTAATTAATTTAGATTTTCACGGCAAATTCCAACATTTAGGCCTCAATAAATTATACTCTGCAGCGGTAATCTCCTACCTTCGTATTCAATCCTGAAAGCTATATGAACCCTCTGATGCTATTGATACGGTTGCTGAAACCAATTCTATATCCATTATCGCTTATATACGGAATTATTGTCTGGCTTCGTAATAAGCTTTATGACAATGGCATCCTGTCTTCCATTCAGTTTAGCGTACCTGTTATTTGTGTTGGCAATCTTTCAACGGGAGGAACGGGCAAAACACCTCATATAGAATACCTAATCCGCCTTTTGCAATATGAATATAAACTGGCGACCATGAGCCGGGGGTATAAAAGAAAAACAACGGGATTTTATCTGGCAGACAGGGAAACGGATTCATGGATGATTGGCGATGAACCGATGCAGTTTTATAAAAAATTTCCGGAATTAGCCGTAAGCGTATGTGAAGACAGGATGACCGGCATCCCCAGACTGTTATCTGAAAGAAAAGAAACAGAAATTGTTTTATTGGATGACGCTTTTCAACACCGCTCTGTTAAGCCCGGCCTGAACATCCTTATTACGGATTATGCCAGGCCTTTTTACAGCGATTTTATTTTGCCTTTCGGCAGCCTGAGAGAAAGCAGGAAGGCCTATAAAAGAGCCGATATTATTGTGGTTTCAAAATGTCCTGACCTTAATAATGAAACGCAAAAAGAAATCGTTTCAAGAATCCGGCCCCAGAAACATCAGCGCGTTTTTTTCTCGAAGATTACTTATGATTTTGTCGTTGATTTTTTTACCGGTGAACAGATTCATTTCAATACAAAACCAAACATAATAATGGTTTCGGGCATTGCCAAACCGGAACCTATGCTTCAGTTTTTAAGAGAAAACGTAGCCCGGAATGTTCATCTTCTGAAATATCCGGACCATCATTTCTTCTCTGAAGCCAATCTGGAAGAAATAAAGCAAACCTACCGGAACTGGAATGAACCCGATAAAATTATAATAACAACAGAAAAAGATGCGACACGTTTAGAAATTCACAAAGAAGCATTGCTGCAATGGAATATTAAAATTGCGATTCTTCCCATTAAAATTGCTTTTTTACATAATCAACACGAATTTGATGCCATCGTGAGAAATTACATTGAAACTGAAAGAGCGGAAATATTGTAATACCAATGTTTTTTGAAATTGTTTTTTGAAAAACAATCCTACTTATTATCTTTGCAATGTTTAATTCTAAAAATACAAAGGAATGCCAAAAAAATTACCTGCAACCGGCAAACAAGTTAGCGGTTGGTTGATACACTTAGTCGTATTCGCAATTGCAAACACAATTTTATGGTACATATGCTATCATGGAAAAGTGGGTTGGGTTTATCCTTGGCCGGCATGGATTACAGCAGCATGGGCATTGACAGTCATCGGACATGCTTGTTTGGTTTGGGCCAATTATGAAGACAAAGGACATGCTGAATGGACGCGTCAGGCAAATAACGGTTAATCAGTTTACCAGAATAATATTTTAAAACCCTGAAAGCTTTAGCTTTCAGGGTTTTAAATTTTACAAAAATCATCCGGTGGTGACAACAACTACAATTCCCCTTACGCTATCAGAATTACCCCAATTCTATGGTATAATAACCATCTTTCGCTATCATAATTATCCAGAGTCTATGGCATAATGACCATGTTACATATCTATTTCCAACATTAAAATCGCCTGTATAGCTCTTTTCAGTCTTTCCTGTTCATTTCCCTGCACTATTACAAACGGGACACCCGACTGAATCACAATGTCTTTGTAAATATCGAAAAAATGCTGCCGCATTTCAGGTTCCGGATGCTCCCGTAAAGGGTCATCTTCCCAGGGCATATCAATGTCCGTAAGAATATAGAGATCGTATTTTCGCTGAGCTATTTCTTGTAATATCCATTCATCGCAGGTACCGTATTTGCTTTCGCTCCAGACTTTCAGGACGTACAAATCGGTATCACAGAACAACCATTTACTATTGGTATTCTTTGCAACAGCATCTTCAAGCGCTGTTTGTCCTTTTCCAATCGCCAATAAATCCTGTTGAACATATCGGCGGTCAATATCTCTAAGGTACGTCCTTGCATATTCGTCTATACCTGTAGCATTGAAATGCCGGGCAAGTTGCTGAGTCAGCGTACTCTTTCCTGTAGATTCGGGGCCGATGATGACGATACGTTTCAATGCGTGTGGTGCGATAATATTTGAGCAGATTGCGCAAAAATCGTTAATTTGCTTATTAAATTCAAGATAAAATTCCCTCATGAGCAATCACCGGAAAGCAGTAAGAACTTTAGGCTGGACTATGGCTACCTCTTTTTGTCTGTTACATTCACCACTGAAGGCACAAGACAATGACCCAAGCGACAAATACTTTGAGATATCTAAAAATCTTGAAATTTTCTCCAATGTATTTAAAGAATTGAACCAATATTATGTGGATCCGATTCAACCCGGCAAAATGGTAAAAACGGGTGTGGATGCTATGTTGAATGATTTGGACCCATACACTAATCTGATTACCGAAGCAGACGCAGAAGATTATCAATTGCAGACAACGGGCAAATACAGCGGGATAGGTGTTTCTACAAAAGTTGTGAATGGCGAATTTGTCATTGCAGAATTGTTTGAAAATGGTCCTGTTGCCAAAGCCGGTATTAAAGCGGGCGATATTATTGTGGCGATTGACGGACAGCGCATAAAAGGAAAGGATGATGAAGACCTCGCAATATTGATGCGGGGCGCACCGGGCACTATGCTCAAAATGACTACCAGAAATCCTTTAACCAAAAAAGAAGAAACAAAAACCATTACCCGCGAAGAAATACAAATATCCAGTGTTCCTTACGCAAACCTGATTGGCGAGAAAAACAATATTGCCTATGTTTTCCTTACACAATTCACGCCCAATTGCAGCAGGGATGTACGCAATGCACTGGACAGCTTAAAAGCTGCAAACCCTGAACTGAAGGGAGTTATATTGGATTTGCGCGGCAATCCGGGTGGCTTACTGGATGAAGCAGTTAAGATTGTTAACCTTTTCAACGATAAAGGACAATTGGTGGTGAGTACACGTGGAAAAAACGCAGAATGGCAAAAGGAATTTAAAACAACGGGCAACCCCTGGGATTTGAATATTCCGATGGCTGTATTGGTCAACCACGGTTCTGCATCCGCATCAGAAATAGTTTCGGGAACGACTCAGGATCTGGATAGGGGTGTTATTATCGGAACACGCTCGTATGGGAAAGGTCTTGTTCAGAACGTAAGGCCTTTAGGCTATAATACAAGATTGAAGATTACCACTGCAAAATATTATACACCTTCGGGAAGATGCATTCAGGCATTGGATTATTCGCATCGTAATGAAGACGGCAGTGTTTCTATTGTTCCTGACTCTTTGAAAAAACCTTTTAAGACTAAAGGCGGGCGTACTGTTTATGACGGAGGAGGCATAGAACCGGATATTAAAATGGAAGATATTACGCTCAGCCCTATCAGCTTGTCGTTACTACGTAATAATTACATCTTCGACTATGTTACCGAATACTATTACAAGCATCCGTCTATAGAATCGGCTGCAACTTTCACAATAACGGATGCCGATTTTACCGACTTTCAGAAATGGCTTGAGAACAAAGATTATGGTTATAAAACAGATGGCGAAATACTGATGGATAGCCTGAAAGCTGTCTCTGTAAAGAATAAAACATTTGACAACGCGAAGAATGAGTACAATGCTTTAGCTGCCAAATTATATCATGACAAGAAACAGGATTTACAAAACAGCAAAAAGGAAATTACTTTTTTATTGAGTAATGAGATTGTAAGTCGTTATTATTTCCAAAAAGGAAGGGCTATCAATCGTTTGAAATACGAAGACGATGTGTTACAAAAAGCGCTTGATGTTTTAGCAGATACTAAAGGTTATAATGACCTATTAAAGAACAAATAAGCAAGGCCAAATTCAAATATCATGAAATCGTTTTTCAGATTCGTCTATACAATTATTGCCTTAATGGCAATAGCCACCACAGCCCGGGCCAACCATTTATTAGGCGGAGAGATAAATTACAGCTTTGTTTCAAATTCAGGCACCAGTTCTGTTTATAAGGTCACACTTACATTTTTTGCCGATTGTTCCTCCAATCTTCCCGGCCAGGCTTTCAGCGCTTTAGCGGGTGCAGACCCAAGTGTTTCTTTATTAAAAGGTGATGCGGTTATATTCACTCAAAGATTAGACTATGATGCATTATTAAGCGATATTGAAATAACGCCGGTTTGTCCTGACGAAGCCAATAACACTACGTGCATTAACATTGATAACCCTATTCCCGGCATCAAGAAATTTGTTTACAGCAGAAACTTTACACTTCCGGGTATATACCCTGACTGGCGTTTTGTTTTTAAAGGCGATATGTCTACGAACCCGCCTACTTCTGCAGGAAGAAGCTCTATTATTCAAAATGCCGTAATTGATAATTCACCGGGTGGCACAGGCTCTCTCATGTATCTGGAGGCAACATTGAACAATACTGTTGCCAACAACAATTCCACTACATTTTCATCTCCTCCTACACCTTTCTTTTGTCTGAATAAGGCTGCAAATTATACATTGGGGGCTACAGATGTAGAAAATGATTCGCTGCATTTTACATTGATTCCGGCAAAGTCCACAACACAAAATTCCGCACAGGTATTTAATGTTGATTATGTACCGCCCTTTACTGCTCAACTTCCGTTACCAACTGCTGCAGGCAATTTCTTTTTCAGCGACTTTAACGGGCAAATGTCTTTTACGCCAAACCTTGTTAGAAATTGTCTTGTAACAAATCTGGTAGAAGAATACAGAGACGGCATAAAAATCGGCAGCAGCATGCGTGAGATGACCTTTGTCATTCTTGATAATTGTAATAACGACGCTCCCAATTCGCCCGTAAGTAATATTCAAAATGCAAGCACAACACTTGATGCTGCAGGCAATATACGTTTGTCGGTTTGTGAGGGACAGGTTGAGGATGTTGGTTTTGAAATTGACTGTGTTGATCCTAATTCTGATAATGTTACTGTTACTTTTTCAAATTTACCTCCCGCCGCTTCCATTACAATCGACAACAATAATACAAATCACCCGACTGCCCATTTTACCTGGAATTTAACTGATGCTGCACCCGGAAATTATATATTCTATATTACTTATAGCGATGACGGATGTCCTTTAGCTTCGAAAAAAACCATTGCATATACTGTTACTATTATTCCACATCCGGTTCCGTTTGATACTGGCACTTTTAATGCATGTATCGGGGAAACAAATGGTAAAGCATGGGCTGTTCCAAGTAATGGCGTAACGATAGATTACAGCTATAAATGGGAAGATGCGGGTGAAACACAATTAAGAAATGTAAATAGTACAAGTGGCGATTCTTTGTTAAATATTGCGGCGGGCATATATAGGCTTCACATAAGAAATGCCCAGGGTTGTGGTAAAAATATTGAATTTAATGTACCGGAGGTTCCATTGCCTGTTTTTAAACTTAGAACCGATACATTAGTTTGTCAGGGTATTCCTATTCCGCTTAGTCCTGACGTTCAGGAATCATTTACCGGATACAACTGGAATACCGGCGATACTGTTTGTTGTATTGTTGGACGGGAAACAGGTAATTATGTTCTTACAGCAACAAATATTTGTGGTTCAACATCGGATTCGGTCTATCTTGATTTCGTAAAATGCAATTATTGTCTTTTTGTACCAAATGCCTTTACACCAAATGACGATGGCAATAATGATGTTTTCAAAATCACACCGACTTGCGTTATGTATAAGTACAAGCTAATGATATATAACCGCTGGGGACAAATGATTTACAAATCCTATAATCTGGAAGATAGCTGGAATGGTACTTACAACGGCAAAGCAGCAGATGTGGGTGTGTATTATTATCTGATAGATGCCATACCCGAAGATCCCGCTAAAGGTGAAATTCACTTAAAGGGCGATGTTACAGTAGTAAGATAATTGACGACAGAAAATAGCTCTCAATAAAATAGAGAAACCCTTCATCTTCATGAAGGGTTTCTCTATTTTACAAAGCTTAAATATTAGTTTGCCAATGTGCTCAATACATCGTTCATACTTCTTACAGCTTCTGCTGATTTATCAAACAATGCCTGTTCGTCTGCACTCAATTTGAAATCAAGGATTTTCTCCCAGCCATTTTTTCCGATAATAACCGGAACGCCTAAACATATATCAGATTGACCATATTCACCTTCAAGATAAACACAGGAAGTAATTAGTTTTTTCTGGTCACGCACAATGGACTCAACCACTGCTGCTCCTGCAGCTCCGGGAGCATACCATGCAGATGTGCCAAGCAATTTGGTAAGTGTAGCGCCACCTACCATCGTGTCGTCAACAATTTGTTTTTGCTGTTCTTCCGTAAGGAAATGAGTAACAGGAACACTATTCCATGTTGCAAAATTAATCAACGGTATCATTGTAGTATCACCGTGTCCGCCAATAACTACTGCGTTCAAATCGCGCGGGCTTGCGCCAAGATGACGACATAATTGATATTTGAATCTTGCACTGTCCAGTGCACCACCCATACCTATAATTCTGTTCTTCGGAATACCTGTACTTTTCAATGTAAGGTAAGTCATGGTATCCATAGGATTGGATATTATGACAAAGATGGCATCCGGTGAATATTTCAAAATATTTTTGGCAACGTCTTCAACAATGCGTGCATTCGTTCCGATTAATTCTTCACGAGTCATACCCGGCTTACGTGGCAAGCCTGAAGTAACTACAACAACATCTGAATTTGCTGTTTTGGAATAATCGCCGGTGGTACCGGTAATTTTTGTGTCGAAGCCTAACAAGGCTGCGGTTTGCATCATGTCCTGCGCCTTACCTTCAGCAAAACCTTCTTTAATATCTAATAATACCAGTTCTTCAGCTAACTCTCTGCGAGCAATGTTATCGGCACATGTAGCGCCTACGGCACCTGCGCCTACTACAGTTATTTTCATACTTTGACGGAATAAAATTTTTAAAATGAATAACTGCAATATACTAAAGTTCGTCTATATTTTGCAACAATTTATTATTGCCAATCGAGGTATTATACGGCAGAAAAGCATTTACAATGCCGGTACTATACCATCAGGATATTTATCAAAAGGAATATATTTTCCTCTCGTGCCGCGCAGCCTTTCCCAAAAACCCTGCCGCTCTGTTATGGATTTAAAATGTTTCTGAAATGCAGGTGCAGGATTTATTTCAGGAGAAAGATAATTGTATTGCCTCAATGAATCTATTACAAATGGCAAATGAACAACAGGAGTTGCAAAACGCTTTTTTGTAAAGGCTTTCAACATAGAGGATTGAAACGGATCGGTTGCCAGCGCAATACTTTTAAATCCTGCATTCCGTGCTAATCCATAAGAATAGTAAATGTTCTCCGTGCTATGTTCAGCCATTGTATCATAAAAAATATGTTCAGCAGGAATACCTAATTGCATAGCATATAAACCCATAATTTTTGCTTCGTAATAAGGTGAATACACAGCGCCACCGGAATAAATTACATTTCTTACAATGCCGTTTTTATACAGAACATAACTCCATATTACCCTGCCCTTCATTACGCTGTCCCATGTATTATTTTTAAATGGAGCACCCGGAACAATAACCGCATCAAAGGTCTGGCCATTTTCTACAACTTCCTTCAACAAACGTCTCGGCCGTTTTTTATAGAAAACACAACCGAACTCGAATAGCGCAGATATTATAAACCCTATCATTAAAACCCATTTAAGTATATAACTCATGGCTTAAGCAATTATAATTGCTGCTGTACAGAACGACTATATTTTCGTTGGGCAAATAACAGAAACAGAAACCCGAATGCAAAGAAAATAGTCAGTGCAAAAATAGAATTACGCATATTGCCGGTAATGTGTTCAATCAATCCGAAAGAGAACATCCCAATTACAATGGCTACTTTCTCCGTAACATCATAAAAGCTGAAAAACGATGTCGTATCGTTGGTTTCTGGCATTAATTTAGAATAAGTTGAACGGCTTAATGATTGGATACCACCCATAACAAAACCAACCAAAATAGCAACAATGTAGAAGCCTATATCTGTCATTATAAAATAAGCTATGATACAGATAAGAATCCACACTGTTACGGTTATCATTAAGACTTTAATATTACCTAAAATAGCTGAAAGCTTTGCCATTAAATAAGAGCCTGCAATAGCTACAATCTGTATCAGTAAAATACAAATAATTAATTTTTCTGCCGCCAGATGTAATACCTGACTTCCGAACAATGTGGCCGCCAACATTACTGTTTGCACACCCATACTATAAAAGAAGAATGCGCCAAGATAGTTACGCAAAACGGGCATTTGCCTTACTTGCTTCCAGACTTTTTTTAACTCTAAAAATCCATTAGAAAGAATATTTACATTGTTTTTGGCATGTAAAGTTTTGTTCTTAGGTAAAACTGCAAAAGGAATTTGAGCAAAACCCATCCACCATAATCCTACTAACAAAAATGATAATCTTGAAGCAAAACCTGCATCCATTTCAAATGGTTTCACCAACACAAATACAAAACAAATAACCTGCAAAATGACGCTTCCAAAATATCCGTAAGCAAAGCCCTGAGCACTTACTTTATCTTGTTCAGATTCAACGGCGATTTCAGGCAGATATGCATTGTAAAACACAAGGCTTCCGCAATAACCTATTGCTGCAATAACACAACATATAATGCCAAGGGACAGGGTATCTTTTGTAAAAAAGTATAAAGCACAACAAGCAAGGCTCCCTATATAACAAAAGAACTTCATGAAGCTCTTTTTGTTTCCTTTATAGTCTGCGATTGAAGAGAGAATGGGAGATGCAATAGCAATTACCAGATAAGCAAATGCAATAGCGTAAGTATATAAGGCGGCACTATCAATTTTATATCCAAAGAACATTACATTATTACCAATAATGTTTCCGGAAACATCTTTAGTTGTAGTAATAGCATCGTAATAGGCCGGGAAAATAGTAGAAGTAATGACCAGATTATAAGCTGAGTTAGCCCAATCATACATGCTCCAGGCACGATGCAATTTTCCGGCGTTATTTTTTGGTTCCATAATTTTTAGCTTCACAAAAGAATTAAAAAAAACCTGCTTAAATATGCTCAAGCAGGCCTTCGGGATTATTTAAGAAAAATATATTTTTCGACATTCTGACTTGTAATAACCTTATCAGATAATATTATCAGACGTTCAATAACATTCCGGAGTTCACGTATATTACCTGTCCAGTTATGCGTCTTCAACATTTCAATAGCCGAATCGTCAATCATTTTCTCCGGCATTCCGTATTCTTCGCAAATCTGTTTCAAAAAATGTTCCGACAATGCCTTTATGTCCTCTTTGCGTTCGTTTAAAGACGGCACATGCAATAAGATGACACCAAGGCGGTGATATAAATCTTCTCTGAATTTCCCCTCGGCAATGGCGGCTTTCAAATCTTTATTAGTAGCAGCTATTACTCTTACGTTTACACTGATTTCCTTATCACCGCCTACACGCGTAATTTTACCTTCCTGCAAAGCCCGCAACACTTTTGCCTGAGCGGACAAGCTCATATCACCAATCTCGTCCAAAAATAAAGTACCTCCGTCAGCCTGTTCGAATTTACCAATGCGTTGCTTAATCGCTGATGTGAAAGAACCTTTTTCATGTCCGAATAATTCGCTTTCTATAAGCTCAGAGGGAATTGCAGCACAGTTTACTTCCACAATGGATGACTTATTCCTGCTACTGAAATCATGGATTCTTCTTGCAATCAGTTCTTTGCCTGAACCGTTGCTTCCGGTAATTAAAACACGGGCATCGGTAGGCGCAACTTTTTCAACGATTTCTAAAATAGCTTTCAGCGCATCTGAATCTCCAATAATTTCATAGCCTTTAGAGATTTTTTTCTTCAATGTTTTTGTTTCTGCTACCAAAGTCTTTTTCTCCATTGCATTGCGCAAGGTAATAAGCAAACGGTTCAGATCGGGTGGCTTTGATATATAATCAAATGCTCCTTTGCGTACCGCTTCTACGGCAGTTTCAATATTACCATGACCTGAGATTACGATGAATGGCGTATCAGGTTGCATCTCTTTGGTTTTTTCCAATACTTCAATACCATCTGCTTTCGGCATCTTAATATCACAAAGAATGCAATCGTAATGGGTATCTCCTGAAATCAATTTCAATGCTTCTATGCCGTCTGAAGCTTCGGAGATCTGATATCCTTCAAAACTTAAAATTTCGGATAAAGTACTTCTGATGCTTCTTTCATCATCTATAATAAGAATATGTTGCGCCATATTTTTCGTAAGGTTAACGTAACAAAGATAATAGTATGCTATAAATATAACGTCACTACAAGTAATAATTTACCTTTAAACAAAAGATACAGGATTTAAAGGCCTGAATCTTTGGGAAGGCTGATTGTGATTGCATCAGGGCAAACGTTCTAATTCCGTTAATTATGCTTACCTTAATAGCAAAATACCTTAAGCATGTATGCGTGAACGTCTGCAACCTTTTTTCCGTTTCCTTCCTGTGCAGCTGCTGTTATTGCACTTCCGAAAGTATCAGATGATCCTAATTTTCTGGCTGATGCTTTTCGCTGCGGTTACCGGAAACCTAGCTACTCATTTCGGCGCGCAATCGTTATTTGTTTCTCCTGAGTACATGGGGGCTATAAGCCCGAACAGCTTTTTTCTTTTAGGCGGTTGCATTGCAATATTTGCAATGAGCTGGCACATCACTACTTTCATTATTCATAGTAAAAGGGTGCCTTTTCTCGGTTCTACACACCATGCTTTTTTAAAATATTGCATCAACAATTCCATTATTCCGTTAAGCTTTCTCATTACTTACGGAATAGTAACAGCAAGGTATCTGATGATTAATGAAGGCGCTCCGACGTTGACAATCATAATGAATTTATTTGCTTTTTACATGGGGTATATTATCATGCTTTTGTTATCCTTCTTTTATTTTTTCAGGGCCGATAGAAATATCCTCAAAATACTTTTAAGCAATGTTGCGAATCCTTCTATCATCAGGGAAATTATTCCTTATGATTCGCTTGATAATGAATTTGAGCTGGTAAGGGCCGACAGTTATATGACGCATATTTTCCGGATAGAGAAAATAAAAACGCCTTATGAATACAATCGCAGGTTCCTGAATATGGTTTTGCGCCGCCACCATCGTAATGCGGTCTTTGCAATCTTCATTGCTATTGTTCTCATTCTGCTTCTTGGTATTTTTATGGATAATCCTTTCCTGAGAATACCGGCTGCTGCGGGTTTCATGATATTATTCAGTATCATGCTTTGCGCTGTAGGAGCTTTTAAATATTATTTACAAAGCTGGGAAATCATTGGCTGGATATGCATTTTCGGTCTTGCAAGTTATTTGGCAGGACACGGCCTTTTTGATTTAAGAAGTATTGCATTTGGCATGAAATACGATTACAAAGCTGCTCCTGCATACAACTACAGCAATCTTAAAAATACATTTACTGATTCTGCTTATTTAAAAGATAAAAATACCGAAATACACAGGCTGGAATTATGGAAACAAAAAGCAGGTAAAGATTCTTCAGGTTCAACATCAAAGCCGCCGTTAGTAATCATAAGTGTGAGTGGTGGCGGTTCACGTGCATCCTACTGGACTTTTCGCTGCCTGCAATATGCCGACAGCATAACGCATGGTCAATTATTCAGGCACAATGTTTTTATAACGGGTGCTTCAGGTGGCATGATTGGCGCTGCCTACTGGCGTTCTGTTCATACTCAGGCTGCATTAGGAAAAATAGAGCAGCCATACAATCCTGCATATCAGCAATTAGTCGGGAAAGACTTACTGAATGCTGTTATATTTTCTCTGGCGTGTGTGGACATCATATCGCCTTTCAATAAAATAACCATTGCAGGCAAAAGATTCAATAAAGACAGAGGCTATGCTTTTGATAAAGAGCTTGCATCTAACTCAAAGGGCTTGCTGAACTATACACTGAAAGATTATAAAGGATATGAGGCAAGCGGATTATCGCCGATGTTACTGATTAACGGTACTATTATTAATGATGCACGCAGGATATTGATTTCCCCGCAACCAGTCAGCTATCTTACCCGTTCTGTAAATAGTCTTGGCAATCCAAATCCCATTATAGATGCTGTAGATTTCGCAGCATTCTTTAAAAATCAGGATCCGATGGATATGCAGATCATGTCAGCTTTACGAATGAGCGCTACATTCCCGATTGTATTGCCTGTGGTAAAACTTCCGTCCTATCCGGAAATGAATGTGATGGATGCAGGGCTTAGGGATAATTTCGGAACAGAAAGCAGCATGCGCTATCTCTGTACTTTTAAAGACTGGATGAATGAAAATGCCGGCGAAATCATTTTTTTACAAATCAGAGATACCAAGGCAAACGAACCATCGGAAAATGATGTTGAAAACTCAATGGCTTCTATGCTGTTCGACCCGATGTTTGCCATTCAACAAAAATGGAGCGGCTTCCAGACCTATCATCAGTCTTATCTTGCCGACTATGTAGGAGATGCTTTTCCCGGAGGAAAACTTAAAAAAATAACACTGCAATATGTGCCTCAGGATAAAGATAAATCTGCCGCTTTAAATTTTCATCTTACCGGCAGAGAGAAGAAAGATCTGATGCAATCTGTTTTCAATGTAGATAACCAAAAAGGCTTTGAAGCACTTAAAGACATCTTAAATAAAGAAAAATAATTTAAAAAAATAAGGACATGCAACATTGCATGTCCTTACGAAATATCAATCCGTCTATTATCAAACCAGTGAAGCTTTTACCTGCTGAATCACTTCTTTCAACTGACCAACTTCTGTTCCACCTGCTGTAGCCAAAGTTTTCTGGCCACCACCACCGCCTTTAATCAACGGTGCAACAATATTCTTAATAACTTCTCCCGCATCGATTGTTGCAGCATTTGCAACAGTATCGCTGATAGCAATTACTACATTGGCTTTGCCGTCAATATTGGAACATAATACAATTACATGATCACGCAGATGATTTTTGAAATCTCCTGCCAATTTCCTCAAAGCATCCATACTGCTTACCTCCACAATATCACCAATAAAATTGATGGCAAATTCCTGACCGGCAGTTGTTTTAATGTTCACCATTTCATCTTTCTGCAACAATTCATTACGCACACCAACTAACTGACGGGCTTCCATGCCTTCCAATCTTTTCTCCAAAGCAGCCTTATCTTCCATCAATTTCTCGATAGCTTTTATCGGGTCTTTGGCTTTCAGCAATTCAGTTATCTGTTTGCTTTGAGCCACTTTATCTGCATAATATTGAATAGCAGCGGGCCCTGTTAATGCTTCTATACGTCGAACACCTGCGGCAACGGCACTTTCAGCGTTTATAGAAAATACACCAATCATCCCTGTATGCCCCACATGCGTACCGCCACAAAGCTCTATACTGTAATTCGGATCAATTATAACAGTTCTAACAGTATCACCGTATTTCTCTCCGAACAATGCCATAGCTCCCATTGCGATGGCATCTTCTTTCGACATTTCCTTAATGACAACAGGAATGTTCTCCCTTATTTTTTCATTTACAATCTGCTCTACTTTTCTGATTTCTTCGTCCGTCATCTTTGCAAAATGAGAGAAGTCAAAACGCAAAACATTTGCATTCACCATCGAACCTTTTTGTGCAACATGCGCACCTAATACCTGACGTAATGCAGCATGCATAAGGTGTGTGGCAGTATGATTATAACTTGTAAGTATTCTTCTTTCCCAATCCACTTTCGCAACAACGGCCTGTTCAGGTTGCGCCGGAATTTTATCGGCAAAATGAATAATCAAATCATTTTCTTTTTTGGTATCTGTAACCGAAATTTCTTCATCTCCAAAAACAAGAACACCTGTATCGCCCACCTGTCCACCGCTTTCAGCATAGAAAGGTGTCGTTTCCAATACCAATTGATATTGTTCTTTGCCTTTTGCTTTTACTTTACGATAGCGTGCCAGCCTGGTATCAATCAATAAATCATTGTAACCAACGAAAGTTGATTTGTCAATTTCATTAACAGTTACCCAATCTTCCGTATCAATAGCAGTAGCAGCACGGCTTCTGTCCTTTTGTTGCTTCAATTCAGCTTCAAAAGCATTGATATCGACAACTGCATTTACTTCCTGTGCCATCAGGCTTGTTAAATCTACCGGAAAGCCGTAAGTATCATTTAATTCAAAAGCAAATTTGCCGTCAATGACAATGCCATTATTTTGTTCCTGAATCTGACTGATAACATCATTGGTACTTGTACCCAACACTGCATTGCCTTTATGTTCCGGCAGTTCAGCTAATTTGTTATTGTAGTATTCATCAAAACGCTTGATACCCTTTTCCAGTGTCCGCAAGAAAGATTCTTCCTCTTCTTTAATAACGCGTGTTACAAAATCTTTTTGCAGGAACAATTCCGGAAATACTTGTTCGAATTGATTAGCAATATGCGGCAGCAACTGAAACAATAACGGTGTTTTATAATCCAGATAAGAATAATAATAGCGAACCGCTCTTCTTAAAATTCTGCGTATAACATAACCGGCTCCGTTACTTGAAGGCAATTGTCCATCGGCAATGGTAAATGCTATAGCACGGATATGATCGGCCAGGACACGAAAAGCCACAGCTTGTTTGCTATCGCTGAAATCGTATTGTTTGCCTGTAATTTGTTCTGTCAACTTTATGGTTTCAGTAAAAACATCGGTATCATAATTGGAAGTTTTACCTTGAAGCACACGCACCAATCTTTCAAAACCCATACCGGTATCCACATGCGTAGCAGGTAATGGCTGTAAAGAACCATCTTTCAAACGATTGAATTGCATGAATACGTTGTTCCATATCTCAATCACCTGCGGATGATCAGCATTTACCAAAGTTGCACCTTCAACAGCAGCACGCTCTTCGTCGCTTCTGCAATCCACATGTATTTCGCTGCAAGGTCCGCATGGGCCTGTATCGCCCATTTCCCAGAAATTATCCTTTTTGTTACCTTTTAAGATGCGTTCTTCAATCGTCCATTTTTTCCATTCGTCATAAGCTTCCTGGTCAAATGGTAAATTCTCTTTAGCATCTCCTTCAAAAACGGTAACGTACAATCTGCTTTTATCAATCTTGTAAACTTCTGTCAATAATTCCCAGCTCCATGCAATCGCTTCTTTCTTGAAATAATCGCCAAAACTCCAGTTGCCCAACATTTCAAACATGGTATGATGATAAGTATCCACACCTACTTCTTCCAAATCATTATGTTTACCGCTAACCCGTAAACACTTTTGCGTATCAGCTACCCTTTTCGCATCCGGTGTTTTATTACCTAAAAAATAATCTTTGAACTGATTCATTCCGGCATTGGTAAACAAAAGTGTCGGGTCATTCTTCACAACAATAGGAGCCGAAGGAACAATCTGATGTCCTTTTTCTTTGAAAAAGTCTAAAAATTGTTGGCGTATTTGAGCAGCAGTCATTTTATAATAAGATATTAGATATTAGATGATAGACATTAGAAAGGAGATATTGTATGATACTATGCGGGATGAAAATGTCATTTTGTTTCAAAATAAAAATTTCTTCCTTGTTTCTAATATCTAACATCTCATACTATAAGTCTAATAGGGTTGCAAATATCTGTAATCTTACCTAATATTCACAATCTGTTCATCAGCAGAACGGTTTTTTGCAGAAATTGCCCTTACATTTGCAGCGGAACAAGGCTTTCCAAATACATGCGTCTTACAAAATATTTACTTCTGCTGTTCAGTTTCTTATTATGCTCGGTTTCGGTCAGATCGAGAGTGCTGTATGGTTATAATATTCCGGAACAGGTTTTGGAAGTAAGGGCTAAAGAGCAGTTTAAAAAAGACATGGCTCACAATCCCATCCTGACAGCGAAAACAGTCACGAATGCTATTGAAAGGCCTCATAAAACAACCGACCGTTCTTTTGACTTCCTTATTATATTATTATTAATTACTGCAATTGCGGTTTTCAGGTTTTCCAATCCGACATATTTCAAAAATCTATTTCGCGCGTTCAGAAATCAGACATTAAGTGCCCGGCAATTAAAAGACCAGATTAGCCAGAATAGTGCTGCCGGATTGGCCATGGACCTTGTTTTCTGCATTTCCATGGCGCTTTATCTGTATTACGCCATTGCTCATTTACAGCACAATAATTTCATAAGCAGATATTCTGACGGAATTATTTTGCTGGCCATTGTGTTATTGTTCAGTGCTGTTTATGTAATACGATACTTATTTCTAAAATTTACGGGTTGGGTTTTTAATATATCTGAAATTACAGATAACTATACGTTTAATGTATTCCTTATCAACAAAATAATGGGAATCTTAATCATACCGTTCACTATAGTATTGGCTTTCGGGCAAGGCGCATGGGTGCAGGCAGCCTTATTTTTATCCCTTGTTTTTATTGTAATCTTATTTTTGAACCGCTATTTGCGTTCCGGCGTCGTATTTGGATATTTTATAAAATTTAGCAAATTTCATTTTTTTATGTACCTTTGCGCCTCCGAATTACTGCCTCTTGCAGTTCTTATGAAAGTTATAAAACAATGTTTTTTCTCATAAGAAAGGCGAGAAGTGTAATGGTTTAATTTTTTTGCAATATTCCTTTTCAAAACGCAATGGCTAAAGCAGCAAAATCACAGTCAAAGATAATAGAGAAGAAAAGGGTTGAACATATACTTATTACACAACCCAAGCCTGAAAGCGATAAATCACCTTATTACGATTTGGCGAAAAAACATAACGTAGCATTGGAATTCTATCCTTTTATACGTGTGGAGGGATTGAATGCCAAAGAATTCAGAAAGCAGAAATTAGACCTTGCCGAGTTTCCTGCAGTTATATTGGTTAGCCGTAACGCCGTAGATCATTTTTTCCGTATATGTGAGGAAATGAAATTTAAGGTTTCTCAGGACATGAAATATTTCTGTGCTACGGAAGCTGTTGCACTTTATCTTCAAAAATTCATCCTTTACCGCAAAAGAAAAGTATTCTTCTCTCCTGACGGAACTTCTGAAGGTTTGGTAGATGTTTTGATGAAATATAAGGATCGTGAACGTTTTATGCTGCCGGTTTCTGAAAATACAAAAAATGATCTTTCTCCATTATTGATTGAAAAGGGTTTCAATTTCTCTGAAGCTGTTTTATATCGTACGGTTAGCAATGATGTAGATTCTGTTTTGAAAAAAGAATATGATGTAATCGTTTTTTTCAGCCCGTTCAGCGTAGATACATTGTTTCATAACGATCCTAAGTATAAACAAAATGGCACGCTGATTGGCGCATTTGGTCATACAACATCAAAAGCTGTTGAAGACGCAGGCCTGAAATTAGCCATAAAAGCACCGGCGCCCAATGCTCCTTCAATGGTTGCCGCACTGGATAAATTGCTGGCAGAAACCAATAAAGAAAAATAACACGGAATACTTATCATGGTAAACCGGAAAATATATTAAAGGGCTGTAATGAAAAATTGCCGCCCTTTATTTTTATCAAAACAATAAAGCAGTTATTTTCGCCAAAGCAATCCTGACCAATTCCAAAATGATTTTAGCTTACGCCGTTTGTTCCGTTTCTGTAATGCCTATGCGGGCTGAACCTTCGCACAGGGCAGAACAGGTTTCCCAGGTATTGTTTGGGGAAAGAATGGAAGTGTTGGCAAAAGATAAAAACGGCTGGCTTCAGATTCGTTGTGAATGGGATGAATATGAAGGCTGGGTAAAAGAAGGCCAGGTAACCTGCATTTTATACAAAGAATACAGGAAACCTCTTTTGAATTATTCTGCAACAGCCACCGATGTTATTCAGATAGAAGACGGTCAGTTCCTGCTAAGTCCGGGCAGCAGCCTTTTTCATCTAAAGAAAAGACAAATCATCTGGTCTAAAAGGGAATTTACCTTCAAAGGAAAGAAACTGCCGCTAAAACTTGCCGAAGCTACGGAAGCAAATATCCATCATTTCAGTAAAATGTTTATAGGCACTCCCTACAACTGGGGAGGCAGAAGCTTAATGGGAATCGATTGTTCGGGTTTAACACAAATAGTGTTTAAGCTTATGAATATCCGCATACCGAGAGATGCTTCTCAACAAGCTGAAATAGGCGAAACAATCGGCTTTTTGCAAGAAGCCAGATGTGGCGACCTTGCATTTTTTGACAATGCCGAAGGCAAAATAACGCATGTAGGCATATTGCTGAATGACCATACTATTATTCATGCTACAGAAACAAGTGGTTGTGTTGTAATTGATCCAATTGACAATGGCGGTATTATAAGCAAGAGGCTAAGAGTTCGCACACATAACCTGCGGTTGGTGAAAAGAATATTGTAATGCATTTCGCCGGAAAATTAATACTTTAGCAAGGCTTATCGCTTCTTATAATCTGATCCTATTGGAAACCGCCGCTTCACATAAAAACAACTTTGATTTCCTAAGATTTCTCTTTGCATCACTCGTAATTTTTTCGCATTCTTACGCATTACTGCTGGGCAATATTGCTTTGGATCCATTTGTAAAGCGAAGTGACCGGGCTTTGTCCGAAATTGCTGTCTGTGGCTTTTTTGTTTTAAGCGGCTTCCTGATTCGCCAGAGCCAGGAACGCAGCAGTTCTGTCTTTTCCTTTTTCCGCAAAAGAGCCTTGCGCATTGTACCGGGGCTTTGGGTCGCCATAGTTGTTACAGTTTTTGTAATTGGTTGCCTGACCACCGAGATACCTTTAGCTGCATACCTCAGCAATAGCCAAACATGGAAATATCTTTTCAGTAATAGCTTTTTAATGCCTGTTGCTAAAGAACTTCCCGGTGTTTTCAACCACAATCCGGAGACTGGAGTAAATGGTTCTTTATGGACCTTACGTTATGAAATTCTGTTTTATGCTTTATTAAGCTTTCTGTTTTTTATACCAAAAAAAAACAGCAAAGCATTTACGATTGCAGCCTTAATCATTTGCATTGCCGGCTATATGGCTATCAAAATGGATTTGGTCCCTGTTAAGGGCAATTTTCTGTTCTATTTTTTCAATCTTGGAATTTATTTTGCGGGTGGGGCCTGTCTTTCTTTATTCACAGATTTTATAAAGCAACGAAAGAGTTTGCTGCTTTGCATTTCATCTATTATCTTTTTCGCTTTTACATTTATTTTCAAAAAGGAATATGAACTTATAAACATGTTCTCTTTTACGTTATTGGTAATATCTTTCGGACTACATTATTTTAAATTCCTGAATTTCAGTCAGTACACAGGCGATATATCTTACGGCACATACATATATGCCTACCCTATTCAACAGGCATTGATAATTTGGTTGCATCCTGCAAATATCTGGACATTGATGATTCCATCTTTTCTGGTTGCGTGGCTTGCAGGTTGGCTTTCCTGGCACTTCATTGAAAAGCGCTTTCTGAAAAGAAAATAATACCTCCGCAGCAAAATGGCATAATCAATATAAACAATAGAATCGTTCAACAATGCATCAAAAGGAACTAATCCTCTATTTCCTATACCTTTGTTGGAATTTTCAAGCACAATATCACGGCAAATAGTCCATGAAGCATATTCCAAAATTATTAGGTTATCTCAAACCATTCAAGAGCAAGATTGCACTTTACTTCTTTACTACTTTACTGGCAATCGTCTTCGGGCTTTTTTCTTTTGGTATGTTGATTCCGGTGCTTCAGGTTTTATTTAATGGCGACCAGAAACCACAGACGTCCGGCACAGGGTTTGTGACAAGAACCACCAATTTCATAAATGATTTCGCCATAACGCATGGAAAATTGAATGTGCTGTTTTATATCGTTCTTGCGTTGGTTATAACAACGATACTCAAAAACCTTTTTGTTTATTGTTCACTGCTTATATTAAACCCCATACGCAATGCCGTAATGCGTCAATTGAGAGATGATCTTTACAGCAAAACATTATCATTACCCATCGGTTTTTTTACAGAGGAAAGAAAAGGCGATCTGATGTCGAGAATGACCAATGATGTGAGTGAGGTTGAGGTTTCTATTTTAAGTGTTGTGGAATCTTTGATAAGAGATCCACTCATGATTCTGTTTACACTTACCACAATGTTGTTTATAAGTCCGATGCTGACCTTGTTTCTTGTTCTAATTTTACCAATCGGTGGATTGGCAATAACAAAGGTCGGCAAATCATTGAAACGCCCTTCTAACCAGGCTCAGGAGCAATTAGGTGAAATGCTTGCCAATGTAGAAGAAACATTAGGTGGCATGCGTATTATCAAAGCATTTAATGCGGAAAGGCATCAACAATTAAGGTTCCGTCACATCAATAACACTTTATTCCGCATCAGGAATAATATTGCCGCAAGGCGCGAAGCTGGTTCACCCATGTCTGAAACACTTGGCATCATAGTAGTTTCAGTGATTTTACTATGTGGGGGATATTTAATTTTTTCAGGAAAATCATCTTTGACCGGAGCTTTTTTCATTGGTTATATTTCATTGTTCTACAATCTTATTACGCCGATAAAGTCATTGTCGCAATCTTTCTACAACATGCAAAAAGGCTCGGCTGCATTAGACAGAATTCAGGAATTATTGCAGGCTGAAAATACCATCGTCGAAATACCGGCTGCCAAATCCATAAACAGTTTCAACACTTCCATCGAACTAAAGAATGTTGGTTTTAGCTATGGCAAAAAGGAAATTTTAAAGAATATAAACCTTACCATTCAAAAAGGAAAAACCATTGCTTTGGTTGGTGCGTCTGGCGCAGGCAAAAGTACTTTGGCCGATTTGATTCCCCGTTTTCACGATGTATCAAGCGGTGAAATTTTAATAGACGGTCAAAATATCAAAGACCTGAAAATTTATGATTTAAGAAGACTGATAGGTGTGGTTTCGCAGGAACCGATATTATTCAACGATACGCTGTCCAACAATATTACTTTAGGTACCGGGGGTATGAATCAACAACAGATTGAAGATGCCGCAAGGATTGCCAACGCACATAATTTTATACTGAAAAAGAAGGAAGGTTATGAAACGTTTGCCGGCGACAGGGGTTCGCGTCTTAGTGGTGGGGAGCGTCAAAGAATTACTATTGCCAGAGCCGTTTTGAAAAATCCGCCTATTTTAATTTTGGATGAAGCCACCTCATCTTTAGATACGGAATCGGAACGTATAGTGCAGGAAGCAATTAATGTATTGATGCAAAACCGTACCTGTATTGTAATTGCGCATCGTTTGTCAACTGTCCAGCATGCAGACGAAATTATTGTATTGAATCATGGCGAGATTATTGAAAGAGGCTCACACAATGATCTTATAGAGTTAACCGGTACTTACCGGAAATTGGTGGAGATGCAACAGTTGAAGTAGTTATAATTAAACTTATATTTTCCCGGGGTAAGTCTTTAAAATCCTGCATATAAATGGCCGTCTTAATTAAGACGGCCATTTATATGCAGGGAAAAAGAAGTTGTATTTATTTAACTACAAACTTCTTGGTAAATATCCCGTTCTTAGTAGTAACCTTAGCTGTATAAATACCGGAAGCAAGGCTTCGGATATCTAATTTTGACAAGGAAGTCTTTGCATTTGCATTCAGTACTTTTTGTCCAAAAACATTGAATACATCAATATTATTAATTACTTCATCTTTAACAGAGAAGCTAATGTAATCTTTACCCGGATTAGGATACAATGAAACTATACTGCTATTTTTCTCAACATTATTAATACCACTTACATTTTCAGTAGTAACTTTTATATCGTCTATATAATAAGTATTGACTAAATCAGGATTATCTTCATCCTGATAGCTAAAAAAGTCAAATGCAGCTACAGATTTTTTTGCACCCGGCCAATCATTACCTACCTGTGGTTGAAAATAAACTACTTCTGTTCCATCCACATATAAGCTGAGTGTCAGATTATCCAAATCCATAACTTGCTTTAAAGTAAACCATTGATCTGTTACTAATGGCGCGTATGCATACAGATAACCTACAGTATCTACTGCAAAAGTCCACACTAATTTATGAGCTAAGCTTTCACCTCCCGGAAGAGTATCTGTTGCAGCATAAGTATTAATATAGCATTGAAAACCAAATGAACCACCCGGAGTAGCTTGTTCCTGTAAGTTATAATAAGCAACAGAATCTGCCGGTACAAACATTTTCCATTCTGCTGTGATTTTTCCATGAGTATAAACCGACGGCATTTTTAATAATGCATCCTGACCATTGCCATCATTATGTGGCCCAACATAGCCGGATTTGGTGCCACCTGGTGATGCTCTTACATCACTTACCATCATGTTTAAGGTTTCATCGTCCGCAAGCTGCCAGTTGCTCCAATTACCTCCATAAAGCGAACCGATATTGTAACTTTCAAAACCATCGTCGATAACCGTGGTCTGTGCATTGGCCATTGAAATCATCGTGAGAGCAAGGCCTAATAGATAAATCTTTTTCATAAGTCAATATTTTTGCAATAAAGATACAAGTTTTACCTTCATCTTCCAAACTGTAAATCACTGCAATGCACTTCTTATATTTCTTTTTTTCATAAAAAATATCAAATTACTTGTCTTTTTTGTCCTGTCTATTATTTCGAGCGTCATTCCTTTTTCGTCGGCCCAATCTTCAATAAACTGCTTACTGATAAAATGCAAGTCATTTTTTGTTTTATTGAAATTTAGAATCCGGGTGCTCCATTTTTCAGTACGTTTTGTGCCTTCATGCCGTTCCTTTAAATCTTCCACACCATCCCGCACAATTAGGACTCCTTCATCTTTCAACGCTTGAAATGCCTTATCCAACAAAGCTTTTTGTTCATCCGGCAACATATAATGCAATACATCGCTGATGATTATACCATCACATTCCTTGAGCTGATATTCTGTCAAGTCTGCACATTCAAAATTTATTTTCGGAGCAATCGAGGCTGCCGTCTCATCCAATAATTTAGATTTTTGTTTACGTAAATACAACTTCTTCTCTTTCTCTCTTAAATAAACATTTTGTGCAGTAACAATTTTTTCCTCATCATAATCAACACCGGTGAAATGCCTGCCTTCCGATGCCCAATGCAAAGCATAAGTCATAAATCCATAGCCGCAGCCAAGGTCATAGAACTTACCTTTTTCTGGCAATAATCGGTGAAACGGTTCATAGTAATCTTCCAATGCAATCTTTATTCTGCAATACCACTCCAATACAGGTCCTTTATAAATATAACCTTTGATAAGCTGTTCTCTGAAATATCGTGGTGTTTCGTTTTGTTCTTTTATTATTTGAAATTCCTTCTTGAAATAACGATTTATCATCTTTGTTCTCTGACTATACCCTGTTCCCATGGCAATATCTGAAGATTTTATTGATGGAAGCATTTTCATTGTTGTAGTACCGTTTTTCAATAACCAGTCACTTTTTTCCATTGTGTAATGCACCCCATGAAACACCAATGGAATGATATCCAATTCCAATTGTTCTGCAATGTAAAACGCGCCTTTATGAAACCTGTGAATGGTATCGTCATATGAACGCGTACCTTCAGGAAATACGATAATACCATAACCCCTGTTTATCAAATCGCGCAATGGTTCAATGCTATCTTCCGCTCCGTTTGCCACCGGATAATATTCTGCCATTCTTACAATTTTCCCAAACACAGGCGAACGCCACACCCATTTATTAGTAAGTAAAACAAGTTTTGGATGTATCATCGTAACCATCAGAATATCAAGAAAAGAAGAATGGTTAGCAATATAAACGGCAGGTTTCCTGAAAACATCTTTATCAGGAATTTCAACCACCTTTTTTACATTCATCATAATATACATCAGGCTTCCTGTATATTTACTCAACATAAAATGAAACAAATATTTGCTGCGCTTCTTTCCAAAGGGCCTTAATCCGATTAATATTATGCCAAACAAGGTTAGAAGAATGCATCCTGCAAGGAAATAAACGAAAGCAAATACAGATTTCGATAAGCTCCATAAAGTAAAAGGCATAAAACCCTTATCCGCTCTGCGTTGTATCAAAAAATTAAACAAAACAGGCTGCAATACCTGCGATACAAAAACAACACATAACAATCCCAAAATAGATATAGCTGCAATCGATTGCAAGGCAGGGTGCCTGGCAAAAACCAATGTGCCTAAACCAATGATAGTAGTCATTACAGATAAATAGACCGCAGATCGGGACGAAGACAAACTATTCTTACCTGTCCGGTATTGTTCCATCAAACTATCCATCATAAAAATGCTGTAATCGTCGCCAAGGCCAAATATTAATGTGGAAATGATGATGTTTACAATATTGAACTTGAGTCCCGCAATAGCCATTATACCTAAAATCCATATCCAGGTCACAACCATAGGTAGAAAAGAAATAAGAGCCAGTTCAATACGGCCGTAAGCAATAAGTAAAGCCAGCAATACCAGAGCACCGGAGAAGAAAAGAATTTTATTAAAATCGGTGTTCAATAAGTTCAATAATCTTTCGGAAACGGATTGCTTATCGGTTATGATGACTTGTCTATTTTTTTGAAGTTCATTTAATACCTCACGACGAGCTTGCGGTTCTACTTTTAAAGTCGCAATTACATAATGTGCATTATCTTTTTCACTAACTGCATTGGGAAATAATTGCAATAAAAAAGTGCGTGCATCTTTATCGAAAGGGTAATATTGTTGTTTAATGGTTTGCGCAAAGGCATCGAAAGCATGAACGTTGAAACCCGCTGCTACAGCATTATCAGAAACAGCATTTAAGGTTTGCCTGACACGAGCTTCATTCCAGAATCGTTGCCATCTCTCAATTCTGAGACGTTGTTCTTTTTCTGATGGCAGTAATGTAACAGGATTGATTGCATTCCTTATTTTACCAGATTGCTTTAATTGCTGTAACAGTTGTTTGGTTGATTCTAATTTCTGTGAAGCAAGCTCACCGCTGCTATCTTTAGCCACTACAAAAACAGCGCTTAAGGCGTAAGCATTGTTTTTATTCAATTCATCTTGTGCCTGTTTTAATTTCGGTGACATATAATTCAGATGCATCAAATCTCCATCGAATTGCACTTTTTTTGCAAAATAAAACAGGATAGGCGTCGCAATCAGAACAAATAGTAACAGCCATTTGCTGCCTTCCGGTTTCAGCAAGGCAAGTTTATCAATCAGGTTTAATTTAAACTCAGGATGATTTTTCTCTTTTGACGATTTTTCATTTAATAAATGCGGTAAAAAAATCAGCGTAAATAACGATGCGCCCGCAAGGCTTGATGCTGCAAACGTTCCTAAATCCTGCAATAACGGAGCATTAGCCAAACGCAATGCAAGAAAGGCTCCCACCGTTGTCAGTCCGCCTAATGTCAAAGGAAAAACAAGCGTACGTACATTTTCACGCATATCAGGATGCGTACGGGCATGGCTCATAAAATGTACCGAAAAGTCAATGACAATTCCAAGAATAATAGCCCCGGCTCCAATTGCAATAATAGAAACAGAGCCTTGTATCAACGCGGTTAACGCAAGGCCAAACAGGCCACCGAAAACAACAGGCACCATTAATAGTAAAGGTGTGCGTTTACGACGAAATACATAATAGGTTAGCGCCAGTAAAAGCAGGATTGTGATACTCAATGTAAGAATTGTATCATCACGCATCTGAACAGCATTGCCCGCAGCCACAGCGGGACCTCCAAAATAACTGATATGAAGATTGGGATATTTACGCTCCCATTTTGCAATCAAAGCGTCGAGGTCTTTAAAGAAAGCCGCATTTTTCCCTGTTGCAGAAGCAGGATTTTTTAAATCAATAAAGAAGGTTAAACGCTTTGCATCGCTGCTAAAAATATAACCATTATACAATTCGTAGCCGGGGTCAAACTGTAAAGACTGAAACTTTTGAAAAGCAAGCGGCATAATCCCTATCGGGTCCTGAGCAATCCATTGCTTCGCCACCATTCCGGCTGGTGACAGCAGAAGCTTATGTTCTTTTTCCAGCGTCGATCTTATCCGGGCAGGCTGTATTAAAGAATCAATTTTCTGATAATCGCTTTCTTCTAAAAATAAGGGCAGATATTGTAAAGCTATTATTGAAAACTGCTGTTCTTTTTCATCATTAATTTGAGATTGTATTTGCCTGATATTATCTTTTGCGTTCTTATTTAAATCTGCTTCTAATGATTGCTGCAGTATTATTAAACTATCCGGATTACTAAGCAAACTATCTTTAAAAGAAAGTGTAAATATTATCTGTTCCCCCGTTTTGGTTTTATTCAGCACGTCATTCATTGCTTCAATGGAAGCATCGTGCGGAATCATTTTATTGATATCATTTTCAAACCGGATACGTGAAGCACCGATACCGCAAAGCAGAAATAAGCTTATAAAGCAAATCCAGTATAGCGTTTTGCGTTTTTCGAAGAAATCAAAAATGGAGGTAAATATTGATTGCATAATGAGTGACAAACTTACAAAATTGTCGGAACTGTGATTATTTGATTTACAGGATTAGTATTGCAAGATTGAAATAAAGAATTTCATTCCTGATAAGACTAAATTTGATAAAACATAGTTTTAATAAAAAAAATCCCGCTCGAAAGCGGGATTCTTCAATATTCGAAAACGTGAATCGGAAATTATTTTCCTTCTTCTTCGTTTTTCAATTTGTTTTTAAGATCAGCCAAAGCACCTAAATCACCTAAAGTAGCTTTTTCAACTTTAGACTGGATGTTTTTAACAGCTTTCTTTGTGTTATCAGCGTCAGCCTGAGCAGCTTTGTTTTCAGCTTCTTTTTCTTCAGCTTTTACTTGCTCCCAAACACGGCTATGAGAAACCATGATGCGTTTGTCGTTACGATCGAATTCGATGATTACGAATGGTAAAGTTTCATCAACACCAACTATAGAATCATCTTCTTTACGAAGGTGACGTGCAGGTGCGAATGCTTCCAGACCATATTGCAATTGAACAACAGCGCCTTTATCATCTTTACGGATCACAGTACCTTCATGTTGAGAACCGATTGGGAAAATACCTTCGAAAGTATTCCACGGATCATCTTCCAATTGTTTGTGACCTAAAGATAATTTACGGTTTTCTTTATCGATAGAAAGGATGCTTACTTCGATTTCATCACCAACTTTAGTGAACTCACTTGGGTGATTGTAACGTTTAGTCCAGCTAAGGTCGCTGATATGAATCATACCACCGATACCAGTTTCCAATTCAACGAAAACACCATAAGGAGTAATGTTTTTCACAGTTCCTTTATGACGGCTTTCTAATGGGAATTTAGCTTCGATATCTCCCCAAGGATCATCAGTCAATTGTTTGATGGACAAGCTCATTTTGCGTTCGTCTTTATCAAGCGTCACAACTTTTGCGCTATATTCATCGCCCATTTTGAAGAATTCCTTAGCGTTGATTGGCTGAGAGCTCCAAGTGATTTCAGACACGTGAACCAAACCTTCAACACCCGGCATTACTTCCAAGAAAGCACCGTAATCTTCAATATTTACAACTTTTCCTTTTACGGTTGCGCCTTCTACTATTTCAGCAGGAAGGTTATCCCAAGGATGAGCAGTTAATTGTTTTAAACCTAAGCTGATACGTTTTTTCTCATCATCGAAATCCAATACTACCACGTTCAGTTTCTGACCGTTTGATAATACTTCGTTCGGGTGAGAAATACGTCCCCAACTGATGTCAGTGATATATAACAAACCATCTACGCCGCCAAGGTCAACGAATGCACCGAAATCAGTAACATTTTTGATAGTTCCTTCAAGAACCTGACCTTTTTCAAGCTTAGACATAATCTCGCCGCGTTGTTGTTCCAAATCGCTTTCAATAAGCGCTTTGTGAGAAACCACAGCATTACGGATTTGTTCGTTGATTTTTACAACTTTAAAATCCATTGTTTTACCTACATATTGATCGTAATCCGTTACAGGTTTTACGTCAATTTGAGAACCAGGTAAGAACGTTTCCAGACCATTAACGTCCACAATAAGACCGCCTTTGGTTTTAGAAGTAATTGTACCGGTAACCACTTCGCCTGATTTGAAGTAATCCACCACATTTTGCCAGCTACGTACCTGACGAGCCTGGCGACGGCTAAGGCTTAGCTGGCCATCGCGGTCTTCTTTTTCCAATACCAATACTTCGATTTCGTCGCCGATTGCAAGGTTTGGCATGTCACGGAACTCGTTCAAAGAAACAAGACCGTCTGATTTAAAACCGATGTTTACGATAGCATCTGTTTTAGTTAAACCAACAATTGTACCCTGAATCAATTCTGATTCGGTAATATTTTTGAAGGTTGATTCGTAGCTTTTTTCAAGCTCTTCGCGTACTTCTTTAGAGTAAGTAGCGACGTTTCGCTTATCGACGTTCCAGTTGAAATCGTCATGAGCGCTGTTTTGAGTGTTAAGAATTTGAGTTTCTTCCAATGTTAAAGTCCTCCTTTTAATAGAAATTTGGACGGCAAAGGTAAGATTTTTTTATAATAGAAAAATTATTTTCTGAAAATAAATAAAACCGCCCGGATCGGGCGGTTTTACTATTAAAATTAAATGCGATTATTACAACAGTTTCTTTATCTGATCAAAGTAACATCACCTTTATATTCTACTTGCTTACCTCCTGGTAAAGTCAATTTGATATGGTAGTAATAAACGTCTGCAGGCGCAGGTTTATTATTAAATGTACCATCCCATCCTTTAGCCGGATCTATACCATTATAAACAAGCTGACCATAACGGTTAAATACTTTGAATTGCGTCATTTTCTCATATTGGATATTACCGATTTTAAATACATCGTTTGTTCCGTCACCATTAGGAGAGAACGCATTTGGCATTCCTGTCTTAGGATCGTAAACTACTTTGATGCGGATTTCAGCTGTATCTCTGCAACCATATTTATTAATACCCACCACTTCATAGTTCATATCTTTTAATGGAGAAGCCCACGGTTGACGCGTCATCGGATCATCCAGGTAGGTAATCGGATCCCAAATCCAGTAAATCGCCTCGCTTTCAGAACTCAATTTTATTTTATCGCCATATTTAATGGTAGTGTCCTGAGGAGTAACCGATTGAAATTCAAATGGCGGTACCACGTGGATGTACATGCTGTCTTTATTAGAACAATGCGCCACAGGTGTCGCAGCTGTAATTACATATTTATAATCACCAACTCCTCCATAAAATTTATTGTTATTAGAGAAATCGTTTCTCAGGTTTGATGCAGGGCTCCAATTGTAACTATAAGCAAGACCAAGCGGTTCGGCAAAAACTTCCAAATCAATAGAATCTGCCAGACAAATTATAGTATCGTGTGATGGCAATCTAAGTTGCGGAATCGGTTCAACGTTTGCATGATAAGTGCGGCTTACCGGTTGGCAGGTTATAGGCGCATTTGGCTGAGTAACCGTAACAGTATAATTTGTCGGAACTACCGGTTTAGGATGGATAGTCAATCCTAAGGGCAACGGATCAGGGATTAACGCAGCAGGGCTCCAGCTAAAATTCAATGAAGGATCGATATCAGCAGTAATAGCGATTTCAGTTCTTGGACAAACAGTTATAGGGGCTGTCGGAATACTTGCAAACAAGGAATCATAAATCCAGATAGAAGTAGTATCAATGATAGTAGGGAGACCGGTGGTTCCGCAGTTATATGGAGATAAAACCTTAATAATAACTTCTTTAGGCCCTGATGCATATTGCACCAACAAAGGTTTAATAGTAATTATTGCTTCAGTCTGATTAGCCGGTATAATAACACTATCGGGAATCATCTGATAATCTACACCGTTTACGGCAGTACCTTCAATCAAATATTTTACTGTTAGAGGAGTTATACGTGGCGCATTACGGGTAACTCCGACATGTCCAGATCTGCAACCTCTGATACAGTGTGGTGTAGGTGTATTAGCACCGGCTGTAGATTCAGGCGTTAATTGAATACCGGTTGAATTTAAGCTACCTGCTTTAAGAAACACACCGGAATCATAAACATCATCAGAAGCGTCGGCAATTGCTAATTTAAGGTGATAAGTATCGCAAGGTATTACAGTTGATACGGCAGAAAATACTTGTGTCATTCCATTATAGGTAATAGAGGTGGAAGAGGCCGTATTATCCACATAATAAGCAGTATAAGGACCATTTCCAAAAGTATTTTGATAACATGGGTTGCCGGGTGCTGCTGACGCGCCGTTATTTACAGTACTGATTCCCACCATTGTGTTTGCCGTACCGGGTACCAAAGCTATATTTTTAGGTGTAGCAAATCCGGGGCCTGAAATGAAAAATCCAAACACATCATTGATTGAACAGTTAAAGGCGGTATATTCATCAGAACCCATTACATAATCAAATTTGATAGTGTCTCCTGAAGGAATAAAATCAAATTCCAAAATACAAGCGTCATGTGTTTGTATAGAACCACCTGTATTTGAATTGATTAAAGTAGTTAAATTCGCATCACCGGGAAAACCTGTGCTGGTTGAAGCGAAATTACCGGGAACGCCATTAACACCATACGCTCCTCCTGAAGTCATTGCCCTTCCTGTTGCTAAAACAATACCGCTATCAATACCAAGATTGCTTGATATTGTTGTAAATTTCCCATTTGCTATCCCGGCGCAGTTCAACGTCGGATTCATGAGAATGACACCGGCTCCGGTAAGCGTTTGTGCTAAAGCTTGTGCCGTTTGATTATCAACAACATCAATTTGAGCGGAAGCACTTATACTCCCACTAATGATGCCTAATAGTAGTAATAGTTTTTTCATGAATATTTTTTTAAAAAATTTTGCAATGATTATTTTTAGATGTTTTGGTAAAGGCCAAGGTAAAGAAAGAATACATCGTCCTATTCTTATGACATGGTGAAAATGAAAACGGTTGGTTAACCAACATTATTTTCAGGAATCGTAAAGTTAAATAAAAATCAATACAACTTTACCTTATTATTAGCGTTTAATGGAAAAACCAACTTTATTTAAACTTTTTTGTGTCTTATCTTTGTAGTAAGGGCATTTGAATTTTATTAGATCTTATGATACAATGAATAAAAATAACAGAGTTTTAAGGTTTATACCTTTATTGATAGTATTTTTTCTTTCTTCTTTCATTTCAAATGCCTCACACATGATTGGAGGCGATATTACTTATGTCTGCTTAGGTAATAATCAATTTTTGATAACATTAACACTTTATCAGGATTGCCTGAATGGTCAGCCTCAGGCAATAGCGGAAGACAATCCTGCCTACATTTCCATTTTTGAAACCAATACTGATCAATTAGTTATTGCAGATTCCATTGAGGCTGAATCATCAGAGATTGTGCCACCTAATTTTAGTAATGACTGTATAAAAAACTATCCTAATACCTGTATGCGCAAACAGGTATTCCGCAAAACAATAACATTGGCTCCAAGTAATAACGGCTATTATATTGTTTATGAAAGATGTTGCAGAAACGCAGCAATCAATAATATTTCCAATCCGGGAAACGTCGGTGTAACTTATTTCGCTACTATTCCCCGATTCGTAAATAATCAATGTCCTAATAAAAGCGCTGTTTTTAAAAATTTTCCGCCGCAGATTATATGTGCTAATAATCCTTTCAATTATGATTTTTCAGCTACAGACCCCGACGGAGATTCTTTGACATATAAGCTTTGTTCTGCACGTCCCGGCGGCTCTCCGGGCAATGCAAAACCTTATGGCAATGAAATGATGCATCCCGTATCAAATTCAGTAAATTACCTTGGCGCCTACTCAGCTGAATTTCCCATGACAGGGGTTCCTCCATTACAAATCAGTCCTACTACGGGTTTAATGACGGGTACACCTATTACAACGGGCAGATTTGTTGTTACCGTATGTGTGGATGAATGGAGAAATGGCGTTGTAATCAATACTATATCCAGAGACGTACAATTTGTGGTAACTAATTGCAGTAAAACGGTTGTTGCAGATATTCCTGAATTGCAAAGCGAACCTAATACATATATAGTTCAATGTAAGGGATTCACGGTTCACTTTATCAATAAAAGTATCGGAGGGTTTACTTATTTATGGAATTTTGGCGCTAACGATGCAACTTCAACAGAATTTGAGCCTACTTTTACTTATCCTGATACAGGTACATATGTAGTTTCTCTGGTCGTTAATAAAGGTTCAACTTGTGAGGATAGTATTAGCCGCCTGGTAAAAATATACCCTGAATTTCATGCTGATTACTCATGGTCAGGAAAGCTATGCCCGGAAGAACCTATTCAATTTACTGATCTGTCTGTAGCTACATACCCGCCTGTTTCTTATTGGAACTGGACATTCGGCGATGGCACAAGTAATAACAGTCAAAACCCTGCCCATATTTATAACAGACCGGGCGGCCCAATGATTGTTACGCTAATAGCGAAAACCGTACTTGGTTGTACTGACACAGTTAAAAAGATATTGCCATTGCCTTTCTTTGATCCCAATGCAGGAAATGACACCATTATTGTAAAAGGCTATCCATTTAATCTTCATGGGAGCGGTGCAGAATTCTATCAATGGGCACCACCCGATTTTTTAAGTGATCCATTATCTCAAAATCCGGCTACAAATTTTCCGGAGACAGGCTATTATACTTATGTCCTGACAGGTTCAAGCAAGGAAGGTTGCACAGGAACAGATTCTGTTACGATTCAGGTAGTTGATTATGGAAATGTATTTATTCCAAATGCATTTTCTCCGAACGGAGACGGCCTGAACGACAATCTGATTCCAAGAATAGTGGGTTATTCAAGAATTAATTATTTCCAGATATTCAACAGGTTTGGACAACAAGTATTTTCATCCGCAAATGAAAACCGTCCTGTCTGGAATGGCACTTTCAATGGCGGCATTTGCGATCTTGGCACTTATTATTATGTCATAAATCTTACCGCGGCCAATGGTGCGAATGTCACAAAAAAAGGTGATATCACCATAATCAGATAGTCAAAAATCACACATTCAGATACATGAATATATTTATAACCGGAGCTACATCAGGCTTTGGAAAAGCAATTGCAGAAAAATTTGCTCAAAAAGGAAATAAGCTTTGGCTGACCGGCAGAAGAACAGATCGTTTAGAGGAAATAAAAAAGAAATTGACCAATGAAACGGACGTAGAAATTGAAATCAGTCAGTTGGATGTCAGGAATAAAGCAGATGTAGATACGGCTGCCGGGGAATTAATAAACAAATGGGGTCGACTGGACTTGTTGGTAAACAATGCGGGTCTTGCATTGGGAATGAGTACCATTGATGAAGGAAATACAGAAGACTGGGATACAATGATTGACACAAACGTAAAGGGCCTGTTATATATCACAAGGGCACTTTCTCCTCTCTTCCGGGAGCAAAAGCATGGTCACATTATTAATATTGGTTCCACGGCAGGTAAATCTGTTTACCAAAACGGGAATGTGTATTGCGCTACTAAATTTGCAGTTGATGCTTTAAATCAATCAATGCGTATTGACTTGTTACCTTATCACGTAAAGGTTACTGCTATTAATCCCGGAATGGCAGAAACAGAATTTTCACTGGTAAGATTTAAAGGTGATGCAGAAAGAGCACACAAAACATATGAAGGGTTTGCAGCACTAAAACCACAAGATATTGCTGATGCAGTTTTCTATTGTGCTATGCTTCCTTCTCATGTCTGCATTAATGATTTAACTATTACCTGCACTCAGCAAGCCAATAGTGTTTACAAAACAAATCTTTGATTTTATTGCCAAAACTGAAATATCTAAATAAAACAGTGCTATCCAAAATAAGGATAGCACCGTTTTATTTAGATAACCATCAACCTCGTATCAATTAAAAAATCTTATTGACAATTTCCAAATGAGCAATTTGCCTTATAGCGCTCTATCTAATCTATCAGGCTTAGCGTGAGAATTATATTCTAAATTCTTTTGGAAGAAAAAACTACATAAATAGACAATAAAAAAACTCCGGAATTATTCCGGAGTTTTTTTATTGTTATTGCAAAAGCAATTTCTTAGTTTTTAGTTCCCAATTGTGGGTGTGGAGGAGGTAAGTTTGAAGGACCTTCTTCACCTGGCATTGCAGTGCGGAACATTACGCAATTTGCATCACCTGTGCCACCTTGATATTGGAAGATAAACATATCACGACTGATTTGTTGAGTTTCGCTCATGTAGTTGATAACTGCATTAACGCGATCCCAAGAACGTTGTTGTTGAACTTTGCTATCACCTGCATTACCCAATACTACTACTTTACAAGTAGGATTAGTTTTCATTTGAGCAGCAAGGTTTGCCAATTGATTGTTTGCATCGCTGCTCAATTTAGCAGAGTTAGCTTTGAAGCAGATTGAACCTGCACCAACATTACAACCACCACCCATGCCAATGTGCTTGCAGCACTCAGGATCCGGGCATTTACCAACACCATCAGCATCAACTGGTTGACATTCTGTAGGAGTGATTAATTGTTTGTCTTTGTAATCAGGAACGCCATCACCATCTGTATCAAGCGGACAACCATGAGCATCAACAGCTACACCAGCCGGAGTATCAGGGCATTTGTCAAATTGATCAGTTACGCCATCACCATCAGAATCAGGAAGAACCGGATCAGGAAGACGCATGTGACGAGGATCAGCCAATTCACTGTAAACGTGATCCATTGGGTTAACCCACCACAAAGGCAATACGCTACGTTTTTTGTTACCTAAGTTGAACGCAAGACCAACAGATGCATAGTTAAGAACATCTTTATCCTGAGACAAAGCCATACCACCTGGATCTCTTTGTACACCGTCCAATTTATCAATACCAGACCATGTAATCTTATCTTCAATCTGTAAGGAAACGCGGTTACCTAATTTGAATTGAACACCAATACCACCAACTAATACAGGGCTAATTGCATTGTCTCCCCAAGTCATGCCACTGTTAGTGCCATTTCCGTTAGGAACCTGATAGTTGTAGTTATCAGCGTCTTTCAACCAGCTTTTATATTCGCTTTTTCTGTCAGCATTAGTCATTGCATCCAGACTCCCGAAATTATAGTTTGCACCGTTTGCATCCATTGTAGAGATTTTGGTATTCCATACCATTAAACCTGCACCGGCAAAACCATACAAACTTGCACTGTTTTTAGATTTGTGAAAATTAATGTTGTTGATAGCTCCTACAAATTGCAATGAAAGCTCATGCCCTGTGTATTTGTAGTTGCTGTAAATGTTACCGGCATAAGAACCGTTATTCCATGGAGCTTCTACAGAAGCCAATCTTGCACGGGTATCAAAACCGGATGCGTTTTGGAAGTTGTAGTTTAAACGTACAGACACGGCATAACCCAATGCTTTACGCAAACTGGCGCCAAAACCCATTGCATTCATAAACTTAGGAGCATTCCAAGGACCTTTAGATGTAACATCACCAAAGATGTTTACAACACCTGTATTGATTCCCAACTCCCACATATTGCGGGGCTTTGCTGGGAAAGCATATTGATGATTAAGGTATTGACGTTGTTGCTCCATTCTGCTTGAAGGAATGTACGTAGTATCCAAAGCGTCATAGCTTTGACCACGGTAAGTCATATCACGACCACTCCATGAAGCCTGATTTGATTCTTGAGCAAATGCCGGCTGTAAAGCTAATGCTGAACATACGCCTGCAAGCAAGATGTACTTTTTGTTGACCATAACGAGAGTTGTTTATTTAAAAAAAATTATGCGTTTTTTTGCAAAGTTCGCGACAAAGGTAAATCACCCAGTCCAAAAAAAAAAAAAATATTACTATTTTAAAACTTTAAATTATTGCCAAAATATTCTAAAATATATACAAATACATTGAACTAATAATAATTCCAGAATAAATATCTAAAGAATTCCGACTATAATTTCCGCTTCAAAATTTATTCATTTTCTTTAGGACAAAAATCGTGCCAAAAAGTTCAATTACGAAATATTTTTTTTCGGCTAAATCATTCAGCTTATATACTTTAGCGGTTCAAAACGGAAAATATCCATAAAATAAAGGGTAAAATAATGTTTTTTTTCACAAAACAACAATAATTTGAAAAATAAAATGAATGTTAACACCGCAAAAAGTCCGATTGCACAGGAATTAGAGTTGTTTGAAAAGAAATTTTCGGAGAGCGTACAAAGCAAAAATGCTTTATTGGATCGTATCATGCGGTTTATAATAAAGAGAAAAGGAAAGCAAATGAGACCTATGTTTGTTTTTCTTGCTGCAAAAATTTGTGGTGAAATTACTGAAGTAACTTATCGTGCATCTTCTTTAATCGAGTTATTGCACACCGCCACATTAGTTCATGATGATGTGGTTGATGATGCAAACCTGCGCAGAGGTTTCTTTTCTATCAATGCATTATGGAAAAATAAAGTGGCAGTATTGGTGGGCGATTATCTTTTATCGAAAGGCCTTTTACTTTCTTTGGAAAATAATGATTTTCAAATTTTAAAAATTGTTTCTACTGCGGTGAAAGAAATGAGTGAGGGTGAATTATTACAAATAGAAAAAACCAGAAAGCTCGATATAAAAGAAGAGATATATTTTGAGATTATAAGAAGCAAAACCGCATCCCTGTTGGCGTCTGCATGTGCGGCAGGTGCATGGTCTTCAACCGAAGACAACGAAATGTCTGAACGTTTCAGAAACTTCGGAGAGAAAATAGGCATCAGTTTCCAAATCAAGGACGATCTTTTTGATTATGGCCATGACAATATAGGGAAGCCAACAGGTATTGACATTAAAGAAAAGAAAATGACATTACCGCTTATATATACATTGCAACATGCTGACGAAGAAACCAAAAGACGTATTATTTACATTGTAAAGAACCAAAATAAGGATAAAGAAAAAGTCAATGAAGTAATTGATATCGTAAAAAAGAGCGGTGGTATAGAATATGCACATGGTAAAATGATGCAATATCAAAAAGAAGCAATGGATATTCTCTATCAATTTCCGGAATCCCCTTCCCGCACAGCTATGGCTGAATTAGTACAATATGTTACAGAAAGAAGATATTAATTTGACCTTTATCAAGATATACTCCTTCTTTACGTTTCTATTATTTAACTATTTTTTTTTGATATTTCTCTTCTTTTACAAAGCAATTTTATAATTTGGTTAAAATTTGCATATTGTATGGAAAACAAAAAACACATTGCACTTGTCACAGGCGCAACAGGAGGACTTGGTACACATATTTGTAAACGCCTTGCGAATGACGGATATATTGTATGCGCCAATTACAGATCAAAAGAAAAAGCAGATGCATGGGCAGCAAAAATGAAAGAAGATGGTTATGATTTCCATCTTTATCAGGCCGATGTTTCCGATTATGATTCTGTAGGCGAAATGGTTAAAAAAATCGAAGCCGATCATGGAACCATCGATATCCTGGTGAATAATGCAGGTATTACAAAAGACGGCGCTTTCAAAAAGATGTCTTATGATAATTGGGCTGCAGTAATTGCAGCAAACCTTACAAGTGTTTTCAATTGTTCCAGACACGTTATCAATCCGATGTTGGATAAATCTTACGGAAGAATCATTAATATCTCTTCTGTAAACGGCCAACGTGCTCAATTTGGCCAGGTTAACTACGCTGCCGCAAAAGCAGGTATGCACGGCATTACAAAAACACTCGCTATTGAAACGGCATCAAAAGGCATTACAGTAAATACCATCTCTCCCGGCTATGTTGCTACAGATATGGTTATGGCTGTAGCTCCTGAAGTACGTAATAAAATTATTGAAGGTATTCCCGTTGGCAGAATGGGAGGAACTGAAGAAATAGCACATTTGGTGTCGTTTTTAGCATCGCCGCAATCGGCCTTTATTACAGGCGCCAATTATGCCATTAACGGCGGACAACACGTTTTTTAATTACAATATTTCCGCAAGTCATATTCTTTTATATTTATCAAACTTTGCAATCCTTTACAGAAAATTTATTTTTGTGAATGGATTGCATTTTTTTACCCGGAAAATGCAGTTCTTTATAGCGGGATTTCATCTGGACAATTGAAAATATCAAGGATTTATACAGCGGCAAAAAATGTTACAAAATAAGATTACCGTCATCATAGTCAGTTACAATGTGCAATACTTCCTTGAATTGTGCCTGCATTCTGTAATCCGTTCGCTGCAAAATATGAACGGAGAAATAATTGTGGTGGACAATAATTCTTCTGACGACAGCTGTGAACTGGTACGTACTAAATTCCCTTCTGTAACTTTAATTGCCAATAAAGACAATGCAGGCTTTTCCAAAGCCAACAACCAGGGCCTGGATATTGCAACAGGAGCCTATATTCATTTTTTAAATCCTGATACGGTTGTTCCTGAAGATTTTTATCAAAAAACCATTGCCTATTTTGATGCCAATGAAAATGTAGGCTGTATCGGACCTCGCCTGATTGACGGCCGTGGGATTTATGCTGTTGATTCCAAAAAATCATTCCCCTCTTTCTGGACATCTGTTTTTAAGCTTACCGGTCTATCAAAATTATTTCCAAAATCCACCACCTTCAATAAATACTATGCTGCACAGGTAGATGAGTATGAAACGGCGGCTGTGGATATCCTTTCAGGCTGCTGCCTGTTGGTAAGAAAAAACGCCATGACAGAAGCAGGTGGCGGTTTTGATGAAAGCTATTTCATGTATTGCGAGGATGTTGATTTATGCCACAGAATCGGTATGAAGGGATATAAAAATGTTTATTTTCCTCAGACAAATGTCATTCATTACAAAGGTGAGAGCACCCGCAAATTAAGCTACCGCTACATGAAGATTTTCTATGAAGCGCATGCTCATTTTGTAAAGAAATATTATCCTAAAAACCTTGGCATTATATATATAGCCGCGCTCAGGAGCGTATTGGCTTTAAGAAACTTACTAAACTGGATCAAACATCTTTTAGCCATTTTCAAAATGTTTATCCTTGATGCTATTTTATTGACCTTAGTAACCATTTTTATTAAGAATTTCTGGTTCGACACCATTGCACAGGTAAAGCCGCAAAGCAATGCCGTTTTTTTCAAAACAATTCCTGTTTTTGTTGCTATATGGATGATCAGCCTTTTCTTTAATGGCGCTTATGACAAACCGTTCAGTCTCTTCAAAGCGGGCAGAGGCATGGTTTTGGGAACAATTATTGTATTGGCCGGTTATGGCCTGATGCCTTTGGAATTCAGATATTCACGTGGCATTGTTTTGTTCAGCGGCATGACGGCAACAGTTGTATTGCTGATGGCGCGCTGGCTGCTGGCTTTAATGAAATGGATTAAACTGGTTCCGAGAGGCAAAGTAGATTATAAAACAGCAATTATCGGTAGCAAAGAGGCTTATAATGAAACGGTAATCATCCTCAAGGAAAACCATTACAATCTTGAAATAATGGACAGGATTGCTGAAACGCCCAGTTTTGAAAAACAAGATCTCGGAAGCATTACAAGCCTGCCCTACATTCAGAAATTATACAGGATAAATGAACTGATATTTGACAGTGGCTCGCTCAGCTATCTGCAGATAATGGAACAGATGGAAAAATGCGCACCGGCTCCTTTTTACAAAATACATGTTCCAAACAGCAAAGGCATTGTCGGCAGCAATAATTCCAGGCACCATGCCGAGGAATTTTCATTAAACAAAAAATACAGTATCGGCGCTGCCTCCAATAAAAGAAACAAAAGACTGATAGATATATTGATGTCATTGCTTTTCATTCCGGCATTTCCACTTATTTGTTTCGGCGTAGCCGAAAAAGGCCATTTCCTGACCAATATTTTCGGTGTGATTGCGGGTAAAAAAACATGGGTTGGTTATAGAAAAGAATTACAACAATTGCCCCCGCTTAAAACGCCTGTTATTCCACCCTATATTATTTTAGGCGATCAGGAATTAGACAGCATTAATAACTTTCGCTTATCGCAGGAATATGCTCAGAATTACAGCGTGCTTGATGACATCCGCCTGTTATGGATCAATTTGAAATATTTAGGAAATTAATATTTCGCCTGATTAGAAGGCAAAAATAATCTCAGAATTTCTTTTCCATTTTTTTGGGAATTTTAAAATTAGTATTTACCTTTGCACTCCCAAGTACGAAGGGTACACAAAATTCTTCCTTAGCTCAGTTGGTTAGAGCATCTGACTGTTAATCAGAGGGTCGCTGGTTCAAGTCCAGCAGGGAGAGCAAAAGCCACTTACAAATGTAAGTGGCTTTATTTTTTTTGTTATTATGACCGCATCATAGTGTTTTGTATTTTCACCCTCAGTACTATAACATTTGATAAGAAAGTCATAGATGGAAAATTTCCCTTTTTACCTGTGTTTAATCGTAGCCATTGTGCTATTGATTATGCTTGCCAATAAAATTAAGGTAGCTTATCCGGTGCTGCTTGTAGTGGCAGGCCTGGCGATAAGTTTTATACCCGGCATTCCTTTAATACATGTCAACCCTGCGCTGATTTTCATTGTATTCCTCCCGCCATTGTTATATGAAGCGGCATGGGCCATTTCATGGAAAGAATTGTGGCGCTGGCGCCGTATTATATGCAGCTTTGCATTTGTGGTTGTTTTTCTTACCGCATTATCTGTTGCCTTTATTGCCAATCATTTTATACCCGGATTTTCACTGGCGCTGGGTTTTTTATTAGGAGGCATTGTTTCTCCGCCCGATGCCGTAAGTGCAGGCGCCATTTTGAAATTTGTAAAAGTACCCAAGCGTATGTCTTCCATTCTGGAAGGCGAAAGCTTACTGAACGATGCTTCCTCATTGATTATTTTCCGTTTTGCAATGATAGCCGTAGCTACCGGCCAGTTTATATGGTATAATGCTGCCTTTAGTTTCAGCTGGATGCTTATTGCCGGTGTGGGCATAGGTTTATTAATCGGCTGGGTATTTATGAAAGCACATAAATATTTGCCGACCGATGTAAATATGGATATTGTGCTGACCATTGTGGCGCCTTACATCATGTACATAGCAGCTGAGGAAATACATGGTTCGGGTGTACTGGCAGTGGTAAGCGGCGGTTTACTATTGTCCAATAAACGACACCGTTTTTTAAGTAGTACAGCCCGCCTGCGTAGCGTAAATTTCTGGGAGAGCCTCGTTTTTATTTTGAATGGATTGGTATTCTTGATGATTGGACTTGCCTTGCCTGAAATTACGGCAGGTCTTGCAGTTGAAGGCATAAGCATTTCTACTGCCGTAGGCTATGGCTTGCTTATTACGGCTATCCTTATAATAGGCAGGATTTTATCGGCTTATGGTGCCGTAATAGTAACGCTCATTATGAGAAACTTTATTACCGTGGCCGACACAAGAAACCCCGGATATAAAGTTCCTTTTTTATTGGGATGGACGGGAATGCGCGGTGTGGTATCGCTTGCTGCCGCATTGTCAATTCCGGTTCAACTTAGCGAAGGGGTACCTTTTCCGCAGCGCAACCTTATTTTGTTTATCACATTTATTGTTATACTAACCACTTTGTTATTGCAGGGCTTAACGCTTCCGTTTTTAATAAAGAAAATAAAGCTTCCTGAGTTTGATGATTATTTACCGGAAAATGAAGCAGATGAAGTGATAAAAAAAGAACTGGCAAAATACTCCCTGCAATACATTACGGATAATTACAACGAGCAAACAAACAATAATCATTTATTGCAGCAAATAGCCGATAAATGGAAATACAAAAGCGACGATAATATAGATCCCGAAATACCGGCGGAAATGAAGACAGTTTATATGAGTGTATTGAATGAGCAAAGACAATGGCTACTTAACCATAACAACCTTCATCATCATTTTGATGAAGATGTTATAAGAAAGCATTTAACACAAATAGACCTGGAAGAAGAAAAACTGAAATTTGTATAAAGTTTACAACCCATGCGCAGATTGCTTATTAACTGTCACGAAAAAATCTAATCAATTTTGATGTAGGATTTAAAATTTGTCATTACATTTGCACACCTCAAAAGAACGGGGTATAAACATTCTTCCTTAGCTCAGTTGGTTAGAGCATCTGACTGTTAATCAGAGGGTCGCTGGTTCAAGTCCAGCAGGGAGAGCAAAATAAAAAAGGGTTTCAAACTATATGTTTTGAAACCCTTTTTTATTTTTCCAGAAGGCAGATTGCTTCACAAAACGAAAGTTTCCTTCCATTATTTCTACTTCATCTTTTCCAGAATCTCTTTCATCAGCTCTACCTTTTCGCGCTCGCTTGCCAACAAGCGTTCAAACAATTCCATTACCTTATCAAGAGGATTAAAAGTACAATTGAAATTAGCCGTTCCTGCATTTGCTACTGCACCATCATGAAATGTATTGGAAATAATATTTATCGCCTGTTCTTCATCAAAATTCTGAAAAGCCTCTACCGGTATTTTCAGCACGGTAGCTATTTGTTGCAATATAGGAGTGTCTATGGTTTCTTTCTGCTCCAACAGCGAAATCTTTTTCTGGTTCCAGTCCTCGCCCAAATCATAGGCCAAAGCCTCTTGTTTAATACCCATCATTTCCCTGAAGCGTTTAACGTTACGGCCTTCGTGTATTTTTTTATCCATGTGCTTCTCTATTTTCAAAACTCAAATGTAAGTTTTTCCCTGCATAAAATTGTTCACGGAAAGGCAACGATATTTTGTTTAAGATGGTACCAGCCCGACCGTCGGAGGGGTCAGATGGCTCCAATCCATTTCCAAATAGCCGTCGGAGAGGTCAGATGGCTCAGTTACTTCCAAAATGCAGTGTCCCAAAAAGTTAGACACTTATTGGGACACTGTACAATGCAAGCGGCTTTATTATTTCTTATAAAATAATTTCCTATTGCTGCTCCGAATAATTGAACATCCAACGGATGCCAAAACGATCGAGGCAACAGCCCCAATAACCCCAAAATTCCTGCCGCATCGGCGCACAGTCTGTAGCTCCCTGAGAAAGTTCATTATATAATCTGTCTGCTTCTTCTTTGCTGTCCGGCTCCAGATTAATGGTAGTGTTATTTCCAACCACAAGTTTATGGCCCATGCTTTCGAGCATGTCCGTACCCATAATATTTGTTCCGCCCAAAATTGGCAGGCAAACATGCATTACACTATTTGCATCTTGTTCTGAAAGCGGCGGCATTCCTTCCGGAACGGGAACGTCTTTCATTTTCATTACCGGTCCTATAAATTCTGTTTTAAAAACATCTTTATAGAAGTTAAATGCCTCTTCGGTATTACCTTGAAAATTAAGGTAGATGGATACTTTTGCCATGTTGTGAAATTGTTTTTTGCTGATTGATGATATTACAAGAACAGTTTTATGTTGCAATTAAAATTTACGATTTGCAAGCAAGTCATTCAGTTGTTTAAAGCAAATAGTAATACCTTGTTCAAAGCCCATGTCTACAATGGTTTGCAAGGCTTCCTCTGTAGGATAATACAATTTAAATTCAACCGTTACACCTGTGGCGGTTTCTGTAAAAACATTTTGTCCTTTTGATACAGGCATAGCTGCATTCATATTCCCGTTTTCATCACAAAAACCATCTTCAACATTAAAGCTTTTGTGATTATCAATTGCAATATAATTCATCCGGGCCCAGTGCTTTTCATTTTCAGGACCTACCATAGCGTAAAGCCAGGATCCGCCTACTGAAAAATCCATAGATTTTGTTTCGGCCCTCCAGGGAGCAGGCCCCCACCATTGGTCCAATAATTCGCTTTCGGTGAAACAACGCCATACATTTGCGATAGGCGCTTCAAATTCTCTTGATACAAGAATGCTTTTTTCTTTAAAGTCTTTTACGACATTGGTTTTGCTGTTCATTTTTTAGATTTTATTTGGTTTAAAACGATATCAAGTTGATTAAATCTGGTATCCCACATTTTTCTGAAAGGCTCTATGAAATCTGCAATCTCCTTCATCTTCTGCGGTTCAAAATGATAATAAATCTCACGTCCTATTTGTTCCTGCTTCAAAATCTGACATTCCGTCAAAATTTTTATGTGCTTTGACACAGCTTGTCTTGTAGTATTAAAATGTTCTGCCAATGCGTTGGGCGTCATTGCCTGTAAGGCTATCAGCCCTATAATGGCTCTTCGTGTAGGGTCGGCAATTGCCTGAAATACGTCTCTTCTCATGCTGTAAATTTATACTGAAACCAATCAGTTGCAAATATAAGCGCAACTATTTGATTGCACAAGTTTATTTTAAAAAATTATCATAAAATCTGGAACAGCCACTCTATGGAATTATGTACGAGTTACTGCCATGCCTGAATATGCCAAAACCAAAACTGTTATCGATAAAAATCTGCGATATTTGCCGGTATTAATCATTTGTTTCAATGACACCGGAAGAATCATTATATCTCAGCATCGGACAAAGCATGAATGACACTGTGCAAAGCCAGTTATTTGGCAAGCCTTGTTTTAAAACCGGCGGGAAAGCTTTTATTTGTTTCTTTCAGAATGAAATGGTTTTTAAGCTTATGGGAGATGTGCATAAGGAAGCCATCGAACTGCCCGGCTCCACGTTATTTGATCCTTCAGGGAAAGGAAGACCTATGAAGGAATGGGTGCAGGTTTCTTACAACCATAAAGATAAATGGCAGAAGTTTGCCGAAGCTGCATTGAAATATGCAATAGGAAACAGGAAAACCATGCAATGATATTTAGTTAGGAAGATGCAGCAGAATGTTATAAAAAAGATTTGACAACTTTTTGAAAGTTGTCAAATCTAAGTGGTGAAGATTTCGTAAATCCTCATTAATATTCAATAAAAAAGGTTTGACAACTCACATAAAGTTGTCAAACCTGTAAAATTAAAATTTGTATAAAATAAAATCTTAGTGTTGTGCAGCCTTAAATTTCTTAACCGCTTCAGTCAGCTTAGGCAATATTTCAAATGCATCACCAACAACTCCATAATCAGCAGCCTTAAAGAACGGCGCTTCAGGGTCTTTATTAATAACTACAATTGTTTTAGAGCTGTTTACACCTGCAAGGTGTTGAATAGCGCCTGAAATACCCACAGCAACATACAGATTAGGACGGATAGTACCTCCTGTTTGTCCAACGTGCTCATGGTGCGGACGCCAGTGAGCATCTGCTACCGGACGGCTACAGGCCAATGTTGCACCAAATGCTTTTCCAAGATCTTCAAGGATACCCCAATTTTCAGGTCCTTTCAAACCACGGCCACCGGAAACAACCAACTCAGCTTCACTCAACGGAACTTCACCTTTGATAACATCTTCAGAAACTTTCTTAACACCGAAGTCAGCATCTGTAAGGTTTGCATTCAATGCTGCAACAGCTACGCTGCCTTCGCCTTTGGTAACTTTAAATGTATTGGGAACCAAAGAAATAATCTTCACATCTGAAGTAACTTTTACAAATGCAAATGCTTTACCGGAAAACACTGTTTTCTTAACCACGAAACCATTATCGGTTGTCGGGTAGTCAATAGCACCGCTTACCAGACCGGCTTTCATTTGAGCAGCTACCATACCGGCAACGGATTTACCACTTACATTGTAAGAAAGAATAATCACTTTTGCACCGCATTGCTGCGCAGCAGCAGTAATTGCCTTGCTGTAAGCTCTTGCATTGAAGTTATCAAAACGGGCATCATTCAAATGCAACACCTGCGTTGCACCATATTGACCCAAAAGATTTAATTCATCGTTACTGACAGTTCCAAGAACAGCAGCAACTACCTCTCCGCCACCAATGCGCTTTGCAGTTTCGGCAGCATAGTTAACGGTTTCGAAAGCTTTCTTTTTAAAACTTCCTTGTGTATGATCAACAAATACTAATACTGACATCTTTATTTGAAATTGGAAATTTGAAAAATAGTATCAAGATTTTAGTATTTAGTATCAAGATTCATATTTTAAATAGATGATTTATACATCTCTCAATCTTGATACTTAGTACTTGATACTCTATACTTATAATTAAATAACTTTTGCTTCGTTGTGAAGTGCTTCTACCAACTCATCCATTTGGTCGATAGTAAATAATTTCACACCTGTTTTTGCAGGCGGTAAATCATAAGCAACAATTTCAGTCAACGCACTTACAGCAGCAGGTTCTATTACGTTCAACGGTTTGGTACGGGCAGCCATGATGCCACGCATATTAGGAATACGGGCTTCGGCCATTCCTTTCTGACAAGAAACAACCAATGGCAAAGCTGCCGTAGAAGTTTCTTCGCCACCTTCAATTTCTCTTTTTACGGTTACAGCACCGCCTTCCACATTAAGAGCAGTAGCAAAACCAATGAAATTATAATCCAGTGCACCTGCAATGGTAGCACCGACAGAGGCATTATTATAGTCAATAGATTCTTTACCGGCAAGAATAAGGTCATAACCTTTATCTTTTGCAAATGCGGCAATTTGCTCAGCGATCAAGTAAGTATCGCTGCTTTCTATGTTGATACGGAAAGCCTGATCTCCACCTAAAGCCAAAGCTTTGCGCATTACAGCTTCCGCTCCCGGATTGCCTGCAGTAATCAAATGCACTTCTGTAGCAACGCCGGTTTCCTTCAATTCAAGCGCACGTACCAAAGCATACCACTCATCATAAGGATTGATGATATAAGTAACACCTTGTTCGTTGAATTTGGTATTATTGTCTGTGAAGGCAATTTTAGAAGTAGTGTCCGGAGCCTGGGCAATACATACAAGTATTTTCATTAGCTTTTATTTTTTGCTTACGCGATTCTTTTAAAATGGTCGCAAAGATAAATAAGAAATATTATTGGAAAAGTAATTTTACTGTCAAATTCGGGAATAAATACAAAATGGACTGAATTATCAGCCCATTTCATACACAACCTATATTTTAAATAAACACTATCTTGCTCCGAAAATGCGCGGGCATTTTGTCTGGATATATCGTTTTATGTTAGGAAACGCATCAAAGTAAATTGTAGCGGAAACACCTGCAGTCCAATACCAATCATTACGTTTATAATCGCCACGTTGGAATTTGTAGTTTGGATAGTTACCGTCCCAATCAGGATTTGTATTACCTCTGTATGCCATATCTACCGCTTTTTGTCCTTTGTATGCAAGCAAAGTATCCATATTCACATAGGAACGGCTTACATCATCCAGATAATCGCTTGTAGTATAGCGCAATCCTACTTCGGCCGTAAGCATTACCGTATTACCGATAAAGCATTTAATACCACCGCCAAAAGGGAACATTGCATTCACCAACGGATAAACCTTGCGGTCAGGGTACATAGGCAGGCCCTGGCCTTCCGTTCCCAAATCACGAAGATTTGTTTTATTGTCCAGTGCATCTCTGGTAAATGGTTTTCCGTAAAACGCACCTATGCCGGCAAAGACAAATGGTGTGAAATGGAATTTCTCCATGTCAATAGGCAACAAGTTAAGTTCAATACCACCGTAAACCTCAACCAAATTATTAGTAAAGTTCAGGTTTCTCAATTTGTTTGCAGCAATATCTGAAAGGCTGTCGGCACCGGTGATACTTATATACGATGCACCAAAACGGAATCCGACTCTCGGATTTACAAAGTATTTATATATAATACCTCCACTGGGTTTATATGTGCTGGCATTTTGAATACCTGTAGGTACCCATTTCGTCTGCAAATCACCGTAGTAGTTAGAGGCACCAAGCCATATACCAATCTCATGATGCTTTTGCGCCGATGCAAACAAGGGAAGCGCCATGAGGCAAGAAAGTAATAGTCTTTTCAAGATAACAATTTTAGTATTTAGATAATGCAAATGCAAGCCTTCATGGCCGGCATATTTAATACTCGAAAAACAAAAGACGTTACAAATATAATTTTTAGAATCGAAAAACAAAAGGAAGCTTACTTTTTTTTTATCCCCGACAACTGATATGGCAAATGTTTCGTCCTTTTCCCAAAAAATGCAATTAATAAAACATATCAGGTATTGTATTTATTATTGATTTCCACAACCCATTGCTTTGTTTTTGCAAGAGCCATAAATACTATTGCCGTAACAAAACCTATAAATATAAAACCAAGAATCCAGAGTGTTTGTTCCCCACCCGGCAATTCTTTCTTCTGAGCTACAAATACAATGCCTATTATTTTGAAAGCTAAACCGGCAGCGCCCATTATAACTCCACTAATAATAAGTATAGGATTGAATAACAGCCGGAATATCTGTTCAGGATTTTGCTGTCCGGAAGACAATGTATGTGTAAATATTCCGGAGAGAACCTGTATATATTGTGTCATAAAAACTAAAAAAGCAATAATGCTCAAAAAGAAACACAGGATGAAAACGCGATAAAGATTCATAAATTGATGATTGCGTAAGTTAATAGCTGATGAAAGTACAAAATCTTATTAGATTACGTGCAATCTGTTTCCGCAATTGGAAGTGAGTTGGTTGCAATTTTCTTTTACCTTTGCGCCAAATTTCGAATATATGCAGTTTTCCCGCCAAGGCTTGTCGGATGATTTGTTATTAAGCCTTTACAGTGAAATCATTAAACCTCGTATGATTGAGGAAAAAATGTTGATCCTGCTCCGTCAGGGAAGGGTGAGCAAATGGTTTAGCGGTATTGGCCAGGAAGCCATTTCAATTGGCGCTACTATGGCAATGGACAGTGATGAATATATCATGCCGCTGCATAGAAACCTGGGAGTCTTTACAGCACGTAAAATGTCTTTTGCAGAATTGTTTCTGCAATGGCAGGGAAAAAAAGAAGGCTTTAGTAAAGGCCGCGAGCGCTCTTTTCACTTTGGAAGCAACAAACATCATATTTGCGGTATGATATCGCACCTCGGCCCTCAACTGGCAATTGCCGATGGTATTGCCCTGGCTCATAAACTGCGTAAAGAAAACAAAATATCTCTTGCATTTTCGGGTGACGGCGGAACGAGCGAAGGCGACTTCCATGAAGCGCTGAATACTGCTGCCGTATGGGGACTGCCGGTTATTTTCATGATTGAAAACAATGGTTATGGCTTAAGTACACCCATCAACGAACAGTTTGTCTGCAAACAACTGGCAGATAAGGGCATAGGTTATGGAATGAAGAGTATTGTAATTGATGGCAATAATCTTCTGGAAGTATATAAAACCGTTCAGGAAGCGCGTCAATATTGCATTACAGAGCAAAAGCCGATTTTAATCGAAGCCATGACCTTTCGTATGCGCGGGCATGAAGAGGCAAGCGGCACCAAATATGTACCCAAAGAATTGTTTGAAGAATGGGGCAAGAAAGATCCGGTTAAGAACTATGAAGATTTTCTGTTGAATGAAAAAGTCCTGACACCTGAAAAGATAGAAGCCATTAAGCAAACAATTCAACAGGAAATTGAAGCCGGTCTGGAAATCGGCTTTGCTGCTCCTGCAATTGTTGCGAATACAGAAGAGGAAGTTGCAGATGTTTACAAACCTTTTAAGGCGGCAAATACAGATACTTCCGCTATGCCCAAATCTGAAAAGAAAATGATTCAGGCACTAAGTGAAGGCATGCGTCAGGCAATGGAAAAACATGACAACCTTATCCTGATGGGGCAAGATATTGCCGAGTATGGCGGTGCTTTTAAATTGACGGAAGGATTAGTCGAAGATTTTGGTAAAGGACGTGTAAGAAATACACCTTTATGCGAAAGTGCAATTGTAGGAACAGCGTTGGGTTTATCTATCAAAGGTTTTAAATCCATGATGGAGATGCAATTTGCCGATTTTGTTACGGTTGGCTTCAATCAGATTATAAATAACCTTGCCAAAATCTATTATCGCTGGGGGCAAAATGCAGATGTAGTTGTCCGTATGCCAACGGGCGGTGGCGTAGGTGCAGGCCCTTTCCATTCCCAAAGCAATGAAGCATGGTTTACGCATACTCCCGGATTGAAAGTAGTTTATCCTTCTACTCCTGAAGATGCCAAGGGCCTGTTGTTAGCTTCTTTTGAAGATCCGAACCCGGTTATGTTCTTTGAGCATAAAGCATTGTACAGAAGCATCAGCGGTATGGTTCCTGACGAGTATTATACGATTGAAATAGGTAAGGCAAAAGTGGTTCAGGAAGGTGAAGACATGACCATTATTACTTATGGCAGTGGTGTTCATTGGGCGGCAGACTATGCTAAACAGCATCCTGAATTATCGATTTACATTCTTGATCTGCGCACTTTATTGCCGTTGGATTACGATGCCATAAAAGAGGCAGTAATGGCAACAGGAAAGGTTTTATTACTCCATGAAGACACTTTAATCGGCGGCATTGGCGGTGAATTGAGTGCATGGATTTCTGAAAATTGTTTCCAATATCTTGATGCGCCTATTATACGTTGTGCAAGCCTGGATACGCCTGTTCCTTTTGCTATCGAACTGGAGCAAAACTTTCTGGCGAAGAAGAGATTGGGAGAAAGTGTGGAGAAATTGATGAGGTTTTAAAAATGTCATATCAATAATTAAAATGTCCGGACAATGCTGTCCGGACATTTTAATTATTACTAACGGCTATATTATTTACAAAGCAAAAAGGTTTCTGCAGAAGAACCTTTCAAATAACCATCTGGCGCATTTGGGTCATACTGGTCTCCAAAGACCAAAGTCGAAGCATCAAATCCTTTTGGTAAACATTTATAAACATAGAAGTCACCGCAACGGTTGTAAGTATATCCCTGATGGCTTTTCGCCATTACTTTATAATGGTATAAGGTCAATCCGGATTCAGCATTATCCGGCATCCAGCCCTTGTACAATTCATGAGTTTCAAATATTAATCTGTTATCAGTATCATAAACTGCAAAATGAACAGAATCCATATTTCTCGTAAATGGAACGAAAACATCATTTAACCCATTCCCATCCGGCGAAAATGCATTGGGAATAAATAAGGAACTGCTATCGTCTGCGGGCGCCATTTCATTTTGGACACCGCATTCAAATTTGTCTTTCTTGCCGCAGGAATAAAGCGATATGAGTAGTAAAATACTGTAAAAAATACGTTTCATGAGTAGTGTTTATGGAAATTCAGCAAAATCAGAAGCCAAAATAATAAAAATAGGATTACATCAGATTGAATATAGGGTATTAATTATAAAAAAAGCATAGGTAGTGCAACTACCTATGCTTAAATTTTTCACTTAGTTCTATAGAACATTATGAGCAACAGACATTGTAAATTGCTTATCTGCTATCTTTTTAATATAAACCGTATATTCATCAGTCATTGATGTGTTATACACATCGATTGTAACCACATCGTTAATTACTGTAGGCAAGGCCGGAAGAGGTGCTGAGTTTGTATAACCTGTAGCACCAATAGTCACTTTAATATATTTACACAGAGCCAAATGTTGTTTTGTATCTCCGGCAAGATATGAATTTGTTGAAGCCAGTCCTCCTGTACCGGAGCTTGTTGATATCATTTTTAAGGTAACTGTTCCGCCGTCATAGCAGCCATTACCGCTTATTGGACAGGTTGTTCTTGTTATTGTGTTCTGTGTTGCTTGTTCTTGTCCAAAAGAAGTAAAAGAAAAAGCAAGGCAAATAATTGCCAATAGGGACATTAATCTGGTTTTCATTAGTTTTTTTGTTTAGTTGGTTAAATTAATCAGTACAATTATTTAAGACTGTGCACCGCCTCAATGTATCGTACGTATTGCATTTCAAATGTCTGTCAGTTTGGGTTTTCTCAGGATAATTTTCTTGAAAGCGTAGATTTTTTTCTTGACAACGTTTACACTATGTTTTCGTAATGAAAACTGATTAGTGAGTAGATTAGCATAATTTTGCTTTATCTGGTAAATATTCCGGACATTTTTTGCTTTGGCAAGATTGTGTAAATTTATTTTTGCCATTCAGAAATTTACTTATACCTTTGCATTCCTTTTGAAAAATGTTGCCGAGGAGGGTTGCATTTTTTATTGTAAAGAAATTGCTTAATAAAAGAATATTATGAAACGTACTTATCAACCTTCACGTCGTCGTCGTAAAACAGTTCACGGATTCCGTAAACGTATGGAAACCGCTAACGGACGTAAAGTATTAGCTGCACGCCGTAAAAAAGGACGTAAGAAACTTACTGTTTCTGACGAGCTTCGTTTGAAATAAAATCATTTCAAATTCTAAATACCGTTCATCTTGAGTACCAATAGTATTCAGCAACGGTACACGCTGCAAGCAATTGAAAGATTGAAGCTGCGTAAACAAATTGAAACGCTTTTCCAAACCGGAGAGGCGTTTTCTGTTTTCCCGTTGCGCATTGTTTATCGCCTCATTCCATTATCGGATGCATCTGCCTCGCCGGTGCAAGTGGGCTTCAGCATTCCAAAAAAAAGAATTAAAAAAGCCGTCGGACGCAACAGGGTACGCCGGTTGCTGAAAGAAGCCTGGCGTTTGCAAAAGCATCCGCTTTATGAAGCAATGCCCCAAAACCAACAATTACACTGTTTCTTAATCTATACAGGTGAACCATTGCTTACCTTTGAGGAGGCTAAAAAAGCTGTGCTGAAATTGCAGCAAAAGTTAATACCTAAATTGAAGACTGATATTAGTATTTAGATTTCAGATATTAGATTGGTTGTTGTCAGAATTCAATATGTTCAAAGTATTCTTCATATTATTAATAAGGGCTTACCAAAAAATACTATCTCCTGTTTTGGGGGCTAATTGCCGCTATACACCTACCTGTTCGCAATACGGAGTTGAAGCCATTCAAAAATACGGCGCTTTCAAAGGCGGCTGGATGGCTTTGAAAAGAATTGCATCCTGTAATCCGTGGGGAGGTCACGGACACGATCCGGTACCTTGATTTTTCAGGAATCAAAGAGCTGATGCCTAAATCAGAAGCTGAAATTTAGTTTTTGAAATCCGGGCTTTGGATTTCATTTTGACTTTTAACGTTTGACTTCTACCTTTACTGGCTCATGTCGGTACTTACATTTTCCATCATATCGTTTTTAGGTTCTTTTCTGGCCGGATTATTAGGCGCGCTTACAGGCCTTGGAGGTGCAGTTATTATTATTCCCTTGCTTACATTAGGTCTTGGTGTTGATTTTCATTATGCTATCGGAGCAGGATTGGTATCTGTTATTGCAACATCTTCGGGAGCAGCGGCAGCTTATGTAAAAGAAGGCATAACTAATATGCGTATCGGTATGTTTCTTGAAATAGCCACCACTTTAGGAGCAGTAGTTGCAGGTGCTTTTCTCACTAATTATTTAGACCCTAATATCCTGAGAATTATTTTCGGATTGATTCTTTTGTTTTCTGCTTTCATGTCTTTAAAGAAAAAAATAAACCATGAAGACCACGGCACACCGCAAAAATGGTCAAAGACATTTAAACTGAACGGAAGCTACCCTACGCACGAAGGCATTAGTTTTTACACCGTACGAAATGTTATCGGCGGATGGTTTATGATGCTGATAGCAGGTATAATGTCGGGTTTGCTGGGCATCGGCTCCGGGGCATTAAAGGTTTTGGCAATGGACAATATCATGCGTGTTCCTTTTAAAGTTTCCACTACTACCAGTAATTTCATGATTGGCGTTACTGCGGCAGCAAGTGCGGTTATTTATTTCCAGAAAGGTTATATCAATCCGGGCATTGCAGCGCCTGTTATGTTAGGTGTTTTGATTGGCGCTATGTTTGGCGCAAAAATATTAGTAAAAGCTCAAACCAAATGGTTGCGTTACGGCTTTGCCATTGTTGTAACCTATCTCGCCATCCAAATGATTTATAACGGCATGATGCATCCGAAAGCATAATTTTTCTTTACCTTTATTTTGTTGGAAACAAGCGTAATCTTCCAAATCATTATCAATACTCCGGGCAAGATTAAACTTAAGAACTAAAAATATTCAAGCTATGTTATCAAAAGTAATTCAGGAAGCACTTAACAGACAAGTGGCTATGGAAGCCGAATCTTCACAAGCATATTTAGCTATGGCATCATGGTCTGAGATTCAGCCGGGACTTGACGGCGTGACCGACTTTTTCTACAAACAATCTGATGAAGAACGTATTCACATGCTGAAGCTGATTCGTTATATCAATGAACGTGGCGGATTTGCAGTAGTACCGGCTTTGCCTCAGCCAAATATCACTTTTCAATCTTTGACCCGTGTTTTCCAGGAGCTATTGAAACATGAGGTAAAAGTTTCGGAAAGCATTAATGACATAGTAGATCTTGCTTTAAGGGAAAAAGATTTTTCAACACACAATTTCCTGCAATGGTATGTTTCTGAGCAGATTGAAGAAGAAAGACTGGCACGCACTTTAAACGATAAATTAGAATTAGTGGGCGATGATAAAAGTGGCATTTATTTATTTGACAGGGATATCATGTTGTTCAGGACAGCAGCTGCAAAGCCGAAAGGCGGTTCGGCAGAATAAAATTCCCTGCATAAGAAAAGCCTGCATTCATTCAGAGTGCAGGCTTTTTTATTTTATTCAGAAATCAAAGATTATACTCCGAATTCCTCCGTATCATTTTCAGCTTCCTTATCATTTGCATCATCTTCATCTTTTTCCATCCTCAATTCTCCCGAATCATCCACCATCAGCTTGCCGCTGATGTGCTCATCAGGAATAGCTTCTTCGCCTTTTGTCGGGAATACAATTTCAGAATTTGCCACTTCATTTAATTTAGGCAAATCATTGGTGCTGTTCACGCCGAGATAATCCATGAAATTCTTTGTGGTGGCATAAATCAATGGTTTGCCCACAGCATCTTCATTACGTCCTGCAATTACAATCAATTCTTTTTCCAGCAATTTCTGGATAGAATAATCAGAACTTACGCCACGGATAAACTCAATTTCCGATTTTGTAATGGGCTGCTTGTAAGTAATAATAGCCAATGTCTCCATTGCGGAAGAAGAAAGTTTCTTGATATATTTATCACCATTCAGCTGCATTACAGTCTGATGATAGGTTTTCTTTGTAAGAAACTGATAACCACCACCGGTTTCTCTCAATTCAAAAGGATAATAATCCGTATTATATTTATCTCTTACCGCTTCAAGGCAAACAGAAATTTTATCAGATTCCAAAGGCTCATCTATAACATTCCCCAATAGTTCCACCATTTCCATTTGAGGCAAAGGACGGTCGCTTGCAAAAATAAGCGCTTCAACATGCGGCATCAATAATTCCAGTTCCATAGTTTGTTTCTTGATTTTCCTGTTCGAAAATAATACAGCTTTTGCATCTTGACTTAAAAAGTAATACACAGATGTGCATAAATTCAGGGTTTGGTAAGCTAAGTTTTTCACTTACTGATAATTGCACGAACCCTTGAAAACAAACAAGCGATATTCATGCCGTTAAAATGTTTATAACTTGTGCAATTCATCTTTTCATAATATCACAAAACCTGCACTCCTTTGTTTTTATGGGTAACTTTAGTAATATTTTCAAATCAAAACACAATTTTCTATGCGTTGGAGAACTTTTAAAGGTGATAGTATTACGTTGCCGATTAAGACGGCTGTAGAACAAGCTATTGTGCGCGAAACAAAAGCAGGATATAAACTAAAGGTATGCATCGGCACCGACTCTCAGGTACATGGTGCACATACCGACTTTGCTACAGTCATTGTATTCCTGAGAGAAAAACACGGCGGGTTTATGTTTATTCATAACGAACGTTCGCATCATCCATTTTCCTTAAAAGAAAGAATGCTTACGGAAGTTGCGATGAGCATTGAAATTGCGTATGAGCTTTGTGATCTATTCACTACTTATGATGTGGATATGGAAGTTCATGCTGATATTAATACGAATCCTCAATTCAAAAGCAACGAAGCATTGAGAGAAGCTACCGGTTATATCCTCGGAATGGGCTTTGCATTCAAAGCCAAACCTGAAGCATTTGCAAGCAGCTGCTGCGCAGATAAGGTTATAAATTAACTTATTGAGTATTCTCCAATAAGTCAGTGATAGAACATCAAAAAAAACTGCAACCTTAAAATCAAGGCCGCAGTTTTAAAATTTCTTTGTCTGAATCAAAAATTATTCTTCCTCAGTTCCGTCAGTTTCTTTGGTTGCATGTTCTTTTACGGTCTGCATAAACTCTTTTGCCGGTTTAAATGCCGGAATAAAATGCTCCGGAATTTCAACAGCTACATTCTTTTTTATATTACGGCCTATTTTAGCTGCTCTTTTTTTAACGATAAAACTCCCAAAACCTCTTACATAGACGGCTTCTCCATCGGTAAGAGATGTTTTGACTTCTTTAAAAAAGGTCTCCAAAGTAACTAAAACGTCCACCTTGGGAATTCCCGTTTTATCGGCTATGCGTGCAACCATGTCTGCCTTTCTCATAAACTAAGTTTTTGATGTTTTTGGATGGATTAAATATTAAAAATTGTACCAATTTAAAATGAAGAAAGGTTTCTTTAAAGGGCCTTTTCAGTCCTAAATGTGCAACAATCTCAAAACTATAGAATTGTACAGCAAATTTATGTTAAAGAAAGCATTATCATTATGAGTTAAGTAAATTTTTAATTTGTTTTAACTTTTTCTTATTGATTTTACGGGTTTCTATTAGTCCGTTTTCAACAAATATCTATTGAACAAATATGTACTTGAAATTTTGTATTAAAACTGACTCATTTTAATACACAACACAAAATTCCGGGGAATGTTCATATTCCGGTAATGTAAGCCTCAAAATTATATATTAAACGTCTTACATTTTAAAAATCGCCCCGAATCAGTCTCATCTTTTCCGCAATTAATATTCCTTACTTTTGCAGCCAATAAAAACACATTAAGAATATGCCCGGATTTGAATTTTTTGGAGCAGAGGAACGAAAAGAAGTAAATGAGGTTTTAGAAAGTGGTATACTGATGCGCTACGGTTTTGACGCGCAGAGAAACGGCCATTGGAAAGCAAAAGAACTGGAACTGGCATTATGCGAAAAACTGAATGCACCTTATGCTCAGTTAACTTCAAGCGGAACATCAGCATTAACAACGGCGATGGCTGCTTTGGGTTTAGGTGCGGGTGACGAAATTATCATGCCTACATTTACTTTTGTTGCAAGTTTCGAATCTGTACTGTCTGTAGGAGCTATTCCTGTTCTGGTTGATATTGACGATACGTTGACTTTATCTCCGGCGGCGGTTGAAGCAGCTATTACACCAAAAACAAAAGCCGTAATGCCTGTGCACATGTGTGGCTCTATGGCTGATTTGGATGCTCTAAAAACTATTTGCGACAAACATAACCTTATTCTTCTGGAAGATGCCTGCCAGTCTTTTGGCGGCACCTATAAAGGTAAAGCCCTTGGCACTATTGGTGACGCGGGTACATTTTCATTCGATTTCGTAAAAACCATTACCTGCGGCGAAGGCGGGGGCATCGTTACCAACAGCAAAGATGTTTATACAAAATGTGATGCTTATCAGGATCATGGGCATGACCATTTAGGCATTGATCGTGGCGCAGATTTACATCCTTATCTCGGTTATAATTACCGTATTTCAGAATTGCATGCTGCTGTAGGTTTGGCACAATTGCGAAAGCTGGATACTTTTCTTGAAATACAAAGAAAGACAAAGAAGATTTTTAAGGATGCTTTGTCTGCCATCCCGGAAGTTTCATTTAGAAGATTGCCTGACGAAAGCGGCGATACAGCAACCTTCTTAGGATTTTTCCTTCCTGATGAAGATACAACACGCAAAGCTGCAGCAAATTTAAAAGCAGCAGGCATTGTGAATTTTTATTATTACGACAATAACTGGCATTATATCCGCAACTGGCAACATTTCAAGCAATCACAATCTTTAAGCCGCTTCGGCAGTGAACTACAGGCGGCAATGAAAGTTTATGAAACAAAAGAATTTCCGGTTTCAGATGCATTGATAAGCCGTTGTATTTGCACACCGATTAATCTTGGCTGGAGTGAACCAGAAATTGTTGAAAGAACGGAGAAAATGGTAGCAGCTGTAAGAGCGGCAATCTGATTTTGAAACTTCAGCAAGTTCAGATAATGCTTTTACGTTGAGTTTGTTAAAACAATAACTCATTCGTATACATCTAAACTGAACTGTAAAAATCGTAATTTGCAATATGAACTGGCAAGAATATATAGTTTCTGACAATCAGGTTTTGCTTGGTAAACCAACAATAAAAGGAACGAGAATATCTATTGAGCTTATTCTGGAATTGCTTTCAACAGGCTGGACAGAGTATCAAATTTTAGAATCATATCCCTCACTTTCAGTTGAATCCCTGAGAGCTGTATTTGCTTATCTTAAGGCTTGTATCCAACAAGAACTATACTTTCCAATTTCAGCTTAGTATGTTTTTAGCAAATGAAAATTTCCCTAAGCCGAGTACAATAAAACTGCGCACGAATGGATACGACGTCAAAAGCATTCAGGAAGACTCGCCCGGCATTTCAGATAGTGAGGTAATCAAAATTGCATCAGAGCTTAATCTGATAATTCTTACTTTCGACAGCGATTATGGTGAATTAATTTTCAAATATGCTAAAGAAACTCCACCTGCGGTAATTTTTTTCAGGGAAAAAGGCTATGATCCTGAATTCGCAGGTGCTGCTCTTTTATCTTTACTTAAAAGCAAATCACTAATCTTTTCAAATGCCTTCACAGTAATTGAAAGTAATAATGTAAGGCAAAGATTTTACAAAAAATAACACTCTCTATTCTTGCTGTTAATTAACAAAATAAGCAACAGCTACCAATTTCTATAAAATAACCATCAATGGCATTAACGCTAAAAAAGAGTTTGGGGCAACATTTTCTGCATGATGAAAACATGTGCAGAAAAATCGTGGAGCAGGTAAATCGTTTCAATAATTTGCAATTATTGGAGATTGGCCCCGGTGGCGGCGCTATTACCAAATATTTGCTGCAATGGGAAAATACCAATTACAAAGCCATTGAAGTGGATGATGAAAAGGTGGAATATCTCCCCAAAGCATTTCCTGCTATTGAAGGCAAACTGATTCACAAAGATTTCCTGAAAGCAGATAAACCATTTGAAGGTCATTTTTCCATCATCGGCAATTTTCCTTACAATATTTCTACGCAAATACTGTTTAAGATATTGGATTGGGAAGAAGAAGTGGATGAAGTAATCGGAATGTTTCAGAAAGAAGTAGCACAAAGAGTTGCATCGAAAGAAGGTAGTAAAGTTTATGGCATTTTGAGTGTGCTGATACAAGCATTTTTCACAACCGAATATTTGTTTGACGTTCCGCCGGGATGTTTCAACCCGCCGCCGAAAGTGATGTCTGGCATTTTGAAAATGACGAATGCACAAAACCCTTACAAGATTGAAGACAAAAAGGTTTTTCTGAGAATAGTGAAGGCGGCATTTAATCAGAGAAGAAAAATGCTGCGCAATGCGTTAAAAGGTATCTTCAGTCCTGAAGCGCTGGAACAGGATATTTTTACTAAAAGAGCAGAGCAATTGTTGGTGACTGATTTCGTGGGCTTGTATAACGATTTTATAAATCAAAAGAATGGGTAGGAAAGTACTGATTGCAGCACCTGTACACAATGTTTTACTGGAAACATTGCAGACGTTGGGCTATGAATATGATTATAAAGAAGAAACGACACAGCAACAGGCTTTGGAAATTGTTGGGGATTATGAAGGTGTTATTACTTCCACAAGATTGAATATTGACAAGACCTTCATTGATAAAGCCACAAAACTGAAATGGGTGGGGCGCATGGGTTCAGGCATGGAAATTATTGATGTGTCTTATGCGGAATCAAAAGGAATTCAATGTTTCAGCAGTCCGGAAGGTAATGCCAATGCAGTAGCGGAACAGGCATTGGGAATGCTTTTGGCCTTACAGCATAAGATTTTCAGCTCACATACTGAAATGCAGCAAGGTATCTGGCTCAGGGAAGAAAACAGAGGTACAGAAATTGAAGGGTTAACCGCAGGTATTATCGGTTATGGAAACAACGGGAGTGCTTTTGCAAAAAAACTAAAAACATCAGGGCTGAAGATTCTGGCTTTGGATAAATACAGAAATGATTTTGAAGAAGAAGGCATCACCGAATGTAAATCCATAGAACCGATTTGGGAACAAGCCGACATTATAAGTTTTCATTTGCCCTTGACAACGGAAACCCAGTATTATTTTGATGAAGGATTTCTGAACAGGATGCAAAAGCCGTTTACTTTATTAAACCTTTCCAGAGGTAAAGTTGTGGAACAGGCAAGTTTATATACCGGATTAAAATCGGGCAAAATAAAAGGTGCAGCTTTAGATGTGTGGGAAATGGAACCTGTCGGAAAAATGGAAGGTGTAATGAAATTACAATTAGAAGAAATGTTGCAAATGCCTAACTTTATCGCAACACCTCATATAGGCGGTTATACCGTTCAGGCGCTTTATAAAATGAGTTATTTTTTGGTTGAAAAAATAAAAAAAGCCGTTTTATAGTCCCGTTTTATCATTTTGGATTTTCAAATTAATTACTTACCTTTGAAATGCACATGCAACGCATCCTCGTCGGATGCGTTGCATGTTTCTTTTAATATCAACTAAAACTACATACGACATGGCAGATATAAACTATGTTACGAAAGAAACTTTGGATCACATGAGAGATGAACTTACCCAATTGAAAACTGCGGGTAGAGCGGAGATTGCAAGAGCTATTGCCGAAGCGCGTGAAAAAGGTGACTTGAAGGAGAACGCAGAATATGATGCAGCGAAAGAGGCACAAGGTTACCATGAAGCAAAAATTGCACAACTGGAAACAGCAGTTATCAATTCCCGCATTATAAATATGAAGGATATTGATACAAGCAAAGTATCTATTTTGAGCAAGGTTAAAATTACAAACACGAAAACCAAAAAGTCATTTGAATATCAGATTGTTTCTGAAACAGAAGCCGATTTAAAATCAGGCAAAATATCAGTAGGTTCTCCGATTGCCAAAGGATTGCTTGGCAAGTCGGTGGGCGAAACTGCTGAAATTGAAGCCCCATCAGGAAAAATGAAATTCAAGATCGATTCTATCGGAATCTAATCTTTGATTAGAAACATTTTATAAACAAAGAGTCTCGTTTGAGGCTCTTTTGTATTTTTGTAAATATCAGCACATTCCTCATGACTATATTTTCAAAAATAATTGCCGGCGAAATACCATCTTATAAAATAGCAGAGAATGACAAGTTCTATGCCTTTCTGGATATTTTTCCATTAATGGAAGGACATACGTTGGTCATTCCTAAAATAGAGGTAGATAAGATATTTGATCTGGATGATGAAACGATTGCCGCATTTATTGTTTTTGCAAAAAAGATTGGCAAAGCCATAGAAAAAGCATTTGATTGTAACCGTTGCGGCATCAATGTAGTAGGCCTTGAAGTGCCGCATGCGCATATCCACCTTATTCCCATCAATCAGCCTTCTGATATGAATATAGCCAATCCGAAACTGAAACTGACAGAGCAGGAGTTTAAAGCTATACAGCAAAAGATTATAGACGCTTTGTAATTCGTCTTTCATAAACATGCTCCGATTTCATAAAGGCTATTTCCTGCTTGCGGCTGTCATTTTCATAACCGAAGTATGCATCGCTGTATTTTTGCATGACCGCATTGTGCGACCTTACATCGGCGATGTTTTAGTAGTAGTATTGATTTATTGCTTTGTAAGGACATTTTTCAATTTCAGTAAAGCAGCAGTTGCTATAGGCGTGCTTTTATTTGCTTTTATGGTAGAATTTGCACAGGCCTTTTTACTCGTAAACAAGCTGGGCCTGGGGCATTCCCGCATCGCAAGAATAATACTCGGCACTTCTTTTTCATGGACAGATATGCTTACTTATATTGCCGGCATTGCAATTGTGTCAGGTGTAGAATATTACAGAGAAAGAAAAAAGTTTCAGCCTTGAATTTTTATCGGTTCATTTGAATATCAAATGAACCCAAGGCAGTTTCTGTATTTTCGGCTTTCATAATGCGCTTCCATTTAAAATAGCCGAAAACCGCGACTATAAATAAAACAATTGTCAGCAAAGCATAAATCGAAAGCCCTTTGTAAAACAATAAAGGAATAGCCACAATATTGGAGATATTCAATAAAATCCAGTTTTCCAGCTTACGCCTTGCCAGTAAATACATGCCCGACCATGCAGTTGCAGATACAAATGCATCCATAATAGGAACGGGAGAATCTGTAAAGTTCTTCAGTATCAGGAATATCATCACAAAACCACCCAAGCAGATAGCAGTAACAATTCCCCAGTCTTTTGGGTTTGCCTTTGTGATTGGCAAATGTGTGGATGTCCTGGTTCGTTTTTGCCATTGTATCCAACCCCAGATGCTCATGATGAAATAGTAGGCGCTCAATCCTGATTCTGCATACAGCTTACTTTCATACATCAGAAAAATAGACAGGCAGCAGGAAATAATGCCGGCAGGATACAATAAAACATTGTTTCTGTAAGATAACAGGACCTCTGTTACACCAAATACTACTGAGACGATTTCTATTATCCGTTGCCAGTGAAGCACAATATAATCAAGCATTTCTTGCCAATTCATGTTGCGAAAATACATGCTTAAACTTTATTAGCAAGATGCCAACAAACATTTGACAATTCTACACAAACTTTAAATTCGTACCTTTGTATGCTTAATAACAGTGGATAAATTATAATGGCTAAACAAAATAACTCAAGAAAATGTTCCTTTTGCGGAAAGCCCGAAAGTCAGGCAGCATTGCTGATTACGGGACTGGAAGGTAATATCTGTGATGAATGTGCGGAACAGGCTCACTTAATGGTTTCAGATTCAGGCGCCCAGACTAAGAAATCGACCAATACAAAGTACGATGTAAATAAGCATAAAGTTTACAAACCAAAGGAAATAGCTGAATTTTTAGGTCAATATATCATTGGTCAGGATGATGCCAAGAAAGTAATGGCGGTTGCGATGTACAATCACTACAAAAGATTGATGCATCCGGTAACAGATGATGTTGAGATTGAAAAATCAAATATCATCATGGTAGGTGAAACAGGAACCGGCAAAACACTATTGGCAAAAACCGTAGCACGTATCCTGCAAGTGCCTTTTGCTATTGCTGATGCAACCGTTTTTACGCAGGCAGGTTACGTAGGCGAAGATGTGGAAAGCATTTTGTCCCGCTTATTACAGGCATGTGATTACGATGTGGCTGCTGCCGAAAAAGGTATTGTTTATATTGACGAGATAGACAAAATCGGCCGTAAGAGCGATAACCCTTCTATAACGCGTGATGTAAGCGGAGAAGGCGTACAACAGGCTTTGCTGAAATTACTGGAAGGCTCTGAAGTACTGGTTCCACCACAGGGCGGCCGTAAGCATCCGGAACAAAAATTACTGAAGGTAAACACACAAAACATCCTGTTCATTTGTGGCGGCGCTTTTGAAGGCATTGACAAAATGATTTCCCGTAGAATGGAAGCATCTACTATCGGGTTCAAAAATATGGATCAGAAGGACAAACTGGACAGAACCAATCTGCTGCAATATGTGAATCCGCAGGATTTACGCACTTTCGGACTGATTCCGGAATTATTGGGGCGTTTGCCTGTCGTAACTTATCTGAATCCTTTGGATAAAGAAACTTTACGCCGCATTCTTACCGAGCCTAAAAATGCTTTGATCCGTCAATACAAACGTTTGTTCGAATACGAAAACATCAAATTGGAAATTGATGACGATGCTTTGGATTATATGGTGGATAAAGCTTTCACTTATAAATTGGGCGGCCGCGGTTTAAGGACTATTTGCGAAATGATTCTGACAGATGCCATGTTTGAATTGCCTTCCGAAAACCATAACGGCAAATTCCATCTAACACTGGATTATGCAAAGGCAAAACTGGAACATGCGAAGCTGGAGTATATGAAAGCAGCGTAGAAAACACTAAGAACAAGTTTCAAAATTCAAATTCCAAATAGCAGGAATCAAAAATTTAAAAACACGGTATCTAAAATCTAACTTTTAATATCTAACATCTGATAACAATGCAAGAGCTGATAAACACTATAAAAGAAAAAGCAAATCTTTCGGAAGAAGATGCAACCAAAGCGGCTCAGGCTGCTGTCGATTTTGTAAAGTCTAAAGTGCCTCCTTTTTTTGCCGATAAAATTGAAGAGCTAATCAATGGCAAATTTGACCTGGGCGCTATGATGGGCGGCTTTGGCGGCGGGAATGCCGGTGAAAGTCCTTTGGATAAATTAGGAAGTATGTTCGGAAAATAATTTCTCTTTGAACTTAACTTATAGAAAGAGCCGGAACTTTTATCAAGTTCCGGCTCTTTCTTGTTTTATCGCTAAATGTTTTTAATGCAGCACCGAAAATCATTCCATATTATAAACATTCAACAATTCAGCAATTTAACCATTTAAATGTCCATACAAATTAGCTGCTGTATTAAATTCAGGGTTGGAGCTTTGATGCCAATAGGGATAAACAGGAGGCACCGCACTTGCTGCATCCAGTTTTTGCACCTGTGCTTTATTCAGGTTCCACCCTACTGCTTCAAGGTTTTGTTTCAGCTGTTCTTCATTTCTTGCGCCAATGATAATATTGGAAACAGTCGGCCTTTGTAACAACCAGTTTAAAGCTACCTGCGGAATCGTCTTGCCTGTTTCTTCCGACACTTCCTGCAACGCATCCACAATATCATAAAGCAATTCAGGATCGGCTTCGGGACCATGACTTCCTAATTGACTGAAGCGGCTGCCCGCAGGAGGTACAGGATTTTTACGGTTTATCTTGCCCGACAATTGACCTCCCGAAAGCGGACTCCAGATAATGCTGCCTACTCCCTGATCTATTCCCAAAGGCATTAACTCCCATTCGTATTCCCGGTTCAATAAAGAATAATAAACCTGATGCGCGATATATCTCGACCAGCCATGTTTTTCAGATGCAGAAAGTGATTTCATTAAATGCCATCCGGAAAAATTGGAACAGGCTATGTATCTGATCTTACCGCTCTGAACCAAATCGTCCAAAGCCCTTAAAGTCTCTTCCACCGGAGTATTTGCATCAAAGCCATGCATGTGGTACACATCAATATGGTCGACCCCTAAACGTTTCAGGCTATCTTCACAACTCTTTATAATATTCAGACGTGATGAACCATAATCGTTCACGTCCTCACCCATTTTAAAAGTGCTTTTTGTGGAGATCAATACTTTCTGTTGCAACCCTTTTATAGCTTCGCCCAGAATTTCTTCTGCCAGACCTTTTGAATAAATATTGGCGGTATCAAAAAAGTTAACGCCCGCATCAAGACAGAGATTTACCATTTTACGCGCTTCCGAAGCCTGTGTGCCGCCCCATGCCTTAAAGAAATCGCCGCTGCCGCCAAAAGTTGCCGTTCCGAAGCTTAGTACCGGCACGCGTAATCCGGAGTTTCCTAATTGTCTGTATTCCATCTATTATTGTTTATCGTTTTGAAAATCAGAAGACAAATGTAGGCGGCAATATCGAAGGCAGTACTAAAGAAATATTTATGTGGTGTTAGAAAGCGTTGATAGAGAATAATTCTATTTACTGCAAAAAGCTTATCCTTTCCATTTCCTCACAATCAAAGAAGAATTAGTCCCGCCAAACCCAAACGAATTGGAAAGAAAAGTATCAAATCCCTGCTCTAATGTTTCCGGCAGAATATTAATCTTGGCAGAATGTTCGTCGGGATTATGAAAATTAATATTGGGCGCCATAAAATCGTTTTGCATCATCAGTATGGAATACACAATTTCACTTGCACCGGCCATCCAGCATTCATGACCTGTCATGGATTTTGTGGAGCTTACCGGAGTTTGGTTTCCAAAGACTTCAAAAATGGCTTCAGCTTCGCTGCCGTCGCCGGCAGGTGTAGAGGTAGCATGTGCATTGACGTATTCAATATCTTTTGCCATCAAACCGGCATCTTTCAAAGTGCGGTGAATAGAGCGAACCTGACCATCCACGCTCGGGTTGGATATATGTTCGCCGTTGGAAGAAAAACCATAACCCAATACTTCCGCAATGATAGTAGCGCCACGTGCCTGGGCAGATTCAAGACTTTCAAGAATGACAGTTGCAGCCCCGCCACCAGGAACCAACCCGTCACGATCTCTGTCAAAAGGACGCGAAGCTAAAGTAGGCGAATCTTCACGCGTGGAAAAGGTTGCCAATGCATCAAAGTTCGGCATCGAATAATCGTTTATTTCCTGAGCGCCGCCACAGATAACCCTTTCCTGCATGCCATTTTTTATAAACATATAGCCCATCCCAATGGAATGCGACCCGCTTGCACAGGCAGCGCTGATGCTGAAATTAACGCCGCGCAATTTGAAGATAGTGGCAAGATTCATTGTAACAGTAGAATTCAATACCTGAAATACAGAACCGGAACCAATCATCATGGAATCTTTCTTTTCCCTCAATACATCCATCCCTTCAATTACCGATTTGGCGCAGCTGTCATTACCGTAAATAATACCGGTTTCATGCTTATGAATATCTTCCATGCTTAATCCTGCCTGCTGCAAAGCCTCGATAGTAGCCATGTAGGCAAATTCAGCCTGTTCTGGCATCATGATACGCGAACGCCGGTCCAACAAGCTTTTTAAATTAGGACGCTCTACAAACCCCGTCAGGGCCGACCTGTAACCCAATGCCTTGCGTTCAGGGCGGAAAATAATACCGGATTTACCTTCAAACAACGATTTTGTAACGGCTGCCTGCGAAGTGCCTAATGAAGAATAAATACCTACGCCTGTTATAACTACTCTGTTCATTGATGTTGATTTTCAATATTGATTTCAGGGATAAGCTGAAAGCAATAACTATTCATACCTTAAAGATTCGATAGGATCAAGTTTGGAAGCTTTTGCAGCAGGATAATAACCCGAAGCCAGCCCCACTATGCTACACAATATCAATCCGACAATAATCCAAAACCAAGGCACGATAAAGCCTACTTTCAGAAGCATGGCAACACCGTTACCAATCAGCATTCCAAATAAAATCCCGATTACGCCGCCGGCAATGCTTATCAAAATTGATTCTGTAAGGAATTGGTTTTTAATGGTACTGTTCATGGCTCCCAAAGCCTTGCTTACGCCTATTTCGCGTGTACGCTCCGCTACGGAAACCAACATGATATTCATTAATGCTATTGCAGCGCCCATAAGAGTAATAATAGCAATAAACAAAGCCGCGCCGGTTACTTTGCTGATATTTTCAACAACCATAGCAGCGAGGCTGTCGTTCTTGTTTATACCAAAGTTTGGTTCTCCGTTCAGCGGTATCTTACGTATAACCCTGAATACACCTTCCGCTTCGTCGGCTGCCACATCCATCGTTGCCACATTATGCACTTTCACATTAATGACAAATGAATTTTCGCCACCATAAACCGCCCTTGCGTTTTGCAGGGGTATAAAAACGTTGTTATCTGCATTTGAAATCATGCTGCTTCCCTTACTCGCGGCAACGCCTATGACTCTATATTTTGTCGCGCCTACAGTAACAACACTATTGATTGCATTTTGAATTTTACCGTTAAATAATTTACCGGCAATACTGCTTCCCAAGACACAAACATAACTTCCCGTAAAAATTTCATTGGAAGAAAAGTTGCGGCCTGCGTCGAGATCCGTAGATGAAATAACGGCATAACTTTCATCCACACCTTTTACCTCTATATTGGGATTTGTTTTTTGAGAGGCATATTTTACTGTGGCAGTACCGGTTCCGGTCATGGTTACGCCCACTTCTGCGGGAAAAGAATAGCGCTCTTTAAATTCGTGCGCGTCTTTATAGCTTATATTTCTCTGATCAACCGTGTAAACATTCAGGCCGCCTTTCCGCGATTTGCTTTTCAGGATTTCATTGGTAATCTCAAAAGTGTTGGCACCCATGCCGCTAAAATTGGAGTAGATGCTGGCTTTCAACCCTTCAATAGCCGTAAGCGTCCCTACAAGGGCCATCAAACCTAATGCAATAATGCCTACCGTAATTCCTGTACGCAGTTTATTGGTACGGATAGCACGATAGGCAAGCGTTGTATTAAATAGAATATTGTTGGCCATCCAATTCGTTTAAAATGATGTTGCGAATTTAAGCAAATGGCCGTGGTTTTTAAATGGTAATTTTGAACAAAGAACAATAATAGTCTATTCCTCCACTTTGTAGAGTACAAGAAATTCTACACGCCTGTTCCGCGCCTTACCTTCTTCTGTGGCATTGTCGCTTATCGGGTTATTGCTGCCATGCCCCCAAAAGGACAAACGTTGCCCGGGCACCTTATATATCATGAGCGCCGCACCTGCGGTATCGGCTCTTTCTTTTGATAATTTCCGGTTTGTTTCGGCGCTGCCGGTATTATCAGTGTACCCATTGATTAAAATATCCGTTTTTGAATATTTCAATAATACATTGGCAAACCGTTCCATTACGGGGAAAGTTTCCTTATTTATACCGGTGCCGCCTGTTTCAAATAAAAGATTACTGGGAAATAAAACCTTTAATGAATCATTGATAATGGTAACCTCAGCCTGGTTGATAGCTTTTTTTACATCAGCATAAGTATGTTCCATGTAAACATGCTTTTTCCTTGCCAACCGCTTCTGCGGATTACAAGAAAACAATAATGCTGTAAATAACATTAAAACAACAAAGACTATATACTTATGCATAAACTACATTTCTCATACACAAATATACCTCAAACTTATTTTGGCTGCAAAATAAGTTTGAAACCTACGCCATGTACAGTTGATAATTCCACGCCTTCAGCGTCTCTGAGATATTTTCTGATTTTGGTCATGAATACATCCATGCTACGGCCCAGGAAATAATCTTCTTTACCCCAAACGTTCATCAGCACATCTTCCCGTTTAACAACTGAATTGGCATGCTGGCAAAGGTATTGAAGCAAATCAGCTTCTTTTTGCGTAAGCTGTTGCTTATGTGTTCCGTCTATCAATAAAAGGTTATTGTAATCAAAAACCATGCTGCCCAATTCAAATTTTTCGGCAACATCGCTTGGCTTGGCTTTGGTATGTTTCAGGAAAACCTCAATCCGCAAAAGCAGTTCCTGCATATTGAAAGGTTTGGTGATATAATCATCGCCACCAGCTTTAAAGCCTGCAATCCTGTCTTCATCCATGCTTTTGGCGGTAAGAAAAAGAATCGGAATTTTATCGTTCTTCTTTCTGATTTGACCTGCCAGAGCCATGCCGTCTTTCTTTGGCAACATTACATCCAACAAACAGATATCAATATTATGACGCATAAACTGCTGCCAGCCATTTTCACCATCCGAACTAAAAATCACTTCATAACCATGTTCTTCGAGGTTATCTTTAATGACAAAACCAAGAGAACTATCGTCTTCGACTAAAAGTATTTTTGCTTTAGGTTGCATATCTATTTATTGTGTTTAATGATTTTAGGAAAAATGATGGAAAAAGTGCTTCCTTTTCCGAGTTTACTATTGCAATTTATTACGCCTCCATGTGCCTTTACTATAATTCTGACGTAATTAAGCCCCAATCCAAAGCCTTTTACGTCATGTATATTACCCGTTGGAACACGGTAGAATTTTTTAAATAACATTTTCTGATGTGTTACATCGATTCCGATGCCGTTATCCGAAACGTCAATTTGTATCTGCTTATTATTTTCCTTTAAAGAAATATTTATTTCAGGCTTTTCTTCCGCATATTTCAACGCATTATCAATAAGGTTACTGATTACGTTTTTAAGATGCAACTTATCTCCTGAATATTTAACCGGTTCATTAGGAAGATGTAAGTGTAGTGCTGCTTCCTTTTTTAATAACAGATTTTCAAAACTGGTAACTGTTTCCTTTAATAAATCCTGCCAGATAAGGGGCTGCGACCTTAATTGAATCTCACCTTTTTCGGCATGTGCCATTTGCAGAACGCGCTCCACCTGCAAAGCCAGTTGCGATGCTTCATTATCAATAATAGTAGCGTAATTTAAAAGGCGTTGCGGTTTATGAACAATGTCAGGATTTTTCAGGACTTCTGCAGACAATTGTATGGTAGCCAAAGGTGTCTTAAACTCATGTGTCATATTGTTGACAAAATCCTTTTGCACTTCGCTCAGGCGTTTTTGCTTTAAAATCACGAAAACAACATATCCCAAAAATACCAAAACACATAATAAAACCAAAGAAGACAATATCCAGATGGACAGGCGGGAAGCCACAAAATTCTGGCGATGAGGGAAATAAACGCCAAAATAATAATTGTTCCGTGTCATATCAGGGAAATGCAGCGTTGGCGTAAACCGCTCTGCATTGCCGCTCATCTGAACATAATGATAATTCATCACTTTATCGCTCATGCAATCATACATACCAAATTCAAAATCGGTAATGATATTGCGCTTTTCAAACTCGACTCTCAGAAAATGGCTTAATACTTCTGCATCCACGTGGTCGTTAATCTGAACAATGAAATATTCCGGCTCAATCTGATCCACTACATTATAGACCATCGGCTGAATCATTTTCATCTCCCAAATCTGCATGGCAACATTGCGAAGTGCATTGTTTACATTCAGATTGAACTCTTTTTCTTCCAAATCATAGGCGCGCTTCACCCAATAGGCTTGTGTAGCAATAATACCCGCAGCTGATAATAATGCCAGTAAAAAAATCAACCTGATTGCCCTGTTCTTCATATCTCTTAACAAATGTAAATGTTAACGCAATGCGATGCGCAATATATTTCCATATTCACAAATCGTTAAAAACAAAAAGAGATGCCGTTTTTTTATAAACAGCATCTCTTTCAACATTATTTTTCTTCTTTCGGGCGAAAATCAATAACACAATTCCATAAAAGCAATTAAATCGCTTGTCAGCCGCTGCGGCATTTCCACAAAACTCATATGACCACAAGGCTTATAAATACTAACGCTATTCGTTTTTGCCTGATGGCATTGTTCCATAGCATCTTTCATGGGCGTAGCATTATCATGATTGCCAATAATCCATTGAACAGGGAAATCCAATTTTTCCAACAAAGCAGTTCTATCTGTGCGAAACATAATAGCAGTGTAAAAATCACTCAATTGCGCTGTCGACAGTCTCATACCATTTGAAACAACAGCTTCCAACGCCTCAGAATGTTGTTCTGCAAATCCACCATCAAAAAGATTTTGAGCCATTCCTTTCAGAAACATCCTCTTTTCAGCTTCGCCTTTCTGCATTAATGCAATCGATTTCCGGCGCAGTTCTTTCTTTTCGTCGTTATCAGCTGAAGCCAAGGAATGAATCAAAGAAATACCTTGTATCCGTTCCGGGAAAATATTGGCACATTCCATAGTTGTATATCCACCCATAGAGTGTCCGGCTAATACAGCCTTTTCAACACCTTCTTTGTCCAGCATAGCTTTGATCTCCAATGCCATCAGTTCCATTGTAAGCGGCCGGTTTAAAGACATGCTTTTACCCGCTCCCGGTAAATCAGGAAGGAATACACGGAATCTTTTAGTCAATTCAGGAAGTATGGGGTTCCATGCGGTACTATCATTTGGGAATCCATGAATTAATACCAATGGGTTACCCTGGCCTTGTATGCTATAATGAATCATGAATTAAAAGTCAAAAGTCAGAAAGGGGAACAATATCCTTTAATCTTTGTTCGCTTTTGGTGCAGGAACGTTTCGTTTATACATATCTACATAAACATACATCATCGCCAATAACAATGGCGAAATCTCAATCAGCGGCATTTGCTGAAACCCGATAAGATGTACTATCAAAGCCACTATCAATAAACTTATAGCTGCCAATGCGTATATACGTAACCAAAAACTTTGCTTATGTGCAAAGAAAGCGGCAAATGCATTTAATGGCAATGCCCAGAGAATATTGTAGTTATCAGAACATCCCTGATTGTCCGTACCAAGCCACATAAACAATATAAACAACCCTAACAGTCCGGTAATGAATAGCAACACAAATCGCATAAAGGATTTCAGGTAATGGAAAGCCGGAATCAGAAAAGCAAGTACGGTAAGTATCAATATGCCAATCATAGTCCACAAAGGCCCGTTCAATGTTGATTGATAAATATGTTTATGTGCTAAAATAACCTGGTCTGAACCTACGATATGTTCATTTTTATATTTGGCATGTTCCAGTCCTTTGTGTAAAAAATCAGGCAAAAACATCACGCCATCTTCTGACATAGTACTGTCAATGCGGCTACCAAGCAATAAATCAATACCGAAACGTTCCCAATGTTTATTCATCAGATACTGATTAATGATATTACGGTAAGTAATTTTCTTTCCGGTAAGAATGTCACCGAAATAAAATTCTTCGCCCAACACTTTCGGAAAAATATCGCGTACTCTGGTGCAGCAATTATCCCACATGAAATCATACTTGTAAGCCCTGTTTTCAGGCTTCAGGTTGTTTTCCAGATAGGCGAGAATCTTCAATTTATGCACTGCGCTTAAATTCATTACCTGCTCTTCCACATTCCTCTTTTCTTCAATATAAGTATACATGAAGTCATTATAAGAACCTTTGTCCAGATAATAAGGCAATTTGCCTAACACAAATTTTTTATAAAAATGAGGGTCGCCGAAATCGAAAGTGCCGTAGTTATAAACATCGTCCGTATGATGAACGCTATCAATCACACGAACACCTGTATGCCCGAAAGACGAATACAATTCATCGCCGACACCGCATGTAAGAATGCTGATTCTTATATGGCTTGTATCGTCCTGAACAAGCACCAGCGTATCATCAGCATTATGCGCAAACATGGCAAATGAAAAGAAGCAAAAAATAACCGAAACGATATAACGCATCATGAATTGAATATTGAAATCATTAATTAAGGCTGCAAAGGTATTGCACAAATGTTTAGATGGAAATTAATCGTACTAAACGTTCCAGATATAACTTGTCGGTATCGTCAAAATGATTCAGCAATTCACTGTCAACATCAAGCACAGCAACTACTTCGCTGCCTTTAACTACAGGAACCACAATTTCCGATCTGGACAAGCTGCTGCAGGCAATATGCCCCGGAAACTGTTCAACATCCGGAACCACAATCGTTTCAGCTTTCTCCCAACTCGCACCGCATACTCCTTTACCTTTCCGGATGCGCGTACAGGCCAATGGTCCCTGAAAAGGCCCCAATACCAATTCGTCTTGTTTCACCAAATAGAATCCGACCCACCACCAGTTGAATTGCGTTTTCAACATTGCCGCAATGTTCGCAAGATTAGCTATTACATCTGTTTCTGTCGAAATTATAGCTTCTATCTGAGGCAACAATGCTTCGTACTGTTCTGTTTTTGTCCCTGTTATCACATTCAAATCTTCTGCCATTCTATATTGTATTTCAGTTTGTAAAAATTTTGTTTGAGTTACAAATTTGAAACAAAAAGACGGAATATAGATACCTTTGCCATCAAATTCCAGATACGATGACGCATAAACCGGGTTTAATTTCCAGCATCTTAGGCATGAAATGTCCTAATTGCCGAAAAGGGGCTATGTTTTGCAATAAAAGTATTTTCCCGTTAAAAGAAATGATGCAGATGCCTAAAAACTGTGCTGAGTGCGGGCAGAAAATGGAATTGGAAATTGGTTTTTATTACGGCACCGGTTATGTAAGCTATGGTCTTTCCGTAGCTATTGCCGTTTTTAATATAGTATGGTATGCTGTTCTTGTTGGTTTTTCATGGAAAGACAATAGCGTATGGTGGTATTTAGGTATTACCGTCGGTATGCTGATATTATTGCAACCTTGGCTGATGCGGCTTTCACGGGTCATCTATTTATATATGTTTGTAAAATACGGCAGTAATTCAGGCAGGTTTGAACAAAGGACCAATAGTGAATGAGGGTTAGTCTCATTTTCAAGCTTTTTGAATTTTAATTTTGACTTTTTAATTTATAAGAAATGCAATTATCATTAACCGGCAAACATGCATTGATCGGTGGCAGCACACAAGGCATCGGCCTTGCCATTGCACAGGAACTGGCTTTATTGGGGGCAACCTGCACTTTAATCTCAAGGAATGAAAGTTCTCTGCAAAAAGCTGTTACAACATTAAATACAGATCAACAACAACAGCATGACTATCTGGTAGCGGATTACAGCAACTATGAAGAAGTAAAAGAAGTTGTTGCAGCTTATGTTGCAAAGAATAACATACACATCTTAATTAATAACAGCGGCGGCCCGGCAGCCGGCCCTATTACGGAAGCTACGCCGGAAGCATTTTTCAGCGCATTCCAGCAGCATCTTATCTGTAATCAATTGATCACACAACTGGTTATTCCCGGTATGAAAACCGATAATTATGGCCGTATCGTTAATGTCATTTCAACTTCCGTAAAAATTCCGTTGAAGGGATTAGGCGTAAGCAATACGATTCGTGGAGCGGTGGCATCCTGGGCAAAAACGATGTCGAACGAATTAGCTCCTTTTGGCATTACAGTAAACAATATTTTACCCGGCGCTACAGCCACCGCGAGATTAGAGACAATTGTAAATAATAAGTCTGCAAAAACGGGTCATGCAAAAGATGCGGTGGAACAGGAGATGATAGATGAAATACCGATGAAGCGTTTTGGTCAACCGGGTGAAATAGGTGCTGTTGCAGCGTTCCTTACGACACCTGCGGCTGCTTATCTTACGGGTGTTAGTATTCCTGTAGATGGTGGCAGGACAGGAAGTCTATAAATAATTAAGTGCCTGATTCTAATATCTGACATCTGACTACTAATATCTAAAAATGTACGGCATCATTGGTTATCCTTTACTGACAACATTTTCTCCCGGATATTTTCAGGAGAAGTTCAGGCAATTGGATATTGATGAAACCTATCATAAATTTCCATTAAAAAAGATTGATGATTTAAAAGAACTATTAAAACTGCATCCCTCATTAAAAGGCCTGAACGTTACAATTCCATACAAACAAACTGTTATCCCGTTTTTAAATGCATTGGATAATACAGCAAAACAGATTGGAGCTGTTAACACCATTCAATTCAAAGAAGGAAAACTTATCGGCCATAACACAGACACTATCGGTTTTTATAATTCGCTGAAACCTTTATTGGATAAACATCACGACAAAGCACTCATCTTAGGAACCGGCGGGGCTTCAAAAGCGGTTGCTTATGCGTTACAAAAATTAGAAATTCAATTTCAATTTGTTTCAAGAGAAAAAAAAGAAGGCCAATTGATTTATGCTGACTTGGATAACGATGTTATTAAGTCGCATAGGCTTATAATTAATACAACTCCTCTCGGCATGAAACCTTTTGAAGGTATGTCTCCCGAAATGCCATATGCCGCTATAGACTCGGAACATTTGCTGTACGATTTAATTTATTCGCCTGCTGAAACTCCATTTTTACAACAAGGAAAAATAAGGGGTGCGACTATTAAAAACGGATATGAAATGTTGATAGCGCAAGCCGAAGCTGCATGGAAAATCTGGAATTCCATATGAAAAAGGTTGCCAACTTTTACAAAGTTGGCAACCTTTTTCATCTCTCTGTTTCAGAAGTAAATAGATTTCCATCCCAAATTTGATTATGCCTAATTTTTTTAGGTATAAAAATATTTCTTAGTTTTGAAAAAGGATGGAAGCAAGCAAAATTATTAAAGGAAGCATGTCGGCCATTATTTTGCAATTACTGCAAAATAATGGCCGGATGTACGGGTATGAAATAACCAAGGCTGTAAGAGATGGCAGCAGAGGTAAAACAAAAATTACGGAAGCTGCATTATATCCGGCTTTACACAGATTGGAAGAAGCCGGTTTTCTGGAAACGGAAAGTGAAATAGTGGATGGCAGAATACGTAAATACTACAAACTAAACCGGCAGGGTAAAAAAGAAACAGCTTTACAAATAGATGCTTTAAAAGAATCTATTCTTTCGTTGCAAAAAATATTAAAATACAAATTGAAAAATGGATAGCAGGAAATTATCAGGAGAAGAAATAAAGGAAATGAAGCTTTTTATCATTTCACGTTCGAAAAGATTTGAAGAGCCCAGTATCCTTATCGAAATATTGGATCACTTTGCCTGCAAGACAGAGGAAATATTAAGCGAGGATAAATCCATCTCTTTTCGTGATGCCATGCAGAAAGCGCATCATTCTTTTGGAGTAAAAGGCTTCGCTCCGATTGCAGCTGCCTGGGAGGCACATACATTCAAACGATATAAGGCATGGAGAAAACAAGAAATCAGAAACATAGTATTCTCACTTCATGTATTAGGCATATCAGCTTTTAGTTTGTTAGCTGCTAAAATATTTCTCATGCTCAATGCCAGTCAGTTGTTACCGACACATGGGCTTGAAATAATGCTGCCGATTATGATAATTTATTCAATCACAGTTTATCCGGTTATAACTAAAAAATCAGCCGGCAATAAACATCCGTTACTTTATGAAAAGGCACTGGAAGCCAATTATAGTATCTTCGTTATACTTGTCATTTTAATACCATTAATAAATGATTGCGTGAACATTTCTCCTGTTGTAGGCGCTTTGGTAATCGGGACACTTACTATGACATTTGGCATCAACATGATATTAAACAGGAATATGTTGAAGAAAGTAATGGAGGAATCTGTATTCGCAGAAAAACAATTAAGTATGCTTTAAGAATGAATGCTAAAACCTATTTCATCGGTGGTATTGCGACTGATGGGCAATTATACAGGTATCAACTGGAGCACATTCCCAATAGTGTTTACCTGCCCTTCCCCCGACATGATGTTTATGATACAATGGAAACTTATGTTCAAAAGTTTATTCCATTAATTGACACCTCAAAGCCTTTCAATATTGCAGGATGTTCTATGGGCGGGATTATGACTATGGAACTTTTAAAGCATATCCATCCTGAAAAAGTTATTTTAATTTCTTCTGTAAAATGCAGAAAAGAAATGCCTTGGAAGTTAAGGCAGCTGAAACACACAAAACTTCACAGGTTGTTTTCAGGCAGCATGTTTATTAAGAGCATTGAATATGGGAGCCGATTTATCAAAGAAGTAAATACAACCCAACATCTGAGAGAACAGATCATTTCAATGGCAAAAAATAACAGCCCTGATTTCCTTTATTGGTGTGTAAATGCCATCGTAAATTGGAATAGCAACTCAGATTACAGAAAGGATATTATTCATATTCACGGAACGAATGATAAAATGTTTCCGATAAAAAATCTGAAAAATGTAATTCCTGTAGAAAAAGGGACGCATAATATGATTTTGAGCAATCCTTCCTATTTCACTGATTTTCTGCTGAAAACTTTGTAATATTAAATAAATATCCATGCTTATTTATTAAAATTTTCCCTTGCTGCCAATTTCTTATTTTTGCATCCGCATTCTCAAATAATATTACCGGAAAGATGACTGATACTGAAATCGAACATGAAGAACACAGCGCTGCGTCCATTAATAAAATGTACGAAAACTGGTTTCTGGAATATGCAAGTTATGTAATTCTCGAAAGGGCTGTGCCGGCTATTGAAGACGGATTAAAGCCTGTACAACGCCGTATTTTCCATGCCATGAAAGAGATGGATGACGGCCGATATAATAAAGTTGCCAATATCATCGGGCAAACCATGCAATATCATCCGCATGGCGACGCTTCGATAGGAGATGCTATCACAAATCTTGGACAAAAAGATTTGATGATTGATATGCAGGGTAACTGGGGCGACGTGCGTACGGGTGACAGTGCAGCTGCTGCGCGTTATATTGAGGCACGTCTTTCAAAGTTTGCACTGGATGTGGCTTTCAATGGCAAGACTACGGAATGGCAATTAAGTTACGATGGCCGTAAAAATGAGCCTGTGACTTTGCCTATGAAATTTCCATTGTTACTGGCACAAGGAGCAGAAGGTATTGCCGTAGGGCTTTCCACCAAAATATTACCGCATAATTTTATTGAAATATTAGATGCTGCCATCAAACATCTGAAAGGCAGAAAATTTGAATTATATCCCGATTTTCAAACCGGCGGTATGATTGATGTAAGCAATTACAATGATGGTAACCGGGGCGGAAAAGTGAGGGTAAGAGTACATATTGAGGAATTGGACAAAAAGACTTTATTGATTAAATCAGTTCCTTATGGCGTAACAACACAGCAGTTAATTGACAGTGTACTTAAAGCAAATGACAGCGGTAAGATCAAAATAAAAAGCATTGTTGACAATACGGCGAAAGACGTAGAACTATCCGTACAACTGGCCCCGGGGGTTTCGAGTGACCAGACGATTGATGCGTTGTATGCTTTTACTGATTGTGAAATTTCTATTTCTCCGAATGCCTGTATAATTGTTGCCGACAAGCCAAACTTCGTTGGCGCAACAGAACTATTGAAACATTCTGTTGAACACACGAAAGATTTATTGAAAAGTGAGCTGGAAATCAAATTGAGAGAACTGGAAGATGACTGGCATTATTCCTCACTTGAAAAGATTTTCATCGAAAAGCGCATCTATCGCGACATCGAAGAAGAAACAACCTGGGAAGGTGTTTTGAAAGCTATAGATAAAGGTTTGTCTCCTTATAAGAAATTGTTCAGAAGAGCAATCACACAAGAAGATATTACAAAGCTTACAGAAATAAGAATCAAACGTATTTCTAAATTCGATTCGTTTAAAGCGGATGAACATATCAAGGCAACGGAAGATAATATTGCCCAGACCAAACATCATATTGAACATCTTACAGACTTTGCAATTGCATATTATGAAAATATTCTAAAGAAATATGGCAAAGGCAAAGAGCGTCAAACCGAAATAAAAATATTCGATACCATTCAGGCTACAAAGGTTGCCATTGCCAATGCAAAATTGTATGTGAATTACAAAGAAGGTTTTATTGGAACAGGACTGAAAAAGGATGAATTTGTTTGTGACTGTTCTGATATTGATGATATCATTGTATTCCGCAAAGACGGGACAATGATTATTACTAAGGTGGCAGATAAAACATTTGTTGGAAAAGACATTTTACATTTGGCTGTTTTCAAAAGAAATGATGAACGCACAACTTACAACATGATGTATATGGACGGGGGAAGTGGTGTTGTGTATGCAAAACGTTTTAATGTCACCGGCATTACTCGCGATAAAGAATACGATTTAACCAAGGGCAATAAAGGCAGCAAAGTTTTATACTTCAGTGCCAATGCCAATGGAGAAGCAGAGGTAGTGAGTGTTACACTTTCACCGGGCAGCAGCGCAAGGGTGAAAGTTTTTGATTATTATTTTGAAGAACTTATCATTAAAGGCCGCAGTTCGCAAGGCAACCAGGTTACTAAATATCCGATACGCCAGGTTAAGTTCAAAGAGCAGGGTCGCAGCACGCTTTCTGCTCCAAAGATATGGTATGACAATCAGGTTGGCCGTTTGAATACGGATGGCTATGGCAAATTACTGGGCAGTTTTGAACAGGATGACAGAATTATTGTTTTCTACAAAGATGGCCAATATGAGTTGACTGACTTTGATTTGGGCAATCGCTATGAAGTATCACAAATTGTGCGGATTGAAAAATTCAACCCTGAAAAAGTTATTACAGCTGTATATTATGATGCAGACAAAACACAGTACAGTGTCAAAAGATTCCATATTGAAACGCAAACATTGAAAAGCAAATTTTTGTTTATAAAAGAAGGCGCTAAAAACAAACTGGAGTTAGTTACAACAGATCCCGAGCCTGTGGTAACATTAAAATTGGGTAAGAAAAAATCGGACGCAAGAGAGGAAGTGGTTGATTTAACGGAAAAGGTAGGCGTAAGCGGATGGAAGGCTGTAGGTAATAAGCTTTGCGATAAAGACTTACTGGAGATTGTCTTTGAAGAGAAAGAACCGGAACCTGATAAAGATGAAAGTGCCGCAGAGAATGTGCCTCATAAAGAAAGAAAAGAAACCAATGATGATGCACCAACGCTTTTTTAAGGGAGCTCCGAAATATTTTCAGCTGATTTTGCTTAAAATATTTATTTCGACAATACCTGAGAAAGCATATTGGTGTTCTCAACAACAACGATTAACTTCACAATTGCATTGAAAAGAAACCGGCTTTTTGAAGCCGGAGCGATACATTAAAAGATGAAAAAAATTGAACTTGAAATAGTGGCTTTGTCAAGCAGCGTAACCCAAACACATTCATACGCTGTTGTACTTGGTGAGATTAATGGCCTTCGACGTTTACCTATTGTAATTGGCGCGTTTGAAGCACAGGCAATCGTAGTTGCGTTAGAACGCATAAAGCCCAGCCGTCCGCTTACGCACGATCTTTTCTATAATTTTATGCTGTCCTTCAATATTGAATTGAAAGAGGTATTGATTTACAAACTGGAAGAAGGCATTTTCTTTGCACAATTAGTTTGCACCAACGGGAAAGAAACCATTGAAATTGATTCAAGAACTTCTGATGCTATGGCGTTGGCGGTCCGCATCGGTTGCCCCATTTTTACTTACGAAAACATATTGGATGCTGCAGGTTTGTTCATGGATCAGACAAATGCACCAAAACCTTCTGCATCGGGAGATATCAATGAAGAAACGATAGAAGAAATTGAAGAAAGCACTGCTTCCGATTTAAAATCATTGACTTTAGATGAATTAAACGATTTGTTGCATCAGGTTTTGGAAAGCGAAGATTACATGAAAGCCATTGCCATAAGAGATGAAATAAAGCACAGAACAGGTAAGGAATAAAATACCAAAGAAATATAACAAAGAAAGGGTTTGCAATAATGCAAACCCTTTCTTTGTTCATACGATTACATTTATCTTCTGATTTCAAATTTTTGAATTACAGAGCCTTTATCAGTATTAATTTTCATGGAATAGATACCATTTGATAATTGAGTTACCCGAAGCGTAATACCTGATGCCGAAACAGTATAAGGCAATCTGATTTTTTGTCCTAAAATATTGAAGACTTCTATGTCCTCTATTTTTAAGGCATTATCAAACGTAACATTTACAGTTTCATTTGCAGGATTAGGATAGAAACTAAATACATCTTTCAAAGCAGTATTACCAATACCTGTAGTACTTGCCGCATCATAAACGTCCACTGTTCTCTGACGATACGAGTTGGAAGTTGAATCACAATCTCCCACCATAGTCAGGTGAACTGTATAAATCCCGTTATGAGCATAAGTATGTTGCTGGAAAAAGCCCAAAGCTACAGGAGAGCCATCGCCAAAATCCCACTGATATTCTGTAGCGAAAAGCGCTCCCAAAACATTAAATGTATAAGTGGCAGGAGAACCTTTCACGGCATTAATCTCGCCCAATGGGAAGCTCTTAATAGTAATGCTCACATTATCTGTTGCTGTACAATTAAATTCGTTAGTAACAACAACAGCATAATTACCTGTTTCGCCAACATCACGTGTTTGCGCAGTAAATCCGTCATTCCACAAATAAGTGCTGCCTGCATTTCCTGCATCTAAAGTAATAATAACCCCGGGGCAGACAATTGTATCATTGCCGAGATTCACAATCGGAAGCGGATTATGATTTACTATAACAGTATCACTCTTTTTGCAATTTCCGATACCGGTTACCGTAACAAAATAAGTACCGGGCGCATTTACTGTTCTTGTAATATTTGTGCTTCCATTGTCCCATAAATAAGCATAGGACCCGCCTGCATTAAGCGTCACAGGTACATTTGAACATACTGTAACATTTGGCCCAAGATTAACCGAAGGAACAGGATAAATAGTAGCGGTCACGGCCGTTCTCGGACTTTCACAAAAAGGCGTTATATTTCGTTTTGCGGAAACATAATACGTAGTCGTTGTACTTAATGATGGTGTGGTAAATGAATTCCCTGTAGTCAACAGATTGCCTCCGGCGGGAGCATCATACCATTGAACCGTCGCATTGCCGGTACATGTAGCGTTTAACGGAACGGTACCCGGACCACAACTACTACTGTCATGCTTCGACAATATCATAGCACCGATACATCCGGTATTTATCTGAGGATTAACGAGTGCAAGATCTTCTTGCCCCGATATCTGAAAAATATAGGTCGTATTAGGAAGTGCATCAAGTGTAGGTTTAATAACCCATTCCATTTCCGTTCGTGCTGCATCTCCCAGATTCATAGAGGAAGGTCCGGCACTACCGGCAATAATATGCCCTGCAACAAATGTTCCGAAAGTAGTGGAGCCCATCTGATTGGTGGTTGCCTGATTATTTGATACATTGAGGCTTGTAGTATAGGCAAAAGCCTGACCTGCACTATTGTCCATAACGGTCCAGGTACTTCCGTTATCCGAAGAATATTCCAAAGTATTTTCTACAATTGAAATATCACCGTCAGCATTGTCATTATCCAATTCCAGACGCAGCCTGAACCTTGAAGTGTCATTTACGGTAATTGGTGTGTTCTCTGCTGCTTTCCATGTAGCAGTGGTTTCGTTTCCATCATCATTCCGCCACCTGTATTTAGTTTGCCGTAAGGATGCAAACATTTGGGTTGCGAAAAGTAAAAAGAGTAAAGAAAGTAACAATTTTTTCATATTGGGCAAAATTTGATTTGATTACTTAAAGAGAAATCTAAGAGAGGCAAATATGATTGTCAATATACAAAGAACAATCAACATAAAGTTAGGAATTTTTGATATTAAACTTCTATAATCATTCTTTGTTAACACTATTTTGGATACAAACCCTTCGTCGCTTTGCTTTGAGTCTGTAATAACTCCGGTAGCGGCAATTTTTCCTGAAATACCTAAGTTGCTGTTGACAGCAATATCCCGCCTCACTTCAACGGCTCGTAAGCGGGCACTATTGAAATGAAAGTCTTTCATAAATGACACTTCGCTAAACCATCCATCGTTGCTGATATTCACCAAATAATCAGCATCATTTCTTACCATGTCAATTGCGGAGGCAGCAACAAAGGCTTCGTTGCATATCAAGACACCAATTTTGCCTTTCGGAGTTGGCAATGGCACTGTCGAACTTCCTTCTTTCGCATAAAAACCGTCTGTACTGTTTAAAAAAGGCAATAAAAAAAATGATATTGGTTTTTCGGCAAGGCTCAGCAAAAAACGCTTATCGTACCGGCCCGAGACTTTCCCGTCAGGTAATATACAGTACGCAGAATTATAAACTGCGTTACTGTCATAAACAGAATTCATGCCTAAAATCTGAATAGTATTTGCAGCACCGGCATTCTTCATTACTTCCTGTACAAATGCGTCGTCCGGTTTATAAGTCCAGGGGACGGCAGATTCTGTCCATACGACAACATCCGGTTTTAAAGCATTGGCTTGTTGATTAAGAGCCAATAAATTTTTAACCATCTGCGGACCGTTGTTATTATTCCATTTTTCTTCAGGGGCAGTATTTTCACACATGATTGCAATAGAAACTGTTTTAGATTCATTGCTTTCATTTAATCCTTCTGCATGTTTGAATAATAAAAAGCAACAGCCTAAATAGCAGGCAAAGAAGGCTGCAGGCTTCCATAATTGTTTCATACCTGATTTCACTAAAAGTAATCCTGCCCAGGTGTTGATAAAGACAACCAGAAAACTTAACAGATATAATCCACCCCATTCGGCAGGTTGAATAAAATACAGATTGCTCACCAAAAGATTTCCCATCTGAAATCCAAACCACGGCATTCCATTAAAAATATAGGCAAGAACCCATTCAGACAAGCTCCATAAAGCGGCTAATAAAACAGCATTTACCCATGCCGGATATTTTTCCTTTTTCAACAAGGAAAACAAGAATAAAACACCTCCAAAAAATAAAGCACTTATAAGTATTGCAACCAAACTAAACAGCCAGCCAAGCATAGAAGTATCACCCACAAAACTTGAAATAATTTTGGGGAACGGATAAAAGGTTGCGATACCCACAATTGTACCATAAAGAAGGCCGGCCCTGAATAATGAATGTTTACCGGAATGGTTCATACCATAAATAAGCGGGATAAGGCAAACCCAGGCTAATAGTGAAACACCATTGTAAAAAATAATAACATACAGTATAGCGGATATCGATACAAACAGATTATGCTTTGTAAAAAGGGTTTTCATAGAGAATTATTTAACTGAAACTATGCTTTTGCAATGGCAGATTGAACCCTCAAATTAAGCATTGATTTCGCTGAATAAAAATTTACAGGAAAATATTTTCTAAAGGCGAGTATGGAATTCCAAAAACAAATGCATCCTGTAATAAAATCAAAAATCATGACAAATAAGATAAGTATTCCAAAACCATGCCACGAAGACTGGAACAATATGTCGCAGGAAGCACAAGGCAGGCACTGTATGGCCTGCAGTAAAACAGTTATAGATTTCACGGATTGGGATGAACATCAGATACTCAGCTATCTTGAAAACAGAAACAATGGAAAGGTTTGCGGACGTTTTAATGCTTCGCAACTGGAAGCTACGCAGGATCGTGAAAATATCTTTCCGGTTATTCTGAAAAGCAATATTTCCATTCTTAAAAAGATTGCGGCCATTGTTTTGCTTTGTTTTGGTGTAATGTCGTCCACACAAAGTTCAGGGCAAGAAAAGATGGGAAAGGTAAAATGTATAGAACAACCTGCGCAAGTAAAATTATTAGGAGAACCTGCCGTCATGCAAACCGATTCAACAAAACAGGTGCATATAGACACCACAAAATATGAACCTCAAATTATGGGAATGATAAAGCCATATCAGCCACCCAAGAAAACAAAAATGCTAAAAAAATCAGCACCTGAAAAACAATAAATAAGCCACCTCTGATATCCGGTGAGCAATGGATATCAGAGGTGAAGTGTAAAGCCCAGAAGTAACCATGCCAACACAATTAACGGCGCCGGTATTTTTGTGAATTGCAATAAGCAAAATGAAATAAATGCAACTACAATGCTCATAAAATCAAAACTACCTTTATTAATTCCCATCATCAATAGAATAGCAGAAGCCCATATTACGCCTACAATAATAGCGTTCATTCCTTCTAACGCCCTGTAAATAACAACATGTTGCTTCAGGTTTTGATAAACAGGAAAAAGAAACAATAGTAATAGTGTGCTTGGTAAGAATATAGCGACAATACTTACAAAACAACCAACGCCCTGCCATACCGGTCCATATTTACTCATGGCCATTCCACCAACATAAGCGCATAAGGAAAAAACCGGACCGGGCATGGCTTGCACCAAACCAAAACCGGTAGTAAGATCTCCTGCACTCAGGTAAGGCATGCCTCCTCTTTGTATCGGAAGCGTTACAAACTGTATCAGCATCATAGGTATCAAAGCCTGTCCACCACCGAAAACAATACTGCCAAAACGATAAAAGTTTTCAAACAAGTTGAATATACGACGATGCTCCCACTGCTGTTGACGCGCTAATTCCGAACAAATACCTGCAATAATAAAGATGATACCAAACAGCCAGAGATTCAGCCATTTAACGGGTTTGGGTTTCCCGGCTTCAGCTACAATCCTTTTATTACTGAAATTCGAGATCAATCCGCCTAAAAACAATAACGCCGGAAAAACCCAGGGTGATTTAATCAATATGGTAGCAAATACAGCAAAAAGCATGATGCCGACAGTAGCTTTGTTAGTAATGCTTCTTTTCATCATCTTGTAAGCAGCATAAGCAACAAAGCCCACTGACATAGGCTGTATATAAAGAAAGAGATTGGTCTGCAATGATTTCTTATCGATATAGGTAACAAGAAATGAGAATGCAGACATTAATAAAGTGGCAGGCAAAATCCATATTAATAATGTAAGGATTGCCAATGGAACACCTCCTCTTTTATATGCAATTAAGGTGACAGTTTGCGTAGAAGAAGGACCGGGCAGCATCTGGCAAAAGGCGTTGAATTCAATCAATTCGTCTTCAGTTATATCTTTACGCTTCTGGACAAAAGTCTTCATCATCATTCCTATATGCCCCTGAGGACCACCGAAGGCGGTGAGCGAGTAAGCAAATACTGCTTTCAGGAATGGAATATGACGAAGGAACATTGTGAATTGTCAGTTATAAATAGTCAATAATAATGTGATATTGAACGGTAAACTGCCTATTGACAATTCACTGTTCATTATTTACAAATCATTCACCGTTAAAACCTCACCGGGACGAATGCCTTTTTCTGTTTGCTGAAGATGGCACATTTCATTTTTATAATCGTGTTCGAAGAAGAGAAGCCAATCGTTTGCAGCAGCTTCGCTCAACAATTTCTTCTTTTCATTTAAAGTATCCAACGGACGCATATCATAGCCCATTATCCAGGGCAATGAAATATGATGCATACTCGGCAACAAATCGGCAGCATAGAGAATCGTTTTGCCATTGTAGTTTATTTGCGGCAACATCATAGCTTCCGTATGACCATTCACATAGCGGATGCGGAAATTATCTATCCATTCCTCTCCATCTTTCACATCTATAAAATTCAATTGCCCGCTTTCCTGCAAAGGCATAATATTTTCTTTCAGGAAAGAAGCTTTCTCTCTGTCATTCGGATGAACAGCCCAATCCCAATGTGCCTCATTACTCCAATATTTTGCATTCTTAAAAGTGGGAATTAATTTTTCGCCAATTCGTTTCACAGCTCCCCCTACATGATCAAAGTGAAGATGGGTAAGAAATACATCAGTTATATCATCCATGCTATAGCCTTTGGATTGAACAGATTTCTCCAGACTGTCATTCCCGTGCAAATAATAATGACCAAAGAATTTTTCATCTTGTTTAGTACCAATCCCCGTATCTATTAGTATTAATCTTCCATCTTGTTCAACAAGTAAACAACGCATGGCCCAGGAGCACATATTATTTTCGTCTGAAGGGTTTACTTTATTCCACATAGACTTTGGAACAACGCCATGCATGGCGCCGCCATCCAATTTAAAAAGGCCCGTATCGATAGTATGTAACTGCATATTTGTGAATTGTCTATAATGAATTACGATTCGGGAGTAAAAGTAATAATTTGGGAAAGGTTTGCAAAGTATGATTTTTAAGAGAATAACAGGATTAGTAAAAACAACATATAGCTAAAAAACGGCAAGGCGCTTCGGGAAACCGAAACGCCTTATTTGTTAGCCATAAACGGATCAGGAATTAATCCGGTTTCTTTCCATCAAGGAATGTATTGATGGTACCGATATTTCCTTTGTTACCTTCTTTATCTGAATTAACAGAATAACCTGAAAGAAACGCATCATTAGAGTTATGCTGGTTATCTAAATTAGTCTGACGACGCATATAAGCAGGTACATTTTCCACTTCTGCAGCATTATCATTGCTTTGAATATTAAAGCTCATCCTGCGCAAACGATCTGCACGTTCTTCCAATGCACGCTTTTGTTCTTCAAAACGACGTTGTTCTTCAATTTCATCAGGTGTCAGGACTCTTTCACCACGCTTTATAACTACTTCTTCCTTAGCAGGAATTTCATTTTTAATAATCAATTCCAGTTCAGGTGCCTTATACTCTTGCTGAGGTTTGGCAGCTTCCGGCGCTGCAACATTATTATTATTAATGTTAGGAAGTTCCAGATTGAAGTTCAATTTGTTTTCTGCAACTGGCGTAGGAGCCGGTGTAGCAGGTGCAGTATAAGAAGGCACATTGAAAGCAGGTGAAGGAGCCGGAGCTTCCACCAATACTGGCGCCATCGGATCTGCCACAACTACAGGCACTTCCGGTGCTTTTGCTTCCACTAAAGTAGAACCGCCTATTTGTCCCAAAGGCACAACGATTTTTTCTACTACTGCTTTTTTAGGTTCCAGAACATCAGCATTAATTTCATGATGCTGGAAGCCTGTAGCAATAATTGTTACAGCAATATTTTCTCCTAAGTTCGGATCATGTCCCATACCTAAAATGATATCGCAGGTATTTCCTGCTTGTTGCTGTACATAACCCTGAATCACTTCCAATTCATCCAATGTGTGTTCAAAATCACCCGCAGCAGAAGTTACATTCAAAAGAATCCATTGTGCACCTTCAATTTCACTATCATTCAATAATGGAGAGTTCAACGCTTCTTCAACTGCCTGACGCGCACGTCCTTCACCCGAAGCCTGAGCGCTACCCAAAATGGCTACACCGCCATTTTTCATTACAGTCTGAACATCATTAAAGTCAAGGTTCACTTTACCATCCACCGTTATTAAATCAGTAATACATTTTGCAGCAGTAGCCAACACATTATCGGCTTTGGAGAAAGCTTGCGTAAACGGAAGATTGCCATATTGCTGACGCAATTTATCATTGGAAATAATAAGTATCGTATCAACATGTTCGCGCATAAAAGCTATACCATCCTGCGCTTGTTTCAATCGTTTACGACCTTCATAAGCAAAAGGAGTAGTAACAATACCAACAGTAAGAATGCCCAATTCACGACATACTTTAGAAATGATAGGCGCAGCACCTGTTCCTGTACCACCACCCATACCGGCAGTGATGAAAGCCATGCGTGTGTTGACTTTCAGAATTTTTGAAATCTCATCAACAGACTCTTCTCCTGCCTGTTTTCCGATTTCAGGATTTGCACCGGCACCCAACCCTTGCGTAAGATGTGGTCCCAACTGGATTTTATTTGGCACGGCACTTTGCGCCAAAGCCTGAGAATCGGTATTGCAGACAATAAAATCTACACCGTCAATTCCAAGACTGTACATGTAATTCACTGCGTTGCCGCCGCCGCCGCCTACTCCTATCACCTTGATGATAGAGGACTGATTTTTGGGGATTTCAAAATGTATCATACTATAAGCTGTTTTAAATGTCCTCGCTCCAAAAGAAGCAATGAGTATGGGTTAGTTAATAATGGGGGTTAGTAAAAATTTATTGATTAACGGTTTAATTTGCAATTAAATTTGTTGGTCGCCCGGCTCTTCAAACAGGCTCATGAAACCACTTTTTATTTGATAAATTACTTTTTTGATAGTGTCGGAACGCTTATTGTTCCTTTCTATTTTTTCCTTTGTTTGTTCTGTTTCTTCCTCTTCAAAAACTTCATCTTTATAAGAAGTAGTTACTATTTTTTCTTTAGGAATTTCAACTTTTACAATAACATCGTTTGTTACAATATCTTTCTGAATAGAAATTTCTTTATTGCTGCTATTGAAATTAAAGCGGCCGGTTTCAAAATCAGAATAACCACGCAGAATCAACCCTATACAAGTAGCATACATCGGATGTTTCAACTCTTCATGGTGCCCACCTGCAAGGTGTTCATTTGGTTGGCCGATACGCGCGCCCATACCGGTTTTAAATTCTGTCAGTTGAATCAGGTGATTCAACTGGCTACCGCCGCCTGTAAGTATAATTCCGCCAAATAATTTTTTATCAAGATTGATTTGTTTTAAATGATACATCACATAATCCAGAATCTCTTCGGTGCGTGCCTGAATGATATGTGCCAGATTTTTTACAGAAATCTCTTTCGGCGGCAAGCCCCTTAATCCAGGAATTGTGATGTAAGCATTGGTCTTGGCTTCATCAGCCAAAGCCATACCAAACTGCACTTTCATAGCTTCTGCCTGGGCACGTAATACACCCAGACCCTGACGGATGTCATTAGTAATATTTGTACCTGCGTAAGGAATCACCGCAGTATGTTGCAATATACCATCGTAGAAAACCGCCATGTCTGTAGTACCGCCACCAATATCAACGATCGCAACGCCTGCTTCCAAATCTTCATTGTTCATTACAGCCGCAGCAGACGCTAAAGGTTGTAATACCAGATCATTGGTTTTAAGATTAGACTTATCTACACAACGTTTGATATTACGGATCGCATTACGATCACCTGTTACAATGTGAAAATTCGCGCCGACCTTAATACCGCTCATCCCGATAGGATTGTGTACGTTTGGTGTATTATCAATCATAAAATCCTGAGGAATGATATCAATGATTTGATCTCCGGCAGGAATATATGTTTTGTATTGATCTTTGATCAATTTGTCGATATCATCTTTGGTAATTTCTTCTTCCGTATCTGTACGAACCCTGTCACCACGGGTTTGCAGACTTTTGATATGTTGCCCGGCAATACCAACATACACTTCATTGATCTCAAGATTCGGATTGGATTGAACGCACTTTTCAATTGCCTGCTCAATAGAACGGATGCATTGTTCTATATTAAGCACCACACCATGGCTCACTCCGGCCGATTCAGCTTTGCCGAATCCCAAGACTTCCAACTTGCCGAATTCATTTTTGCGGCCTGCAATAGCAACTACTTTTGTGGTTCCAATGTCAAGTCCAACAATGATAGGTTGTTCTTTTCTGTTCATAATGATTCCTTATATAATTAATGATTGCCTTTTTTTCCCTGATAAATATATTTTGGTGATTTTGTTTCTTTATCACCTTTAGGTTTTGCTGTTGTTTTTTCCTTCGCTCCTGCTTTAGCCTGCAATGTAGTTTTTGATGGCGCTACAGGTTTTGATATAACTTTCTTCTGGGCTATCTCTTTATTTACTGTTGGTTTTTCAACCTTTGTTACCTGATTAGTTACAGGTGTCACAGGTTTCACAACTTCTACGTTTGCAATAACCGGTGGGCCTTCTAAATCCCCCATTGCAGTATCAGCAATTCTTGGCGGTACCCATCCTACGGAAGGACTTGCCACAACTTGTCCTTTAAACCTGACATCTAATATCTGGTATTTATCCCAGCCTATTTTTGACGAAATATTTTTATAGAACGCCAATAAATTACTCAGTTTATTGGCAACATCTGTTGTATCGCCAAACAATACTTTTTGATCTCCGAACAGTGTACTCATTACAAAGGTCTGATCCGGCTGTACCTCTATCTGTGTAATTTGTGCGCGCCAAAAACTATCATTCCCGATGCGTTCACCCAAATAAACTATCTTAGAATTCAATGCATTACGCAGTTCATCATTCTTTAAAACCGGCACAGATGTAAATACCGGCAAAGGATATGCATAGCCAATACCAACCGGCATTATATGTAATGAACTATCCATATAGCAACTGCCGCCATTCACGTCAAACAATCGCGCAACCGGAACACGCTGCGTAATATTTACTTTCAATATTGCTCTGTTATCTACGAATATTTCCGCTTTTTCAACCCATGGATTTGTCTTTGCTACTGATTCCATTAATCGTAAGTCAAGCTTGCCTATGGATGTTTTCTTCAGATCTATATTCCTATTTCTGAGCAATAATGTTTCAATATCTTCCCTTTGTAAAAAACTAAACTCTTTATCATCGTTCAGGCTCACTTCCAGACCTTTAATTGTATCGGTATCCTGTCGATTAGACGCAGCTATCAGGGCAACCATAAAAACGATTACCAACATAGCACCGATAGAAAACCGAAGTACTTTTTTTGATGATATTTTTTTCTTTTCACTCATTCTCTCGAACGTCTCTTATTTATTATCTATTCAGTATGGCTTCCTTCATAGGTTGCACTAATTTATCTATATCCCCCGCTCCTGCTGTAATCAGCAATTCAATCGGCGCAACGGCAGCATATTCAACCAATCCTTCTTTACTCAAAACAGTATGATTGGGATTAGCCATTCTTTCTGTAATTGTTCTTATGGATATTCCTTCCATTGGCAATTCCCTTGCCGGATAAATATCCAATAACAAAACTTCATCAGCCATATCCAGACTATGCGCAAATCCTTCCGCAAAGTCTCTTGTCCTGCTAAACAGATGCGGCTGAAAAGCAACCACACATCTTTTGTTTGGAAACAATGCTTTTGCACTTTTTATCAATGCGGCCAGCTCTTCGGGATGATGTGCGTAATCATCAATAAAGACACGTTTTTCATCTTTTATAATATATTCAAAACGACGCTTTACACCCTTGAAATTCGAGACAGCTTGTTTAATTAAATCCGCATCAATCTCCATTTGTTTTGCTACTGCAATTGCTACTGTAACATTCTCTACATTGTGCATTCCACCAATATTCAAATGCACATCTTCTATTTTCCATTCATCACCTGTAACATTAAAAATATATCCTCCTTTATTAAGCCTTATTTCACTCGCATAAGCTGTTGCTGCATCGTTCTGAAGACTGTAGGTAAATTTGTTTTTTGCCTGTAACCGACTTCCGTGTTTCAAGCCATGTTTCGCCCAAAGGCTACCATCAGCTTTAATGTTTTTTGTGTATTGAATAAAAGCTTCCTCCATTGTTTCCAGGTCACCATAAATATCCAGGTGATCCGCATCCATTGCTGTTAAAACAGCAACATCAGGTTTTAATTTCAAAAAACTCCTGTCATATTCATCTGCCTCAATAACTGCAACTTTATTTTCGGAACCCCAATAGTTTTTTTCATAATTAGCAGAAATACCTCCAAGAAAGGCATTACAGCCAAAACCTGTATCTCTCAATATATGAGCAATCATGGTACTGATGGTTGTCTTGCCATGTGTACCCGCAACAGTAATGGCAAACATACTTTCCGTAATCCATTGCAATACATCCGATCGTTTATAAACAGGATAATTATTATCTCTGTACCAATTCAATTCTTTATGATTGGCAGGGATAGCCGGTGTATAAACAACCAATTGGACATCCTTATCCAATGCATCAATATTATCTTCAAAATGAATTTTAATACCTTCACTCTTTAAGCTATTTGTAAGCTCTGTTTCTGTACGATCATAACCTTTTACTTCAGCGCCTCTTTCGTTGAAAAACCTTGCCAGTGCGCTCATGCCAATGCCGCCGATACCTACAAAATAAACTTTTTGAATGCTGTCAATATTCATTTTACGATCTTCATTTTATTTACCACTAATTGCAATTACCTGCTTCGCAATTCTTTCATCTGCATCCTTAATGCCTTGTTTCACAATATTTTCAGATAAGATTACCTGCATTCTGTCATCCGACATCAAGGTCTGTAATTTCTTTATTAACTGCTCCTGTGCGTCATTATCTCTTACCATCAAAGCTGCATTGTGCTCCACTAATGCCAACGCATTGCTTGTCTGGTGATCTTCAGCGGCAAACGGATAAGGAACAAAAATCACCGGTTTCCCTGCAATGCAAAGTTCTGCACTTGCCAAAGCTCCGGCTCTTGAAATAACCACATCAGCCGCTGCATAAGCGTACTCCATATTTTTTATAAAATCCATCACCACAAAACCACTGCCATATTTTTCAGAACTCTTTCTTGCCTCCTCAATAAATAATTTACCTGTCTGCCAGATTAGCTGTACATTCATTCCCTTCAACATCTCCAACCCTTTGGCAATAGCTTCATTAATCGATTTGGCACCCAAACTTCCACCAACAACAAGAACAGTTTTCTTTTCAGTACTTAACCTGAACGCATCCAAACCTTCCTGCTTCGTAATACGTGATTGTGAAATCCTTGCACGAACCGGATTTCCGGTAATGATTATTTTCTCTTTCGGGAAAAACCGTTCCATGTTATCATATGCAACACAAACAGCTTTCGCTCTTTTTCCAAGAATCTTATTGCTTTTACCTGCAAAAGAATTCTGCTCTTGTATCAATGTCGGAATGCCTTTATTCTGTGCGACATATAACATTGGGAAACTTGCAAAACCGCCAACACCGACAACCACATCAGGTTTAAAATCTGCAATTACATTATTGGCCTGCTGTCTGCTCTTCCAAAGTTTGAACGGCAATGACAGGTTTTTCAATAAATTGCTTCTGTTAAATCCTGCAATATCCAATCCCACAATTTTGAAACCTTCCTGTGGCACTTTTTCCATTTCCATCTTACCGTTTGCTCCTACAAAAAGTAATTCAGTACCAGGATTCAGTCGTTGTAAAGCATGGCCAATAGCCACTGCAGGAAATATATGCCCGCCTGTACCACCACCTGCTATTACTACTTTCATTTGTATTATTGAATGATAAAACTGTTGTTATTCAATGTCTTTTTCAATTAATCATTTGTTGCTTTCCTTCCATTTCATCTACATATCTGCTCACACTCAGGATAATTCCAATAGCTATGCTGTTGAACCAAATAGAAGACCCACCCATACTAACCAAGGGCAGCGTTAAACCTGTAACCGGCATCAGACCCACATTTACTGCCATATTCATCAATGCCTGAAAAACTAATGTAAAGCTTAATCCTATAGACAAAAAAGCGCCGAATGCATAAGGACATCGCCTGAAAATCATGATACTGCGCCATAGAAAAAGCAGGTATATAAAAATCAATACGCTTGCTCCGATAGTGCCATATTCTTCAATGATAATAGCAAAAATAAAATCCGAATAAGGATGGGGCAGGAAATCTCTCGCCCAACTTTTGCCCGGTCCTCTTCCTAAAAAACCACCATTTGCAATTGCAATATCCGCCTGATCTCTCTGGTAATTATGATCTGCCGATTCCTGGCCTGCTACTGTTGTTTCTTTTCCCGCAAAGTTCTCTATACGCTTCTTCCATGTTCCGGCACGGCCAATGTTAAAAGCCAGGCAAACAGAAAAGAATATACCTCCTGCAAGAATAGCAACACCCGCAAAAACCATAATATGCTTTATGGAAACGCGACCAATAAAGAATAATACGCAACATGTAAAACCCAATGTCAGCGCCGTAGAAAGATTGGCCGGAGCAATCAAGGCACAAATAATAGCTACAGGTGCTGCTAACGGCAAGAATCCATTTTTAAATTCTTTTATTACTTTTTGTTTTACGCTCAATTGTCTTGCCAAAAACATGAAGATGGCAAGTCTTGCCAAATCCGATGTCTGGAAAGTCAGATTAATTAATGGTAAACGAATCCAGCGTGAACCTTCATTCAACTTAGTTCCAAAAAATAAGGTATAAACAAGTAAAGGAATACATATCAAAAATAACACCACAGAGAATCTTGCAAACTTTGTATAGTTAATACGATGTACTACAAAAATGATACCCAAACCTGCTGCCAATACACCCAATTGCTTTACCAGATAAAATCCGGAACTCTTATCCATGCGCCAAGCCAAAGAACCTGTGGCAGAATAAACTGCAAGCAAGCTCAACAGTGATAGTATCAATACTATCGACCATATTACTTTGTCGCCTTTAATTCTTTGTAATACTTGTTGCATTTCTTTTAAATCTTTAGAGTTTAGATTTCAGATGTTAGATAACTTGGTTTCCTAATAATAGTTCGAACTAATTTCATGTTATCTTTTGTCTGACATCTCATACCTACATTTATAGTTCTCTTACTGCTTGTTTAAACTGTACACCTCTGTCTTCATAGTTCTTAAACAAATCGAAACTTGCGCAACCCGGAGATAAAAGAACGACATCACCTTTTTCAGCTAAAGCATAAGCCGCTTTTACTGCATCATCCGCACTTGCCGTGTCTACAATGTTTTTAATCACGCTGTCAAAAGCCTTATGAATAGGGGTATTATCAACGCCCATACAAACAATGGCTCTCACTTTTTCCTGAACCAAATCCATTATTTCATTATAATCATTGCCTTTGTCCTGTCCTCCTAAAATCAATACTACTGGTTGTTTCATACTTTCCAACGCAAACCATACAGAATTCAGATTCGTCCCTTTACTATCGTTGATAAAATCTACACCACGAACAGTCGCAACAAATTCAAGTCTGTGTTCCAACCCTTCAAAAGAAGAAAAGCTTTCTCTTATTTTTTCTTTACGAATACCCGCAACCCTTGCTGAAATCCCCGCTGCCATTGAATTATATTGATTATGCCTTCCTTTTAAAGCCAAATCGTGAATAGAAATATTTATGTCTTCACCTTGATACTTAAGATGTAATTCGTCATCTTTCATAAATGCTCCTTCGTCCTGGGTTAGATTTTGATCGCTCATCGTAATTGGGATTAGTTTCGATTTTATTGGGTTATGCTCTAAATAATTCTTAATCTCAGGATCATCAATATTCAATACCAGTATATCTTCTTCGTTTTGGTTCCTGGTTATCCTAAACTTCGATGCTATGTAATTTTCAAATTTGTAATCGTATCTGTCTAAATGGTCCGGTGTAATATTCAACAGTACTGCTATTTCCGGCTTAAATTCTTTTATATCATCTAACTGGAAACTACTAATCTCCATTACATACCATTCAGTAGGATTAAGCGCAACTTGCTTCGCAAAACTTACACCTATATTACCCACCATCGAAACATTCAAGTCTGCATTCTTCAGTAAATAATACAATAAACTTGTCGTGGTACTTTTACCGTTACTTCCTGTTATTGCAATGATTTTACTTGTTCCTTTATACCAGTATCCAAATTCAATTTCACTTATAATTTGCTTTCCCGCGTCCCTCAAAGCTTTTACCAACGGGGCTTTATCGGGAATACCGGGACTTTTGATTATTAAATCGGCTTGCATAACCCTCACCTCATCATGCCTACCCTCTTCAAATTCAATACCGTTTTCCGTAAGCTCCTTTTTATAATTGTCCTTTATTTGTCCCTTATCAGAAACAAAAACATTCAATCCTTTTTGCTTTGCCAGAATAGCTGCTCCATTGCCACTTTCGCCTGCACCCAAAACAATAATATTCTTATAATTATGCTCCATTTCTTATCTCTCTATTGCATTTTCAATGAAACAATACTCAATACCACCAATATGATTCCTATAATCCAAAAGCGTGTAACAATCTTGCTTTCATGATATCCTAACTTTTGATAATGATGATGCAAAGGCGACATCTTCAGTATTCTTCTTCCTTCGCCATACTTACGTTTAGTGTACTTGAAATAACTAACCTGAAGCATGACGGATAGATTTTCAACAAGAAAAACACCGCAAATAATAGGTATCAACAATTCCTTACGCACAATAATAGCTAATGAAGCAATGATGCCTCCCAATGCAAGACTGCCTGTGTCTCCCATAAAAACCTGTGCCGGATAAGAATTATACCATAAAAAACCGATACAGGCTCCTACAAATGCACCTACAAAAATGGATAATTCACCAAGATTGGGAATATGCATAATGTTGAGGTAGCTCGCAAAAATATAGTTGCCCGACAGATAAGCGAAAACTCCGAAAGCCAGGCCTGCTATAGCTGAAGTACCCGTTGCCAAGCCATCAATGCCATCTGTTATATTTGCTCCGTTTGAAACAGCAGTAATAATAACGATTACAAAAAGAATATAAATTGTCGGTGTCAGCCACCCCATTGCTTTTGTACCGAATATAGATGCAATCTTTGCATAACTCAATTCATGATTCTTGGAAAAAGGAACGGTTGTTACAGCTGTCTGAACCTGCACATAGTTATGAATAACACCTTTTTCATCTGCACGGCTATAAGGTGTTCCTGCCATTTTTTCCGTTGAATTATACAGAATAGGCTGCCCTTCCCTGATTTCTCTGGTAGTTACTACATGAGAATTATAATACATCGTAAAACCAATGATCGCTCCTAACCCAACCTGACCTAAAATCTTAAACCTGCCTGCAAGACCTTCTTTATTCTTCTTAAAAACTTTAATATAATCGTCTAAGAATCCAATCAAACCAAGCCATACCGTAGATAGTATCATCATAACGATATATACATTCTCAATACGTGCAAATAACAATGTAGGAATCAGAATACCTGCGATAATAATAATGCCACCCATTGTTGGTGTTCCGCGTTTTGTTTCTTCGCCTTGTAAGCCAAGATCGCGGATTGTTTCACCGATTTGTTTCTTTTGAAGATAGCGAATCAGCCTTTTGCCAAATACCAATGTGATAATTAAAGACAACACCACAGCCATACCTGCACGGAAAGTGATGTATTGGAACAATCCTGCACCGGATAGTCCGAATTCATCTCTCAGATATTTGAATAAATAGTATAGCATGAACTGCGTTTTAAAATTTTATCTTCAGTTATTTTTCTAATAATGCGAATGTTTCGAGTAAAACTTCTTTATCATCAAAGTGATGTTTCACTCCTTTTATTTCCTGATAAGTTTCATGTCCTTTACCGGCAACCAATATCACATCATCTTCCTGAGCCAATGAACAAGCGGTCTTTATTGCCTCTCTTCTATCTGAAATCCTTATCACTTTTCTTTTATGGGCAAATGATAAGCCGCTTTCCATTTCATTCAATATAACTTCAGGATCTTCGCTTCTCGGATTGTCTGAAGTAAGAATGACCTTGTTGCTATGTTCACAAGCCACTTCAGCCATTATCGGACGTTTGGTTTTATCCCTGTCTCCACCGCAACCTACAACTGTTATAATCTGTCTTTCACCACCAAATTGTTTGATTGTTGCAAGCACGTTCAACAAAGCATCGGGCGTATGAGCATAATCGATTATGCCAAGCACTCTTTCATTAGGTGAACGATAGGTATCAAATCTTCCGGCAGCGCCACGCATATCACTTAGTTTCGCCAAGACATCCATACTGTCTTCTCCCAACATAGTGGCAGCGCCATATACAGCCAATAAATTGTAGGCGTTGAACAATCCACTCAACCTGAAATGAACATCCACTTTATTAATATTCATCTGCAATCCATCCAAATCATTCTCCAGCACTTTTCCTTTATAATCTGCAGGAACCCTTAATGAATAAGTCTTACGTACCGCTGCGGTGTTTTGCAGCATTACTAATCCACGTTTGTCATCCACATTTGTAATAGCAAAAGCATGTTTATGCAAGCCATCAAAAAACATTTTCTTTACGCGTATATATTCGTCAAACGTTGCATGGTAATCCAGATGATCGTGGGTAATATTTGTAAAAATGCCGCCGTCAAAATCAATACCACCGATACGATGCTGATGAATGGCATGTGAACTTACTTCCATGAAAACATGTGAACAACCGGCATCTGCCATCTGTCTGAACAAACTTTGAATACTAATTGCATCGGGTGTTGTATGTGTACTTGCTACAATTGTATCACCGATGTGATTTTGCACTGTTGATATCAGGCCGCAAACATGTCCTAATTGCTGAAAAAGCTTATAGAGTAATGTTGCGACAGTTGTTTTACCATTCGTTCCTGTAACACCTACCACTTTCATATCTTCTGAAGGATAATCAAAGTAAGCAGCGGCTAAAGGGCCTATCGTTGCAGCAACATTTTCGACTTTGACATAGGTCACATCTGCCTTTTGCTCCTGCGGTAAAACTTCACAGATAATAACTTTAACACCGGCTTCTATAACTTGCGGAATAAAAGTATGGCCATCTGTTTGTGTACCTTTCTGAGCAAAAAATAAAAATCCGTTTGCGGCTTTACGGGAATCAATTATGAGCCCATGAACCTCCATATCATTGTTTCCAATGATTTGCAAAGTCTTAATGTTACCCAATAATTCCTGTAGCGCTTTCATAATTTACTATATGCTCTAACCTAATTGCAAATGAATATTTTGTCCTTTTATAATTCTGTTCCCTGCGGGCACAGACTGATTCAAAACCTTACCCATGCCGCTTACCGTTACTTTCAAACCTGCAGCTTCCAATACCAGCAGCGCATCCCGCAATCCCATTCCATTTACATCAGGCACCGTACTTCTGATATCATTTTGTTTTCGAACAGTATATCTGTTGGAACTATCACGTGCATAAGTAGTTATTCCTGCCAAATCTATATTGGTAGGCTTTGCGAAGCCTAATACCTGCATCACTTCGCTCAAGCTTGCTCCTGTCCCCTTCTTTGCAACAATGCTTTTTTCTTTCACCAACGAATCAGCAGGAGTATTCCACCCACCGATATGCGTAGCATATAATTTATCAGCGATGGCTTTAAACACCGGAGCGCCTACAACCGCGCCGTAATAAGCGCCATGCGGTGTTGACCTTACAACAACTGCAATAGTATATCTTGGCTTATCAAAAGGAAAGTAGCCTACGAATGAACCTTGCCTTACACCATCTGAATATCTGATACCTTTGTCTGCAACCTGTGCTGTGCCTGTCTTTCCTGCTGCATCATAATAAGGAGACTGGATTGCTTTAGCCGTTCCTTCCAAAACCACAGCATGCATAGCTTCCTGCATTTGCCTGATTGTTTCGGGCTTACCCAGTTGCTCAATTAATACTTTTGGCTCGAATTGCTGAACAGGCAATCCATATTCCTGTATAGAACTTACCAGATAAGGCTTCATCATTTTACCACCATTTGCAATGGCATTATACACCATCAAAGTATGCATGGGTGTAATCTTGCTTTCATAACCGTAGCCAATCCATGGCAGAGATGTAACGGTGTTCCAGCTTTTACTTGCAGTGGTTTTAATCAAAGGATTTTGCTCTCCTGTCAAATCAATCCCTGTCCGTTTATTCAATCCCAATTTCTGAAGATGACGAATATATTTCATCGGATTATCGTGGTAATGCTGGTTCACCATTTTCGCAAAAGCAACGTTTGAAGACAACGCAAAAGCCTTCTTTACAGTCATCATACCTAATCCCTGATGGTCGTCCACCACTGTTTGCGTTCCCACTTTCCATCTTCCGTTTCCTGCATCTACGGTTGAATTTATATTCACATAACCATCTTCCAATAAAGAATACAGTGACATCAATTTAAATGTGGAGCCCGGCTCGGTTGGAATCAATGCATAATTATAATCTTCCCAATAACTGCCGTCAGGCTGCCTTCCAAGATTTGCCATTGCTCTTATTTTACCGGTCTGCACTTCCATCACTATTGCGGTACCATATTGACAATTATATTTTTCCAGCACATCTTTCAATGAATGTTCTGCCACATCCTGAATGTTGATGTCGATTGTCGTAACAATATCCTGCCCGTTAACCGGATCCACTTCAGAGCCTTCAATCGGCATCCAGGTTGCACCGGTCGTTTTCCTTATAATCCTGGTTCCTTCCTTACCACTTAAAATAGAATCGTATTTATGCTCCAGACCCACATTGGCTGCATTCTCACGCCAAAGTCCGATTGTACGATACGCAAGCATTCCGTAAGGATTCACTCTTTTTGAATGTGGCTCTACAATAAAGCCCCCTTTATTTTTACCTTTATTCAGAATAGGGAAATTTCTCACTTCCTGATATTGATAATAAAGAACATTCCTTTTAATCAGCCAATAACGATCTTTACTGTTAAATGCCAATCTCAACTGACGTTTATAATCATCAGAAGAACCATCTTTAAAAAGTGAAGACATGCATTTTGACAATGTATCAAGATAAACATGGAACGTATCCTTATTCATTGCGCCAAAATCAATCCTCAAATCGAATTGTGGAATAGTAGATGACAGCAATGTTCCGTCTTCGCTATAAATATTACCACGTTCAGGAAACAAGGTTTCTTTTTTCGTGTGCGCCCTGTCTGCTTTTGCCCTTAATGCTTCTCCTTCACCCAACTGAATAGACAAGGCCTTGGCGATGATTGCTACCGCCAGTATTACTATTCCGGTAAAGGAAATGTAAACTCTAAACCGTATGTCCTTTTTTACATCCATTTATTAATTTTCTTTCGCAGCGGGTATTTTTACTTTCACTTCAAATGCAGGCCTGTCCAATGGTTTTAGGCCTAATGCGGCAGACCTGTTTATCATTTGCGTTTCTGAAGTCTGATACATCAGCCTTGACTGAATATCCATATACTTCCAACGTAATTCTTTCAGCTCTTTCGACTTATCATTAATACTTCTGGTCAATGATATAGCACGATTATTATTGGTAATATAAAGGATGCACAACACTGTCAGAAACATCAGATAAGGCATATTTTTTACAATGCCTTTGTATGAAATGCGATCTAAAACTTCTCTCCAGGAACCTTTAACAGGTACAGGTACTACAATGTTTTCTTTCTTTTCCTTGTTTACAACAGGTTCAATCTCAGGAGCAACAGCCTCAACAACAGGTTCATCCTGTGTTTCAACCATTTCTTCCATTTTATTTAGTCTGTTGCCGCTCACTTCTGTATGTTTAATTTTTTGATTTTTGATTTTGAATTTTTTCTGCAATTCTCAATCTTGCGCTTCTGGACCTGTTGTTTACTTTCAATTCCTCTTCTGATGGTGACTGGTCTTTTAAAGCTTTCAGAGGATTTTCAAAAAGATTTCTTCCGAAAGGATCTGTATTGACTTCTTTTTCAAAATTTCCGTTCTTCATGAATTGCTTCACCATTCTGTCTTCCAATGAATGAAAAGTAATAACAGCAAGCCTTCCGCCGGGTTTCAGGCATCTGGGTGTTTGTTCCAGAAAATCCTGCAAAACACCCAATTCATTATTTACTTCAATTCTTATAGCCTGAAAGACTTGTGCCAGATAACGATTCGGATTCCCTTTTATACAATCTGCAATCAAATGTTTAAAGCTGTCAATCGTCTGAACTGTCATTTTTTTTCTTCCTTCCACAATCGTCTTTGCCAGTGTCTTTGCATTCCTCACTTCACCATATACCTCAAACAGCTTATGTAATTTTTCCTCCGGATAATCGCGTATTAAATCTGCCGCTGTAAAATCAATCCTGTCATCCATCCTCATATCCAGTGGCGCATCGAACCGAATGGAAAAACCGCGCTCCGCCGTATCAAACTGAAAAGAACTTACACCTAAATCAACCAATATCCCATCAACCTGCGGCACTTTATGCAACTGAAGGAAACGGCGCAGGTACCTGAAATTCTCTTTTATCAACGTTATCCTTTTATCTTCGGGTAAATTTTTCCAGGCATCTTTATCATGGTCAAAAACAAACAACCGTCCGTGTTTCCCCAATCTTTTTAAAATCTCCTTGCTATGTCCGCCTCCACCAAATGTTCCGTCAACATAAATCCCATGCTCCTTTATATTCAAGGCATCCACCGCTTCGTGTAACATTACGGAGGTATGATAAAAAGGTTGTTCGCTCATGCTTGGAAAATATATTACCGTTGTCCCGGCTTATGAATTGAATTTACTACTTGAAGGGATTGTCTCCGAAAATGCCATTTGCCAGGTCTTCGATATTAGCGCTCGTTTGTGCAATGTGATTGTAATAAGTATCTTTATCCCAAATTTCGACCTTGTCGCCCATTGCACTAAATACCAAATCTTTGTCAAGTCCGGCATGTACCTGTAAAGGTTTCGGAACTAACATTCTGCCTGCCGAATCCAATTGCACTTCTGTTGCTCCGCCACGCATTACCCTTACAAAATTTGCAACATTGGGATTAAAATCATTCAGCGACGAAAGTTTCGCATCAAATATTTCCCAGGCAGCTTTGGTATACAAGCTTAACATTTTACCCATTCCACGACTGATAACGAAGGCATTATCTTCCCCTTCCGCCAATTGCTTGCGGAATCCGGAAGGGACAAGAAAGCGATTTTTCGAGTCCAGGGATACTTCGTATTCTCCTAAAAAGCCTGCCATTACAGCGTTAGATATAAATTTGACACAAAATAACACAATTTCCCACAATTTACCACCCATATTTATTGGATATTTTTTCCACATATTAATTGAGGTAAAATGTAGTACAGAAAAGGGTTACAGCAAATTGAGCCTAAAAACAATTACCAAAATGTGAATAACATGAAAAATATGTGCATAACCATTCCATGACTGTGACTTACACTGCCTCCATTGTGCGAAACAATACAATTAACAATAGATGAACGTATTAAATGAAGAAAGAAATAACCATCCGGGCTGATATTGAATTATTGGTAAATGAATTTTACAAATCAGTACAGGCTGATAACATTATTGGGCCGATTTTCAATGCAATAATCGGGAACAGATGGCCGGAACATTTATCGAAAATGTACAGTTTCTGGGAAACAATCCTTTTAGGAAACCATACTTATAATGGAGCTCCGTTTTTACCGCACGCAAAGCTGCCTTTGGATGAATTTCATTTTGAACGATGGCTGCAATTATTCCGTCAAACTGTTGATACCTATTTTGAAGGTGCCGTAGCTGAAGATGCTAAGCTAAGAGCAGATAAAATGGCTGTTTTATTTCTATCGAAAATTAATTATCTGAAACAAAACACTCAACACAAACCATTGATTTAATGGCCTATTAAATTCATTTAAAATCATTTCCATAAATGCTCAAAAAAATCTTTAAAAAGGCAGGCTATACGCTTCTTACCATAATAGGCCTACTTTTAATATACGTACTTGCAGCATGGCTTTTGCCATACATTCCTGTGAATAAAAATGCACAAAAGGAAGGCCCGGAAGAAATTTCAATCTATATAAAAACAAATGGCGTACATACTGATATTGTCGCTCCGATGCACAGTCCGCTTATAGATTGGAATACCATTGTACCTTTTGAAAATACAGATTCAAAAGATACTACTTTCCAATATGCCTCTTTCGGCTGGGGCGATAAAGGCTTTTATCTTGAAACACCCAACTGGTCGGACCTTAAGTTCAGCGTGGCTTTCAAGGCTATGTTTCATTTAGGAACATCTGCCATGCATGTTACCTTTTATAAAGACATGCCGGTTACGGAAAAATGTAAGGAAATAAAAATCAGCATGCGGGAATATGAACAGTTGATTATTTACATTAAGAAGAGCTTTCAATATGATGCAAATGATAAAACGATTCAAATCATTACGCATAACGACGGCTATGGAACCGATGATGCTTTTTATGAGGCAAAAGGGGTTTATGATTTATTCCATACCTGCAATACATGGGCGAACAATGCGTTGAAAGCCGCCAATCAAAAAGCTTGCCTCTGGACCGCTTTGGATAAGGGAATTTTCTATCAGTATAGAAAAGAATAAATAAAAAAACGCCTCCCATAAATTTGAGAGGCGTTTCTGTTTAATAGTATGTTTAAGTATTATTCTACTTTTCTGAGCTTGATAACTTTGGTCTTATGCAATAATAATACGACACTGTAAACCGGATCAAACTCAAACCATTTTTTTGCAAAGTTCACACTATTTGGGCTTTTATGATGATTGTTCTGCATCAATTCGCCCAATAAGAAGATATCAACCGGAATAGTATTTTTACTGTGGTCGTTATTATCAAAACTTGAATAACCATATTTATGACCGCACCAATTTACGATGGCACCGTGTACAGGGCTCATGAAAAAATGAATGGGCAGGAGAAGAAACATCCACCAATGAGTGGCAAATGCAACATAAAACGCAATATATCCCGCAACAAACAATAAACGTGTTATCCATGCATCGCTGATTTTATCCATAATCGGCCAAACCGGATAATCGCCACGGAAGGCTTTTTCAGGTTCAGTGCCATATTTTGCATAATTCAGATAAATATCTTTAGTATGCATCATCATGTGCCAGACATCTTTAAAGAAATGTGGAGAATGCGGGTCTTTTTCGGTATCACTGTAAGCATGATGCATGCGATGCATGATGGCATAAGCACGTGGATTCAGGAATGAAGAACCTTGAGCGAGGAAACTAAAAAAATAAAAGAATTTTTCGGTGCCTTTACCCATCGTAAACATCTTATGGCTTGCATAACGATGCATGAAAAAGGTTTGTGTAAATAGCGATAAAAACCAATGCGCTAAAAAGAAAATTAAAATAGGCATAATGTATTCTGAAAATTAAAATGGCTTTGAAAGAATTTCCAAAGCCATTTTGAAAGGCGCAAAGATAGTCTTTAAAAAGAAAAGTTTAAGGACTGGTTAATAATAATATGGAATAAATAAGACTAAATTAATATTTGTCAGCACATTTGAATATCTTGTCCCTTATAAATATTGTGCTGTAAAGCTTTCTTTTACTTTCTTTAATCCTTCAGGCTCACCGCTGTATAATAAATGTCCGCCACCTGCACCGCCTTCAGGACCGATGTCAATAATCCAGTCGGCATTTTTAATTACATCAGTATTATGCTCAATTACAATGATGGAATGGCCATGTTCAATCAACTCATTGAATGATTTCAGCAATTTATTGATATCGTGAAAATGCAAACCTGTGGTTGGTTCATCAAAAATGAAGAGTATTTTATCTTTTGTATTGCCTCTTCCCAGAAAAGAAGCAAGCTTTACCCGTTGTGCTTCTCCGCCACTTAATGTATTGCTGCTCTGACCTAATTTTACATAACCCAAACCTACGTCAGACAAGGGTTGCAGCTTTTGAGCCAATGCTTTTTCATCCTGAAAAAACACGATCGCTTCATCTACACTCATTTCCAAAACATCATGAATGCTTTTTTCACGGTAAGTAACTTCCAGTACTTCATCCTTGAAACGTTTGCCTTTACAACTTTCACAAAGCAAATGCACATCCGCAAGAAATTGCATTTCAACCACTACTTCACCTTCTCCTTTACAAGTATCACAACGTCCGCCATCTACATTGAAAGAAAAATGTTTCGGTTGGAAACCACGCATCTTTGCCACTCTTTGTTTGGCGTATAGATTCCTGATTTCATCATAAGCTTTAATATAAGTAACAGGATTGCTTCTTGATGATTTACCAATCGGATTCTGGTCCACCATTTCAACATGGGTAATACTTTTCAAATCACCTGTTAAAGACTTATGTGCTCCCGGCCTGTCCGTACCTTCGCCAAAATGTTTCATCAGCGCAGGATACAAAGTTTGTTTTACCAATGTTGTTTTACCCGAACCACTTACACCCGTCACTACACAAAGCATGTTCAATGGAAACGCAATATCAATATCTTTCAGGTTGTGCTGACGACAACCTTCTAATTTTATAAAGTTGATAGCTTTTCTCTTTTTATTGTTTTCTTTACCACTAACAACTTTCAGTTCACCTGACAAATAACGTCCCGTAAGGCTTTCAGGAGCTTTCAAAATCTCTTTATAATTGCCTGCTGCAATAACTTCGCCACCTAAATGTGATGCCAATGGCCCCATATCGATAATATGGTCTGCTTCTTCCATCATCATTTCATCATGCTCTACAACTACAACTGTGTTATTCAAATCACGAAGATGCTTTAGCACTTTAATCAATCGTGCTGTATCTCTCGGATGCAAGCCGATACTTGGTTCGTCTAAAATGTAAAGGGAATCGGTAAGATTACTCCCCAGAAATTTGGTCAATTGAATACGTTGGCTTTCACCACCTGAAAGGGAATTAGCCAGACGATTTAAAGTAAGATAGCTTAAACCCACATCTAATAATGTTTTCAGACGTTGGTTAACTTCTATCAATATTCTGGAAGCAATCGTTTCTTCATTTTTGGTTAGTTTGATTTTCTCAAACCAGTTATTCAGATTTTCGATGGGCATATCGCTCAATTCAGCAATATCTGCACCATTCACTTTCACATATAAAGCATCGGGACGCAATCGGGAACCCCCACAGGTAGGGCATTTCGTACGACCACGATATCGTGCCTGCATGACACGGTATTGAATCTTGTACAAATTTTGTTCTACCATTTTGAAAAAATCATCAATCCATTTTTGCAAAACAGCTTCTTGTTCTTTGTTTAATTCCTGTATGGGTTTATGAATCGGGAAACCTTTTTTGCCTTCCTGCCTGATAAATGCATCTTTCCATTCTCCCATCTTCTCACCTTTCCAGCAAACCACCCCATCTTCGTACACACTCAATCGTTTATCAGGAATCACCAAATCAATATCAATACCTAAAACCTGCCCAAAACCTTCACAGGTTGGACATGCGCCATAAGGATTATTATAAGAAAAAAAGTTTGGTGTTGGTTCTTCAAACACAATGCCATCGGCTTCGAATCTATGGTTGAAAGTATGCCATTTGCTTCCGTTCACTTCCAGCAAGCATTCACCTTCACTCTCATAAAATGCAGTCTGTACACTATCCGCAATGCGATGCAAATCATCTTCGTCAAATGCTTTCTTGGCTACGATACGATCAATCAGCAAATAGATTTGAGATTTAGCAGATGAGATTAAAGAAGCATCTTCCAATACGTCTTCAATGCGCATCATTTCGCCGGCTGTGTTTTTCTTTATTACTACGTAAATTCTGGAAAACCCTTTTTGCAACAATACATTCAGCTCTTCTTCCATCGTTCTTCCGCTCAATGTCCTGAATGGAACCATGATTTGAACTTTAGAACCTTCATCCAGTTTTTGAATGAAATCCACGACATCACTTACATCATCTTTCTTCACTTCTTTTCCCGAAACAGGAGAATAGGTACGGCCGACGCGTGCAAATAATAAGCGCAGATAATCCTGCAATTCAGTCATAGAGCCGACTGTAGAGCGTGGTGTACGTGTGGTAACTTTTTGCTCGATTGCAATAGCAGGGCAAATGCCTTTAATGAAATCTACATCAGGCTTATCCATCCGCATCAAAAACTGACGCGCATAAGAACTTAAGCTTTCAGCATAACGGCGTTGACCTTCGGCAAAAAGCGTGTCCATTGTAAGTGAAGATTTCCCTGAGCCTGAAACGCCTGTAACCACGACCAGTTTATTTCTTGGAATAGATACGGTAATGTTTTTCAGGTTATGCATTCGCGCTCCCTGAATGACAATAGCATCTTGTTCTGGAGATTTTTTAACAGGTTTTGTGGCTTTATTTTTTGGTGGTTTTATTGTTGCTGGCATTGAATTTTGATAATATTGAGTATTTGAAAATGCTTTGATTCTCAAATAAGATAGTTATGACTTAGGCGAGCTTTCTAAGCCCTACCTAAATTTTTTCTTTACACTTCTTTTTGTATGAAAAATGGATACGATATAAATTTCATTTTTTATCGCATTTATTTTGAAAACAATAATAAATGGAAAATCATTTACTGATGCTTCCCTATAAGGCCTTTTTGAAAAACCATAGAATTGAGGCTGAATGGTTAGTTTAGTCAGAATAATTTCAACTTCTCCCTCAAATCTTTCACCCAGGCCTATAAGTTGTTCCTCATACCAATTATATGATTGATTATACTCTTCTTCTGCAAGAGGATGAAATACAATAGAATATTTAGGAAGCGTCATCTTTTTAAAGAAGCTTTGGCTCTTTGTTTTACTTCCTCCCAGGTATATCCCTTTTCGGAGCCATCTTCTAATGAAAGCGAACGACGATTCAATTCAGTCACGAATTCATCTGTATAAACTACATCTGTATTTTCATTTAGGGCAAATGTTTTAGCGACCGCTAATAATGCTTCTTTTTGATGTATTGTTAATACACCGAGATATTGGTTTATTTCCTTATCCAAACTTCTTGCTGTATTCTTCATACATTTCTATCCTTTGTATCAAAATTAAGTATTTATCACTGACGAAATCTGTCATAAAAACTTTAAGTTTAATTTGTGAACTTTGAGTCACAAATTGATTGAATGATGTTCCTATTCCTCCAGCAAATCTCCAAACTCATCTTCCGTTAAAACCTTTACAGTACCAAGCTTTTTAGCCTTTTCCAATTTGGAACCCGCATCAGCACCAACAATCAAATAATTCAACTTGCTGCTTACGCCACTTAACAATTTTCCGCCGCGCTCTTCAACCAGTGCTTCCGCATCACTGCGCTTGAATCTGGAAAGTGTGCCGGTAAACAGAAATGTTTTTCCACTCAAAGCACCGTTCTCCTGGTTCCCATCTTTTTTATGCTGATTGGTTAAAGTCAAACCAAGCACTTCCAGTTCATCCAGAATATGAATGTTTTCATGTGCCTGAAAAAACTGATAAACAGAGCCGGCAACTTTCGGGCCTATATCTTCCAGGGTACAAAGTTGTTCAACAGTCCATGTCTGAAAATCCTTCAAATGATTTACCGCATTAGCTAAAGTCTTTGCCGTGGTTTCGCCTACATATCGAATTCCCAGACCAAATATCAAACGATTGAGCGGTTGTTGCTTTGATTTTTCAATGGCTACCTTTAAATTTTCAACGGATTTCGCCCCAAACTTTTCAAGTCCGTTTAATTGTTCGTAATCTATTTTATAAATCCCCGCTATATCTTTTACAATGCCCATATCATGAAACCTGCGAATATTGGAATCTCCAAAACTGCGGATATCCATCGCATCTTTCGATGCAAAATGAATCAGTCTTTCTACTACCTGTGCTTCGCAACTTACATTGATACAACGCCATGCAGCTTCACCTTCGGGCTTAAACAGTTCTTCTTTACAAACCGGGCAATGTGTAGGAAAAATAATTTCCTCTTCCGTACCATTTCTTAATTCCGGATTGGATTTCACTATATAAGGAATAACATCTCCTGCACGTTCTACCAAAACGGTATCGCCAATCTTTAAATCTTTTTCTTTAATAACTTCTTCATTAAATAAAGATATACTACCAACAGTAACACCGCCAATAGGAACAGGTTCAATTTTGGCAACCGGTGTAATGCTTCCTGTCCTTCCTACCTGAAATTCCACGCGCAATAATTTACTGGAAGCTTGTCTGGCCTTGAATTTATAGGCAATAGCCCAACGCGGATGATGAGTGGTTTGACCTAATCTATCCTGCAATTCAAGGCTGTTCACTTTGATAACCATACCATCTATTTCAAATGGCAAATCGTCACGGTGCTGCTCAAAATCCAACACATAATCAATTACTTCATCAATGGTTTTGCAACGTTTCATGTTTTTAACAGGAGAGTTGAAACCTATATTGTAAAGCCATTCCAACGTTCCGTAGTGCGTTTGCATAACTTCCGGGTCAGCAACATTATTTTCAGTAGTATGATAACTGACATGATAAAGAATGGCGCTCAATCCTCGTTTTGCAACTTCTCTGGGGTCTAACATACGCAAAGTTCCCGAGGCCGCGTTTCTTGGATTAGCAAGCGGGGCAAGGCCTTCGGCAATTCTTTGTTCATTATAGTTCTTAAAAGTGTCTTTAGGAATTATTACTTCACCGCGGATTTCTAAAGATTGTATATGTTGTTTTGATAAAGCAGCCGATAAAGGAATGGATTTTATCTGTTTTACATTTGGTGTAATATCTTCACCCATTATACCATCACCACGCGTCGCGCCACGAACCAATTTATCATCTTCATAATATAATGAAATCCCTGCTCCATCATATTTTGGTTCGACTGTATATTCAATTTCCGACTCCTTAGATGTTTCTCTGCAACGTTTATCCCATTCTCTTAAATCCTCTGCGTTATAAGAATTTTCCAGACTCAGCATCGGCACCAAATGCGATACCGAAGTAAATTGCTCGCTTAAGCCTTTTGCAATTCTCTGAGTTGGAGAATCTGCCGTAATTAAGTCCGGATGTGCATTTTCAAGTTCCTTTAATTGTTTGAATAAAGTATCATACTCCACATCGGCCAATACAGAATTGTCTTGAACATAATACTTCCAGTCATTGTAATTAATAACCGAACGCAACATATCTAATTGCGTTTGTACGTCTTCATTTGAAGACTTCAATAATTCTTTTGCCCAAAGTGACAGGCGTTGTTCGTCTTCAGGTTGGTACATATAGATTGTTAGATATTAGTATTTAGACAGTAAATTCAATGTTGTATTGTTAAGGAGCAATAGTTTATTTGATTACAATTTTTCCTCTCCCGTCAATCCTTACAAGTTTCAAAACCTATAAGGATTCTAAAAGGCATTAATATTAGGTTCTTGAAATTGGAAATTAGGTTGAGACAGAAAAAGATTAGAACAAAGAGGAATTATGTTTTATTCATCCGGTTATCTAACGTCTGAAATCTAATCTCTCCTACCCTAACATAGCAGCGCCCCTTTCAATTCCTTTCACTAAAGCATCCACTTCTTCCTTTGTATTATAAAAAGAAAAAGATGCACGAACCGTTCCCGGAATCTGATAATGCTCCATAATCGGTTGACAACAATGATGTCCGGTTCGAACTGCAATTCCTTGCTTATCCAGTATTTCACCCAAATCAAAAGGATGGATATCATTTATCAGAAAGGATAAAGTACCGGCACGTTCTTTTGGATTACCGATAAATCTTAATCCTGAAATAGTCGAAAGCTTTGCTTCGGCATATTCCAGCAATTCATGCTCCGCATCGAAAATGGTATCTAAACCAATTTCATTCATATAATCCAAAGCTTTACCAAGCCCGATGATACCGGAAACATGCGGCGTTCCGGCTTCAAATTTAAAAGGCAAGTCAGCCCAGGTAGTTTTTGCAAAAGTCACCTGTTTTATCATAGAACCACCTCCTTGATATGGCGGCATTTCATTCAATAATGCTTCTTTTCCATACAAAACGCCGATTCCGGTCGGAGCATAAATCTTATGTCCGCTGAAGACCAAGAAGTCTGCATCCAAAGCCCGTACATCGACATGCGTATGTTGTATAGCCTGCGCCGCGTCCACTAATACCTTTGCGCCTTTCGCATGAGCCATCTCAATGATTTGCCTGATAGGATTCACCGTTCCTAAAGTGTTGGAAACCCATGTCACAGCAACAATGCGTGTTTTATCATTCAGGAGTTTATCAAACTCGTCCAGCATCAGTTCTCCGTTCTCATCTATCGGAATTACGCGAAGCGTTGCACCACGGTCTTCACAGGCAATTTGCCAGGGAACAATATTAGAATGATGTTCCATTGCCGAAACAATAATTTCATCACCCGGCTTTACATATTGCTTGCAAAAAGAATATGCAACCAGATTAATACTTTCGGTTGTTCCCCTTGTAAAAATGACTTCATATTCATGCTTTGCATTGATGAAGTGTTGCACCTTTCTTCTTGCTGCTTCCTCCGCATCTGTTGCTTTCTGACTCAGGAAATGAACGCCACGATGCACGTTACTGTTGTATTCATTATAATATTGGGAAACAGCGTCAATAACTTGCTTTGGCTTTTGAGTAGTTGCTCCATTGTCAAGATACACTAATGGTTTGCCATAAATCGTCTCATTCAAAATCGGGAAATCAGCACGTATTTTTTCTATATTCAATTTTGTTGTCGGCATTTTATATACTTAATAGATTGACAACTTTTTGAAAGTTGTCAATCTTATTGTGAATGTTGTTTCCAATGTTATAAAACTCTAATCGATGATTTGCTTCTCGATTTCCGGGCAAAGTTAGGCAAAAGGGCAGCGGATTTATTATCTTGCGGCCTCTAATTACGATATCCATTTTCTATTCCTGCATGAAAATTCTTCAATTGGTCAACCGTATTCCTTTTCCGCTGAATGATGGCGGAAATATTGGTGTGCATTATTATACAGAAGGCTTTCTGGAGGCGGGTATTGAATTAAGCATGCTTGCAATGAATACCACAAGGCATTGGATAGATATAGAAAAATTGCCCGCATTATATTCAAAATTAGCATATTTCAAAGCCGTAAAAGTGGATAACCGCATCAAACCGGTGGATGCTTTATTGAACTTATTCAAAAAATCCTCTTATAACATTGATCGATTTATTTCCAGAGCGTATGAACAGGAGTTAATACAACTTTTGCAAAATAACGATTATGATGTAGTTCAACTGGAAGGATTATATCTGGTTCCGTACATAGAAACCATTAGAAAATACAGCAAAGCAAAAATCACTATACGACAGCATAATATTGAATTCAGGATATGGGAACGCTTGACGGAACAAGCGAAAAATCCACTCAAAAAAGCATACCTGAATTTGCTGACCAACAGATTAAAAGCTTATGAAATAGATCACAAAAATGATTACGACCTCGTATTAACTATTTCAAAAGAAGACGATAACTTTTTCAAAGCTTTAGGACAAACAAGCCCGACTTTTCTACATCCCTTTGGAATCAAAATGACCGATATTCCTTTTAGTCCGGCCTCAGAACAACCTTTAAGTTTGTATCATATAGGTGCCATGGATTGGCTGCCTAATCAGGAAAGTGTGAATTGGCTTTTGAGGAATGTAATGCCTTTGGTCATTGAAAAAATGCCGGACGTAAAGCTATATCTCGCAGGTAGAAATATGCCGCAACATTATTTTCAGGAGCAAAACAAAAATATTGTTGTATTAGGTGAAGTGCCCGATGCACAAGCATTTGAACGTGATAAGAGCATTTTAGTTGTGCCACTCTTATCAGGTGGCGGCATTAGGATTAAAATCTTCCAGGCGATGGCAATGGGCAAAACGATTGTTACTACGTCCATTGGTGTGGAAGGCATTGAGGTTGAAAATGGAAAAGAAGTTTTTGTAGCGGATAATGCAGCTGGTTTCGCTGAAAAGATCATTGAAATAACCAAACACCCCCAATTGATAAGATCGACAGGATCGGCTGCAAGGTTACTTATTGAGCAAAAATACAACCGGCAAATCCTGATAAAAGAGTTACTGGACAAGTATAAGGAATTAATTAACAAGCAATAATGTCCAAATTATTACTCGTCTAAAGAACTCATAGCATTCCCTTTCAAGTCATATACAAACCTGTAATCCTTTTGGGAAGCCTTATCCAATAAAGTGATATAATAAAAAATACCTGTTTCTTTTGAATTCATCTGATGCTTGGAACTTACCACTGCAGATACAAAAACAGGGTCTTTTATTTGTTTCTCCTTTGCCAGCTGAGCTTTTGATTTTTCAAGCAAATCGCTCATAGTCGAAAGGCTCACTTCTTTATTCAACTGAAACATGAATGATTTGGCTTCAGCACCTTGTACAGAAAATATAACATCTGCTTGCTTTTCCCATTCTCCACCACCATAACGCAACCATTGTTCCTGCTTCATGGAAGAAGGATCTTTCGTTTCCGTCACCAAAGCAGAAACCTCAGATTCTGTGGTTAATGTCAATTGTATATCCGTATAATAAGCATCTGCACCATATTTTGAAATCAGTTCTGTCTGCAGTTTTTCAAAGCCTGTTTTGTTAGGCTCAAGTTTTCCGCCGCAGGACAATATGCTACAAATGCCACAAATTAAAAGTATATAACCAACTGCTTTCGTCATTGTTAGAAAGTTTAATGCAGGAATAAAATATTTTTAAAATAAACAATACAATTTTTATCTTTAAAACACACAGTTTTCAGGCTAACAAATCTTTATATTTTGGTTACACAAAACACAATCTCAATTGTTTATCTTTGCTGCATTTGATAAAAATGATTAATTTACATAATCCGTAAAACATACGCGTTTTACAGTATAACACAATCATTTAATGGGCCATTCACTAAAGCGATTTTTTATATATTCCGGCGTTTTTTCCGCCTTTTACTTATCTTCTTTTTCCCCTGAAGCTTGCGGTCAGATTCCCGTAAGTAACAGTAAAGAGTACAATTTGTTGAAACATGGCATTGAACAATTTCAGCAAAGCCATTATATCCTTGCTTGCAAAACTATTCAGGAGTTTTTAAGCCAACATATTCAGCCCACTGAAACACTTAATGATAAAACGTTATCGCTTGCTATTCAGCAGGCTAAATACATTTTGTCATTAAGCAATCTCAAAGCTAATAATAAAAATGCAGTTCCTGAAATTACGCTTTACATTGATGAAACAGTCAATCCTGTTTACAAGCAACGTGCGGCCTTTGCGCTGGCGCAATACTATTTCCAGCAAAACAATCTGGAAAATGCTATCACTTATTATGAAATTGCCGGTATCGACAATCTGAGTAATAATGAAATCGCAGATGCAAAATTTGAACTGGCTTACAGTTATTTCAACGAAAAGAAGTTTGACAGGGCAAAACCACTATTTGGCACCATAAAAGAATTGCCTGAAAATAAATATTACCTGGCCGGCAACTATTATTATGGTTTACTGGCTTATAATGATAAGGATTATGAGTTGGCATTAAAGAGTTTTGAACGCATCCATAATCAGGAAGAATACAAAGACATTATTCCTTATTATGAAGCCGAAATCAATTACTTCAAAGGAAATTACGACCAGGTGCTGACCTTATCCAACAGATATTTGCGCAAATCTGACAAATTGTTTTACGACAAGGAAATGCATTTGCTGACGGGACAGACTTATTTTGAGCAAAAGAAATTTAAAGAGGCATTGCCCTTCTTTGAACATTATTACGACAATTCGGAAAAAATCCGCAAAGAGGAACTATATGAATTGGCTTATACCTATTACCGTCTGGAAAAATGGCAGAAAGCTATTGAAAGATTCCAACCTTTAAGCAATGCACAGGATTCTCTCGGACAGACTTCCATGTATTTATTGGGCGATTGTTACCTGAAAATAGGCGACAAAAAAGGGGCACGTAATGCCTTTGAAACTTGCGCCAACATGGACTACAATCCTTCGCAGCAAGAAGCCGCAAGTTTCCTTTACGCCAAGCTTTCTTACGAGTTGGGCATTGAAGGCCTTGCTACGCGCAAGCTATATGACTTTATCAAAGTTTATCCAAACTCTAAATTTACACCTGAAGCACAAAAGCTGCTTACAGGCTTACTGACAAAATCGAGCAATTACAGCGAAGCATTCGCCATCATGAGCGACATGGCTGTAAAAGATGATGCCATGTGGGCATTATACCAACAAGTAGGTCTGGGCCGCGCTATACAACTGATGCAGAGCAATCAGAATGCAGCAGCAGACAGCGTGCTAAACCTTTCTTTGCAACAACCCATCAATAATACTTATGAAGCAATTGCCTACTTCTGGAAAGGCGATATTGCTTACAAAGAAAAACGTTACCCGCAGGCTATCCAGTTCACCCAGACATTTCTGGACAGAGTAAAAGGGCAGGAAGATGCTGCGCGAAGAATAAGCCCCCAGGCAACGGTACAGAATGCAAACTTTAATATCGGGTATGCCCAACTGGAGTTAGGTCAATACAACGATGCTGCTACGGCCTTTGCTTCCGTGCAAAATACAACCAGCAATTCAGGGTATAACGATTTGGTTGCTTCGGATGCTATTGTGCGTCAGGCAGATGCTGCCTTTATGCAGAAAGACTTTGACAAGGCTATACAGCTTTATGACAAATTCATCAATGCCAATGTGGGCAATACGGATTATGCCAAATATCAGAAGAGCCTGATACTTGGTTTGCAAGGCAATAACGATGCAAAAATCCAGATACTGAATAACCTTGTCAGCAAATATCCTGTTTCAGAATACAAAGATGAAGCTCAGTATGAATTAGCCGTATCTTATCTGGAATCGGGCAGGAACAGCGAGGCAATCGACCTTCTGAAATCACTGTCGGAAAATACATCCATTCAGGATAACCTTCGTGCGAAAGCATTATCCAAATTGGCTTACAGTTATCAGGTAGCTGATAGGGATAAGGAAGCTATTACCACTTACAAAAAATATATTGCTGCTTATCCTTCGGCTCCCGACAGAGCCGCAGCGACTGATGCTTTACGCAATTTATATATCAGCACAAGCCAGCCTGAAGCTTATGCACAGTTCCTGAAAGAAAACAATATGCCGGAAGAAGGCGATGCAGGCATCGAACAAACCTATTATGCTGCTGCGGAATCTGACTTCGGAAACAACAACTGGACAAAAGCCGTAGATGGTTTTACAAAATACCTGAATCAATTTCCGAATGGCAATAATGCCAACAAAGCGCATTATTACAGAGCTGAAAGCTATTATCAGTTAAAGGACAAAACAAAAGCCCTGCCTGATTATGATGCTGTTGTAAATGCAGGATGGAGCGACTTTTCGGATGATGCAGCTGCACGCGCTGCTGAAATAGCTTATCAGAATAAAGACTATGTTGCCGCTCAGAAATATTATAAAGCCTTGCGCAGCGCAGCGTTGGACAACAATAACTTACAAAAAGCATACACAGGTTTGCTGATTACAAGTTACGAAAACAAAGATTTTGCAGCTTCCAATGCGTATGCAGACACGCTTTTATCGCTACCGGAAATAAATGTAAATGCCCAGAACGAAGCGCGTCTTTACAAAGCCAAATCTTTGCAGAACAACAGTCAGTTTGACGAAGCCATGTCTTTGTACCAGGCTATTGATAAAATGAATTTAGGTGTGGCAAGCGGAGAGGCAAGATACCGGATGGCGGAAATACTTTTCTCGCAACATAAATTAAAAGAGGCCGAAGAGCAGGCCAGCTATGCCGCACAGGCTTCGGGCGGTTCCGATTACTGGACCGTGAAAGACTATATCCTTATTGCTGATATACTTACTGAACAAAAAGATTACTTCAATGCAAAAGCTACTTTACAAAGTATTGTAAAGAACACAAGCTATGCCGATGTTAAAGACGAAGCGACCAAGAAACTGGCAAACGTAAAGCAGTTGGAAAAATCCACTTCAAAACTTTCAGAAGAATAAACAGCACAATATTTATACATGCGCAAGTACACTAAATATATTTCGTTTCTGGCCTGTTCGTTTTTTATAAACGACATTGCATTGCATGCACAGCAAAAGAACGATACTACTATAGATAACCAGACAATTGAAATTACCCAGACATATAAACCTGAAATTGCCAAACCTTCCAAACCGGTTATCATACCGTCTTTGCCAAGAGTTGATACTGTCAAGCCCAGATTTCAGTATGAAGTACCGCAACAGACTTTAAGTTATACCTATCATTCTGTTCCTATCAGGCCTCTGGCTTTGGGTGCTTCCAAGTCTCCCATGCCTTTTCAGAATTATGTAAAGCTTGGTTACGGTAATTTATCTTCGTTATATCTTGATGCAGGCGTTGGCAGCGTTAAAACAAACGATTATGAATTGAGCGCTCATTTCTCCCATCTTTCGCAAAAGGGGAATATAGAAAACCAGCAATCGTCAAGGACAAATCTTGATGCCGGCGGGAAGTATTTTACATCGGGCCATGCTATAGGAGCTTCCGTTAATTTCCTTCGTAACGGCAATACGCTTTACGGATATGACCATGACCTTTATGAATATCAGAAAAATACCATCAAACAGGCATTTACGGGCGTCAACCTGACATTGAGCGCAGAGAATACGCAAATGAATAACAGCATGAACATCTGGTACAAACCAAATGTAAGCTTCGGTTTGTATGGCGATAAATTTGAAGCAAAAGAAAGATACTTTGCTTTTGACATACCGGCCTATATGCCGATTGATGATTCTTCCATGATTTTCAGTCTGGGGTTGAAAGGTAATTTCACGCGATTTGAAAACAGCTTTATAGCTACCAATAATAATTACCTGCAGGTAAATCCGGCTTTGGATATCATTACCGAAAAATCGAATATCCATATAGGCGTGAGCCCGACCTGGGGCAAAAACAGCACTTGTTATTTATTGCCTGATATCTCTCTGAACACAAGAATTTTCAAAAAAGGACTGGCATTGGTTGCGGGCTGGAAAGGCGGCCTGAATCAGAATACTTACCAACAGTTAAGCCAGAAAAATCCTTTTATTTATAATGATTATAATATACAGCAAACCAAGACCGACCAGGTGTATGGAGGCTTCGAGTCTGCATTCGGAGAGCACATTTCATTCGGAGGAACAGCTGCATGGCACCAGTATAAACATCTTGCCCTATTTGTAAATGATTATGTAACGGAACAGGATGGCAAGGTTTTTGATGTAGTATATGACAATAAAGTACAGGCCATCAGCATAGACGCATTTATCAGGTATCAGGTAGGGAATACCTTCGGCGTAAGCGGAAGCGCATCCTGGTATAATTTTTACAAAACCACCACCTTTGACAAAGCTTACCATGAACCGGCTTTCAAACTGACCGGCAACCTGTATTTCCATCCTTTGCAGCAATTGCATTTAAATGTGAATATGGATTTCTGGAATGGCATGTATGCGCTTAATGCAGATGGCACTAACCGTACGATGCCGGCATTTGTGGACCTGAGCGCCAACGCAGAATACAATATTATACCAAGGCTTTCTGCTTTTGTTCAATTGAACAACATTTTCGGAAGCCATTACCAGCGTTGGAACCAGTATGATTCTTATGGTTTTAATATAATTGGCGGAATCAGGTTTAAATTTTAAATGAAATTGTACATTCGGCCTTAATTGAACGGGGCTTTAATAAATCAGAATCGATGGACATAGCAAATTATGTTGGATTATTCCTACTGAAAAATGAATATTGCTTTTTACCGGGCATCGGCAGCCTAATAGTACAAAAGCGCCCGGCTGTATATAATAAAGAGACAAAAGAAATGTCTGCTCCTGCTTATGATATTGTTTACCGGCAGGAAGGTGGCTCCATCGATGATTCTTTTGCGAATTTCATTGCGAATAATGAACGCATCAGTATTGCACATGCCGCCAATCACCTGAAAGATTTCTGTGCAGCAGCAAAAGCAGATTTAAAGGAAGGAAAATCAGTAATCATTCCCGGCATCGGCAGCCTGCAGCCAAATAACGGCAGCATTCAATTTGTAAAAGATCCATCATTGCACATTGAAGGAAAGGCGATTCCTTACTTCAGAAACAGCGATGCTGTAACTGCAAAGAAAGAGGAAGCATTAAGCAATATCATTGAACGTACCAATATCCGCGAACCGAAGGCAAATGAGCAGATTGAATACAAAGCACCTTCTGTTAACTGGGGCAAGATAGGTGCGCTGGCCGGTATTCTTATAATACTTATTGCGGGTGGCATTTACCTGTTCATGACCTTAAATAAGAACAAAACAGAAGATGCTGTTCCTCCGGTTGATACCGTTCAGCAGGAAGTTGCTCCGCCAACAGTTGTTATTCCGGATAGCACAGCTTCATCGGTTGATACCGTTGCTGTGACCAATGCGCCTGCAAGTGCAGATGGAATGATTCAGTATAAAGTTGCCCTGAATTCTTATCCTACAAGGCAGGGAGCCGAAGGCCGCGCAAACAAGCTGAAATCTTACGGCCATGCTGAAGTGGAAGTATTCGCCAAAGATTCAGGCAGTTATTTTGTTGTAATTCCTGTTACCTCTTTAGCTTCGGACACTACAAAGATTGTAGATTCATTAAAAAGGCTTTATAATCCGAAGGGTACATTGCCTATTATCAGATAAAAAGCATTTTCGCTATAAAAATAATAATGGCTGCATCTTTCGGTGCAGCCATTATTATTTCAGGTAATTCCGGCGAACAATATGTTTATTCAATAAGGCAGATAGAACATTAACTCGGATACAATTCCCATAAAATTATCCATGAAGCTTAATTCCAGTTAAAGTTGGCATTCAGCATAAAGCCATTATTATACTGAAAAACAGATTTGCCATCTATTTGTGCGCCTTGCTGAACGGTCTGGTTAAATGCCACAACTTCAAAACCAAGACGCTTATTGAGTTTATAACCCAATGCCAGGCCTATCCTATTCTGGTCAAAAACATTTGCATTTACATTTTTACCAAAACCGATAAATATCTCATCAAATGCAGCGGTATAAAAAGTATTGTCAGTCAGGGTTGCATTATTAAGGGGTAGTGTAACCCTCAGCTGATACCTCAATCTGTTCAGGTAATTCCATTTTGTAATAGCTCTCCCGTCAGTTGCCGCAGGGTCTAAAACGCCCAAAAAACGTTGTTCCAGTCTGCCGCGATGATTCAGCAGTACCCTTCCTATATTATCGTTCCATATTACCTGCTCATAAATTCTGTGTTCAGGAAAAGGCTGCGCAGCTTTGGGTGGATAATCGCCGTAGGGAAAGGTTTCGGTCCATGCGTAACCGGCCAACACACTCAGTCCGTTTTTGAATTTATACTGAATGCCGCCGCGTAACAGGCTTTGTTGCCATGATTTCAACCCTTCGGTCCTGCGCCATTGATATTCGGCCAGTACTGCAATATGCTCGTTAATATTAATTGTATGAAATTGATTAAGCCAGATGACGGTATTATTTGTCTTAAGTCTGTTTTGAGCAAAATTTAATTTAGGAATACAAAATAGCAATAGGAATAAGCCTGCAATTTTTCGGTTCATTTAAAACAAAGATTGTTGAAGGCTTCAAAAATAAAGAAAAATACCCGCATAGTTTGGGAGCTTTGCGGGTATTCAAAATATAAAATTCATTTTGGCAGCATGTTTACCGGTTATTGCCGGAGCCGGTTATCCTTACATCAGCTTTTCATTATCCTGATGACGTTGTTTGTCTCTGTTCGTTTTCTTTTCAAAATTCTTCTGTAAAGCTTCGTTCAGGTTAACGCCTGTCTGATTAGCGAGACACATCAGAACCCAAAGTACATCAGCCATTTCATCTGCCAGCTCTTTTCCTTTATCCGATTCTTTAAAAGACTGTTCACCGTATTTACGTACCATCAATCTGGCAAGCTCTCCGGTTTCTTCCATCAGAATACCCAGATTGGTAAGCGGTTCAAAATACCTTACGCCAATGGTTTTAATCCATTCGTCCACCTTTTGCTGCGCTTCCGTCAGACTGAGTTCCTGCATTTTCTGAATCGATAAAAGGATGAAAGGTTATTCTTCGTTTTCCAACAGCTTGATATCTTCAATCAGTTGTGCCACCGATTTTTCATTGGTTCCGTCATAAGCTTCCGCTTCGCCTTTAGATGTCAGGCGCATACGCAACCTACCTTTTTTATCAACCAATACGAATTTCTGCGTATGAATAAAGTCTTCGTCAATATTGGGATTTCTTTCTTCAACAGCGGTCATCATATAACTGTAGTAGGCTTGGTCATACAGCGCTTTCTTGCTTCCCGTAAGAAACATCCAATGTTTGGGGTCTGCATCAAAACGCAGGCTGTAAGCCTTCATGGCGGCAACAGAGTCACGCTCGGGGTCAACCGTATGAGAAAGGATTACAACATTGTCATCATTCCTGAATGCCTGATACACTTTTGCCATGTTCTCATTCATTTTCGGACAAATACCTTTACAAGTGGTAAAGAAGTATTCCACTACTGCAACCTTTCCTTTCATCACCTTTTCGGTAATGGTATCGCCTTCCTGATTCAAAAAAGAAAACGGCCTGATATTCTGGCCCGGTTCACCTACCACGGCTATGTCCGGTTGTTTGCTTTTTTTGATTGCGGGATAGTAAAAAATAAAGAATCCTGCTCCAAGTAATATAAAGAAGGAAACCAGAAAGACCGTAATCCGTTGATTTTTCATCCGTAATTTTTATTTTTTTATAGTCGGATGGAACTTATCATTATAAAATCTTCATCTTTTGTTTATAAAAACGAAAACTTATTATGAACGTTTCATTGTAGTTTGACAGCCGCAAAGGTACAGGCACATCAAGCATTAAGATGATAAGTATTTGTTATTAAAGACTTGAAAGGATGGCAATATAACTTTCAAATCGTTCCATACTTACTTCTCCTGCTGCCACAGCTGCTTTTACAGCACAACCCGGCTCGTTTATATGAATACAATTATTAAACTTACAATCATTTATCAGCACTTTCATCTCGGGGAAATAATGCGAAAGCTCTTCCCTTTCCATATCTACAATTCCAAATTCCTTTACGCCGGGTGTATCAATAATACGGCCGCCTTGCGGCAAATCAAACATTTCGGCAAAAGTGGTGGTATGCTGCCCTTTGCCGCTCCATCCCGAAACTTCCTGTACTCTTAAATTCTGATTCGGTATGAAATAGTTGATTAATGTACTTTTCCCCACTCCGGAATGCCCGCTGAACAAAGTGGTTTTATCTTTCAACATATCTGCAAGCGCATCAAGGCCAAGTCCTTTTTCTGCGGCTGCAAGAAAGGTTTTGTAACCTATCTTTTCATAAATGGCTTTCCTGTTTTCATATTCCTCCATGCTTTTGCCTTCCAGCAAATCGGATTTATTGAAAACAATAATTGCCGGAATATGATAGGCTTCTGCGGTTATGAGGAAGCGATCAATAAAGCCGTTTGAAGTGCGCGGCTCTGCCATGGTAGCCACCAATAATGCAAGATCGATATTCGCTGCGACGATATGTTTCTGATGCTTGTTATGAGGAGAAGTACGCACCATGTAATTATTGCGCTGCTTTATATCCATTATAATAGCGCTGTCTTCTCCTTCATTCTCTACCGTCAACGCTACTATATCGCCAACAGCTATAGGATTGGTCGAAGAAATATCGGTGTCGATTTTCAATTTACCTCTTACGCGGCAATTCCATTTCCTGCCCGATGCATCATAGGCGAGGTAAAAACTACCGGTAGATTTATATATGGTTGCAATCAAAGGTATCTATGCTTTTTTCTTTACAAGGGTGAATTGCGTAAGTGTTATAAACAAAGCAACTAAGGACAGAAAATATACTACGTCGCGGGTATCAATAACGCCACGGTTCATACTGTTGTAATGGTAATCCACGCCGATAAGACTCAGGTAAAAATCTGCACCGCCACGGAATGCCGCCACACGGCTCAATGCTTCAAAACCAAAATACAGCAGGAAGCAGCAGAAGAATGCAACGAGAAAACTTACAATCTGATTATCGGTAAGCGCAGAACAGAAAATACCAATTGCCGTAAATGCTGCGGACAAAAATAACAGCCCGATATAGGAGCCTATTATGCCACCCATATCCAGAGCAGCATTTTCCATTGCCAGATAATTGATACTGAATATATAGAGCATGGTAGGCAAAATTGCAATAATTACCAAGCTCAATGCGGCAAAGAATTTACCAAAAATAATTGCTCTCGTGGAAAGAGGCTTTGTGGAAAGCCATTCTATGGTTCCTCCTTTAAATTCGTCAGCAAAGGAACGCATGGTTATGGCAGGAATAAGGAATAACAATAGCCATGGCGCCACCGTAAAAAACTGCTCCATAGATGCATAACCGTAATCCAAAATGCTGGTATCTGTGAAAACCCAGAGAAACATTCCTGAAGCAATCAGAAACACTAATAAAACCACATATCCGACTATAGAACTGAAAAAGGAACGGAGTTCTTTGAAATATATACTTAGCATAATAAAAAACTAAAGGTCAGCAAATTTACTACCTTCTTTTACTTAACCTAATAATATACTCCGGTTTGGAGGAAAATAAAGCAGCAATATTTATAATAAATTTCAAAAATGACAAAAAAAAGCAGGACCTCTGTTTCGTGTCCTGCTTTTCAAAGGAGATTATCTTCTGTTAGAAACGATATCCTAAAGTAACGGAAAACTGTCCGGTAACGTCCATTCCTTTACTGTCGGTATAGCCGCCGTAGGTTTCTCTGTCAATATATCTTACACCCAAGCCCCCTTGTAAGCCAAGGTTGAAGTTCTTTGTAAACTGAAAATTCAAATAGTTGTTGATAAGAATGCCCAACCTGAATTTTGATATTTCCTGGGTGTACATGTAACCATTCATATCGTATTGCACTTCTTTTCCTGTACCGCCTCCAACAAATAAATTCGGACCGATAGCATAAGTTGTTTTGCGTTGCCCAAAAGGATACACTTTTAAGCCCGGGGCAAAGTAAAAATAAGAACCTGAATTATTATCGTTGTAATAGGAGTCATTTTCAAAATCATTAAACAAAATATAAGCAGGTAAGACAATTCCAAGATTCTGGTCTGCACCAAAAATCTTCTCATAACTTATTCCGACACCAACACCCACATCCAATACCGCAAACGGAGCGAGGCTTAAGATATTAGTTCCGTAATCTGTAACAGGCTGCTGACGCATTTGTTTTTTTTGTTCTCTTTCCTGTCTGGCCAATTCGGCTCTCTCTTTTCTGAAATCTCTTTCCTGAGCAGACAAGGATTGAAAAGTCAAGGCAATAATTGAAGTTAACACTGCAATTTTTCGAAGCATAATGTGTATTATTTGTTGTTTATTTAAATGTACTATCCTGAAAAGGAGTTTAAAACTTATAACCTATGGATAAAGAAAACTGACCGGTTATATCTACTCCTTTATTTTTGGAAGGGTCGCCCGGATAGAATTCAGGACCTTTGTAGCTTTCTCTGTCGAAATAACAAACACCCAAACCGCCTTCCAGCCCAATATCGAAATATTTGCCGAATTCCAGCGTTACATAATTATTAGCCAAAACTCCAAAACGCTTACGGGCATATCTTACAGTTGCGGTTATGGGCTCGCCCTTATCGTTTGTGCCCGGAATCTCAAATTTGCTGTTGCAAAAACCGAACATCAGCGATGGACCAAAAGCATAGGTTAACTTTTTATGTCCTTTAGGGTAAAATTTAAATCCGGGAGCAAAGTAAAAATAAGCATCGTAGCTTTTATTGTTTTGATCGACCGTTGCCGGGTTGGAATTGCTTTGCAGTATTAAAAAGCCGGGCAATACTAAACCGAGATTCTTTTTTTGGCCGAACAATCTTTCGAAGCTTGCACCAACGCCTACTCCTACATCCATCACAGCGAACGGATATAATCTTGCGATGTTGTCTTTTGGTGTTGCTGCAGTAGTTTGTGTAATAGCAACATCCTGATTTTGCGCATATAAGCTGTTATACCCAAATGTTAAAGTCAACAGAAAAATGTAAAATCCTTTCATTATTTCTCCTTTTTTAAAAATAAAAACGGACAGATTATTCAATATGGGTTTCAAACCAAACCGGTTTTTTATCATCCCAATCACCATTGTAATTAATGGTCAGTTCCTCGCCTTGTAATATTTTTCTTACGGTTTTGACACTTATAACATTTTTATCAAAATCCATAAAATATTCACAATTAGCTTCATAACTGTGATTGTACATAGAAACATACCCCCAGGCAACACAACATTGATTTTCGTCGGAACCCCATTCAAAAATATAGTCGTGCAAGGTGGTCTGATCTAATAATTGCCGCGCAGCGGCATCCATCACCAATACAGACGATGTTTCTATTACTTTCATTGGGGGCAAATCTTCACGTGTAAAAACGCCACGGCCTTTTCCCGGTGTTTCATCAATGAATAAGGAATGGGCGATTTTTATTTGCATGAATGGCAGAATTCAAAAAATACGTGTATAAGATATTTATCAGCTTTTCGACAAATATGAATGCAAAAATAAAAAATTTAAGGACTAAGAATCATTATTATTTCACCGGCGAATTCCACATTGTTGTTATCCAAACAAATAAGCGACGTCTTCTTCACTTAAGTTCTTTACAAAACCTTCTTCAGCGCTGATTAAATCTTCTGACAAGGCCCTTTTCTTCTGTTGCAAGGCTATGATTTTTTCTTCAATTGTGTCCTTGCAAATCATTTTATAAGCAAATACGTTTTTAGTCTGCCCGATACGATGTGTTCTGTCTATGGCTTGCTGCTGAACGGCAGTATTCCACCATGGGTCAACAAGGAAAACATAATCGGCAGCTGTCAGGTTTAAACCTGCATTTCCGCTTTTAAGGCTTATTAAAAATACTTTTGTATTGTCCTCTTCCGATTGAAATTCACTTACCATTCGTTGTCTTTCCTCCACAGGCGTATCGCCGTCAAAATGGAAATAAGAGATATTTTGTTCCCTGCATTTTGCTGCAATTAAATGAAGCATGCCTTTGAATTGGGAGAAAACAAGTGTCTTGTTATGTTTAAGATTTTCCAATTCTTCCATCAATATTTCAATTTTGATCGACTCCTGAAAATCTTTGTTTTCTTCCATTAAAGAAGGCGCTCCGCAAACCTGCCGCAGCTTCATAATGCCGGCAAGGATATTGAGTTTATTTTTTTCTAACCCGCTGGATTTTATATTAAGAAAAATACTGTCCCTGATTTGATTTTTCACAACTTCATACAACGCTTTTTGTTCCTCACCCATCTGGCACCAAAGCACACTTTCCGTTTTTTCCGGAAGATCGGGGGCTACCTGCTCTTTCGTACGGCGCAGCACAAATGGCGCTGTCATTTTTTGCAATGCTTTTATTTTCTCTTTATCTCCGTCTTTATCAATCGGGTTGGCATATTCTCTCCTGAAAAATTCCTGTCCGCCAAACATACCGGGCAATAAAAAGTTAAGCTGCGCAAATAAATCAAAAGTGTTGTTCATGATGGGCGTACCACTCAAAGCTACTTTCGCTTTGGCATCCAACTGATTGGCAGCTCTGGTTATTTGTGCCTGCACATTCTTTATATTCTGGCTTTCGTCGACTACTGCCGTATCCCAGGGAATGATTTTTAGCTCCTCAATGTCGCTCCGCATCGTACCATAACTTGTAATAAGCACGTTACAACCCTCTGTAAAAAAGGATTCGAGGTTTCTTTGCAAGCCATTATATACAAAGATTTTTAATGCGGGAGCAAACTTTTCCAATTCATTTTTCCAGTTGTAAATAAGAGAAGCCGGGCAGGTGATAATATGCCTGGATTCCGGGTTTTGCTGTAGCCGCCAGGACAAGAAAGTAATGGTTTGCAAGGTTTTCCCCAAGCCCATATCATCTGCCAGACAAGCGCCTGCACCTATTTCAGACAACAAAGCCAGCCATTCAAAACCTTTATGCTGATAAGGCCTTAGCGTAGCATTAATATTTGCCGGAATTTCATAAACCGTTTGATTTTCGTCCTGCCAGTTCTGCCAACGCTGCAACCATTCTTTGTTTATAGTTGGTTCCAAAACATCTTTAGCTTCTCCTTTTTCAAGGCTTAACATCATCCATTGCGGAATGGTAATTTCGTCTTTTGAAATTTTCCCATGCTTAACAATCGGAGCATATTGCGCCATCCAGGCATCTTCAAAAATGGCGATGGAATTATCTTTCAGCAATACGGAGTTTTGTCCCGCCAGTAATAATTTCTGCAACTCATTCAGGGCTATCTTTTCTTTTCCGAAAGTTACCTGAAATTGTAAGGTAAGTGTTTCATCCTCCTGTTTTAAAACAGCCATTGCAGTATTTGCTTTGTATTCCGAATACCTGAAATGACGCAGCATTTCCAGACCGATAATTTCACAATTCTGCTCCAGCAATCCATGATAAACTTTTAAAAACCATTGCTTCTTTTTGGCATCTGCAAAACTGAGGTAGAAAAATTTATTACTCTGTTTTGCAAAATTTGCATGAAGCGATTGGAGGTATTGTGTAAAATCGGATTCATTTTTTTGCCTGCGTACGATGGAATAAGCTTCACCATTTCTTGTAGTTTCATGTCTTTCCTTCCATTCTCCGTCTACAATAATACCATCGTATTTCCACCTTGGGGTAAACATCAACATTGTTTCGCTTATCTCGCTCAGGTAAACACAATTTACAGGTTCCGCATCAATCTCCCGTTTAGAGAAAAGATTGTTCCGGTTTACTTTATGTGTTTCTTCCAGCTTCTGAACAATCCGCTGGGCAAGCATTACAGGATTATGGCTGTATTGCTGTGGCTGACTGGCTTCCAACCAATCCAATGTCAGATAATCATTGGGGTGCAGAAGATAATAATCTGAATTGTTTTCTATGAGGAAACGATATCGTTTCACTTTGTCCAAAGGGAAAATAGTATCGCCGCATTGCAGGATGGGTTGAATATACAAACCTCCGTCACTATCTTTTTCTACTTCAAACCGTAATGCAGGCAAGGCCTTATGAATGGTACATCTCGATATGAGGTAGCTTTTGTTTTCAGGATTTTTAATGCGGTGATACGTACGTAAATCCGGTTCAGCCTTCATCAAATCACTTAACAATTCATGAATATAACGCGTTACCGTTTTATCGAGAAAACGTTCTAAGGGAATGCCGGATTTTTCTTTTGCATGTTTTTTCTTTAACTGGCTTACTTCAAAAGCAATGTCTTCGTCATTAAATCTTGATAATAAAGTTCTGGCTGCATCCGAATATTTATTAAAATAACGTTCAATCTGCGAACCATCTAAAGGAAACATTTCAAACGGAACCTTTTGGTTGGCCCGGACATGTAAAGAATTAAAAATACTGTTGTGATTAAAAATTTCATCCGGACATAAAACCAATGCGGCTACAGGTACGGTTCTTACAGGAACAGATGGGGGCATTTTATTTGATGTAAGATATTAGATGTTAGATTTTATATATTAGGAAATGACAATTTGATTCATCAGGATTAAAGGAAAATTAGTAAATCATAATAATCTTTTAATCCAATAAACTATAGTGAGGATCTTTCCTGACATAATTCTATCAAAACGCCATTCGTTCCTTTGGGATGCAGGAAACAAACCAGTTTATTATCGGCTCCTTGCTTTGGTTTTTCATTTAAAAGCACAAAACCTTCTGATTGTAATCTTTTCATTTCTGCTTCTATATCCTCCACATCAAAAGCTATATGATGCATACCTTCTCCTTTCTTTTCCAGAAATTTAGTAATAGGACTTTCGGCTATTGTTGCCTCCAGTAATTCAATTTTGGTTTCGCCGGTTTGAAAAAAAGCTGTGTTTACGCCTTCGCTTGCAACAGTTTCTGTTTTATAGCAAGTTGTGTTCAATAATTTTTCAAATAAAGGAATGGAAACTTCCAAGTTATTTACAGCTATTCCAATATGTTCCACTTTCTTCATTTTTACTAATAGTTTTTATAGATATGAAAATCAATACAGGCAATGGTTACAAAAGGGCGAAAATAAAACATTAAAGCTAATTTTGTCCGAATGCATTAATTCGAAATTGAAATAAACAGCTTTGTGTTTAACAAGAATTGAAATAATTGCGGGGAAATTTTATACTTTGGAACGGAAGCTAATGAACTATGATTTATCTGGACTATAATGCTACCACGCCATGCGACGCTGAAGTATTGAAGACCATGTTGCCTTATTTCACAGAGAAGTTTGGGAATGCTGCATCAAAAACACATCCTTATGGTTGGATTGCAGATGAGGCTGTGACTAAAGCAAGAAAAGAAATTGCCCGTTTGATAAATGCCGCTGATAGTGAAATTGTATTTACTTCAGGCAGTACGGAAGGGTGTAATCTTGCGCTGAAAGGCATTTATGAAAACTATGCTTCAAAAGGCAATCATATTATTACTTGCCGGACAGAGCATAAAGCGGTTTTAGACACTTGCCAACATCTTGAAAAACAAGGCGCTGAGGTTACGTATTTGGGAGTGGATAGTAAGGGTTTAATAAATCTTTCGGAACTGGAAGAAGCCATCAGACCGGAAACGATTTTAATAGCGCTGATGTATGCCAATAATGAAACAGGTGTTATTCATCCGGTTAAAGAGATAGGAATTATTGCAAAACGGCATAAGGTTTTATTTTTTTCGGATGCTACACAGGCAATCGGAAAATGTAAGGTGGATGTGGAGGAAGATGAAATTGATATTCTGGCAATGAGTGCACATAAATTTTATGGGCCAAAAGGTGTCGGAGCTTTATATATCAGAAGAAGAAATCCGAGAGTTAGTATTGCTGCTCAGATAGACGGTGGCGGACACGAACGGGGATTCAGAAGTGGGACATTAAATGTACCCGGTATTGTGGGGATGGGTAAAGCGACAGCGCTTTGTTTTGTGCAATTGCAGGAAGAGCGCGATCATATAAGAAAATTAAGAGACAGATTGGAAACCGGTTTGGTTAATTTGGGAAATGTTATAATAAATGGAGATACGGCAAAAAGATTGCCTAATGTTACAAACCTTTCTTTTGAAGGGATTGGCGCAGAAAAGCTACTAAGCCTGCTGAATGGCGAAATTGCATTTTCATTGGGTTCAGCTTGTACATCGGCAAGTAAAGAACCTTCACATGTTTTGGCGGCAATGCATCTGGAAGATTCGATTATTAAAGAATCCATCAGGTTAAGCCTGGGAAGATTTACAACGGACGAGGAAATTAATATGGCAATTCAGATTTTCGGGAAAGCCATAAAACGATTAAGACATATTGATTGATTTATTTTAAATAAAATTTAACTTTGCGGAAATCGCCGCTTAAGCACACAGATTAAAAACTTTATCATGATTTTTATTACGGACAAGGCCAAAGAAAGAGTATTGCAAATACACGAGGAAGAGCATTTGGGGCCTGATTACTTCCTCAGAATCAGTGTTGTGGGAGGAGGTTGTTCCGGACTTTCCTATAAACTTGACTTTGATAATGAGCCTCAAAAGGGCGATCAAATCTTTGAAGACAAGGGAATAAAGTTGGTAACGGATATCAAAAGTTTTCTTTATCTTTGTGACACTACATTAGAATTTACAGCAGGCCTGAATGGAAAGGGCTTTCACTTTATAAATCCGAATGCAAGCAGGACTTGTGCATGCGGAGAGAGTTTTGCGGTGTAGGTGATACATTGAACGTTGGCCATAGCGGAACTAAGCCTAAACTGCAATTTTTGGCGGGAGCAATTAGCTCCCGCTTTTTATGGCTTATACTTGATTGATATTCATTATAAGTCATTATTAATCAGCAAGATTCGACACTTTCCAAAATTCTTCCGTCAAAAAACTGTAAAACTTTTACCTTTGCGCCTCGATACCGTCTTCCATAATCAATTTTAATACAATTCATGCTTCGGGAAGAGCCTATAAAAGTAAAAGAATACTCCTTTGCAGTTGCGAAAATCCGCGATTATGCTCAGCTAATGAAGCCTAACCTGAGCTTCATGGTAGTATTCTCCAGTGTGGTAGGATATCTGATAGCTCCCGGCATCCCTTTTGTTTGGTCAAAGGTGTTATTGCTCTTCATGGGTGGCATGTTGATTACAAACGGCGCCAATATTATCAATCAGATTCTGGAACGATACAGCGACCGGATGATGAAACGCACCATGAACCGTCCATTGCCTACAGAGCGTATGGGAACTACGGAGGCATGGGCTTTGTGTTTGGTTTCAGCTGTCAGCGGCTTCTTCATTCTTGCTTATTATTTCAATTTATATTCCGCTTGCCTTAGTTTGTTATCATTATTGCTTTATGGTTTTGCATATACGCCCATGAAGAAGATACATCCTATTGCAACATTCATTGGAGCAATTCCGGGTGCATTACCGCCGCTTATCGGATGGGTTGCAGCAACAGGAACCCTTTCGGGCCAATTGGGCTTAGGCGGATGGGCTTTATTTCTAATCCAGTTTTTCTGGCAGTTTCCGCATTTCTGGGCTATTGCCTGGGTGGGTTATGAAGATTATCTGAAAGCCGGCATCCGCATGTTGCCCTCGGCTCAGGGCAAAACATCTTTTACTGGATTACAATGTATTTTTTACAGCCTTACACTGATTCCATTGGCAATGTTGCCACATCAGTTAGGCTTAAGCGGCCAGACCGGTATGTGGATTTGTATTGGTTGCGGTTTTATGTACACATTCACTTCCTTTTTATTCTATTTGAAAAACGATAAGGCATCGGCCAAAAGACTGATGTACTCTTCTTTTATATATCTTCCGACCGTACTACTGGCTTTGTTGATTGACAGGCCCTGATTAACCGGAAGAATTAATCTTGCAAAAATTTACACGCAATGATGACTGCACAAGAAAGCACACAAAGAAAGAAAATCAATCCGAAGAAGTTTGCCATGTGGATAGCAATAGGCAGCATCATAATGATGTTTGGCGGATTGACAAGCGGTTATATTGTACGCAGATCTCAAGGCAACTGGGAAAATATTAAGCTTCCTGTTGAATTTTACATTTCCACAGTAGTTATATTATTAAGCAGTGCCACTCTTATGCTTGCATTGAGGAGCTTCAGGCAACGGAAAATGCAATTACACCGTAGCATGGTAGGTATTACTTTTGCGTTGGGCATTACATTTACAGTATTACAATATTTTGGCTTCAAAGATTTATTGAACCATATGCAATGGGCAGACAATGTCTCGTTCCAGTATCTGATAGTAATTATTTTAGTACATGCCTTGCATATATTGGGTGGCGTGGTAGCGTTATTTGTTTTATTCCTTCAGACTTACAGCAGAAATGTAAAAAATTACAGTTCCAATGCATTGGAAATTGCAGGTACTTACTGGCATTTCGTTGATATTCTCTGGATATATCTTTTCATATTTTTCCTTACAAATAGGTAAAATAAAATCGACTCGTTCTGTCTTCGACAAGATGAGTCGTTACATAGTTATTGAGCTTGTTGAAATGGGAAACAGATAAAACAATTTAATAATAAGGGAGCATTTTCTGCTGATAAATAAAAAAATATTGCGCGGTTCCTTTAATTAATAAACAACAAATACTAACTTGCAGCGTCTTTCGAGCTATTAAAAAAATTTTACAGTCTTATGACACAAGCTTCTACAGCTACAGCGGATACAAATAAATGGAACGGAGGGACCTCTCCCTTTAACCTGAGTTACGGTAAAATAATGATGTGGTTTTTCCTGCTTTCGGATGCATTGACATTCGGGGCATTGCTGATTAGCTACGGTACCAAACGTTTCTTCAGTAATGTCTGGCCTGATTCCAACCACGTATTTAAGTCATTTCCCGGCTTTGGTGAAAAGAACCTGCCATTGATGTTTGTGAGTCTGATGACTTTTATTTTGATTATCAGTTCCGTTACAATGGTATTGGCGGTGCATGAAGGTCACCATAATAACAAGAAAGGTGTTATTAAATGGTTGCTTTGGACTATCATCGGCGGTATCGCATTCCTTAGCTGCCAATGCTGGGAGTGGGTTCACTTACATGGTGAAGGTGCCTGGTGGGGAAGCTTTGTTGACCCTAAAACAACTTCATTACACGATTTAGAACATTTTTACAATCCTAAGGTATGGGCTTCCATGTCTATTCAGGATGGTGTGAATGCAACTACAAGCTTCTTCAACTTCTTCTTTACGATTACCGGTTTCCACGGTATGCACGTATTATCCGGCGTGGTATTGAATGTAATGATTCTGGTAAATACAGTAAATGGCACTTACCAACGCCGCGGCCACTACGAAATGGTTGAAAAAGTAGGTCTTTACTGGCACTTTGTGGATTTGGTTTGGGTATTTGTGTTTACTTGTTTCTATCTATTGTAATAAAGTACAAAAGATAAAGTACTTCCTATCAGGATTTCTGAATTTCAATTTGCATTTTTAAAATATTATAAAGCTTAAAAAATATGTCTGCACATCATAACAGCGACGACTTATTACATTATTACGAAGGCGATCAATCAAAATTATATTCCGGCATTCTGGCTCATCATAGCGATGAAGCAGGCAGCAAAAAGCAAGTAAGGAGAATTATGATGATTACGCTTTGGCTTACAATCATCACTACTGCAGAAGTGTTGGTAGGTTTATATGCACACTATAATGGCAATATCAGTAAAGTTGCGCTTGCGTTTTATTTCCTTGGGCTTACTGTATTTAAAGCTGCTATGATCGTAAGAGTTTTCATGCACCTTGGAGATGAGAAAAAGAACTTTGTAATGGCCGTTATTATTCCATTGTCATTGTTTATCTGGTTTATCATTGCATTTATTTCAGATGGTGCTTTCTGGTTAAGAATGAATAACACACAAGCTCATACAAAAACGGAGCAGGTACAAAAATGGTAGTTACTTTTTAGGATTTGCCCTCTTATTCTTTAAAATAAGTATCAGTTAAGTTTATTACAATGCGTTCCAACAAAACATTAAAATATATTATAGGAGTTTTGATAGCGGCAGCCGTGCCGCTATCTTTTTTTTTCGTCACAAGACATTTCTCTGACGGGAAACTGAAAATTCCGGGTTATTACCGCCCTGAAGGAACACATGTGGTTATGGAAGAGGGAAAACCTTTTACGGATACCGTTTTCCACAAAGTAAAAGATTTGCAGCTTACTAATCAGCTGGGTAAAACCTTTAGCCTGAATAAGGATTTACGTGGAAAGATTCTGGTAATAGATTTCATTTTTACTACCTGTCCTTCTGTTTGTCCGAAGCTGACTTCCAATATGAATGAAATTCAAAAAGCTTATATTCAGAAGAATCCTGATTTAGTTCAGTTCATTTCCATTTCCGTGGATCCGGTGAGAGATTCCGTTGCTGCGCTAAGGGCTTATGCTAACCGTTTTCATGCCGACCACGACCGTTGGTATTTTTGTACAGGCAACCAGGACAGTATTTTTGATTATGCCAAGAATGAGCTGGGGCTTTCGTTAGATAATGCAGATGTGGCGGGCGATTTCATTCATTCCCAACAAATGGTTTTATTGGATACAGCAAGAAATATCAGAGGTTATTTTGATGGTCTGGACAGAAAAGAAACAGGCCGTCTTGCTGATGATATTTACATATTGAATATCGAAAAACGGAAACACGGCAGATAAAAACAGCAAACTCAAACAAAAAATTTCAAGTAATAAATCAAAAGATGTTAACTCCCTTATTTAAGAAGAATGATAAAAAAGCCAATTGGCTTATCGGTATTGTATCAGCAGTTATAATTTTAGTAGTGGCATCTTTAAGCCGGATACATCCCCCGAAGTTTCCATTTGATTTCAATGTGCATGTTTTTGCTTTTATTAATGCACTTATTAATTCTGTTGTAGCTGTATTACTAATTGCAGGGCTTTGGTCGGCTAAGCAAAGGAAATATACATTGCATCGCAATATTATGATTGCTGCACTGCTGTTATCTGTTCTTTTCCTGGTTTTTTATATCAGTCATCATTTATTTGCGGGCGATACTAAGTTTGGCGACATCAATCACGATGGTATTTTATCAGACATGGAAATTGCAGCTGTTTCAAATGTCCGCACAGTTTATTTCTTCATCCTGGCGAGCCATATTATTTTGGTGACTGTAATGCTGCCATTCATATTATTTACGGCTTACAGGGCTTTAATAGGAGAATATAGCCGCCATAAGAAACTGGCAAGATACACATGGCCTTTGTGGCTTTATATAGCCATTACGGGTGTTGTGGTTTACTGGATGATTATGCCTTATTACAATTAAGTTTCCCTCGTAATCGCAAATTATAAAAGAAGGTGTTTTGTTCAGCTACAAAACACCTTCTTTTATTTCAGTCCATAAGTCAATGAAACATTGTGCCGCTCTGCCATTGGGAGCAAAAGCAGTTACAGGCGCCTGCTCTATGCCCATTTTTTCAACCTCTGATAAATAAGGAATAAAATGTTCAAAGAAGCGATGGTCTTTTGAAAGAGATGCCATAACTTCTGTATGCAATTTCTTACGCATGTCAACCATAGTGAAAAAGCACATCAGCTTTTCAAGAGGTAAATCTTTTTGCTCGAAATAAGCCTTTACAATTTCATAAGTCCTGAGTGAAAGCGTGGTTGGAATGGTAGGCAATAAAATAGCATCTGCAGCTTCAAAGATATTGTCGGCCAAAACGGAGAATCCGGGCGGGCAATCGATAAACACAAAATCATAGTTGTTCTTCGCTTGCCGGAGCATTTGCTTTATCTGTTTCTTTGAGTCTTTATGTTCATCTAAAAGAATATCAAGTTTACGCGAACTTTGATCAGCAGGAATTATATCCAGATAGTCATATTCACTTAACTGCATCAATTCATCCAACGACAGGTTTTTCTCCAATAGCTTTTTAATGCCGCTTTTGGTATTTGCTTCTGTTTTATAATAATAGCTTGCTGCGCCTTGCGGATCAAGATCCCAAAGCAAGGTCCTGTAACCATCATTGGCAGAAAGGTGTGCCAGATTTACACAGGAAGCCGTTTTACCTACGCCGCCTTTTAAATTATATAATGCAATTACAAACATATCAGGAATTGAAGAATCAAAATTAAAAAGTCAAAATACCTTCAGGTAAAGACCCTTCTGATTCTATATATTTAGTTAATTGGTTAAAGTATTGTGGTTCATTAAAATCTACGGTGGTATTGTCCAGCCATAAAACATTGTCCGGGTGCTGTTTGAAATACTGCAAGTATGCATCTTCAATTTCCATCAGATAGCGGGCTGAAATATTCTGCTCATAAGACCTGCCTCGTTTTTTAATGTGTCTTTGCAACCTTTCTACCGGAGTATGAAGATAGATGAATAAATCGGGTTTCGGAAGCGTTGTCTTCATCATATCATGAATGTCGCAAAACAACTTAAATTCTGCTTCATTCAGGTTATTTTTTGCAAACAAAGGGCTCTTTAATATCGTATAATCAGCAACAATCAATTCCTGCTTATCCTGAAACTCTTTTAAGCTTGACTGCAATTGTTGGTACCTGTCTTTGAGAAAAGATAATTCGAGGGGCAGTGCATATTTTTCTTTGTCTTGATAAAACAAGGGGAGAAAAGGGTTCTCCGCAAATTGTTCCAATAAAAGTGCTGCGTTGTAGTATTCGGCCAGTTGTTTGGCGAGTGTAGTTTTGCCGGCACCGATATTTCCTTCAACTGTAATGAAATGGTATTTCATGCTATAAAGATAAGAAAGCAACGTGTAAGTTTAAATTACAATTGCAAAGCCACAAGTGTTGACCTGAGGAGCAGAAGTTGCATCTTATAAAATGTAAAAGGAGCTGTCCAAAAAATGAACAGCTCCTTTTTTATCTAAGAAATAGATATTAGTTCTTAGTCACTTTTATTACAGATGAGTTACTGTTATCATTATACTTAATGATGTAAGTACCATTGGACAAAGCGCTCATGTCAATATTTGTATCATTTGAGGATACTTGTATTTTCTGAATTATTTTGCCTGTAATGTCAATCACCTGAATTGTTGCTTTACCATCTATTTTACCATTTACAGAAACGTTTAATGTCTGATTAACCGGATTTGGACTGGCAACCAATGAAAGTCCTGCAGATGATTTTACGGATAATATTACAACATCAGAAAGAACAGATTTACCATTCGCATCCACCATGTTCAGACGATAGAAATTCCTGCCTTCAAAAGGTTTAACATCGGTAAATTCATATTTGCTGCCTGTTGAAACGTTCTGTGCATTAACAGTAGTCAGTTTTTCAAACTTGCTGCCGTCATTGGAACGCATAATATCAAAATGGCTTGCATCTTTTTCATTCGCGGTTGTCCAGTTCAGAATATTAACAGCACCGGCATTACGACCTGTAAAGGATGACAATTTAACCGAAAGCGGTGTGCTGGTCAACAACAACACGAAGTCAGAAAAGCCTGTTACACCTGTTCTTGAAACGGTGAAATTTGTAGCCGAACCGGTTGCTGCAACAGCAGTACCGACAAGTGCCCAAGGATCTGCCGAAGTAGATCTTTTACCAATCGTAACTGTAGAATAATCAGGAGCATCGCTACCACCGGTAAGTGTCATTGCAACTGTATAAGTACCACCGGCAAGTCCATCTCCTGTACTTACAGTCCAGTAACCGTTTGCAGAAGTATTGGTGTATGTATTACCACCTTCTGTCAATGGCAAACCTGCAGAACCCGGCGCACCTGAATTCCATTTAGCAGTAAGGCTTCCTCCTGTAGTAGGTGCTGTAGTAAAGTCTATAGAAACTTTCCTGCCTACATTTCCCATTCCTATATCAAAAGCCCTCGCCCCTGTTGAAGAACCCAGCCATCTTTTAAACCCACCGATTATTACACCAGCGGAATAAGTATAAGTTCCGGTTGATGAAGCAGAAATTCCTAATACAAAAGTATTTGAGCCTACATTAATTTTACCGGCAGTCATTGTTAAAGTACCGGATACTGTTCCTGTATTTGTACCGCTCAACAACGAGTTGGCATCAGCAAAGGTTACACCTGTTGCATTTGTGTTATTAACTGTCAAAGATGCGAAGTTTGCAGTAGGGCTTGTAGCAGCATTTCTAAATATACCGGAACCTGAAATTACCTGCGCATTTGTTGAAGGTGCAATAGTTGATGTACCGGTATAATAGTATAAACCAAGCGTAGAGGTACAGGTGAAATAACTATTTTCAGTTACAGTAAGATTTCCATTCAGATGCACGATACCAGATGTCCTGAATTCACCACCATTTGTTATCAACAGATTGCCATGTATAGCAGTTGAATAAACTGTTGTAACAAACCTGTTATTTGCAGCTGTACCGTTGATGGTGATATTACCAAAATTCAATTTATTGGATCCCACATAGTTATTTACATAAAATCCGTTAGTAGATCCTCCAGCATCTGATGACACACCATTTCCGAATGCCATTGTATGTGTAGCCGGTACTTCTATGTTAGCAGTACTATTACTGTAATAGAAAGCATAATTCGTACCAGAAGCTGCGTGAGGATCGACGATAGTAAATGTTCCACCTGTCCAGTTAACGTTTTGAGTGGAAATACTTACAAGATAAGTTCCTGAAGCTACACTATTGGCCGTTACCCCGGCGGCATTACCATCTACGTTGATATTACCGCCGCTTTGATTGAATGTAGAACCGGAGTTGATTACCATATTACCATTTAAGTTTAAAGTACCGCCGCTTACAGTCAATATGCCGCTGCTTGTAAATACTTTTTTATCACCGCCTGCAGCACCCATTGTCAAATCGCCGGATGAAATAATCAAAGAAGCACCTGTATTTACTGTTACATTTGACGCAACATTTCCTGAAGTAGAAACGGTAACAGCATTATTGATGTTTACGTTTGAAGAACTTGTAGGAATATTACCACAAGCCCAGGTAGCAGGAGAACTCCAATCTCCGTCAGCAGCAGTGTTATAAGTAGTTGCTGTTATGATACCTTTTTTGATATTGGTTGATGGCGCAGCTACACTAATTGCCGAGATATTTGTTGTAATACTTACCGGAGTGGCTATAACAGAATCGACACCTACTACTGTACCTGCATTGCAGCTTATATCATAGGTCAACCAGAAATTATTGCCGGTACCTGCTGCCAATGCTTTTGACCCGTTAAATGTAATATCTCCATTAGGATTTAGTACAGGAGTACCGAATAAACTGTCTGTATTAAATGTTGTACCCGTGGTGTAGTAGCATCTTGCACGGCTTATATCGGCAATAGTAGAACCAGCCGTATTAAACTTCACAGAAGTAACGCTTGTGTTACAATTATCACCTGCAATATTAATCCTGCCCAAAGTGATATTTGTATTTCCTACCGCTGCAGAAGTTGTAGTAGTAGAAGTATAAGTAGGAGCAACTTGCGCATTTACTTTCTTTTTAGCATTGGTTGAAGGTGTGGCAACGTTCAATAACCCAACATTGGTTGTAATACTCACAGGAGCTCCAACCACTGAATCGACACCTACAACAGTTCCTGCACTGCAACTTATGTCATAAGTTAACCAGAAATTATTACCTGTACCTAAAGCCAATGCTTTTGATCCGTTAAATGTAATGTCTCCGTTAGGGTTTAGAACCGCAGTACCAAACAAGCTATCTGTATTAAATGTTGTACTTGTAGTGTAATAACACTTTGCAAGACTTATATCGGTAACAGGAGAACCAGCGGTATTAAATTTAACAGAAGTAACAGCTGTATTACAATTATCTCCTGTAATATTTATTCTGCCCATAGTAACATTTGCAGTACCCACAGTTGTTGATGTGGTAGTTGTGGCAGTATATGGAGGAGCAGAAGCAGCTACAATATCACGCGTACCCGTAGGATTAGGAGTGGCGGGAACTGAAGGAGTACCTGCAAAAGTATAAGTTGTAAGTCCTGCGTCCAGAACATCTGTCAATGTTGCATTACAAGCGACATCATAGGTCAGCCAGAAATAACCTGTAGAACCGGAAGTTAAACTCTGTGTTCCTACAACAGTAAAGCTACCATTAGGGTTTGCAACAGCGCTACCAAACTGAGATGATGATGAAAATGTTGTAGAACTGGTGTAATAAACCTTTGCATTTGAAATATCTGCCGCATTGGTACTTCCTGCCGTTGTAAATGTAAGACTGGTAACATCACCTGCCGAGCAAGCCGGAACATCAACCCTTAACACCTGAATGCCCGGTGCACCTATAGCAGCACTTGAAGTTGATGGTTGGTTAGTACCCGCGGTTGAAGCACAAGAGTTACACTGCATGGTAAAATAGTTACATTCATTACCTGAAGAAACACACCCTGATTTAAAATTCTTCGTGTAAATAGTAGTTGTTGTAGCAACAAATGTAACCGAAATAGGAAACGTCGCATTTGTAGTAGATGCCAGAGGTGTAGTGCCAGATGTAATAGCTGTATAAACACCTAATGTAAATGGCCCACCGGCAGTTGTCGTTGTATTAGTCGTAGTAATTGTATAAGTTTGTCCAACTGTAAGTCCATTAAAAGTAGCATATTCACTAAAGTAATGGCATTGTTGTGTTCCGGTAGTCGTCGGAAGACATGACGTTCCTGCAGTCCCCGTTCCATAAAGAGCACCTGTATTCCAGTTACATTGTGCATTAGCGGTACCAGCGCCTGTCATTGCGAAAAGCGCTAACATCAAAATCCACTTACTTAAAAGTTGTGGTTTTTGTAAAAAAACATTTGTAATTTTTTGTATCATAAAATCATATTTAATAACACCTACTATTAAAGGGTTTCAGCTTTCCCTGCTTACTCTTGCGGATTTTCAGCAACCTCCTTGGACTTGTGTTTTTTTGCCTTGGATAAATTTTTGAGGTTAAATAATTTGGTTAAAAAAAAGGATCAGGTATTTATTCATGGAATAAATGCCCTTGGAAAAAAAAGAAAAAGAATCTGGTGGTTAAACTCTCAGTATAATTGTGGTTAAAATTTTTACTGCAGCTGCAGCTAAATAAACAGTTTTAACCCTAATAAGTTTTATTTTAGTTTATGTATTCTCAAACCAATCAGGGTTGAATTTTTACGGTTATAATTAAACAGAATAGCTCTTTATTGCTTTATAACCGATGAATTACTAGAGTACCTGAAGGCAATGCCCTCATATAAATACAGTATCATTTGATAAAAATAACTATCTCCCGAACTGCTTTACCTGTGTAATATCAACTACCTGAATCACTACTTTATCATCGTTCTCGGCGTTTATTGAAACATTCAATAAACGGGTAACGGCATTGGGACTTGCAATCAATGAAAACCCTTCAAAATAATTTTACTGATAATACCACAACATCGCAATAAACAGATTTTGTCATTCAGAGCTTCATATTCAGAAACTTAAAAAGATATACTTCATTTCGTTCATACTTCCCTGTGTCCAGACGGCATTTCGAGGCTGATAAAATTTTGTATGCTGTTTTAATTAAGAGGCTGCCATCTTTTGACAGCCTCTTAATTTCAAACTGAAAAGCAGCGATTATTGTTTGTTCATTTTTATTGTTTCGCTATGTGAATCATCCACATATTTCAACAAATAGATGCCATCAGCTACTTCATGCATATCAAGTGTTGCAGTATTACCTGCCACTTTTATTTGCCTGATAATACGTCCGGAAACATCCATAAGCATTAATTGTGCATTGCTGCCTTGTGTGCCTGATACTTTAATGTTTACCAGGTCTTTGGCCGGGTTAGGATACGCTTCTACTACAAAATCATTTGCAGTATGTACCATAAGCGTAACAGTTTTACTAAAGTCCTGATTTCCTTTAGTATCTGTCATCAGCAAACGATACTGATTCATACCTGATGCCGGATTTTCATCGTAGAAAGTATAGGCGCCTTTACCGATTGCTGCAACTGTGCCTATGCCTGAGAAGTTACGTCCATCTGTACTACGTTGAACAGTGAATTTATCTCCTATACTTTCTTTGGCAGTTGACCAATCCAAACGATTGCGTTTGCCTTCATTAACACCTGTAAAATCCAGCAATTTAATTTCAAGTGGTATTGCACCGCCTGCGTAAATAAAGAAAGTAGAGAAACCTGGAGTGTTCACAGTAATTTCCCACCAGCTTTTCGCCGCATTCCAGTTAACAGAAGTCGGTGTCAGCATTATGCCTCCGGTACCTGGTGTTGCAGTAGCATACTTGGCAACCTTAACATTTGCAATATTAGGATCACTATTGCTACCTGTAACAGGCAAATGAAGCGCACTTGCACCTGCTGCAGTGTTGTATGCATCAAACTCACCTTGCGTAGCATATAGCGTAACCATTGCCGGACCATTGGTCGCCGGTGTAATGGTATAATGGCGCTGTACATAAGGAGCACTGTTATAGGTTTGTACTGTCGGGTCAATTGTTACGCTTGCAGTAACTGCACCAAGCGAATTGCCGGAGGTTGTAATGCCTGCAATAAGATCACAGGAGCCATCTGTATAAAGATAAGAGGTACCTGATGCTTGTGTGTTATTACCACTTGTACCTGTAGGTGCGAGTGTTGGAACAGCGTTAACTGTGACCGGAACCACGTTGGAAGTTAAAGGACAACCCATCGCTGTTGTTGAACAGGTATAATTTGTATTAACAGTTGGATTTTTAACCAATGGATTGGTCGTTCCGACTGTAGTGCTTCCGTCGCTCCACGAATAGGCTTGTGTATTTGGAGTAGCCTTTATTGAAACGTTATCAAGTAACCAACCATAATATGTAACACTGCCATCTGATAGAATCCTGAATCTGATTTTGAACTGAGAAGTCAATGCAGCGGCAGGGATATATATTAATTCATTCTTCCACAAAGTATTATTAGGCAGAGATGAAGAACCTGCGCCGAAAGCTGTAATCCAGTCAGGATAGCTAAAAGCAGAGAATCCAACCTGTGAATTATATAAATTGGTTGCACCGCCTCCATAGCTTGATGCAGGGAAGGTTGTCCAGTTCGTACCACCATCACTGGAGTATTCTACAATACCTTTATCAGAAAAGGCTGCATAACTTTCAAGACAAGCAATGTGCGAAAAAGTAAGAACTGCACCTGTAGAGGTACTCAAATCAACATTCGCATTCATAGTCAGGCTCACATCTGCATTAAAGCTTGATGTTTTGAACAACATCGACGCTGCTCCTGACTTAAAGTAAGTTATATCTTGGGTAGCACTTGCGACACCTGATACTGCGCTTGTACTAAATGTTGAAACAGGAAACGTTGTTTCAAAACCTTCAGTAGTTGTAGGTATATAAACCTGCATATTCAGACTTGTAGCACTTCCCAAACAAATAGTTGACGGAGTAGCAGTAGCCATTGAAGTAACAACAGATAAAGGATCATTTACTATTACATTAACTGTATCGATAGTTGTACAACCACCATCTACACCGGTAATGGTATAAGTATAAGTACCTCCGACAGTCGGAGTTACGGTTACCGGAGTAGATAAGCTACCTGCTACACTTGTAGGAATACCGCTTCCGGCAGAAGGCGTAGCTGTCCATGTGAGGCTATAGGTATTTGAAGAACCTGTTTGCGCAACAGATAGACTTGTACTTCCACCTACACAGGTTAATGAAGTATTACTTGCCGATGCAATCAGAGGATTACTTGTAAACGAAACCGATACAGGTGTACGGGGGCTTTCGCAACCGCCTGTTCCTAATTCAGAAACATAGAACGTAGTAGCGCTTGGTATAGAACTTTGATAAGTTGTATAACCCGGAACTATATTATTTGTTTTAATGATCAAATTATCCAATGCAAAACCTCCGGCAATACCTCCGCTGCGAGCTTTAAAGATATGTGACCATGTAGATTTATTAGCATTTATGAAGGCCGCCGGCAATTGAACATTGGTAAATATTGGATTGCCTGCAAGTGATAATGAAATTTGTCCGGCTGCATTTATAGAAACAGTAACATGACTTGTTTGTGATGTAGCACTGGTAGGTATCCAACTTACATCAGGAACATAGGCTAAAACACCCGGTGTTGTACTGGTATAATTTGTCGAAGAGCCATCTGCTGTTGCATTATACATTACATATATACCTTTCCCGTTATTGCCGTTTATTGCATCGTAGGTATCAAAGCTAACTTTCAGCTTCGTACCGGTTCCATGTTCTGCACCAGGAGATGTACTGCTTGCAGAGCCATCGTCAGAGAAACTGTAGCTAAGTCCGTCTGCTACATCAGTACCTGTAGACGTAACTGTCATATCAAAATCAACCTGATATTGATTAGAATTAACATTACTCGCATTTACGGTCAATCCGCCTGCCTGACTTGTGGTTGCAGGTGTCAATGCCAGACTACCCGATGCAATTGCAGCATTACCTGTTATTGAAGAGTTGCTCAATGTAGCAGAAGAAAAGTCGTTGGTATAATAATTACTTAAAGGACCATATGCTTCACCTTGTAACTTATTACCACCGGTTGGCGCATCATACCAATAAAAAGTTCCTGAACCTGCAGCGCCGGCAGTAGAAGCTACGGAAGCGGTTGGAATACCGGCACCGCATTGTGAACTGTTGGTAGCAGCCGGAGCTGTTGGCAAAGCAATTGTGTTGACTGTAACCGGATTGGTAACAAAAGGACATCCTGAAGCCGTTATTGTAGCCGTATAAGTAGTATTGCTGCTGACATTTACACTTAAGGGGTTCGTAGTTCCGACAACTGTACTTCCGTTTGAAAAAGAATACGCTGTAGCCGGCGCCGGTAATTGACCTGTAAAAATAATATTAGGCCTTGTTGCGTATGCAGTTCCCGCATTGGTACTGTGATTTGCTACTACTGTATTGGCAACAGTGGTAGTATAATACGTTTGTGCATTGGTTGATGCGTCAATGCCACTATAGCTTAGATCCACTATTACGTTAGATGCACCATCCCAGTTATATGGAGTTGTAAAGGTAATCTTGTTAAATCCTATAGCATGCGTATAATTTGCAGCAGGGAATACCGGAGTATATCCTGAAGTGGAAACATAACCAGTTAATGAAGTAGCATTTGTGGCACCCATCAATACGGTATAATTTGTATTGGATGCACTGGAGCCTATGGTATTAACTTTGAAAGTAATAGCAGATATCTGACCTGCAGAAAGCCCTGCAGCTATCAAATCTGCAGCCGTGTATAAAATCTGCATATGGAATGTCGGCCATCTGTTACCAAAAGCCGTTACATCGTCATTATCCCCTGTCAAGGTAGTACCTGCTCCAATGGATGAAGCATCGCCGGGAGATGCTAAAACTGCACTTAAAGTTGTAGCATTGCCTGTACATACCGTTGTTTGAGAAGCGCTCAAAATTGCGTTGGCACCCAAAAATGGATTATCATTATAATCTGTTCCGGTCTGTGTTTTAGTCAGGCCATTTGCATCTGTTGCGGTTATTGACCATGAAACCGTAGCATTAACAGGAGATACGGTAGGAATTGTTCCGGACCAGTTATTACCGATTGTATTAGTCATACTTACAGCAGGTTGAGCCGTTCCGTTAACTGAGTAATTAATAACAACTGTAGATATCGCAGCACCACCCGGTGTTACAGTAGCAGTAACTGTACGTGTAACGTTTGTACATTGATTTCCTGTCGGAGAGATAGCTAAATTGCTAATAGTTGCTGCAGCACGGGTACCAAATACATAGTAACCCAACAGACTTGTCAGGCCCGGGTTTGTAGTAGTTATAGATGTAGCAGTAACTACAGGTGTAGTTCCTCCAACTAATCCATATGCTCCTGTTAATGTACTGCTTCCTGCAATAGCATCAGCAGAACCAGGTGCATCATACAAGCGCATGTTGCCACTTGTAAAGTTTGCAGCTCCATTTGTAGCACTTATTGCCCAATATCTGTTGGAATTGATTGCGCTTATACTTGTGCCTGCAGCACCACCGGAACCTGCATCAATTGCTTCAGCAGAAATTGTCACAGTACCACCTGCGTTAGTTAAAGGGTTAATCAATTCCATTTGATTATAAGTGCCTTTACCAATCGGGAACAGATAGGTTGAGCCTGTTGCAAGACTTGCAGGCAGGCTTCTTGCAACTGCTCCTTTAACATATGCAGTTGCAGAACCTCCGGTAACACCACCTGTTGCGGTATTTGCAACAGATATCGTATTTCCTGAATTATTCAATATACCCGCAGTCATTGCCAATACACCACTGGTACCTAAAGTTCTGCTGAATGGAATATTAACCACATTATTCGGAGCAGTAGCAGTATTATTAATAGTTAAGCTGGCAGGGCCATTTGTGGTCGGGAATTCTATTGCATTAGCTGTTTGAGTGCCGGCTGTTCCATTATATATTAATTTACCTGAAGTAGCATTATAAGAAACAGTACCTGTACCTGTAACGTTACCATTGGAAATAGTTAAAGTAGCACCATCATTTACTAATAAGTTACCGGTAAGGTTAACACCGGCAGCATTGTTGATCCTTACATTAAGGGCCCCTGTACCCATTGTTCCTATGGTTGCATTCTGAGCTGCAGTACCATTGAATTCCAAAGTATTGCTGGTTCCATTTGCATCCAATGTACCACCGGTCTGATTAAAGTTACCGGCAAGCTTTACACTGCCGGCACCAGCAATCTGAAGTGTACCACCACTCAGGTTTATGTTTCCTAATACTGTTAATACACCACTGGAAACAGGACGAATATTTCCAGTACCGGACGCTACGATATTAAGGTTACCGTTAATAGTAACCGTGGATGAAGTAAACAACCCGAGGTTAGCGGTTAAGGTAGTTGTGTTAATAGTAACGTTACCAAGTGGCGTAGAACTATTGGATACACCTGTTCCTGTAGTTCCGCCCGATAAAGTTATGTTAGAGTTGTTATTCCATGTAGCAGTCGGGATATAAGTATCAGATGTTGTATAACCTGATGCGTTATAATTGGAACCGAAAGCAAAATTTAAGGTAGTTGTACTTCCCACTAATAATGCAGTAGATGAAGCAGCCGTAGAATTTACTGTACCACCTGTTTGCACGGTCACCAATGTTCCGGTGCCACCTGTGGTAGTAACTTTATTGCCGGTACCGCCTCCTAATGTAAGTGTACCTGAAATGCTTCCTGTATTACCGGTACCTGTAAACACTATAGCAATTGCGTTAGTGGCATGGTTCATGATAAGGCTGCTTCCTGCAGTGATATCAAGATCATTTCCTGCACCGCCTGTTATGGTTAAAGTACGTGTAGTCGAGGAAGAAGACTGAAGGTTAACAACAGTGCTGTTAGTAATTCTTAAAAGGCCGATAGATGCACTTGCACTTATATTGATTGTAGCAGCAGTACCCGATGTTGTACCATCACCATCAATGATCAATGCATCTGTTGCATCAGCAACTGTTCTTGCTGCACCTGAACCATCTGCAATTGTATTCCAGTTGGTACCTGTATTGAAATCCGCACCACCGGTTCCAACCCAATAATATGTAGCCGCAGCTGAAGTTGGTTGTGTTCCATTCAATGATGTAGCACTTAAAGCGCCTTCACTTACAGAAAAAACCTTCCAGAAATAGTTTGTTCCCGGAACAAGGCCTGTTACTGCAAGTAGATTAGTTCCGACGTTTACCGTATTTACATAGTTATAGTTAGTACCATCTGTTGAATTATAAACTACATATTTCACGATACCTGTAGCTGGAGAAGGCTCTGTCCAGTTTAATGTCATTGCACTGGCAGCTACAGATGTAAAGGTCAAATTGGAAGGGGCAACTACCGACGGAGCCGTGAATATATATTGCGTCCTGCTTCCATCAGCATTTGAGTTCAAACCAGCCAAAGGGCCTAATGCTGTAACAGACGGATTACCCGCATAAGGAGATGTTGTGGAGACTGTTTGTGTTGCATATAAAACTGAAGCAAAAGCTCCGCTTGCAGAACCTGTATAAAATCCGATATGCGGCGCCCTGTTACCTCCTGCTCCAGCAGTTGTTACATCTGTTGCGGACATGGTACCATATACATATTGGATCTTTCCTGTAGATTCATACATCCTCATTTGAAAAGTGGATGTTCCTGCAGCGGCGGCAGAAGTGTAAAACAAGGTCATGTTCTGAAATTCTATGACAAGCACACGGTTAGGCGCAGTTCCGATAAGTTTGTAATGTATTTTACCATTTGTACCGGTCCTCATATCACCACAAAAAGGTGAAAGCCTGGGCGCAGTAGAAGTTCCGCCTGCAATAGTATAAGTATTGGTTGAAGGCGCAGTACCGCCTAATTGCACGATCCCATCTTCCTGAACACCAAATTGAGTATATCTGCTACCCATAAAGAAGAAGTCAAATCCGATATTGGTTACAGCCGAAGCACCGGCATCCACACCGGAAGCAACAAGTTGAGTGGTTCCCGTGCTCATATCAATCGGGTTGGCATTCAAGTCTACAGCCATTGAGCCCGTTAAATTGGTTGAAAAAGCGTAGTTGACGGTTGATTGTGCCCACGCTACACCATTTGTGCCAAAGAAAGCAATCATCATTAGCAATATGCTGAGCCTTCTTTTCATTCTAAGTGTATAAATTTTATACATAAGATTGGTTTTTGGTTAAATAATTTTTTAATTAAGAAGAGTTTTGCAAACAAAGCGATTTTAAAAAACGAAAAACAGCAAACTTTATAACGCCGGATCCTGTCTTATCAATTGTTGCAATAATTATATCATTCTAATTCTTCAGGCTGCCTGATATTAAAGGTGACTATCCCTCATTTCTATACTGAGCCTAATCAGTCAATTGTTTCGCATGTTCTTTTGCCATAATGGAGTTTACCGGTTAAATAAAATGATTGGTTTTTAGAAAAAATTTCAAGGCATTCCAGTTGTTATTTGGATGCCTGGAAAAACATTAATAATTTTAAAAGAGTAAAGAGTTAAATTTTATTGGTCGATATAAATATAGAAATAGCTTTTTTAATATCAAACCGTGCAAAAATCACTTATTGATATTTTATTATCCATACACTATGTATTTTAATAAACGTAATATATAAATATTCTGATTACTTATGCCGATGATTAAAATCAATTTGTTAACAAATGCATAATGTTATCTTAACACCACATCATCATGCAGTCCATTAAAATGTAGTTTAATTTAATTACAACCGATATCTCTAAACAGTTAATAGACAATGACTTAATAGAAAAGGACATTATTATACTACATGAATATTATTTCATTTTATTGTTATTCGTATCTAAGCAAAGTGTTATTTACTCTTTTTCTGAGTAAAGGAGAGTTGAAATATAGATATTTCGAGATTTTATCAGAATTGTCTATGTTTTCATTTAACTCAATTTGATATAAATAAAATATATAAAACAACAGTAGTTAAATGTCGGCGCGTAGTATTTATTGTAAATGATACACACAATAAAGCAATGTTTTATTGTGTGTATGAAGAGAAAATCAAACTGTAATCAATATGAATTTCCATCTATCACAATGAACAGATGTATTAATCAGGAGAAGGAAGGGATTATTTACCGGTAACAGGAGTAGCTTTCAGCTTATCTTTAGATTGCTTCAGCAACTGCTTATTGCTTACAAGGAAGACAGGGTGCAACATATCGGGGGCAATTTCGGAAAGAGGCGCCAATACGAAATTTCGCTCCTGCATTAAGGGGTGTGGAACTATAAGTTCCGGAAGACGGATAATCTTATCTTCAAAATAAATGATGTCAATGTCAATAGCTCTTACGCCCCATTTATCCTGCCTTACTCTTCCTAACTTTGCTTCGATAGCATGAATGGATTTCAGCAAATCCAATGGCGGCAATAAAGTCTTTATTAAAACGGCCTGATTTAAATGCGCAGGAAGATCTTCGTTGCCCCAGGCTTCTGTTTCGAATACGGAAGAAGTTTGTTCAATAAAGCCAATATGCTCTTCCAACTCCCGAATAGCTTTGGCAAGCTGTTCTTCCCTGTTACCAAGATTGCTGCCTGTCAACAAAAAAACGGAATACATAAAAAGGAAAGATTTAATGCTTACTAACTTTGTTGCGGTTGTTTAGCCGGATGTAATAATTCCATTTCCTGAACCATGGCGGCAGATTTACCTTCAAGGTGCATCATGAACAATTGGGCGCATGCTTTCGCATCTGACAATGCATTGTGATGGATCAATTCAATGTTATACTGATTGCAAAGGAGAGAAAGTTTCCTTTTATATATTTCGACGGTACAATGCTGTTGAAACCGGACTCTTGGTAATTTGTAATATTCCAGAGTATGCCTGAGGCTTGTACAATCAAAAGAGGCATTATGCGCCACTACATGCTGGCCGGAGATATAAGGTTTTATTTGCGGCCAGATAGCTGCAAAATCGGGCGCTTCGGCGGTATCTTTTTTTGTAATGCCATGTACTCTTGAATTGCCCCAATGATATTCATTACCGGGAGGCTGCACCAGTATTTCCAATTCTTTTACAATAACACCTTGTTCCACACGAACCAGACCAACCTGGCAGATGCTCCAAAATTTCCCGTTTGCCGTCTCAAAATCTATTGCCGTAAAATTGGCTAATGAGGAAAAATCCTTCAAATGCATGTAAATTTATTTTCTTTTAAACACAGGTACTGTCGAACAAGGCTCACCATACATCAGGCTTTTAACCACGGGTCTTAATTTTTGAGTAATAGCAACAAAGGCCGCTTCGGGCAGGCTCCTGTCACCGCAACCTTTAATGACTACTCTTTTATCAATATATTCTTCTACGCTGATTTCTTCAATTGATTTTAATATCAGATGCTGCAACAATGCATCTTCTGTACCAAAATACACATTATTTGCAAAAGGATGCAATGAAGATGCGACTAACATATACGCCCACATCGGAATAATGGCATCTGCAGTACAAACGACAGCAACATGCTTACCTTCATATTGTTGCCAATCGTGTTCCGTAACAAATTGCCTGAAGTCCTTTTCTTTCACAATCATCTCCTTAAATAAAAACGGCTTTAAATCGAAAGTTGCTATTAAATCTGCTGAAGGTATATATTGTTCTAGGTTCAAAGTAATAATTCCGCTATCGGCCACTTTATTTACTATAATGCTATCCATGTTCAAACTGATATGCTGTTTTCAGGAAGCAAAATTACGCAATAATATTCCGGCAAATGGTAAACAATAGGACTATTGTAAAAAGCTATCCTTTTTTAATCAGGGAAGTAAGGGGAAATTTGAGGCCGGAATAGTCAATCATATCGACTTTTACGCTCCCTACGAGAATCGGACTGTTTACACGGAGCGGGATATGGTTTTTATCATCGCTTACCCAAACTTCCATATCTTCCCCACCTTTGAAAATGGTGCCTTTTATAAGCAGAGGGGCAATTTTTATAGCATTGAATGTACCATATTTTGTTTTTACTTTTGTTTTCCCGATGTAACGGATATAAAGGTCATATACTTTATCATCCAAAAACATGGAGAAAGGAATTTTAGTGCCGGGCTTCAGATTGTCGTAGTCAATGTTGCGGGCAAAATAAATGGCGGAAAGCACATCCTTTACGCATTTGGGCACATCAAATGTCTTTTTGTTTGAGTAAGCTTTTTGTTTTTCCTGATCAAAAGATACGTTATTGGTAAACTTATAACCGCCTTCATCTACATTACGTACAAATTTAAGCGGCCATAGGTTGTCCGTTCTCATAAATGTCTCATACTTATCTCTCACCCTGAATATCCAGTCATAGGAGCTATAGGTGTTTCCGATAGCTGTTATATGAAAGACGGATTGGCCATTCAATGTTTCCTGCTGGGTATTGAAGGTGGCTTCACCTGCCGGAACCCATAATGCACTGAGGTTATAATAAACTTTAAAAGTGAGTAGTTCTCCGGATTTAAGGCAAATACTTTTAACATCGCAAAAATCATTTTGCGCATGTACGTATTGAGGAATAAAAAAGAGCCATGTAACAATTAAGGTACTGCGAAATATATTCATACTGTTTCTGACACAAAAATGAAATGAAAGTTTAGCGTTCTTTTCAGGATGCGGCTTTATTCAGTTTCAATTTTTGATATTTGACCCTTGCTATCTGGATAAAGGTACTGCCGGGAAAATCTGTTATTAATTTCTCATAATAAGTAATGGCTTTCGGAATGTCTTTCAATTGTTCTTCATAAACAGAGGCAAGTTTATATACGGCATCATCTGCCAGCACATCATCGCCGTATTTTGTTACAATTGTTTCCAGAAAAGCAATACCGTCTGCATTGCGTCCTTCTTCCAATGCTATTTTGCTGCGCTGCATCAGTATATCGTCCTGCAAGGCGCTTTCGGAAAAATGTGTGGCTATACTGTCCAGCAATATATCCGATTCTTTAGTCTTATTCTGAAATAATAAAAGGTCAGCAACGGCAAAGCGCATTAAGGGAACAAGATTGCTGTCGGCCGGTGTATTTTCAGTGATTAATACGGAAAGGTATAGGGCATCATTGGCAATAAGCTCTGTTGTGGAAGCTTTCAGTACGGATAACTGCGTTTGTGCCCAGGTAAAATCGCCCCGGTAGTAAGCGAGCTTTGCATTTCTGAAACGGGCTTCTTCGCCTAACTGGTCTTCTTTAAAATCTTTATCTACCTGCGAATACAGTAATGTAGCGTCCCAAACTTTATCTTTCAATATGTAATAATCGCCTAAATCGAGTTTACAATAGCCTATAAAGTCATTACGGACATTAGGTGCAGCAATAGCCTTCTCCAGTGCGGCAATGGCAGTATCTACATTGCCTGCAAAACGAGCCTGTACTTTAGCATATATACGAACGAGGGGTGAGGTAAAGTATTGCGGATAAGCGGTAAAGCAATCATGAAACTCGCGTAAAACTTCCTTTAACAAAAGCGGGTCAACGGGCTTTTTCATTTCGAGCTGCGCAACCAGTGTTTTTATTTTGCCCAATCTTGCCAGCTCATACATTTGCTGTTCGGGGCCTTTGTCTATTATATACTGATAAGCTTTCAAAGCAATGATATACTGACCTTCGGCAGCTATATTATCACCAAAACGAAGCACGCGTTCGCCCGATTCGCCGAGGTTTTTATCAATAGCTGTTATTTGCTTGTATGCTCCTTCATAATCTCCTTTCTGAATATACATCCATGTGAGCAATTCGTTCCAGTAAGGATTGGAGGGATCGCCTGAAATACGTTTTAAGATCTGCTTATGGACTATTGCAAGTTTCTTGTCGTCACCGTCAATGAGTTGCAGCAAGGATGATTTTATGTTATCGAGTTCATTGGGTTGTGTTGTCAGCACATCCATCATGGCGTTGGAAGCGTCTTCGGTATTGCCTTCTTTTCCGTAAAGCAAGGCCAGTTGGGTGCCGAACAAATACTGGTTTTGCATCAATACTCTTGCGCGTTTATATGTTTTGATGGCATATTCGTTATTGCCTAAATGTGCAAAAGCATCGGCAATCTTCAATGTATTAAAATCATCGCCGCTTACTTTTTCCAATGCGAGATCAAATTGTTCTGCCGCTTTCTTTTTTTTACCTGCAAGGGCATATACATTTCCCAAATCAATCAATACCGTAGGGTCTTCCCTTCTGATTTTGGACATGTAAAGTACCAAAGCTTCTGCATCATCGTATCTGGTGGCCAACAATAAAGCATCGAGATATTCATTGTAGGCATCTTTGTCAAAAGGGGCATAATCATACAGCTCTTTCAATATGGGAATAGCTTTTTCATATTCCTTGCCTTGCATAAACTGACGGGCAAGGGCAAGCTGCTTTTGTTCCTGTGTCTGCTGCTGTGCATTTGCATGATTGCAAAACAAACATGAAAAAAAGAGAAAAAAGGCTATTATTTTATATCGCTTCCGTTGCATTAATAAGGTTATTACTGATTGCTAATGTACGAATATTTGCGGGAGCGGTGGAATAGCATAAGGGAGAGATTATCCTTAATAAGTATTTAACGCTCTCCGGGAACAGATGCAGACTCTAAATGCTGTTTACATTACCTTGAATTACACTCTTATGCTGTCTGCAAATTGCGCATGGTTTCTGCAATTTTATAAATGGACTTTGCATCTTTGGGAACGCGCGTTGAAACTTTTCACATGCACATTAAATCTTTGGGAACGGAGCAATTTGTGAAGCGGTAAGACGATTATTCAAAATATAAAAAAAACCTTCGGAGATAAATCCGAAGGTTTTTGATTCCAATGGTGAAGGAATTACAGTTATGCGTATGATTATTAATATGCAGTGTTTTCAGCAGCCCAGTTTGTCCAGTTTGCAGTCCAGTCAGTTGAACCGTCAAATGCACCAACATAAGTTGTAGTAGCAGTAAACATAGTAAGACCTGTAAAGCTTGCAGCACCCAATGCAGGAGAAGTAGAGCTTAACAAGAAGTTAGGACGACCTGCAGAAGCAGAAACGGCAGGAGAATATTTGAAAGGATCAACTAAACCCGCTTTATATGTACTATCCAGAATCTGGTTGTTATTAGCACCTACATAAGTTACCAAATCAGCCTGGAAAGAAGCTGTAGAAGCTTTAAGCGGAGTTGTGCAACCTGCAATGATGTTGTTTTTGAATTGCAATGTACCTGCAGTTAAATTACCTGAAGTAGATGTTCCTTTTGTATCATCGATATACAAACCATTAGGGTAACCCATAATGATAGAGTTGTAAATAGAGATAGAAGAGTTACGACGGATTTGAGCTGCCCAAACGTAGTTAGCGTTGATTGCTGTATTCAGTTGCGCCATTGGCCCAACAATTGTCATGTTAGAGAAGTTAGCTTTAGTTTGCGGTGCGTTGGTAGAACCGTTTGCATCGTTATCAGACTCAAAGCTTTCAGATTTACTTTGGTCAGCGATGGTAGGAACACGCAAAGCAACACCAAATTGTACGTTACCGGAGAAACCGTTATCTGTATCGAAATCATCATCCCATGTATAAGCAGCTACAAGGTGATCGCAGTTTACTGTACCGCCAAACCACTCGTAAGCATCATCACCGGAACGGTAAACTTCTACGTAGCTGATAGTAGTACCACTACCAACGCCACCCATTGTCAAACCGTTGATTTCATTATCAGGAGAATAAGCGATACCTGCAAATTCAATACGTACATATTTGATTATACCTGAGTTGTCAGCAGCGTTTGTACCACCAAACCAGATGTATTCTGTTTCTTTAGAAGCATCTGTTGGTACTAAACCACCTTCGATTCTTGCTGTACCACCTGTTGGATTGATTGGAGCGCTACCCAAGATGATAACACCACCCCAATCGGCTTCGCGACGTGCACCTGCAGGTTGGTTAGATGTAAAAATGATTGGTTTGTCAACAGTACCCTGAGCATCAATTTTACCGGTACGGGTAATAACCAAAGTTCCTTTGCTGGCTTTATCACCTTTGATGATAGTTCCTGCAGGGATTGTCAATGTTGCTCCGTCTTTTACATATACGAATCCTTGCAACAAATATTTTCTGTCAGCAGACAAAGTCATATTGGTTGTAATGTCGCCAGAAAGGATAATAACGGCGTTAGGATCAGTTGTGTCAGTTGTGTCAGTTGTGTCAACCGGTGGCGGAGGTACTACGATAGGGTTCTTTTTGTCACAAGATGCCATATATAAGGCTATGGCGCCAAAGCTAAGCAGGACAAGCTTTTTCATAATTTTCTGTTTTGTAATTTGAAGCAAAAGTAGCGGGCCATTGTTACCGAAATATTACGTCATTATTATGCCTGTATGAACATTTCAGATGGCTGAGGGGACAAAAACAAAAAGGGCAACGCTTTACGCATTGCCCTTTTCAGTTATTTTATAATAAGACTTAGAATTTCAAAGCGTAAGTCAGAGAAATAGTTCTTCCCGGTTTATACTGTTGATATATCATATCTTTTGTCGGGTCAATATTGCCATCAGCAGTCAGACCTGCACCTGAAAATTTCTTATCGTTATCCTGGTCAAAATAGAATACTATAGGATTATTGAAAAGGTCTTTCATGTTCAACCTGAATTCGCTGCGCTTGGTTACATTGTAGCTTATCTGCAGATCCATAAGGTTACGGGATCTTTCATATACGTGTCCTAAAGCATTACCACCTACAAGATACAATCTCTGACCGATACGGTTATATAGCAAATTAAAGTTCAATTTACCGTTTAAGGCTGCATAGCTAAGACCACTGTTTATGGAATAAGGCGCTTGTCCGGCCATCGGGCGGTCTGTAACCAGTTTGTTTGCAACAACTGAAATGGTATCATAAGTAACTTTAGACTGAATGATAGCAACATTGGTATAGAAAGTAACATCTTTCAGGAAAGATTTAGGTGCAATAAAGGCAAGGTTCTTCCTGATTTCAAATTCAAGCCCTGCATCATAAGCTTTCTGGAAGTTCTCAGGCTTAATTTCGTAGATACTGAATGCGTACACTTTATTTTCAATCTGCTGATCAAAGTTTTTATAGAAGACAGATGCGGATAGTACACCACCTTTTTCCATATACCACTCATATCTTAAGTCGAAGTTGTTGATATGTGTGCGTTGCAAAGCAGGGTTACCCAAAATGTTTGCAGACAATTCGTAATCATAGTAGCCTAAGTTAGTTAATTCACGCAATTCAGGACGGGCAAGGCTTCTGAAATAAGATGCTCTCAGGTTTGCCTGGTCGCTCAAGCTATATGTAAGGTTTACGGAAGGCAAGATGTCAGTCCATGTCTGGTCTGCTTCTGTTTTGTCAACGGAATTTACAACGATGTTGTATGATTCTAAACGTGCTCCCCATACAGCTCTGAACTTATCTGTAAACTTATTGTCAATCATAGCATAACCACCCATTGTTTTTGCAGTTGCATCATAAGCATCTGCATTACCTGATTGATCCAAAAGTGTGTAATAACCCTGGTCAATAGCATCTTGTCCGAATAAAGTACCTATTGGTCTTGCTTCAATATCAGCAGCACCCAATTTACTTTCATTCATTTGCAAGCCCAAATAGCGGTTGTTGAAACTACGTGTTCTGTACTGGCCAAATGCACCAATCTTAATGCTGGTCTTTTTAAATAAAGAAACAGGTTGAATATAATTAAGAGCAGCGTTAACTACACTCTCATTCATATCACTGAATAATCTGTTGTTTGATTTACCGATTGAAGATAGTTGTGCAATATATTGCTGGCTGATATCATCGTATGAGTATGCTACTTTACGTTGATCGGGTTGATTATTATTAATATAGTTGTAAGATACTAACCAATCAATTTTGGCATCTTTTTTACCTATTGAGTGTGTTCCGTCCAATGAAGCCTTAAATAAGGATTTTTGAATCAGGTCATAAGCATAATATCTTATATCGGAAGAGTTACTGTTGTTAGTACCTTCACGATAAAGGAAGTTGTCGTCAAAATTGCGGTTGTAAAGTGTTTTCAGATTAAACTTGCTTTTACCTACGTAATAACCAAGGTTCAATAAACCACCAAGATTTGTAGAATACACATAGTTATTGTCTGTATAATTATAATCACCGTATTGACGCAAAAGGTTTGGTTTAATGTTTTCGCTATGATTATAGGTCACTGCTGCGGTAACACCAAAACGACTATTGCCCTTCAGGTTATACAAACGTCCTACAGAACCCTGCAGATTTATCTGAGGTAATGCACTGTGTTCGCGAACGCCATAATCATTGTTCAATGCATTGATGTAAGGAATGGAACCTTTTCCCGGATCAGGATAGGTAGATAAAGTCTGAAGACTTTGAGATGTCGGAAAATAAGGACTCAACTGACGTTTACCGTTATCAAAACCTAAGAAATCGGTTGGAGAACGATAGCCTGACTGGAATTTTTTGAAAGTAGATGCGGTGTTTATACCGGTACCGATAGAGAAATTGTTGAAATTCTCTTCAGGAACTTCTTTGGTAAGGATATTTATGGCGCCGCCTGCAAAATCTCCCGGCAAATCAGGGGTAGCTGCTTTTGTGATGATGATATTATCAATCATGTTAGCAGGAATGATATCGAATGAGAAGGCCTTACGGTTAGGCTCCGTACTTGGCAAAGGCGCACCGTCAACCATTGCTGTATTGTAACGGTCACTCATACCGCGAATTACCACAAATTTATTATCGACAATTGTTGTTCCGCTGATTCTTTTCAATACATCACCTGTACTGCGGTCAGGAGATTTCCTAATAACGTCTGCAGAGATACCGTCGGATACGGCAACTGCATTTTTTTGCATGGTATAAAGTGCACTTACCGATTCCTTCTTCATAGAAGACTGGATTACAACTTCTTCCAGGTCGGTGCTTGCTTTATCGCTCATGGTAATATCCATTTTGGTATTCTTACCATTTACTACAACGATTTCGGTTACTCTTTGTGTCTGAAACCCCATGTACTTTACTTCGATTTCATAAGTGCCTGCTTCGGCTTCGAAGACATAGTGTCCGTCCACATCTGTTATAGCGCTTAACAACGGGATGTCGGCGCCTTCTTTAAATAAAGAAACAGTCACACCAATGAGTGTTTCTGCAGTAGTACTGTCCGTGACGGTACCCTGAATATTTCCATTTGCAAATGCCTGTGCAGTAATGACTAAGCACAGAATAAGAGAGAATAACTTACGCATAACTATGTTATATAGAATTTGAGTGCAAAAGTCGACTCTCAATATTACCACAGCATTAGCTGTATGTTACGACTGAGTTACCTTAATGTTACGTAAATATTAACAGGCGTAATAATGAAGCCAATATGTAATATTTAAATTTACCTGACAATCTGATGCTGTTTACAGGTAAAAGTTTTGAAGACAACCGGTGGTTTTAACCATTATATCTTGCTAAAAAATGGTATAAATTATTGATTTACAATGGGATTATTTTTACAACATTTCAACGTTATCAAATTATTAAGAATTGCCAAAACAAGTAATTTGCGGTGCAGGAAAGGTAATTTTGCGGCCAATTATAATAATGTATTAACTAAGACTTTATGGGTTTAAATTCCATTATCAAAATCTTCCTTCCAAAGGACAAAGTATTTTATAGCATTTTTGAACAGATGGGCGCCAATCTTATTGAGATGGGAGGAGCTTTCAGGACAGCTATTGAAGAAGAAAATCCGACAAAACGTACTCAACTGTTGCGTGCGTTAGAAGATTTGGAACATAAAAATGATGAGTTGACCCATAAGATTTTTGTTGAATTAGGTCAGAATTTCATTACTCCGTTTGATCGTGAAGATATCCATTACCTGGCAACTTCTTTAGATGATGTGGCTGACTTCATTTATGCTTCTTCCAAAAAAATAGTGAACTATCAGGTTAAGGAAGTAGATCAATATATGAAGGATATGGTAATTGTTATTCAAAATGCCATTAAGTCTCTGGCGAAAGCTTTGCATGAGTTACGTAATATGAAAAACCTTCATGCTATTACCGAAGCCTGCGTTCAGATCAACAGCCTGGAAAATCAGGCGGATGATCTTTTGGATGATGCGATTATAAGATTATTTGCCAGTAATATAGATGCCATTGAATTGGTTAAACTTAAGGATATTTATCAGGACATGGAGGTTATTACAGACAAGTGCGAAGATGCGGCGAATGTAATTGAATCCATCATTATTAAATATGCTTAATCATAAGTAAAAGCAATTTCAGGTATTGCTTATTGCCTATTCAAAACCGCTTCTTCCGGCATTATGAGTTTACTACTAATTATCATTATCATACTGGCTCTGATATTTGACTACATCAATGGTTTTCATGATGCAGCCAACTCCATTGCCACGATAGTTTCCACTAAAGTACTTACACCTTTTCAGGCGGTACTCTGGGCGGCATTATTCAATTTTGTTGCGTTCTTTATCTTTAAGGATCATGGCGTTGCCAATACTATTGCAAAAACGGTAAAAGAAGGGCAAGATGCCGCAGGCGTTCCTTTCATTACATTAACGGTTATTTGTGCGGGCCTTATTGCATCTATTGTATGGAACCTCATCACATGGTGGTTTGGTATTCCTTCCAGTTCCTCTCATACCTTAATCGGAGGCTTTGCAGGCGCGGCTATTGCCCATGCAGGTTTCGGAGCTATTGAAGTTGGTACTATTATTAAAATTACCAGTTTTATTTTCCTTGCACCGCTGATTGGGTTAATCATGGCATTTATTATTTCGGTCTGGTTCCTCAATTCTTTCCGTAAAAGTATTCTGCCAAAAATCGTTTCCGTTCTTGTTATTGCCGGCTCCCTGTTTATGATTTCGCAATGCCTTGAAACAAGTACTTCTAAAATCCTCGGTGTTAAAAAAACCGAGAAATCTGAAAAAGGTCTTGTAATCAAAGACGTGGTGAATAAGACGCCTGCTCAGGTTATGGGCCTGAAGAAAGATGATATTGTTACCAATATCAATCCGGTAAATGTAATTAATGAAAGAACGCTGGATGCAGCTTTTAATTATCACAAGCAAGATGAGGCCATTGTGATTAATGTAATAAGAGATGGTAAACCGGTACAACTCGAAACGACTTACCAACCGCGATTCGCATCGAGGACAATAAGCATGCTTGTGTTTGGGGAGAATGTAAAATGGTTATTGATTGCATTTATCGCTACTGCGATGGCTATATTCTCCTTATTTTTCAGCATTATGAATTATGCCCAGAGCGAACGCTGGTTCAAACGTATGCAATTAGTTTCTTCTGCAGCATTCAGTATCGGGCATGGTGGTAACGATTCTCAAAAGGTAATGGGTATCATTACGGTGGCTTTGATTGCCGGCGGACAAATTAATAATTTTGAAGCAATGCCTACATGGGTTCCCCTGGCATGTTATACTGTTATTGCATTGGGAACAATGAGTGGTGGATGGAAAATCATTAAAACAATGGGAACGCGTATTACTAAAGTTACACCGTTTGAGGGCGTAGCAGCAGAAACAGCAGGAGCTTTGACATTATTCATTACCGAAATGCTGAAAATACCTGTTAGTACTACACATACCATTACCGGTTCCATTATTGGTGTTGGGGCCACTAAAAGGCTTTCTGCTGTAAGATGGGGTGTTACTATCAATTTACTTTGGGCCTGGATTATTACAATTCCGATAAGTGCGTTGATGGCAGCTCTGGTTTACTGGGTATTGAAATTAACAGGTGTAGGCGTATAATCCTATTATAATATTTATAAGATAAAGGAGTCAGGCTGCGTAGTCTGACTCCTTTATCTTTATAGAATGTTCTCCTCTTTAAGAAACAGGAATAATCTTTCAGCATAAAACCTGATGTTTAATTTCAAACCGAATAGTTCCAAAGCATACGTTCAAATAAGAAAGCCGCGACCTTTTTACAGAATCGCGACCTTCACCCATTAAACCCAATGCAAGAAATCTTACAGCTTGCTGAATTTTCTGAATTCAGCTTTATGCTCCTTCTCAAATTCCATTTTCAGGAAGTAAATTCCTTTGGATAATGAGGAGATATTAATTTTATTGTCTTTCAGGTTATTGTAAATCTTAACCACTTTTCCTTCAAGATTCATTATAGTTACCGATTGAATTTTAACACCTGCCTGCAGTTCAAAATTCAGATAGTTATCGGCAGGGTTCGGGAATACATTCAACACTTTATTTAGTGTTTGTTCTTTAATGCCTGTTGTAGTACCATTAGTAACTGTAATGTATGCTGTTTTTGTAGCCGAATCAGATCCTAAGTCGTTTGTTGCCTTTAACTTAATGGTATAAGTACCTGCGGCTGTAAATATGACTTTCGGATTCTGAACAGTAGAATTCCCATTATTCTGGTACACGAAGGTATTGGGGGTAATAGTCCAATACCAGGAAGTAGGAAGATGTTGACTCAAATCGGTAAATGATACTACAGTCTGGTTTTTAATCGCGTTTGTAACATCAGCAGCGAAATCAGCATCAGGAACAAATATACTCGGCACTACATTGATGTAATTCGTTTTGGTAACGCTGTCCGTTCCTCCATTATTAGAAGCCACCAGTTTAACTGAATACATGCCCGGATTATTAAATGTCACTTCCGGATTTTGTGAAGCAGCAGATGTACCATTCACATAAGTTACCGTATTAGGTGTAAATGTCCAGGCCCAGGTAGTAGGCCCGTTGGTAGTAAGGTCGGTAAAATCAAATATGGTCTGGGCAGCATTACCATTTGTAGTATTTACATTGAAATCTGCATCTGGCGGCTGATTTAAAATAGTAATATAGTTGGCTGCTACAGAAGAATCTGTTCCTACATTATTGCTTACCGCTAATTTAGCAGTATATGTACCGGCTTGTGTAAATTTCACAACCGGATTTTGCGATGTAGCGGAAGTGCCATTCTGGTAACTTACATTATTAGGTGTAAACGTCCAGCTCCAACTTGTGGGGTTATGAGAACTCTGGTCCGTGAAAGTAATATCGGTTGCGTTAGAAACACCATTAAGCGGGTTAGCTATGAAAGCTGCATCCGGCGCCTGTGGCGGAGAAGCTGTAATATAATTTGTCTGTGTCAACGAATCTGCACCGAAAGCATTGGTTACTTTCAATTTAACTGTATAAGTGCCATTAGCAGTAAAAAGTACCTGCGGGTTTTGAGAAGTTGCAGATGTGCCGTTTTGATAGGTTACTGTATTCGGTGTTATTGCCCATTGCCATGCTGCAGGAGCATTGATGCTTTGATCGGTAAGCGTAACGGTGCTTATGCCTGTTGTAGGATTAAGGTTATTAGCTGTAAAAGCTGCATCGGGAGGCGGAGGGTTAGTAATAGTAATGTAATTGTTCTTGGTATGTGTATTGTTACCTGCTGCGTTGGTCGCTGTCATTGCAACAGTATATGTACCTGCTGCAGTGAATCTCACCACCGGATTTTGAGAAGTAGCAGATGTGCCGTTTTGATAAGATACGTTATTGGGTGTGAACGTCCATGCCCATGATGTTGGGTTATTGGTACTTTGATTAGTAAAAGTGATATTGGTGATATTTGTCTGTCCGTTTAGCGGATTGCCTGAAAATGCTGCAACCGGTGCAGGTGCGCCTGCTCCTTCGTCGCCTGCAGCAATAGCTGTATTGACAGTGCTCTGATAGCCATAACTTTTAACGGTAAAAGTATAAAAAGGTTGAGCTGCACCGGCAACGCTAACCTTGAACCAGCCATACCTATAATTACCCGTAGCACCCACCCTGAATCCTAAATATTTATCTGTCACTGGGTATGGGTTATTGCTTGGCCATGCATCTACGTTCCATGCATTAGTTGGACCAATCATATCTCCCTGATTCAATACGGCTATCCAATCAAAACCATTATCAATGACCATAACATTTTGCCCACCGAAGGGATCAGTGGCAAACACACCGGAACCCCATCCGCCAAAGGTAAATGTAGTACCTAAAACGGCTTGTTGTACAGATGTCCCATTTAGGTCGGGAACGATATCCTGATACACGATTTGCCCTTTTGCATTGAATGCAAAGCTTAATAGGAAGATGAATAATAATTGAATCTTTTTCATTAATTTAAAATTTATAAAATGAATTTATTAGTACTTTACTAAAGACTAAATAATGACTATTTTGGCTAAAAGACTTTATTAATGGCTTATAAGGTTGGTTTTGAAAGCATATTTTTTATTTAAAATCACTGTAGTATGCTTAGAAATAAATATACAAAATGTAATTACTTGCCGCAAACTCTGATAAAATGCTTTTCATATGAGGTAGTACAAATATCGTGCCAAACTTTACCAACCGGAAAAACGAGGGGTATTCCCAGCCTTTTATTTTGAATATTTACAAAAAAGGATTCCGTTTTCTTTAAATCTTGTTATACTTTTACCGCATTATTTTAATTTGATTACACTTATGATCGCAAAACATCCGGAAGGATACGTGCATACTTCCATTGAACACGGAATAGGAAAAGTTGAATTTTACCATCCTTCAAGCAATTCTTTGCCTGCAGCTATTTTAACCGATATTGCCCGCGCCATTAACGATGTAGGTACAGACGACAGGGCCAAAGTAATTGTGCTGCAAAGCGCAGGAGAACGTTCTTTTTGCGCCGGCGCATCTTTTGATGAATTGGTGGCTATTGAAAATGAAACCGCCGGGAAAAAATTCTTCAGCGGATTTGCTTTGGTAATCAATGCCATGCGCAAATGCCATAAGTTTATAATTGTGCGTGTGCAGGGTAAGGCAGTTGGTGGCGGTGTAGGCATTATTTCTGCTGCAGATTATGCTATTGCTGTTGATACTGCTTCTATTAAATTAAGTGAGCTTGCCGTAGGTATCGGCCCGTTTGTGGTAGGGCCTGCCGTTCAACGCAAAATAGGTGTTGCCGGATTTTCTGCACTGGCTATTGATGCAACAGAATGGCGCAGCGCTGAATGGGCACGCAGGCATGGTTTATATGCCGAAATACACACTGATGTTGCACAAGTCAATGAAGCGGTATCGGTACTGGCCAATAAACTTGCTCATTCCAATCCGGAAGCAATGACACAGTTAAAAAAGGTTTTCTGGGAAGGCACTGAAAACTGGGACGAATTGCTTACACAACGTGCTGCCATCAGCGGTAAACTTGTTTTAAGTGAGTTCACACACAACGCAATACATTCATTTAAGAAAAAAAGCTAATTTTTTATTTTGGTTTTAATTAAAACCTATCTTTGCTCCATACTTAACATTTAAAAACTTAATGCAGAAAAGAGTAAAACCGAGATTACCCATTAGGAAAGAAGCGGAACACCGCATAAATCAACACATTAGAGCTACTCAGGTTCGTGTTGTGGGTGAAAATATAGAACCTGGCGTTTATTCCCTTGAAGAAGCCCGTAAAATGGCGGAAGAACTTGAAGTGGATCTTGTGGAAATCTCGCCTAATGCCGACCCTCCGGTTTGTAGATTGGTTGATTATAACAAATTCCTTTACGAGAAGAAGAAGAAAGAAAAGGAGCAAAAGGCAAAAGCAAAACAAACGGAAGTAAAAGAAATCAGGTTTACGCCAAATACGGATGACCATGATTTCGACTTTAAAGCCAAGCACGCAGAAAAGTTCCTGCAGGACGGCAATAAGGTAAAATGCTTCGTACAATTTAAAGGTCGTTCCATTTTGTTTCAGGACAGAGGTCAATTGCTGTTATTGAAATTTGCGGAACGTCTTGCAGAATGGGGAACATTAGAGGCTATGCCGAAGATGGAAGGTCGCAGAATGCTTGCGATGTTCACTCCGAAAAAGAAAAAATAGAACAAAAAAAGAAGTTTAGTAAGGAAAAGCTCCTTGCGATTTTTCTGTATTTGTTTTATATTTACACTTTGTTTTCATGGTGATAGGGTTTATAGGGGCTGACTCATTCTTGGGTCAGCTTTCCATTTTTACAGACTTCCCGACAATTGCTTTTTTAAATGTTAAGAGGTTATAACTAATATGCATAAAATGCATTTATCTTAAAGCCATTTCTTACTTTTACGCTGTACCCACCTTTTCAAACAAGATACACTTAGGATGAAAATAAGATTTACCCTGTTCCTGTTGCTGCTTATTTCTATAAGCGAATCAAAAGTAAACGCACAGCTTTCTGCTTATACTAATTTCCAGAACCAGTTCATGGTTTTTGATAATGCTATCATCCGCAAAATTGAATACCTGGTCCCCATACAATATAAGGTAGGCCGCATTGCCATTCCATATCTTGACAATTCAAGAAATTTTAAAATTTATTATAATGGCGGTTCTACTAAAATAAACGATGGCTTTACGTCTAATTTTCAGGTAACAGACAACTTGCTCACTTACCAAAATGCAAAAGCACTATGGGTTTGGGATAAAGGTAGTGTCATGAATCTATCTAAATATTGCGACCAGTTTTATACCGGAGATAGTGTGGTTTTGTTTTTTGAAGGCGTACAGAAAGAGTTTAAGGCTTATTATAATGGCGAGATCTATCCAATTGAAAACTTCCTGGCAGCAACCAGCAGTGATTTATTTTCACAAGACACTACCGTTGTTATTTCCAATGAAATGGATATTGCATCGGGGGCTTTGCCCAGCATAAAGGTGTCTGATAATATTGCTGCCTATGTAAATTACGCCGACCAATTCCGTATTTTTTATCATGGTGCAATAGTAGAACAGGAAAATAATCTTGTCACAAGTTTTGACGTGGGCAGAAATACAACTGCTTATGTTGACATCAATAAAACATTCAAGATTTTTCATGGCGGTAAAACCACAAAGGTGGACGAATTTCAGCCGTATAGTTATTCCGCAGGAGATGATGTAGTGGCTTTTGTAGGTTATGATAATTATTTTAAGATATTCTATCAGGATTCGGTTTATAACATAGGTTATTTTCAGCCTGACTTCAGGGTAAAAGACAATGTAGTAGCTTTTCAGGATGCAACAGGCTATTTCAAGGTTTTTTATAAAGGAACAATATATACTTTGGAAAGCTATTATCCTGCAGACTTTAAAGTAGCTTACAACTCAGTAGTCTATAAAAACAGGTCAAATGTTTTGAGGCTATTTTCTGACGGCAATATATACGATGTAACAAGTGCTGACATCACCGATTGGCGCCTTGATTATGATGTGCTTCAATATCGCTTCGGAGCCAATATGTACAAGGTATTTTATAAGGGGCAGACTTATTAAACTACTTTATTCATTTAGTGATTTACAGAATTGTGCCGGATATTTCATATCCGGCACAATTCTGTAAAAAATAATTACTGACATTATTCAATAAAAGGTTTGTCTTCTTCGATGTTAGAACCTTCTTTACCTTCAAAACTAATTTTCCATTTAGATTCTATTTTAACCAATTTGATAAGATAAGGAATCAATAATATTAATTCTAACCTAAAAATAAATTTGGTATCTGGCGTAATTAATACCATTGTCATCGAAACAATGCAGGTCAAGATTCCGACAATCGCATCTATTACTCCGACTTTTATAGCAAAGTCTTTTTCAAACCATAAAGCATAGGAAGCGATACCTTTTAAAAGGGTAAGTCCAATGATCATTAAACCTGTTATTGAGTAAGGATTATGAGTTTCAAAACCATATAAACTTAAATTCGGTTGAAATCCAAATAAGCTGATAAGAAGGCAAACAATAGCCAATATACCAATTAACATAAAAAACCAGCAGAATATTTTAATCCACCAAGGCAATAATTGTCTTCTGCTTAATCTTATTTGATCAATATTATCAAAAATACTTGTTGTGTTTTCCATTGTATGTTTTAGAATCCATAATTAGCCGCTAAAATAGTAATAAATGTAAAATCATGCATCGCAATATGCAATAAGTTAAAAAAGTTAGCTTCTCTCCACCGCCGATAAAATACCTTTTAAATCAGTCGGCTCAAACCATTTAAAATCTTTATCCTTCCTGAACCAGGTTAATTGTCTTTTGGCATAGTTGCGACTATGTTGCTTAATCAGTTCAATGCTTTTCTCTTGTGTAATAACACCATCAAAGCATTCAAATATTTCGGTATAGCCAACCGTTTGCAGGTTCTTCAACGCCCTTTGCGGATAAAGCGCAACAGCTTCTTCCCAAAGACCCTGCGCCATCATAATATCTACCCTTCTGTTGATTCTATCATATAAAATTTCACGTGGCAAATCAAGGCCGATTTTAATGATATCAAAATATCTTTCCTTTTGATTGCCACTTCTGAAATGCACAATGGAAATACCTGTGCTCCGCCTAAAAGCAATGCCCCTTATCAGCCTTGCAGGGTTTTGCTGTTCTGCAGCGGCATAAAATTCAGGATCTTCTTTTGCTACTATGTTCTGCAACCATTCCATACCATTTTCATCATAACCATCCTGCAATGCCTTTTCTATTGCGCGGTCTGTTTTAGGCATTTCATCAATGCCTTCACATAATGCCTTGATGTATAAACCCGTTCCACCACAAACAACAGCATAATCACTTTTGCTGAAAACAGCATCGCAATAACCCAATGCCAATTGCTCGTAATCACCGGCATTCAATTCTTCTGTAATACTATGGGAATTTATAAAATAATGATGAACGGCTGCAAGCTCCGCCGCGTCAGGCTTTGCAGTGCCAATGCTCATCTCACAGTAACATTGCCTTGAGTCGGCAGAAATAATTTCTGTTCCGAAATGCTTTGCTACATGAATAGCCGCAGCCGTTTTGCCAACAGCCGTAGGTCCTGCTATTACTATGAGTTTTTTCTTGTTATGCATATCCAGCATTCATCAAAATTTGTAGAGACGTTGCTATGCAACGTCTCTACAAATTTATCCTATAATAATGTTTTTATTAAAATGCCTCATCGCCATCTGTTACAAATCCTGAAGTATCATCATCAGAACCATTTTTCTCCTCACCTTCATCGCTAAAACCTTCGCTCATATCTTCAGAAGTCAAATCATATTTTTCCTCAATTTCCACCAAACGCTCATTAGCCAAGCCTTTTATACCTGTCTGCGCAGGCGCAACGCCTTCTTTTTTGAAGCAATAAGGATATTCTTTTCTGCTGTCTTCTTCCTTTTCGACTCCGATTAATTCTATCAAAAATGTCCATTTTTTTACTGGATCATAAGTATAAACAAATTTTTCATCAGGCTTTTCCACCAGTGCAGAAACAGGAGTCTTTATCATAGACAAGGCCGGCGCTTCTTTTTTGTTGACCAACACTTCGGAAGAAATTTCCCTGCCACGAATCCATTTGTCATTACTTGTAAAAAAAGAAGCACTATGCTTTTTATCAAATTCATAAGCAGTCAGAATAGCTTCATGGAAGGATTGAAATGACTGCCCCGTTTTCAATGCGATGTCTCTATATATATTATCATCATCTTCCCAGTAAACCCGGAATTTTAAAATTGGCATGTGGTGTGTTTTTTTCAGAGGCAAAAGTAATCAATAATGAGATATCAGATTTTAGAAATTAGAAATTGAGTTTAAGGATTTAAGGGATTTTGTAAAAGGTAAGAATTCTGTAAGGAATGTTTTCATTCAGTTAAGCTTATTGCATCTTAGTTGCATTTAAAAAGATTGATTACCTTTGCTTCGTTAATTCATGTTGAAGCGCATCCTAAATATATTTATTGCTGCATCTTTGGTTCTGCTAATGATGCTGTCGGGCGTTGCGCATGAATTTGTCCATAGCTTTATTGGCCATCAGGATACCATTGACCATGTTCAGGATGGAAAGCATCCCGGTGCAATGTCATTCGAGAATGAACACCATCACTGTGATTTCCTTCAATTCCCTTCACCTGTATTTTTATCTTCTTCATTTAACTTACAATTTCATCCGGCATTAGAACATACCGAAAAGTTCCTGTTGGCTGATTTACCTGTTGTTTCAAGGCCCGGCCTATACACTACACTTCGCGGGCCTCCATCTATCGTTTGATTCCATTTAGCTTTAAATTTTCAATCTGCCGGGATATGTTATGCCTGCTGATTTCGTTGATTTTTTTCAGATACTCTATATTTCTTTGATTTCAATTAAGAATTCAACGAAATTCTATGTTATCTGTAAGCTATTAATTCCTGAGTTTAATCTTTCAAAAACATACAGCATGCTGCATTGAATCTTATTGTTCTTTGCAATATGCTCTCAAATAATAATAACAATGAAATTCAAGCTATTTTATTGCTTCCTATTTCTACTTCTCAATATTAACGCATTTTCAAAAGAACCGCCAATAACGGGTACATCCAATAATGGTGCTCTGAATGGTACAATTACAGACAAATCCGACAGCAGTGCCATTGTTGGTGCAACTATTTACATTCCGGATCTAAGAATTGGTATCAATACGGATGCAAACGGGAAGTATATGCTTAGTGATCTGCCAAAAGGTGTTTATCTGGTTCAAGTGAGTTATATAGGTTATGCAACCGTAAACCAGAAAGTATCCATCAATGAAAATGCTGTATTGAATGTACAACTTAATGAATCGTCTATTGAAGCGGACGAAGTTGTAATTACAGGTGTCAGCAAAGCCACCGAGATTAAAAGAGACCCCGTACCTATGTTGGCAGTAAGCAAAGCTTATATGGATCAGCATGCTGCTTCGGGCAATATCATAGATCAAATTGCCAATATGCCGGGCATTAGCGCCGTATCTACAGGACCTAACGTTTCCAAGCCTTTTATCAGAGGACTTGGCTATAACAGAGTCGTTACTGCTGTTGATGGCATTCGTCAGGAAGGTCAACAATGGGGAGATGAACATGGTATAGAAGTGGATCAAAATTCCATTGACAGGGTAGAAGTAATCAAAGGGCCTGCCAGTCTGAGTTTCGGATCTGATGCCATTGGGGGCGTAGTCAATCTTATAACAGCACCACCTGTTCCAAATGGTAAGATTCTGGGGTCGGTTAGCGGAATCTATGGAACCAATAATGGGTTGGTTAATGGTTCCCTGAAACTACAAGGCAATAACAATGGCTTGATATGGGGTACCGTTCTTTCAGCAAAAGAAAGCAAGAATTATCAGAATGAACATGACGGTCGTGTATATGCCACCAATTTTAAGGAAAAGGATGCCAGGGTTATGCTTGGTATCAATAAAGCATGGGGCCATTCTTATTTCAATGCTTCTTTGTATGATGATGTTCAGGCAATTCCTGATGGTAGCCGGGATTCGGCTACGCGCCGCTTTACAAGAGCCATTTCAGATGATGACATGGAAATTGTTCCTGCATCAGCATTGAATAGCTACTCTATTCCGGATTTGCATCAACATGTACAATTGTATAGAATTTACAATAACAGTAATTTTCATATCGGCAACGGAAACCTATTGGTAAACCTGGGTTATCAATATAGTCACAGAAGAGAGTTTACGCACCCTGAAGCAACAGATATTGCAGGCCTTAACCTGGAACTGAGCAGCTACACATATGACCTGAAGTACAATTTTGAAATTGGCAATGGTTACGAAACAACCTTTGGTATCAATGGAATGTATCAACATAACGGTATCGGTCCTGGAACAGACTTTCCTATACCTGTTTATAATCAGTTTGATATAGGACCTTTTTTCGTGATGAAGAAAACATTTGGCAAATTAGACCTTTCAGGTGGCGTACGTTATGACACCCGTTCTTTCAGTGGAAAAGCAATGTACCTCGATACAAGTAATGCCGATTTTCCCAAACTCTATACAGGGTCTAATCCTGAAGGTGCAGCTAATGTAACGCAACAATTCGCAGCATTAAGTAAAAACTTTTCGGGTATTACAGGAAGCATTGGTGCCACTTATAATTTCTCAGATAAATTTTTGCTGAAAGCCAATATCGCACGTGGCTTCCGGGCACCAAGCATTGCCGAGTTATCAGCAAACGGTGCAGATCCGGGCTCGCAGATATACCATCTGGGCAACAGCAATTTTAAACCGGAATTTAGTCTGCAAGGCGATATCGGGGCATTTCTTACTTTGCCTAATATATCTGCAAGTGCAGAGTTATTCCACAATACAATTGACAATTATATCTTCCAGCAACAATTGCTGAATCCTGACGGCTCACCTGTAACTACACAAGGCTACAATACTTTTACTTATGTTCAGACGAAAGCCCGCATACAAGGTGCGGAATTCGGCCTTGACATACACCCTTTGCCCTGGTTACATTTTGAGAATGAAGCTACGCTTACTTATGGCACTAACTTAGGCAATGGCAGCACTGTTGATAATGACTTGAAGTATTTACCATTTATTCCACCTTTCCATCTGCACTCTGAACTGCGCGGCACTTTTATTAAAGGGTTCAAGCGGGTCAATAATTTATATTGCTTTGTCGGTTTCGATCATTTTAATGCGCAAAACAGATTTTTTGCGGCATACGGAACCGAGACTTACACCGCAGGATATAATTTGCTGAGCGCAGGTATAGGCGCCAGTCTCGTAAATGCATCAGGCAAGAAGATACTTGATTTATTTATAGAAGGTACTAATCTGGCTAATGTAAATTATCAATCCAATATGAGCAGGTTAAAGTATTTTGATAATCCTGAAGTTCCGGCGGGTGTGCAACCTGGCATTTTTAATATGGGGAGAAACATCAGTTTCAAACTTGTTGTGCCTTTTGACTTATCGCCAAAAACAAAAAACACAGGTTCTTAATACATCCGTTAAGATCAAAAATAAAATAGCTCCGTCAACAGATGATGGAGCTATTTTTATTTAAGTATAAATATTTTGCCTAATAGAAATCCGGCATGGGATTACCTAATCTCTTTTCTACTCCTTCTAAAAAATCATGTATCAGTTGTTCCACAGCAACAGCAGCTGTCTCTTTTGAAAAAGTTACTTCTACTTTACTGTCATTTAAAATCCATTCGTTTACTTTCTCAAAATATTTTGGTTGCAGAGAAGGTATTACGGGAACACCTAATTGCTCTAAAGCAGCGGCATTACATTGCTGCTCTATCTGACGCATCATCGGTACAACCATTAATTTCTTATTAAGATACAGTGCTTCTGAAGGCCCTTCAAAACCCGCACCTAATAAGGCTCCTTTACATTCAGATAAACTTTTAAGGAATGCATCATTTGATATAGGGGAAACTGAGATATTCTCGAACTGAAATGCTTCTTTGGTGTGTTTACAAAACACCTGCCATTCCACTTTCTGTGTCTTACTTAAAAACCTGACAAGCGCTTCTGCATTATAAGAAGGTAGGTAAACCGTGTAATGTTTGCCTGTACTACTTTCCAGAGCTTGTACTTCTTTTCTTATAACAGGCAGGAACACATTTGAATCGTATCGCTTAAAATGAAAACCGTAATGAGAAGAAAAAGGGGCATAGTATTTGAGGATACTACGGCCAAACCAGCCATCTTTTTTAGGTTTGGGCACAGCCTCATGTACTACTGCCGACTGATGACTTAATGCAATACAGGGATGACCATGAAACTTACAAGCCCATGCAGAAATCGGTTCAAAGTCATTTACTATTAAATCATAATCTTCAACAGGAAGACGATAAGCATCTCTCACAAATTGAAACAGATTCAATCGCTTTGCTGTCTGCATCAACGAGACACCACCATGTTTCCCAAAAATAAAACTCAGTCCTTTCAATCGGTACTTAACAGGAAATGGCAATGGAATATCACTTTGATAACCACTTACAAGCAAGTCTACTTCGCCATATTTCTGTAGTTCGGGATAAATATCTTTGGCTCTGCAGAGATGTCCATTTCCTGTTCCTTGAATCGCATACAAAATTTTCATAGTAATGACAGAACGTATTATATAGGGGCTTTTATATTTGGTGAAAGCGGTTAAACAGTGATTTTCATTTCAGCAAGAAGGCTGTTAAAAAGCGCCTTATTACTTTCTTTATTTTTTGAACGATGCTCCAGCTCTACGCTCTGAGCAACTTCATCTTCATAATAGCGATAAATTTTCCATTGTGCATCATTGTACTCTAATGCAGTCAGGTTTTCAATCCAGTCGCCGGAATTCAAATAACAAACTGTTCCTTTATCTGTAACGACATGTTTTAATGCAGGTTCATGTATATGCCCGCAAATCACATACTGATAATTATTTTCAGCAGCAATCTCGCAAACGGTTGATTCAAATTTATTGATGAATGCAACTGCGCTTTTTACACTGTTCTTAATTCTTTTTGAAAGCGAAAGTTTACCTCTTCCCATCTTTTCAGAAAAGAAATTCATGAAGCGATTAATGAGTATAAGTGTATCGTATCCAACGGCACCAAGCTTTGCAAGCCATTTGGAATGTTGCATTACCACATCGAAAGCATCGCCGTGAAACATCCATGTTCTTTCTCCATGAAGGTTCAATGACAGTTTATTTACAATCCTCAATGAACCCAGTTGCGTTCCTTTGAACTTACGCATCATTTCATCATGGTTGCCGGGAATGTAATAGATGGGTGTTCCTTTTGCTATAAGCCCGATAAGGTGCTTTATCACCATCATGTGCTCAGAAGGCCAATAACGTTTACTGAATTGCCATACATCGATGATGTCGCCATTCAACACAATAGATTTTGGTTGAATGCTTTTCAGGTATTGAAGTAATTCTTTGGCATGGCAGCCATAGGTGCCCAAATGAATATCGGACAAAACCAGCAACTCAATTTCTCTCTTTATCATAAGGTAACAAAAATAAATTCGTCATTTCCTATATGCAAAGAGCGGAAATAAACATTGCTTAATAGTTAATACGCAATGAAGGAATTATTAATAATAAGTGTATAGCGGCAGCAATAAAATTTCACCTACTTGTTATACATTCGGAAAGCGGGCAGGAATTTTCCTCTAAATACTTTTGAGATTTTCTACTGCAGCCATTAATGTTTCTTCTTTTTTTGCAAAACAAAAACGGACCCATTTTTCATTGTTGTCGTCCTGATAAAAGGAACTTAACGGAATACAGGCAACACTATAATTTTTTGTGAGCCATATTGCAAATTCCATACTTGGCAAATCTGAAATGGCTTCATAATTCATCAATTGAAAATAGCTTCCTGCGGCAGGTTTCAGCCATTTGAATCTGGTTGCCTTCATCTGTTCCAGAAAAAAATCCCTTCTTTGTTGCAGCATGCGGGTTGTCGTTTCAAGATGACTCAAATCATCTAAATATGTTGCAATACCTTGCTGCATAGGCGTGTTCACGCTAAAGGCAAGATATTGATGAATAGCCCTGAATGCATGCATCAATTCAGCCGGCGCAATGCAATAACCCATTTTCCAACCGGTACTGTGAAATGCCTTACCGAAAGAATGAATAACAAAACTCCTGGAACGCAATTCAGGATATCTTAAAACAGAAATATGCTCTTTGCTATCAAAAACCAAATGCTCATAAACCTCATCCGAAACTACATACAAATTATGCTTTTCCACCAAAGTTATTAAATGCTGAAAGTCTTGCTCAGACCATGTTACGCTACAGGGATTATGTGGGTTGTTGATAATGATTGCTTTTGTTTTAGTGGTTATTGCAGCATATATTTTGTTCCAGTCTATTTCAAATGTTCCATCGTTTAACGTTATCCGTACAGGAGTCGCACCGCAGGTATAGATATTAGGCACATAACTATCATAGGCGGGTTCTAAAACAATAACTTCGTCATCGGGCTGAAGGATAGTTGCAAAGGCGGTATAAATGGCGTAAGTAGCGCCGGGAGTTATCGTAATTTCCGTATTAGGATTTACTTCTACTTTCTGAAAATGCAGGATTTTATTGGCAATAGCTTCTCTCAGGTTCTGTAAGCCAATCATAGGTGCGTATTGATTAAACCCATCCATGATAGCTTTATTTACAAGGCTCCCGAGCATTTCATCAATTGGAAAATCGGGAAAGCCCTGCGATAAATTGATTGCCTTATGTTCATTTGCAAGAGCAGACATTATACTAAAAATAGTAGTGCCAGTTGCAGGATATTTTGGGATAATCATTTTGCCAGATAATTTTATGCTTAAAACAAATTTGACAACTTTTTTAAAAGTTGTCAAATCAATTATGGTCATTCAATATTTTTATTCGATTCCGAAATATTCCAGAATATACTCTTTCAGTAAAGCATCTTGTGCCATCAGTGTATCCTGGTCTGTTTCTACATGTTTCAATTGCCTGAAATGCGGCCAGCCTTCATCATCATATCCTTCTAACTGATAATAACCATCTTGTGCCAGTAGTGTGCAAACCGCAACATGCATCAGATCCTGTTTCTGCTCTTTTGAGAATTTTATTTTGGGAATCCTGCCTCTGTATTCATTCATGCCAATCAAAAACAAAATGGCTTCCATATTGGGTTTCTTGCCAAATTTTTCCACCAAATCAGCTTCTAATATAATCCAACGCTCAAATATTGCTCTTGTCTTTTCCATTTTTAAATTGTTTCATTGCCAAAATGATTAAATTGTTATTGCGATGTTGCATTCACAATATGGTTTGAACAATTAAACCATAAAACCATTTAATCCATTACAATAATCTGTCTATCAACTCAGCAATTGAAATGCCTTCTGCTTCTGCCTTGTAGCTTCCTACTACTCTGTGCAAAAGTACGGATTGTGCCATAGCTTTTACATCTTCAATATCAGGAGAATATTTGCCATGTAATAAAGCATAGCATTTAGCAGCCAATATCAGATTCTGCGAAGCGCGCGGACCTGCGCCCCAGGCCAGGTACTGAGTTGCAAGGCTATTACTGTCGTTTTTATTTGGCCTTGTTTTCTGAACCAGTCTTACAGCATATTCCAACACATTATCAGGTACCGGAACTCTTCTCACCAATTGCTGGAAATATAAAATCTCTTCTGCATGCAAAACCTTGGGTAAATTAATATTCTGCGGACTTGTGGTCTGTCTTACAATCTGAACTTCCTCTTCAAAAGCCGGGTAATCCACAATTATCTGAAACATAAAACGGTCCAGTTGTGCTTCAGGCAAGGGATAGGTCCCTTCCTGTTCAATCGGATTTTGTGTGGCTAATACAAAAAAAGGTGCGGGCAATTTAAACTCTTCGCCTGCAGTGGTTACATTTCGTTCCTGCATGGCTTCCAGTAAGGCTGCCTGAGTCTTGGGCGGTGTACGGTTTATTTCATCGGCCAAAACAATATTTGCAAAAATGGGTCCTTTTAAAAACTTGAACCTGCGGTTTTCGTCTAATATTTCTGCACCTGTAATATCGCCCGGCATAAGGTCGGGTGTAAACTGAATACGCTTGAATGACAAATCCAAAGCATCTGCAACTGTTTTTACCAATAATGTTTTTGCGAGCCCGGGAACACCCACCAGCAAGCTATGTCCATTACAAAGAATAGAAATAATCAGCTTTTCTATCACATCCATTTGCCCTACAATAACCTGCCCAACGGCACCACGCAGTTCTTCGTATTTCTGTTGCAGGCCTTTTACAGCTTCAACATCAGATGAATAATTTACCATATTCCAAAGTAAGGGGATAATTGGGAAATGAGCAAATTAGTCTTTTAGCCGTTAGTGAATAGAGATTAAAGGTTAGTAATTAGTGGTCAATCATGAGAAGTAATAGAGATATGAAACTGATTCAACTGAAAATGCCAATCTTAAAAGATTGGCATTTTCTATAAAAACAAATTTAAAAACTATCGACTAATAATTAATCACCTGCTGTTCCAGCAACGGCATTTCGCGGAATTCATATTGCTGGTTACGCAATTGCGGTTCGAAACCCGCTTCCCGAATAGCCTCCTGAATACCTTCGGCGGTAAAACGATGTGGTGCACCTGCGGCGCTCACTACATTTTCTTCAATCATGATAGAGCCGAAATCATTGGCTCCTGCATGTAAACAAAGCTGTGCTGTCTGTTTACCAACGGTCAGCCAGCTTGCCTGAATGTTTTTCACATTTGGCAGCATAATACGGCTCATGGCAATCATTCGGATATATTCTTCGGGTGTAGTATCATTTTTAGCCCGACGAATACGTTTCAACAAAGTATCGACATCCTGGAAAGTCCATGGAATAAAAGCAAGAAACCCTTTTGCATCTTCCGGTTTTTTGGCCTGCACTTCACGCAATTTTACTAAATGCTCGAAACGTTCCATAATGGTTTCCACATGTCCGAACATCATGGTAGCGCTGGTTGTAAGCTTTAACTGATGCGCCACTTCCATAATATCCAGCCATTCTTTTGCACCACATTTCCCTTTGGAAATCAGACGGCGTACCCTGTCATCCAGAATTTCAGCACCCGGGCCGGGCATACTGTCCATACCGGCCTCTTTCAATGCTGATAAAGCTTCATAATAAGTTACACCGCTTACTTTGCAAATATGTGCAATCTCCGGTGGCCCTAACGCGTGAAGTTTCAGATTTGGATATAGTGCTTTTAACTGCCTGAATAAATCCACATAATAAGGCAGACCCAAATCAGGATGGTGACCTCCCTGCAATAAAAGCTGTTCGCCTCCGTAGCGGAAGGTTTCTTCTATTTTACGTTTATAGGTTTCAATATCGGTCGTATATCCTTCGGCATGGCCGGGAATGCGGTAAAAATTACAAAACTTACAATTGGCCGTACAAACATTGGTTGTGTTCATATTACGGTCAATAATCCAGGTGACTTTATTATACGGCACCTGAATTTTACGCAGTTCATTCGCCACAAAAGCAATTTCAGCAAGCGGTGCATGTTCAAACATATAGGCTCCTTCTTCTGCAGAAAGAAACTCAAAATTGAGCGCACGTCGATATAGTTCGGAAAGATTCATTGTCGCAATTTATCTGTAAAAATTTCACCGGTCATTCAGTGAAACGCTGTTGAAAAGCAAAGTTAAGATAAAAATGCGCTGAGGCATGAAAGATTGACAATAGGCCTATCGATATTAATTCTTATCAGAATATCATTAAACAAGAAAAATATAAATATTCCTAATAATATTGTTCTGCTCCTTTCAAAATTGTCTTTAAAGATTTCCGCAATTGCTGTGGTTGTAATACTTCCACCTCATCGCCATGTTTCAGGATTTCCATTACAAAGTCATGGGTAATGAATAATAATAATTTCACCTGTAATTCCTTTTCGTCTTCTTTAATAATTTGCTGGGAAATGTGTAGCGGAAGGCTTTTGATATATTTGCCTTTATTACCTTTAAACGAAAGAATAATTTCTTCCGGTTTTGCATTGGTTTCAGAAGGTCTCACAATACCAAAACAATGTTCAAAATAAGTATTTACATTAAAATTCTTATCAGCCTTGAAACGCTGTTTCGTTGTTTCCGGATAACTCATTCTATCCAGAGCAAAAATCTTTATGGTATTATCCTTCAGGTCCTTTGCCAGTAAATACCAGCGACTTTCAAATTCTTTTAGTGCCAACGGTTCTGCCCTTCTTGCCGTTGCATCGCTGTTATCATATTTTTCGTATTCAAACTTAATGATGAATTTCCCTTTTAATGCCTGCATAAGCTCACTGAAATGTTCCATGCCTTGCGGACGTCGCTTTTCAAGATGTACAAAATCGGCAATACTTTCCATCATATTCAAAGCAAGGTAAGTATTGTAAGTATCGGCAATTCTGCCGCCAAAATCATCCTGAATTTCTTCTTCTTCCAGGTAATATTTGTTCAGCGATTTATTATAACCGATTTCCCTTTTGAACATGGAAAGGATTTCATTTTTATCTCTTATGAATGTTCGTTTTGAAAAACTGAAAGCATAGCCATGTGTCTCGCATTCCAGCTCATAATAATCCTGAATTTCCTCCAGGCTTGCAGGCGCTTTCTGAAGTTTACGGAGAATGCATTGATGACGAAAATAATAATCGGTATGCGACATAGTTTTTGCAATTGTATAAATAAAAACAAAGTTCAAATCTAACAATAAAAAGAAAGAAAAGCCGACAACCCCTCCTCGGGTGCCGGCCTCCTGATGACAGGAATTTAATGGGGTTAGGGTTTAATTATAAATAATATCAGCAGGGCCCATCAGGCCACCTAAGGTTTTATATTTACTTTCAAAATGATTGGTATTCCAATGGCTGCGAATCCAATTCAACCATGATTCAGATTTGTTTTTATCCATTAACGGGGAAGGATGAAAAGTATTTTCTTTCTCGAACTGCGCAGCAATAGCTTCGTCAAAAAACAAGTCGTGCAGGCAAAGTATATGTTGCTTTTCATAGTCTTCATTCTTTCTGAACCGGAACAGCGTTTTATGCCTCAACTTACCACTGAGTATATATTTAGCTTCGGTATAGTAGATTACATTATCTGTGTTTTTATTTTCAAAAAGATGAATGGTCAATTCCAAAGCCTCTCCGTTTCTGACACAGTAAAAATGCCTTGGGTGGGTAACCGCTCTGAAACCTAACCTGCTGATTAAATCCTGAGAAACGTTGATTGTTTCGTAAACTTGCATTGTCTCCATATTGAATATGTTTTAATGGTGAATACTTTGTTTCATTTGATAAATCAAAGGTAGTTTTGCTGTACGCCATTTTGCGGCGTAGTAAAATAAAAGTAGTATTCAGGGAAAAAATTATTCCTATCAGGTGTCTTTGGTCAACTATTTGTAACAAACTGTGTTTCTTTGGCTTTATAAAACATTCATATCAAAACATACTACTCTTCTTTTATTTAATTAGCTTTATGCAATACACGTTCCAAACCGAAGCTCATGGGATTTTTTACATTTAAGAAACAACGGCCCTCCAATGAGGAAGCCGAATTAACAGTTCAGCCCAGACCCAGGAATTTCCCGTTTTATATAAAGGCGCCACTTGTCCTGATTGGTCTTTACCTGTTCTTTTATATTCTGTCTTTATTACAGGATATTTTAGTTCCGTTTGCATTTGCAGGTCTGATTGCAATATTGCTGAATCCGCTTTACAACAGGCTGGAGAAATGGAAGGTGCCTAAGATACTTGCAATAATCTTAACCTTACTGACGGCTATTATTGTTCTGGCGGGGGTTATGCTTTTCCTATCTACCCAGATTATTCAGTTTGGCGACATGTTGCCCCAGTTGAAACAAAAGTCATTAGGGCTGTTGAATGAAGCTCAACAATGGGTAAGCATGAAGTTCAATATTCCGCTGGACAAACAGATGAAGATGCTCAATGATACTTTAAATAACAGCAAAGGTTATCTGGGGCAGACTTTAAATACTGTTTTTGGTATCGTAAGTTATTTTGTACTGATACCGTTGTATGTGTTTTTATTACTTTTCTATAAGCCGTTATTACTGAATTTTATTTTTGAAGTATTCAAAGAAGATAATAAAGAACAGGTAGCCGACATTTTACAGGAAACGAAAAGTGCCGTTCAAAGTTATATTGTAGGCCTGATGATAGAGGCTTGTATCATTGCAACACTGAACTCAGTTGCATTGATGATTCTGGGTGTAAAATATGCTATTCTGATTGGTGTTATAGGTGCTATCTTAAACGTTGTACCATATATCGGCGGAGTTATTGCAATAGCCATTCCGGTACTTATTTCTTTTGTAACGAAAGATGACGGTCTTACAACGCCGGTTTTAATTGTAATTGCCTACCTGGTCATTCAATTCATAGATAATAATATTGTTGTGCCGCGTGTAGTATCATCAAAAGTATCTGTCAATGCGCTTGTTTCCATAGTTATTGTTTTGCTTGGCGGAACGCTCTGGGGAGTCAGCGGGATGTTTCTTTCCATACCTTTTGTTGCAGTGCTGAAAATTATTTTTGACCGCATAAATGAACTGAAGCCCTGGGGCAAATTATTGGGAGAAGAAATGCCAAAAAATATCCCTCATAAGGTGGTTATTAAAGAAGAGCAGGGAAATGAGAATTCAGAAGACAAAACTCAAACTAATGATACAAAGGAAAATATGGAGTAGTTAAAAAAATATTTTAAAATTTTATGAGTTTGGCATAAAAGTTGTAGTGGTATATCTGTATTATTTTCACAAAATCATAACTGATATGACTTATTTACAAATCACACAAAGTTTACCTACTCCAAACGGTGTCGTAAACACAGGAAAAGAGTGGCTTACGAGCCTCCAGGTCTTAGCGCTTGATTACGGGCCCAAGATAATTGGCGCGATCTTAATTTACATAATTGGTTCCTGGTTGATAAGGAAGGCCAATGGGGTATTACAGAAGTTATTTGCGACGAAAAATTTTGATGCCACTCTTCAGCGTTTTCTGCTTTCGGTTATAAAAGCAGCCCTTACTATTTTATTGTTCCTTGTTATTGTAAGTAAAATCGGGGTTGACATTACCGGTTTTGCTGCATTATTGGCGGGAGCAGGCCTGGCAATCGGCGCAGCACTAAATGGTTCACTCGGTAACCTTGCCGGAGGAGTAATGATTATGATATTCAAGCCGTTCAAAGTACATGATATGATTGAAGCGCAGGGAATGACAGGCATCGTACAGGAAATAGGTATTTTTAATACCACTATGCTTTCGCCGGAAAATAAAGTCATCATTCTTCCAAATGGCGGCTTGTCAACAGGTGTGATTACAAATTATACAACCCACGGAAATTTAAGAGTGGATTTATCTATGGCGATTGCATTAGATATGGATATTGATAAAGCCCGTAAAATAGCAACTGAAGCTATGTTGCAGCATCCAAAAGTACTTACGGCACCATCACCGGAGGTGAGTGTCCTGAAAGTAGGAGATGGCATGGTTTCTCTTGCTATACGGCCATATACCTTGCAGGCAGATTATTGGGATGTTTATTTCGGCGTTCAGGAGCGTGTCAAAAAAGCCTTTGATGAAAACGGAATAGCAGCACCTATACCGACAAGGGTTCTTATCAATAAATAATTGGTTTAACAGAACGATAGCTTGTGCTTTTTGCAACAGGGCAAAATAAAAGAGAGGTTAGTTGAATGTTCAACTAACCTCTCTTTTATGATCGAATTAAATTATTGACTTAGTAAGCCCATTTAATATAGGTAGAACCCCATGTAAACCCACCGCCAAAAGCAGCAAGAATAAGGTTATCGCCTTTTTTCAATTTACTTTCCCACTCCCATAAACACAATGGAATAGTACCGCTTGTGGTATTACCATAACGCTGAATATTCAGCATCACTTTTTCTTCCGGCAAGCCCATTCTATCTGAAGTCGCGCTGATGATGCGCAAGTTAGCCTGATGTGGCACCAGCCAATCAACATCTTCTGCGGTAAGTCCGTTACGTTCCATTATTTCGGCAGAAACATTGGCCATATTTGTAACAGCAAATTTAAAAACCGTTTGTCCTTCCTGATAAATATAATGTTGCCTTGCCGTAACAGTTTCAATAGAAGCCGGCATTTTAGAACCTCCGGCTTTTTGGTGTAAATGCACCCAACCTTTACCGTCGCTTTTCAATATAGAATCCAGCACGCCATTGCCTTCCTCGTTTGGCTCTAACAACACAGCACCAGCGCCGTCGCCAAAAATAATACAGGTAGAACGGTCAGTATAATCTACTATAGAACTCATTTTATCGGCACCAACTATAATCACTTTCTTATTACGGCCGCTTTCAATAAATTGAGCGCCTGTATTCAGGGCGTATATAAAACCACTGCATGCAGCACTTACATCATAACTGAAAGCGTTAGTCAAACCACAATTGGCAGCAACAAGGTTTGCCGTAGCCGGGAATTGCATATCGGGTGTTGTAGTTGCGCAAATAAGCAAATCGATAGATTCAGGATCAATGTTCTTTTTCTTCAAAAGATCTTTCACGGCTTCTGTGGCCATGAAAGAAGTTCCCAATCCCTCACCTTTCAATATTCTGCGCTCTTTGATGCCCGTTCGGGCTGTTATCCATTCGTCTGTGGTGTCGACGATCGTTTCTAATTCCTTATTGGATAAAATATATTCCGGCACATAGCCACCGACAGCTGTAATTGCTGCGTGCATTTTTCCCATTCAATAATTTATTTTAATAGCAGACAAAGGTAGTCTAAAATGAAATTCCAAGTTATAAATCAAAAATTCCAAATCTCAACTTCAAATTGCTTGTCCCTATTTCTAATTTCCAATTTCAATATTATATATTCATCCCGCCGCAGGCGCTCAACACCTGACCGGTCATATAAGCACTCATATCGGAAGCCAGGAATAATGCAACATTTGCAATTTCTTCAGGCTTGCCAAAACGCTGTAACGGTATTTTTTCAAACCACTGGCTTGCATCGCCTTCTTTTAAATAATGTGTCATGTCTGTTTCTACAAACCCCGGAGCAATAGCATTGCAACGTACATTACGGCTACCCAATTCCTGTGCAACCGATTTTGTAAAACCAATAATACCTGCTTTGGAAGCGGCATAACTGCTTTGACCTGCATTACCTTTTACACCAACTATGGAGCTCATATTGATAATACTGCCGCTGCGGGCTTTCATCATGGTACGGATTACCTGTTTTGTAAGATTGAAAACAGATTTCAGATTTGCATGCATTACTTCATCCCACTGGTCGGAGGTGACACGCAATAATAAATTATCGCGGGAAATGCCTGCATTATTTACACAAATATCAATAGCACCAAATTCTTTTACCACATCGTTTGCCAAAGCTTCCGCCGCCGCAAAATCCGCCGCATCACTTTTATACGCTTTTGCTTTTACCCCCATTGCCGTTAATTTATCTTCAAGGGCTTTTGCTTTTTCATCAGAAGATAAGTAAGTGAACGCGACATTGGCGCCATGTTCAGCAAACTTCAAAGCAATGGCTTCACCGATTCCACGGCTGCCACCGGTTACAATAGCGGTTTTATTTTCGAGTAGTTTCATTTAGTGGATTGTTTGCAAAATTAACTTCATAAGAATGACACATATCAAAGAATAATCATCCTTTCTGTTTCAGGCCGCTAAAATAAACCATAAAATTGAAAATCGTACTTTTGGAAGAAATCAGCCAATATCCGAGCCTTACATGAAAGTAGTTTTCTATAGCCTTTTATTCGTTCTTATTTCGAAAGCTGCTTTAGCACAAACATACGATCCGGTCAAATTATTTGACATGGGGTCCTGTGCCGAAGTCATAACATACGGTACTATTTCAAAACTTGATGATAAATACTATTACCTCGATTGTATCATTAATAAAGGGAAAATAAGTACGCTTAAAATTCAAAAATATATTGGCCGTTCCGGTTCTTTCCGATATACAAAATATGAAACGGGCCAAAAGCTTTTTGTTTTCCTGAAAAAAGTAAACGGCGAATATCAGTTATACAGCACGGGTATTGAATCTGAAATTCCCGTTATCCATGATTCTCTGGTGATTGATATGAATTGCTTTCTTCCAAAGACGGCTGAAAGCCTTGCACCAAAAGGATATACAGCTGAATATAGGAAAATACAAACATTTACGGTTGGTAATAAAACAGTATTCGGCTTAAGGTTTTCGCCTAAATATTTGTACGAATCTATTACGGCTTTTAACAATTGCTATCAGGTAATTTTGAAAAGACCTAATACTTTCCCGAGTTTTTTCTGTTTCAATTTTTTCAACAGGCTGACAAGAGAACGTACAGATATGTCCAAACGCAAATCGAAACTGATGAAACTCATGTTTATGGACATGGAAGAAGCACAACTCAAAAACTGTAAGTAAATTTGACCCAATAATTTATTATTCCGCAAAAAACAAACAAGGAATGAACAAAAAAATACTCCCGCTATTCGCTATTGCAGCCTGTAGCAGCTTACAAATGAATGCACAATTAAAATACCCTGAAACCAGAAAGGTAGATCAAACCGATAATTACTTCGGTAAAAGTATTACAGATCCTTACCGGTGGCTGGAGAACGACACCGCAGCAGAAACAACGCAATGGGTGAAGGATGAAAACGTTGTTACGCAACTATATTTGTCCAAGATTCCTTTCAGACAAAAAATACACGAGCGATTAACTAACTTATGGAACTATGAACGTATTTCCGCACCAACAAGGGAAGGAAAATGGCTTGCATTTTACAAAAATGATGGCTTGCAAAACCAATCAGTCTTATACGTAAAGAAAGGCTTTGAAGGCGCACCGGAAGCATTCATCAATCCAAACAACCTTTCCACCGACGGAACTGTTGCGTTGCAGGCAACGGCATTTTCAAAAAATCAGAAATACTTTGCTTTTGCTACCTCATCATCCGGCAGCGATTGGCAGGAGATCAATATTGTTGACTTTGAGAAAAGGACATCGCTGAAAGACAAACTGCAATATGTAAAGTTTACCGACATCAGCTGGAAGGGTGATGAAGGTTTTTACTACAGTGGTTATGAACGTCCGAAAGATGAAGCAACAAAGTACAGCGCCAAGACAGAATACCAGAAAATATATTTCCATAAAATAGGTACTGAACAGAGCGAAGATGTATTGATCTATGAAGACAAAGAACATCCCTTGCGTTACGTTGGCGGTGGCCTTACAGAGGATGAACGTTTCCTTGTATTAAGTATTTCTGAAGGGACGGATGGCTCTGAAATTAAAATAAAAGACCTGAAAGATAAAAATGCGACAGGGTTTATAACTATTGTGCCCGGATTCAAAACCAATGCTGCAGTAATTGACAATATTGGTGATAAGATTATAATACAAACTAATTTTGAAGCGCCGAACAATAAGGTCGTTCTGCTGGATCCGAAACATCCTGAAGCAAGTAACTGGAAAGTATTGATTCCTGAACAAAAACAAACATTACAAAGTGTAGGAAGCGGAGGCGGAAAACTTTTTGCAAACTACCTTAAAGATGCATGTACGGAAATAAATCAATACAACTACGAAGGGAAACTGGAGCATGTGGTTGAATTGCCGGGCCTCGGAACCGCAACCGGTTTTGGTTGTAAGAAAGACGAAAATTCATTCTTCTATACCTTTACTTCTTATACTTACCCGCCAACGGTTTTTAACTATAATATTAAATCAGGCAAATCAGATTTATATGCCAAGCCACAGTTGAAATTTAATCCGGACGATTTTGAAACAAAAAAGGTATTCTACCCAAGTAAAGATGGCACACAGGTTCCGATGTACATTACTTATAAAAAAGGATTAAAACTGGATGGCAATAACCCTACAATGTTGTATGCTTACGGCGGTTTCAACATCAACATGACGCCTGCATTCTCCGTTTCCAATATTGCATTTATGGAAATGGGCGGTGTTTATTGTGTTGCCAATATCCGTGGTGGCGGTGAATATGGCGAGGACTGGCACAGAGCAGGTATGCTTGCTAATAAACAGAACGTATTTGATGATTTTATAGCAGGTGCAGAATATTTGATCAGAGAAAAATATACAAGTACACCTAAGTTAGCTATTAAAGGCGGCAGTAACGGAGGTCTTTTAATAGGCGCTTGTTTAACCGAACGTCCCGATTTGTTTGGCGTTGCTATTCCACAAGTGGGTGTTTTAGACATGTTGCGTTACCACAAATTCACTGTTGGCTGGGGATGGGCTGTAGAATATGGCAGCAGCGACAACGAAGAGCAATTCAATTATCTGATAAAATACTCTCCGTTACATAATATCAAAAAAGGTACTTGTTATCCGGCAACTATGATTACAACTGCCGATCATGATGATCGTGTGGTTCCTGCGCATTCATTTAAGTTTGCAGCAACGCTTCAGGAAGCGCAAGGATGCGATAAACCAACTTTGATTCGCATTGATAGCAAAGCGGGGCATGGAGCCGGCAAACCGACTTCCAAATCTATTGATGAACAAACTGATATCTGGAGTTTTGTACTTTATAATATGGGCGTGAAAATCTAACCCTGAATTATATATCTCCATAAATAAAAATCCTTGCTCTTACTGAGCAAGGATTTTTATTTTCTTGTAGAATCTGCATTTCGTAATCAATCTATCCTAACTGGTATATTCCGGGAATATTCCGGCCCAGCCCATCATAATCCAGACCGTAGCCAACAACAAACTTATTAGGGATTTCAAAACCTGAATATTTAGGATGAACAGGAAATTTCAATGCATCCGGTTTTGTCAGCAATGCGGCAACTTCAATAGATGCAGGACCCTGATGCTGTAGCTGTGGCAAAAATTCGTGTAGTGTTTTTCCTGTATCGATAATGTCTTCCAATAAAATCACATGACGTTGGTGCAACGATTCCTCAAGGCCAATCGCAGTGATGACATTGCCTGTAGATGTTGTCCCTTTGTAGGATGCGAGTTTGATGAAAGATATTTCGGCATCTATATTTAACCGCCTGAATAAATCGGAAGCAAAAATGAAGGATCCGTTTAACACAGCAATAAATAAAGGCCTTTTGCCTTCATAATCTTTACTAATCTGAGAAGCAATCTCTTTTATCTTTTCTGCTATATCGGCAGCGGAAATATATGGTACAAATGTTTTATCGTGCACTTGAATAGCATCCATCGTCATTAAATTTATCTGCAAAGAAACGGGAAATTAAAAAAGCTTTCAATTTGGATTATTATGCTTTCAATAAATCTAGCACACCTTCATTTCTCAAAACGAGGTAACCTATCCTGTCTTTAGATACGCCTTCCTTTAATTGATAAGTAAAAGTATATTGGCCATTGGTTGTGATGTCGGTGTAGCAATAGCGGAACCAAACATTAGGTTGTGTTTTCAGGTTTTCGGAAAGTTCATTCAAATGCGTCGAAAGTGCCATTAAATTATCCTTTTGTTTCAACAATCCATCTATCACAGCTCGGCTGCATTCATAAGCATCATGTACATTAGTGCCTTTAAATAGCTCATCCATCAAAACCAGATAATAGCGATTCTTGTTTAATTTTTGTGCGGTTAATTTCATGCGCTGCACTTCTGCAAAGAAGTAACTTTCACCCAGAAAGATATTATCCTCAACCTGCATATTGGTAACAATGCCTTCCAGAAAACTTATCTGCATTGACTTTGCCGGGACACCCATTCCTAAATGCGCCAATAAAGCGCCAACGCCCATCGCTCTTATCAAAGTACTTTTACCCGACATATTTGCTCCGGTGAGAAACAGGAAATTTTGTTCTTTCGAATAATTAATATCATAAGCCACCGGATTTTTCAGTAACGGATGATGCAATTGTTCTGCCTGATATTGCAATAATGCAGACGGTTTCAGCTCCGGCATTGTCCAGCCCTTTTTCAAAGTAACGTTTGCCATTGACTGTAATGCATCCAGTTTTGCATAACGGTCGATCATCTGCAATACTATGTGCTTTATCTCCCTTCTTGCCTTGTAACTCAGTTCCAATAACTGTGGTTGTGGTGCATTGTCAGATGTATTTACAAGTTCCCTGCATAATGGCAATGCTATTACTTCTTTAAAAGATTCTAAAATAACAGCGATAATTTTTGGTGGACGGTGCTCCAATAAAACAACCAATTCATTACATCCTTTTAAAAAGTCAATGAGATGTGAAATGGAAAAACGCACAAAAGAATAAGCATTTCTATTGAATAATTTTTGCATGACGGAGTTCATGAAAAGACCTATTGAATTGCTTTTACCGTGAAAAGCATCGGCAGATTCATAGAATTTCTCAATCATTACCAATGTCCCGTTTGAAATTTTAGATGTCCATGCATCGGGATATTGCATCCAGAATTTTACAGCGTCTTGCTGTTCTCTTAATTTTTCAAAGTCGGAGGGAGGCATCTGAACTATTTTCTTCAAAACATCACTGCCGGCCTGAGTCGTACATTGATTTATAAGTGCAAACACAGAATGCTCTCCTTGTAAAAAAGAAAGGTCATGTAAGGTTGTTTTATCTAATATCACACTGCTGATTTGAAAGCCAAAAGTAAAAATTTAAAAACGGATATAATGTAGACACGGAAAATATCATATTTCATATCATCTTTATTGTTCTTATTTCATCTCGCACAAGGTTGCTATTATAGAGTTTTACGTGTGGTTTTTGATTTTAATTTCTACATTTGGCCTTTGAATTTTAAACTAAAGAAATGTTTGGCATTATAGGAAATGGGAGCTGGGCTACAGCATTGGCAAAAATGCTTACTGACAATGGCAACACTATTCATTGGTGGATGCGAAATGAAAGTTCTGTTACTCATTTATTGCAAAAGCATCATAATCCGCAGTATCTCACATCGGTTTCATTTGCTGCAGATAAAATAAAGCCAACTACAAATTTACAGGCGGTTTTGGATGCGTCTGATATATTGGTGTTCTGCGTTCCGTCTGCATTTGCAATGGATATACTGCATGCCATTCCAAAAGATGCACTTAAAAACAAAACTGTCATCTCCGCTATAAAAGGCATTTTGCCTGAAAAATATGTTTTATTGAATGATTACCTGGCCAGTGAATTTGATTTTGAATTGGACCAATATGTAGCTATTACAGGACCTTGCCATGCCGAAGAAGTGGCACAGGAAAGGCTTTCCTATCTTACTTTTTCAGGATTGGATGATGCTGCAACCATAAAGTGTGCCCGGGCATTTGGTACCGATTATATTCGCACAACTTCCAACCATGATCTCTGGGGTGCACAATATGCGGCCGTTTTAAAAAATATTTATGCTGTTGGCGCAGGCATAGCACATGGTATTGGGTATGGTGATAATTTCCTTAGTGTGTATAATACTAACTGTTATCGTGAAATGTACCGTTTTCTGGAACTGCAATTTGAAAAGGTACATCCGTCAAATGAAGTGCCCGATTTCCATACAAGCGCCTATCTGGGCGACTTGTTGGTAACATGTTATTCACCTCACAGCCGTAACCGCGCTTTCGGGACTTTGATTGGCAAAGGTTATTCGGTAAAAGCTGCAACAACCGAAATGAGCATGGTTGCAGAAGGTTATTTCGCAGTAAGAGGCATGAAAAAGATTGCAGCGGAACTAAACATTGAAATGCCGATTATGCAATGGATACATGATACGCTTTGGGCACAAACATTACCTGCAGAGGCCTTTAAAGAAATAGAGAAACTGCTCTCTTAGAAAGAAAAATTGATAACGCTAAAAAGCCAAGATGTTATAAAACAATCGTGGCTTTCTAATTTGTTACTATTTAAATTAATCAATGCGATGTTACGCCGAAAAACAAGCTGTAAGCTATTATACAAAGAACAATAAAAGCAATAATGGTGTACATCCTGTCTTTTTCCAGCCAAAAACCGATCATGGTAAAAAGGACTCTTGCAATCGGAATGACAATCAAAACAATGACACCTAATTCCATAATGGCACTGCTGTTACCGCTCATTAATCTTTGGTAAAAATCTGCAAATTTAAAAGCATTTTCTGCCTTGAAAGTGCTGTAATGTATCGTCTCGTGACCATATTGAAACATGTAAAGTACAATACCGATCACAACAATCGTCATTGCAGTCAGTACTCCGACACGAAGCAGATTACCAATAAACGACTGCAAATCTTTATCCTGAAATGATTTCATAATGGCAAAAATAACAAATCCTTTTCCGCAAAACAGAAAAGGATTTGATGGTTCTTTTGTAAATATTTTTTAGAAAATTATTTAGCTGCGATTTCTTTCATTTTTGTAAAAAGAATTTCTTCGCCACCAGCTTCGTAACCGCTTTGCATATAGGCGATTTTACCATCTTTGCCTACAATGATACTAAAAGGAACATTCTGAAAATTCAAAGAACGCTTTAAATCGGAATTAGGATCCTGATAATAAGGAAAATCCCAGCCCTGAGATTTTGCGTAAGCCTTAACCTGAGCTGTAGCGCGGCTATCATCGACAGAAACGGTTACATAATTAAAATCAACTTCTTTTTTCCAGCTTTCCATATTGTTTCTAACGGCAATAATTTCTTTTTTACAAGGAATACACCATGTCGCCCAAAAACTTACAAGTGTAACTTTGCCTTTTTCAAAAGATTGGTTAAATGGAATAGAACTACCATTCATCTGCTTTACCGGAGTGTTTGGTAAATCCATCTCCGTAGCATTTTGTGCATTTGCACTAAACCCGAAAATTGCCATCGCAGCAATTGCAATTAATTTCTTCATACCTTTAGTAATAATTTATTTTCGATTTTCAATTAAAAAATACGCCCTGAAAAACAATCAGCGTAAGAGCAAATATACGTTTTTATAAATTGGATTTACACCAATAGAAGTGCTATATTAACACTTACTTTACGCAAATTGAGGTTATTGCTTAAAATCAAGATGATAATGGTCTTTCATTAAAATAAGAGTAATAAGTAAAAAACAAAGTAAAAAAAATATACCTTAGCGTCCATATTTTCAGTTTGATTAAAATTTCCACTCATTGTTTAATACTAATGAAAAATAAATTTTTACGCCTTTCTGCATTATCTGCAGTTTCATTATTGGCATTTTCAGAAGCAAAGGCTCAAAACGGAGGCTCCTTTTCGGGTGATTTGATGATGAATGCCAATTTTTATCAGAGAGATTCTGCCATCGGAGCAGATAACGATTTATATAACCATTATTTAAGTGGTGGCGAAGGATGGCTAAGCTTAAGATATTCCAATTATGGATTTACGGGATTCTTAAGATTAGATGTTTTCGGAAATTCAAATCTGAAAGATCCGAGTGCAGGAACAGGCTTTACCGGTTTTGGCATCGGAGCCTGGAATATCAGCAAAGAAGTAAAAGGACTGACCATTACCGGTGGTTATATTTATGACCAGGTTGGTAGCGGGATAATTTTCCGTTCTTACGAAGACAGAGGTTTGCTTATTGACAATGCGTTGAAAGGATTGCATTTGAAATATCAACTGACCAATAACATTACATTGAAAGCATTTACCGGTCAGCAAAAAAATTATTTTGAAACCTACCAACCTATTATAAAAGGTTTTAGTGCGGAAGGTGATTTTCAATTAAGCGATAACGTACATATAACGCCGGGAGTTGGTGCCGTGAACCGCACATTGGATGAAACGAGTAGAAATGAAATAAAAAGTACGGTGGTGACTTATGATTCTGCAGAAATATTCAACCCTGTTTATAATACTTATGCATTTACGGGATACAATACTTTGACAGCAGGAGATTTCACATGGTATGTGGAAGGCGCTTATAAAACACATGAAGCCATTTATGACCAAAGTGGGAATACTTTGGTTGATAAACCGGGCAATGTTGTTTTTACAACCTTAGGCTATGCGCGTAAAGGGTTTGCATTAAACATTACGGCAAAACGCACTGAGAATTTTATCATGAGAGTTTCACCTTTTGATAATGCGCCCAACAGTGGTATGGTTAACTGGCAACCCGTTACGGCACAAATTCGCCCTCAACGTCTGATTGCACGTTATACGCCTGCTACTCAGGATTTAAGTGAAAAGGCATTTAATGCAAACATGATAGTGTCTCCCAATAAAAATCTGGATTTAAATTTCAGCTTTACTTATTTAAATACGCTGGAAGATGTAGGCCTGTATCGTGAAGGTTACTTTGAAGCAAATATCCGTAGCGTTAAAAACTTTTTGATTGATGTTGGCGCACAATATATGTACTATAACAAAACCTTTTATCAGGGGCATGGTGATATCATAAAAGCATTTACGCCATTTACTGAGATAACTTATTTGATTGATGACAAAAGATCTTTAAAACTTCAGGCGCAATACATGAATACCAAACAGGATAACGGTAGCTGGGCTTTTGCAAGTCTTGAATACGCAGTTGCCCCTAAATGGTCATTTGCATTGTCAGATATGTATAATGTAAATCCGGAAGACGCTGCGCAACAGTATAAAGGCAAACATTTTTACAATATATTTCTTGCACGTACCCAAGGCGCACATCGCATTTCGCTGGCTTACGTAAAACAAGTTGATGGTATTAACTGTACCGGTGGTGTTTGCCGCTATGAGCCCGGGTTCAGTGGTTTCAAAGTGATGATTACTTCAAGTTTCTAATATCTGCAAATTCTTATAACAATGCCCGGACCAAAATTCCGGGCATTGTTGTTTCAAAGGGTATATTCTTTAATTATTATCCAATAAATCATTCAGATTTACGTTTTAACTTTACATGAAACTAAAAGTCTAAGTTTAATTGCTCAAATTATAAAAAATCAATTCAGATGAAACGGATATTAATGCTGATAATGGCTTTATTCTTTATCGTTCCGGCACTTTTTGCAGGAGCAAGGAGCACTATCAGAATTAGATTAAGTGATGGGAGTCCATTAATGGTTAGTATTAATGGCCGCGATTTTAAAAAAATCGGCAGAACAGTTACTATTGGCGACATTCCAGGGAAACGTCAATATTTACAGGTTTACAGATACAGAATGTATGCTGACGGGAAAGGTGGCAAAGCCGAGCTGGCATATAGCGGCAATATCAAAATCGAAAAGGGCGGAACTTACGATTGCATTGTAGATTTGAGAACCCAAAAATTAAGAATGAAAGAAGTTGCTTCTTTACAGCCTATTGCAAATACCCCGCCTTTTAATCCTAACCTGAGTCAGCCATTAGATCAGACTGAAAATCAAACTGATAATCAGGTCCAGAATGAAAATACGGATAATGACACTCCTTTAGAATTACCGGTAACGCAAGAAGTAAATCCCGGGCTTTCATCTTTGAAAAAATCGATGGAAAGTGTTGATGCTGATAGTAAAAAACTGGCTATAGCTTTGGCTTATACCAATAAAAACACTTTTAATTCACAGGATGTGAGCAATATTGCAAGCTGGATATTTTTTGATGACAATAGATTAAAGTTTGTAAAACAAGCTTACGCAAAAGTCAGCGATAAAAGCAATTTCGCTATTGTAGCAAATGTGTTTACACTGGACGACAGCAAAAAGGACTTTAACAGTTTCCTGAATCAACAATAAAACTAATTAAATGCCCTCTTTTGAGGGCGTTTTTCGTAATAGGCATTCCGGCTGATTACTTATCTCCTGAAACGGGCTTATTTTCAATTTTCAGCTGAAATTTATAAAAATCCGCACATAGAAAGCATTTATCATAAATCTTGGTAAATGCCGCTTTTTGGTTGTAACTTTGCAGGCTTATCAGGGGTAAATAGGGTTGTTTTCAACATTTTTGGCTTCGTAAGATTCCATTAATCTTGCTGAAACAACAAATGTAATTGCCTCTGTAGGATTGTGAAATTATGGAAAATAGTACAGAATTTTTAGAAGAGATAACCGGTAAGGAGTACGAACATGGGTTCATTACCGATATCGAACAGGATATATTGCCGCCGGGCCTCAACGAAGAAACCATTCATTTTATTTCCAAAAAGAAAAATGAACCGGAATGGCTGTTGGAATGGCGTTTGAAGGCTTTTCGTGCCTTTCAGAAAATGGAAATGCCTGCATGGCAAAACTTTAAAATGCCCGAAATGGATTTTCAGGCTATCTCTTATTATGCCGCGCCCAAACAAAAGGCAAAATTAAACAGCCTTGATGAAGTTGATCCCGAATTATTAGCCACTTTTAAAAAATTAGGCATCTCCTTAAATGAGCAAAAAGCACTGACTGGCGTTGCTGTGGATGTAGTATTTGACAGTGTTTCTGTAGCAACGACTTATAAAGAAGAATTAAAAAAATTAGGTATTATTTTTTGTTCTTTCGGGGAAGCGGTTCAGGAACATCCTGATTTGGTAAAACAATATCTGGGAACTGTAGTACCGCATTCTGATAACGTGTTTGCAGCTTTAAATGCAGCCGTTTTTTCTGATGGGTCCTTTGTTTATATTCCAAAAGGTGTTCGCTCGCCTATGGAATTAAGCACTTACTTCCGTATCAACGCAGCTAATACAGGCCAGTTCGAACGTACCCTTATCATTGCTGATGATGATGCTTTTGTAAGTTATCTCGAAGGCTGTACGGCTCCTATGCGGGACGAGAATCAATTACACGCGGCGGTTGTTGAAATCATTGCCAATAAAAATGCAGAAGTAAAATATTCAACTGTTCAAAACTGGTATCCCGGCGACAAAGATGGGAAGGGTGGTGTTTTTAATTTTGTAACCAAACGCGGTGCCTGTCGTGGTGCCAATTCGCATATTTCCTGGACACAGGTAGAAACAGGTTCTGCCATTACATGGAAATATCCGAGCGTAATTTTGCAGGGCGACAATAGTTATGGTGAATTTTACAGCGTAGCAGTTGCCAAAGGCAAACAAATTGCTGATACGGGAACGAAAATGTATCATATCGGTAAAAATACCCGTAGCCGTATTATTTCCAAAGGTATCTCTGCCGGAAACGGTCAGAATAGTTACAGAGGTTTGGTTCAAATCGGCGCGAAAGCAGATAATGCAAGAAATTTTACCCAATGCGATTCTATGTTGATTGGTGACAGATGCGGTGCACATACATTCCCTTATATCGAATCGAAAAACAGTACTGCAACATTAGAGCACGAAGCAACGACTTCCAAAATCGGTGAAGATCAGATTTTCTATCTGAATGCCCGTGGCATTGATACGGAGAAAGCCGTTGAATTAATTGTAAATGGTTTTGCGAAGGAAGTTTTAAATAAATTACCAATGGAATTTGCTGTGGAAGCACAAAAGCTTTTGGCTATTTCTCTGGAAGGAAGTGTGGGTTAATTTTTAAGTTAAATTTTATTATGGAAACGATATTAGCGCATCCGGAAAACCAAGAGCAATTGGAAGCCATAAAAGCTTTCTTGAAAGCTCTGAAAATAAAATTTGAATCAAAAAAGGAAGAAAAACCAAATTATGATCCTGAGTTTGTAAAAATGTTGCTGGAAGGGAAAAAGCAGATTGAAGAAGGAAGAGGGGTCAAAATTTCTTTGGAAGATTTATGGAAATAGAATTTTCGGATAAAGCGAAAGACGATTTATTATTTTGGAAAAAATCGGGAAATAAAGGGGTACAAAAGAAAATTTCTGAGTTATTGGAAGATATTGTCAGACATCCATATTCAGGCATAGGTAAACCGGAAGCATTGAAAGAAAACCTATCCGGACTTTGGTCCAGAAGAATTACAAAAGAAGACAGGTTGGTTTATAGCATCATTTATAAAGTTGAGAATGATGTCATTTCTGTTCTTTCGTTGAAAGGTCATTATGAAGGACTATAAAAATAAAAAAGTAAATAAGGTTTGAAATTCAAATCTCAAATCTAACATCTCAAATCTAATATCTATTTATAAGTGTTATCAATAAAAAATCTCCATGCCGGAGTTGAAGAAAAGGAAATATTAAAAGGATTGAACCTTGAAGTTAAACCGGGCGAAGTTCATGCTATAATGGGACCAAACGGTGCAGGTAAAAGTTCTCTGGCTTCTGTACTTTCAGGACGTCCTAATTACGAGGTAACAGAAGGAAGTGTGATGCTGGACGGCAAGGACCTTTTAGAAATGTCTCCCGAAGACAGAGCTCGTGAAGGTGTATTTCTGGCATTCCAATATCCGATTGAAATTCCGGGCGTATCCAATATCAATTTCCTGAAAACAGCTATGAACGAAATGCGTGCTTATAAAGGCTTGGAGCCCTATACCGCAAAAGAATTTTTAGCTTTATCCAAAGAAAAACAAAAGTTGGTTGAGTTCGATGCCAAATTGGTAAACCGTTCTTTGAACGAAGGTTTTTCGGGTGGAGAAAAGAAACGCAATGAAATTTTCCAATTGGCAATGCTGGAACCGAAACTGGCTATTCTGGATGAAACGGATTCAGGTCTGGATATTGATGCATTGCGTATTGTAAGCCGCGGTGTAAACAAATTGCGCAGCGATAAAAATGCCTTTATTATCATTACCCACTACCAGCGTTTACTGGATTATATCGTACCGGATTTTGTACACGTTTTGAGCGATGGTAAAATTGTGAAGACAGGTGGCAAGGAATTGGCTTTGGAACTGGAAGAAAAAGGCTACGACTGGATTAAAGAAGAAGCTGTAAGTTAGTACTGAGTGTTCGTATAAGATTTTAAACAACACTACATAATACCAATACAGTGCATACAACACAAACAAAAATGATTAATCAATTGGAAACGCCGTTATATGAGAGCATAGTTGCCAAATTTGAAATTGCAGCCCTTCAAAGCCGCAATACTCAAATCGGTGATTTGCGCCAGCAGGCGTTTGATATATTTAAAGCATCAGGTTTTCCTTCTCCCAAAAATGAAGAATGGAAATATACCAATGTACTGCCTTTTCTGAAAGATGAATTTGAACTGGAAATTAGCCAGGATGAATTATCCGAAGCCACTTTTGATAAGGTTGCAAAGATGGTGACAACTCATATCGAAGCTATTCAAAATTCTATCAAAGGCGAACAAAAAGGTGCTTATCGTTTGATTGCGGTAAATGGAAAGTTTAATGAAACGTTGTCCATCCTTCCTGAAGCCGGTAAAATAAAAATTCAGGCATTATCTGCCGCAACCGAAGAACCTGCATTTATTCAGAATTTCGGAAAGATAGCAACAATAAAGGACAATGCTTTTGCGGCTTTGAACACTGCGTTGTTTCATGATGGCTTATTCATTGAGGTACCTAAAAATGTTTCTTTGGACAAGCCGCTGCATGTAATCAATGTTTTACTAGCTGATGCAAATGTATTTATACAACCACGTAATTTGTTTGTGATTCATGCAAATGCCTCTTTGGAAATTATTGAAACAACTATTACAAACGAAGCCGGTCATACCATCTTTGCAAATGGCGTTACGGAAATTGCAGTAGCTGAAAATGCACATTTACATCATTACGATATCCAAACAGGACATAAAGGGTTACGGTTGGTGCAAAGAACAGAAGCTACACAAGAGCAACACAGTAATTACAGCAATTACACATTCACGCTACCGGGAACGGAATTGGTACGGAACAATCTTATCCTACATTTGAACGCCAAAGATCTGGAAAGTCATTTATATGGTTTGTATCTGACTGCAGATAAGCAATTAGTGGACAATCATACTGAAGTACACCATAAAATGCCGAATGGCGAAAGCAACCAGCTTTATAAAGGTGTATTGATGGATAATTCCAAAGCAGTGTTTAATGGCAAAATATATGTGTATGAAGATGCACAAAAGACCAATGCTTTCCAGCAGAGTAATAATATCCTGTTCAGCGAGAAAGCTACGGTAAATGCAAAACCACAATTGGAAATTTTTGCTGATGACGTGAAATGCAGCCATGGTACTACCATTGGTCAAATGAACAAAGAATCTTTATTCTATCTGCAAAGCCGTGGAATCAGCGAACAAACGGCCAAGAATATGATGGTAAATGCATTTGCATTTGATGTAACACAAAAGATAAAAATTGCCCCTGTACGCGTTTATCTGGAGAAATTGATTGCAGCCGAGATGGAGAAAAATGTTCATTAACCTATAACGGAATACGATTCAATAAATAAAGGGCAATATCCTCCTGTGATATTGCCCTTGTTATTAATCATGCTTACTTTTATTTAATTATCAGAGTTTATAGCTTAATTCTAAAAGTAAAATTAGCTTTTCCACAATGCTTTCAATATTTTTGCCTCATTTAAGAAAGCAATGTCTGCAACCAATTCAACTATAAATAAAAGAAAGGCCGCCCCCGGCAAAAAATTAATAACCGTAATTGCTATTTTAATTGCGGCCAATATTACTGCCTGGTTTTTTTATGGACAGATAGACCTCACTAAAGATAAACGATACACCATAACGGACGCCACACAGCACATGCTGAAGGGCCTGGATAAGAAAATGGAGATTACGGTCTTCTTGGACGGCGATGATTTACCCGCCGCATTTCAAAGCCTGGCCAACAGCACAGATGCTATGTTGCGTCATTTCAGGGATATCAGTGACAATAAAGTCACCTATCATTTTACAGATCCTTTAGGCAGTGATACGGCTGCCTTGCAAATATTAAAGCAGTATCACATGACCGGTCTTCCGGTTACTGTCAGCGAGGGGAAAAAAGGAACTTCGCAAAAAATGATTTTCCCCTGGGCTTTGGTAAGCACCGTTGATGCTAAAGGCAAGGCAATTGACTATCCTGTTTTTCTTCAGGAAACTAACACTTTAAATTTCAACAGACATACCTTATTGAAGTCTGAAATTTTGCTCGAATACAATCTTGCAAATGCTATCCACCAATTATCAAAAAGTGAAAAAACAAATGTAGCATACCTTTTGGGGAATGGCGAACAGTTTGATTCGCACATTGGCAGCATGGCAATGACTCTGGCACAGGCATACAATTTTGATACACTCGATATTAACGGGCAAAATAGTATTCCGTCAAAAATCAAAACGGTTATTATACAAAACCCCACAGTTCCTTTTACAGATGAACAAAAGTTCAAACTGGACCAATATGTAATGCATGGCGGACATATTTTCTGGAGCTTAAATATGGTTACCGGTACAATTGACAGCCTGCGTAGCGGACAGTTTTCTGCAATGCCAATAGATGTAAATCTCAACAACCTGTTGTTTAATTACGGTGTAAGAGTTAATACAAATATGGTGGAAGACGCAGTCGATCATGCTTTTGTTCCGCTGGAAGCGCAAAGCAAGAAATCGGAGACCACAATGTTCCCCTGGGTTTATTTTCCGGTTTTAAATCCGGGAAGCGATCATCCTATTGTAAAAAATCTGAATGGTGTTTTAGCGCGCTTTGTCAGTAGCATTGATACGGTTGGCAGTAATGCCGCTATTCAAAAAACTGTATTATTATCATCGGGCAGATACAGTAAATCGGAGCCTACACCAATGCCTGTTATTCTGGAATCTGCGATTGTACCGCCCAATCCTGCAGAATATCCGCAACATAATTTGATAGCCGGAATATTACTGGAAGGCAATTTTAATTCTGCCTATAGCTCTAATCGTCCGGTGGCATTGAGCGATTGGATTACTGCCTCCGGCGTTAATATAAAAGATCAATCCGGCCCTGCAGGAAAAATGATCGTATTGAGTGATGGAGATATATTGACAAATGACTTTGGTCAACAGTCCGGGCCATTGCCGATGGGTTCCTTTATATTAGATCCTTCTTATAAATTCGACAATCAGGCATTCCTGCTGAATTGTATGGAATATCTGAATGACGATGAGAATCTTTTGGAAGCAAGAAATAAAAATTTTGATAACCGGATTCTGGACCCCAAAGTAGTGGAAGATGAAAGAACTAAATGGCAGTTCATTAATATAGGATTACCTGTTATTGCCATTTTAATATTCGGTGCTGTTTTCTTTTTTATACGCAAAAGAAAATATGCCTGAAACAATGTAACAAAATAGCTTTCAGTCTCGTTTAGTTGATGCCTGAATCGCCAAATATTATTGTATGGAAAAGAAACAACGACCGCCTGTTTATTACAGTGAATATCTACAGCTTGACAAAATATTAAATGCTCAAATGCCTGAAAGTGCAAAAGAAGGTATCAAAGCAGATGATGAAATGCTGTTTGTAATCATTCATCAGACGTATGAGCTTTGGTTTAAGCAAATTCTACATGAGCTTGACATTATCAGGGAAATTTTCAGACAACCTAATGTGGCCGATAATTCACCTGATATATATAATTCAGTTCATCGTTTGAAACGTATCTGTACTATTCTTACGGTATTGGTCGATCAGATTTCGATTATCGAAACTATGACCCCGCTTGACTTCCTTGATTTCCGCGATCTGTTGCGCCCCGCCTCGGGTTTTCAAAGTATTCAGTTTAAAATGATTGAAGCCGCGTTAGGTTTGAATTACGAAAACAGGTTTGGTCAGGAATATTATCTTTCTCAGTTGAACCAGACTGACATCGACAGAGTGAAAAAAGCAGAAGATGAAGAATCGTTACTTGTGTTGCTGAACAGATGGTTGGAACGCATGCCTTTTAGCAACGATGAAGCTTGCTGGTCGGGTAATGCCGGTGAAAATGGCAATCATCCATTCTGGGATTCTTACCGTAAAACCTATGCAGAAGGTTTATCTCCGGTAGAGCAACAGAATCTGGCAACATTCGATAAGCTGTTCATGAATGAAAATGAATATCCTTCAGACAGAAGATTAAGCAGCAAAGCAAGCCGCAGCGCCTTCTTTATAATGTTGTACCGCGATTTTCCATTACTACAATTACCGTTTGAATTGTTGAGTATGCTTCTTGAAATTGACGAATTGTTGTCACTCTGGCGACACAGGCATATTCATATGGTACAACGCACCATAGGCAAGCGTGTAGGAACCGGCGGAAGCACAGGGGCAGGTTACCTTAAATCTGCAGCAGACAACCATGCTATATTTAAGGAAATTGCAGAACTTACCTCATTCCTGCTGCCAAGACACGAAATTCCTGAATTACCTGCTAAGCTGAAGGACGCTTTGAGCTATAACAGATAATCAATTTAGCAGTTATAAACAGAAGCCGCGCCTGTAATAGGTGCGGCTTCTGTTATATTGTATTAAGTGTCTTTTTATTTTCTTCCGGTATGTTTTTCTTTGTAGCCAAAACATATAAAGAACCAATAACCCAGCTCAGCCAGAAAAGATAAAAGCCAAGATGAAACTTTTCTTTCATGAGTTTATGCGTAAACGTAGACTGAAAGTCATTGTAGGTAAAATAAAGACCTGCGATACCAATTAGTAAAAAAACAAGTATCGTAACAAATGCAGCCTTTCTGGATGCTTTTCTTTTTACCATCCATTGAATAATCAGCACAATAACCTGGACAACAAATAAAATGATAGCTGTTTGCCACCAGGATTTGAACACTTTATACTGAGGCATAAACCAAGTAACACCAATACGTCCAATCCAGGACATCTTGGAAATCAGGAATCCGGAAATAACAGAAAGGACAGCTTGTAATAAAAAGATATACGGACTGAGTTTCATTATGTTTAAGAATCAAAAATATTATGGTGCAATAATAATCTTAGTTTGTGTATTCTGTGCACTGAAATAACCCAATGCATCTCCTTTAATATTACTGACAGGATTTGCCGGTGCAGCAGAGCCTTGCCCGCCAGAAGCACTTTGTTCAAAGCTAAACCAATATTGGTAAGTAGGACGATCAATGCCTAACAGATCGATTCTTATTTCGTCGCCGGATTTTATACTGTCCACGTCATTTTGGTCAAAATATAAAGTGGATTCAAAACGTTTGCCGTCACTGTAATCATCATCCAGAATAAAATTTCCTTTTGTACGCTTGCCATTCACATATTGAATACAACGATAATTATTTTGTGTATCAACAGGGTCTTGCAGCATAACTGTTGCAAAAGTATAGTTATTGCCAAAGAAAGATTGTGTTTCTGCATAAGCGCTGTCGAATGGCACCAAATAAGGCATGGTAGAAACGGCAGTATAAGACTTGCCATTCAGAACTACAGAAAGCTCGTAAGCCTTACCATAATTACCTTTCAAATCCGAATCGACATATACACCTTGTGATGTTTCATGAAGTGTAGACAATAATTGGCCATTAGAGGAAATAGTAACTTGTGCGCCACTGATTCCTGTAAAAGAATTATCATCATAAAACTCTTTAGTTTGGGACAGTTTCACAACGCAACCGCCTTTTTGGTCAGTAAGCACCGCGTCAATTACAAGTTTTTTATCAGTTTCTTTCAGGTTAACATTAATCACCTTCTGACAGGAAACTGTTGATAAGACTAAAAGCGCTGCTATTAAATAATGATATGATTTTATAAACTTCATAATCTGTTTCAATATTTTATTTAGAATTTAAAATTGTAGGAAATGGACGGAATGAACTTAAACAATGCAATTTTCACTGCTTCTGTTTTATTCGGATCGTCTTTATTGTCACGGAAGACGATGGTATAAGCATTCTCACGTCCATAAGCGTTGTATAAACTGAAAGCAAGCTCGCTGCTCCATTTTTTCCTTTGAGCCAGTTTGCAGGTCGCGCCTAAATCCAGGCGATGATATGCCGGCATCCTGTATGCATTTCTGTTGGTATAATAATAAACTGTTTGTCCGTCAACCTGATATTTGCCTGCGGGGAAAGTAATTGCGTCTCCTGTATAATAAACCCAGTTGGCACTCAATGTCCATTTGCGGGAAAGCTCATAAGAAGCAACTATAGCAAAATCATGCGTTCTGTCCTGACGGGCATTATACCATTGGTTATTATTGATGCCGTCAATCTGTCTTTCTGTTTTTGATAAAGTATAGCTTATCCAGCCCGATAACCTTCCCACTTTTTTCTTAAGTAAAAATTCAAGACCATAAGCGCGGCCTTTTCCAAAAAGCAATTGACTTTCAATAGCATTGGAATTTAAATAAACATTTGCGCCATCACGATAATCAATCTGATTTTGCATGGTTTTATAATAGGTTTCTACTGTTAATTCATACTTGTCATTCGCAAAATCCCTGTAATAGCCCAACGAAACCTGGTCGGAAATTTCAGGCTTAATAAGATTGGTACTTGCCAACCACTTATCCGTAGGACTTGAAGAAGTTGAATTGGAAATCAGATGCAGGTTCTGCGTATTCCTTGCATACGAAGCTTTTAAGGAAGAAACCGTATTCAGCATATAACTTGCAGATAACCTTGGTTCAAGATTCAAATATGTTTTAATAGCCTGTCCGCTATTATAATGCATCGTATCATTTACATTTCCGTTGGCATCCAATCCATAATAATCACCGGGCCCAAGAATAGTGAATGTTCCCAATCGCGCGCCGTATTCCACATTCAGTTTATTACTTACTTTCCATGCATTGCTTGCATAGATAACATTTTCCAGGGCATATCTGCTTTCCAATGCCGTGCTGTTAAGGCTTGTTAAATCATTGGATTTTACTTCACCCGGTTTGATATCATGATGGATAAGGTTGTATCCAAATTTGATAGTGTTATTATTATTCAGATACCATTGTATTTCTTCTTTAAAATTCAAATCCTGAATACGGGACTTGATGTCGAAGTCATAGGCGCCCGATTTAATAGAAATATTATAATTGTAATTGCTGAAGATTAAAGAAGTGTTGGAGAATAAATTGTTGTTGAAAATATGGTTCCATCTTAATGTTCCTGTTGCATTGCCCCAATCCAGACCGAAGCCTTCTCCATCACCGAAACTTGCGCCCAGCTTATCTTTCCCGAAATAACCCGATAAATACAATCTGTCTTTATCTCCCAGAATATAATTGACCTTTGCATTTAAATCATAGAAATACAAAGAATTGTCTTTATACTCGTTAGATAATTTCAGGAACATATCAGCGTATGTTCTGCGGCCGGTGATTAAAAAAGAAGATTTATCTTTTTGTATTGGTCCTTCTACATTTAATTTGGCAGAAATCAAGCCGACACCACCGCTCACATCAAAATCCTGATTATTACCGTCATTCATTTTTATATCCAATACCGATGATAAACGTCCACCGTATCTTGCAGGCATACCACCTTTATAAACAGTAATGTCTTTTAATGCATCGGAATTAAAAGTAGAGAAGAACCCTAACAAATGCGAAGCATTGTAAACAGGCGCTTCGTCCAATAAAATTAAATTCTGATCGGCAGCACCACCCCGTACAAACATGCCGGCATTACCATCGCCTGCGGATTTAATACCTGGCAATAACTGAATAGCCTTCATTACATCTTTCTCTCCGAACAGGACAGGTATGTGCTCAATTTCTTTCATGGAAAGCTTCTCCACGCTTGTTTGGGCGCTTTTTAAGCTACGACCGCCTGTGCTTTCTGTAATAACAACTTCTTGCAAACTACTGGATCCATCTTCCATTTTAATATTGATGGTAGTGTCTTTTGTAATGGTCAGCGGCATTTTTATTGTTTCCATTCCAACCGATGAAATCTCCAGAACATACGTACCTGAAGGAACATTCAAAGAATAGAAACCATATTCATTACTAACTGTTCCGGCAGTTGAATCGGCTTTCACGGTTGCACCTATGACAGTTTCGCCGTCTGATTTGGATTTAATAATTCCGCCAATGGTGACTTTTTGGGCATAAGTAATACTTGCTGATACTAATAACAGTAATCCTGAAATGTATTTTTTCATATTGTTTTTTGAATCGGGAATTCGCTTCTTATATCCCAGACAGGTTCATTGAGCTTTACCCCTATCACTGTAAAAAAAATTATGGGAAATATTATACAATCTGAACTTCACGTTCGAGATCAATATTAAATTTATCATGCACAGATGCCATTATCCTTTCAGAAAGTGCTGCAATCTGCGCTCCTCTTGCTTTTGAATAATTGACCAATACCAATGCCTGATGTTGATGAACGCCGTAATCATTCTCCCTGAAACCTTTCCAGCCACATTGCTCTATCAGCCAGCCTGCCGGAACTTTAGTAATAGTTTCATTGATTTTATAACCCGGCATATCCGGATATTTCATTTTCAATTGTTGATATTGCGAGGAGGGAATCTCCGGGTTCTTAAAAAAGCTGCCTGCATTGCCAATAACTTTTGGATCCGGCAACTTCGAACTTCTGATGCTGATAACCGCATCTGATATTGCTTTAATAGAAAGTTCCGTAATCCCTTTAGCATCCAACTCCTGCTGGATATTCCCGTAACTTGTATTATAAACGGGTACTTTATTCAACTTAAAAACAACGGAAGTAATAATAACCTTTCCTTTTAGCAATCTTTTAAAAACACTATCTCTGTAGCCAAATTGACAAGCTTCGTTATTGTACTCTTCAAAAGTTCCTGATTCTATATTAAAAAAACGAACACTTTCAATCACATCTTTTACTTCTACACCATAAGCACCGATATTCTGCATCGGCGCTGCTCCTACAGTTCCCGGAATTAATGATAGATTTTCGACGCCGGCATAATTATTATCAACGCAGTATAAAACAAATAAATGCCATACTTCTCCCGCACCTACTTTAAGCCATACATGCGCATTATCTTCCTTTATCTTTTCAATCCCTTTTATTTCATTCCGGACAACCCATGCAGAAACGTCTTTGGTAAACAAAATATTGCTTCCGCCTCCTAAAACAAAGATGCCTTGCTTATAAGCGTCCTGATTTTTCAATTCCAACAATTCTTCTTCCTTTCTTACAGAAGAAAAATAAGCTGCTTCCACATCCATGCCAAAAGTATTGAATGGGTATAAGCCAAAATGTGCTACTGGTTCAAACATTGCAAGATGTATAATTGAAAATTTATACGATGAGATTATTTTAAAATCAGTTGCGAAATTAGGTTAAATTCAGGAAGCGCAAACATTAACGCTACTCTAAAGAATGAATGGTTCTCATGCACATTGACTGCAAAAAAATAGAGGCCATGATTTACATGGCCTCTATCAACACACACTAATCCATCACAAAAACAACCACTTCACCCATATTTTTAAGCAGAAAGCGCAATTTGCATTTGAAGGCTTTCCAAACGCTCCCTTAATGTAATCATATGCTGTCTTGCATCCTGTGCAGTAGACATTGCGTATTGAAAAGTTCCGTAACCTTTTACTTCTCTTGGTTCATCAATAGTTTGAAAAAGCCCGATGCCTATAAACTCCCATTGCGCAAATGCTTCATCATCATTTCTTAAATCCAGTTCTTTTGATGCCAGAACCAATGAAAACTGATAAGCTTCCCTTTCTGAAGAGGCTTTTATCATTTTCATTTGTTTGTCAAATTGATAAACATCCGATTCATTTTTATTATGAATTCTGTAAATCAATTCAGTTAAAAACCATCCTTCATTCATATAATTTGTTTTATTCTAAATAATTTTCAGGCTACTTATTAATGCTAAACGCCTGTTTCATTATTTTATTTTAACTGCTCCGCCTATTAAATAACTATTAACAAACTGCAGCCTTATTAAACCCATTGATGCTTTCATAGACGAGAAAAAGCATGCAGGCCTTGGTTAATAAAATGATAATAAATGGCCTGAAAAGCTATAGTTTATATCAATTTAAAAGCGAAACTGAATGCCTGCCACGCCGCCGATAAATAATCCATTGAATTGTTCTCCTTTCTTTTCATTCCATAAATAGTGATCTTCGCGGATATCTTTCTGGTCGCTTTCATAACCCATATAATTGAAACTTGGACCTGCAAAAAGTTCTATGCGATTACCCAGTTTTAATCCCGCTGTGATTCTTGCAGTTGATTTAAAATAAACATCATCTTTCAAATCAGATAAGGAAGAAAAAGTAAGTTCCGTGTTGAATCTGAAATATTCCCCGATTGGAAAATGCGCTCCCAAACCTGCCTCTAAAACATAGCGAGCATTGTCCTCTTTAAAATTATAACCTGCACCCAATATGCCGTACAAAACTTTACCACCTGAGCGTAAGGAGACAAGAGAAGTTCCCATTTCATCCATAGAAACACCAATCATCTTCTCACCGTTTTTAATGATATTTACAATACCGATAGGATAATCACTTTCTTCCGCAATATTGACAAATCCTGCCAACTGTAACCCTTTTACCTTCTTAGCTACATTGATAAAACCTGCGATTTGTGTTTCGACAGTATCACCCAGATTTATAAAGCCTGCTACCTGAATAGCTTCTGATTTCTTTGTTATATTAATAAATCCGGCAAGTTGTACATCTGAAGAATCCGCTATATTCATGAATCCTGAAAGTTGTGCCCCATCTACATTACGGGCGATATTAGTAAGGCCTGACATTTGCAGTCCGCCGGCATTGTCAGCAAAATTTGCAATACCGGAGATTTGTGCACCCCTTGCGTCTTTGGAAATATTGCTGATACCTGCAAGCTGGACACCTTTGAAATTATTACCATTATAGTTGACGAGTCCTGCCAGTTGAAAACCATGTCCATTATATCCTACATGATTATAAAGACCTGAAATGATGGCACCGTCCGCATTGCCTTTAACAATAGAGCTGAGGCCCGACAAGCAGAATGCATCTTCTTGTCCCGAAACACCTGCCAAAAGATGGAATGAAATGCCATTCTCTGTATAAGGAGCCTGAATGCCATTGGAACTTAAAGGATAAATGAAACCAATGTGTGCAGGTCTTTTCAGCGTATCTTGTGCATGCGAAACGATGCTGAAACAAAATAGGATAAGCGCTATGCTAATTAGCCATAAAAGTCCTTTACTTACTAAATAACGTGTCATGTTTTAATGTCTTTCTAACAAGACACACAAACAGGATTTTACCCCCATGATTATTTGAAAAAAGATCAGAATAAGTCCAGGCCTATGTTCCACCCGATCCAGCCCGTTACATATTTACCCATTGAGAAAGAAGGATAACCATTTGTAAAGTCGTATTGGTAGCCTTCAACAGGAGTTGTCTGTTTGGAATAAAGAACCGAAAATGCAGGCCCGGCGTATATATCCGCATATTTGCCTAACTTGTATTTTAAATTGATCTGTAGTCTTGATAGCAGATTTTGATGAGCATCATTCCCGTTGTAAATGTATTGATGTGTCAATTCGGGATTAATGTAAAAACCTTTCTTTCCAATACGTCTATCGCTCCCTAACCCATAACCATAAGAATAAGCCTTCTTGTTTCTATCTAATTGCATACCTCCTAACAGCATACTGTATAGCTTCGCATTTCCTGATTTATAGGCAATGGAAAGCTGTTGCCACTCGCTACTGGAAACAGATAATTTGTGGTAGCCGTGTATCACGATATTGACTAAACCTATACTGTAGCCATCGCTTGAATCAGCAATATTTATCATTCCTATTTGTACACCTTTTAATTTTCGCGTATAGTTCAAAATGCCTGAAAGTTGCAGGCCATTCATTTCCTTCATGCTAAAATTTGTTGTACCGGCAACCTGCAAGCCTTCTGTTTTAGCAAGCGTTACATTCACTGTACCTGCCAACTGAACACCGTTCATATTTCTGGCAACATTAAATGTGCCACCAACAACCATTCCATGGCAACTTTGTGTATTTACACTTCCAACACCTGAAGCCTGAAAACCATATACATTGCTTGAGTAATTATAAATTCCTGCTACCTGCACTCCTTCTACATCCTTCATCACAATATTGGCCAAACCCGCAGCCTGACAGCCTTGCATGTTTTCCAAACCATTATTGTATAATCCGGCAACCTGTACGCCTTGTATCTCTCCCCCAACTACATTAAACAAACCCGCAAATTGTGCGTACCCCATATTTCCCTTGTCAATATTGAAAAGGCCGCCCAGTTCAAAACCTTTTACACCTGCAGTATAACCACCCAGCAAATTCAAAGAGAATTTATTGACAACCTGCGAACCCATACTTCCATGCGAACCCAAACCGGGCGTCAATGAAAACTGGACAGGTTGCTTAGTGAAGAAATTGCTCAGGTTCAGGCTGTTCATGGTTTGCTTGGAGGATATAAAAAGTCCTGCCAGCCAATTTTGTTCTACGCCTGAAATAACCACGGAATCAAGTTCATAAGCTTTTGGCTGTATCGGAATTTTAATAACTTCCTGTCTGCTCGCCGACATTAAAAGAACGGTATCTTTATAGGAAAGCTTACTAACGCTTATAGATGTCTGGCTTCTTTTTTCTTTTAATGGCAATTTAAAAAAACCATGTTCGTCGGTCATGGTAGCAATGAGTTGTTGCTGTTCGAAAACAGTGGCATATCCGACTGGTTCTCCCGTATTCATATCAATGACATATCCGCTCACATACCAATAGTCGGGCGATGTATTAGGCTGAATGATTAAATGGTTGGTACTTTCCTGATATTGGAATTGGTTGCCAAAAAGCGATTCCAATAAAAATTTCAATGATTTATTGTTAATTGAAATCGTAACAATGCTGTCTTCATTAATAATATTGTTATTGTAGGAGAAATAAAAACCGCCTTGCTTTTCCGCCATTTTAAAAACATCCGATACTTTTTTGTTTTTTGCATCGATAGACATTCTTTTCTCCAGGATACTTTGCGCATGTATTGTCGCAGCAAAACATATAAGGATAATGAACAATAATAATTTCGGGAATAGCTTCATTTGTTGCTTGTGTGAAATATCTTATTTTAAAGCATTTCATGCATTTTTGGTCTTTAAATAAATAAAAGATTAGCATAACTTCCGTTATGCTAATCTCCATCCTCACAAATCTTTTTCCGCTTCTATAATTACTTAAGTATAATTCTCCCGTCTCTCTGTTCTATGCTTAAATTGTAAGTTTCTGTAATGACTTTAAGAATATCAGTTAAAGATTCATTCTTAAATGTTGAACTATATGGTAAATTCCTGATTTTATCATTTGCAATAATTATTTGTACATCATAAGTTTTATTCAATGCATCGACCAATTCATACAAAGGTGTATTAAAACATTCAAACGTTTTTGTACGATAATAATTGTATAACAAGTCATTGTTTTTATCGACCTTCAGCTTAGTTGCATTTCTTGGAATAATCACTTTTTCCTTTGGCAGCAATTTAACGGACTCTTTGTCCATGCTGACTTTAACAACACCCGTTTCAACAATAACTGCCGTTTCCATACTATCTGCTTTTACGTTGAAAGACGTACCAACAACATGAACGTTTACTTTGCCGACTTTAATATCAAACGGTTTTTGTTTGTTGGGTGCAACATCAAAGAAAGCTTCTCCGTTCAGCGTTACTTCCCTTGTTTTTTCATTAAAATCTTTAGAATATACCAACGAAGAATGCTTGTTCAAGGTAATAACGGAACCATCCGGCAAACGCTCAACACGTACTTCATTTTCAGATGCCAGTGTAATTTCTTTATCACGAAACAAAACATTCATGCCAAACAAGCCACCCGCAATGATAATAAATGCAGCTGCGACTCTCATCCAGTTTAACCGTTTCTTCTCATGAACAAACGGAATTACATCAGACTGTTCATTAGCTGATGCTCTGGCTTTAAATCTTTTCCAGGCTTCGTTTTCATCTATCTCCTTTTCTGATTGTAAATTTTTGCTTGCATTCCATATTGTTCTAAAATCCTGATAATATTTTTCATTCTCCAGGTTTGCAGCACGCCAGGTATTTACTGTCTGATTTTCATCAGAAGTAGTTTCATTTAATAATTGTTTTATTAAAAGCTCATCCATTTGTTCATTTGTTTTCATTTTCCTGCGCTCCTTTTATTTAATAAAATCCTTAAATAAACAAATCAATACAATCCAGAGTGTCGGTAGATATGCTGCCAATTCTGCTCTCATTATTTTCAAAGCCTTTCCCATCTGGTTCTCTATTGTTTTCACTGAAAGCTGCAAACGTTCTGCAATCTCTTTATATTTCAACTCCTCATACCGGCTCAATTGAAATATAGTGCGGCATTGCTCCGGCAACTTATTCAGGGCTATTCTTATTTTTCCCTCCAATTCTTTTGTATCAATATCCTTGTGATGATTATTGGAAGATTCCGTCATGGTATGTTTCACAAAAGATACATGTGCCTGTTTCACCTTTTCATGTTTTAAAAAATTAATGGATTCGTTATAAACCGATCGGTAGAGATATGCCTGAATAGAACTGTTTATTTCAATATTTGCTCTCTTTTCCCATAATTTCAAAAACACCTGTTGCACCATTTCTTCCGCATGTTCATAATCTGTCAGAATGGAATTGGCGTAGGCATGTAAAGCCTTAAAATGCGCTTTGTACACATTTTCAAAAACTTTTTCAGAAATCCCCTGTTGGTTTAACTCCATAAATGGCGCCTGCTTATATGCCCCAAAGTTAGCAGGAAGTATCAATGTTTCCATTAATGATAAGATACCTTAAAGGCACATTACCCCCATGCGCTCCGAAAATTATTCGATTGCTGCTTTTATCAGAGAAATTAATTTTAGTAATTCTCATAAATTTAGTTCCACTATATAGCTTCTGTTTTGCAAAAACTATCCTAAGAAATGAAAATGCAATGCATCAAAGCTTTCATTTTAAGCCGGAAAAAATTACATTTGATAAACTAAAATTGCAATTATGGGATTCGTAAAGGAATTTAAAGAGTTCGCCGTAAAAGGCAATGTAATGGATTTGGCTGTCGGTGTCATTATTGGCGGTGCATTTGGTAAAATTATTGACAGCGTTGTCAATGATTTAATCATGCCATTGGTTTCGGGTATTATCGGTTCTCCTGATTTTACCAACAAATACTATGTCATTAAAGGAACGGTTCCTGAAGGCACTTCTCTTGCCGAAGCCCGAAAAATTGCAGACACAGCCATTTTTGCTTATGGTAATTTCATTACCGTATTCATTAACTTCCTGTTACTTGCGTTCGTTATTTTTATGATGGTGAAAGGCATGAATAGCCTGAAACGCAAACAGGAACAAGCTCCTGCTGCTCCGCCGGCACCTTCAAGCACGGATGTATTGCTGACAGAAATCCGTGATGAGTTAAAAAAGAAAAACTAAGTTTGCAATAATTTCCTGTATCCCCGGAAACGAAAATTTCCGGGGTTTATTTTAACTCTGAAAACATGCGAATAGCGACTGTATATCCACAATTCAAACAATTAAAAGCGGAAAACAAGAACGCCTTTGCAGTGCTGATTGACCCTGATAGCATTACACCATCATCTATTCAGCGCATAGCCGAATTGTGCAATGAAGCACAGGTTGATTTTGTATTCATCGGTGGAAGCATTATGGTTACAACGCATGTAGATATCTGTATTCAGGAATTTAAAAAACAGAGTAATATACCATTAGTATTGTTTCCGGGAAGTCCTTCGCAGGTTTCTCCATCGGCAGATGCTTTATTATATCTATCCCTGATTTCAGGCCGTAACCCCGATTTGCTTATTGGCCAGCACGTTATTTCCGCACCGGGTATTAAAGCCAGCGGCCTGGAAGTAATCAGTACCGGATATATGGTGATTGATGGAGGTGTGCCAACTACAGTTTCCTATATGAGTCATTCTGCTCCGATTCCTGCAAATAAACCTGATGTAGCGCTTTGTACTGCCTGGGCCGGAGAATTGCAGGGCAAACATGTTATTTACATGGATGCCGGAAGTGGTGCTCAATTTCCTATCAGCAAAGAAATGATTCACAAAGTCAGCTCTAATATTGATATTCCTTTAATTGTCGGTGGCGGCATCCGTACGCCTGAAAAGGTTTATGAAAATTGCAAAGCTGGCGCACAAGTAGTGGTTGTAGGGAATGCTATTGAAAAAGATTTGAATCTGATTAAGGAAATGAGCGTAGCCACGAAAGAAGGTATTGCAGGACAAATTTCCTGATATGGATTTTAATTCCCCCTACCATTAAAATTTGCTTCCGTAACTTCGCAGCAAATTTCAAAATTTGAAACCGGTACATTTTATAGCAATTTTTGTGGCATTAGGTCTTATTGCTGCATTATATTTTGGTGGGAACACCTTAAAGCCTAAAGAGAATAAACCTGCACCTGCTGGCCCTATGGCCGGTGGCGGCACACCCGGCGAAATGCAAGCCAGCATGGTTGATATTCCCGAACCTGCAAACTTTGATACTTTATTGGCAAATGCCAAAATGAAACTTTCACCGGCAGCACAAGCCGAAATAAGCAGGCAGGAAAATACGATAACAAGAGGCGATGTAAAAGAACAGAAAGTATTGGCTTTAGAGACTTTGGCTAAGCTTTGGCAGAATAATAAAAACCGTGCAATTGCAGCTTATTATTTCGCCGAAAGCGGAAAATTGGAAAATTCACAGAAAAAGCTGAACTTTGCCGCCCATTTGTTAGCGGAGGAGATGCATGAGGAGAAAAATCCGAATTACAAACAATGGATGGCAACAGTTGCTATAAGTTCTTTACAACAAAGCATAGCCTTGAATCCAAGTGATACAAGCCGCATTGACCTTGCGGATATATATATCAACGGAACAGGCGAAACAATGAAAGGAATTGAACAATTACTTACAATTGTAAGACAGGATTCCACAAATATTCCTGCCAATGTGATTTTGGGCAGAATGGCTGTTGAGTCGGGACAATTGGACAAAGCAATAGCAAGAGGCGAAACTATTTTGCGTGTAGATAAAAATAATATCGAAGCACATTTATTTCTTGCCGAAGCTTATAAAAGAAAAGGCGACACCCAAAAAGCAAAAGCGCTTTTTGAAGAAGCCAAAACTATCATGAAGAATCCGAGTTTCAGTAAAGATTTGGATGCGTACATGAAAACTTTTTAATAAAAATTAAAAAGTCAAAAATTAAAAATGAGGAAAGCAGTGTAAAAATCAGACAATAAATGTTGTTCTTTGATTTTACTTGCATTTTGAATTTATATAATACAATAACATTTATTAACAACAAAATTATTTGAGCTATGCCAAGTGGTAAAAAAAGAAAACGTCATAAGATTGCAACGCATAAACGTAAAAAACGTTTGAGAAAAAATCGCCATAAAAGCAAGAAGAAATAAAAACAGCCAGTTAAAGAACAGCACTTTTTATATTAAAACAGCTGCCTGATTTTTTACTGATTTGTGAAATGTTAACCCGGGATTTCCGACTCTCAGAGCGGGTTTCGGGTTGCATTTTTTTGTAGCCTTTCTGATGTGGCTACCCTTGCTTGTGTTATATTTTGCCAAAGAAAATACTCATTTTATTAAATTTTAATAGAGTGCGGACTTATTTAATTGGCAGAATAATTTGAGATGAATAAAGTTGATTGTAAAGCATTTGTTTTTACAATACAACATTTGACAGAACGACAAAAAAGATATCATGAACAAAGAAATGATTATCAATGCGTCGGACGATGGTGTGGAAATTGCGCTTTTAGAAGATAAGAAACTTGTAGAGCTTCATTACGAACATAACAATTCGGCATTTGCCGTAGGCGATTTATATCTTGGCAAAGTTAAAAAACTGATGCCGGGCCTGAATGCAGCTTTCGTGGACGTTGGTTTCGAAAAAGATGCATTCCTGCATTATACGGATTTAAGTCCTTATATAAAATCATTGTTGAAGTTTACTCAGCAATCCATAAAGTCGCAGGACCCAAATGGATTTGATTTTGGTAAATTCCAGAATGAGCAGGAAATTTTAAAGACAGGTAAAATTACCGATGTTCTAAACCAAAAACCGGAAATAGTTGTTCAGATTTTAAAAGAACCTATTTCATCAAAAGGCCCAAGGTTAAGTTGCGAGCTTTCTTTTCCGGGAAGATTTGTGGTATTGACACCTTTCAACAATTTTGTTTCTGTTTCCCGTAAAATACATTCGGGAGAGGAACGCAAGCGATTGCAAAAAATTGTGGAAAGCATCAAACCTAAGAATTTCGGAGTGATTGTAAGAACTGCCGCCGAAGGCAAGAATACTGCTGAGTTGCATGCCGACTTAATGGATCTTGCCGAACAATGGCGCAGTATTCAACTGAACCTGAAAGATGCCAAACCGCCTAAACGCATTATGAGCGAGCAGGCAAAAACCACATCCATCCTCCGGGATTTGCTGAATGAAAGTTTTCAGCGCATTGTAGTAAATGAAAAAGGAATTTTGCAGGAAACCAAAGAGTATATTTCCCGCATTGCTCCCGAAAAAGAAGAAATTGTACAGTTATACCAGAACGGACAGGGGATCTTTGACTTTTATGGTGTAACACGTCAGGTGAAAGCCGCTTTTGGCAAAACCGTAAACATGGGCAGCGGTGCTTATCTCATCATTGAGCATACCGAAGCGCTACATGTGATAGACGTAAACAGCGGCACCCGCGGCCCCGATGGAAACCAGGAGGAAAGTGCCCTGAAAACCAATCTGGAAGCAGCCGAGGAGATTGCCAGGCAGTTAAGATTGCGTGATATCGGAGGCATTATCATCATCGATTTCATCGACATGAAATTGCCCGATAACAAGAAAAAGTTATTTGAAGCGATGAGCGAATTTATGACGGGCGACCGCGCACGTCATACCATTTTACCGATTTCAAAATTCGGACTGATGCAGATTACGCGTCAACGTCTGAGACCTGAAATCAAGATTACAACTTCCGAGGTTTGCCCGAGTTGTAAAGGAACTGGTAAAATAGGGCCTTCGTTATTGATTACGGATGAACTGGAGAAAGATTTCCATTATCTGATCAATCAGGGTCATCGCAAATTGAAATTGCATGCGCATCCTATGTTGATAGCTTATATCAAAGACAAAGGATTCTGGCGTTCCCTGCAATGGAAATGGTACCGTAAGCATAACGTATGGTTGGAACTTTATACCGACAATAATTATCAGCTTACAGAATATTACTTCTTTGATAAGAAGACCGATGAGGTAATTAAATTGTAATTATTTCCAAGGTAAAGAAATTGAAAATGCCCGGCTCATCGCCGGGCATTTTTTTATTATTACAAAATACCTGTCAAGATTAAGGGAAGTTAAATATTATGAAAATAATAAGCATTTTATTACATTGCAATTCATAAACCTCTGTAACTATGAAAAAAGCAATACTCTCTTTATTTGCACTAACAACTGCCTGGGCTGTTGGTGCACAAGGTGTTTCCATCAAGACAAAAGACGATGGCAGGTTTTTATATGGCAATAGCATCCATTTTGAAGCCGGTGGACATGGTTTGGTATATTCTCTGAATTATGAAAGAAACATTATAAATACCAGGCATTTCAAAACCTCTATGCAAGTTGGCTTGTCGCTTTATCCGGGGGCCCTTGATTTGGTAAGTAATGTATGGATTCCCTATTCTATTAATCAATTATTTTCCCTGAACCAACATCATATTGAAACAGGTATAGGACTTGTGCTGACACAAAGCGCAAACGGATTTGCAGAAGGGCGGGGCATTAATAAATACTTCAATACTTATTATTCAGCAAAAATTGGTTACCGTTACCAGAAACCTAATGGAAGGATGACTTATAAAGTTCTGTTCACACCTTTATGGGAGAAAATATATAATTATACAGAATTTCATCCTTTGGGTGCTTTTTCTATCGGTTATAATTTTTAGAATCACTTCACTTTATTCTTCAGCAACATATATCGTGCCGTCTGGAAATAAGCTTCTGTAAGCTGATGATAAAACTGTTTGGAATCATCATGCAGATTTACGGGTTTATTATTAAGAATACTCCAGATCTGCGGAGGAAATTTGCCTGCAATATCATAATTATAAAACACATCATTATTTACAATTCCGATACGTTTCTTATCGGGATTGTAAATGAATGCCGCCTGTAATCCTTTATTTTCCTGAATGTTTTTACTCAATAAATCCCTTCCTAAAGTTGTGTTGCGATAAGCAACCTTTGCGAGTCCGGCAGCAGTAGGCAATACATCGCATTGACTCACCGGGAAATCATATTCCTGATGCTGAAAAATTTCAGGAGCATAGAACAGCAAAGGCACATGCATGCTTGTCAGTTCTTTTGTCCAGGCTTGCGGGAACATATTACCGGCATCACCACCAATACCATGATCTCCTACAAAAACAAAAATGGTATTCCTGAAATAACTTTCCTTTTTGGCGGCTTCTATGAATTTCTTAAAGCAGAAATCTGTGTAACGGAAGGCATTATATTCGTCTTCCGATTCAAAACCGAATTGATGCAGGCTGTCGGCAGTAATATGTTGAACTTTAAATTCAGCTTTATCTTCATCAGGGATGGTATATGGCCTGTGATTATCGGCAGTCTGCACAACAGCAATAAATGGCTTCTGTTGCTTTGCGAAAATTTTATTGGCGGCCAATAAAAGGTTTTTATCGCTTACACCCCATACATCCACTTTTGCAGCATCATAATCATCCTGTTCGTAAATATGCAAATCGTGAATACTATTTGTAAGGAAACCCCGGATATTAGCCCAGCTGAGGCTTCCGCCAATCATGTAATATTTTTCATAGCCCGAAAAGTCATTCATGATAGTATGTTGGTTTACAGCAGAAGGATTACGGCTTGAAGTCCTTGATAAATCGACATCGGGAATGCCCGTGACAGTTGTCCATACGCCGCGGGCCGTTCCATAACTTGGTGTAAAACATCTGTTGAAAAAGATACCCTGCTTACACATTTCATCGAAATAAGGTGTTGTGTTCAAGGGATTGCCATACATCGAGCTTTTATAACTGCTGAACGATTCGCAAATAACTACTACTACATTCCGTGCTTCACTCAATTGTGTATCTGGTTTTACGATGCGTTCAAAATTAAGATTGCTGCTGTCCGGTTCCGTTATGCCCAGATAAGTCACCATCAATGGATAAGCTGCTTTTACCTTTTTCAGATCATAAGTAGATTGGCGAAATTCCAGAGAGCTGGCGAAAGATTGAAAAGGATTCAGCGCGGCATTGGAAGCATAATCATTACCCATAGAAAAAGCGTCGCTCCAGCGTAAGGGATATTGACCGACGCGGCCAAAAATCAATAATGCAAGCAACAAGAAATAACCTATCCCATAAATACCTTTGGATTGCCTGGTTAGAACAATATTGTCCTTTTTTATTTTCCTGTATAATAGTTTTATTATGAAAAGAAATGCCAGCAATGCTATTACTATGGCAACTATTATTTTTATTACAGGATAAGTTTGCCACATCATGCTTGCAGAAGTCTCTGCATCTGCAACGTAATTCAACAAGCTTGCATTCAATCTTTCGTTCAGGTAAGCATAGTTAGCAAAATCTACAGCGTAAAAAATACCGATTATGATAATAAACACGCTCCATACGATCAAAGCAAACCTTTTACCTGCGCGTGTTTCAAAAGGATTCAAGAACGGAACAAGGCCTTTTAAAAATAAAATCAGACTGACGATTGCTATAATCCTTGCATCAAAGCGAAGCCCCAACCATAATATTTCAGCAACAGGGACAGGCTGACTTCCGGATGGTGCAGGAAATATATTCAGGAATACAATGCGCAAAACCGTCATTAAAAGAAGGAATAAAATGCCACAGCCCAAAAGCCATTTTATATTTTTAGGAACCGCAAATTGCTTCAATGAAATTTCTTTTTAGATAAAATAATACTGCAAAAATAGGCTTTACAGCTACACTATTTGTAAATTGCCGACTTATGTCCCCCTGTTTAACGTCCACTTTTTTATTTGCTGACAATATGTTGTCCCATCTCAAGGATTGGGACATGCGATGTTTCATTAAAATAAACGTGGACTGGACCGGTACTTTCGGCGATTTCCTGATGCCTTTGATGCGCGACCAGAGAGTCTGGTATCCGCTATATGCTTTATTGCTTACTTATGTTATAGTGAAGTTCAAATGGAAGGCTGTTCCGTTTATATTGTTTGGTGTAGTTACAGTGGCATTATCCGACATTATCAGCAGCCATTTTCTTAAAGATTTTATAGGAAGAATAAGGCCTTGTCATGAAGAACAATTAGTAGGTATCATGAAACTGCGGGTTGGCTATTGCCCAAACAGCGGCAGCTTCACTTCTTCACATGCGGTCAATCATTTTAGTCTGGCTACTTTCTTTTATCTCGCATTACGACCGTATTTCAAACGATGGGCATTGCTGTTTTTCCTTTGGGCAGGTTTAATAGCTTACGCACAAGTTTATGTCGGTGTGCACTATCCGGGCGATGTTTTGGGTGGTGCTGTCTTGGGAATGCTGATAGGAATTCTTACGGCTTATTTTTTCAGGCGCTATTTTAACTTTCAGAAAAATCCTTTTAAGAAAGAAGCCCGGATTTAATAATATTCTTTAGAAATCCCGAAATCATACAATTAAAAGAATTTTCAGGCAGATATTCTTTTCTTTTCCTGTCTCCAGATTATATAGGAATAGATAAAGGGAAAGAATGCAATTGACAATGTTACAATCAGGAAAATCTGATTCATCAGCACTTCATTGTTCAATATAAATGGCAATACAGCCAGAAACAAGCCTGCTACTACCCAGATTTTACCTGCAAGCTGATGCGTTTTCTTCCATACTATTTCATTTTCTAATGCCCACGGAGAGCGGATTCCGATGAAATAATTCGGCTTTAAAGCAGGAAAGAAATTACCCAATACGGCAAAAAATAATCCTATGCCTGCAAATAAGAAATTCCCGGTATGCCCTATATTCTGCTTATAAGAAATATAGATGGTAATACAGGCAATAGCGGTGATAAAAAGCAATACGATAAATCTTATTTTTTCAAATTTACCGCCCTGTTGTAATCTTTGCTTCGGATCAATTCTGGGAATAACGAGGAATAATAAGTACATCATCAGGCTTAAACTCGCAGGTATAAACCAAAGACTTTCCTTGCTACTCCAGCCATTCGCCTTTCCATCAATACCAAAATGTGTCGGCACCGTTTGCGGCAAAGAAGCATACACCCAACTTAAAAATACGTATGGAAGGATGCACAGCAACCAATAGAATATTTCTTTTTTAAAATGAATTTTCATCTTTATTGATTTTAGATAATTAAGGTTATTTCCGAAGTGATAATATCCATTCAAGAACATCGTCAAGCACAGTCGTATTAATACTATAAACTATAAATTGTCCTTTTTTTTCAGAACCAACTAAGTCTGCCTGTCTTAAAATCTCCAGATGATGCGAAATACTCGGCTTTGAAATATGGAACAAATCTGCAATTTCTCCTGCAGTCAAATCCTTCTCACGCAAGTGTTTCAGTATCTCGCGACGTATTGGATCATTTAATGCCTTAAATAGATTATTCAATGAATGATTAGATATTTAGACAAATGTCTAAATATTATCTGATAAAAACAAATGCCACATCGGCATTTTGATGTGGCATTCTTGTTATTCCTTATTATGCATTTACAAATTATCAGCAGCATCTCTTTCTTTGCGCCAATCTTCACGGTGCTTTCTCAGTGGATGATCTTTAGATTTGTTGAATATTTTTATACCGTTTTCGCGTCCGGCACGTAAGGCTCTTTGTTCTTCTTCAGGCAAATGATGTTCTGTCACACAGGCCTCGCTACAACAACCATCGTGTTTTACAGCACAGTCTTCACATTGAATAAATAACAAATGGCAACCGTCATTTTTACAGTTGGTATGTACATCGCAAGCCTTTCCGCATTGATGGCAATGCGCAATCACATCTTCTGTAATGCGCTCTCCAAGTCTCTCATCAAAAACAAAATTCTTCCCGATAAATTTCAACGGAAGATTTTGCTCTTTAGCCTTTCTTGCATATTCAATAATACCACCTTCCACATGAAATACATTTCTGAATCCGTTATGAAGCATATAAGCGCTTGCTTTTTCACAGCGAATACCGCCTGTACAGTACATTACAATATTTTTATCCTTATTGTCTTTCAGCATGTCTAATGCCATTGGCAGCTGTTCTCTGAAAGTATCTGACGGTACCTCTATTGCATCCTGAAAGTGTCCTACTTCATATTCATAATGATTGCGCATATCCACAAACACTGTTTCAGGATCATCAATCATTTGATTTACTTCGTCAGCTTTCAGATATTTACCAACGTTGGCGGGATTGAAATTGGGGTCGTCGATACCATCGGCAACAATCTGATTGCGCACTTTCATACGTAATACCCAAAACGATTTACCGTCATCATCTACCGCAATGTTCAAACGTACACCGTTCAATTCAGGAGCGGCATTAAACAGTGTTTCCTTAAAAGCTTCAAATTGACTTTCAGGCACGCTTGCCTGTGCATTAATCCCTTCGTGCGCAATATAAATGCGGCCAAAGACTTTTAAAGGTTCAAATTGTTTGTAAAGCGCATCCCGAAAGGCCTGCGGCTCATTGATGTGGAAATACTTGTAAAAGGAAACTGTAGTACGCGGCTCGGTTTCTGCCAACATACGTGCTTTCAGCTCCTCATTAGAAATACGGTTGTGTAACACTGGCATGGTGCTCTTCCTTATTTGATTAGAGGTAATTAAATTATCGCCGCAAAATTAAAGAAAAATAAATAAACGTCAATTGGAGGTAAAGATTACTTCAGCCTTCTCAAACCATCCATCGCATCTTTTAAGTTAGGATTGAAAACCAAGGATTGGTTATAAGCTACGACAGCACTATCTTTCTGATGCATCGTTTCAAAACATTGCCCTTTATAAAAATAGGCTTCTGCATCATTTGGCTGGCTTTCAATGGCCATATTAAAATGACGCAATGCCTTTTCTGTATTTTTTTCCTGATAAAATATTTTGCCTAAAGCTATGTACGCATCGGTATAATCGCGATCTCTGAGAATACAGTCAGTGTAGAATTCCTTTGCTTTAGGAATATCTTTTCTATCCGCATAAAAAGAAGCCAAATCATACAAAGGTGTCACATCCATTGTATCAAGCCGGAAAGTCTGTTGATATTGAGGAACAGCCATGTCATTATCTGACTCGCTGTATAAAGTTGCCAATCCGTAAGAAGCCTGATAATTAAGTGGATCGGTTTTTAAAACAGCAAGCAATGTATTAATCGCAGATGCTGTATCCTTCTGAGCTGCAAAAATTTCCGCCTGCATTAACATTGCCCCGGCATGTTGTGGTGCAGCAGCCAAAATCTGGTTTACCTGATGCTTGGCATCTTCTACTTTATTATCAGCAAGAAATGCTTTGGCCAATAAAATTCTTGTGTTCACATTACCTGAAGAAACTTTCAGGTTTTCCTGCAAAGCCTTTATGGCCGCATCGGTGTGACCTAATTGCAAATTCAGATAACCAATGGTAAAAGAATATTGCTGATTATTTTTATCTAAACTTTGTGCCTTTATTACATCAACCAAAGCAAGGCTATCGTTGTTAATCTGAGAAAGTGCTTCGGCACGACGGAAATATAATGCTGCATCATTCGGATTTTCCCTGATTGAATCCGTTAATGGCTGGACGGTGGGATTATGATAAGCGGGATTTGTTTCTTCAGGCTGCGATGAACCGCAGGAAACAAGTATCATTCCAAGAATAAAAAAAGGTGCAATTATTTTCAGCATAATTTTGGAAACGTATTTCAATTTTGAACCAGAGCAAAAGTAAGATAACCGCATTAATCAGGCATGGCAAATATTAACCAGCTTTATACATTTTCGTTGTGTCATTTAAAATTCATATTCAATAACTTAGCAAAAAATAGCTTTAATAAATGGAACGTGTAAAAATATTCGTACAAAAAATTCAGGAGTTATATTACAGCAAACACCCCAAATCGGCCATAGACATAGATTTGATGCTGGATTATACAAGGGTTATGTATATTGATTTATTGGAATGGAGAAAAGAATTCACAGAACCGGTTCAGTCGGATGTTAATACAGTAATGCAGGAACATGCTGCAACAAATAATGAAAACGAAACGGAACAGCAGTCATCTGTTCAAACACAGGAAACGAAAGATGAACCCGTAAATGAAAATATAATTCAGCCTGCAACAAAAGAAGAAACGGAGCCTGCAACAAATAATTCAACAGAAACAGAAGAAATTACACAGCCGGAAACGCAGGTTGAAAATATTCCCACGCAAGAAGAAGAAAAGGAGCCCGAACCTGAATTGGTTCAGGAATTTCCGGAGGAGGAAAGCATTGCTGCTTTATCGCAAGAGAACACAGGCATTAGTTTTGAAGCACCTGCTCCTGCAGAACATTTTGTAGCAATTGAAGACACACTTGTTGAAGAAGCTCCGGTAGAAACACAGACGGCTATTGAAATTCCGGCTCCTACACCTGCCGAAATTCCTTTGCCTGAAATAAAAAAGTACGAGCCTGCAAAGCTGTTTGACAGCATTGTTGAAACAAAAGACATCAGGACTTCTATCGGCATTAATGATAAATATCTTTTTTTAAATGAGTTGTTCAATAATCATAAATCCAATTATGAGGAGACATTGGACAAACTAAATCAGATAAAAACATTGAACGAAGCCAAAGACTGGGTAAAAACAAAAGTCGCAGCCAATTTACATTGGGATGATAATGACGGGACGGTTAAAGGTTTTTATGCCTTATTGGAAAAACATTTTTCTGCCAGGTAATCCATAATTCTTTTGGTAGCACCTAACTGAGCCAAAACATACATCTTTGCGTTGTTGCTTAACTGCAGCAACGCATTTTTATTATTTAAAATAGCATTTGTAAATTCGTTTGCACTCGAAATGCTTTTGGCTGCATTGATTTCTATCATCTCAACAGCTTCTCTGTAACGGTCATACGTCGGACCAAAGAAAATAGGTTTACCAAAAACAGCGGGCTCTATAACATTGTGGATCCCGCTGCGTGTAAAACCGCCGCCAACCCAGATAACATCCGCATACTTATATAAATAGGACAATTGTCCCATTGTATGTATGATACAAACACGGCTCCTTCTGAAATCTTCTTCATTTGTTGCCCATAAACAACTTTCACAGGGAAACAAGCCCTGGATTCGTGAGATATTGACATCATTTATTTCATGCGGCGCCAATAAAAGTTTGTATTCCGATGGCAGAGCTTTCAAAGTCTTTTTTAATAAAGCCTCATCATCAAACCATGTGCTTCCGGCAACTATAAGTTTATGGTTTTCTTTAAAAACTTCTATTGTCCTGAAAGATTTATCCATCTCCAGCACTCTGGCAGAACGGTCAAATCTTGTGTCTCCTGCTATTTGTACATTCCTGATTTGAATATTATAGAGCAATTTTGCAGATGCTGCATCCTGTACAAAGATTTGCGTATAAGCCTGCAACATTGCCCGATACAAGCTCCCATACCATTTAAAAAAAGGATGACGTGGCTGAAATATAGCAGAGAAAAGGATTACAGGGATTTTACGACCCTGAAGGGTTTTAAGATAATGATACCAGAATTCGTATTTTACAAAAAGAACACAAACCGGGTTTATAAGTGAGATAAATTTTTCTGCAGTCCTTTTACCATCCAAAGGAAGGTAAAAAATATGATCTGCATGCTCATAATTCTTTTTAGCCTCAAATCCTGACGGTGAAAAAAAAGTAAGCACTATGCTGTATTCAGGGTATTGTTCTTTAATGGCTTCAATAATAGGGCGGCCTTGTTCAAACTCTCCTAATGATGCACAATGAATCCATACTTTCTTTCTTTCATCATTTTTAAGATCTGTTTCAACACGTTTTAATATACGCTTTCTTCCTTGTACAAATAATTTTGCTTTGGCATTGAATAATGAAGCGAGGCGCAAGCCAGCGCCATAACATGCAATGCCGATATTGTACAGAAAAAGCTGGATAGGAAAAATATTATTGGTTAAATCTTAATGTCAATATGTAAACCATCATAAGCCATAAACATGCCTGCGGGCAAATCTGCTTCCAATGTTGCATGTAAGCCAAGTTGATGGCTTGCATGGGTAAAATATGTTTTGGCAGCTCCTATCTCTTTTGCCAGCTCTATTGCTTCACTCAATGTAAAATGAGAAACATGCGGTTCATGCCTTAATGCATTTAACACTAAAATTTCAGTCCCCTTAAGTTTTTCAATTTCTTCCGGTGCAATGTAGTTGGCGTCCGTTATATAACTGAAATTTCCGATCCTGAAACCATAAACCGGTAACTTATAGTGCATAACATGGATTGGTTGAAACGTAACATCTCCAATAGTAAAAGGTTCGCCGGTTATGGGGATAATATTTAAAACCGGAATACCTGGATATTGAACGCCATTAAACGCATATTGAAATTCTCTGCGAAGGACCTCTTCTGTATACTTATCGGCATATAAATCTATGCCGCTATTTTGCCAGTAATTAAAAGCTCTTACATCATCCAGGCCTGCAACATGATCTTTATGACCGTGTGTAAAAACAACTGCATCTAAGGTAGGAACTTGTGCACGCAACATCTGATAACGAAAGTCAGGACCTGTATCAATAACGATACTTGTATTTTCTGTTTTAACCCAGATGGATGCTCTTAAACGGTTATCTCTTGTGTCCGGGGAAGTACACACGTTACATTTGCAGCCAATAAATGGAACACCTTGCGAAGTTCCGGTTCCTAAGAAAGTAATTGTAGCCACGATTATAAATCCATTTTGGTTTGTACCGGATTGTTGTTTTCTCCGGTATTATTCTCGAGTAGTTGCTTGTACCATTTAAGCATTTCGCCACTCAGCTCATCTTCATTCACCTGCAAGGTTGGTAATATTTCTATTAAAGCATTGATTCTGCCTTCTACATTCAGGAAGCGATTAATGACGGCAATACGCTTATCTTCCAATACACAGAAGCCGGAATTGAAATTGCCTTTCTCGTAGCGCACACGGTAACGTGCCTCTTCAAAGAGTTGTTCCAACTTTTTTAATGTGTTTGGTGTATATTTGAAGCTCATTGCTGCGTTATCTTTTTGAATAGCTGACAGTAAAATTAATCAGGCTTTTTAAATCGGTAAAAATATTATTCCGTATTAACTATATGATATTAAAGACCAAAGATTTCAGAAACAAGGCTGAAATCCCGAAGGATAAAGGTAACAAAATACTTGCAATCCTTTTGTTTATATTATCGATTACCGCTTCGCAACTGCATGCGCAGGATTACAAACCCGAATATCATAACATGAGTGCAGGTTTGATAGGTGGCATTGATTTTGCGCAGGTGGATGGCGACGGTTACAAGGGTTATAACAAAATGGGCATTACCGGTGGCGGCGTGCTTTTCATGCCTTTCGGGCAATTGGAAAATTTCCCGATAGATGCTACGATTGCATTGAGTATGGAAGTATTATTTACACAAAAGGGTTCAAAAGGCAACGATCCTGTCCCCGGTATATTAAGCCAGAATATTAATATGCAGTATGCCGAGGTCCCTTTTCAACTGAACTTATATCGTGGTCCCCGCAAATCCGGTTTTGGCATGGGGCTTTCCATCGGATATTTGGCCATAAGCGAAGAAACTATTGTAACAGATCAGGGCGTATCATTGAAGAATGGCAATCCGTTTAATAAATTTGATTTGAATTATGTGCTGACGGCTAATATCCATTTATGGAACGGCCTTTTCCTCAGCCCTAAATTTCAATATTCCCTGCTTTCTGTACGGGATAACAATAGTATGTATGGCGGCCGCGATCAGCAGTTCAATAATGTAGTGGCATTAAGGTTGATGTATTTATTTAAAAATGACAGTAATAATTAGAAATGAAATATTTAAAGATAGTTTTTGCCATAGTTATATTATTCAGTGCTTTACAAGCTAAAAGCCAAAGCAATTATTCAAGTGCTTTGAGTGGTTTTGAAAATGAATACCAGAATTGCCTTGATAAAGGAGACAATATGCTGGGCTGTTCGCAACAATATTATCAGCAATTGGATGGCCTGTTGCAGTCGGTTTTGAAGGATTTGAAAACCAGCATGAAAGTCAGTCAGAGAACAACATTCAGAAATGAACAAACAGCCTGGACCCAAAAGAAAGAAGCTTATTTCAGGCAATTGCCTAAAAGTGTAAAGGAAGATAATGAGGATTTATCGGGCGCAGATCTGCAAATGGTAATACTGGACAAAAAGTCGGAATTTTTGATTGAAAGGATAAATGAGTTAATTGGAATGGGGGGAGATATTGGAGATTCCGGAGACGGCAATTAATCTATTTATATTTTATAATAACGTTTACAAGAAAAACAATCCGTTATCAAGATATATTAAGTAGTAATGTATTATTGGTCCTATTTTTGGCATACCCTAAATCTGGTTAGTCATTTAAGATTAATAAACATATCTATTTGCCCGTGAGAAAAATTATACTCTTCATCTGCTTCCTCTTTTTATCTTTCTATACAAACGCTCAGCCAACTTGCAATGGTGTACTTGGAGCACCTATTGTGAATGTAAATTTTGGACAAGGAAATAGTACTCAAGCCGGTTATAGCCCCTTCTCTGCATATGCACCCGGGTTAACTACCAATACAATCCTTCAGCCATCAGGGTTTTTAAGTGCTGCCAATACTTCCGGGTTAGTAAAAAATGGTACTACATTTGGTTCAGCCCCCCAATGGTTAGCAACACCCGATCATACGGGAAATAGTTTTGGCCTGTTTATGGGTATCAATATGCCTGACAATATTGGAGACACAGTAGTTGAATATATAATGACCGGCCTTTGTCCGAATACAACTATGCAATATTCTATCTGGTTGGTAAATCTTATGGCTCCAACACATCCGATGGTTGTATCAGGCAGTTCCTTAATTCAATATCCCAACATGATAATGCGTATTATCGACGCATCCAACAATGTAATTGGTACTTTTAATACAGGAAATGTACCTACAGATGGGCTGTGGCATCAATATGCCTATCTTTTTAATAATGGCACAAGTTCTACAGTAAGACTTCAATTAATCAATAACACATCAGGTTCAGATTATGGCAATGATGTTGCTTTAGATGATATAACGGTCAGGCCTTGTGTGCCTGATGCCGACATTTTGCCGAAAATAGATACTACTTTTTGTAAAACCACATCTTTAACATTCACTGGAAATATTACCTCCAATGTATATAATCCGGCCAATTATCAATGGCAGTATAGTACAAATCAGGGGAATACCTGGACCAATGCCGGAGTTCCGTCAACCAACAATACATTCAATTTCGTTTTCTCCACAACTAATGCGCCAACTGAATATTGGGTTCGTTACTTAGTTTCACCGGGAAACACATCAGCAACTACAAATTGCCATGCCACTTCTGATACTTCCAAAATCAGGATAGATACGATTGCCCCTTTTCATTTACCTCCGGATACAACTATTTGTTCAAACATCAGTTTGAATTTAAGTGCAGCAAATGTAAATGCCTCAAGCTACCTTTGGAATACCGGCGCCACAGCTTCAAATATTAATATAACCACTGCCGGAAACTATTGGGCCATTGCCTCTTCACAATATGGCTGTAAAGAATCGGATACTATAAATGTTACTGTAACTCAGGTCAATAACCCTGATCTTGGAAATGATACCGTTTTTTGCATTGGCACACAATACAATTTAAATGTTGGCAATACGAATGCAAGCAGTTATTTATGGAATACCGGAATTACGGGCCCTGACATTACAGTAAATGCAAGCGGAGATTATTGGGTCAAAGCATTTTTCGGTAATTGCAGCAGTTCAGATACTATTCATATTGATTTCAACCCGGCACCCGAAGTTAATCTGGGAAATGATACATCATTCTGTTTATTGGAATCTTATACTTTAAATGCCAGTACTGCAAATGCAAATGGTTATTTATGGAATACCGGAGCTACAACGCCTGCTATTCAGTTAAACACAAGTGGTTTATATTGGGTTAGGGTAAGTTACCTTAACTGTTTCAATACCGATAGCATTCAGGTCGATTTCAAGCAATATCCGATACCTTATCTTGGCAACGATACTTCCTTTTGTGAGGGTTTTCAATACACATTAAACATTAGCGATATAAATGCTGATAGCTATTTATGGAATACGGGTGCAACAGGTACAACCTTACAAATAAATACACCCGGAGATTATTGGGTTAAAGCTTCTTTTGACGACTGTTTTACATCTGATTCTGTCCATATTGATTTTAATGAATATCCCATTGTCGACTTAGGTGCGGATACAATGATTTGCGAAGGCATAGAAATTACACTTAAAAGTTTTAAAAACTACCCTGACGCAGTTTATAAATGGAATGGCAATGCCGATTATAATCTTCCCGGCCTTTCAGTTGAAACAGCAGGTAAATATTGGCTTACAATTACCAATTCGCCTGATTGCACAGGTAGCGATTCTATAGAAATAAAAACAAGTAAATGTAAATGTGATTTGATGGTTCCTAATGCATTTTCACCTAATGGTGATGGGATAAATGAGGTCTATCTGCCAAGGCTTATTTTTGAGGGATGCCCCTTGGATCATTATAGAATGTACATCTACAACAGATGGGGACAAAACGTTTTCTTTACTACAAATCCCCTTAAAGGCTGGGATGGATATATGAACAATATACCTGCAGATGTCGGCACATATATGTATTACATTAGTTTTCAGGATTGGACTTCTGGTCAGGTCAAGTCTTACAAAGGAGATCTAATGCTTATCAGATAATTATTATTTTAATTAACCTTCAATATTCAAATATGAGAATATCATTTACCCTATTTTGCCTGCTATTATGCTCAAATATTAATGCCCAGACTATTTATCCGAGCGGCGTTACAAACTGTATAGCACGATATGATTTCAGTACTACGCAAACGACTGTTACAAGCTTACAAGACGTTAGTGGAAATAATAATAACTCATACGTGGTTCAGGATATTGTTCCTACTACAAGCTGGAGGAATTTACCAAATAAAGCAATGCTTTTTAATGGTTCAAGCAGCTACGCAATCATTCCCGATGCTGCTAGTTTAAGGACTCAGGCCGTGACTATGGTAGCTTTAGTTAAATTAAATGGCTTTTATGATGGTGATTGCCAATTTTCACAAATACTTACTAAGGGTTATCCGGGATATATACCAGGGCAGTATGCTTTAGCACTAACGGACGATGTATATGACCATGATTGCCACAGTTTCAGCTCGACACATCAACAACTTATTGGATATTTTAACGAATCATACACTACTCCGGGTATGCAACCGAACCCAGGCAATTATGTCAGCACCGGGAAATGGTATTTTCTTGCAATATCTTTTGATGGGCCAAATTTGAGTTACTATCAGGTACCGATGGATGCCGGTTTCCATTACAATAATATTGCACCAATCTACTCAGCTTCAAATATTCCGAATTCTATGGGTGTAAATACACAGGATATTACCATTGGAAGAACATTTAATCCTCCTTTTCCATACTGGTTTAACGGAGCAATGGATGAAATTGTATTATTTAATAAGATCCTGAACACGAAGGAAATTCAAAGCGTATATGATTATTTATGGAATGATGGTGCACCTGCAACAGTTTCAACAGTTGATATAAAAAATCAGATTTCAGATTTTGTGCTTTATCCAAATCCCGGTAATGGCTCCTTTACAATTACAGCAAATACAACTTTTGATAATGGCGAATTACCTTATCAAATAATAAATACATTAGGACAAGTTATTTATAGTGGCTTACTTACTGCCGATAATGGAATTATAAAACAAAATATCAGCATACCAAAGGATGTTGCTAAAAGCGGTACTTATGTATTTGTTGTAAATCAAGCAGGTATAAAAGTTGTAAAGACATTTACGCTATTGAAGAATTAGATAATTTTTTTCGTGAAGGAAGAGGAGGGCTTTAAAAAATGCCCTCCTCTTTGCATTAAGGTTAATTTAAAAAGAAGGTAACATTGACGCTCTTCTATTTCATAACTTTGCCTCTTATTGAAGCAATATGCAGGATTACGCGGCGTCATTGACGCAATATGAAAGATTGAAAACACGTGAAGTAAATGTGGGTGGTTTGTTGATAGGTAATTACAATCCTATTCGTTTGCAAACTATGACCACAACAGATACGATGGATACCACTGCTACTGTGGCTCAGACCATCCGTTGTATTGAAGCAGGTGCAGAACTGGTGCGTATTACAGCACCATCCAAAAAAGAAGCTGAAAATTTATTGAATATAAAGAATGAGCTAAACCGCCTGGGTTACCATGTGCCGTTGGTGGCTGATATTCATTTCACACCTAATGCCGCAGAAATTGCTGCACGTATTATTGAAAAGGTACGTGTCAATCCGGGCAATTATGTGGACAAGAAAAAGTTTGAACAGATTGAATATACCGATGCGGAATATCTGGAAGAAATTGAACGTATCAGGGAGCGCTTTACGCCACTGGTAAAGATTTGCAAGGAATATGGAACGGCAATGCGCATCGGCACCAACCATGGTTCATTAAGCGACCGCATCATGAGCCGCTATGGCGATACGCATATCGGTATGGTGGAAAGTGCGATGGAGTTTTTACGTATTGCGCGTGATGAAAATTACCACAATATCGTATTGAGTATGAAAGCCAGTAATCCGCAGGTTATGGTGCAGGCTTACAGATTGCTTACCGGCACTATGTTTCAGGAGTTTGATGAATGTTATCCTTTGCATCTTGGTGTTACAGAAGCAGGTGATGGTGAAGATGGCCGCGTGAAAAGCGCTGTGGGCATGGGAACCTTATTGGAAGATGGTATTGGCGACACTGTTCGTGTAAGCCTGACGGAAGAACCTGAAGCTGAAATTCCGGTATGCAGGGATTTGGTAAAACGATATCCACAGGCGACTGATATTCCTTCTGAAAACTCCAATGAAAAGATTACTGTAAATACTCAAAAATATAATACTTCATTTGCTGTCGGAAATATCGGAGCGGGGCATGTTCCGGTAGTTATTGCTGATTTTAGTAAAGTAGAAAATATTACGCCGAAGTCACTGGAAAGCATTGGTTATACTTATGATGAAGCAACTGACAAATGGAGCATAAGTGATTTAGCTGCCGATTATATTTTCACCGGCAAACCTGAATTATCTTTTGCATTGCCCGGAACATTAAAGGTTATCACCTGGCCGCAATATTGGGCTGAATCTACTGACCAGACAAAGTATTTCCCCATTTTCTCAGATGCCGAATTTATGGAGGCCGATGCTGAAAGCGATACATTGAACTTTGTAATGATAGATGCAAGTGGTGCTGAACCATTGCCTTCAGAGATATTGGAAGATTTGTCAAAAGACAGAACCGTTGTAATCTGCCTGAGCAGTACCGATAAAAATGCCATGCAAAGCATCCGCAAAAGATACTGGGAACTGGCAGCTGCCGGGGTTCAGAATCCTACTATTATTATTACTGACAGCAATTGGAAAACTGCAGATGAACATCTTATTCATTATGCTACAGAAGCCGGCGCTTTGTTGCTGGATGGATATGGAAATGGTGTTTGTTTCGGAATGACAGCAAATGCCTACAAAACCTTCTCTGCTTCTTTTGAACAAGAAACATTATCCGGAAGAAATTACAATACCAATGCAAATATTGAGCAATTTGTAAACTCAACAGCATTTTCCATATTGCAGGCCACACGTACCAGAATTTCCAAAACCGAATATATCAGTTGCCCTTCCTGTGGGCGGACATTGTTCGATTTACAGGAGACAACCGCCATGATCCGCAGCAGGACCAATCACCTGAAAGGAGTGAAAATAGCTATTATGGGATGTATTGTAAATGGTCCGGGAGAAATGGCTGACGCAGATTTTGGTTATGTTGGCAGTGGTGTGGGGAAAATCACACTTTACAAAGGCAAAGATGTTGTGAAGAAAAATGTGGATAGTGATGTTGCTGTCGATGAATTGATAAGTTTATTAAAGGAAAATGAAGCATGGGTGGAACCTGCGTAGATTTACACTTTTATCAAATGGCAGATGGGATTAACTTTCCATCGGCCATTTGATAAAAATTACATGCTCACCCCCATTCCCGGCACCATAGGCACACTAATTAATCCATTATCATAAGTCAGCCCTTTCCCAATATTTTCAGCGAGTAATAGAGGCCCATCAATATCAGCATAATTTGCCAAAGGCAATAAATGAGCCAGTGCCGTAGCGCCGACAATAGTTTCGCACATACCACCCAGCATAATTTTTTTCTTTGCCTTTTTAGCAGCCCTTATCATATTAAGAGCTGGCGTAATACCGCCACATTTTGATAGTTTTATATTAATACCGTCATACAGTTCCAAACACGCTTCCGCATCTTTTTCTTCCCTGCAAGCCTCATCTGCAATTATCGGAATCTGTGTCAGTGTTTTGAGCTTTTTCATGCCTTCAATATCATTCCTGTCCAATGGCTGCTCTATCAGTTCAATCTTCATTTCTTCGAGTAACGGAAGTATTTTTTCAAGTTGGTCAATAGTCCAGGCCTCGTTCGCATCAATCCTTATAATGGCATCGGTAGCTTTCCGCAGGGCTTCCAAAGAAGATAAATCATTTTCGCTACCAACTTTTAATTTATATATAGGTGATGGTTTAACTTTCACCCGTTCCGCAATCTCTTCAGGACTATTGATGCCAATTGTATAATCCGTTAAAGGAATATTTTTCCATTGCAGGCCAATAAGTGAATACAATGGACGACGGTTCAATTGCGCATATAAATCCCAGCCCGCCATGTCCAAAGCCGATATCAGAAAATTTTGCCCGGGAAACAAATGATGCAGAAAATGCCAGAATCGTTCAGGGCCATTCAAGGCATATTTTTCTAAAACCGAACGATTTTTTTCGAGCAACACAATCATTTCATCCACATCTGCGTTATAGTACCCGATTGAAGTTGTTTCGCCGTAACCAACCATGCGGCCAAGGCTTAAAGACAATATCAGCGTAGGTTGATGCGTTTTTAGACCTTTGGAAATGGCAAAGGGATATTCAAAAGGGAGATCGTATGATTGATATTTTAATTGCAACATGCGGATTGTTTGATGCAAATCTCTATAGAACCGGACAAACGAAGAAAAAAATTTATTTTTAAGCCCGCGCAACCATTATCTTTGCGCCTCAATTGTTATAGTAAATATGAAGAAAATCATTGGAATGCTGACTTTGGCCTTAGCTTTTATGTCAGCAACTCATGCACAGGAGAATCCTGAAAACCCTGTGAAAAAAGTTATTAAACCATCGCGCGATTTTGTAATGTTTCAGCTTACTTATGAAAACTGGTACAATACACCCGATTCTGTAAACATCGGCGGGATTGGCCGTGGTTTTAATGCTTATTTGTGTTATGATTTTCCGATTGCAAAATCCAATTTCAGCTTTGCAGCAGGTCTTGGCGTAGGAACCAGCAATATTTATTTTAATAATCAATTACTGGTATTGAATAATCCGACAGGCATTGCCACATTCAGAAATGTGGATTCAGGTGGTGTAAACAATTATAAGAAAAGTAAACTGACAACTGCCTATCTTGAAGCACCTTTTGAATTTCGTTTTTTCGGTGATAAATACAATCGCAACCGTGGATTCAAAATGGCTATAGGTGCACGTGTCGGCATGTTGATAAATGCACATACCAAAAATAAAAACTCTTTAACCGGTCCGGTCATTACAGAAAAAGTTTCATCAAAAACTTCTTTTCAGACCTGGCGTGTTGCCCCTACTTTCAGAGTCGGATGGGGTAATTTCTCCTTATATGGTTCAATGAATATCACACAATTGTTCAATTCCGGGCAAGGGCCTGAAGTGTACCCTTATTCTATAGGACTATGTGTTACAGGACTTTAATCTGAAATTTCACAAAGTCACAAATATTAAAAAATCCCCGGCAGAAATACTGTCGGGGATTTTTCTTTTAGAAAATTATTATCTGCGTTTCATGGAATGTTGTTCCTGTTCCATGTGAATAACAGAAGATTCAATACCATATTTTTCCTTGATGTGCCGAGCCATACATTCAGCTGCAAAAACAGAGCGATGTTGTCCGCCTGTACAACCAAAAGAAATACTCAGATGGTCAAACCCTCTCGTTATGTAATCATCTATAGAAATATCTACTGTTGAAAAAACACTTTCCAGAAACTGAGGCATGAGTGTTTGGGTCATCAGGTATTCTTTTACAGCAATATCTTTTCCCGTTTGTGTTTTATAAACCTCTATTCTTCCCGGATTCAAAATGCCCCTGCAATCAAACACAAATCCGCCGCCATGACCGGTTATATCTGCCGGGATTCCTTTTTTATAGGAAAAGCTATATAGGTGTATCTTGAGTTTGGTGTCAACTAACAATGCTTCATTCAAACCTTCAAACTGTTTTGTGATTTCAGGCCTGACCAATTGTTCCAGCACATATCTCAACTCGCTGTAAGCCGGTATATGGCCGTAAGTTTCAAGAAACTGCTTTAACTGCTGTAATGCAGGTTTAATACTTTTAATAAAGTGCGGTTTACGCTCCAGCAATCCCCTGAAACCATAGGCGCCAAGCGTTTGAAGAATACGCAACAGTACGCAATCCAAATAGGTTTTCCTGAATTCCATTTCATTGAAGCTTGGAATTTCAGGCAAAGTCTTTAATGCTTCAAAATAATAATTGACCAGTTCATTCTTCCAGTCATTCGGCAACTGGGCCCTTGCCTGCCAAAGCAGAGAGGCAAGGTCGTATTGCGGCAAACCCTGCATGCCGCCCTGATAATCTATAAAAGCGACCTCATTATCAACAACCTGAATGTTACGGCTCTGAAAATCGCGGTACATAAAGGTTTGTGGCCTTACTGCAGAAAGATGTTTGCTCCATTCCTCCAGCTCCTCCAATAAGGCAGGTTTATTATACTGAACCTTCATCAGGTCGGCAAAATAAAACTTGAAATAAAGCAAATCAGCAAGAATCTGTTGCCGATCGAAAGAATTGGCAGCATAACAAAGAGAATAATCAATTTCTTTACCGGCAGCCCAATGGAAATGAACTAAATGCCGGATGCTTTTTTTGAAAAGCTCTTTCGTTTCCGGCGTAAAGCCTTCTTTATTCAAAATATCGAAAAGAGAAGTATCGCCTAAATCCTGCAAAAGATAATATTGCTTATCACCGCTCCTGGCAAGGATTTCCGGAACAGGTAGCTTATGCTTTGAAAAAACCTGACTGAAATAAAAAAAGGTATTGTTTTCTTTTTTATCAGGATTATAAGCGCCGATGGCACTGTGTTTCGCACTTCTCAACCGAACATATTTTCTGTCTGAACCGGATGGTGGAATCATTATGATTTCTTCCGGGGCTTCATCAAAGTGTTTTGTAAAAAGATCTGTAAGTACTGTGGTTAAATTCTTGACGGGCAAAATAAAAATTTTTATTGGTTCTTGGGGTAATCAAAATAACTCAGGTGATGCTTAACATCCCGAAATTCGCGCCAGTGCTCTGCTTCAAACGAAATCCCGACAATTGCACATGTCGGTAAATCTGTAATCGGCAGGTCTCTCAGCAAATCAAACGCAAATTGTGTAATACCGGGATTATGCGCTACCATGAATAAGGTTTGTACTTCATCATTAATATCCGTTTCGCTTATAACAGACTCAAAAACGGCCGGGGCAGCATGATATAAGCGATCTATATATTGAATGTCTTCTTTTTCATAACCTACTTCTTTTGCAATAAGCCTTGCTGTTTTTGCAGCTCTTTTGGCAGAGCTTGAAAGAATCAGGTCCGGAATAATTTGTTGCTTCAGCAGGCGCTGACCCATAACAGGCGCATCTGCTTTTCCTCTTTCATTCAGTGTTCTTTCAAAATCAGGCTGACCGGGTGTATTCCAGTCTGATTTTGCATGTCTGATCAACACCAATGTTCTTTTCATAGAAATTCAGTATTTATTTTTTATAATACTGTAAACTTAATTGTGTTCCGTCAAAAACGGCATAGCTATTATATTTTATCCAATCACCCAAATTGATATACAGGCTTTCGGGCTCCAGCTGATAAGACAATGCAAGATGTCTGTGGCCGAAAATGAAATAATCGTAATGTTTTTCTCTCAGTTTTTGCCTGCAAAACTGCACCAGCCATTCTTTATCCTCTCCCATAAATTCGGCTTCGGCCTCTACATGCTTCGGTCCTTTTCTGCTGAAATAATTGGCAATACCAACTCCCGTATCCGGATGCAATCTTCGGTACAACCATTGTGCCAGCGGATTTCTGAGCACACCTTTCAGGAATTTATATCCATGATCGCCGGGACCAAGTCCGTCGCCGTGTGCAATCAGAAACCTTTTCCCGTTCACTTCAATTTCTATCGGATGATGATGCACCGGTATATTCAACTCTTCTTCAAAATAACCACGCATCCAGAGATCGTGGTTGCCCGTAAAAGCCTCAATCTTTAATCCTGCATCGCTCAGTTCGGCAAGCTTCCCAAGAAAACGGGTATAACCTTTCGGTATTACATTTGAGTATTCAAACCATACATCAAAAATATCGCCTACCAGGTAAAGACAATATGCATCTTTACGGATCTCATCCAGCCATTGACAAAGTAACTGTTCGCGTTGCCTGCTGGCTTCCTTATCAGGAATGCCAAGGTGAAAATCGGAAGCAAAATATATTTTTTTACCCTCGGGTAACTGCATTGTAACGAATAGCGGTGTATAAATGATAAGGTCGCAAAAATACTGAAATTAGACGGATGAAACAGCTAAATAGTTTGTGCGCTACATTTTTATGAGTGTGTCATTATATTAAAACAGAGAAGATTATGATTGGTTGATGTAATTTACCGATGCAATCTTTATAAAACATTTTTTCGTTTCAGGAAAAATCTTACTTTTGCAGCCCTTCAAATCAGGAGACTTGTATGAGTGGTGAAGATTGCCTGAACAAAAATTAATGGAGACGTGTCCGAGTGGTTGAAGGAGCACGCCTGGAAAGTGTGTATATGGGAAACTGTATCGCGAGTTCGAATCTCGCCGTCTCCGCAAAAGGGACAAACGATGTTAATCATCTGTTTGTCCCTTTTTTATTTCATAAATATCGGGCCATAGGCTGAGCGCCGTGTGGAACCCCAACATCCCATGTAATCTTCTGCAGTGTCCTATCCTAATTTATAAATTGTTACCCGGAAATTACCAGGTTGCAAATGGTGCCCTTACCCATGTATCGGTTGCTATACAAACGTAAACATAAGTAGAAGTAACACGTATTTCGCCTACTGCACCGATATCACTGGCCGATGCAGGCGCTGTTGTGTTTATAACAGATGAAGTGCCGTTTGCGTCTGGCAGGATAATTGCCCGATCGGCTGTTAAGTAAGGCGTATTAAATACTGCGCCGTATCCACCACTTGAAACCTTAACCCCAGGCGCCGCATACAAACTCAACGGTCCCATACCGGGAGTGCCTTTTACCGTGCCTAAAACCGTAATGTCACCCTGATAATCAACTGTCAATTGTGGCGTTCCGTTATTTTCTAATAGAAATGTATTGCCACCTGTTATCGGCCCGATACCAGTGGTGTTCGCTGCATTTAGCCCTATTGCCGCATTAGAGTAAGTGTCTGAACCTTGCGCTTTAATGCTGAGCCCGGTTGTAGAACCATTAGTATTTATTTGAGCTACTATATTTGTATTCTTTTGTAATGTTATTAAATTGCCGGTGGAATTTTGGTTTTGTTGGTTGACAGTTAAGGCAGCATTCCCATCTGCAATATTTCTTGAAATGATAGTGCCAATAACATTTGTATTTACTTTGGAATTATTAGTTCCTCCATAATACGAAATGCCAGGACCATAATAATAGCCATTAGGCATAATTCTACTTTCTACGTTATTGAATGTTAAGAAATTAATACTCTTATTATCCTTAGTTCCTATAACCATATCTGAACCAAAAGTATTACCTCCCTGTAAAATGATTTTTGACTTATCATCTGCACTCATTAATCCTGCATTTGTTGTTGTTGCAGATGGCAATGTAACGCCGGAACCTCCGGTATTATCAATAGTTTGACTCATGTTGGTAACAGCACCTAAACTTAAATCGACTGACATAATTTGTTGGTTTTTTTAGTTAAAAAATAAAAATTGAATTGATTACTCAAATTTACCAAAGCATACGGCCTAATGCAAAAACCGGTGCAAGGTGTGCACAGGTTTTTAATTATAATTATCTCATATCAGCGCACGAACTCTTTCGTTGAGGTCAATCCTTCATGTGTCAAACTAAGAAGACAAGAGGGTTGCCCATTCTATTGTGTAATAGCTAACGGCTACCCAAGACAGAAATACATTTAAATAAAACATCCCAGCTGATTAGGGCTGGGATGTTCTGGTCAATTTAGTTGGCACTTAGATTAACTACATCTGTTTCAAAGCAATAAATTCTGATACTAAACTTTATAGGAAAATGTAGCGAACACCCCTGCTATAGTGTCAACTGCAAAAAAGTTAATCGCCGCACCATTTAATCCGAAATACGCGGTAACATATGCTCCTTCATTCGTAGTAGTTGCCCCCGAAACATTACTGCCTGAAACGGTTCCTCTAATTTCGTCTATGCTTGTCACTGTAATCGGGTATGGTAAATCAATTATGATGCCGTTTTGTCCAGTAGCTGTAAGGTTGCAATCAATTCTTCCATTTACAGTAACAATATCATTTATTTTCGTGTATGTGAATTCATTTGCTGTAAATGTACCTCCGGTTGAAGCTAAAATCGTCGGCGTATATGTACCTGAAGTAACTTCTGTTGCCGCGCTTAAAGCTCCTGTGCTATCAGCTGTAACCATTCTTGTTCCTGTTCCGGATAGATTAGGGATTGTAACTACTCCCTGATAATCAACCGTCAATTGTGGGGTAGTATTATTTTCCAACTGGAATATATTGCCTGCGGTAACAGGACCGTCACTGTCTACATTAACTGCTCTCAAAACAATCCCTGCACGTCCATAAGAAGTCGCTCCTTGACCTTGTATTAAAATTCCCCAAGGAAACGCGCCTTTAGCTACTCCCCGAATAGTTGGAGCAAAATTAGAGGCTGCACCGGTACCGTTTTCCAATTTAATACTCCCTGCATTTTGACTAAAAGAAGCCAATATATTTGCGCCTGCAACTGTTCCGGCATTTACATCTAAAAGATAGTTAGGCTGAGTTAAACCTGGCCCAGCGAATAATCTTCCAAATGTTCCACTACCTGCGTTGTTAACAAACGCTCTTAAAGAACCGCCGAGTTGCCATCGTTGAATCGCTCCAGTTGAAGATGTATTTGCAAGATTAACATCTAGAGCCGGATTCCCATCAGCCACGTTTCTTGAAATAACAGTACCTGTGGTGCTTAAGTTAATTTGTGCATTATTTATAGAAACATCATTTATCAATGGAACGGTTATACCTATGTTGGCAGTCCTATGAACTGCCTTGGCTACACCATTCACCATTATGTTAACTACCTCATTATCAGTTGTACCAATTGTCATTGATGTTCCAAACGCATTACCACCTTGTAGAATGGCTTTATCTGCTTTTACCTTATCCGCAGCACTCATTAATCCAGCATCTGATGTTGTTGCAGATGGCAATGTAACGCCGGAACCTCCGGTATTATCAATAGTTTGACTCATGTTGGTAACAGCACCTAAACTTAAATCGACTGACATAATTTTGTTGATTTTTTGGTTAGAAAATAAAAACTGAATTGATTATTCAAATTTACCAACGCATACAGCCTAATGCAAAAACCTGTGCAAGATGTGCACAGGTTTTAAATACTATACTTATCTCATGTTGACAATCCAGACAATTAATAATTACCCGCACTTAAATACATTTAACGAATACAGCCCGGATAATAATCCGGGCTGTATTATAATCACATTTATGGCTACAGAATCTGATATTGGAATTGAATCATTACTCTTCCTGATGTGGAGCCTGAAGAAAAGCTTACTTGAGCAACATTGTTAACAGCGTCTGCTAATACATAATTGGGTGATGCTGCATTCAAATCGGTTCCTGTAACTACACCTACAAGATCTGTAGTATTCACAAATGTGGATGGTATTGGCATAGGAATTACGATAGTACTTGTACCGGCCGTAGCACCTGTGTAAGTAAGTAAGCCGGTTACCGTAACAATATTCCCAACCCTTATATAAGTAAAACCATCAGCGGAAGCGGTTCCTGTGGGAGCAATAGTAGCAGCAGGCGTATAAATACCTGAAGAAACCTCTGTTGCCGCACTTAAAGCTCCGAAACTGTCTGCTGTAACCATTCGTGTACCTGTCCCTGCAAGATTATTTACTTTAAGTACACCGCTACTACTCATAGATAATTGTTCATTTCCAGCTTTTTGTAAAATCAAAGTATTCCCTGTAGAACCTGCATTAGCTTGATTGACTGTTAAAGCAGCATTCCCATCTGCAATATTTCTTGAAATGATAGTGCCAAGAACATTTGTATTTACTTTGGAATTATTAGTTCCTCCATAATACGAAATGCCAGGACCATAATAATAGCCATTAGGCATAATTCTACTTTCTACGTTATTGAATGTTAAGAAATTAATGCTCTTATTATCCTTAGTTCCTATAACCATATCTGTACCAAAAGTATTACCTCCCTGTAAAATGATTTTTGACTTATCATCGGCACTCATTAATCCTGCATTTGTTGTTGTTGCAGATGGCAAAGATATTGGCGTTCCTAATGTACCATTGTCATTAATATTCAATGGTTGTGTTGTACTGGTAGCGGTACCTAATACTAAATCGACTGACATAATTTTGTTGGTTTTTTGGTTAGAAAATAAAAATTGAATTGATTATTCAAATTTACCAACGCATATAGCCTGATGCAAAAACCAGTGCAAGATGTGCACAGGTTTTTAATCATACTTATCTCGTGTCGGTGCACGAGCTAATTTATTTTCTTCTTTTATGCTTTATAATGCCGTATTGCCTACAGATACTGTAAAGCTATTGCTTCCACTTTTGTAGATGTATATCGTATAAGGGCCAACACCTTCTCCATCTGCTCCGATAGAGATTGCAGTACCATCGCCTATTGTTGTTGGCAGGTAATAAGTGCCGGTACTTGTATAGCCACCAAGAGACACTTTAATTTTAGTAAATCTTATAGCAAAATCAACGCTACCTGGCGCGGCAAGTGCTTTGGTTTGGCTAGCTTGGGCAAATTGCGGAGGATTTGGATCTGTAAGTGTAAGGCTAAGTGAAGTACTAACGCAGCCCTGAAAATTCGGGTTACACGCAACTCTCGTAAAAGTGTTTGTTTGAGCGCTTGCAATGTTAAAGCCCAACACTAATAGAAGGCCTGTTAATAACGACAATAATTTGGTCTTTTTCATTTTTTAAAGTTTAATAGTTAGGAATAGTCTACTTCAAAAATAGAGGGGCTGAAACTCTTTCCGGGTAAAAAACTCATAACCGTTCCGCTTTTCTTGTAAACGAAAACGCAACTAATCGGATTCTTGTAAAGGATGGTTATTTCCCTGTAAACGATAATTACAACTACGCTGACACACGAAAGGATTGATTCCGTAAAAAAAGTCCGTGCCCTTGCACGAACTTTTCATTTCTCTTCTTATCTACTACGCCGCTTCATTACCTTTACTTTCATCCGCTTCGCTGCCTGAATAACGGCTTACAGCATCGTTATACTGCTGGCCCAACATGCTCCATTCGTTTTCTACCTGCTGAAATTCCGGCACAATATAAGCGCCGTCTGCTACTGCAACGGCAAAACGGGCCTCGAAAATACTTTTGAGCTGACGGAAGACTATTGTTGTCTTGCCTATCAATTCATCAATAAGTCCCGGCTGATGCCCTGAAATGGCCTGTGTGCGTTTTACATACATCTCGTTGAAGGTAGTGTTGAGCGTCTTTATTTCGGCAAGCCAGTCTTGTAAATTTAGGGTCTGCAGGTGTACGAGCAATTCATTTTCAAAATCATTGATAATGGCATTGAACGTCGCCGTTTGTTGCTGGTAGCGCATTAATGTAATCCTTTCACCATGCCCTGCAATATTATCGGAAAGCATAAACGCAGCATTTCGCCATTCCGGGTAATAATGATTGCTGGCCCAGTTATCCAGTGTCAATTTAAATCCTGTAAAAATCAGGTCGCGCTGCCTGTCTATTGCTTCAATTTCGGGCGTAAGCTCGCTACCCACTATCGGCTGCCACGTAGCATTCAGTTCTTCCGTTAATGCTTTGAGGTTATTACGCTGGTTTGCAACAAGTAAATTATTAGCCTGTGTTGCGGTCAGAATTTCCAGTACGTTGTTCATGTACTGCACGAAGTCGCCCTGGCGGAACTTCTCTAAATTAGGAGTTGTTATCATTTTTAACAAAATTATTGGTTAACAATAAGTGATATTGATACATTATCAAATATCATGCCAAACTCATAATACCCACATAAAAATGTATTTTTCAAGAAATACATAAACTTCATAAGTAATTGACTATCAATATCACTCAGGTTGAGGGACGCTATCGGGAAGCCCCGATGAAGTGGCTCAGGATGAGGGGGACTTTCGGAACCTCCCGATGATATGGCTCAGGTTGGGGGATGCCATCGGAGTTGTCCGATGAAGTGGCTCAGAATGAGGGGAGACTTTCGGAACCTCCCGATGATATGGCTCAGGTTGAGGGATGCTATCTGAGTTGCCCGATGAAGTGGCTCAGAATGAGGGAAACTTTCGGAGCCTCCCGATGATATGGCTCAGGCTGAGGGATGCTATCGGAGTTGCCCGATGAAGTGGCTCAGAATGAGGAGAACTTTCGGAGCCTCCCGATGATATGGCTCAGGTTGAGGGATGGTATCGGGATTACCCGATGAAGAGAAAAGGAGGCTCTCCAACAGCCGCTATCGCTTCATCAGATTTTCCTCATAGATTTCTATCCACCGTTGCGGTGTTATTTTCGCTGCCAGCTCCCCAATCAAATCATAGGGAATATCATTCATCTTTTTAAAACGGATGCAGCCTTTACCCATATCCAGTTTGGTTTTGCAATGTTTGGGATATTCTGCCGTAAACCAGTCCAGCAAATCCTTGCTGCCGTAAATACCCAGATGGTGCAACGCAATGAAATTCTTTTGCGATGCTATATTCATAAATGGCAAAGGCGCTTTAGGATTGCAATGATAACCCGCAGGATATAACGCATGCGGCACTACATAGCCTATCATGCCATAGGCCATTACTTCTTCAAACCCTTTAGGCAAATGCTTCAGCAATACTTTTCTTATTGCTGTTATCGCTTCCCTGCGCTCCTCCGGCAGTTCGGCTACATAGGCTTCCACGGTTGCTGCTTTCGACTGCATAGTGTTATTGATTTTTCCTTGCCGACAAATTAATAAAAAATAAAAGACACTCGCAAGATTTCGCTTTAAATGCGGAAATATAAATGTTAGCGGCTAAATTTGTTTGTAAGATGCATTCATTAAGCTTGCTTATTATCTTTGCGTCCTGTTTATTCAAAATAAAATTTTACAAACTGTTTATTCTTTTTCTCCGATGAAAATTACGGAACACATTGCTCAGGCTAAAGAAACCCTGATTTCTTTTGAAATTTTGCCCCCGGTAAAAGGCAAAAGTATTGACAACATTTTCAGCAATCTTGATCCATTGATGGAATTCAAGCCCAGCTTCATCAATGTTACTTATCACCGCGCCGAACAGATTTTCAAGAAACGCGAAGACGGCACTTTTAACCGTGTTGAAATACGCAAGCGCCCAGGAACGGTTGGTATCTGTGCGGCATTGATGAACCGCTACCGTGTGGATGCCGTACCCCACCTTATTTGCGGCGGTTTTGCCAAAGAAGAAACCGAGAATGCATTGATTGATTTGCATTACCTGGGGGTTGATAACGTACTGGCTTTAAGAGGCGATTCTCCCGCCAATGAAAAATTCTTCTCCGCACATCCGCAAGGTCACCGGTATGCGGTTGAGTTGGTGGATCAGGTGGTGAAACTGAATAAGGGCAAATATCTTGAGGAAGACATTGTGGATGCAGGAAAAACTGATTTCTGCATTGGCGTAGCCGGTTATCCCGAAAAGCATTTCGAGGCGGCAAACATGGAGCTGGATTTGCATTTCCTGCAACAAAAGATTGAAGCCGGCGCTAATTACATTACTACGCAGATGTTTTTCGACAACAAAAAATATACTTCCTATGTAGAAAAATGCCGCGAAGCAAATATTCATGTCCCCGTTATCCCGGGCCTGAAACCCATTACAAGCAAACGTCAGCTAAGTATTTTACCAAGTATTTTCCATGTCGACATTCCGCACGAACTGGCAATTGAAATGCTGAAATGCAAGACAGACGAGGCATGCGAGCAGGTAGGCACGGAATGGCTCATTGCACAATGCCGCGAGTTACTGGCACAAAAAGTTCCTGTGTTGCATTTCTATACCTTAGGAAAACCCAACGTTATTTATAATGTGGTTAAAGCCATCTTATAATTATCATCCTTTTCCGATTTTGAATTACCTTTGCCTCCGATGAGAAAGACAGGAATTTTATTAATCGTTTTACTGGCAGCCACGCAATATGCAATGGCGCAAGGTTGTGTTACCTGCACCAATACCGCTGCCAACCTGGGCAATTCAAGCGCACAGGGCCTTAACGCAGGCATCATTTATCTTGCCGCCCTGCCGTTATTATTTTTGGGAACAGTAGGTTTTATCTGGTATAAAAGGAATAAAGCTGCCTAACCCGGACAGCATTTTATTTAAAATCATATAGCTGATGCATTCAACTGCATCAGCTTTTTTATTGCTGCTATCTTTTCAGTATTTTCGTTTCCTTAATAACAAACGTGCGTTCGACAAAACTGCAAAGCATACAAAGAGCCGCAAAGAAACTATATTGACGCTTTGAACTTTGCGTCCTATGCGGCAGGAACTCATTTTAACCAAAAAAACACGCCTATATGAAAAGCCTCAGGATATTATTGCTACTGCTGTCTGCTACAATAATGCATAATGCATCTGCAAAAACGATAGACATAACCCTGACGGAGGCTATCCAACAGAACCTTGTGACGGTTACAAGCCTTTCCAGCGGGCAATCCTATAATGAAAACGGCCTTAGTATCAAGATAGAAAATAAAGGAAAAAAGGCCCTGAATATTACCATTGACCCCGCGCTTGTATTTGCGCCGGAAGATACCAGCTATCAGGATTTGATAGTAGCGGGCGATGTAAAAAGCGTTATTGCCCCATCAGAAAACAAAAGCATTACACTTCAGACTTATTGTGGCAAAAGCTATGCTCACGGACCCGGCAAAGATTTGATCTATCATTTCAAAAAACAGGCCGACAGCCTTATGATAAAGATGCTGACATTTGCCAAAAGAAGAAACATCAATGCAGAGCTTACACAGAAAGCTGTCTGGGTATTAACCAACCACCATAGTCTGAACGACATTTACGACCCTTCAAACGATATAGCGTCAAAGGAACTTGTGCAGTTTATGAGCAGATTGCTTAGTTTGGGAATGCCAGATTATTTCAATTACTATGTATTGAATAAAACGCCCGAAGAAACAGTCGTTCCAAAGAAAGCCCTTAGGATTTATGCTTTGTTTAAATGGGAAATGAAAGAAGATGACAAGCTTTCTTTAGGCGTTTATGATGAAAAAGGGGGCGTAACCCAACAGATATTTGAAGGACAACTTTTTAAAGTAGGCGGGTATGAATTGAATGCAAAGTTTGAATCTTCCAATGAACCTGCCGGCGTGTATTACATAAGGCTATCTTCCGGTAAAGGCGTAATAAAGGAAACAAAAGTTATAGTTGAATAGAGCCTGATATAAGGGCCAATAAAATAGCGATGGTTTTCAACCCATCGCTATTTTATTTATAATTTCTCAAATATCATAATCAGCCGTGGCGACGTATTTTCATCAAACGGATTCAGATTATAATCGCCAAAATGCTCTTTCAGCTTCAGTCCTTCCTTTGCAAATAATGTTTCAAAATCTTTCAGGACAAATGCCGAAACCCTTTCCTGATAATAATGTTCCAACCCTTCTTCATCCTTCACCGCTATCTTCTTGATTATTTTGCCTGAATCAACATAGCGCCTGACATGGAAAGTGAAGTCACCTTTCTGAATCACCTCCTCAGGTACCAATCCCTGTTCCACAAATTGTTCGTTAAAATAATCCACCACAAGCGTACCGCCGTGTTTCAGGCAGGAGGCAAAAGCATGCGCAGCCATGTGGTTATCCCTTGCGGTATCAAAATAACCGAAACTGGTAAAGAAATTGAATGCGTAATCAAAGTAGTTGATATGAAACGGGAAACGCATATCATGCACGTAAAAGCTCAGGTTGTCCTGTTCCAGTTCCTTAGCCTTCTCGATGCGTTGCTCCGATAAATCCAGGCCGGTAACCTGATGACCGTAACTTGCCAGCTGATCGGCAAAACGGCCTTCGCCGCAGGCAATATCAACAAGTTTGCTATTAGCCGGAATCTTTAAATAGTCAACAAGGTTTTTCACAAACACACTTGCCTCTTCTACATCCCTGTTGTCATAAAGAATAGGATAAAACCTGGAGTCGAACCAATTTTCGAACCACTCTTTTTGTGCTGCCATATTGAAATCTGAAAAAGAAGGCAAAGGTAACCCAAATTACGGTCTGTTAAGCAATGCATAAGAACGGAAGATATGCTGTGCTGATAATTAATATTGTAAACTAATGTAAGTTCATCCTGCACGTCCTCACCGACCGGAATAAAGATCAAAAAGCGGCAGTGATTGATTTTTATGGAGCGGAAGGGCCTCCGAAGTTTTATACACAGGCACCGTGTTAACTAAACCAAGGATATCTATTTATTAAAATATTTATTATGCAAATAAACTCCATATTACGATTTCTCTCATTTTCCGTTATTTTCGCGATCAATTTAACCAATAGTATCTGATGTCTTTAATTAAATCTATCTCAGGAATTCGTGGAACAATAGGCGGCAACCCAGGCCAGGGCCTTACTCCCATTGATATTGTAAAATTTACTGCTGCTTACGGCACTTTAATGTTAGCCGAAAATAAGGGAAAGAAAATTGTTGTAGGCCGCGACGGGCGCATATCAGGCGCTATGGTGCGCAGCCTGGTTACCGCAACGCTTCAGGGGCTTGGTTTCGAGGTAATCGACCTTGGATTAAGCACTACCCCTACTGTTGAAATGGCTGTGACTATGGCGGAAGCTGCGGGCGGCATTATCCTTACAGCAAGCCATAACCCTAAAGAATGGAATGCATTGAAATTGCTGAACCATGAAGGCGAATTTATAAGCGCGGAAATAGGCGCACAGGTGCTGGAATTAGCAGAATCAGGCAATATCCCTTTTGCAGAAATCAATAAACTGGGAACCATTACGGAAGATGAAAGCTTCATGCAGAAACATATTGACGCTATTCTGGCACACCCTTTGGTTGATGCGGAAGCAGTCAGAGCAAAGGGTTACAAGGTTATCGTAGATGCCGTTAATTCAACAGGCGCTACTTTTGTACCTGCTATATTGAATGCTTTAGGTGTTGAAAATATCACTGTATTGAATAAAGAAGTTACCGGAAATTTCGCTCACAATCCCGAACCACTACCCGAGAACCTTCGTGAATTGTGCAATGAAGTAGCTAAGAAAAATGCAGATTTAGGCATTGCAGTTGATCCTGACGTGGACAGGCTTTGCTTTGTTTGCGAAGACGGCACGCCCTTTGGCGAGGAATACACTTTGGTGGCTGTAGCTGACTATATCTTAAGCAAACAAAAAGGCAATACCGTTTCCAACTTATCTTCTACAAGAGCATTGAGGGATGTCACCGAAAAGCACGGCGGCGAATATTTCGGCAGCGCTGTAGGCGAAGTGAACGTAGTGAAGAAAATGAAAGAAGTCAATGCCGTAATAGGCGGCGAAGGCAATGGCGGCATCATCGATCCTCAATTGCATTATGGCCGTGACGCTTTGGTAGGTATAGCGTTGTTCCTTACACATCTTGCAAAATCAGGCAAAGGCATCGGTGCATTACGCAATACTTACCCTGATTATTTCATTTCAAAAAACAAAATTGAATTGAATGAAGACATTGATGTTAAAATGATTTTTGAGAAGATTCAGAAAAAATACAAGAAGCAACCTATTAATACCGAAGATGGCCTGAAGATTGAATTTGATAAAGATTGGGTTCACTTACGTACTTCCAATACAGAACCTATTATCCGTATCTACTCTGAAAGCAATACAGAAACAACAGCAAATAATATAGCCAAACGTATTATGGCGGATATAAAAGAAATGATGCAGGAGCGTGTTTAATTTCTTTAAGAAACATTAAGCAATCTGTTTTATTGTTCCATCCGAATTATACCTAATTTTGCAACCCTCATTCATCTGCAATGAGGGTTTTCATTTTTACTTTTCTTAATTTTTAATTACCGATGAAAGTAGCTGTAGTAGGCGCAACCGGACTTGTGGGTAGCACCATGTTACGTACCCTTGAAGAAAGAAATTTTCCTGTAACCGAACTGATACCCGTGGCCTCTGAAAGGTCGAAGGGCAAAATGGTTTCTTTTAAGGGCAAGGAATATGCTGTAGTTACATTGCAGGAAGCGGTCGATATGCGTCCTGACATCGCGTTGTTTTCGGCAGGCGGCAGCACTTCACTCGAATGGGCTGAGGCCTTTGCTGCGGTCGGCACTTATGTGATTGACAATTCATCGGCATGGCGCATGCATCCCGAAAAGAAACTTGTAGTACCTGAGGTAAATGCAGGCACATTGAATAAAGAAGATAAAGTTATTGCCAACCCTAACTGTTCTACTATTCAGATGGTAGTAGTACTGAAACCTCTGCACGATAAATACAAAATCAAACGGGTTGTAGTAAGCACTTATCAAAGCGTTACCGGCAGCGGGCAGAAAGGCGTTGACCATCTTTTATCTGAAAGGAATAATGAAACGCCAAAGCAGTTCTATCCACATACTATCGATTTAAATGTATTGCCACATATCGACGTGTTTCAGGACAATGGTTATACCAAGGAAGAAATGAAAATGATACAGGAAACACAAAAAATTATGGGCGATGATTCTATCCGTGTTTCAGCTACAACCGTTCGCGTACCTGTAATGGGCGGTCACAGCGAAAGTGTGAATATTGAATTCGAACATGATTTTGACCTGAATGAGTTAAGGGCATTGTTGGAAAATGCACCCGGCATCATAGTGCAGGATGACCCTAAAAACAATATTTACCCGATGCCGCTTCATGCATTTGGCAAAGACGAGGTTTTTGTGGGCCGCTTGCGTAAAGATTTTTCTCAGGACAAAACGCTGAACTGCTGGATTGTAGCCGATAACCTTCGTAAAGGGGCTGCTACCAACGCTGTTCAGATTGCAGAATATATTGCTGCGCAAAAATGGATATAACTTTAAGATAAAGGAGAATAACTAATTTAGAGTTGCCGCTTTTAAAAAGCCGGCAACTTTTTTTCATTACATCAATTAATTTTTTTATGCCGACATCTATCAACTACATTGAATTTTATTGCAAAGACATACAAGCTATTAAATCCTTTTACAGTAAAGCTTTCGACTGGAAATTTACAGATTACGGTCCTGAATATGCTGCATTTAACGACGGTGTGTTATCCGGCGGCTTCGACCAGATTGCCGATATGCCTGAAGCAGCAAACCCCTTGGTTGTGCTGTATTCCGATGCATTGGAAGCATGCCTGGAAAAAGTTAAAGCTTCCGGAGGCACCATTGTTAAGGAAATATATGCGTTCCCCGGCGGCCGGAGATTTCATTTTAAAGACCCAAGTGGAAATGTATTGGCTGTCTGGAGCGAATAAGTCAGACAAATGGCATTTCTTAGTAAATTGCAGCGCATTTCAGAATGCAAACTTTCCAAAACAGAGTTGCCACAGGCAACTAACTTAACAAAATTGCCCATTAAATGAGCACAAATACGATTAAACCATTTCTTCGCCTGAGTGGCTTAGAACCTTTGGTAGTAAGGCCTGAAACAAATTTTGTAAACGTTGGCGAACGTACCAACGTAACAGGTTCCAAAAAATTTGCACGCCTCATTCGCGAGGAAAAATACGAAGAAGCATTAAGCGTTGCCCGTCAGCAAGTGGAAAGCGGCGCACAGGTATTGGACATCAACATGGACGATGCCTTACTGGATGGTGTTTATGCCATGACCACTTTTGTGAACCTGGTTCAAAGCGAACCCGACATTGCACGTATTCCTATCATGCTGGATTCTTCCAAGTTTGAAATTATTCAGGCGGGATTGAAATGCATTCAGGGTAAATGTATCGTGAATTCTATTTCGATGAAGGAAGGCGAAGCTAAGTTCATCAAGGAGGCCAAAATCTGTAAATCCTTTGGTGCTGCGGTTATTGTTATGGCATTTGACGAAGTAGGACAGGCAGATACCAAAGACCGGAAGATAGAAATCTGTCACCGGGCTTATAAAATACTTACAGAACAGGTTGGCTTTCATCCGGAAGATATCATATTCGACCCCAACATTTTTGCAATAGCAACAGGTATTGAAGAACATAATAATTATGCCGTTGATTTCATCGAAGCAACCCGTGAGATTAAACGTCTGATGCCTTTGGTAAAAGTAAGTGGTGGTGTAAGTAACGTATCCTTTTCATTCAGAGGTAATGACCACGTACGTGAAGCCATTCACAGCGTGTTCTTATTGCATGCCATCCATGCAGGAATGGACATGGGAATTGTAAATGCAGGCCAGTTGGTAGTTTACGATGAAATAGAACCTCAGTTACGTCAGCTTTGCGAAGATGTGATCCTGAACCGCAACAATGATAACAATGAAGCGACGGAAGCATTAATTCAATTTGCAGAAACCGTAAAGGCCAAAGGAAAGGAAACCGTAAAAGATGAGACATGGAGAAAAACGACAGTGGAAGAAAGACTGAAACATGCGCTGGTGAACGGCATTACGGATTATATAGATGAAGATACCGAAGAGGCAAGACAAAAATATCCGAAACCTTTGCATGTTATTGAAGGTCCTTTGATGGCTGGCATGAATGTGGTGGGCGATTTATTTGGCAGCGGGAAAATGTTCTTGCCACAGGTGGTAAAGAGTGCAAGGGTTATGAAGAAAAGCGTTGCTTATCTGTTCCCTTTCATTGAGCAGGAAAAATTGGACAACCCATTGGCACAGCAAGGTGGTGCTGCAAAAGTGCTGCTTGCAACCGTTAAAGGCGATGTGCATGATATTGGTAAAAATATTGTGGGCGTGGTTTTGGGCTGTAATGGTTATGATATAATAGATTTGGGTGTGATGGTACCCGCAGATAAGATTTTGCAGGAAGCGGTAAATCATAATGTGGACATCATCGGATTGAGCGGATTGATTACACCTTCCCTGGATGAGATGGTGCATGTAGCTGCTGAAATGAAACGCAGGAATATGAAGCAACCTTTATTGATTGGTGGTGCTACAACGTCACGGATGCATACAGCTGTAAAGATTGCCCCCGGTTACGATGAAGGAGTGGTACACGTTTTGGATGCTTCGCGTAGTGTAACCGTTGCCGGACAATTGCTGAACAACGAAACGAAACCTGTTTTCCTTGAGGGCATCAAAGGTGAATATGAAAAGCTAAAAGAAGATTTCATAAACAAGCGTGCTGTAAAAGAATATGTTTCTTATAAAGTAGCAGCGGAAAATCGTATGAAAATTGACTGGGACAATTTTCAGCCTACAAAGCCACAATTTACCGGCACCAGGGTTTTCAGGGATTTTGATTTGAATGAAATCAGGAAGTATATAGACTGGACTCCGTTCTTTATTTCCTGGGAAATGAAGGGTAAATATCCCGCTATACTTCAGGATGAACACGCGGGCAAAGAAGCTACAAAATTATTCAACGACGTAAATGCTATGCTGGATAAAGTAATTGCAGAGAACTGGCTGCAGGCACATGGTACAGTTGGCTTCTGGAATGCTGCAGCTACGGCACCGGACACTATTATGTTATTTGACGAACAAGGCAATCCGATAGAGCATCTGGAAATGATGCGCCAGCAAATAAAGAAAGCGGCCAGCCAACCTAATTTTTCTCTGGCTGACTTTGTGAAGCCTCACCCCTCCCCAACCCTCCCCGAAGGAGAGAGTGCAAAGGCGGAAGATTATATGGGCGCTTTCGCTGTCAGCATTGCAGGTATCGAGCCTCATATCAAGCGCTATAACGAAGCATTGGATGATTATAACAAAATCATGTTACAAGCTCTGGCAGACAGATTGGTAGAAGCTTTTGCGGAATGCCTGCACATGAAAGTAAGAAAGGAGCTATGGGGCTATGCCAAAGATGAAAATCTATCACAGGAAGAGGTAATTAAAGAAACCTATCAGGGCATTCGTCCGGCGCCGGGCTATCCTGCCTGTCCCGACCATACGGAGAAGAATAAGTTGTTTAGCTTAATGAATGTAAAAGAAAATACGGGCATCGAATTAACAGAGTCACTTGCTATGTATCCTGCAGCCTCGGTTTGCGGCTGGTATTTTTCACATCCGCAAAGTGTATATTTCGGTGTAGGCAAGATTAATGAAGACCAGTTTGAGGATTATCTTTCAAGAAAAGACATGCCGGAAGCTGAATTGAGAAAATGGCTGATGCCGAATATGGAATAGCAATTTTAAAAAGACAAATTTCAAATCCCAATTGCCAAAATCAATTGGGATTTTATAAAACCAGTAAAGCTGTAATGATTCAAGTCGTAAAAATAACCAAAGCCGAAGACCTGCAAAAAGCATTCGCCATCCGCGACAAGGTATTTGTACAAGGGCAAAATGTACCTGCACATCTTGAACATGAGCACGATGACGTGGCGCATCACTTTTTGGCTATTCTGGATAATGAGCCCGTTGGGGCAGCGCGTTGGCGTAAAACAGAAAACGGCTATAAGCTGGAACGATTTGCCGTTTTGGACAAAGCAAGAGGCAGGGGTATTGCCAAAGCAATGATAGCTGCGGTTTTGAATGATATTCCCGAAGAAGCAAACTATATTTATCTGAATGCACAATTGGATGCAGTTCCTGTTTATGAGAAATCAGGCTTCGTAAAAGAAGGCCCGATGTTTGAAGAAGCAGGTATTCAACATTTTAAAATGGTACTGCAATCTTAAAGCCGCCGGCTTTTAAACTAATGACAATAAATGCTGATAATAAAACCGTTATGACTGATTTTGAATAATCCGGCATGTTATTATTGTAGTGCACACAACTCAATTTTGGCATTTGTTTAGCAAGAATCATGGGTATAACCCTAAAGAAATGATAAAGCCAAACATTCCCTTCCATCCGACGTTATTCTCGCATTCACTAAATTGAACATGATTATGAAAAAGTTATCAGCATTACTATTATTAGCGTCGGCTCCGGCTATGATTTTTGCACAAGGACGCTCTCCAATAAGATTTGGATTAAAAGCCGGTGGCAATTTATCTCACATGACCATTTCAGATAATAATGGAAACGCCTATGGTTCCGCCTCTTTTGGCTTAGGATATTATGCCGGCGGGTTAATGGAAATTTCAGGCCCTGCAGGTTCTAAATTTAAGGGACAAGTTGAGGCTTTGTACAATCGTCATAACTACAAAAACAATTACCTGTCCATCGGAAGCGCATCTATTGACCAAACTACCAAATTAGATCAGATTTCCGTTCCGGTCATGATTAAATACTTTGTCATTCCGTCTTTAAGTTTCAATCTTGGTGCAGCGGTTAATTTCAACATTGCAGGCAAGGCTAAAGTCGAATCAACTTTTGAAAATGTAACAACTACTTCTACTACTGATTTTAAAGATAACGACTATTTACAAACAGTTCAGGTAGGCGCGTTGGCGGGTGTAACGTATTATGTGTATAAAGGTCTTTTTGTGGACGGAAGGTATAATTATACTTTCGGTAAAATGTTAGATCAGAAAAACAATACGGATCCTGCTTATAAAAATGCAAGCGCCATTCAACTTGGTGTAGGATACAAATTTTAAACAACCCATTTTTATTAAAAGAAGAAGTCAGGATATATATCCTGACTTCTTCTTTTATCTATATTCTTGCACGCCAGGGAATCTCCTGGCCTTTGTTTTGAAAAACTATATACCTTGATAAAACAAAAAGAAAATCAGAAAGGCGATTTAAGTATTTCAGCACAATTTCAGCAACAAACTCTTCATTGTTCTGCATGTGTACGCATATACGCTCTGCCCTCCTGCAAACACATCTCGCCACATGCGCATGGCTTGCGGCAATATGCCCGCCGGGAAGTATAAATGATTTCATTGGCGGCAATACTTCATCCATTTCGTCAATCCTTTGTTCCAGCCATTCAATATCGCTTTCATGAAGATCCGGCAATTTCATCTTGGTATCTTTATGCGGATCAGTGGCAAGTGTAGCACCTACGGTAAATAGCCTGTCCTGAATTTCCAGTATCCAGGCATTAATAGCCGTACTTCCGAGCGAATCTGTCACAACACCTAACACAGAATTCAATTCATCCACGGTGCCGTAAGCATCAATCCGGATATGGTCTTTTGGAACACGGGTACCGCCAATTAATCCGGTACTCCCTTTGTCACCTGTTTTTGTATATACTTTGAAGGACATATTTTTAAGTAGTTAGTTGATAGTCGTTAGCGTAGCGTAAATAGTAAGTTTCGAATAGTATTTGAAAGTAAGTCCTGATGCTTCCTTCTAATTCATTTCATCTTTCTCTACGAGCCCATCCTTAATCCTAACAATCCGTTTGGCATGCTCCGCTATATCTTCCTCGTGGGTAACGAGAATAACCGTATTCCCCGCTGCCTGGATGCTGCTGAACAAATCCATGATTTCAATGGATGTTTTTGAATCAAGGTTACCCGTCGGTTCATCTGCCAGAATAATAGAAGGCTTGTTAATCAGGGCTCTTGCAATTGCCACACGCTGGCATTGACCGCCTGAAAGCTCATTGGGCTTATGATGGGAACGTTCTTCCAGTCCAACTTGCTTCAGCATATCGTGCGCCCTGTCATTTCTTTCATTCTTGGAAATGCCTGCATATATTAAAGGCATTGCTACGTTTTCCCAGGCTGTTAATCTTGGCATCAGGTTGAATTGCTGAAACACAAAACCAATTTCAGCATTGCGCACCTTCGCCAGTTCATCGTCTGCCATCCGGCTTACATCTTTTCCATTCAATGTATATCTGCCCGAAGTAGGTGAATCAAGGCAGCCCAATATATTCATCAATGTTGATTTGCCGGACCCTGAAGGACCCATTAAGGCCACATATTCATTTTTCAAAATAGACAGTTCAATCCCCTTCAATACCGGAACAGGGTCTTTACCCAGATAATAATTCTTTTTAATTTGCTCTAATCTTATTATTTGTTCCATATCCAAAATTGCTATGCTTGCTGCATTTGAAAAAATGATTGTTAGCAACAAAGTTCAAATTTATCAATAATTTGCAGCCCTATGAAATAAGATTTTATATCGGGTAAGTAATAAAAAGCATCCCATATAAATTAGTCATTCTTAATCAGCTACTACATGCTTCGTTTTCCCAATGCCAAAATAAATATAGGATTATCCATTACCGGAAAAAGAGAAGATGGATATCATAATCTTGAGACCGTTTTTTATCCTGTTGAAGTAAAGGATGCTTTGGAAATTATTGCTTCTGAAGAAACAAACATGCACCTCTCCGGTTTTCCTGTTGAGGGTAGTTCAGATAATAATCTTGTGTGGAAGGCTTATCAGGTTTTAGAAAGAGATTTTCCGGAGCTTGTAAAACCTTTGGAAATTTATCTGCATAAAGCCATTCCAATGGGAGCCGGATTGGGCGGCGGTTCTGCTGACGGCGCGTTTATGCTATCGATGCTGAATGATTTTTTCGGATTGAATATTCCATCTGATAAGCTGGAATCCTATGCCTTACAATTAGGGAGCGATTGTCCTTTTTTCATCCGCAATAAACCTGTTTTTGCAAAGGGTCGCGGTGAGATAATGGAGCCTGTTCCGCTCAGTCTTGATAATTACAGCATCCAATTAATCTGTCCTAAGCTGCACATCAGTACTGCAAATGCTTTTAAAGGGATTGTCCCAAAAACCGCTTCTTTTAATCTTAATGCAATAGAGGCATCAGATATTAAAGATTGGAAAAGTTATATCATCAATGATTTTGAAAGAACGTTATTCCCGCACTATCCTGTATTACAGCAAATAAAGCATCAGTTATACGAACAAGGGGCTATTTATGCTTCTTTGAGTGGTACAGGAGCTACGGTTTACGGTATATTTGAAAAGGGGAAAAGGGCTGAAATACAATCGGATATTCAATTTGACGAATTTTCTGAACGGTGATAGGCAATCAAAAAGAGGATTGAACAATGTTCAATCCTCTTTTTGCATTTAAAGCTAAAGATTATTATCTGATAACTTCCAGTTTTTTAGTTACTCTACCCTCTTCTGTATCTATAACAACATTATAAATACCTACAGCAAGACTTGAAATATTCATTTCATATTTTTCTGCATTTACCTTGCCATTCTCATAAACTTTTTGTCCCATAATATTGAAAACACTAAGCGAGTTGATTTTGATTTTTGCAGTATTTGAAATGGTTACTACAGATTTTGAAGGGTTAGGGAATACAGAAATTTCCTGTTGTAATCTTGAAACATTACCAATTCCTGTCGGAATACCTTGAGTTGAAATTCTTCTTACAGTTTGAATGCTTCCACAATCATTGCTTAGTGTCAGTGTCACATCATATTCTCCTGCAACTATATATTGATGAATAATCTGGCCAGGAATACCCGTTCCCGGCTGTGTTTGTCCATCACCGAAATTCCATAAATAAGTAGTGATATTCTGAGCTCCGATTGCATTGAAAGTATAACTGCCATCAGCATTATCAATCATAGCAATTGAATTAACCAACGGGTTGGGATAAGTTAAGACTGTAATGGTATCGTAATCAAAACATCCGTCCGTATTCTGAACTTTTACTGAATAAACACCTGCATTCGAAACACTCATTGTTTGTGTCAATGTAGCATTGTTCCAGATGTAAATCGGATTTTTAGGATGTGTTCCTGCATCAAGTGTAATAGAAGTTCCCTGACAAATGGTAGTATCGCGAGGAGCGATATGAACTTCAACGCCAAGAAGCGTGGTAATACTTTTACTTACGGAATCATCTGCATGATAAGTATCATTTACACCATTTGGAGATTCACCCCAAATTTTAAACACTTTTGTAGATGCATCTGAAAAGAAGAAGTTACCAAGAGTAACAGCTACACTATCATTTGTGTTCAACAAAGGCGTTGGTAAAGTAGCCGGTGTTTGAGCAACGCCGTCAACGGTCCATTTGATGTTAGCCGTATTTATTGCATTAGAACCATGATTGTAAACCATCACAGATACAGGCAATGTTACATTGGAACAAAAAGGTGTATCAGGAGGAGAAATAAGCGATCTTAAAGCGATATTATTAAGCGGCAATACTTTTACAGTATAATCTTCCGCTTCCCCCCATGTGTTATCACCGCAGGCCGGAGGTGCAGGAGATATGTATGCAGCTCTTATACGCATTCTAACGTTACCAAGACTTGTAGCAGCCGGAACTGTAATTGTTGTCGTTATAGAGTTAACATAAGAACTTATAGTATAAACGTTTTCTCCCGCATCAGCAAAATCACCGTCATAATTCCAATCACAAAATACGTTCCACATATAGGTGTATCCTGATGGACCAGCAGCACTTGTAAGCGTAAAAGTACCTCCTGGCAAAACAGTTACATACTGGCTGGTGTAATCAGCATAACCTCCCGCAGTAAAGGTAGTGCCCATATTCGAAATGTTGGCAGAACCTCCTGTTGTGCTAACATTTGTAATGTAATAAGAAGAAGTTGAATTATTGGTTGCAGCACAATATTGAGCATCAACCTGAGTGGTTGCCAACATTGCAATTCCTAACAAAGAAGCTACTTTTTTTGTCAGGTGCTTGCTTTTAAGTGTAAAGTTTTTCATCAATAAGATATTTTTTGGAATAATTACAAATCTAATCAACTAATGTCAAGAATGAAATATTGTTAGCCGGATTTTGTAGTCCGGCTAACAATATTATAACTATTTTAGTATTTCAAGTTTTCTTGCAACAGTTCCTTTGTCTGTGTAAACCTCTATGGTATATACACCGGATGCAATATTGGTTAAGTTAACAACATGCTTGTCCTTAGAATCTGCTTTCGAACGGTAAACTACCTGACCAAGGATATTGTAGATTTCTATCTTCTCCATCTTAAGGTCACCTTTGTTCAGAATCGTAGCCTGACCGTTTGACGGGTTAGGGTAAACCGTAAGCTCATTGTTGCTTATATTAAGCTGGTGGATACCTACAATGTGTGCTCCGATGGTATCGTTTGCAAATCCGCAGGTACTGCTCAGGTGTAACACTACAATAAAGTCACCTACGCTGTCATATACGTGGGTTGGCGATGCTGCATAGCTGTGCAGAGAACCATCTCCGAAATCCCAGTCGTAACCGATAACATTCTGAGGGTATACTGCCGTAAAGTGGAACTGTCTGTCACCATTATTGGCTACCTGAATGCCCTGGATAGACGGAAGCTCGCCCTGCATCATTACCTGGATGGTATCCATTGAAATACAGCCTTCAGCATTGGTTACAAATACACTATAAGAACCTGCTGAGTTTACATCAATGGTCTGGCCGGTTTGGCCGGTATTCCAGAAATATTCAATACTGCCACCACCCGGATTCAATGTAAGTACAACACCGTTACAAACAGTGGTATCGTTACCCAAATGAACAACAGGGTTTTTACGTAGTAAAACATTTACAGTATCACTACCAACACAGGTAAAGCTATTGGTAACTTTTACGTTATAGGTACCGCTTGTGTTTACAGCCCTAACCTGGCTTGTAGTAAGGTTATCCCAAAGGAATGAAGGCGTATTAGGCTGAACACCTGCATCCAATACAATAGAAGTACCGCCGTCAACGCACATATTAACATCCGGTCCTAAATCTACCACAGGTTTAGGGTAAATATTGGCGTGAACTGCTAAACGTGGAGTCTCACAAGGTTTAATAATATTAAACCTGATATTTGGCAAATTAGTGCTCGTACTTGAACCTGTTAATCCACAGGAGGTTGAACCAAGTGTACCATCTGCCCATGCATATAAGAATCGACCGCTTTTAGTTGTGTATTGATGTGTACCTGATGCATCATATTGCGGATTAGTTTGGTTCCAGCAAAGTTGAACTACGATATTATCAGTACCATTCCATACTTGTGGTAATGTGAATGGGAAAGTCTGCCAACCTGTTGCGCTCGGATGAAAACTTGCAGTATTATATACCTGATTCATTCCTGTACCTTGCCATGTTAAGGTTGTCAATGTAGAAGGAACAAATTTTATAGAAACTGTGTAATTCAGGATATTATAATATGGAATACCGGTACAGTTGAATGCAAGAGAAGTTATGTTGCCGGCTGAACCACCTGCTGCCAAAACCTCAGTTGCAGTATATAAAAATTGCATTGTTGATCTTCCATAATAGATATTAAAAGGACCCGCAACAGTTGTTGAACTGTTACTTGTTCCTGTACCTACCTGATAAGCATTTGAAGAGCCACCGGCACCACCTTCTGCAGCAACATAATATGTTTGGCTTGCATTCAGAGATGGTGTAATCCATGGTGTACCTGAACCTATTGCCAAACCACCGGTTGGTGTCTCATACCATTTAGCAGTACTGTTACCAGCTGTTTGTGCCTGCAATGTAACGGTACCAGGCCCGCAATTAAAGCTATCTGTAACACCCAATAATTGAGGATTAACTACCACAACATATTTAACCGGCATTTCGCAAGTATCATTTGTAGATTTAACAAGTGCACGATAGTAGTGGTTGGCAGTCAATGTAGGTGTTGTATAGCTTATGCCGGTTGCACCATTTATGTTTACATAAGAACCGGCAGCTCCGGTTGTGGATTCCTGCCACTGAACTGAATTGGGAGCATAACCTGTAGCCGGAAGCAAGGACAAAATACTGGTTCCTGAAACGCAGATAGAATCAGGTGATCCTTTAATTGATATTGAGTCAGGCTGAACCCAGACACTAAATGTATCGGCATGTGTACATGCAGCAGGTGTAGCACCTGATGAAAATAAATAGTAGGTATGAGCGCCGTTTACAGTTGATTTGAAATAAGCGTTAGGTGCACTTCCAGATACATATGGAGTAGTTGCGCCTGCATTCGTATATAAATCAGCAACGTTTGGAGTCCAGGCATAAGTTGTGTAATTACTCATCGGAGTGGAAGTAACTACAAAGTTTCCTATCTCACCGGAACAAACAACAGCAGGTTTTGCAATGTTGAGAGCAGGTCCGGGAGTAATAGTCGCCACAACAGGCTGACGAGGTCCGACACAACCCAGGGTCATTCCAAAACGAACATTAGGTAAAGAAGTAGAAGTAGATGTTCCTGTTTGTCCGCATCCAGAAGCTACGTTATCATCAATAAAATACAACATCCTGTTAGATACTGTTGAGAACTGATGTTTTCCTTGTGTATTTCCACTACTATAACTGGGCGACGTCTGATCATAGCAAACACAAACAACAATGTTGTCTGTACCATTATATGTAAAAGGTGTAGTAAGGTTACAAGTATTCCAACCTAATGTCGGCTGAAAGGTAGCATTGGTATATACAGGCGTAGCACTACCAAAATTCTGCCATGTAAGTGTTGTAACTGTGGATGGCACAGTCATTATAAATATTCTATAATTGGGCAAAGTAGTATTTCCTCCGCTAGTCTGAACAGGAATGCCTGTACAATTAAAAGCAATTGAATTGATAGTTCCGGAACCACCACCAGCGGCAATCAGCTCGGCTGATGTATACAAATATTGCGCTGATTGATTTCTGTAATAATTACTGAATGGGCCACCGCTTTCATAATCAGCCAATGAGCCTGTTCCATTTCCAATTTGAGGTGTAGCAACAGAACTTCCGGAAGCTGCTGCAGCGTAGAAAGTAGTAGTAGCCGGTATGTATGGAGTAGTATAGTTGTTTGTGGTTGCTACAGGAGAACCACCGGTAGCGCTCGTATACCAATTAATTGTTGAACCGGTTGGCGGAGTTGCTGAAAGAATAACACTACCAGGACCACATCTTGTTGCTCCGGTAACCGTAGGTGTGCCGGGGTTATTTACAACAACCTGAACTGGGCTCGATGTTAAAACTGTTGATGTACCATTACACAAAACAACACATTTAAAATAAGTAGTCGTAGTAATTGGCGTGGTGGTAGTATATGTAGAAGAAGCAGATGTAGAACCAGGAACGTCTATATATGTACCTGCTATAGTCGGGCAACTCTGCCATTTAAAAGTCACTCCGGAAGCAGGAGGCATTGCAGTTACAGGAGTCATAGTAAGTGTAACATTTCCACTTACACAAAGTGAAGATGGCGTTGCAGATGAAGTAGCAGATGCCGGAAATGTTGAAGAAGCACAAGGAACAAGCGCCTGAACTTTAATTACATAATCTTCTGCTTCAGCATAATTATTAGAACCGCAAGCTGCCGGAACAGGAGATATATATGCTGCCCTGATACGCATTCTTACATTACCCGCAGCAGTACTTGCCGGGACTGTAATGTTTGTTGTTATCGCATTAACATACGATCCCATTGTGTAAACTGTTTCACCCGGATCGGCAAAGTCATTATCATAGTTCCAGTCACAATAAACTGCCCACATATAAGTATACGAAGAAGATGGGCCTGCAGCACTTGCTAAAGAAAAGGAATTTCCCTGAATGACAGTAACATACTGGCTTGTATAATCTCCATAACCACTTGCCGAAAAACCGGTACCCATATTGGAAATATTGGTAGAACCTCCTGTGGTTGAAACATTTGTAATATAATAAGATGAAGTCGAAGTATTGGTAGCCGTACAATACTGCGCACTAATTTGGCTCGTCGCCAAAAATAAAATACCAAATAAGGCTGTTACCTTTTTTAGTAATCCATTTTTAAATGTAAAATTTCTCATGAAAAAGTTTTTAAAAAATCATAATATTAGATTAAACACAAAGTAGCATTAGTGTTGCTATTACAAACTAAGAAGATCAATAATGTAAATATTTTTTACCATACGCATATTAAGAAAAGTTAACAAAAGAGATAAAACATCGGGTTACGAATTTAATCAATATTCCGAGCAATCCAACAATGTCTACTTCTCAAAAAAATGCGTTTTTAAACTCCATGTATTTATTATAAGCATACAAATGATTAAAAAGTTCCGGAAAAATTAAGGCCTCAATAATTTTTAATTATGTAAAAGTTAACAAAATGCATCAATATCAAATACTTATCCCTATTTAAATCATTAAAACAAAACAAAATAATATATTATATAACAAATTAACCAACAGAAATTAAGAATAGAACATGCAAGATTTAGGTTGAATCTTATTTACATATACTACCCAATTATGTGGTTTTATTTACCCAACTAATTACTAATGTAATTTAATTGAGTTCCTGCATTTAACCCTTATAGCAAAAAAACGGGCAAGTATAATACTTACCCGTTTAATATATAAAACATTAAATTAAATCAATTACCGGATTACTTCCATTTTCTTAATGACCTTTCCTTTGTCTGTATTAATTACAACATTATATATGCCGGTTGCCAGATTCGCAACACTTAACTGGAATTTTGCATTATTAATATTATTGCCTTTGAATACTTGCTGACCTATGACATTAAATACTTCAACTGATTGTATTCTGATGGAATTATTATTAGAAATTATGACAGAAGATTTAGACGGGTTGGGATAGATAGAGAATACAGACTGAATATCGTTTAGGTCCTGTGTTCCTGTTGGCGTATTGATTCCGTCCGAATGAATAACTTTAGTTACAGAAATAGTTCCGCAATTATTGCTTAGTTCAAGTATTACTGTATAATCACCGGCAACAGTATACTGATGAATTATCTGTCCGGGAATGCCTGTTCCGGGCTGTGTTTGCCCATCCCCAAAATTCCAAAGATAACTGGTAATGTTCTGTGCACCAATTACATTAAAGGTATAGCTGCCATCAGCATTGTCAATCATTGCAATTGAATTTACCAATGGATTGGGATAAGTTGATATTGTAATGGTGTCTGTATCAAAACAACCATCTGTGTTTTGTACTTTTACTCCGTAAGTACCAGCCCCCGAAACTTGTATTGTTTGCGAAAGCTGCGCGTCGCTCCAAATATAAATAGGATTATTAGGATGTGTTCCCGCATCAAGCGTGATTTCTGTTCCTTCACAAATAGTAGTATCCTGTGGATTAATATTTACAATCACTCCAACGAGATTTGATGCTTTTGATGCAGTAACTGTATCGTTTGTATTTACAGCATCCGGCAAACCATTTGCCTGAACAACCCAGGCTTTAATTACTCTTGGAGAAGCATTAGGGAAAAAAACGTCGCCTAATGGAACAATTGCCGTATTATTAGGAGCCGTAACAAAATTGGTCACCGGGGTCGGCATAGTATAAGACACAGGCGTCTGATTCACACCATCAACGGACCAGTTGATAAGCATATCATTTATTGTTGCAGTACCTTTATTAGAAACCTTTACTGAAATCGGTGTAGAGGCATTTGAGCAAAAGTGTGCGTCTGTAATTACACTATCCATCTTCATGTCAATAGGAGGCACGGGCTTAAATCTATAAATCTGGCCGTTGGCGGGAACACCTGCAATTGCAGTTGTAAACGTTGTTGAAGATGGCGTAGGAGATGTCGAAGCGTTATTTAATGATAAGTAGCCTGAAGTTGGGGTAGCGGCATCTGCAAGACCAATCGTAGCTCCTGCTCCTGAAGCCGCCGTAGCAGATATTTGCTGATAAATGTATTCAATAATATTAGTTGATTCGTATAATTTAACCTGTAAATGAAAGGTAGGCGGAGTGGTACTGGAATTTCTTGGAGATTGCCAGTTCTTATATTGAATAGTAAGAACACGATTTGGAGCGAGCCCGGTTGTTAAATAAGTGAAGTTGGAAGCATTAGTTCCTGTAACCCATCCTGCCACATCATCCCAAAAAGCCAACAAACCCGGTTTAAATCCATCAAGCTCTGCGCCAAGACTATTAGTCCAACTGCTTGATGATGTAGAAGTATTAAAACTAACCCAGCAATTTGCATTTGCTCTGACTTGCGTATAATCCGTTCCGCAATAATTAAAAGTAAACCCAATAGGGAAAGCTGCCGATGTTCCATCGTCAGACTGAACGGCTGTCAGTTGTGTTCCTCCCGTAATATCAGTATAAGTTCCGGCAAGTGCAGTAAATTGATATGTACTTGCGCCCTGAGCATTTGCTTTTTGGGTATATGCCAATGCCATAATACCTATTACGGCTAATGCGCTTTGTAAAAATCTTTTATTCATACAGGTATTGGTTAAATGATTGGTTTCTATTAATAATGTGGCAATTACAAAAAATGTAATTGCCACATTAAAATCATTATTTTAGTATTTCAAGTTTTCTTGCAACAGTTCCTTTGTCTGTGTAAACCTCTATGGTATAAACACCGGATGCAATATTGGTTAAATTAACAACATGCTTGTCCTTAGAATCTGCTTTCGAACGGTAAACTACCTGACCAAGGATATTGTAGATTTCTATCTTCTCCATCTTAAGGTCGCCTTTGTTCAGAATTGTAGCCTGACCATTTGACGGGTTAGGGTAAACCGTAAGCTCATTGTTGCTTATATTCAGCTGGTGGATACCTACGATGTGGGCTCCGATGGTATCGTTTGCAAATCCGCAGGTACTGCTCAGGTGCAACACTACAATAAAGTCACCTACGCTGTCATATACGTGGGTTGGCGATGCTGCATAGCTGTGCAGAGAACCATCTCCGAAATCCCAGTCGTAACCGATAACATTCTGAGGGTATACTGCCGTAAAGTGGAACTGTCTGTCACCATTATTGGCTACCTGAATACCCTGGATAGAAGGAAGTTCGCCCTGCATCATTACCTGGATGGTATCCATTGAAATACAGCCTTCAGCATTGGTTACAAATACACTATAAGAACCTGCTGAGTTTACATCAATAGTCTGACCGGTCTGGCCTGTATTCCAGAAATATTCAATGCTGCCACCACCCGGATTCAATGTAAGCACAACACCGTTACAAACAGTGGTATCGTTACCCAAATGAACAACAGGGTTTTTACGTAGTAAAACATTTACAGTATCACTGCCAACACAGGTAAAGCTATTGGTAACTTTTACGTTATAGGTACCGCTTGTGTTTACAGCCCTAACCTGGCTTGTAGTAAGGTTATCCCAAAGGAATGAAGGCGTATTAGGCTGAACACCTGCATCCAATACAATAGAAGTACCGCCGTCAACGCACATATTAACATCCGGC
>NZ_VWSH01000001.1:1678671-1718145 GCF_008629695.1 Taibaiella lutea
TGTGTTTACAGCCCTAACCTGGCTTGTAGTAAGGTTATCCCAAAGGAATGAAGGCGTATTAGGCTGAACACCTGCATCCAATACAATAGAAGTACCGCCGTCAACGCACATATTAACATCCGGCCCTAAATCTACCACAGGTTTAGGATAAATATTGGCGTGAACTGCTAAACGTGGAGTCTCACAAGGAGCCTGCATACCAAATCTGGCATTCGGCAAATTAGTATTGGTTCCGGTACCTGCTATTCCACAGCTTGACCCCGGATCATCGGTATTATTACTTAGGAAGCGTCCTGAAATTGTCCTTGACTGATGATTTCCGGTTGAAGAAAAACCAGGTTGAACCTGACTTCTGCAAACTTCTATAACGATGTTATCGGTTCCATTCCATACTAAAGGCGTTCCGGTGAAAGTATAAGTATTCCAACCGATAACCGGCATAACAGAACTATTGGTATAAACTTGAGTTGTTCCGCTCTGCCAGGTAGTAAGAGTAGTCATTGTCGATGGAACAAACTTTACTTTAATAGTAAAATTCGGAATCGGGTTTGCCGGAAGGCTTGTACAATTAAATGCAAGAGAGGTAAGATTGCCCGGATTTCCACCCGCAGCAATTATTTCAGGCGCTGTATATAAGAATTCCAAACTATACCTTCTCCACCATTCGCTGTATGGCCCTGCAAGGTTTCCTGTACCGCCGGAAGAAGTAGTCCCGGTACCCACTTGTATAGTTACAGGCGCTCCACCTCCTGAACCACCTTCTGCAGCAACATAATAGGTTTGAGATGCAGTTAAAGATGGCGTAATCCAGGGTGTGCCGGAGCCTATTGATAAACCACCGGTCGGAACGTCATACCACTTAGCAGTACTGTTACCACCTGTCTGTGCCTGCAATGTAACTGTACCTGGTCCGCAATTAAAACTATCTGTAACACCCAATAATTGAGGATTAACTACCACAACATATTTAACCGGCATCTGACAAGTATCTGTTATAGATTTAACCAGCGCACGATAGTAGTGGTTGGCAGTTAATGTTGGTGTTGTATAACTTGTACCGGTGGCTCCGGTTATGTTTACATAAGAAGAAGGTACTCCGGTTGTCGATTCCTGCCACTGAACTGAATTCGGGGCATATCCTGTAGCAGGCATTAAGGATAAGGTTGAAGTTCCTGTAACACAAATAGAATCAGGCAAGCCTTTAATTGTTACTGAATCAGGCTGAACCCAAATATTAATCGTATCTGCAAAAGTACAACCTGTAGGAATGGTTGGATCGCCAGCCATCAGGTAATAGGTTTGTTGTCCCACGTTCGTGGTTTTCATGTATATACTTGTAGCGCTGCCTCCTGTATAAGGAGTAGTAGCTGCAGCATTTGTATATAGATTTGTTATCGGCGTCCAGTTATAAGAAGGATAAGCCGGCGTTGGCTGAGTTAATGTAATAGCGGCAACTTTATTGTTACAAACTACAGCCGGGAATGTTTTTCCTACGACCGGACTTGAATTAATAGTTGCTACTACCGGTACTCTTGGTCCTTCACAACCTCCAATTGCTGAAACTCTCCAATCATAGCTGAAATAATAAACATTTGCAGTAGGAGAATTAAAGCCCTGAGAACCGGATGTAATATTTAGAACAGGACATGTGAATGGATAAGCAGAAGCATTAAACCCTTCATTGCGCAAATTAGTAAGTCCTGTAAATGCAGCAATTCCCATAATATAATTTCCCGGAGGCAATGAATTAGCACCTACATAAACCATCGTCTTTGTAGTTCCTGTTCCGGTCATTGATGGAGATACAGGTCCGGTATACACAACCGCCTGAGTGGTTGCATTCCATACTCTCATCTGGATAGTTCCTGTGCCGATAGGATAGACTCCCACTGAATCAATGTTACAAGTATTTGTTACTGTAAAATTTAATCCCCAACCGACAGAAGTAGTAATAAAAGGATTATTCTGAATGAAATTAGGCAGACCTACATTATACTGTGCATTATTTCCATTAACAACCGAAGCAGCATAATAAGTGGTGTTCTGAGTCAAATAGGGTGTGCTATAAGTATTGTTTGTAGAAATAGGTATTGTTTGTGTCAGACTTGTAAACCAGCGAATACCCGCTCCTCCTGCCGGAGTAGCCGTTAAATTAACGGTTCCCGGTCCACAACGTGAGCCAGGTGTGGTTGCAGGTGTACCTGGATTAAGAACCACAACTTGTGCAGAAGCCGGAGTAGTTATTAACGTTGTAGTACCATTGCATATTAGTTGACATCTGTAATAAGGCGAAGCTACAGGAGATACCGAATAGGTTGGTCCTGTGGTAGTTGCAAGATTAGTCCATGGACCACCTGCAGCAGGTGCAGATTGCCATTGATAAGTTAAACCTAATGTTGGTGGCATAGGCGTATTAGGTACAAATTCCAAAGTTGCAGCCTGGGAATAACAAACATTACCTGGCGTAACCGTAGTTGTTGCAGCAGTAGGAAGCCCTGTTTGAGCACTGCAATTAGCCGGAGGCGTCCAGCGATATATTTGGCCTGTTGCAGGTTTTGTGGCAATACCGGTTGTAAATGTAGTCGAAGATGCCGTTGGGGTCGGCGTCGCATTATTTAATGACAAATACGTAGGAGTAGCCAGGCCATCAACGATACCAATAGAAGCACCACTCGAACCTGACGGGTTTCCCGGTTGGGATTCCTGATTATAAATGTACTCTATAACATTGGTTGTTTCATATAACTTTACCTGACAACTGATGTTTGGGCCTGTTGTACTCCAGTTCCATTCCCAGTTCTTAAACTGAAATGTAAAAACACGATTAGGCGCAGCTCCGGTTGTAGTATAGACTGCCTGACCTGTTGCACCATCCAAGTCGTCCCACAACCACATTAAAGCAGGTTTAATGGTACCAAAGCTTGAAGCATCATTAAATGCCGTACTGGCTGATCCTGTAGAGAAAGTTAAATAGCCATTAGATCCCGCCCTAACGGATGTATAATTTACACCACAAAAATTAAATGTGAAATTTAAAGGGATAGTAGTAGTTGAACAGTTATCATCACCTTGCACAGGCGTAAATGATGTTCCGGTAATTGTTGCGTACGTGCCTGCTACTGCAGTAAATCCGTATTGAGATGCGGTTTGCGCAAATGATTTACTTTGACCTAATAACCAACCTACGGAGGTTAATAAAATCAGAATACGCATTTTTTTTGTAAAAATGTTTCCCATAAAAAAATAAAAAAGTTAAACTACGAGATTATTGGTTAAGGTTCTCTTTCCGGGGTATGATAAAAAAAATTGCGTTATCTACCCAACCATTTCAGGATAGACAGATAAACTTTAAAAAAAGTTGGTTAATTTTTTGTTATCGTAAAGTATTTGTTAATCAGGATTTAAATAACTTTAAATAAAGCGCAAAGGAGCGCTTCGTAATGAAATACCACATTAATATGTGAGTTCATCATAAACACTTCGCAACTCACTATAAGCATGATTATCGCCGGCAGCTTTTGCAGCTTCCATCCCTTTACCATAAATGCTAATAGCTTCATCCGGCTTACCTATGCGTTCCAGAAGTTTGCCGTAATGATAATAAGTTGCAACATAAGACGGATTCGATATAAGATTTTGCTCAAAGCATTTTGTGGCTTCTTCATCATCACCTTCTTTCAAAAATTCCAATGCCAGGGCATGCATCAAAAAATTATCACCGGGACTTTCTTTCAGGAATTGCTGTAGTTGAAATATTCTGCTCATGATACAAAACTACTGAATATCGTTGCGACAACAAGCTAATATCATACATTGCTCAATTGCCGGAGTTGCCTGTATAAAGCCTGATTCAAATCGCAGTATCCAAATAAAAGAGGCTATCCGTAGTTCCGGATAGCCTCTTTCGATTATTAAATCTGTAATTCAAAGTTTGTATTATCGTATCACTTCCAGTTTCTTTATCAATCTTCCCCTTTCAGAATTAATTACCACATTATAGATTCCTGATACTAAACCGGCGCTATTAAACCGGAATTTAGTCGCATTAATATTATCCGATCTGAAAACCTGCTGACCCGCTATATTCAAAACCGCAATGGATTTAATCTTTATGCCGCTATTGTTAGCGATAGTAACCCATGCCCAGGAAGGGTTGGGATAAATGGAAATAACATTTTGAAGGATATCCAAATCATTCATACCGGTTGGAATACCGTCACTATGAATAACTTTCGTAACTGTAACATCTCCACAATCCTGATTATTTCTCACAGTAAGGCTTACAGTGTAATCTCCTGCAATATTGTACTGATGATTAACCTGGCCCGGAATGCCTGTACCCGGCAATGTCTGCCCGTCTCCAAAATCCCAGATATAACTTGTGACATTCTGGACCCCGACAGCATTAAATGTATAACTGCCGCCCGTATTATCAATTATCGCAATTGAATTTACTTCAGGACTCGGGTAAGCAGCAACAACTACAGTATCTCTGTCAAAACAACCGTCTGTGTTTTGCACTTTTACATTATAACTACCTGGCGTAGAAACCTGAATTGTTTGTGTAATATGTCCGTTAGCCCATATATAAACAGGATTCTTAGGATGCATCCCCGCATCAAGGGTGATTTCAGACTCTTCGCAAATCACCGCGTTTTGTGGATTAATACTTAAAATCACACCAGTTAAGTTAGCCGCTTTTGAATCAGTGACCGTATCGTTTGTATTTACGGCATCAGGCAAACCATTCGCCTGCACAACCCATGCTTTAATAACTTTAGGAGTATTGTCAGCAAAGAACACATCTCCAAGACTCACAATCGCTGTATTGTTGGGAGCAGTAGTAAAGTTCGTAATCGGAGCCGGTGCAGTATACGCAACAGGAGCCTGAGCAACTCCATCAACCGTCCAGTTAATAAGAATATCATTTATTGTTGCCGTACCCTTATTAGAAACTGCTACCGATACAGGAGCTGAAGCATTTGAACAAAAATTTTCAAGAGTTATTACACTATCCATTTGAACATCAATAGGAGGTGTTGGCTTAAACCTGTATATCTGGCCATTAGCAGGTTTGGCTCCAATATTGGATGTTAAAGTGGTTGATGATGCAGACGGGGCTGCAGTAGCGTTATTTAATGAAAGATAAGTTGAGGTCGTCTGATCGTCAACAATACCTATAGTGGCACCGCCAGAACCTGTTGGGTTCCCGGCCTGGGTTTCTTGTTTATAAATATATTCTATAATATTTGTAGTCTCATATAATTTCACCTGAATACTGATATTTGGACCCGCTGCATTCCAGTTCCATTCCCAATTTTTAAACTGAAAAGTGAAAACGCGGTCAGGCGCTGTGCCGGTTGTTGCATAGGTTGCTGTTCCCGTTCCCCCGTCTATATCATCCCACAGCCACATTAATCCGGGTTTAATAGTTGCAAGTCCGGCAACACTATTGGTGGCCGTTTGTCCCCAACCTGTAGTAAAAGTCAGATATCCATTTGAACCAGCTCTTACAGTAGTATAATCCTCTCCGCAAAAGTTGAATGTAAAACCAAGAGGTACTGTTGCCGCAGGACAAACATCATCACCCTCAACTGCCGTAAAAGCTGTACCTGCAGCCATGTTGGTATAGGTTCCTGCTAATGCTGTAAATTGATATGTATTGGCTCCCTGAGCGTTTACATCTTGAATAAACCAAAATGATATAATACTCAGAGCAATAAAACGGGGTAATTTTCCTTTATTCATAATAATATTTTTAATATAATTTAAGTCGATTAATTCCGGGATTATTTAATGATTTTAAGTTTCCTTGCGACTGTTCCTTTATCAGTATAAACTTCTATAGTATACACGCCTGGTGCGATACTGTCAAAGTTGATAACATGTTTGTCTTTTGAATCTGCTTTTGAATGATAAACTAATTGGCCCAAAATGTTATAAACCTCTATCTTTTCCATCTCAAGGTTTGCCTTGTTATGAATAGTGGCGTGGCCATTTGAAGGATTTGGATAAACCGTAAGCTCATCATTGCTCAGGTTAATTTGACGGATGCCGACAATATGTGTTGCCAGTGTATCGGTAGTAAATCCGCAGATGCTGCTCAGTCGCAACACTACTGTATAATCGCCCATGTTTTCGTATTCATGAATTGGAGAAGCCTGATAACTATGCGGAGATCCATCACCAAAATCCCAGTCGTATCCGACCACATTCTGAGGGTAAACAGCAGTGAAATGAAAGAGCATCTGACCATTGTTTACAACGTTTATGCCGCCGATCGACGGCAATTCTCCCTGCATTGTTACCTGAATAGTATCGGCAGCGGTGCAGCCGCCCGCATTTGTCACAAAGACATTATATGTGCCTCCTGAATTTACCTCAATAGTCTGACTTATCTGACCGGTATTCCAGTAATATTCAATTCCGTCATTGCCGGCATCCAGCGTAAGGGTAGTCCCATTACAAACCAAAGTATCATCACTCAGATCAATAACCGGATTATTTACAATAGTAAAATTTACGGTATCGCTGCCTATACAGCCATAACTATTGGTAACCTGCACATAATAAGTACCGCTGGCAGTAACGGCTCTTACCTGACTTATGCTGTTATCATCCCAAAGGAATGAAGGATTATCAGGCTGGAAGGCTGCATCCAGTACAATCCCGTCACCCATGTCAACGCATTTGTTACCATCAGGACCTAAATCAACTGCAGGCTTCGGATAAACATCTACATTAATAGCTTTCCTTACGCCCTCGCAGCCTCTGGCATTAACAGAGGCAACATAGACAACATAAGTATTGTTGCTATCCAGCGTCAGGTATGGCGTGCTGTATATGTTGTTTGTTGAAACAGGTGTTGCCTGTGTCATACTGTTAAACCAACGGATAGTATTGCCGGCACCGGGATCTGCGATTAAGTCCACACTTCCAAATCCACATTGCGTTATATCAGCAGGTATTACAGGTATTCCGGGATTATCAATTATCACCTGGGTTGGTGTTGATGTCATTAATACGGTTAATGAATTGCACAATAACTGACACCTGAAAAACAACGGGGTACTTACAGGTGTCGTAGTCGTGTATGTAGGCGTGGCAAAATTGGTTGTTCCCAAATTTGTCCAGGGCCCCGTGGCTGCCGGTGAAGATTGCCACCTGTAGGACGTTCCTGACATTGCCGGTAATGGCGTTACAGGAACGAAACCCAATGTTACGTTCCCTGATATGCATATAGTATCAGGATCTACTGTTGTAGCCGCAGAAGCAGGTAAATTTGTAACTGCACTACAATTAACAGGCGGCGTGAAACGATAAATCTGACCGGTAGCAGGTTTAGTATTAATATTCGTAGTAAAACTGGTTGAGGAAGCTACGGGAGTTGCGGTGCTGTTGTTTAAAGACAGGTAAGTTGCCGTGGCCGAACCGTCTGCTATACCGATAGACGCACCACCTGAACTACCGGGATTACCTGCGGCTGCCTCTTGCCTGTAAATATATTCTATTACATTCGTGGTTTCATATAATTTGACCTGCACACTTATTGTAGCGACATTGGAGCTCCAGTTCCACTGCCAATTCTTAAATTCCATGGTAAACACCCTATTGGGAACAACGCCTGTTGTTGTATAAGATGCAGCACCTATATTTCCTCCGCCGTCCAAATCATCCCAAAGCCACATTAAAGAAGGCTTAATAACATTCAGGTTATTGGCAGTATTACTTAAGGTATTTGCTCCGGTCGTCGAAAAAGTCATATAACCATTTGAGGCAGCTCTTATGGTTGTATAATCTATACCGCAAAAATTGAATGTAAATCCGAGAGGAATGGTAGCAGCGGGACAAACATCATCACCCTGAACTGCGGAAAATGCTGTTCCCGTAATTGACGTATATGTGCCTGTTGCTGCTGTAAACCCATATTGATTCGCTGCCTGCCCAAATGCCTTGTTTTGAAACACCCATCCGGACATGGTCAACAAAATCAAGCTGCAAATGCTTTTCGTAAAAAAATTCTGCATAATTAAAATAATAATTTAGATTATAAAAAACATTAAATCACATTAAAAAATGCAATTTTAATGCCAATATAATACATAAAATTATAATTTCATACTCTAATCCAGCATTTTTAACGAATTTAACAGTTAAAAAAGTTATAAAACAAACAAAAACACTAACAAATAAATGGAAATATATAAAAGCATAAACAAATAACAGAAAAGACTTTAAGAAATAAATTAAATTTAATAAATAATAAAAAATTGAAAATCAATAGTTTAAAACTAAATGTAAAATCCCAAATTAACATAATCGCATGCATGAATGACAACTATTTTTGTAAAAATGATTTACAGGACTAAAAAATTTAAAATAAATACTTTTAAATCACTTAAATAAGTATATTTAAATACCATTTATACATTATTGATTAATCACATTCAATAGATACGTTTTCAATTCATCATTTTGGTTACCGTTTAAATATTCAATCCCGAAAAATGATAATCTCTCCAGTCACTATATCCCTGCTTTATCATTAAAATATATAAAACCAATTCAATAAAGGAATAAGCAAAAAAGCTATTTTTGTCAGGTTAAAAATTAAAAAAATAAAACACCGTACATGCAACAACAAGAAGGGTTCAAAAAATTTTTACCGCATCTTCTGATTATCGGCATTTTCCTTGCACTGAGCTGCGCTTTTTGTTATCCGCAGTTTCAAGGCAAAACCCTGGCACAACATGATATAAACACATGGCTTTGGGCATCTAAAGAGAGTCGGGATTTTCATGATAAAACAGGAGGAACTATACTTTGGGCCAATAACATGTTTTCCGGGATGCCGGAAATTTCCGTAAATAGTTATGCGGAAAACAATTGGTTCCGTAAACTAAACATGTTATTCCAATTAAATGATCATGGAAAAACAATGCCGACTCCGGTTCCATACTTCTTTATGGCTATGTGTTGTTTTTATATTTTAATGTTGACACTGCGGGTAAATAAATGGCTTGGACTTATTGGTGCTGTAGCATTTGCCTTTAGCACTTATAATCCAACAATTATTACCGCCGGGCATACTTCCAAATTTATGGATCTGGCTTATATTCCGGTTATTCTTTCAGGAATGATTTGGGCTTACAGGGGAAAATATTTTCCGGGTGCTGCCCTGGCCGGTCTTGCATTTGCTTTATTTTTCGACAGTAATCACCTTCAGATTATTTATTATTCCATATTCCTGTTTTTCATTTTTGTTGTTGCAAAATTTGTAGATGCATTAAGAAAAAAGGAATTGAAAAAATGGTTTTTTGCATCGGTTTTAATTGGCATTGGAGCGATTTTTGCGTTTTTGGCAAGTTCTTCTTCTATTATTCAAATGAAAGAATTCGCACCATTGTCTATGCGTGGTAAAGGCAGCGAATTAACAGAAGGAGGAAAAAAGAAAAACGCAGGGCTGGATAAAGACTATGCTTTTTCATGGAGCAATGGTGTTGGTGAATGTTTCAGCATACTGGTACCAAACCTTTACGGTGGATCTATCGACGAAAATATAGGTTCCAATTCCAATTTAGGAAAAAAATTAAGTGATTTAAACCAGCCCGAGGAAGTAATCGACCAGATGACTTCTCATGTGAGTCTTTATTGGGGTCCGCAACCATTATTGAGTGGCTCTGTCTATTTCGGTGCAGTTATTTGTTTGCTTTTTGTTCTTTCCTTGTTCATTATCCGCAGCAATATGAAATGGTGGCTGGCTGGCGCTGCGCTTCTGTTCATTTGTTTTTCTATGGGTAAAAATTTCTCGACATTGAATTACTTCATGTTCGATCATTTCCCGTTATTTAATTCGTTCCGTTCGCCTAATATGGCCATCTCATTGGCTTCCATCATATTCCCGATGCTCGCTATCTGGGCTTTGAAAGACATTTTTGAAGAAAAAATATCCAAAGAAGAATTGTGGAAAAAGTTGAAATACTCCCTGATAATTACAGGCGGATTGTGCTTAGTAATACTTGTGGCTACGCAAACCATGATGGATTATAAAAGCATGGGTGACGAACGTATGATACAGGCATACGGACAAGCCGGTCCGGATATTGTGAAAGCCATTCGTGAAGACAGACAAAGCGCTGCAACAACAGATGCTATGCGTAGCCTGGTTTTTGTATTGCTTGCAGGCGGTGCGCTTTGGGCTTACAGCAAAGGAAAAACGAACAAAAATCAAACTATTATTGCTTTAGGCATCTTAATAGCAATAGATTTAATTCCTATCGCGCACAGATGGCTGAACGAAGATAAATTCAGGGATACGGAAGAATATATGGCTGAAAATTTTGAGCCAAGTCCTGCTGATGCTCAGATTCTGCAGGATAAAGACCCTTATTATCGTGTCCTTGACTTGACCGGCGATCCTTTCAGCAACTCCAAGCCAAGCTATTTCCATAAAACGCTGGGCGGATACTCTGCTGCCAAATTGCAGATTTATCAGGATCTGATTGAAAACCAATTGGGCAAATTGAATGTTCCGGTTTTGAATATGCTCAATACCAAGTATTTCATCATTCCAACTCAGGACGGTAAAAGTGGGGTACAACAGAACCCTGCAGCGCTCGGCAATGCATGGTTTGTTTCTGATATTAAATGGGTAAAGACAGCTGATGAAGAAATGGCTGCATTAAATGGCCCGAGCCTTCAAACACCAATGGATACAACTGCAGGCAATTTCAACCCTACCCAAACAGCTATTGTACGTGATACGTTTAAATCTGTTGTTGGAAATTATAATTTTGGTAAAGATCCTGCAGCCTATATTAAGTTAGCACCCAATGGTTATGCTGCCGACAATTTGAAATACGAATCCAATAATACGCAACCCGGAATTGCAGTATTTTCCGACATTTATTACCCAACCGGATGGACGGCCACTATCGACGGTAAAGAAGCAACGGTTTTTAAAGCAGATTATGTATTACGTGCCATGAAAATTCCGGCAGGAAAGCATACCATCGAATTCAATTTTCATTCCAAAGCATTCGAAACAGGAAAAACGATGGCATTGATTGGCAGCATTTTGTTAAGCCTTATGATTGCTGCGGGTATTTATTTCAGCTTTTTGCAAAAAAGGATAAGAAAGTTATTGTGACAACTGTTCCTGAAAAAAAATAAGGTTAATAAAAAATTATTAAATCAAAAAAGCAGATTCTAACCAAAGAGTCTGCTTTTTAATTGATGGGGTAAAAATCCAATGCGAATAAAAATTCTGAATCAAAAAAGAATAGATTTTAAGCGGATAATACTTAAACAATAATTATCAATTAAATATTTTTATAAGTATTACTACAATATACTTAGCACGCCCCTGACAAACATTGGTTCTAAAATCATTATTAATATTATCTATTGACACATGTTGAAAACTCCGTGTATGTGCGAATGCCATATTAACTTATATTTGTAAAAACGGTACGCTTATGTTTAACGACGATTCCTGGGATGACGAAGAAGGTGGGAGCTCAATCGAAGATTTACTCCGCGAATATGAAAGCATCAAAAGCGGCAACAAAAGCCGGTTCTTAGATGAGGAAGAATATGAGTTCATTATAGAATATTTCTTTCAGAACAATAATGAAGCAGAAGCTATTACCGCTTGTGAAATAGCGCAGGGCTTCTATCCTTACTCCTCGACGATACTGCTGTCTAAAGCAGAAATTCTTTTTCAGGCACAAAAATACGGTCAGGCTATTCAATCGCTGGATTTGCTGGATTCTATTGATCAGGAAAACCTGGAAGCAGTTTTGCTGCGTGCAGACATCTATCTTGCTCAATTAAAATACGAACAGGCCGCTTTATTGCTGGAACAAAAATCATTGGTGTTCGAAGGCAGAGATAAAATAGAACTGATGCTGGAACTTTCGGATGTATATGATGAATGTGAAGATTTTGAAGCTGTTTATAAAGTATTGCAACAGATTCTCGAAATAGATTACCGCAACGAAGAGGCATTGCACAAAATCAGCTTCTGGGCAGATTTTGCAGAAATGCATCAGCAAAGTGTTGACCTGCACACTAAAATCATTGACAATGATCCTTACAATGCTTTGGCCTGGTTTAACCTGGGTGCGGCTTTGCAGGGACAGAAGAAACACGAACAAGCAATTGAAGCTTATGAATATTGTGTTGCTATCGATGAGAAATTTGAATTTGCCTACAGAAATATGGCAGATGCATATATGCGCCTGCACTGGTATGGAAAAGCAATTGAGTCGCTGGAAAAAAATCTGGAATTAGGAAAACCTGAAGATGTGATTTTTGAGGCTATCGGACATTGCTGGGAAAAGCAAAAAGACTTTGATCGCGCAAGATTCTATTATCGCCAGGCTGTACAGTTGAATCCTGCCGATGATACCATTTTCTTCAGAATAGGTGAAACATATACAAGAGAGAAAAAATGGGAAAAAGCCATGAAGGCTTATTCCGTAGCATTGAACCTTAATAACGAAAATGCGAGCTATTGCCTTGCCATTGGTAATTGTTTATTGGAATTAGAAGCTTACCATGAAGCATTGGTTTGTTTTGTAAATGCGGTAAGATTAAAACCAGGCAATAAATCCAACTGGGTAGCATTGGTAAAGTGCCTTTATCTTTCAAAAGACTATAAAGAGGCCCTTACACAATTGGAAATGGCAAGGGCAAATATCGGCGACAAAGCAGATTTCGATTTCTACCATGCCGGCATTCTTTTTGAATTGGGCAAATCCAAAGAGGCATTGATCTATCTGGAAAACGGACTTGAAGAAGCGCCTTCAAAAATGAAAATGCTGACCGAAATTAATCCAGAAATATTGCAACGTAAAAGTGTAGCTGATTTGGTAGCGAAGTACAAGAGGAAGAAATAGTTCAAAGGCACCTTAAATAAAAACAGGCCTGATTCGTTTTGAATCAGGCCTGTTTTTCTATTTCTGAAAACTAACTTCAATTTACTTTAATAGAGAATACAAAATCTTTCATCTTGTTTACCTGTTCTGTTCTTTCAGGTTTTCCGACTTTGGTTCCCGTTTGCAATACAATGTGCTGTGATTTCGGCAACGATTGAACAAGATTAATCAAAGCGCTTGTCTGAACGGCATAAGTGGTACCGGAAGTATTACTTTGTTTTCCTGTAATAACTGCAATAACATTACCTGCTCTGTCAAAAACAGGAGAACCGCTCTGACCCGGATTGGCCGTCATTTCCAATTGATAAGATTCCATATCGCCATCATAACCTTTCTGGCAACTTATATAACCCTGATTGTAAACAATATCATCTTTAGGATATCCTATGGAGAATACTTGCTGGCCTATGCTTGATGCACTTTTGGAAATGCTGTATGGTAAAGATGATTTTGAAAATTTAAAATCCTTGTCTTCAATTTTAAGAATGGCAATGTCTGATTTCGGCTCACGGGCAACGATAAACGCTTTCTTGTCACCTTTTGATGTTTGAATGTAAATGGCATTTGCACCATCCACAACGTGATAATTGGTCGCTATGTAACCGTCATTGCTGATTGCAAAACCTGTACCGCCGTACAATGCACTTTCATCAATCTGCTGCGAAGCGGCATCTTTTGCTTTTTGCTTATTCAGGCTGTCAATGATTTTGCTTTGCGAATCTTTGACATGCTCCAAATCACGGCGTAAACTTTGATATTGATGCAAATTTACACTGCCGCTATTTTTATTCATCACCGTATAAGTAAGCAAACTGGAACATAAAACCAGGCTTGCAACTGCGGCAGTCACACGCAAATATTTACGGAAAGGAATGGTATTGGAAGTTTGATTATTAGGAGGTGTATTATCAACAGCCCATTCTGCAGGATTAGCAGCAACTGATTGAATCAGGTTACGAATATCTTTACGTTCGTTACCCGACCGGAATACATTTAATATTTCAATTGTTCTATCCCACTGGAATTGCAATACTTCGTCTGCGTCCAAAGCTTCGTTCAATTGCTTCATCTCCTGTTCGCTCAGTTCGCTTTGAAAATAGCGCTCCGCCCATTCATTGATGTTTTGTTCAGATATCATCTTATTTCAGTTTTCCGGCCTCATTGAAATAAGGTCAGTTATTATATTCTAATTTTTCACTTTGATACCGGCTGAGAAATATATTTTCTTTAGCCGGGTCAGGCATTTATATTTTTGGGTTTTAGCATTCTCGGCATTCGTATAATGAAACTGAACTGCTATTTCCTGCATATTCTTTCCATCCACATAAAAGGAATGTAACAATGATTTACAAGGTTCGCCCAATTGTTCCATTGCTTTCCCCAGTTGTTCAAACTGCTCTTCTTTCTCCAGATGGATATCCAAATCTTCTTCATAAGCGCCGAACCTGCTTTCGTCCTCTTCACTCTCTTCGTTAAACGAGCGATAAGGCGCAGCTTTTTCCATTTTTTTGAACCACAAACGTTTGCTGATGGCAAAAAGATAAGTACTCAACTTACAAGTCAGACAAAATTCCGGCGATTTGGCTTTTTCAAAAATAACGACCAAAGCCTCCTGAAAAACATCCTCTGCATCCGATTCCAATCCCCCTCTGCTTAAAATCCATTTTGTCAAAACACTATGATACAACTTGTAAAGCGTCACAACAGCATTCCGGTCACCCGAGGCCAATCCTTCTAATAATTCCGTATCTGTATAAAAAACCTTCGTCACTTATTTATCCGATTATGCATGAAAAGTAACCCAAAATTGCGATAAAAAATTTTTTTAAAAAAATTGGGTTACCTTTTTTAAGGTTTCGTATTAATGGTCAAATAACTTTTCAAAAATTTAAAAATCAAACAAATGAAAACTTTAAAATTAGCTGTTGTTGCTTTGTCTCTTGGCTTTTTCGCTGCTTCTTGCGGTAATTCTGAATCTACTACTGAAACTCCAGTAGATACAATGACTACTGCTCCAGTTGAAACTACTCCAACTGAAGCTGCTCCAATGCCTGCTGATACTAGCGCTAATCCACTTCCAGCTGATACTGCTACAGCTCCAGCTGCACACTAGTCTTATATTAATTATTAAAACGGCCAATTGTTTTAATATACGTTACAGGCCGCTATGTTTAGCGGCCTGTTTCATTTCCTTCTTCTTTATAATTTCCTCCTTCGTCTTTAGGAAATTTCTTTCTTTTTACATCTTTCTATTTAACTACGCCTTTCCAGGTGACGGTATTTCTATTCCAAAAATTATTCTTTTAACTTTTTAATTTTTTAACAACATGAAATCCGCATCCATTTTTGTGGCAATCGCTGCCACCCTCCTTGTCATGTCCGGCTGTGCCGGTAATAATTTTGAAAATAATGCTGCTGACAGCACATCCAATGTGCAGACGGCAGATGTTAAATTGGCGCCGGCTGCAAATAAAGAAGAAGACAAATTACCTGAGCGCCAGTTTATCCGTACTTCTGATATGAAATTCAGGGTCAGAGATGTTACCAATGCCACCAACCAGATTGAGCATATAGTAAGGCAGAACCAGGGCTTTGTAACTTATACAAACCTGAAAAGCACTGTTGAAAATCAACAAATAATTCAAAAAAGCCTGGACAGTTCTTTAGAAAGTATACAATATGCCGTTACCAATGAGATAACGCTTCGTATTCCGAATGCTAAACTGGACAGCACGTTGTATGCCATTTCTTCATTAGTAGATTTTTGGGACTACCGAATTATAAAAGCCGATGATGTTGCCCTTCAGATTAAAGCCAATCAGCAAGCTCAATCAAGAGCATTGAATAGCACACAAAACATACATCAGAACATAGACCGCAAAAAAAGCAATCTGAATCAGGCAAATGATGCTGTTTCAATTGCTGAAAATCAACAGGAAGCCGCAGATAATGCAGCGCTTAATAATATCTCCCTAAAAGATCAGGTTACATATAGCACGGTCAGCCTTTCCATTTATCAAAGAACGGAAACCAGATTCTGGAGTATTGCAAGTCCGGATGCACAAAATGTAAAAGCCGGAATAGGCATCAGAGTATGGGATTCCATAAAAACAGGCTGGTATTTTGCTGAAGATTTATTTGTAGGAATTATAAGATTATGGTTTGTAATCCTATTAATAGTAGCTTGCTATTTAATTTACAGGAAATATTTCAGAAAGAAGGTATTAGCAATGTGGAAATGATTTCATTGGGCAGGCCACATTATTTTGATTCAACGAAAAATTCCGTTTTCTTTGCTATCCTGTAAAAGGAAATAAATTTTATGATAATTCGTAGCAAAGCGCCTTTGCGCATTGGTCTTGCAGGTGGAGGAACGGATGTTAGTCCATACAGCGAACTGTATGGCGGCGCTATTCTGAATGCAACTATTTCGTTATATGCGCATGCAAGCATTGAGCCATTAAATGAAAATAAAATTATCATTCATGCCGTGGACAGAGACGAAAAAGTAGAATATGATTTGCAGGATTCTTTGCCTATCGACGGAATGCTTGATCTTGCCAAAGGGATTTATAACAGACTTGTAGCGGTTTACGGAAAAGTTCCTTCGGGTTTTAAAATAACGACACAAGTGGATGCCCCCGCAGGATCGGGGCTTGGTACTTCTTCCACATTAGTTGTTGCTATATTGGGCGCTTTTGCCGAATGGATGAATATTCCTCTGGGAGAATACGATGCTGCTCATTTATCTTATCAGATTGAAAGGGTGGATTTGGATATGGCCGGAGGAAAGCAGGACCAATATGCTGCTACTTTTGGCGGTGTGAATTTTATGGAGTTTTATGCTGATGATAAAGTAATTGTAAATCCTTTACGCATCAAAGCAGAATATATCAATGAACTGGAGCACAATCTTCTATTGTTTTACACTTCCACAAGCCGCAAATCGGCTACCATTATCGAAGCGCAAAGTAAAAATGTGAAAGATAAAAATGAAGATTCCATTCAGGCTATGCATCATTTGAAGGAACAGGCACAAATGATGAAAGAAGCCTTGTTAATGGGCAGGATTGATGATATTGGTAAAATACTGGATTTTGGCTTTCAACATAAAAAGCAAATGGCGAAGGGCATCAGTAACTCCATGATTGATGAACTTTATGAAGCGGCTTTGAAAGCAGGCGCAACCGGTGGAAAAATCAGTGGTGCCGGTGGCGGTGGTTTTATGACTTTTTACTGTCCGGGCACAACACGCTATGATGTAATCAAAGCTTTAGAACCATTTGGCGGTGTATTTCACCCATATCGTTTTGTGGAGCAAGGTCTGTTTACCTGGACAACCAAATAATTATCAACCATAAAAATTCTTGTAGAGCTGTATGAAATGTACGGCTCTATTTTATTGACACCTATCGTTCCGGTTTAACCGCATTTGGCTTCTGTTCCAGATAATCTGTTTGCTGCAGTGACCCCAAACGTAGCCGTAACGGCACTTTGGTTGCTTTTTCAAATTTGAATTCCACTTTACAGGCTGCGCCAAGATGGCTGTAATAATCATATTTTACGGAAGAGAATGACGGCTTTATATCTTCTTTCTTTTTTATTGAAACAGTATCTTTAAATGTATTTGAATAAGATAGAGCGTTCAATCCTTGTGCCAAAGTCACTTTACCAAGGCCTAATCCAAGCAACATTAAAAGAATAATTCGTAAGCTCATATCTAAAGTTAAGATTTTACTTCCTTCTTTCCTTAAAAAAATCTTTCATTAATTGCCCGCACTCATCAGCCAGGATACCAAATGTCAGTTGCGTTTTAGGATGAAAAACATGCTGTGGTTCATGTGCTTCATTTTCCTTTACGTATTTTCTGTAACCATTTTTATCATCTCTTGCCCCGTAAACAATACGGCCAATCTTACTCCAATGCAACGCCCCGCAACACATCAGACAAGGCTCTACCGTTACGTACAAAGTGCCTTCAGGCAAGTATTTACTACCTAATTCACTAAAGGCAGAAGTCAATGCAATCATTTCTGCATGGGCAGTACTATCATTCAGTAATTCAACCTGATTATGCCCTCTGGCAATTATTCTATCGCCCCAAACCACAACTGCACCGACAGGCACTTCGCCAATGGCGTAAGCTTTGCGGGCTTCATTCAAGGCTTGTTTCATGTAATGTTCGTCTGTCATTTCTTAGATGTGAGATGTGAGATGTGAGACATTAGAAATTAGATTTTAGATTTTAGACGTATATCAATGCAGATGTCGCCATCAAAACTTCACAAAAAAAGTGGAAACGAACATAAATGTACAGTTTCCACTTTTTCAATTTATAAATCAATTTACTTTTTTGTCCTGTTTGCCTGTGATTTCTGCATTTCATCCAGACGTTGTTGCCATTTAGAAGTCTGTGCAGGTTTATTTTTATTTTGTTGAATCTGTGCATGAATTTTATCTTCATTTATCACAAATTTCTGGATAATGAACTGTTGTGCCAGACTCAGTAAGTTAGAGAAGGTATAGTAAAATGTAAGACCTGCTGCCATACTGTTAAACCAACCAAGGAACATAATAGGCATGATATAAGGCATATATTTCATCATTTGCGCATTGGCATCGTTACCACCCGGCGCAGCAGTCATGTTCTTATTGTAAACTGCTAAAAGTAAACTGGATGCGGTCATCAACAATGTAAACAAACTTACATGGTTACCATACAATGGAATATTAAATCCTAAATTCAAAATAGAATCATAAGTCGATAAATCGTTTGACCAAAGGAAATGTGACTGGCGTAACTGAATGGCAGTCGGAATGAAATAATAAACAGAAAGCAGGAAAGGCATTTGCAGTAACATAGGCAAACAACCGCCCAAAGGATTTACACCTGCTGTACGATACAATTTCATTTGTTCCATACCCATTTGTTGCTGATTATCACCAAGCTTGGCGCGCAGTTCATCCAATTCAGGTTTTAACACCCTCATTTTTGCCGTTGACAAATAGCTTTTATATGTAAAGAACGAAGTCAGCAAACGAATGATAATAGTAAGGCAAATAATAATAAGGCCGAAGCTGCTGATGAAAGAACTTAACACATCAAAAATCGGGATAATCATCCATTTGCTGATGTATTTTACAAAGAAGAAAGGTCCGATTCCTAATTGTATCAATTCATCCATTCCGATATTCTGAGATTTCAGGATTTTATAATCATTCGGTCCCATATACCATTTAAAGCCGAATGAAAAATCATTGGAAGCCTTAACGGGAATTTGAAAATTACTTGAGTTCGTCGCTACAATACCGGAATCAACAGGCTCCTTGCCATCAAAACTTCCTGTTTTAAATGCATCTTCCGCAACAAGAGTAGAGTTGAAGAAATGGCTTCTTACACTCATCCAATGAACAGGCTCGTCAAGGCTTTTGGTTGGTGTGCGTGAAACGGTGAAATAATCGTGCGCACCATCTTTCATCTGATAATGCACCTGCATATTCATACGCTCGTTCTTCAAATCTTTTTCGGTGTGCAACATTTCTGTATTCCACAATACAGGAATATTCTGAACCGAAGTAAGATCCTGCTGCATTCCAACTAATCTTAAATTGGCAGTCATCATATATCCTTTTGAAGGCAATGAATAATCCAATACCACGGATTTACCGTTGGCAAGGTCAGCCGTCATGCGCAATTGCTTTCCGCCATTAGGCAGATTGCTTATTTGCGGAGTAAAAAATAATTGATCGGTAGCAACGGTTTTTCCGTCTACCGGAATATTAAAACTTAATTTATTGCCATTCTCGCCTTTGAAAATATGCAAGTCGCCTCCCACATAAGTTTTGAAATTACTCAGGCTTGCATCAACAGGAAATCCGCCCTTTGTGCTGAAAGCAACAGTCAACTCTCCGTTAGATACGGAAACATTAGAAGCAGAGCCTCTGTAAGCAGCAGGTAAAGTAGTATCTACGGCCTGAGCAACAGTATCAGTTTTTACGGTTTGAGGCTGAGGTATTACCGGTTTTTGGTTAGCGGCAGCGGCAACTGAATCGGCATGTTTTTGCGCGAGGTATAATTGTTGTTCGTGGTTGTTCCAGAAAATATAGCCGGCACCCAATGCCAGCAATAGTACAAACCCGATAATTGAATTACGATCCATGAATATTTATACTGAAAAATTTGAGCGCAAAGGTATGTAATAATAGTCAGGGGAAATATATTTTTCGGTGGGGACACAAAAAGAGCATGTAAATAAGATATGATGGAAAGAACTTCGGTTAATTATTCAGATATGCTATCACCCATAGGGCACAAAAAGCAATTATTCCAACAAAACGTTGGATTATTTACACAGAAAAGGAGAGAAAATATTTCTACAGCCGGATTTAGTTTGTGTTCAATGCTTCACGTAAGGCGTTAACTGCATGTGCATCTACAAAATTGTTAATGTAGCTTTCGGCATCGTTGGCAAATGCCGGATTTATATATTGCATTGCCGAAGGTTGTTGCGCACGCAAAGATGCATGAAATTCCGTACATCCGGTGGTTTCGGCCAATTGCCTGATATTGTGCTTGTTAACGCCACTTCCCGGCATAATAACAATACGTCCGTCAGAAAATTGATTTAAAGAGGCAATTAAGGATATGCCATCCATAGCTTTAGATTGCTGCCCAGAGGTAAGAATACGTTCGCAGCCTGTTTCTATTAATTGTGTTACAGCATTAAAACTGTCAGCACAACGATCAAAAGCCCTGTGAAATGTAACACCTAATGGATATGCAGCCGCCACCAGTTGTGCTGTACGTTTCAGGTCGATATTGCCGTCTTGCAGCAATATTCCCGTAACGATACCATCACAACCTATTTGCTTACACATTTCTACATCTCGTAACATAATAGAAAACTCCCGATCGGAATATAGAAAATCGCCCCCGCGTGGCCTGATTATAGGATAAAGCAACACATCAAAGTCTTCACGACAAGCTATAATAGTACCATACGATGCTGTTGTACCGCCTTCGGCCAGATTAGCACATAATTCTATACGGTTGGCTCCGCCCGCAACGGCAGCTTGAGTAGTGCTGTAATCGCTGGTGGCTATTTCTATTGTATATTTTGTTACAGGCATCACGACTTTAAATGATAGTGTGCATTGAAAAATTTTGCGCCTTCATTGGTAGTAACCGCATAGGTAAATCCTTTTTGTAGAGCATATGCACCTACCGTCCCATCTTTAGCCAGGGCAACAAAAGCAACCTGAATATCTTTTGCTTTTTCTTTCTTAACGGAAGCAATACGTTCAATCGCTTTTTTACATGCCGCCCTCGGACTCAAGCCCATGCGCATAAATTCCACAACTATTGCTGCTCCGCCTATGCGAATCACATCTTCGCCCTGACCGGTAGCTGCACAGCCGCCCACTTCATTATCTACATAAAGACCTGCGCCTATAATGGGAGAATCGCCCACACGGCCATGCATTTTAAATGCCATCCCGCTGGTGGTACAACTTCCGCTCAGGTTGCCGGTTATATCCATTGCTATCATGCCGATAGTATCGTGGTTCCAGCTGCCGTCCGGCATTTTCGCAGGTACTGCTATAGGCGTATCACCTTTATTTTCGACATTTATAACGGGTTTATATTCCGATTTTTTGAGCCATTTCTGATAATTCTGTGTTGCTTTAGGCGATAAATATTCGGGTTCGAGCGTAAATCCTTCAGCTACTGCAAATTGCTGTGCACCTTCGCCAACCAATAAGACATGTGGCGTTTTTTCCATTACGCGACGCGCCACAGAAATAGGATGTTTAATGCGTTTCAAATCAGCTACGCCTCCGCAATTAAAGTTTTCGTCCATAATAGACGCATCCAGCGTTACGATTCCGTCTCTGTCCGGATTACCGTTCAGACCCACGCAACAACTATTAGAAGCCTCGGTAACCATTACCCCTTTTTCTACAGCATCCAATGCCCGGCCATTATGGCTCAATACGTCCCAGGCAGCTTTATTAGCCTCTATTCCGGCATCCCAGGTAGAGATAACTATGGGTAAATTTTTTTTATCAGGCGCGGAATGAGGAAGGCAGCTGCTTAATTTTAAAGATATAAAACCAGTCAAAGAAGTATAGGCAGTGGCTTGTAAAAACTTTCTACGGGTGAGCATATTTGCTGTTTAAAACCCCGAAGATAATCAATGAGGAGTAATGAAAAGATTCCTTTGAAACATTTTTGTGCCTCATGGCGCCCTTAAGGGTTTAATCGAATAAACACGTAAAGGAAGGCATTCAAAGAATTTTTTACAACAAAAAAGATTCAGGATAAAAATCCTGAATCTTTTAATAAACAGCCCGCCTTTGCTTCGGCTAAGGCTTACTCGTCGTCTTTCTTATTCAATTCATTAGCAGCATCATTATAGATGGCACGTGCTTTTTTAGAAGGCAGATAAATCTGGAAGCCAACGCTCAGGCCAAATTTACTGTAAGTAGTTGCATTACCGAATCCTACTGTAAGATCATATTTCAACAAGGTTTCCAGACCAATATTCGGTGTAATGAAATAAGCAACACCGGGACCGACGCCAATCCCAAGACCATTGGTATTGGTAGCACCTACAGAGCCTTTCGGATCGCTGTTCAATCCGCTGAATCCTGCACTTGCTTCGCCAAAGAAACGGGCATGCTTCATCAATACCATGTTTTTTTGTCCGAAATAATAACGGCCAAAAGCCCCAATGCCATAATTAACCACCGTACCTGTATTATCTGTTGCAAGGCCCAATTTCACTTCACCACCTAATGCTATGTTATCCTGAATAAAATATCCAAGTTTAGGATTGATAGATAATGAAAAACTTGTATTTCCACTTTGAAGGCCTAACCCAATATCACCTAAAGAAGCTCCCACCAATAGGTTTCCCTGCTGAAGTTGTGCCGAAGCGGTACCCATTCCAAACAGGCCGATACTTGTGCATAATAGTAAAACGATTTTTTTCATAAGCATGTATTTTTTATTATTTGCTAAATTAGGGATTACAATCCTCTATTCATGTCAATATTCCTTTACTTTCACAAAGTATTAATAGTTTCAAATAAAAATACCCGTACTGCATTTGCATAGCTACAATTTTTTAGCTTTACAGCCTTAATTTAAAAATTGAATACATGAACTTTAAAAAAATAAACAACCTCTGCGGCTGGGCTGTTTTTGCCATAGCCTATCTTGTTTATTTACTGACAATGGAACGTACCGTAAGCTTCTGGGATTGCGGCGAGTTTCTTTCAACAGCATATGGTCTTGAAGTGGGCCACTCTCCGGGAGCACCTTTGTTTATGCTTCTGGGTCGTTTGTTCGGGCTTTTTGCAAGTCCGCTTCATGTGGCAATGGCGATTAACAGCCTTTCTGCTTTAACCAGCGGCCTTACTATCCTTTTCCTTTTCTGGACTATTACACACTTTGCGAAAAAACTATTACTTAAAGACGGAGAGGAGCTTACACAATCCAAACTAATAGCCATTATGGGTGCGGGTATTGTAGGTGCACTGGCTTATACCTTCTCCGATACGTTCTGGTTTTCTGCTGTAGAAGCAGAGGTTTATGCCACTTCTTCTTTCTTTACGGCAATCGTATTCTGGGCTATTTTGAAATGGGAGCATAGTGCCGATGAACCACATTCCGACCGTTGGCTGGTTTTGATCTCCTATCTGATGGGTCTTTCCATTGGTGTCCATTTATTAAACTTATTGACCATTCCGGCATTGGCAATGGTTTATTATTTCCGCAAGAAAAAGCCCACATTGAAGGGAAGCGTTATCGCTTTTATAATCGGATGTGTTTTGCTCGGGGCTTTTCAGGTGGGTTTGATTCAAGGCATTCCTATTCTTGCTTCCAAATTTGAGTTATTGTTTGTAAACAGTTTCGGCCTGCCACTGGATAGCGGTGCATTATTTTTTATTGCATTATTAATAGCCATTATTGTCGGCCTTTTAATCTGGGCTAAAAAGAATGGTAAATACCATTTGCATATAGGCGTACTGTGTTTTGTATTTGCGTTGGTGGGTTATTCAAGTTATGTAAGCATCATTATCCGTTCCAGGGCTGATGTAGGAATAGACATGACCAACCCGGATGATGTATTGAGTTTATTATCTTATCTGCAACGTGAGCAATACGGCTCACAGCCTATTGTTTTCGGACCTGATTATAACTCTGAAATTACCGGCAGAACGGAAGCAAAACCTGTTTACTCCGAAAGAACAGATAAAGATGGTAAAACAACTTATAAAGTAATAGGAACGCATTCTTCCGATTATACTTATAACAGCTCGGATGAACGCTTTTTCCCACGCATCTATGATCAGGGCCATGCAGGCTTTTATCAAAAATACCTTGAGATTCCGGAGGGAGATAAACCAACGGCTTCAGACAATTACAAGTTTTTCTTTAAATACCAGATGAACTGGATGTGGTGGCGCTACTTTATGTGGAACTATGCCGGCCGCCAAAACGATTTTGCAGGCAGCAGTTACGAAGAACCCGAAAACGGCAACTGGATTTCAGGCATCAAACCTGTAGATAAATTTATGGGTCGCGGTGATTTGGATGCAATGCCTGATTATATGAAAAACAATCATGCCCGTAACCAATTGTATTTCCTTCCGTTGATATTGGGTATTATGGGATTGGTATATCAATTCAAAAGAAACAAAAGAGATGGAACTGTTATTGGTTTACTCTTTTTCTTTACAGGTATTGCAATTGTAATTTACCTGAACAATACACCTCAACAGCCGCGCGAAAGGGACTATGCCTATGCAGGCGCTACTTATGCATTTGCAGTCTGGATTGGCCTGGGCGTATTGATGGTTACTGATCTTTTAAGGAAATATCTGAAACAGGGAAGTATAGCGCCGGTTGCAGCAACATTGCTTACCTTACTTGCGGTACCAACACTTATGGCTTGCGAAAACTGGGATGATCATGACCGTTCTCAAAAAACGCTGGCACGTTCCACAGCTTATGATGTCTTGACAAGTCTTGATAAGAATGCCATCCTGTTTACCGTAGGAGATAATGATACTTATCCATTATGGTATATGCAGGAGGTAGAAGGCTATCGTACCGATGTCCGTATTATTAATCTTAGTTTATTAGGCATCGATTGGTACATTGATCAGCTGCGTTATAAAATAAATGATGCGGATGCCGTACCTATGATATGGAAACCTGAAAATTATGAGGCAGAGAATCGGAATGTTGTTATTTACAAACCATTCCCTGGTATTCCAGCAGATAAGTCTGTCAATTTGGAAGAGGTATTGGATTTTATTAATTCTGACGACCAACGCTTTAAAGTTTCCACTCAAAGCGGCGATTCATACAGTGTATTGCCAACGCAGAACTTATTTGTAAAAGTAGACAAGAACGCTGTCCTGAAAAATGGCCTGGTAAACATAGCAGATTCTGCAAAGATTGCCGATATCAATTTTATTCTTAAGAAAGACCAGTTGTATAAGCCTGACCTGGGTATTCTAAATATTATTGCCGCAGTTGCGAAAGAAGGCTGGAAACGTCCTGTTTATTTCAGCGCGGGCTTTCCGGGAGGCAGCGACTTTCAGGGATTGGAAGAATATATGCAAATGGAAGGCTTAGCCAACAAATTAGTACCTATCCGCACGGTAGGTTCATCTCCTGCAGAAGCAACACCGCAACGGGTTAATAATGACAAGAGCTTTGATTTGTATATGAATAAATTTATCTGGGGCGGTACGGACAAGAAGAATATTTATTTTGATGAAAAGAACAAAGCAATGCTGATGAGTTATCGTTACAGCGGCGCTAAAGTTGCAGAATCATTAATCAGGGAAGGCCGTAAGGAAGATGCCATAAAATTGCTGGATAAAATAACGACCAATATTACTTATGAATCCTATCAGTACGACCAGACAATGTGGCCTGTTGTGAGCGCCTATTATAGTGCGGGAGCAAAGGATAAGGCAACAAAATTTGCAGGCATCATTGTCAGGGACAGCGAAAAAATGATAAATTACCTTTCAGGTATCACCGATGAAAAACAACGTCAATGGGGTATTGATGTTGATGGACGGGAAGCGTTGGGCAGCATCCAGTATATGGCGCAATTTGCACAGCAAAACGGAGATACAGCACATGCCGAAGAATGGATGAAAATGCTGATGAGCGGTGCACAGAAATTGGGTATTCCGCTGCATTAAAGTATAATAACGATTGGAACAACAGGGACTGGATAATTCAGTCCCTGTTTTGTTTTAGAATAAGTACAAGGAAATTATTTAATTCAAATCCGGCGGTTATGACTAATTTTGCGCGCAACTGATAAAATGCTTTGAAATGAGAAATCTCCTCTTAATTACCGGACTACTTATTGCCACATTGGCAAACACATCTTGCTCCGATATCAGAATAAAAGATCATCCTGAATGGAAAAAACAATTTGATACTTATGGTGTGGATGGTTGTTTTGAGTATTATGACAATAATAAAGAAACGGCACATTATTACAATAAAGAAAGATGTGCCAAACAAGTAAGCCCGGCTTCAACATTTAAAATATTCAATTCCCTTGTAGGCCTTGAAACTGCTGTTGCGCCTGATGAACAATTAGTCATTAAATGGGACGGAGTAGTAAGAGAAAATAAAGACTGGAATAAGGATATGACTATGGCCGAAGCTTTTAAAGTCAGTTGCCTGCCTTATTATCAGGAATTGGCGAGACGCATCGGGGCAAAAGACATGAAGCATTACCTTGATACGGTTCAATATGGTAATAAACAAATAGGGAAAGCCATTGATAGCTTCTGGATAAATGGGACATTATTGATTTCACCTGATGAACAAGTTGGTTTTATTAAACGTTTATATCATGGTGAACTGCCTTTCAGCGAACGTTCTCAACGGATTGTAAGGGGCATGATGCTGCAGGAAGAAAGCAAGGATTACAAAGTGTATTACAAAACAGGCTGGGCACAAAACGGCAATGATAATTTGTTATGGATTGTCGGCTACGTTGAGAAAATTGAAGAATTGAAGAATGTTGAAACGGGTAAAGTGGAAGGCGTGCCGCATCCTTACTTCTTTGCATTAAACTTTAGCAGCGCTGATGATACAAAAGATTTAAAACAGATAAGAATTGATTTGCTGCACAAATTATTAAATGAAGCAGGAATCGGCAAATAAAGAATATCAGGAGTATAAAATAGCAGAACCGTTGCATTGCAACGGTTCTGCTATTTTATACAATCACTGAAATCGTTCAAACTTTCAAAACTATTTCCCATTTATCTTTTCCCATATTTCAGGAATGCGTTTTACCCAATTCAATTCACGCATTTTTGTTCTGGCATCTTCTACCGGAGAACCAAAGTAAGTTTTGCCGCCTTCCAAAGTTCCGCCCACACCACTCTGCGCATAGACAACTGCGCCTTTACCAATTGTAAGGTCTTTATTCACGCCCACCTGTCCCCAAAGTATTACTTCATCTTCGATAGTTGTTTTACCGGCAATGGCAACCTGTGCAGCAAACAGACAATTTTTCCCTACAACAACGCCATGACCGATATGCACACTGTTGTCAAGCTTTGTACCCTGCCCGATAATTGTATCGCCACTAACACCTTTGTCTATTACAGAGCCTGCGCCAATTTCAACGTCATCATGAATAATAGCACGACCGCAACTTTCTAATTTATCATACTGCACTTCGCGTTCTTTCCTTCTTTTGTAATAGAAGGCGTCAGAACCAATTACAACACCCGAATGAAGAATTACATTATCGCCAATTATACAATGGTCATATATCGCAACGTTAGCATGAATCAGGCAATTCTTTCCAATGACAACATGATTGCCAACAAAAACACCTGGTTGTATCTGCGTCCCATCGCCAATAACAGCAGAGTCGCTTATCATTTTTGTTGCAGGTTCAAAAGGCCTGAATCGTTTTACCAACTTTACATACGCGTCGAACGGATCTTCGCAGACGAATAACACTTTACCTTCAGGCGCTTCCACTTCTTTATTGATGATAATAAAAGTCGCTGCTGATTGAAGGCATTTATTATAATACTTCTCAAAGTCAACAAAGGAAATATCGCCTGCAACTACTTTGTGAATTTCATTGATGCCCGTAGCCATTGCTTCGGCATCTCCAATAAGTTTGGCATCAATAAAGTTGGCTATCCACGCAGCTTCTATGGGAGTTTCAAAACGCATCTTTTCTTTTAATTTAGATATGCAAAGATACTATCGCAGCTTGAGATATTGGCGAATGATGTTTAGTTCAGCTTTTAAAAATGTATAAATATCACTTCACTTATTGTTTGCAGCAAACAATTTTGCTGTAATTATTCAAATGGGTTATCCACATTTTTTTTCTTTTTGTGAATATTTTTTCCTGAAAAATTTTTCAAACAAAAAAATACTTATTAATATTGTGTAACAATTAAAGCTTACTAACCCCTCCTCATAAAAGCCCCGGCAATTCAAAAGCCGGGCTTTTTTATTTAAATTGCTGAAATCCTTTACCAGAGCCTATTTTAATATACCTAACTTTATTACGTATATGCCATTTGATTATTATTTTTTCTACAAGCCTTATAAAGTTATGTCACAGTTTTCTTCAGAAGGTGACAAGGAAACACTCGCGTCTTTCTTTAAAAACATTTCAAAAGATGTTTATCCTGTTGGAAGATTGGATTATGACAGCGAAGGATTATTATTTCTTACGAATGACAAAACACTGAATCATCGATTGCTGAATCCTTTGTTTATTCATGAAAGAACCTATTGGGTACAAGTAGAAGGCGTACCGACAGAAACAGGATTGCAGCAATTAAGAAAAGGGACATTCATAAACATAGATGGTAAAGAGTATAAAACAAAGCCGGCAAAAGTAACATGGATGAAGGAAGCTCCTGAAGTCCCTTCGCGTAATCCGCCTATAAGACACAGAGAAAACATTCCGACGTCATGGCTTGCCATTACATTAACAGAAGGCAAAAACAGACAGGTAAGGAAAATGACAGCATCTGTCAACCTGCCTACATTACGTCTGATAAGATATAGTATAGGAAAAGTAACATTAGACAAAATGAAACCCGGAGATATTTTGAAAGCAAATGATAGCTTTATTCAAAAACTATTTGAGCGATAGTAAGTATCTATCGGCATTATCAATCGCTTAAGATAATTTCACATCTGACAAAAGCAATAATTTTACATACATAATTGGAAATCATTATGTACTTTTGCCACCTTATTTTTTGAATTTCACATCATAAGCTCATGTTTAATATTATACTATTTGGCCCTCCGGGCGCAGGTAAAGGAACACAATCAGAAAAATTAATCGATAAATATAAACTCGTGCATATCTCTACAGGAGATATTTTCAGGGGACATATCCAACAACAAACAGCATTAGGTTTAAAAGTAAGCACACTTATTGCAAATGGTGAATTAGTACCGGATTCCATTACCATACATATGCTGGAAGAGGAAATTGAAAAAACGCCGGATGCTGTCGGTTTCATTTTTGACGGCTTCCCACGTACTGTAGCGCAGGCAGAGGCATTAGATGCTTTTCTTGAAGATAAAGGCAAGGTGGCAGGTGTGATTGCATTGGATGTAAATGAAGACGAACTGAGAAAACGTATTGCCGAAAGACAAAAAATAAGCGGACGTCCTGATGATGCAGCAGAAAAGTTAGTAAAGAGAATTGATGAATATTTCAACAAAACGGTACATGTACTTCCTTATTATGAAGCACAAGGCAAACTAACGAGAGTAAATGGCATCGGGGAAATTGAGGACATCTTCCAAAATCTCTGCAAAGTCATCGACGGCATGAAATAAAATATTGCATTACCTGTATTTAAAGGGTTTTATCTGACTATGGATAAAACCCTTTCTTTTTTCTGACTAACTAATGTAATATCAATCCCATGTAAATTCATAATTTTGAATCAACAACCTAAAGCATGAATAAAGGCTTACGCATAATAATACTGATATCATTGATTGCAGGCTTTGCAGCCAGTGTGCTATACACAAAGGATATACAATCCTGGACAGGTTTTGGAGACATGCGCTCCCGCGTTGTGGCAGCAAGGCAAGTTAAAGATGGATTCTCTCCTTATTTCACAAACTGGTATCCCGGAGACTCTTTACGTTATTTCACCGGCGGGTATGTAGATACACCGCGTAATAAAGCTACAGAACTGGCTAATCTGACCGTTTCGCCTCCTTTTTTAAGATGTCTTTCTATTGTTGCAGATAATGATAATAATAAGATTGATTTAGGCGCTTATGTTTTATTTCATCTTTTCTTTATCATCAGCGTAATACTTGCATTATGTTACGCACCTAAAAGAAAATGGCTGCTGACCTTGTTTTTATTGATTCCTATAACATTTACGGATGGTTGGATTTATCATTTTTTTGTGGTGCAGCATTATATGATTTATGCCTTTTTGTTTACGCTTATTGTCATATTCCTCATTAGAAAAAATCAGCTCGTTGCAGGTCTATTGATGGCTGTATTATTCATTTTCAGGCTCAATACATTGGTTTTTGTCATACCGTTTTTATTATTGTTCAGGAATTACAAAAAGTTTTTATCAGGGTTGCTTATAGGTGTGCTTGCCTACGGCATATTTGTTTGCTTCAGCCCTTTCGAACAAAAATTATGGAAAGATTACAGTGTTGTAATCAAGCGCAATCAGGCCATTCAGATGGTAGAAAATGTACCGGCAACAAGCGGCAATCTTTATATCCTTCCTTATCTCCCTGCCAGGTTTGAGGGCTCCAATTATTATCAGCTCGATACGATGCTGAAATACCGTGACTTTAAAATCAACAAGGAGTCTACCAATTTCAAGAATGTGTATGAAATCGTTTTTAAACATTATCCTTCAATAACGGGGCTTTCAGCCATGTTTCTGTTGTGCATTCTTATTCTCAGCGTTTTTCAATTTGTACAGATAAAGGAAAAAGGAAACATTACAATGCCATTGCAAAAGGTGATTATGACAGGATTGCTTTTCTATTTCCTGTCAAACTTTTTTTCTACGGTTGCTATTGTTCCTTATCATTTACCGCAATGGTGGGTGGTTGCATTGGTTTATGCTATTTATGCTGATAAAATTCCACGAACAACCTTCATTCTATTCTTTACAGGCATTTTGCTTAACCTGCATTTCATGATTGATTTTAAAGGCCGTCATTTTATAGCAGAAGTGTTTTTGTTGGCATCATTACTCTTTGCTATACTGGCAAAAGAAAAATCAGACGAAACAATCCACGAGTTTGACAAAGTGTAATTCAATACCACTATTGATTCAGGCAATTCATAGGGTAATCAGTCTATAAAATTAAACGTTTACCTTTGCAGCATGGATAAAGCGAATTTCGTAGATTATATACGCATTTTCTGCCGCAGTGGTAAGGGCGGAGCGGGCAGTATGCACTTTGCACATACCAAATATAATGCTATGGCCGGACCCGATGGTGGTGACGGTGGCCGTGGCGGTCATATTATTTTAAGAGGCAATACACAATTATGGACTTTATTGCATCTTAGATATTATAAACATGTCCATGCGGAAGATGGAGAAAACGGAAGTGGCTCCAATTGCACCGGACGCAGCGGAAAAGACATTATTATTGAAGTACCATTGGGAACCATCGCCAAAGATGCAGAAACAGGCGAAGTAGAAGCTGAAATACTGGAACATGGCCAGGAATATATCTGGCTGCCGGGTGGCATAGGAGGTCGTGGCAATACTTTCTTCAAATCTCCTACCAATCAGACACCGGAGCATGCACAACCGGGAGAAATGGGGCGTGAAGGTTATAAATATCTTGAATTGAAAGTATTGGCAGATGTAGGTTTGGTAGGTTTTCCGAATGCAGGCAAATCAACCTTACTATCAAGCATTTCAGCAGCAAGGCCAAAGATTGCAAATTATGCGTTTACAACACTAACGCCGCAATTAGGTATTGTTCCTTATCGTGGCGATCAAAGTTTCTGTATGGCTGATCTTCCCGGAATTATAGAAGGCGCCGCCGAAGGCAAAGGTTTAGGCCACAGATTCCTGCGTCATATAGAACGTAATTCTGTGTTGCTGTTTATGATTCCTGCCGACAGCGAAAACCATAAAAAGGAATTTGATATCCTTCATCACGAACTGGAAAAATACAATCCTGAATTACTGCATAAAAGGATGATTATTGCCGTAAGTAAAAGTGATATGCTGGATGATGAATTGAAAGAAGAAATTTCAAAAGAGCTACCTGAAAACATTCCACACATGTTCATTTCATCTGTTACCAATACAGGTATTGTTGAATTGAAAGATTCACTTTGGGAAGCATTGAATACAAAGGTTGAAGCGGAATAAATAAATTTCCTTTTTTGAAAGACATTGACAAAACATAAAAAGTATATTTACTGCTTATCATTAAGACCATGAAAAGTTGTTGCAAAGATGTCATGAACGAAGAAGATAATGCTTCTGAAAACAAACAGAAAGGCGGACTACAACGTTTAAAAGAAAAATGGAAAGTGAAAAGTATGGGTCAGCTATTACTGATACTTTGCACCTTCGCCATTGGCGGCACAGCTTGCGGCATGGCCGGAAGGCAAATCATGCATTATATAGGTCCCGACCATAAAGGCTTATGGGTTGTTGTTTATATTCTTTTGATAACTATCCTCTGGCCTTTATGTGTTATAATAATCAGTATTCCATTAGGACAATTCAACTTTTTCAGACATTACCTGAAACGGTTAGGAACAAAAATATTCAGAAAGCAAAAAGGTTCAGGTTTATAGTCTGAACCTTTTTAATTAATACAATATCAATAGAAAATAGCAGTCAATACTGCTATCGTTTTTAATTCTTTGAAATGAGGAACATGCAGTTGCAAGAAACTAAGGAAGTATTGCAATACGGTTTTTCGTTCTTCTGCAGTCATTTTTATTTGCTGGATTTCATTAAGACTTGAGGCCTGATTCAATTCGCTCATTAGGCTGGCATACGTTCCGGTAATAAATGGTGGATAAGCAGAACTATGTGTACTGAACCGACCTTCATGAATATCTGCAAACGGGCTCTCCGTATTATATTCGCCGGACAAATAATAACCCGCAAATTTTGCACTCTGAATAATAAAATACAATGGATAATTAGCAATTGATGTTGTCGCATCCTCATCCAGTTGCATCAAAAAGTTCAATAAGAATTCAAACAATTCCGGTTGAGGATCATGTGCTGCAAGCAGTTGCTTTATCACCTCCATTGCAAATAAAGCCACACCGTTCTTCACAACATCTTCCTGAACAGACTGATAAATAAGATACGACTGGTATTCCTTTATATTCTGAAGGTTTTTATTGGCTTGTTCATACACAATCATATCCAATACAGAACCTGCAAACAATACATTTGCTTTGCGTCCTTTTGCTTTAGCGCTGCGCACTCCTTTTACAATATAAGACTGCATACCGAGCAATTCGGTAAAGACTGTGCAAATAAGGCTCGTTTCGCCATATTTTACTGTCTTTAAAACAATGCCTCTTGTAGTATGCACCATGAAGGATAAGATAAATGTGTAGCAAAATTACCATTATTGAATTACAAGCCACAAAGACATTTCAACAAAATAAACATTGCATTCCAACCATTGGCCTTTTGATTGCATCAATAATATAAAACACGTTTATGAAATCTTTACTTCCCATCGCGTTCCTGTTTTTTGGCATACAGGCTTATTGTCAGATTCCTTTAAAAACCAATGCAGACCTGAATCAGGTACTTGTGTACCGTTCGGGTGCAGAAATGAATCATAAAGCCAAAATCAGTTTACCGCAAGGCAGCAGCGAAATCGTGATTAATAATGTTGCTAATACTATTGACGAGAAAACAATACAAGTCGGTTCTAATGCCAATATCTCCATCCTGTCGGTAAGGTTTGCAAAAGACTATGTAAAAGATGAAATTAAAACTCCGGAGTATATTATTCTGGAAGACAGTGTAAAGTCATTAAAGAAAGTCATGACAGGATTTGACATTCAACGCCAGGCAGAACAAAGTGTGCTTGATTTACTGGATAAAAACAGCACTATTGGTGGTGCCAATACCGGGGTTTCCATTGCTGAATTAATAAAGCTTGCAGATTATTATAAAGCCAAACAATTAGAAGTAAGCAACAATATTTCTAAAATAGACGAGGAGGCTAATTTGAAACAAGCCATCATTTCAAAATTGGAACTGCAAATGCTGGAGTTACGCAGTGCAAATACAAATAACGGCGGTCAGATAATATTACAAGTCATTGCAAAGAATGCTGCAACAACCGATTTCAATATCAGCTACATAAGTCCAAATGCAGGCTGGAATGCATTTTACGATCTTCGTGCAGATAAAATAAACGAGCCGCTAAAGTTATCGTACAAAGCAAATGTTGTTCAGAATACAGGTATTGACTGGAAGAAAGTAAAGTTGGTTTTATCCACCGGAAATCCGGCCATAAGCGGAACTGCGCCTGATATGAATCCATGGTTTCTTGCATTTCAACAAAATTATAATGTAGTCGGACAAAGCTCAAACCTGGCAGAAGTTTCAATAGCAGCATATGGCTCTCCTATATCTCAAGGCAGTTATGTTGGAGCTTCAGATCTTTATAAAGCAATCGAGGGAGGAGCGCCAGGCGTTCAGGTAAGAGGTAGGAGTTCTATCAGTCCGCCAGTAAAGCCTTTGATTATTCTCGATGGAAATCCTTACGACGGCGATATAAACTCTATTAATGCTTCGGATATATCCAGCATGACTGTCCTGAAAGATGCGAATGCAACATCGCTTTATGGCTCCCGTGGTGCTAATGGTGTCATTGTGGTTACAACGAAAAATAAATCTTTAAGCAATTATACCACACAAAGCGAAAATAACTTAAACACTACTTTTGACATTGATATCCCTTACGATATCGCTTCAAATGCAAAGCCGAATACAGTTTCATTACAGGAATATAAAATGCCTGCACAATATCAATATTTAGCTATCCCCAAATTAGATCCTGATGCTTTCCTGATGGCAGACATTACCGATTATGGCAAGCTGAATCTTTTGCCGGGCGAAGGCAATGTTCTTTTTGAAAACATGTATGTCGGTAAGTCTTTCATTAATCCGGGAAGCACAAACGATACATTAAACCTGAGCATGGGAAGGGATAAGCAGATTATTGTAAAACGTGAGAAAGTTGCAGAATCAAGCGGAACCAAATTCCTTGGAAGCAACAGGAAACAAATATTTACTTATGAGATAAAGGTGCGTAACAATAAAAAAGATGCTATTAATCTTACATTGAAAGACCAGTATCCTGTCTCTACCGACAAAGATTTAGAAATTGAATTATTACAATCTGATGAAGCTGCCATTAATAAGGAAAAGGGCGAATTGACATGGAAATTAAATGTAGCCTCCGGTGAAACCAAAAAAGTAAGAATTAGTTATTCCATTAAATACCCGACTGACAAGGTTCTTGCCAATTTATAGTTACCAACTCGATTTTCAATGTGAATAAGAAAGCGATAGCCTTTGTTCTGGGCTATCGCTTTTCTATAATTATTGATTCATTTTAAAATGGATACTTATTGTTGGTATGTGGTTGGAATAAAGATTCATTAAATGCAATGCGGCATTTTAAATATCTTTGCGGTCAAAATGAATATGGGCAACCATATTGGCAAACCGGTTATGCATCCATTAATTTTATTTGCTTCAGGAAGAGGCTCCAATGTACAGGCTGTAATTGATTATTTTTCAAAGGAACAAAAGGCTTTTGTAGCACTGATTGTTTGTAATAATCCGGAAGCGGGCGTATTGGAGATTGCATCCAGACATCAAATTCCGGTACAACTTATCGATAGAAAATCTTTTAAAGAAGAAGCCTTTGTTGAAGTATTGAAACAATACAAACCCTCATTATTAGTGCTTGCAGGCTTTTTATGGAAAGTCCCCGAATCAGTCGTAGCATCATTTTCAGGAAAAATTATCAATATCCATCCTGCGTTGTTACCAAAGTATGGCGGCAAAGGAATGTACGGCATGCATGTCCATAATGCAGTGGTAGCTGCGAACGAAAAGGAATCCGGTATAACTATTCATTTTGTAAATGAGCATTATGACGAAGGCGCTACAATCGTACAGGCGCAATGCAAATTATTACCGGAGGATTCGCCCGAACATCTGGCTGAAAAAATTCACAAACTGGAACATTATTTCTTTCCGAGAACGATTGAATTTTTATTGAAAGAAATCAATATCGACATCGATTAGTTTATTAGAAACAAACGCTGACAATATCTCCATTTAATCTAAGTAATAATAAAAAGCAACATTCAATTTTTTGAATGTTGCTTTTTATTATTAAAATATTTCTCCAGCATAACGTGTTTTTAAAATTTATAACGTAATATTACGTTATAAAACTAATTTAGATGTTATGCAATCACTTACAAAAGCAGAAGAGCAGATTATGCATATTATCTGGGAAAAAGAAAAATGCCTGATCAGAGATATTATTGAAGACTTGGGAAATCCTGAAATGCCACACAGCACGGTATCTTCCGTGGTGCGGATTCTGGAGAAAAAAGGTTTTGTTTCACATAAAGCTTACGGTAAGACGTATGAATATTTCCCCATAGTAGCCAAAGAAGATTATACTAAAACCGGATTAAAAGACTGGATAGGTAACTATTTCAATGGCTCGCCAAGTCAATTAGTTTCTTTTTTGGTAGAAAAAAAAGAACTCAAGTTAAAGGACTTAAATGAGTTGATGCAGCAATTGGAATCTTTAAAAAAGTAATAACCTAAAACTTTCATCCTATGCTTATTTACCTTTTAAAAGTCAGCTTTATCTGGCTTGTATTGCTTTTAATATTTGAATCAGGATTCAAGAAGAGCAGAAATTTCAGGTTAAACCGCATCTATATCTTCATAAGTATTCTCGCGGGGCTTTTAATACCAATAGTTAACATTTCGATGCTACCTTCTGATGTTGCTATTCCGGAACAAAGGATTGCACAGGCCTATACAAAGACAATTGAAACAATTACACCGGGAAATACTGCTGCATTTAATGCTTCCTGGGATTGGGGCAAAATACTGCTTGGTTTATATATTGCCGGAGCATGCATTGCTTTCCTTTTTACAATCCGCGAAATTATTTTGATTTTAAAAAAAGCAATTTATGGAAATTATGAAATTACCCTGGAACACAAAATATTCAGCAGTAAGAAACAACATGCACCATTCTCCTTTATGGGATGGATATTCATTTCAGATTTACAATATTATTCCGAAAATGAGCTACAATACATCTTACAGCATGAAGACGCGCACAACCGCTACTACCATTGGATAGACATGATAGGGATTCAGGTAATATTTATTCTTTTCTGGTTTCATCCGTTTGTGTGGTGGTTCAGGCATATCCTAAAAATGAACCACGAGTTTGAAGCGGATAGTGTTGCTGCTTCCGATAATCCTTATGAATACGGGCATTTTTTAATACAGCAGACATTGTTAAAGGGAACTCCTGTAATAGCGCATTCGTTTCATTTTTCACCTATAAAAAACAGAATAACTATGCTTACTCAAAAAAGAAAATCAAGCACATGGAAATATGCGCTTGTATTACCGGTACTTTGTTGTTTTACGGTTTTGTTTGCCAAATCAACTCCGGGTAATCAAAGAATAAAAGAAGGCGATGTATCTACATTCAAAGGACATAAGTTTTACTGGAAAACAACAAAACCTGATTCAGTTGTACAGAAAGCAATCGAAATGGGATTTGCACAGTTCAATCCGCAAACTTATATTTATAGAATGGATAATGACAGTGTTTATCAACATTATCAACTTTCTATTAATCCTCAATTCAGAAGCGGCAACAAAGGTTTTTCTGAATATATCACGGAGCAATTAAAAGAAAAATACAAAGGAATTATAGATACAGTAACTATTGCGAGGATTCACGTATCAAACGTTGTAATTAATGAAAAAGGAAAAATAGTCTATTATGAACTGACCTATATGTCTCAGTCAGATCATAGCAAAGCCATAACTTCAAATACGGTGTTGGATCCTATTGTTGATCAGATTATAGAAGAATCCCCTGCCTGGTTGCCTGGTGTTTATAATGGGAAGGAGGTTATGAGCTATATGGACGATGGCGGTGAATTTGTGCTGGGCTCAATCAGATTTAAAGTTGTTGCTTTTCCTGTGAAGAAAAATTAAGATTGTAAGCTATTAAAACAATAAGAGAAAACAACAGTATGCTTTCTCTTATTGTTTTAGAATAATTTCATACCAATATAAAAAATCATAGCACCTAATAATTATGATTTTGTATAAAAAGTGAATACCGTATAATCATTAGTATATGGCTTGCCATTGTGTTCCTTTTGCCCTTCAATTTTGACGGGAAAAGCCAATTGAATAAGCTGACCGCCTTTCCATTCATCAGGGAACGTAAGCATACCTTTAGCATCTGTGGTCAAATTGTTTGTTGTGCTATCCAGATTACTCACCTCAACCATATTCTTTGCATATATTTTGCCTTCTTCCATCACAGTAAAATGTGTAGGATATCCCTTTGTAAGATCATCATTATTAATCTTCAATTGATAATGACCTTGACCGACTATAGTCGAACCTTTCTTAGATGCCGAAACGTTTACCACTGCAGCAGAAACATAAGTCAATCTCATTTCCTTATAAACATCTTTTACGACATGTACAAAGCTAAGTTTGTAGATACCCTTTTCTTTAGGTATGAAGGATGCTTTATAACAATCCTCTTCTTTACTTTTTTCTAAAATTTTGGTTGTACCGTCAGGAGTAGTTAATATCAATTTACAGTCAGCAATATCTGAAAACCATTTTGCAGCAGAGGTTGGCTTATTCCATGAGAATTCTCCGAAAAAAACCTTTACTTCCTGTGTTACACCAACGCTTCCCATCGGTTTAGTTTCAATCCACATTTCATGCGCAGACAATATATGGCTGGTTAACAGAAAAAATATTACTGTCAATAATCCCGAAAATTTCATTTAAAATTTGATTTTGAGTATGATAAATATTGTATCCTGCTTCCATAAAGGAAATCAGATTGCGAAGGTATTATATCATCCGGCTAATAACTTTTAAATTCGGGAATACCTATATCAATAATAGGAAAAGAGTGGGATCCGGATTTAGGGACTTATTATTGTCCAAGGCACAATTACTTAATGAAAGTAACAACTTCAGCAATAATGTAATTTCATTGTTTTTCGCTTAATTGCACAAAAAAACCTTCAACTATTTAAGTTGAAGGTTTTGTAATAAATATGGCAGCTACCTACTCTCCCGGAGTTAACCAGTACCATCGGCCATGAGGGGCTTAACTTCTCTGTTCGGAATGGGAAGAGGTGAACACCCTCGGCAATAC
>NZ_VWSH01000002.1:0-31317 GCF_008629695.1 Taibaiella lutea
GTATTGCCGAGGGTGTTCACCTCTTCCCATTCCGAACAGAGAAGTTAAGCCCCTCATGGCCGATGGTACTGGTTAACTCCGGGAGAGTAGGTAGCTGCCATATTTATTACAAAACCTTCAACTTAAATAGTTGAAGGTTTTTTTGTGCACATAAGTGATGCTTCTGAAACACAATTATTAATTCAATTAAGTAAATTTGTTGATTACAATCATAAGGATGTTCTCATGGAATTCGGAAGAGTTAATGACAAAGAATTAAGTGATATAGATTTTAGTTTACCACCAGAGCCTGATTTTAATAAAACGGTTTTGAAAGGAAAGGAATTGAAAACTGCACAGTTCTATATGGGTTGTGCAAAATGGGGAAGACCGGAATGGGTTGGTACACTTTATCCGCCTAAAACAAAAGAGAAAGATTTTCTTGAGAATTATGTCAAACATTATAACAGCATCGAGCTAAATGCTACACACTATAAGGTTTATGGCGCTGATATGATTGAGAAATGGAGCTCAAAAGCTGATGGTAAAATTTTTAAATTTTGCCCGAAAATGTATAAAGGTGTTACTCATTTCGGAAAGCTGGAAGGCAAAGAATTTATCACAGATGAGTTCCTCAAGAATATCGTTGCTTTTAAAAAGCATTTAGGCCCTATATTTATTCAGGTTAGCGAAACCTTTTCTCCGAAAAGAAAAGAAGAATTATTCAGCTATTTGAAAACATTACCAACAGATATGGATTTCTTTATAGAAGTCAGGCATCCTGAATGGTTTATTAATGCTGTAGTAAGAAAGGAATTTTTCGGATTTTTAAAGCAATCAAATTTAGGCGCAGTAATAACAGACACCGCAGGAAATAGAGAATGCTGCCACATGTATCTTACAATACCTAAAGCTTTTATAAGATTTGTTGGTAATAGCTTGCATCCGTCAGATTACACGCGCGTTGATGAGTGGGCAGAACGCATCAAATACTGGAAAGAGAATGGATTGAAGGAGCTTTATTTCTTCATGCACATGCATGATGAAGCTAAATCACCAGAGCTTACAGCATATCTGGTTGATAAATTCAATACTGTTTGTGGGTTATCATTGCACAAACCCTTACTACATGAAGAACCTAAAGGTTTGTTTGATTAAGTCACATCTATATAACAAGGACGCAATTTATTATTTGTCTTTCCTTTTTTTCTTTTGAATTTTTATAATAGTAAATTGCAGCTCTGAAATTCAAAGACGCTTCATTCAGCGGATTTATTATTAAAAGACCAAAATATGTCAGTTTCTCAATTAAGAAATTATGCCAGCGGGCAATGGATAGCGGGTGAAGGTGAGGGTGAAATATTACACAATGCCTTAACCGGCGAAGCCATATATACTGCAAGCAGCAAAGGACTTGACTTTGCATCCATGATGCAATACGCAAGAACCAAAGCAGGACCTGTATTACGTAAGATGACTTTTCATGAACGTGGCAGAATGCTGAAGGCTTTGGCTATGTATCTGATGGCTCGTAAAGAAAACTATTATACAATAAGTCATTTAACCGGAGCAACGCGTTCCGATAGCTGGGTGGATATTGAAGGTGGTATAGGGAATCTGTTTGCCAATGCATCTCTACGTCGTCAGTTTCCGGATGAAAGTTTTTATGTAGATGGTGATGTTGCGCCCATGTCTAAACGTGGTAGTTTTATTGGTCATCATATTATGGTGCCTAAACGTGGCGTAGCCATTCATATCAATGCGTTTAACTTCCCTGTCTGGGGGATGTTGGAAAAAATTGCAGTGAACTTTATGGCGGGCGTTCCGGCAATTGTAAAGCCTGCGACATTAACCTCTTTCCTGACCGAGGCTGTGGTAGCTGATATTATCGAATCGGGTATCTTACCTGAAGGTTCTTTGCAATTGATTTGTGGTTCTGCACGCGGTATTTTAGACCATGTCCAGAATGGCGATGTGGTAACTTTTACAGGTTCTGCGTCAACAGGTAAGATGTTGAAAGCACATCCAAGATTAATTGATGAAGCTGTTCCGTTCAACATGGAAGCCGATTCTTTGAACTGTACTGTTTTAGGCGCTGATGTAAAAACAGATGCTCCTGAATTTGATATTTTCATTAAAGAAGTTGTAAGGGAAATTACAACCAAAGCCGGGCAGAAATGTACCGCAATCCGCCGTATAATCGTACCGGAAGCAATGGTAGAGGATGTTCGGATTGCTTTAGGTAAAAGAATTGCTACGACTACAATCGGCGACCCTTCTATTGAAGGCGTGCGTATGGGTTCTCTTGCAGGGCTTTCCCAGAAACAGGAAGTATTAGAGAAGATACAGGAGCTTTCCAAATCACAGGAAATTGTAATCGGAGATGTAAATAATTATGAAATTAAAGGGGGAGATAAATATAACGGAGCATTCCTGCCGCCTGTGATTTTCTATAATGCAAACCCATTCACCAATACAGCATGTCATGATCTTGAAGCTTTTGGTCCGGTAAGCACCATTATGCCTTATGCTGATTTGGATGAAGCTATTACATTGTCAAAAATGGGTAAAGGTTCATTAGTAAGTTCTATTATTACTGCGGATGATAAGATTGCCAAAGAATATGTGTTGGAAGCTGCTGAAATGCATGGGCGTATTTTGGTGTTGAACAGCGATTGTGCTAAAGAAAGTACAGGTCATGGTTCTCCGATGCCAATGTTGGTACATGGCGGCCCCGGACGTGCGGGCGGTGGCGAGGAAATGGGTGGTAAACGTGGCGTATTGCATTATATGCAACGCACGGCCATTCAAGGTTCCCCTACTTCTATCACTGCTATTACCAATGTATATCAGCAAGGTGCGAAAGGTCATATTCTGGAAGAGCATCCATTCAGAAAATACTATGAAGAAATTCAGGTCAGCGACCAGTTACTGACTGAAAAGCGTTTGATAACGCCTGAAGATATAGACAGATTTGCTGCTTTGAGTGGTGACAATTTTTATGCGCATAAAAGAGAAACAAACTTCGAAGGAACGATGTTTGACGAACAGGTAGCACATGGTTATTTCATTATGAGCGCTGCTGCAGGATTGTTTGTAGATAGCTATGAAATCAACCCTGTATTGTTGAATTATGGTATTGATGAATTGCGCTTTACAAAGCCTGTTTATGCAGGAACTAATTTACAGATTCGTTTTACCTGTAAACAAAAATTACCTTCCGATACTACACCTGACCCTGAAAATCCGAAATCATTGATTAAAAGAGGTATTGTGAAATGGTTGGTTGAAATGCTGGATGATAGTGATGAACCATTGGTTGGTGTTGCCACTATTCTGACAATGGTAAAATTAAAGAATCAGGAAGACTAAGCTCATTTCATAGATTTGATAACTTTTCAAAAGTTGTCAAATCTATTAGTTTGAAAAAAATAAAAGGTTCAGGTGTTAAATCCTGAACCTTTTTCGTCGAAAGTATTTTTGGCTGTTTTAAATTAATTTTAAACACGAATTATAAAGTAGAGTCAAAGGTTTGAATTGCTCACCTCCAATAACCTTTTTATGAAAAACAAATTACTTTTCTTATCTGCACTATTCGTTCTGTTCTTTGGAAAAGCAATGGGACAAAGCGACACAACATACACTCAGGATATTGAAGATGATGAAACCGAAGAGGTTTACAATGATTATTCAACATCAACAACAAAATTAGATACACCCATTTTCAATATAGGGCTTTATGCGCTTTCCATGCCTTTCAATCAACAACAGGCATTTGGCGGTGGCATCAGCCTGAAAATGAATTACAGAACCAATCGTGCTGTAGGGTTGCATCTGGATGTACTTGGCCGAGGCATTGACGAAGATTACGGCTACATTGTAGGAGATCCGACATTACTGCATTGGAACGTTGGCGCTTTTTATGAATATACTTTTTTGCAGGAGCATAATTTTCAGGCAAGTTTCAGAATGAATGCAGGTGTCAGTGGTTTTAGCCTTAAGGATAACTCCATAAGGGAGGTTTATACCTGGTATGACGAATATGGCAATGCTTATGAAGGAGAGCGGGCTGTTACTGTTGATGAAAATATCTTTTTGCGTATTGCTCCTGCTATAAACCTGGATTACAAAATTTCAAATTCTGTTGCTTTGGAAGGCATGACATCTTATGATTTTTATGTGGGCAATCCAAGCTTCGGGAAAATTGCGCAGTTCAATAATTATATGATTGGATTAGGCGTGGTCATCCGCATAAACACAAAGGAATAGAAATCATACCAAAGCATTAACTTTGCATCGCTCCAAAACGAGCCATTACAAAGCAGGAACCTCATGTTGAAAGCCGTCATTTATTATATTACCTTACCCTTTATTTATTTATTATCCATATTGCCATTTCCGTTGCTTTACGGATTATCTAACTTTTTCTTTTTTGTTCTGTACCGATTGGTTGGTTACCGTAAAGCCTTGGTACTACAGAATCTCCGCAATTCTTTTCCCGAAAAGACAGAAGCTGAGATTCAATTGATTGCAAAGAAATTCTATAAACATCTTTGCGATTTATTTCTGGAAATATTCAAGACACTGACGATTAGTAAAGAGAGCATGTTGAAGCATTGCTATTTACATCCTGATGCAAGAACCTTGTTTACCCGACTGGCAGCAGAAAAGAGAAGTGTTATTCTTGTTATGGGTCATCAAGGCAACTGGGAATGGGCAGGCAATACTTTCAGCGCTGAAATCAATTCGCAGCTTTATGTAATTTATCATCCCCTTGCAAATCAATACCTGAATGGATTGATGTATAAGATGCGCACCCGTTTCAAAACGAAATTGATAGCTATGAAAGATACTTTCAAAGAAATGGTGGTACACAGAAAAGAAGTTACAACTACAGCCTTTATTGCCGACCAGACACCAAGCAATGTTTCAGGCGCACATTGGATGACGTTTTTAAATCAGGATACACCTGTGTTTTTAGGTACGGAACGCATTGCCAAGAAAATGAACTATCCCATCGTCTATGCTTTTGTAAAGAAAATCAAGCGTGGTGTTTATGAACTGAACGCGGAATTATTACTGGAAAACCCGGGTAATACTGCCGATGGAGAAATTACGGAAATGCATACCAGAAGGTTGGAACAAGACATTATCCTGCAGCCTGAAACATGGCTATGGTCGCACCGCAGATGGAAACGTAAGAGAACAGATGTCTAAAATCAAGGAAAAATCATCATCTTTGCAGGATACATTTTAATTAACATGCCCGCGGTTCAGGAAATAGTACATAAAGAAAAGATGCGCAAAGGCAAAGAACTCATTTTAGCAACAAAAGCATTTGCAAAAGAAGACAGAAGCAAAAGTTGGTGGCATCTTGTAACGACTATGATGTTGTTTTTTGCTTCAATGGCAGGTTCTTTTTTTGCACCGTGGTTTGCATTGAAAATTGTTTTCGGAATTTTTCAGGCATTTGTGTCTGTCCGTTTTTTTATCATTTACCATGATTACCTGCATCATAGCATTCTTCAGAAATCTAAGTTGGCGAATTTTATAATGACCTTATTCGGTGTGTATATTCTCGCACCCAAAAGCATCTGGAAACGCTCGCACGATTACCATCATAATCATAACTCCAAGCTATTCAGTGCCAGCATCGGCTCTTATCCTATTGCTACGCGGAAGAAGTTTGAGAGTATGACCCGTTCGGAGCGTATTGTTTATCTTACGATTCGCCATCCTTTGACAATAGGACTCGGGTATCTTTCCATGTTTATTTATGGTATGTGCATCAGCTCTTTTGTCAGTAGTCCGAAACGTCATTGGGATTCCTTGCTGACACTGGTTTTTCATGCTTCTTATATTGCCTTAATTGCGATTTTCCTTGGCTGGCAATCGGCATTTGCAGGCATTTTGCTCCCTTTTCTTGTTGGTCATGCATTAGGCTCTTATCTGTTTTATGCACAACATAATTTTCCGGGCGTTATTTTCCAGGCAAATGAAGACTGGGCTTATGAAGGCGCAGCATTGAAATCCTCCAGCTATATGAAGACAAGTGCATTTTGGGCTTGGGTTACGGGTAATATCGGGTATCATCATATTCATCATTTGAATTCACGTATTCCTTTTTACAGGTTGCCGGAAGCTATGAAAGCATTGCCGGAACTACAGACTGCAACAGTTACTTCTTTAAATCCCAGAGATATTATTGCCTGTTTCAGGTTGAAAATATGGGATCCTGAAAGAGGCGAGATGGTGGGATTGTCATAAGATTTTACGACAATAATTGAAAAGGTAATTCGCCGGAACATTCTTATTCAACCATTGATTCCCTGCCGTATTTTCTTTCTGTCAGATAAAAAAGACCGACACCTAAAGCTCCGCCGATGCTATCTGCCAATACATCCCATAAGTCATAAGAACGTCCGGAGGTAATACCGCTGCCCTGCAATAGTTCAACCAGATAGCCGGTCAATACAGCCAATAAAAACAGTAATACACGTTTCCTGATATTGGTAGTTTGAAAAACGGCTAACCATAAAAAACTGAAGCCACCAAAAATTACAAAATGCACCCATTTGTCTATCAACGGAAAATGAACGCTTGGCACATCTCTTCCGGGAATAAGGCAGGCTACGAAAATCATTAAAGTCCAGAGAACAGCAATGATTTTAGCTCTGGTTTTGTTTTTTGTAAAGAAGTTAAACAACATTTTCATAAGGGAGCATTATTTCGGAGACAGGCAAAGATAAGTTCTCACAGGACAAAATAACTCCAATCTTCATATTCTTAAAACTATCTGAAAACAGATATGGTACCTATCCTGCATTCATATTTATAATATCTTTGTGGGCGTTATGCCCCTCTTAAAACGCTTTTGTGTAATAGTTTTTACTGTCCTTCTTTGCTTCGGAGCTTTCAACCGCGGCATTGCGTCCGTTTACACAGGCAAATATGTTTTTGATTTTAACAACAGATGCAAAGAAGCTTATCAGGCTTTTATTTCTTTACGTATTCAGGAAGGTAATGCTTTGCTTCAGGCAGAGCAAAGAGAGAATCCCAACAATCTGATTCCTGTTTTTTTAGCAAATTATGATGATTGCATGACGCTCTTATTTAACGGAGATGCAAAGGAATTCGCTAAGAGAAAAGAACATTTATCTGTACGTCTGGACCAATTGGAAGAAGGCGATAAAAACACACCCTGGTACAGATATACAAAGGCAGCCTTATATTTTCAATGGGCAATGGTGCATATCCGTTTTAATGAATATTTCAGCGCCGGTACCAGTTTCAGAAAGTCATTTTTACTATTAAAAGAAAATCAGAAATTCTTTCCATCCTTCAGGAATAATCAGGTATTGCTCGGTGCAGAGCAGGCATTGGTCGGCACTATTCCCGATAATTACAAATGGATTTCAAGCTTGCTTGGAATGAAAGGAGATGTGAAGAAAGGTGTGGCACAAGTAGTGGATTTTCTGAATCACAGAGATGGAAGCGCTTCTTTATTAAGAGAAGAAGCCATCTTTTTTTATTGTTACCTGAAATATAATCTGCTGTCCGACCATAAGGCAGTATGGACTTATATGAATGAAAGCGACCTTGATTTCAAGAATAATTTGTTGTACACATTCATGAAAACAAATTTTGCTTTGAATGATAATAAGGCGGCTATTGCGGAGCAAACGCTGAATAATCGTAATCAGGGAAGCAATTATATGGAAACGCCTATTTTCAACTATCAAATGGGCAGTGCATTGGTATTAAGAATGGATGATGACTGTATTCCTTATTTTCAGAAATTCCTGAACCGCTATTCCGGCAATTCTTTTGTGAAAGAGACTTATGAAAAGATGAGTTTTTATTATCTGGCTACAGGTAACAATCAACAGGCCGTTTATTATAAAAACAAAATAAAAACGTCCGGAAGTGCAGAAGTAGATGCCGATAAACAAGCACAGCGTTATGCAGAAAGCGCTGAGTTTCCTCATCCTGTTTTATTGAAAGCAAGATTGTTTTGTGATGGAGGTTATTTCAATAACTCATTGGAACAACTGAAATTATTAAATGGTAATACACTTCCGACGATAGCTTCCAGATTGGAATACAACTATCGTTATGCAAGGATTTATACACTTACCGGTCAATACAGTAAAGCAATCCCTTTTTACGATGCTGCCATTCGCATGGGATATAACAGACAGGAACATTTTGCGGCGCGTTCTGCTTTGGAATTAGGACAGATATATGAACAACAAGGCATGAAAGATAAAGCTATAGCTTATTACAAAAATTGTCTTTCAATGAAGAACCATGATTATAAATCTTCTTTGGATCAGAAAGCAAAAGCAGGTATCGACAGGTTAGGCGGAACATTGTAAATTCGATCTGCATTCTTCAATTTCTTGTAACTTTCATTAATATATAATGTTGCGTGCTGTCCAGAACCTGAATGCCATTTTCCATGTTTTGCCTTAGTGTATTCAGGTCAAAATATTGCTTATCACGTTCTGAAAAAATAAGATAATCAACATCCGAAGAACGCAGAAAACTTACCAGGTCATCTTTTGCAATCATTTCTACGTCCTGCAGCTTTTTGAACTGCCCCAACTCATTAAAAACCATTCTTCTCGGACACAACACGTTCGCCTGCTTTACATCCGTCGGAATCTTTGAAGCCATTACAGCATTCTCTGCAACAATGCCACCTGTACTGAGATTTACAGCATTTTCCATAATTTGCCTGCCGGAATAAAAAATGCTTACAGCCAGGTTAGCAACAAATAGAAATTGAAACACAAACAAGGTTTTCTTTTTGTCTGAAACTGAAAGCCAATACCAGCCTTCTACAATAATTAGATATATAAAGGGTATATAAACCACCATGTATTTTGTGGTTTTAGAAGGATTCAATAATGCCATTGAAACAACTAATAACAAGGTATAAAGCAGTAATGCACGATTGTGTTCTTTCAGTTTTTTATAACTTCCGATTAAAGCTATCATCAACATTGCTGTAAGAATCACTTGTTTCTCATTATATAGAAATCTGCTTTGTTCTTCTATCAATTTCAAAAATGGTTTGTACCAATTACTGTGCGGTTCCGACACAATGGGATCGTGTGCAAACTGATGCCAGAAATATTTCAGGTCTGCGTGTATCAGTATATCCGTAAAGTAGGGGAGGAAAGCTATACACGCCATTATGCCAAACAGAAAGAAGCTTTTGAACTCTTTTTTTAACAACAGGAAGCCAAGGCCTGCAATGATAAAAATTACACCATTCAGATGTGCAAACATGCAAAGACCCGCCGCAATACCGGCAAGTATCAGATAAAGCATTTTGCCTTTATCAAAATACATCATCAGCATGGTATAAGAAACAAAGCCCAGACACATAAGCATGACTTCAGGACGAAAGTCTGCAGCGGCATACAGCAAATCCTGGTTGAAGAGTAATAATATTAAAACTCCATAAAACCTGAAATTATGAATGCTCGCGTAACGGTATTTAATCCATTTATAGAATACAAAAAGAAAGGCAGCAAAAAAGCAGAGGGAAACAGCGTGAAGCGTGTATAGATTCAGTCCGAATATTTTGCTGAAAACATAGCCTATATACACAAACAATTTGTGAAAGATGCTCTGATAAACATCATAACCGAGATTACTGAAACCGAAATCGGACTTGACTTTGCCGATGTGCATCAACCAATAAACCTGTTCGCCGAGATATTCATCATCTGTCCGCGGAGTGTTGTCGAACTGATAAGCAGCAAAGAGTAATAAGGCTATGATTAATAACCAGTACTTTTTCCGGCTGTTGAATAATTGATTGAAGAATAACAAAATAAATTTCGTGCGGGCTTTTAAAATCGGGAGTTTAAATGACAAAAACAGCCATAGCTGAATCAACTATGGCTGCAATTAATTTTAATACACATCTACTCAGCCAGCAAAGGACGGTTCATCCTTAAACTTCTCAATTTCTTTACCAATAACATTCGCGAGATCTTCAGGCAATAAATTTTCGTTAGTAAATTTCCATTCAAAAATATTGTTATTATTAGCCTTTCCACTCAATTCATAAAGTCTGTCGTATATAATCACTGAGAATAAACTTTCATGTTCTGACTTATATCCTGTTGCTTTAAATTTCATGTCATAGTTTCCAATCTTCACTGATGCATCTATGTGTATCTTGTTAGTCGCTTCTTTCATTTGGGTTTGATTATCCATTTTCCGCTTTGATTTTGATTGTAATTTACGTGTTTTTATAATTACAGGCAAATGACTAAATTGTTGGGAATGAAACAAATAAACTCTTTTTCATTTTATCTCTGAACTCCTTAACAATAAAGCACTTCATTCAATAAAATCCTTTTAATTTCAATTAAAATTCCTACTTAAAAGTCTTCTTATTAAGCACTTACATTTCATTATAAAAATATAGGAATTTAAATAAGGGACACAAGTCTTAAAAATTATAATTTTGGATATAGCGGAAAGCTCTAATAAATCAACAAATACTATGAAAAACTATTTGTTAATCATCTTTTTCCTGACCGGAATAATTGCCGGAATACCTATCCAATCTTTCGCTCAACAAAGCGCAACTGCATTAAAAACCAGGCAAGCATTTTTTGATTTGAGTACCGGCGATGTTTATAAATTCACGGCAACTTACGTATATCCCATGAGAGGACCTTCGAGAAACCTGACACCAGATTACACAATGATATTCAGTAAGGATACATTGAATGGCCGGCTTCCTTATTTTGGAGTGGCGACATCCGTTAATTACGGCTCAAGAGATTGTGGTGTGAATCTGGAAACAAATAGTTTCACTTATACACAAACGATAGATAAAAAGGGCACCTGCGTCATTAAATACCAATTGAAAAGTTCAAATGATATAATGAATATTACCTTCAGTATTTACAAAGAAGGCAAAGCAGATTTAAGCGTCAACTTTTTACAAAGAGAGGGCATTTCTTACAGAGGCGTAATCGAAAAAATTGCACTTCCATAAATTGCCGGAAGTTGTTTGATCATATCTTCCGGCAGCAACTTCATCTTATAAAAAGATTTACAGCTTGTCTATAGCATCAGCCATATCTTCATCAAGCTGTGTAATGACATCGCCTGCATCATGCGTGGAAAGCCATATTTCAACTTTATTATAGGTATTGGTCCATGTAGGATGATGATTCATCTTTTCGGCAACTGTTGCCACTTTAGTCATAAAGTCAAATGCGTCTTTGAAATTATTAAACTCGAACGAGCGGTATAATTTATTGTTTTGTTCTATCCACATAATGAAAGTATTTTCAGGAACAAAATAAACAATAAAGAATTGAAATAGTTGCGTACAATAACATCTGTTTTGTTTTAGCTACATTTACATTTGCCTTCATACATTTCAATCTTCAAATTTATTATGAAACCTGTACTACTGATTATCTTTTTACTATTGCTTATACTTTTCATCAAAAGAAGGAAGAAGAAAGAAATAGTATTGGCGGAACGTCAGATTCCGGTTGATGAAATGGATACAGATCTGAAGGAACATGTTTCTTTCTACCAACAGCTGAATGAAAACGAGCAATCTATCTTCAGGCAGAGAGTGCAGCATTTTCTGGACACTACCGTAATTACGCCTGTTGATAATGTTGAAATATCGAACTTAGACAAGTTGTACGTGGCTTCAAGTGCCATTATTCCTATTTTTCATTTCAAAGACTGGACTTATAATAACTTAAATGAAGTGCTTATTTATCCCGGAACATTCACAAAAGACTTTGATGTGAAAGATGAGGAGAGAAATGTTTTGGGCATGGTGGGCGACGGAGCCATGCACCGTATGATGGTGCTTTCACTGCCTGCGCTGAGAGCCGGATTTGAAACAGAACGTCCCGGTAATACGGGCATTCATGAGTTTGTACATTTACTGGATAAAGCAGACGGTTCTACGGATGGCATTCCTGAATACCTCATTCCTAAAGACATGATAACGCCGTGGATTAAATACATGCACGAAGCCATTCATGATATACGTAATAACGATTCGGATATAAATCCGTACGCTGGTACAAATGAGGCGGAATTCTTTGCCGTTATCTCGGAATATTTTTTCCAGAAGCCACATTTTCTTGAATCGCACCATCCGGAATTGTACGCAATACTTGTAAAGATTTACGGAACAGATACCGGGAACTAAGGGAAAAGCATTTTTATCTTTTCTGTACGGTAATCGAAAAGTTCATTTAATTGCTTTGCTACAAATAAACGGTTAGCCCAATTACCCAGAAATCCGAAAGGCATTTCATACAGGATATTATCTTTCATCAGCACACCATTTTCTGTTGATTCAAAAAGGTGCGTATGTTCCCAAACCTTGTATGGACCTTTGGTCTGAATATCTTTAAATTGCCTGAGCGGAATTACATCCTGAATAAGGCTTTCCCATTTCATGGGAATCTTCATAAGAGGACTGACTTTATATTCAATCTTCATGCCAGTGTAAACTTCCTTTGTTTCAGGGCAATGAATGATTTGAAAATGGAGGTATTCAGGTGAAAGTTTTGCAAGGTTTTCGGGATTGGAAAAGAAAGCCCATGCAGCATGGATATCTGCAGAAATAAGGGTTTCCCGTTTTAGCAAAAATTGCCTGGCCATGCTTTTTGTGTTGAATTATTGAGCCATTTTGTGAAAGTGCATCAAAACTATATCGCCCTGAATAAAGGTTAATTCGTTGCCGTCTTTTGAAATGGAGTAATGATTGATCTTTTTAAGGTTTTCAAGAAATATCTTTTCGCCATCACCCATACAAGCCATTTTCGTCATCATCATATCGCCTTTGAAGCTGATAGCATCTTTGTCCTTTTCCAATTTGCCACGGAAAGAATTACAAGATGAATGGCCGCTGTAAGTACCTTCTTTTTCATTAAAACTAATATTGGGTTTTTTGCCGGAATATAATTCCTCAAAGGTTCCGGAAGGATTTGGTACAAAATCCAGTTCCCATGCGCCTGAAAGTTCCATATTTCCGGCATCGGCACCTGCAGTAGTAGTAGCGGAAGTATTTTTGGGCGTATTGCAGGCACTTAAAGTGAAAAGGGCAGCAAAGATTATTACGGGTATTTTCTTCATAAAAACCATTTTGTGACATGAAAATTACAAACAAATGATTGAAACACAGGAAATATGCTGTTAGATTAATGCCAAAATAATTTTACCGCAAAGCATTTCCGCAGGCTTTTTAAAATAAAGCAGAAATTTCTTTTATTTTTGGCAGCTGATAAAAACAAGCATATTAATCCTACGCCCAAAACATTCCATCAGATGCCTCAAAAAAAAATGAAACACATTGCCATTGCAGGAAATATTGGTGCCGGGAAAACCACATTGGCGCAAATGCTGGCAAAGCATTATAAATGGACGCCTCAATATGAAACAACTGAAGACAATCCTTATCTGAATGACTTTTACAACGACATGCAGCGTTGGTCGTTTAACTTACAGGTTTATTTTTTGAATAACCGCCTGACTCAATTGTTGGAAATACAAAATGGAAAGCAGACTGTAATACAGGACAGGACCATCTATGAAGATGCTTATATCTTTGCGCCCAACTTACATGAAATGGGCCTGATGTCGCGCCGCGATTTTGAAAATTATGCGCAGTTCTTCCAGACATTAAAGAAGATGGTAAATCCGCCTGACTTGCTTATCTATCTTAAAGCTTCTATTCCTACTTTGGTGGATCGTATTCAGAAAAGGGGCAGGGACTATGAAGAAAATATACGTCTGGATTACCTGAAACGTCTTAACGAACATTACAATAACTGGATCAGCAAATACAATGACGGTCCTTTATTGATCATCGAATCGGATGAAATAAATTTTGATGAAACAGAAGAGGGTTTTGCACATATCATAGGCAAGATTGATGCGCAGATAAACGGGCTTTTTTAGTCGATAGTGGTTAGTGAGTAGTGAATAGGCAATAGTCAATGGTAAGTAGTGAATAGTGAGTTGTTAATAGTGAATAGTCAATGGTAAGTAGTGAATAGTGAGTTGTTAATAGTGAATAGTCAATGGTGGATCGTGAATGGTGAGTAGTGAAATGATGAATAATATTGACTAACCCACTAACGACTAACTACTGAAAACTAAATATGACATAGATATTACAATCCTCAATAGCGCTATTTCTTCATTCCATACAGAACGCATTACCTTTGCGGGAGCTATATAAATTAAGATTTTAAATAAATCATGGCAGTATCTAAAAATGAATCCAAGGCTTCTTTGCTTGTAGTAGAAGATGAAGAGAGCATAAGGGAAGCCATTAAACTTAACCTTGAGTTGGAAGGTTATGAGGTAACGACGGTTGACAATGGCGCCGCTGTTCTGAAAGCAGTAAAAGCGGAGTATTTCGACCTGATTATTCTTGATATCATGCTTCCGGAAATGGATGGTATTACGGTTTGTGAGAATATACGCGTGCAGAACAATGAAGTGCCTATTCTTTTCTTGTCTGCAAGAAACAGCGGTGCAGACAGGATTGAAGGATTACGCAAAGGTGGCGACGATTATATGACCAAGCCTTTCAACCTGGAAGAATTGTTATTGCGTGTTGAAAAATTGGTGGTCAAAAACAAAAAACTGAAAGAACGTAATACCGCTCCGGATGTTTATGCCTTTGGCAAAAGCCGAATTGACTTCACCGGACAGTCTGCCAAGGACAAAGATGGCAAGGCTATTGAATTAAGCAAGAAGGAGATTGCTTTATTGCGTTTATTGATAGAACATAAAGGTGAAGTGGTTTCGAGAGAGCATATATTGCAGGTTGTTTGGGGCTATAATGTTTATCCTACCACAAGAACGATTGATAATTTCATCCTGAACTTCCGTAAATATTTTGAAAAAGACACCCGTAATCCCAAACATTTTCATTCTGTAAGAGGTGTAGGTTATAAATTCACGGAATAATATTGGTTTTCTGCTTTTGATTTTATATTTTTAACCGTTCAATTCAAAAAAATGATTAAAAAATATACTTTGGCTCTTGCAGCCGTTTTGTGTTTCGCGGCTTCCTGCAACAAAGATAAAGACATGGTGAATGCAACCGTAGTAGATACAGGTGATATTACAAATGTAGGATGTGGCTACCTGCTGCAATTAGAAGATTCTGCTTATCTGGAACCATTGTATCTTTCGTCTGCTTATCAACACGGCGGACTTCGTGTGAAAGTTAAATTTACACATACAGGAGTTGTAGATACCTGCGATTATGCAAACAAAGTATTTGATCAGGTTTCTATTCAGGAAATCAAAAACCTGAACGATTAATCCTTACCAGGCTAAGTCATCGTCGGGAGTTTCAGCGCTGAAATTTCTTCTTGATATAATTTTTTCCAGTTGCCGTTCATAAATAAGGACGGCAATTTTTTTTGTCACCTCATTATCCGTAGCCATTGCTTCTTTGATTTTTCTTTCTGAAATATCGAGCCTGTAAAGCATCGAAAACAGTTTGTCGGGATTACCTTCTATCAGCTTATCTACTCTCCAGGAAAGGACTTCAATTATTTTCTCCTTTGAAATCATTTCCGGAAAATCAATTTCAAAGGAATGGGCAAGGATGGATTGTAATTCTTGTTCAGGCAGCATTTCTGTTCCGGTTTATATGGTAAATTTAGTCGCAATTTGGGTTAATTTCTTAATTAGACAAATCTTGACAATGGAATTTTAGTCTTTTCTTCAGCGATGCCGCGTCGCTACGAGGAAGATTAATAAAAAATGGAACGTAATCTTACGTCCCATTTTTACCTGCTAATTTATAAACTTATAACGCCGCCTGAACAATCTCTCTTACTTTGGAAATGTGAACACGTTCCTGTGCCATCGTATCTCTGTAACGAATAGTAACGGTCTGGTCTTCTTTTGACTGATGGTCGATGGTAACACAAAAAGGTGTACCGATCGCATCCATTCTTCTGTAACGTTTACCGATCGCATCTTTCTCTTCGTAAAAACATTTGAAATGTTGTTTACATTCATCCATCAATTCTCTTGCTATTTCAGGCAAACCGTCTTTCTTCATTAGAGGAAGAACAGCTAATTTAATGGGAGCCAGTTTCGGAATGAATTTCATTACTACGCGGCTGTCCTGTTTTTCTTCGGTGCTTAAATCTTCTTCGGTATAAGCTTCGCTCATCAGCATCAATATGGTTCTGTCCAGACCGATAGATGTTTCGATTACATAAGGAATATAGTTACCGTACGCCTTACCTGTTTCAGGGTCAATATCGGCATCGAAGTACTGCATCTTCTTTTTGCTGTACAATTGATGTTGTGTCAAATCAAAATCACCACGGCTATGAATACCTTCCAGTTCCTTGAAGCCCATCGGGAAATCATATTCGATATCGCAGGCTGCGTCGGCATAGTGCGCTAACTTAACGTGATCATGGAAACGATATTTATCGGCAGCAACGCCAAGCGTACTGTGCCATTCCCTGCGTTTTTCCTTCCAGTATTCGTACCATTGTTTTTGTGTGCCGGGGCGAACGAAGAACTGCATTTCCATTTGTTCGAATTCGCGCATACGGAAGATAAAACCACGTGCTACGATTTCGTTACGGAATGCTTTACCTGTTTGTGCAATACCGAAAGGAATTTTCATCCTTGCAGTCTTTTGTACATTCAGGAAGTTTACGAATATACCTTGTGCCGTTTCAGGACGTAAGTAAATGGTGTTGCTTTCTTCGGCTACAGAACCTACTTCGGTGGAGAACATCAGGTTGAACTGACGTACATCTGTCCAGTTAACCGTTCCGCTAACGGCACATTTTATTTTATTTGTTTCAATCAGGGTTTTCAAACCTGCAAAATCATCGGCGGCAATCAATTTTTCCATTTCGGCAATCAAAGCATCACCTTGTTCCTGTGGCAATGTTTCTGCAAAACCTTCAATCAGATGGTCAACACGGTAGCGCTTTTTGCTGTCCTTGTTGTCAATCATCGGATCGCTGAAATTATCTACGTGGCCGCTGGCTTTCCATGTGGTGGGATGCATGAAGATGGCTGCATCGATACCTACAATGTTTTGTTCATTCATCTGGGTCATCCAACGCCACCAATAATCACGGACGTTGCGCTTCAGCTCAACACCCCATTGACCATAATCGTACACCGCACCAAGACCATCGTATATTTCGCTGGAAGGAAACACGAAACCGTATTCCTTTGCATGGGCAATAATTGCCTGTAATTTGTTTTCGTTTGCCATAATAAGGCTGCAAAGATATTGGATTAGATAATATTGTACAAGGAAGTATTTGAGTGATTTATAGTGTAATCAGCTGCTGTTGTAATGAGAATTGACGATTATGTAAATTGCTTGCCGGTATTCAGAATGAAAGACGTATTTATATAAATCTTTTTAAAAATGAATGGATTAAATAGCGTTGCGGTAAAATAGCAATATGATATAAAAATAATCACCATGCGTTATGTCATAATTGCACCTGACGTTCAAATAATCGCACCCGATACTTACATAATTACAGTTGAACACAACATAATCGGATCGGCAGTTTAAATAATCGATATTGACATGTAAATAATAATCATGCATTGTGACATAATAACAGTTGACGTTCAAATAATCGCACCCGCAACTGAAATAATTACAGTTGAACTTTGCATAATCGCATCTGACGGTAGCATAATAAGAGTTAACGATAGCATAATGGAAATGTACATTGAAAATAATGAAGCTGTTTTTAATTTAAAGAATGCCGGATGTGGGAAATAAGGTTTTGTTGTTGGTTAAAATGCAAATGACAGCAGAAATAATACCTGTTTTTAGTTCAATTGAGTCTATGCAATAAACTGTGGTATGAACGTTTTTTACTGACACCGTAAGAGATAAGATGTTGTTGGTGACAATACCAACTGAGAATAGCAGGGATTTTAGGATTGGGTTTGTATTTTTGTATTGGCATAGCAATAAACCCATTCTTTGTTAGAAAAAATACCGGCAAAATCGTCATGATCAAGCTTATCAAAATATTATTTGTATTTCCCCTATTTATATTGTTGCCCCATTGTTTGTATAGCCAGATACACTTAGGTATTGGCTATACAGGAGCGCGGTTAGTCTCAAACACAAGCATTGCGGGCGGATTTTCATTCTTTGCAGGGAAAAACATCGTTGACATGCGTAATTCCTCCTTTTCTGTTTCCACTAATGTAAAAATCGGAATGGAGGATAAAGCCGGGACCGGAGTAATCATTCCATTAATTATTGCTGCATTATATTACGGAGGAGATGATGGCAATACTTTCAATAATGCCACTACAAACGATGCCGGAGTGAATGGTGGTACCATTCATCTTTTTGTCGATTTGCCATTATTGTTGCATTATAATTTTGGTTTAGGTTCTGATGAAGGCTGCAAAAGGAATTGGGGATTTTATTTAGGTGGCGGCGTCAGCTATACAACTACAGGGTTTACAAACATATCAGGATTTTCAAGAGCAACGGATTTCTTTGGATATGTGATGGATGGAGGTATAAGGTTTGCAAAGAATGTCGATATTAATATTTCAAATACAATTTCCGCACGTAAGCCTATCGGACCGCTTAATCATCCTATATTTTCCGAAATAACCCTGGCTTTACGTTTAGAACACAGAAAGAAGAAAAGCAGGCGGCAATAAGTATATAACAAGGTAAATACTTTTTCCGCCGTTCGTGTTTTCACGAACAACGGCATGAATGATAGGATTTTCCGCCGTTGTTGGTGTTTTCACCAACAACAAACGCTATCTTCATTTTAAAGTTTTAAGATGAGCGTATTCAAAAGATATGAACTCCATTTTTTCACTGCTACCATTCTGGAATGGAAAATGCTTTTACTGCCAGATAAGTATAAAGACATTATCATCGACAGCCTTAAGTTTTTAGTAAAGGAAGAGCGTGTCATCATCCATGGATTTGTAATTATGAGTAATCATATACACATCATCTGGCATTGCAGACATCCTCACAAAAGAGAAAATATTCAACGCGATTTCCTGAAATTTACGGCACAGAAAATAAAATTCGATTTGATAGAAAATCATCCGGAAGTATTAAGGCATTTTAAAGTGAATGCAAAAGACAGGGAATATCAGTTTTGGGAAATAAATCCATTGTCCATTGATATCTGGACGGAAGCGGTTGTAAAGCAAAAACTTAATTATATCCATGAAAATCCTTTAAGAGCAGGATTAGTAAAGAATCCTGTTGAGTATCTTTATTCTTCGGCAAGGTATTATGAAACAGGCATAGATGATTGGGGGGTTCTGACGCCATTATAATCTTTGGTTATGATGTATATTAATGTTTGTTGTTTGTTGGTGAAAACACCAACAACGGCGTGAAGCAGTATTAGTAAAGAATCCTGTTGAGTATCTTTATTCTCGGCAAGGTATTATGAAACAGGCATAGATGATTGGGGGTTTCTGATACCTTTATAATCTATGGTTATGATGTATATTAATGTTTGTTGTTGTTGTTTTCACCAACAACAGCGTGATCTCTGGCTATGATGTGTTAATGATGTGTGTTGTTGGTGACAACACCAACGACGGCGTGAATTCAAATCAACATAAAATGAAGAAAGTAATTTTAGATTTGGCCGTAACCTTAGACGGCTTTATTGAAGGGCCAAACGGGGAAATTGATTGGTGTATCATGGATGATGATATGGACTTTGAAGGTTTTATAGCAGGCATCGACACTATATTTTACGGTAGGGTAAGCTATGATCTTTGGGGTAATTTCCAACCGGATGCGAATGCGGGGCATACAGAAAGAATGTTATGGGAAGGCATACATGCCAAAGATAAATTCGTTTTTTCAAGCCAGCACAAACAAGATGAAAAAGCTACTTTTATAAATACCGATATTGTTGATAAGGTAACTGAAATTAAAAAACAAGGTGGAAAAGATATCTGGCTTTATGGCGGCGCCGGCCTTATAAAAACATTTATCGGATTGGATCTTATTGACGTTTACAAGATATCAGTACATCCTACTGTTTTAGGAAGTGGCAAGCCATTGTTTGAGGAGTTAAAAGAAAGGATAGAATTAAGGTTAATTAAAACCAATATTTTCAAATCGGGTGTTGTACAGCTTATTTACGAACCCAAAAGTAAATAGCCGACAAGTCAGATTTGTTCATTCAATCAAATACATTCGGAAAAGTAAAACCGCTTTCATGAAATACTTATTAATCACTTTTTTTCTTTTCTTTTCATTAACGTCAATTGGGCAAAGTTTACGTTCCTATAATTACGGCAAACTCAGTTTAACTGGTAAGGTTGTATTAAAAGACCTTCGGCATCCGATTAACGGAAAAGTTATTAAAGATGCGATGGTATTGGTGTTGCCGCAGCCTGTAAAATTTATTCCCAATCCGGAGAGCGAAGAAGAGGATACTGCCACTACAAGGGAAATTCGTATTTATGGCGACATAATGAAGAATGTAAATCCGAATATGAAGTATAAAGCAATAATAGGAAAGAAGGTTACCATTACTGCTAATTATGAATTTGCACCATCAGGCAATTATCCTTTACTTGTAAATATAATTGAAGACTTTAGTTATAAGATAATAGAATGACAAAAGCGGTGTAGGCATAAACGGAACAGACAAATAAAATGAAAAGCCCTGAAATTCAATATAAGATCATCCGGCCTGATTCAGAGCTTTCAGCATTTGTTGAAAGTTTCTGGATGCTTAAGAACGTTTCAGATAAGGCACATGAAATTGTTGTTTTACCTGATGGCAGGTTTGACATTATTTTTTCTTATTCAGGAAATGAAGAACACGACATTGTTCTCAGAGGCCTGGACACAATGCCTGCTCAAAATTCTATTCCGCCCCGAACTGTAATGTTCGCAGTAAGCTTTAAGCTGCTTGCTATTGAATACCTGCTTGACATCAAAGCTGCATCTGTATTGAATGAAGGCGCGCTGTTACCCGCTGATTTTTGGGATATCAGCAAAAATGATCTGGATGATTTTGAAGCATTTTGTAAAAAAGTCTCGGCTAAGATGATAACGCAAATCAAGCCGGATATTGATGGCAGAAAGCAAAAATTATTTGAACTGATTTATGCTTCAAACGGCGCTTTGCCGGTAAAGGAATTATCTGAAAAGGTTTACTGGAGCAGCCGGCAGATTAACCGGTATTTTAAGGAGCAGTTTGGTATTTCCTTAAAGGCTTACTGCAATATTTTAAGGTTCAAAGCATCTCTGCAACATATCAAAGAAGGCAAACTTTATCCTGAAGAGGATTTTGCGGATCAAAACCACTTTATAAAGGAAATAAAGAAGTTTTCGGGCGTAGTGCCGAAGGAATTGTTTAAAAACCAAAACGACCGATTTATACTATTATCAACCTTGCCGGTGAAATAGTTTTGCATTGTCAAAACAATTCAGGTTATGTTGATACAGGATAAAAAAATAGCCATCATTGGCGGAGGTCCGGGCGGTTTAACGCTTGCACGATTATTACAACTTAAGGGAGCAGATGTAATGGTTTATGAAAGAGATATTAACCGGGATGTAAGAATTCAGGGCGGTGCGCTGGATCTTCATACCGAATCGGGACTGGCTGCACTGGAGAAGGCAGGGCTGATGAATGCATTCAAGACGCATTACAGGCCCGGCGCCGGACTGATAAGGGTAGTAGATAACCAGGCAAAGATTCACTTTGATGAACACCTGAAGGGCAAGGCGGAAACCTTTGGCGACAAAGGCCACCGGCCTGAAATTGACCGCGGTCCGTTACGGGATATACTGTTGGATTCTTTACAGCCTGAAGCAGTAGTCTGGGATAGCCACATCATATCTGTTGAGAAGCTACAAGACACATGGAAACTTGTTTTTCAAAACGGCGAAGCAGTTGTTGCTGATATTGTAATAGGTGCAGATGGGGCAAACAGTAAAATAAGACCTTTTGTTACTGATATTAAACCTTTGTGGACAGGTATTACAATGTTGGAAGGCTCCATAAAAGATGCCCGGAAAACAGCACCTTCAATTCATAATCTTCTGCAGGGCGGCAAAATATTTGCTTACGGAAATGAAAAGACTTTGATTGTAAGTTCCAAAGGCGACGGAAGTTTTGGCTTTGCCACAGGCTGCAAAACAGAAGAGTTTTGGGATAAGAAAAGCGGCATAGATTTCAAAGACAACAAACAGGTTTTGGCTTGGTTCAAACAAACATTTCCGGAATGGAGCAGTATATGGCATGAATTATTTGCCAGCGAAACAACGCTTTTCATTCCAAGGCCACAATATTGTATGCCGCTAAATCAGCAATGGATAGCGCAACCAGGCATCACTTTAATTGGCGATGCAGCTCATTGGATGCCGCCTTTTGCAGGTGAGGGTGTAAACATGGCGATGCTGGATGCGCTGCAATTAAGCGAAGCGCTTACCAATCCTGCATTTACAACTGTGCAGGCAGCTATAGCGAATTATGAAAAGAAAATGTTTAAACGGTTTGCCACAATAGGTCAGGGTACTTTGTTTAATACAGAATGGATGCATAAGCCAGATGCGCTGAAGGATATGTTGAACATGTTCGGTAAAAACATTTTCAGGCAAAGTTTATTCATCGCTAAAATGTGGATGAATATTACTTTGGTTCCTTCTGTCAGGAGAGTTGCGGGATTGGCACCAAGGCAATATGTGTTAAAATAGATTTCGGAGGAAAATAGCTTGCAATGAGATACTGAATGTATGCGCCTGTTCTTTTATACATTTGTGTGTGCCGGATGCGCTGGCCATAACATTGCAATGACATGAGGCAACATGTTGCGGCAATCACTAACAATAAAATAAAAAAGAATAACATGAAATTAGGAGCATTTTCAATCAGCCTTAGTGTAAAGGATCTTGATGTTTCAAGAGAATTCTATGAAAATCTTGGGTTCAAGGTTTTTGGAGGGAGCATGGAGAAAAACTATCTCATTATGAAAAATGAGAATGCCCTTGTAGGACTTTTCCAGGGCATGTTTCAGGGAAATATATTAACGTTTAATCCGGGTTGGGATGAAAATGCCCGAAATATGGAACAGTTCGACGATGTAAGAGCTATTCAACAGGAATTGAAAAATAAAAGCATCAGCTTAATGACGGAAGCAGACGAACAGACAACCGGTCCGGCAAGTGTTATGTTGACTGATCCTGATGGCAATATGATTCTGATTGATCAGCACCGATAAAGAAATTTATACCTTATCATTGCTGAAAAAATTAACCCTTATGAAAATACCCTTTTTATTCTTATGTTTTGCCTTATTGGGGTTCGCTTCCAATGCTCAGGAGTCTGTCGATGCTGCGGCTATAGAACCCAAAGCACAATTTCAACTCAATGTTAACGACACTTTTTATTTACTGAATGAAAAAGAATTATTAAAGGTTACGGAAACGCTTGTCAAGCCTACGATCTCTATTCAACTGGCCGATTTCAAGAAGTTCAACAGTAATTATGTTTCCTTTGAATATCCGCGCCAATATACCTTTGAGTTCAATGAAGATGCCGGGATAAATTACAAGAACTGGATATTCAGCGGCAATGATATCAAGGTAATGCTTTTCCAGTTTGGCTCAACAGTTTCAATAGACGCGCTGATAGACGGGATGGTGTCGAAATTTGGTAAAAGAAATTGTAAGGTGACTCCTTTTAAAAAGAAATTAGGCATAAAAGTATGCGAAGGCAGAAGTCTCAGGGTTTCAATGGCGGAGCAGTTATTGAATATGGATTTCTATGAATTGTCTTCCAACGGCGAAGGCACTATAATTATGGCTTTTCAAAGCTCCCTGGAAGATGACGGTTCTTCATCGGGTGAATACAAAACAGGGTTTAAGACGATTGATAATTCCATTTCTTATTGATAAAATACATCGATACAGTCAAATAAAAAGGTTGTCCTGATTCTCAGGACAACCTTTTTATTACTCAATATGATAAACTTAAACCTGAAACACACCAGCTTTCCACTCGCGTTCGATGGGCGCATGATTTGCAGCATTAATACCTTCTGAAATTACCTTGCGCGTATCTGCAGGATCAATAATTTCATCTACCCACAAACGTGCAGCAGCATAGTATGCAGAAGTTTGTGTGTTATATCTGTCGGTAATGGTTTTTAATAATTCCTGTTCTTTTTCCGGGTCAATAATTTCGCCTTTAGCTTTTAAGGAAGCAACCTGAATCTGCAGTAATGTTTTAGCTGCCTGTTCTCCTCCCATTACGGCAATCTTGGCATTAGGCCATGCGTATATAAAGCGGGGATCATAAGCCTTGCCGCACATGGCATAATTACCTGCGCCATAGCTGTTACCGATAACAATTGTAATTTTAGGAACAACGGAATTTGCAACTGCATTCACCAATTTTGCACCATCTTTAATAATGCCGGATTGCTCGCTGCGTGTACCAACCATAAAGCCTGTTACATCCTGCAAAAATACCAACGGGATTTTCTTCTGATTGCAATTCTGGATAAATCGTGCTGCTTTATCTGCGCTGTCATTATAAATTACACCGCCTAATTGCATTTCTTTTTTACCACTTTTCACAATGGTACGTTGATTGGCTACAATGCCCACAGCCCAGCCTTCTATACGTGCGTATCCACAAACAATGGTCTTGCCGTAATCTTCTTTGAACTGGTCAAATTCAGAATTATCAACCAGGCGTTCTATAACTTCAACCACATCATAAGGCTTGTTATTGTCAACCGATACAATACCATAAATCTCTTTCGTTTCTTTTTTTGGTTTTGCGGGTTCAGTACGGTCAAAACCGGCTTTGGGTTGTGAACCGATTTTATCAATAATACGGCGAACCTGATCGAGGCATTCCTGCTCGGTTTCAAATTTATAATCTGCAATGCCGCTGATTTCAGTATGCATTTTGGCACCGCCCAATGCTTCCTGGTCGGCATCTTCGCCAATAGCGGCCTTTACAAGATAAGGTCCTGCAAGAAAGATAGAGCCATTGCCTTCTACCATTAAAGTTTCATCGCTCATGATTGGTAAATAAGCACCGCCTGCAACACAGCTTCCCATCACTGCCGCGATTTGTGTAATGCCCATAGCACTCATCTGAGCATTGTTTCTGAATATGCGTCCGAAATGTTCTTTGTCAGGAAAAATTTCGTCCTGCATAGGAAGGTAAACACCTGCACTGTCTACTATGTAAACCACGGGTAGTTTATTTTCCATGGCAATTTCCTGTAAACGTAAATTCTTTTTACCTGTAATAGGAAACCATGCACCCGCTTTAACTGTATTGTCATTTGCTACAATCACGCACTGACGGCCTTTAATATAGCCAAGCCCGGCTACGGTTCCACCGGCAGGACAACCACCTTCTTCTTTATACATTTCATAACCTGCAAAGGCGCCGATTTCAATGAAAGTACTGTCTTTATCTATAAGATATTGAATGCGCTCGCGGGGCGCCATCTTATTTTTGGCGCGGGCTTTTTCCATGGCTTTTTTACCGCCACCTTCTTCAATTTTTGAAAAACGTTGTTTCATTTGGCTGATTGCCAAACGCATAGCATCATCATTTTTGTTAAAATCCAGATTCATCAATCATCTTTTTTGAGGTGCTAAAATTATATTTTTTATTACAGTATTCATGTGTTTCTGTGTTCTTTCTGAAAAGAAATTTGATTAAAGATGATTTTTTACAGAAATAAATCAGAAAAAAAGCATTTGTTTTTCTTAATGAAAAGTTATTTTAAGGAATTTTTTTATAACGATTTATAAATGTATAAACAGCTAATTGATAACATTTCAATCAATTCTATAAATGTTAAAACGGTTATACATCAAATACTCCATATAAGAAGAGGGATTTACATAACTTTCGGTTATCTTTAACCCTATACAATGAAGACATCCTGATGTCTTTGTTTTAAAACCAATAACCAAATTCCCTTCAGGGAGGTTTGTAATGTACTTAGTTGTCTTTTTTAACGCCCAAAAGTTTAGTCAATGAAAAAAGTATTACAAATTTTTAGTGCATTTTTGTTTCTTAACCTTATTGCCGGAGACCTTAAAGCACAGCTCTTACCTCCAAACTTACCCGAACAAGATGCTTGCTCTGCCTTGCAAATCTGCGGTAATTTCTTTACACCTTATGGTTATCAGAGCACAGGTTCGGTGATGGACTTAAATACAACCCCCTGTGGTAGTCCTGAGGCTGCTTCTGTATGGTTTCGCCTGGAAGTAAATTCTCCCGGTATCATTGTTTTTGCCATTACGCCCGTTGACCCTGCGGATGATTACGATTTTGCAGTTGTAGATATTACTAATGGCAATTGTAACAGCATACAGCAATCAGAGGTGATAAGATGTAATTTTAATAACAATGAGCAACCTAATACTTATTATCCCAACGGGGTTATAGGCTTAAATACTACTTCGACGACTACTACGGTATTCGCAGGTCTTTACGGACAGCCTTTTCTGCAACAAATCAATGCCAATGCAGGAGATGTGTATCTGATAATGATAAATAATTATGGCCATGACGATTGTTTTGGCGGTTGTCCGGGTTCCGGCTTTTTATTGGATTTCGCAGGAAGCACTGCTGGCTTTAATCAACCGCCGCCGCCCAAGTTTCAACAGGTTTTACCTTACTGCGACTTGTCTCAGCAATTGACAGTTAAATTAAACACGAATGTTCTTTGCAGCTCTATTGCAACTGACGGCAGTGACTTTTACCTTACGCCAAGCGGAACAGTTGCAAGTGCACAGGGACTTAATTGTACTGGCCCTGCAGGTTATACCGATAAAATCAAACTAAATTTCAGTAGCCCCTTACCCAATGGAGATTACTCCATCCATGCCAAAGTTGGAACTGATGGGAATACATTGCTCGGTCTTTGCAATTCCGCATTGGTTACACCGGATTCCCTCAATTTCCATGTCGGATTAGATCCTATTGCCATGATTTCCATTGATTCTCCTGCATGCCAGACAATCAAGATTAATCTGAATACGCCGACAGCCTGTAATACCATTGCACCTGATGGTACGGATTTTGTGATTACCGGTCCCAGCAATGTAGTTATAGCTTCGGCAACAGGAACAAATTGTATTCCGGGTGGCTTTACTTCAACAGTTGAATTGTCGCTTGCCCAACCTATTGCTGTGGATGGTATTTACACTGTTAAAAGCTATGTAGGCAGCGATGGTAATACATTGGCCGATAGCTGCGGACGTGTATTGCCAACCTTAAATCAGATCTCTTTCAATGTCAATTCTTTCAACGGCTTGTTGAAAGCGCTTCCTGATTCTACTATTTGTAACCTTGGAGAGGTTGTAACACTTTATGGTATCAATAATGGTCCTTCGCCAAGCAGCGGCTTTGATTATACATGGACACCAACTACCAATGTTCAAAACCCCAATTCATTATACACGCCATTAATTGTTCCCGGATTTTTCAGTAATTATGTCCTGGCTACTGTTGATGCCAATGGTTGTTATCTCAGAGATTCTGCCAAGATCAGAGTCATTCCGTTTATAGGCGCTCTTACGCCTTTGCAATCCGAATTGTGTATCGGCGATGCGTTGAAGCTTCATGCAAGCAATGGCGTACAGTATAGCTGGTATGAAGATGCATCATTAAGTACCCCTCCGGATAATAATACTTTTGATTGCACATCATGCCCTGAACCGATAGCAAAACCACCATTGGGAACGAATGATTATTTTGTCCTTATTAAAAGCAGTGTCGGTTGTCTTGATACATTGAAAACTGTTATCGTTGTTCATGACAAACCTCTTATTGAATCTTATCCTGCAGATACTACCGTCAAATATGGTAAAAGCGTTACGCTTCATGCAACCGGAGGAACATTGTATAGCTGGAGTCCTGTATCAACCATGACTGACCCGCAGGTGGCCAATCCGATTGTAACACCAAAAGAGCCTACGGCCTATATTGTTGTGGGTCTAAATGAATTTGGCTGTATGAATTACGATACATCTTTTGTGGATGTAGATTACAGGGTGCTGACACAACTTCCAAATGCGTTTTCTCCGAACGGAGATGATTTGAATGATGTGTTTAAAGTAGCCAATATCGGTTTGCGTAAACTTATCACATTCCAGGTTTATGATCGTTGGGGTAAACAGGTTTTTGAAACGATTAATCCGGATGAAGGATGGGATGGGACCTATAAAGGCAAACCATTGGACGGTGGCGTTTATTATTATTATATAAAACTGGGTTATGCCGATAATGTGGTAGAAACCTTTAAAGGTGACGTTACATTGATTAGATAAACCGGTACTGTTATATTTAAAAAGGCTTTGAAACTATTAAGTTTTAAAGCCTTTTTTGTTTTAATAATTCAGATTTCAGAAGCATTATGATTTGATTTTTATTTTTGAAAAAACAGATGCGATAATATTTCAGCGTAAAATATTCAAATCATTCCCCTTATATTTGACAGCGTTAAAAACGGCAAGACCGTTATTGTACCACATCATTTAAAAACATAATAGTCTAAACATGTACCAAACTATTAAAACAGAACTATCTGACGGAACTTTCATTATCACTATTAACAGACCTGATAAATTGAACGCTTTAAATAAAGATGTCATCAATGAATTAGGACAGGCCCTGGATGAAGTTTATCAAAACAATGATATCAAAGCTGCAATCCTTACAGGTGAAGGTGCAAAGGCGTTTGTCGCCGGCGCGGATATTACGGAATTTACTGATTTGGATGCAAAAGGTGGAGCGGCTTTGGCACAAGTAGGGCAGGATAAGGTTTTTAGCAAAATTGAGAATGCGCCTAAGCCAATCATTGCTGCAGTAAATGGTTTTGCACTGGGTGGTGGCTGCGAGTTGGCGATGGCCTGTCATTTCAGGACTGCAAGTGAAAATGCGAAGTTCGGACAACCGGAGGTAAATCTTGGATTGATTCCGGGTTATGGCGGTACACAACGCCTGGTACAATTGATAGGCAAAGGAAAGGCCATGGAATTATTAATGACTGCCGATATGATTAAAGCGGATGAGGCAAAGGCGTTGGGTTTGGTAAACTATGTTTTTCCTGCTGAAGAATTGATTGCAAAAACAAAGGAAATAGTACAGAAAATTCAGACCAAAGCGCCATTGGCCGTTGGCAAAATTATTGCATTGGTAAACGAAGCAGCAACAGCAAGCCAAACGGGATTGAGTAATGAAGTAAAGGCATTTGGCGAGAGTTTCGGAACAGAAGATAAAAAAGAAGGCACTGCTGCATTTCTTGAAAAAAGAGCAGCTTCTTTCAGCGGGAAATAAATATAATCGATAGCATCAGCCGGCAATATTTTTAATGTTGCCGGTTTTTTTGATTCGTTTATCTTGGATTAATCTGATGTGATATCACAAAAGGTTGGCTAATTCTTAAATATATACACAATTGTGCCAACTTCGGACATATTTTTCCTTGTCTTCCTTTGTACTTTAAACAATTTTTTATAATCTTGAGAAAAAATTACAAGTACATGAAGAAAGGATTTCTACCGGCCGTCTTATTTGCGTCTTTTTTATCTTTTGTAGCCCTTCAGGGTTGCAAAAAAGAAAGTTCAATAGGCATCGATAATGACAAGGTAGTAAAAACTCCCTATAGCCTTTATGTTGCCGATAATAACGGTTGGTTGCTTAATTCAACAGACGGCGAAACCTACAGCAGCATTTTTCCTCCAGATGGCTATCCGCCAAGTCTGATTATTACTTCCGGTAACAATCTTTTGATGTTGAAGGAAAATCTTCACATGAGCGCCAACAACGGTAAAAATTTTAATCCGGTTTATACCACTGTCAAGAAGTTTCCATGGCAGACAATGGCATATAACTCTTATCAACAGAACATGCTTTACATTACCAGTAAATCTGCTCCGCGTGGCGTAGCCGTTAGCCGGGATAATGGAAAGACCTGGGGAGACGATATGGGATGGGATGCTAACGTGCCTCCTGCATTTGAAATATCAAGTTTTACAGGTTTGTCAAACGGCCATGTTTTTGCCTACTCTAACCTGAACAATGTAATGTTTAAAAGAGATAATAATGCAGATAACTGGACGCCTGTTACAATGGAAGGTCTTTTCCCTGTTGACGGTACATTGTTTTATTTAAGCTCGAATTCCAATACTTTGTTCCTTACGGATTATAATGGTCCCGGTGGAGTATGGTATAGCCAAGATGAAGGACTTCACTGGAAACCTTACGGATTGGTTCGTGCTATGACAGAACATCATCTTAACTGTGCAGTATCTCCGAGCGGTGGCACAAGCTTTTTGGTGGGCGTAGATACCGGTGGCGTGTACAGGGTGGAAAACGGAGCATTCAGAAGCTCAACTACAGGCCTGGAAATTAATACTACCGTCTATTCCATGACTGTAAAATCGAACACTTATAAAAACGATGTTACACGAAACTATGTATTTATTGCTACCAATAAAGGTATTTATCGCAGCGAAGACAACGGATATACCTGGGATAAGATGACTTTTGGTGAATTCGATGGTATATATAAAGCTGCTTATTAAAATTAAAGATCTGAATTTATTGAATATAAAAGCTCCGTAAGTCTTACGGGGCTTTACTTTTGAAAGATTAAGGAAAATTATTTTCTACTTTCTTGTGAAAGAATTTTGCGGTTTAAAAATCTCCGAGTATCTTTGCACTCCTTTCGAAAGAGAAGGGGGCATTAAGTTGTCAAATTGAAAGGTTTTGGATTGGTAGTTCAGTTGGTTAGAATGCCGCCCTGTCACGGCGGAGGTCGCGGGTTCGAGTCCCGTCCAGTCCGCAAAAAGCTTCAGAGAAATCTGAAGCTTTTTGATTTAAAAAACCTGATTTGTTTCTTTGTGTTAAATATTTGGATTGGTAGTTCAGTTGGTTAGAATGCCGCCCTGTCACGGCGGAGGTCGCGGGTTCGAGTCCCGTCCAGTCCGCAAAAAGTCGCTCATTCGAGCGGCTTTTTTGTTTATGGAATACTTTGTTTATATTATTCAAAGCCTGGTTGATAATTCCTATTACAAAGGCTTTACGCAAGATCCCGAATCCAGGATTGCACAGCACAATTCCGGGCTTTCTTCCTATACCAGCAATAAAATGCCCTGAAAATATATTTACCTTGAAATATTGCCTGCAAAAAGAGAAGCCCTGATCCGGGAAAAGGCGCTTAAGAAATATAGTCATGCGCAAATAGAACAACTCATTCTTTCCCAAAAGAACTCACTTAATA